>JBBCGJ010000001.1:1200000-2400000 GCA_037200985.1 Rhizomicrobium sp.
GTCCTTCAGGCCCGTCAGGTTGCCGTTCGAATCGCCGCCCGTGTAGTCGTAGTCCCAGCGGCTGGTGTGGAAGGAATGGCCCTTGTAGCTCTCGACGCCCGGGATGCCCGGCAGCTTGGGGCGGTGCAGCGGACCGTTCGCCATCACCACGAAGCGCGCCTTCAGGGCATCGCCCTTGTTGGTCTTGACGATCCAGCGGCCGATCGCATCGTCCCAGCGCAGTTCGGTGACTTCGGTCTGGAACAGGGCGCCGCGATAAAGGTCGAAATGCTCGCCGATGGCGCGGCAGTGCTTCAGGATCTCCGGCGCGCGGGTGTATTTCTCGACGGGGATGTAGTTCATCTCTTCGAGCAGCGGCAGGTAGACATAGCTCTCGATATCGCAGGCCGCGCCGGGATAGCGGTTCCAGTACCAGGTGCCGCTGAAATCGCCGCCCTTCTCGATGATGCGGACGTCGTCGATCCCCGCCTCGCGCAGCCGGGCGCCCGCGAGCAGGCCGCCGAAGCCGCCGCCGATCACCGCGACCTCGACCGCGTCGCTCAGCGGCGCACGCGCGACCGGCGCGACATAGGGGTCTTCGAGATAGCGGGCGAAATCCCCTTTGATCTCGACATATTGCTCGTTGCCGTCGGCGCGCAGGCGCTTGTCGCGCTCGGCGCGATATTTCCGCCGCAGAGCGTCGGGGTCGAAGCCGAGATCGTCGGTCGCCGAGAGGGGTTCGAAGGCCATGTGCGGTGTCTCCCGATATTCTGACTTTTTGTCAGTATGCCGAAAGCCACGCGCAATGCCAGCGCAATCTTCGAAGAACGGGTACGGTTTGGGCCGCTTCCGTGGCGTTACGCGGCCGGAAACATCGCGAAATAGGGCTCGGCCTCCTTCAGCACCCGCGCGAAGGACGGGCGCTCGCTCAGACGCTTCAGATAGGCGGCCGTCCTGGGGAAGGCGCCGGCCAACGGCATCACCTTGTCGGCATAGAAGAGGGCCGGCGCCGCGGCGCAATCGGCCATGGTGAAGACCTCGCCCATCACCCAGCGCTCGCCGATGCCGCTCTCGAGCAGCGCCAGCGCCGTACGGAGCTGCGCGCGTGCCTGTTCCGTGCCGAGCGCATCCTTCCGGCCCGCGGGCCGCAACCGGTCGCCGACGATCTTCTGCATCGGGACGTGAATATAGAGATCGAAGAAACGGTCGCGCATGCGCATCTGCCGCGCCGCATCGCGATCGGCCGGAACGAGCGTCGTGGGGCCTGCGTGATGCTGGTCGAGATATTCGATGATGATGCTGGACTCCGGCACCATCCACTCGCGCGCCGTGTCTTCCAGCACCGGGAATTTGCCGATGGGCCAGAGCTTGTAGAAGGCGTCGCGATCGGCCTCCTTGCCGAGATCGACCAGCACCGGTTCGAACGGTGTGCCGTTCTCGTAGAGCGCGACCAGCACCTTCCAGCAGAAGGACGACAGCGGATGACAATGAAGCCGCAGCGCCATGGCCTCAGCCCTTGCGGTCGAACTCGGTGTCGATGACGAGCTGGATAGGCGCGGTGATGAACGGGCCCATGTTGAACGGCACGGGATCGATCCAGCCTTCGGCATGGATGCCGATGACGTCGCCGCCCTCGAAGCCGGGTCCGGCACCGATCAGCGTCACGTCGAAGGTAAGCGGCACCGTCTTGCCCTTGAGCGTGAACGTGCCCTCGACCTCGCCATGCGTGGCGTCGGTCTGGTGGAAGGCGGTAGAGACAAAAGTGGCCTGCGGGAAAGCGGCCGCGTCGAGATAGTCGTGGCCGGAGAGCTGCGTCGCGAAGCCGGGGACGTTGGTGGCGATCGACCCGGTCTCGACCGTCGCCGTGAGTTTCGATCTGGCGACCGCCGCCGGATCCCATTCCAGCGTTCCGGTCGCCTTGTCGAAGCGGAAGATGCTGATCGAGAAGCCGAGATGCGAGACCCGCGCGACGACGCCGACATGCTTGGTATCGAGCGTATAGGTGCCCGCGCCGGCCTTTGCGAGGTCGGCGGTGCCGTGCGGGATGGTTCCCGGCGCGGGCGCATCCGCGGCGTGGGCGCCGCAGATGACGCAGGCGGCCAGGATCGCTCCCAGCAGCGGCGCAAACTTTCTTAACGTCATCCTTTTCTCCTCTATCGCCGCTAGATCGTCGCCAGGTAATCGGCGAGCTGGTCGAGCGTGCCCTTGAAGCCCTGATCCATGCTCGGCAGCATGGAATCGAAGAATGCCTGCTCCTTGTCCGTCGCGTTGATCGGCGTGCCGGTCATCGCCAACGTAGTCTTGCCGCCGCGCTCTGTGAAGACGACGGTGTTCAGGACCTCGAGCGGCCAGATCGGCGAATAGGGCGAGCGGACCGTGTTGGCGTCCTCATCCGAAAACGACGTGACGAACGATATCCGTTCGGGCGCGACGATCTCGCGATAGACGAACTTGCCCCACATCTCCTGGCCCGTCGGCGAACGCATGCCGTAGTGGAACAGACCGCCCGGTTTCAGATCGAGCGTTCCCTTGATCCAGGTGAAGCCCTTCGGTCCCCACCAGCGCGAGAGGTGATCGATCTCGGTATAGACTTGCCAGACGAGCGCGCGGGGCGCGTCGAAGCTGCGGTCGAGCGAAAAGACGGGCGTGGTCATGACGTCATTGTTCTCCTTTTATCCCTGGATGCGATCACAAAGTCGCCAGCAGATCGGCGAGGGGGTCGAGGCTGCCGCTCACGCCCTCTTCCATGCCGTCGAGCGCCGGAATGAGATTGCCGCCGACGCGCAGGTCGAGACGCGTCTCGCCATTGTCGGAGCCCTTGGGCCCCCACCAGCGGCGGAAATGCTTCGGATCGGTCCACATCTCGAAGACCAGTTCGCGCGGCGCATCGAGAATGCGCGTCAGCGTATATTTGGCAAGATCGGCCATCGTCGGTTTCCCACTACCGTTTTCGTGTTTCAGGATTGCGGCGGCTGGCCCATCAGCGGATGCACGACGGACTCGCCGTCGCCGGCCACGGCGAGAAATTCCTTCACCATCCGCTCGGCGTCGGCCCTGTCCCTCGCGTTCAGGATGGCGAAGCCGTGCTCGCCGGTCTTCGGCAGATCGTTCACGGCATATGAGCCCTTGGCGAGCCGCACCGTGAAGGCGCCGGGCGCGGTCGCGCCCATGGCCGCCAGCGCGTCGCGGGCTTTCATGCGTTCGATGAACCTGCCCATCTCGGCCATGTGTTCGGGGCTCGGCGGGCCGCTCGACGGACTGGCGGGGCTGTAGATCGTAAGGAATTGCGGCATGGCGGCCTCCTATTGCTGCTGCGCGAGATAGGCTTTGAGGCGCCGTCTTCGACGGCGCCGAATTCGTGCGCGGGCCGCGACTGAAGGGAAGCGGGTTTCACTTCCGGGCGCGGCCACGTTTCTTCCCCTTCGCCTGAATTTCCTTGAGATAGTCCTCGAGCCGGTCGAGCCGCTGGTTCCAGAGCCGGCGGTATTCATCCAGCCAGGTGTCGACGGGCATCAGCGCCTGCGGTTCGAGCTTGCAGGGCCGCCATTGCGCCTCGCGGCTGCGGCTGATGAGGCCGGCATGCTCCAGCACCTTCAGATGCTTGGAGATGCCCGGCAGGCTCATGTCGAACGGCGCCGCCAGTTCGGTGACAGAACGCTCGCCTGAGGCGAGTTGGGCGAGGATAGCGCGCCGCGTCGGATCGGCGAGGGCCTGGAAGGTGGCGGAGAGGGCGTCCATGCGTGCTTTGCCGATTATCTATTTAGCTTATTAGTTAAATGAAGGGCGTGAGTCAATCCCAACCTGTCATCCCGGCCGAGCATCGCGAAGCGATGCGAGGGGACGGGGACCCAGGCCGCGCAACGTGAAAGGTGCCGACCGGATTTGATGAAATATCGCACGAACCTGCGAGATCGCGCGGCTTGCGCCACCTGGGTCCCCTTACCGCCCATCGCGCTTTCGCGCGATGGGCGCCGGGGATGACAGATACGTTACAGCACCGTCAGCATGCCCGCGACCAGTGGGTGCCTCACGATGTCGGCGTCGGAGAGGCGCACGACCGCGATCTCCGGCACGCGTTCCAGCCGGTCGGCGATGTCGCCCAGGCCCGACATACCCTTCAGCAGATCAGTCTGGTCGGGATCGCCGGTCAGCACCATGGTCGAGCGCCAGCCCAGACGCGTCAAAAGCATCTTGAGCTGGGTGTAGGTGCAGTTCTGCGCCTCGTCGATCACGACATAGCAATCGCTGAGCGTGCGGCCGCGCATATAGGCGACGGGCGCGATCTCGATCACGCCGTCAGCGAGCAGGGCCTTGAGGCGCTTGGTGCCGAGCCGCTCGGTCAAAGCGTCGTAGAGCGGGCGCAGATAGGGCGCGAGCTTCTCGTTGAGGTCGCCGGGTAGGAAGCCGAGATTTTCGCCCGCCTCCACCGCGGGACGCGACAACACGATGCGGCCGCAGCGCCCGGCTTCGAGCGCTTCGACGGCTTTGGCGATGGCGAGATAGGTCTTGCCGGTGCCGGCCGGTCCGAGCGCGAGAACGACGGAGCGCTCTTCGATGGCGTCCAGCAGCAGCTGCTGCGTCGCGCTCATCGCGCGGATGTTCTTTACGTATTTGCGGTCGCGGACGTCGTCTTCGCCGCGCGGATTCCAGCCGCCGCGGGAAGGGAAGGGGTGGACGTTTTCGGATTCCTGAAAGTCGCGAGCTTTGTAACGCGCGGAACGCTTGGCCATGGAGACTCCCTGGTCAGGAACGGAATGCTGGGGTTGATGGAGATGTCGGCGTGCGTGGAAGGGCGGACGACGTTGCCCGGGTATTTCGGGAATGAAGTGCAAAGCTGCACTAAATCCGGCCCCCTCTATGTCGAATCACGCTCCGACAAGAAAAGCGTAGCAGCGTTCGTGCGACGGCGATGTGAAATCTGTGGATTGTTCCGTTTTGAAATTCGTTCGTTATCGCCGGGCTTGTCCCGGCAACCCATAAGCACGGACGGTGCACTGGAATATGGGCGGCCTGCCCAAGGCCGGCCATGACGCGGGTTACGTCCGCATATGTCCAGCGATCGACACGATCGCGTCGACGAGATCGATGAGCCGCGCCGCGTATTGTTCCGGAATCGCCAGCCGCGCATCGCCGCCGAGGAAGGCGCTTTCCAGCGTGTCGAGCAGCGCGATCAGGCGCAGGTGATGGATGCCGAGCGCGCTCTGGATCGGATCGGTGACGACGCCGGCAAACGCCGCGGCCGTGGCGCTCGCGGCCAGCACGGCGCCGGTCACGGTGAACGCCGCGACGCCGCCGATCTTGGCGCCCAGCGCCTGGGCCAGCGCCGGGCCGAGCGTGAGGAACCCCGGCGTCGCCTGATGCAGGAAGGCGCCGCCGGCCGCCATCGTCACGCCGGCGCTGACGACTTCGCCGGCCGCGCCGCGGGCGTTGAGATAGATCGCCAACTGCTGCGCCAGCTTCGCGTCCATCATCAGGCGCTGCTTTTCGCCCCAGGGTCCGTTGAGCGCGCCCAAGGCGCCGTCGAGCCGGCTGTCGCCCAGGATCTCGACCGCCAGCGCGTCGTGGAAGCTCGGCTCGCCGAAACCGGTATAGGGAAGTTCCAGGAGATCGACGATCAGCCGCCGCTCGATCTCGACCGTCACGGTGGTGCGGAAGAACAGCTCGCGGGCGCGCAGGCGTTCCGCCGTTTCCTTCCGCCCCGCCATCTTGAGCACGGACGCCGCGGCGTTGAGGCCGAGCTGCGGCCCGGCCAGCGCCGCGTTCAGCGGCGCGCGCCACAGATCGTGACCGAAGGCATGGCGATGGGTCTCCAGCGCGCCCTTCAGCGAGAAGGTGCGCTCCACGAAGCCCGGCACGCGGCTGCGCCGCTTGCGGAAATAGGTGCGGATCGAATCCTCGACGATGCTGTGCGCGATCGCGTGGTCCAGGGCGGGCAGGCGCGAAGCAGGGGCCATGGCGCGAGTATGCCTTGAAGCCTCGCCTTCGCAAAATTGTCCTGCCACAATGGCGGCGCCCACCTGTCACGAGATGTTCATGCCGATCTATGCCCTGGACGATGCGACCCCCGTGCTTCCGCCCGAAGGCGACTATTGGGTCGCGCCCACGGCGGTTCTGATCGGCAGGGTCCGGCTCCTGAAGGGTGCCAGCGTCTGGTGGGGTGCGGTGCTGCGCGGCGACAATGACTGGATCGTGATCGGCGAGAATTCCAACATCCAGGACAATTCGGTGATCCACACCGATCCGGGCCAACCCGTGACCGTCGGCGCCAACTGCACCGTCGGCCATCGCGTGATCCTGCATTCGACCACCATCGGCGACGGCACGCTGATCGGCATGGGCTCGACGCTGCTCAACCGCACGCGGATCGGAAACAACTGCCTGGTCGGCGCCAATTCGCTGGTGACGGAAGGCAAGGAATTCGAGGACGGCTCGATGATCCTGGGTGCCCCGGCGCGCCGCGCGCGGGCGCTGCTCGACGAAGAGTTGACGGGCCTGAAGATCGCCGCCGCCGGTTACGTCTACAATCACCAGCGCTACATCGCGGCCCTGCGGTCGGTGTGACGCCTATCCGGCCTTGGCGATCACGTCGTGCTGCGCGGTCCACACGCGGCGGATTCGGGTGTCGGCTTCGGGGCCGAAATTGAACCAGGCCGCCTTGTTGTGCGTCGCGTCGACGATGAACAGCATGTCCATCTTGCCGAGCTTCTGGACCAGGGCGTTGCGGATCTGGTTGATCGGCTGCTCGCTGATCAGGAGCCAGGCCTGCGGCATCAGGGGATAGGCCGGGCCCATATTCATGATCTCTTCCTCGAGGCCGGAGATCGACCGCGACTTCATGTCGGCCATGACGACGAAGCGGCCGCGCTCGCCGCTGCGCGGCTCGTCATTGCTGCGTCCGAAGGTGGGCGAGATCGTATCGTCCTCGCTTTCGACGCCGCTGGCGGTCACGAACTTGCCCGTCGCCGAGGGCGCGGGCGCGTTGGCGGGCGCGAACAGGCGCGCCAGCATGGGATAGGAGCCGGCGGCGCGGAACTGGTCGTGGCCCGTGGGCGCCACGAGCGAATGCGCCGCCAGCCGGCCCTCTCCGACGAAGGTTTGGAGCTGCTGCTCGGTATAGGGGCCATAGAGCTGGCCCGCCGCGTTGATGGTCCAGGTGTCCGACATGAGAACTTTCCGTTGCTGCGGAAAAGTTACGTTCAAATGGTTACGCAAGCCTTGCCGCCGCCCGGGGGGCACGGGACACTTGGGCGAAAAACCAGGGAAACCGCGCCATGAGCACCTACGAATTCTGCAAGGTCGAGCGGGAAGGGCGGCTGACGATCGTCACCTTGAACCGGCCGGAGGTGATGAACGCGCTGCACGCCCCGGCCCATGCCGAGCTGGGCGCGGTGTTCGACGCCTTCGCCGCCGACCCCGAGCAATGGGTAGCCATCGTCACCGGCGCGGGGGAGCGCGCCTTCTCGGCCGGAAACGATCTCAAGGTCACGGCGGCGGGCGGCGGCAGCACGGCCAACCTTCTGCCGCACCATCGCGGCGGCTTCGGCGGCCTCGTCTCGCGCTTCGATCTCGACAAGCCGCTGATCGCGGCGGTCAACGGCATCGCGATGGGCGGCGGCTTCGAGATCGCGCTCGCCTGCGACATCATCC
This sequence comes from Rhizomicrobium sp., assembly GCA_037200985.1. NCBI lineage: Bacteria > Pseudomonadati > Pseudomonadota > Alphaproteobacteria > Micropepsales > Micropepsaceae > Rhizomicrobium > Rhizomicrobium sp. The sequence continues at coordinate 1,207,627 of JBBCGJ010000001.1, forward strand.
TGGCATCGGACGCGGCGGTGTTCGCCCTGCCGGAGCCGCGCGTCGGGCTGGCGGCGCTGGCCGGCGGGCTGCATCGCCTGCCGCGCGAGATCGGCACCAAGCGGGCGCTCGGCATGATCCTGACCGGGCGACGCGTCGGCGCGGCGGAAGGCAAGGAGCTCGGCTTCGTCAACGAGGTCGTGCCGGCGGCGGATCTGATGACGCGCGCCCGGGCGCTGGCGGCACAGATCATGGAGCTGTCGCCGATGTCGGTGCGCGCGTCCAAGCAGGCGGTTTATCGCGGCTTGAACGAGCCCTCCATCGCCGACGCGCTCAAGAACCAGAACGGCTATCCCGCCATCGCGGCCATGTACCGGAGCGAGGACCTGCGCGAGGGGCCCAAGGCCTTCGCCGAGAAGCGCGCGCCGCAATGGAAGGGCAAGTAGCGGCGCAAACGAAAACCCCGCGCCGGCGAAGCGCGGGGTCGCGTAATATTATCGAACGGTAACGTTCAGTCCACGAATTGCCATTCGTGATGGCGGCGGCACACCGTGCCGTTGCGCTCCAGGCGATCGCCGTGACGCCACACGACCTGCGTGAAGTCGCGGCAGCGACGGCCGTTGCGGCGATACTCGTTGTTTACGACGATATAGCCATGGCCGCCATGGCGGCCGGACCACTCATAGCGGCGGCCGATATCGCCGTCGAAAGCGTCCTCATACGCGCGGCCGGCATAGTCGCGGTCGTCGCAATCGATGTCGCGGCTGAGCGCATTGCCCGCCAGACCGCCGAAGATGGCGCCGCCGGCGATCGCCAGGCCGTTGCCGTGGCCCGCCACGCCGCCGAGCACGCCGCCCGCAATGGCGCCGAGCACCGTGCCGCCCGTGTGATCGCTGTGGCAATCGTCCGCCCAGGCGGCGCTTGTGCCGAAGCTCAGCACCAGCAACGCCGCGCCTGCGGCCAATACGGTTTTCTTCAACATATCGTCCTCTCTCCTTTTTGGGGGGCGGTCTTGCGGGACCGACCCGTTGTCGAAATCGCTTTATGCCTGCCGGCCATGAACTCCGCCTGAACAAAATGGGGCAGAATCAGGACAGTATGGACAGGCCCACCCGGAAAACCTTCAATAGGCGGGATTGTTCCCATAGCGCCGGAGCACGTCACTTGATTGCAGTGCACAAGATCGGGCGCGCCGTCGCGCTCGCCGTCCTCGCCGCCGTTCTATGCCTGTCCGGCTGCGGCAAGGAGCCTGAGAAACGTGCGGCGCCGCGCAAGGGACTCTCGCTCGGCGGCGAAACCGTCCCGCGCGGAAAATTGCCGCGCGACGCGATTCCGCAACGCTATCGCATCGCGCTTCGCATCGATCCCAGAACCGATCGCTTCGCCGGCCATGTCGAGATCGACGTCCTTTTTCCGAAAGCGCGGCGCTCGCTCTATCTGCACGGCCTGGACCTGAACGTTTCGGGCGTGACGGTGCGGCTCAAATCGGGCCAGAGCTTCGCGGCGCATTACGACCAGGTCGATCCGTCCGGCGTGGCGCGGCTGATCTTCGTCGACAAGGTGCCGGCCGGCGCTGCGACGCTGATCTTCGATTACGACGCGCCGTTCGATCGCTCGCTGGCGGGACTCTACAAGGTCGTCGACCGCGGCGATTCCTACGCCTTCACCCAGTTCGAATCGACCGATGCGCGCCGCGCCTTCCCGTCCTTCGACGAGCCCGGCTTCAAGACGCCGTTCGACATGACCGTGATCGCGCCCAAGGGCATGCGGGTCATCGGCAACACGCCCATCGTCGCCGCCGCGCCCGCCGCGCACGGCATGGTCGACACCGTGTTCGAGACGACCAAGCCCCTGCCGACCTATCTGGTGGCGCTGGCGGTGGGTCCGCTCGACGTCGTCGACGGCGGCACCGCGCCGCCCAATGCCTATCGCTCGCGCCCGCTGCACATCCGCGGCATCGCGGCGCGCGGCGACGGCAAGCGCATCGCCTATGCGCTGGCGCTGACGCCCAAGATCGTCGTCGCGCTCGAGACCTATTTCGGCATCGGCTATCCGTTCCAGAAGCTCGACATCCTGGCGGTGCCGGATTTCGCGGCCGGCGCGATGGAGAACGCCGGCGCCATCACCTTCCGCGAGCGCTATCTGCTGCTCGATCCCGACGCGCCGCTCGACCAGAAGCGCGGCAGCCTGACGGTCCAGGCGCACGAGCTGGCGCATCAATGGTTCGGCGATCTCGTCACGCCCGCCTGGTGGGACGACACCTGGCTCAACGAATCCTTCGCCAATTGGGCGGAATACAAGGCGTCCGCCGCCGTGCTGCCGCAGATGGATTTCGCCACCGACACGCTGCGCGGCGGTTTCGACGTGATGGACCTCGACGAGCTGCCCTCGGCGCGGCAGATCCACCAGCCGATCGCCAATACCGACGATCTCGAAAACGCCTTCGACGCCATCACCTACGACAAGGGCGCGTCGGTGCTGCGCATGTTCGAAACTTATGTGGGGCCTGCGAACTGGCAGCGCGGCATCCATGCCTATCTGACGAAATTCGCGCGCGGCAATGCGACGGCGCGGGATTTCGTCGGCACCATCGCCGCCACCACGGGGCATCCCGAAATCGTGCCGGCCTTCGGCGATTTCATCGACCGCTCCGGCGTGCCGCTGCTGAAGGCCTCGTTGCGCTGCGCGCCGCCGGCACTGGATTTCGCGCAGTCGGCCTATGCGCCGTTCGGCTTCTCCGCCCCGCAGCGCAGTTGGCACGTGCCCGTCTGCGCGATGGACGGTGCGTCGCGCGCCTGCCGGGTCGGCGAAGGCGCGCATTTCGCGCTGGCCTTGACGGCGGGCTGCACGGCGATGCCGCTGCCGAACGCGGACGGCGCCGGCTATTACCGCTTCGCGCTGGGCGAGGCCGATTGGCAGAAGCAGATCGCGCTGGCGCCGAAGATGGACGCCACCGGCCAGATCACGCTCCTGGCCAACGTCTTCGCCGGATTGCGCAACGGCCAAGCGCGCGCCGCAGACGCGTTCGCGCTCATCCATGCGCTGGCGCCGGCCGCGCGCTGGGACGTGCTGGCAAGCCTCGCCAACAGGCTCATGCCGCTGCGCCACAGTCTGGCGGCCAGCGACCTTCCCGCCTATCGCGCCTTCCTCAGCCGGAACTTCCTGGCGCGCCTCAAGACGGCGGGCGTCTCGCCGCGCAAGGGCGAAGCGCCGGCCGATGCGTTCGCGCGCGAATATCTCGCGATCCTGCTCGTCACCGAAGCGCACGATCCCGACGCGATCGCCATGCTGGCGCGTCCGATCCAGGTCTCGACGGGACAGGGCGAAGCCAAATGGCAGGCGCTGGCGCCCGAGGTGCGGGCCGAGGCGCTGCGTGCGGCGCTTCTGTCGGACAAGGCCTATGCCGACGACCTGGTCGCGGTGTTCCAGACCACGAATCAGGAAACCGTGCGGCGGAGCATCGTCTATGCCTTCGCCGGCAGCGACGATCCGGCGGTGATCGCCAAGCTTCTGGCGCTGGCGCCCGCCCGAATGCGGATCGGCGAATTGCGCTATCTGAACGCCTATATGCCGGAGGAGGCGGTGGCCCGCGCGGCGCTCTGGGCCTATGTGGGCGCGCATTTCGACGCCTTCGCGCAGCGCCTCAGCCTGTCCAACATGGCCGGCATGGCGGGTATTCTCAGCGGCGCCTGCGGCGCGGGCGCGCGCGCCGACGCCGAGGCTTTCCAGCAGGAGAGGCTCAGCGCCGCGCTCGGCGCGGCACGGCGAACCGCGCATACGGAAGAACAGATCGACCGCTGCATCGCGCTGCGCCGGAACGCGGGTGCCGATATCGCCGCGGCGCTGGCGACGGCGAAGTAGCACGCCTCAAGCCTTGTGGCCGCGCGCCACCATGTAGCCGGCAATGCGCGTGATCGGGAAGAGGCCGTCCTGGGCGGCCATCCGCTCCGCCAATTCGCGGTCGAGATTTCGCAGCGTCGCCTCGTCGGCTCGGTCGCCGGGCGGAAACGAGCGCAGGCAGTTCACGACATCCTGCGCATCGGTCACGCGCAGGATGTCGGTCTTCGCATGGACTTCGACATCGCGGAAATGGCGGCGCAGGATCGGCTCGCCGCTCTCCAGGCTGAACGGCGCGGAGCCGACGTCATAGGGCGGCGTGCCGAAAACGGCATGCGAAAGCCGGTTCATCTCCGCCATCGACGCGGCGCCGTTGGTGGTGACGATGAGCGTGCCGCCGGGCTTCAGCACGCGGGCGATTTCCGCGACGGCGCGGTCTTTGTCCGGCGCGTGATAGAGCATGTGCATCGCCGTCACGATGTCGAAACCATCGTCGGCGAAGGGCAGGACGCAGACATCGGCCACCGCACCGGTCACGGAGCGCCACATGCCGCCTGCGCCGGTTGCGTTCTTTACGGCCTCCCCCACCATTCCGGGCGACAGATCGGCGAGCGTCAGCGCGATGCCGGGCGGCAATGCCTTGGCGGCGGCCGCCCAGAACCGGCCGGGTCCGCAGCCGATGTCGAGCACGCTTGCGCCGGCGGCGAACAGACCGGTATCAGCGAGCGACCACGGCCTGCCTTGCGGCGCGTATTTGATGTGGATGAGGGCGCGCGCCATCATCCGGCTGCTGTCCTGGTACTGGCGCCGTATCTCGCTCATGACGAACCGCCCGGCCGGAGTCGCGCGCGGACGATAGCGCCGCTCCGGCCGTCGCGCTACGCGAGCGGTTCAATCGTCGAAGTGCCAGTAGCCGTCGCGGCCGTAGCAGGCGGCGCCGTCATGGCGAAATTCCTCGCCGTGCCGGTACGTCACGGTGGTGAATTCGCGGCAGCGCAGTCCGTCCTCGGAATATTCGCGCGTCGGCGTGAAGTAGCCATAGCTGTCGCCATGGCGCCATTCGTAGCGTCGGCCGATATCGCCGTTGAGGCCGACCGCGTATTCGTTGAAGGCATAGCGCTGGTCGTCGCAGTCGATGTCGTGCGTCACGGCATGGCCGAACAGTCCGCCGAGCAGGATGCCGCCGACGATGGCCGCGGGATTGCCGTGGCTCGCGACGCCGCCGATCAGCCCGCCGCCGGCCGCGCCGAACACGGTGCCCGCCGCATTGCCGGCGTGGCAATCGCGCTCGTAATCGCCTTCATGATAATAGCGCGGCGGCGGAGGAGGGGGACCGCGGTCGTCGTCCGGCGGAGGCGGTCCGCGATCGTCGGCATCCGGCGGCGAACCGCGGTCATCGGGCGGCGGACGGTCGGCATCCGTGAAATGTTGGTAATGACCGTTGCGGTCGTAATAACCGTCGCGGTCGCTGCGGCTGTAATAGCCGTCGGGATCAGGCCCGGCCTGCGCGAAGGCTGCGCCGCCGCTGATCGCAAGCACGGCGGCCGCCGCCAGGAACAGGGTTCTCGTCCGCATATAAATCTCCATCGCAAACGCCCTCCACCCCAGCGATGGATACGTCGGAAGATAGGATTTGTTCCGGTTTGCGGCGGCACCGCGCGTCAGGAGCCGAAGGCGACCGCGTGCATGATGCGGCCGGGGAGGAAGGTGAGCGTTCCGGCGATCAGCATGCCGCCGACGTAGAGCGTGATCATCGCGCGCTTGTGCATCGCGACGTTGTGCGTCCAGGCCCCGCGCAGCGCGCCGACGACCGCGAACAAGGTCAGCGGCACCAGAAGATGGATCGGGCTGAGACCCCAGAACGGGCTGTGCGGCATGAGCTGGTGGACGAACAAGGTCGTGATCGCCGTGATGCTCATCAGCACGAGATAGAGATAGCCGAGCGCACGATGCAGCGGAGCGCCCTTGCGGCTGGCAAATATCAGGAAGGTGCCGATCAGGAATGCAGGCGCCACGGTCGCGACGTGAACCTGCACGGCCGTCGGCGCGTGCAGCAGCGGCTCCAAAGTCATGCCGGCCCCCTTTTTCCTTACGTCGTAAATGATCTGGGTGGCAGCGTTCGCCTTTTCAAGAGCCGAACGATCGGAGGCTTTCAATACGTCCGCGCCTTGGGCGGGATGTATTCGACTTCGTTGGTCAGCGTGTAGGTGTGTACCGGGCGATAGTCGAGCCGCGCCACGCCGGTCGCGGGATCGAGCCAGGACAGTGTGTGCTTCATCCAGTTCGCGTCGTCGCGGTTGGGGAAGTCCTCGCGGGCATGGGCGCCGCGGCTTTCGTGGCGCACCACCGCGCCCTCCAGCGCGACGATGGCCTGCTGGATCAGGTTCTCGAATTCCAGCGTCTCGACCAGATCGGTGTTCCAGATCAGCGAGCGGTCGGAGACCTTGACGTCCTTCAGCCGGGCATAGATCGCGTCGATGTTCTTCTGGCCGCTTTTGAGCGTGTCGCCGGTGCGGAACACGGCGGCGTCCTCCTGCATCGCCCTTTGCATCGCAAGGCGCAGCTCGGCAGTCGGCGTGCCGCCCTTGGCGTTACGATATTTGTCGAGCCGGGCGATGGCTTCGTCGCCCGCGCCCTTGGGCAGGTCGTGATGGCCGGTGACGCCCTTGAGCGACTCCGCGGCGTGCATGCCGGCGGCCTTGCCGAACACGACGAGATCGATCAGCGAGTTGGAGCCCAGCCGGTTGGCGCCGTGCACCGAAACGCAGGCCGCCTCGCCGACGGCCATCAGGCCTTGGATGGGCGTGTCGGGATTGCCGTTCTTCAGCGTCACCGCATCGCCGGTGTAATGGCAGGGAATGCCGCCCATGTTGTAGTGCACCGTCGGCAGAACCGGGATCGGCTCCTTGGTGACGTCGACGCCGGCGAAGATGCGCGCGCTTTCCGAGATGCCGGGCAGGCGCTCATGGATGATCTTCGGATCGAGATGGGACAGGTGCAGGAAGATGTGGTCCTTGTTCGGCCCGACGCCGCGGCCTTCGCGGATCTCGATGGTCATGGCGCGGCTGACCACGTCGCGCGACGCGAGGTCCTTCGCATTGGGCGCATAGCGCTCCATGAAGCGCTCGCCCTCCGAATTGGTGAGATAGCCGCCTTCGCCGCGCACGCCCTCGGTGATCAGCACGCCGGCGCCGTAGATGCCGGTCGGATGGAACTGGATGAACTCCATGTCCTGGAGCGGCAGCCCGGCGCGCAGCACCATGGCGTTGCCGTCGCCGGTCTGGGTGTGGGCGCCGGTGCAGGAGAGGTAGATGCGGCCATAGCCGCCGGTCGCCAGGATCACTTTATGGGCGCGGAAGCGGTGCAGCGTGCCGTCGTCCAGATTCCACGCCATCAGCCCGACGATGGCGTCGCCGTCCTTGATCAGGTCGAGCGCGAAATACTCGATGAAGAAATTCACCTCGTGCTTCACGCATTGGCCGTACAATGTGTGCAGCATCGCATGGCCGGTGCGGTCGGCGGCGGCGCATGTGCGCTGCGCGATGCCCTGGCCGTAGTTCGAGGTCATGCCGCCGAAGGCGCGCTGGTAGATCTTGCCGTCTTCGGTGCGCGAGAAGGGCAGGCCGAAATGCTCGAGCTCGTAAACCGCCTCGGGCGCGTTGCGGCAGAGATATTCGATGGCGTCCTGGTCGCCCAGCCAGTCCGACCCCTTCACGGTGTCGTACATGTGCCAGCGCCAGTCGTCCTCGCCCATGTTTCCGAGCGCGGCCGCGACGCCGCCCTGGGCGGCGACGGTATGGCTGCGGGTCGGGAAGACCTTGGTGATGCAGGCCGTCTTGAGGCCGAGGCGGGCGCATTCCAGCGTGGCCCGGAGGCCCGAGCCGCCGGCGCCGACGACGACGACGTCGAATGTGTGGTCGACGATGGTGTATCCGGCGGTCATACGATGGGTCCAGCGATGCGGAGCAGGGCATAGAGGCAGGCGGCGGCGACGGCGATCGCGAAGCCGCGCATGAGCAGCATCAGCGAGAGCTTCTGCCAGGAGACGTAGACGTAGTCGTCGATGACGACCTGCATGCCGAGCGCCATGTGATAGACCGCGATGAGCACGAAGGCGGCCATCAGGATCGCGTTGAGCGGCTTGGACAGGAAGGCCAGCGTGGCGGCCTCGTGCGCGCCCACCAGTCCGAGCGCCGAGACGCCGAACCAGATCGCCAGCGGGATCAGCGCCGCGGCGGTGACGCGCTGGCGCCAGAAATGCGTCACGCCGGAATGGGCGGAGCCGAGGCCCTCGACCTTGTGCAGCGGGGTTTCGAGGCTCACTGGTAGTATCCCCCATAGCCGCCATAGGCGAGCGCGAAGAAGCCGGCGGCGACCAGGATCGAGGCCGCGATCACCAGGATGGAATTGGTCTGCGCCGTCTCTTTCGAGAAGCCGAAGCCCATGTCCCAGGCGAGATGGCGGATGCCGTTGAGCAGGTGGAAGGCGAGCGACCACACGACCAGGAACAGGATGACCTGGCCGAGCGGCGTGCCGGCGAGATCGGTGAACTCACGGAACGAGTCGGGCCCGCTCGCCACCGCATAGAGCCACCAGGCGAGAAGGACGGTGCCCGCGGCCAGCCCCATGCCGGTGAAGCGATGGGTGATCGACGTCGCCATGGTGACGGGCCAGTGATAGATCGTCACGAAGGGCGACAAGGGGCGCGGGCGCTGCGCCCTGTGCGGGGTATCCGCCATGAATTTCCTCGAGAAAGCGGGTATGCGAAGCGGGCCGGAGTGTAGGGCGGGGCGACCGCCTGTCAACCGCGCCGATGCCAGCGAATCGGCAGGATTTCCGCGCCGTTTCTCCCCAGTGTTGCGCCTGTCCATTTTGTCACTTTGCAGTGCAGCATTGGTTGCGGCATTGTTCGCACACGAGTTGGGGGCGTCCGCCGGGCAATGAGCGAGTTGGGAAGCACCGTTGCGGGGTTACGCCCGTTTCGCTTCGTGTTCCCGGCCGCGCCGATTGCGCGGCCGCGCAACGAGCTTCTCGGCGTTCTTCTTCTCACCCCGATCCTGTTGTCCGTGGCCGCCTGGAACGGCTTCCCGATCATCTTCTACGATACCGGCGCCTACATGCTGCAGGGGCTGGGGCATCTCTTCATCGCCGAGCGGTCGCCGATCTATTCCGGCTTCCTGGCGGCGAGCGGCGGCGCGCTGAGCCTATGGCTGGTGGCGGCGGCGCAGTGCCTGATCACCGCCTTCGTCATGGTGGAATTCGCCCGCGCGATCCGGCCGCAGATGGCGCTCTGGGCGCTGCTGGCGATCGGCGCGGTCTTGTGCCTTACGACGGGACTTCCCTGGTATGCCGGCCAGATCGAGCCGGATTGCTTCGTCGCCGTGGCGCCGCTCGCGATCTATCTGCTGGCGTTCCATGGCGAGGAATTGGGGTCCGCGCGCAAGACCCTGCTCGTGGTCGCGGCGACCATCGCGATCGCCTGTCATTCCTCGCATGTCGCGCTCGCCGCGGGCCTGCTCGTCGTCCTGGCCGCGATGCGCTTCGCGCCGGTCGCCTGGATCGAGGCCAACGCGCTGCCGCGCCCGCGGCTCAGGCTTTCCGTGGCGAGCTTCGTTCTGGCGATCCTGTCGATCTATGCCGCGAACTACATCTTCACCAAGCACGTCTTCTTCAGCCGTTCGGGCATGGTTTTCCTGGAAGCGCGGCTGATGGAGGACGGACTGATCGCGCCGGTGCTCGACACCGATTGCCCCGCGGCCGGCTATGCGATCTGCCCCTATAAGGACCGTCTGCCGGTCCATGCCGATACCTGGCTTTGGATGGGCGGCATCGCCAGTCCGTTCCACAAGGCCGGCGGCTTCGAGAAACGGGCAAAGGAATCCGCGCACCTCGTGGGCCAGAGCCTGGCGCGCTATCCGCTGGAGAACGCCATCGTCGCGGCTCAGGACGCGGGACTGCAGTTCTTCTGGTTCCAGACCGGCGACGGGATCGTGCCGCAGGAATGGGTGCTGAACCGCGAGTTCAAGGTCGCCATTCCCCAGCAGCTCGACGACTACGACCACGCCTATCAGCAGGAAGGCGCGATCTGGTTCCTGCCGATCAACCTCGTGCATGTGCCCGTCGCGATCCTGTCGCTGGCGGCGCTCTACCTCGTCCTGCGCAACGCGGTGCGGCGGCGCGACTGGCGCGGCAGCGTGCTGCCGGCCTTCGTCCTGCTCGCGCTCCTGGGCAACGCCTTCGTCTGCGGCGTGTTCTCCGGCCCGCATGGCCGCTACCAGTCGCGCATCATGTGGCTGCCGACCTTCGCGGTCATTCTCATCGCCTGGCCCCGGATCGAGAGCGAAGCGCGGCGCCGGCTGGATACGAAAACACCCACCGCCTAGGCGCGTTCCCGCCTTGCGGGCAGGATCAGAATCCGTCACTTAATGGCCGCCATGGCCAGCAAAATCCGCATCGCTCCGTCGATCCTTTCGGCCGATTTCTCGCGGCTGGGCGCGGAGATCGAGGCGGTCGAGGCCGCCGGCGCCGATCTCATCCATGTGGATGTCATGGATGGCCATTATGTTCCCAACATCACGATCGGTCCGATGGTGGTGAAGGCGATCAAGCCGCACGCCAAGAAGCCGCTCGACGTGCATCTGATGATCTCGCCGGTCGACCCTTATGTGCAGGATTTCGCGAGTGCCGGCGCCGACGGGATCACCGTCCACCCCGAGGCGGGGCCGCACGTCCATCGCACGCTGCAGTTGGTCAAGAGCCTGGGCAAGCGCGCCGGCGTGGTGCTCAATCCCGGAACCCCGGTCGAGATGCTCGACAATCTCATGGACCTCGCGGATCTCATCCTGGTGATGAGCGTCAATCCCGGCTTCGGCGGCCAGACCTTCATCCACAGCCAGCTCCGGAAGATCGAGGCCATCGCGACGCGCATCGCCAAATCCGGCCGCGCCATCGATCTGGAGGTGGACGGCGGGATCAATCCCGAGACCGCGAGGCTCGCGGTCTCGGCCGGCGCGAACATCCTGGTCGCGGGAACCGCGGTGTTCACGGGCGGACCGTCGCGCTACGCGGCGAACATCGCCGCGCTGCGCGGCTGATGCCGTGGCGGACAAGGCGACGAGTTCCCTTCCCATCGGTCTTCTACCGGAGGTCCTGCGCGCCCTGCTGCGCGTCTGGCTCCGTCCCCTTCGCGTCTGGTATCGCCGCACCTGGCTCTATCGCCGCTTCCTGAAAGGTCCGCTGTCGGACCGCATCCTGTTCCACCCCTACGACGCGCTGCCGCGCCGCCTGGAGGACGCCGATGCCCTGCTGCGCGGGCGCTTCCGCTTCGCGGGCGAGACGGTCGAGGTGAAGGACGGCTCGGTGTTCGACAAGGAGGCGCCGTCGGACGAGTGGGCGCGGGCGCTACACGGATTTGCCTGGCTCCCGCCCTTGGCCCTGGCCGGCGGCGATGCATCGCGGACGCTGGCGACCAACCTGATCAGCCAATGGCTCAAGCGCAATGCGCGCTATTCCGAGCCGGCCTGGTCGCCGGAAGTGATCGCGCGGCGGCTGATCCACATCTTCGCGCATGGACGGCTGGTGATCGCCAATTCCGATCTGCTCTGGCGCTCGAAGGTCTTCGTCTCGCTGCGCGAGCAGTCGCGCATGCTGGCGCGCATCGCGGGCGCGGCGCCGGACGGCATGCCGCGCCTCGAAGCGGCGGCGGCCTTCGCGCTCTCGGGCGCCTGCCTCGGCGACAGCCAGCGCCGGCTGGAAGAAGGTCTCAAATGCCTCGAAAGCGAGATTACGCGGCAGATCCTGCCCGACGGCGGGCATATCAGCCGCTCGCCGGAGAACCTCGTCGCCTGCTACCGCCTGATCGTGATGGTGATGGACGCGCTCGGCGCCGGCGGCCTCGACGTGCCGCATCCAATACGGAGCGCCCATGACCGTATCGCGCCGGCGATCCGCTTTTTCCGCCATGGCGACGGCGCGCTGGCGCTGTTCAACGGCGGCACCGAAGCGGATTCGCGGATGATCGCGGGCCTGTTGGCGCGCGACGAGGTGCGCGGCCAGCCTTTCGCCTTCGCGCGCCATTCCGGTTATCAGCGGCTCGCCGCCGCGAAATCGCTGCTGGTGCTCGATTGCGGCGCGGTGCCGCCGGCCGCATTCTCGATTCAGGCGCATGCGGGATGCAACGCGTTCGAATTCTCGAGCGGCAACCAGCGCATCGTCGTCAATTGCGGCGCCGCCAGTCTGGCGCATCCCAAATGGGAATCGGCGCTGCGCGCGACCGCGGCGCATTCGACGCTGGCAATGGACGACGCCTCGATGGCGGCGATCCTGCCCGCGGGGCTGGCGCGCCGCCTGCTCGGGCCGCGCCTCCTCAAGGGCCCGCGCACGATCGAGACGCAGCGCCTCGAGACCACGCAAGGCTGGAGCGTCGAGGCCAGCCATGACGGATACCTCGCCCAATTCGGCGTGCGCCATGAGCGGCAGGTCGTGTTGTCCGTCAACGGGCTCGTCGTCACCGGCGCGGACCGGCTGCTGCCGAAACCCGAGAAGGGCCGCAAGGACGTAGCCTTCGCGATCCGCTTCCATATCCATCCCGACGTGCGCGTGTCGCAGATCCAGGGCGGCGGCGTGCTCTTGAAGCTGCCAAACGGCGAGGGCTGGCGGTTCCGCTCCGGCGGGCAGGTGGGAATCGAGGAAAGCGTCTATCTCGGCGGCGACCTGGTGCGCCGCACCGAGCAGATCGTGCTGACCGGATCGGTCAAGGACCGGCCGGTCGAAACCGCCTGGGTGTTCGAGCAGATCGGAACGGGGTAGGTGCCGCGTTGCCAGAGGGGAGGGGGCTTGCTAAACCCGCTCCACGATATTTCCCGCCAGGACGGTCATGGTTCAGCTCACATTGCCCAAAGCTTCGCGCCCGACCAAAGGTAAGGTCTGGCCGGCGCCGAAGAACGCCAACGGCAAGAAGCCCAAGGGCACCAAGGAGTTCAAGGTCTACCGCTACGATCCCGAGGGCGACGCCAATCCGCGCGTCGACACCTACACGGTCGATCTGGCGAGCTGCGGGCCGATGGTCCTGGACGCCCTCATCAAGATCAAGAACGAGATCGATCCGACGCTGACCTTCCGCCGCTCCTGCCGCGAGGGTGTGTGCGGCTCCTGCGCGATGAATATCGGCGGCGGCAACACGCTGGCCTGCACCAAGGCGATCACCGACATCTCGGGGCCGGTCGCCGTCTATCCTCTGCCGCACATGCCGGTGGTGAAGGACCTGGTGCCCGATCTCACCAACTTCTACGCGCAATACGCCTCCATCGAGCCGTTTCTCCAGACCAAGACGGCGGAGCCCGAGAAGGAATGGAAGCAGTCGCCGGAAGACCGCGCCAAGCTCGACGGCCTCTACGAGTGCATCCTGTGCGCCTGCTGCTCGACGGCGTGCCCGAGCTATTGGTGGAATTCGGAGCGTTATCTGGGACCGGCGGCGCTGCTGCAATCCTATCGCTGGCTGGCCGACAGCCGCGACGAGCACACCGGCGAGCGCCTCGACAAGCTGGAGGACCCGTTCCGGCTCTATCGCTGCCACACGATCATGAACTGCACCAACACCTGCCCGAAGGGTCTCAACCCCGCCCAGGCCATCGGCGAGATCAAGCAGATGCTGGTGAAGCGCAGCGTGTGACGCGGTGACGGCCCGCACCCGGCGTCTCGTCGCGGTCATCGTCCTGATCGCCTTCGGCAGTTCGCTGGGCCTGGCGCTGGTCTTCGGCCCGAACGGCATCGGGCTCTATCTGCTCTATCAGTTGCGCTGGCCCTTGATCGTGCTGGCGGCGATGATCGCCGCGACGATCTGGCTACGCCGCCGGCAGCCGAAACCGCCCGCGCCCAAGCCCAGGCCGACCCATCTCAAGATCGTCAAGCCGGACGAGACGCTGCATTAGCGACCTGCTCAATCGGAGCCTTATTCTAAAACCGTCATGGGCGCCCTTGAGGCGCCCATCCATCGCGCCCGCGTCTGCGGGCGCATGAGAGTCTTTCCGGCGCGCGCCGGATGGATGGGCGGGGCAAACCCGCCCATGACGATTTTCTGAACGCAGTCGAATAGCGACCCTTGGCGTCAGGCCGCGGCGGGACGCAGCCCGGCGCGCAGGCGCAGGAAGCGCCACAGCACCGCGCCGGCGACCCGGGCGAAGGCACCGTGCGGCGCGGCGCCCACGGCCTTGGCCACCATCTGCACCAGCTTCTGGACGTGATGGCGCTGGTAGATCGTGTTGAGGATGCCGGCCGCCACCCTGGCGTGATGGGACCGCCGGTAGGGCGTGCGCGCCGTCTCGCCCGGCGGAATATTGGCGCAATAATAGGCGTAGGCGATCTCGTCGTCGTCCGACTCGGTGATGCGCCCCGCCGCGACCGAGATCTTCTTCCAGAACGGCAGATCCGGCTCATCCTGGGCGTGAAGAGTCTCGAAGAAGAGCTTGTAATGCCTGAACTCGTCGGCGGCGATGCGGCCGGCGATCTCCTTGAGCACCGGCTCCTCGGTCGCGTCCTTGATGGCGGTGTAATAGGTCGAGGTGCCGCTCTCCACGACGCAGCGCGCGATCATCTCGCCGCGCCGGCTGCCGCGGATCGACGCGCCGTCGTCGTCCTGGAAGTGCTCCGGCTTGTAGCCGGCGCGGAAGCGGGCGAAGGCGTCGGCAACCTTGTAGCTGGAGTCCGCCATCTCGGCCCAGCGGCCGAGGGCGCGGCCGTGCTGGCTCTCCTCGCACCCCCATTGCTCGATGGCGGCATGGATCTCGGGGCCGGCGTCCTTGAAGACCCGCTTCAGGTAAGTGACGTAGTCGGGCGCATTCATTTCGACCAGGGCGGCGGCCTTGATGGCCGCGACCATGCGCGGCGTGGTCTTCGCGGCGTCGAAGCGGTCCCACCGGATATCGTCCAGCGTCCAGCCCTGTTTGTAGACGGTTGCTTCCGTCATTCGCCTGCATGCCCCATGGTGGGTCTTCCGACCCCGTCAACGCACTATATCAAAACCGGTTGCCGAGTGGGAACCCACAGTCGCGCCCTATCCGCGGGTAAAAGTCCGCCGAATCAGGTGCTTGTCCGCCTGCCGCACCCGAAAGGGAGGGCGCTGCCAGTCCGGACCGGCCTCTAGAACGCGGCGCGGACCATCTTGAGGTCGTCGAGCACTTCGGCGATGCGCGCTTTCTCGGCCTCGGTGCCGGCGGCGATCAGGTCTTCTTCGGTGTCCCGGATGCGCTGGTCGAGCACCGGCAAAGCCATTTCCGTCATCGGGATCGCTTCCTCGGCGAGAACCGTGATCTTCTCGGCGCCGATCTCGGCGAAACCGCCGCGGACGAAGAAGCGGGTGTCCGCCCCGTCCTTGAGGATGTCGATCATGCCGGGGCGCAGGGTGGTGATCACCGGCGCATGGCCGGCCATCACGCCCATATAGCCCTCGGTCGCCGGCACGGTGACCATGTCGGCGGTGTCGGAGAGCAGGAGCCGCTCCGGCGAGACCAGGTCGAAGGCAATCTTATCGGCCATGTAAAATTAGCGAATGGCGAGTAGCGAATAGCGAGTAGTCGCCTCCGCTTCTTTCCCTATTCGCTACTCCCTATTCGCTATTCGCGGACCTCAAGCGTCCGCCGCCATCTTCTTGGCCTTGGCCACCGCGTCCTCGATCGTGCCCACGTTGTAGAACGCCTGCTCGGGCAGGTCGTCGTGCAGGCCGTCGACGATCGCCTTGAAGGAGCGGATCGTGTCTTCCAGGCTCACGAACACGCCGGGCAGGTTGGTGAACACCTCGGCGACGTGGAAGGGCTGGCTGAGGAAGCGCTGTATCTTGCGCGCGCGGGCCACGACCAGCTTGTCGTCTTCCGACAGCTCATCCATGCCCAGGATGGCGATGATGTCCTTGAGCGCCTTGTACTGCTGCAGCACTTCCTGGACGCGGCGGGCGACGGTGTAGTGCTCCTCGCCGATCACGTTCGGGTCCATGATGCGCGAGGTGCTGTCGAGCGGATCCACCGCCGGGAAGATCGCGAGCGCCGCGATGTCGCGCGACAGAACCGTGGTCGCGTCCAGATGCGCCATCGAGGTCGCGGGCGCCGGATCGGTCATGTCGTCGGCCGGCACGTAGATCGCCTGCACCGAGGTGATCGAACCCTTGTCGGTCGAGGTGATGCGCTCCTGCAGCGCGCCCATCTCCGACGCCAGGGTCGGCTGATAGCCCACCGCGGACGGGATGCGGCCGAGCAGGGCGGACACTTCGGAACCGGCCTGGGTGAAGCGGAAAATGTTGTCGATGAAGAGCAGCACGTCCTTGCCTTCGACGTCGCGGAAATACTCCGCCTGGGCGAGACCGGTCAGCGCGACGCGGGCACGGGCGCCCGGCGGCTCGTTCATCTGGCCGTAGACCAGCGTGCACTTGGAGCCTTCCGTCGAACCGTTGTTCTTCTTCGGGTCGATGTTCACATTCGACTCGATCATCTCGTGATAGAGGTCGTTGCCCTCGCGGGTGCGCTCGCCGACGCCGGCCAGCACCGAATAGCCGCCATAGGCCTTGGCGATGTTGTTGATCAGCTCCTGCATCGTCACGGTCTTGCCGACGCCGGCGCCGCCGAACAGCCCGATCTTGCCGCCCTTGGTGTAGGGGCAGAGCAGGTCGATGACCTTGATGCCGGTGACGAGCACTTCGGCGGTGCCCGCCTGCTCGGAGAAGCTCGGGGCCTCGCGATGGATCGGCGCCATATGGGTCTCGGCGATCGGGCCGGCCTCGTCGATCGGCTCGCCGATGACGTTCATGATGCGGCCGAGCGTGGCCGGGCCGACCGGCACGCGGATGGGCTTGCCCGTGTCGGTGACTTCGGCGCCACGCACCAGGCCCTCGGTCGCATCCATCGCGATGGCGCGGACGGTGTTCTGGCCCAGATGCTGGGCGACCTCGAACACCAGGCGGACCGGCTTGCCGGTCTTGGCGTCGACATTCGTCGTCTCCAGCGCGTTCAGGATCGCCGGCAGCTCGCCGTCGAACTCGACGTCGACGACGGCGCCGATCACCTGGGAGAGACGGCCTTTGGCATTCGGGGTCACGGCATTCATGACGTTTTCCTTCACTTCGGTCTCTTAGGCCCCGATCGGTTCGATCGGGACCGGGTCTTTCTGCTCCACGATCTCCACGGCCACCGCGTCGATCGTGTTCGGCGGCGGGAGCGCCGCAACGCGCGACCGCCGTCCGAAGATTTCGCGGAAGAATCGGACGACCCTTCCCAGTCTCTCGCGCCAATTCATCCCGTCTGCCCCCGCAGCGCCGCCAGTTTAGGCTAGGCGCGGCTCATGACGATGGGGCGAATTGGGCGTTTACCTTGTTCCTGCTCCCTCGCGCGTCAGACGGCGGATGCACCGGAGATGATCTCGATCAGCTCCTTGGTGATCTGTGCCTGACGGGTACGGTTCATCTTGATGGTGAGCGCCTTGATGAGGTCGCCGGCATTGCGGGTCGCGTTGTCCATCGCGGTCATCTGCGAGGCGAAGAAGCCAGCCTGGTTCTCGAGCAGCGCGGTCAGGAGCTGCACGGCGATGTTCTGCGGCAGCAGCGCTTCGAGAATCGTGGATTCATCGGGCTCGTATTCGTAGAACGCGGCGCTGCCGGCATTCGCGTCCACGGCCGCCGGGATGAGCTGACGCGCGGTCGGCGTCTGGGTCACGACCGACTTGAAGCGGCTGGACACCAGCGTCACGACATCGGTCTCGCCCGCCAGGTACATGTCGATGATCTTCTTGGCGATCGGGCGCACCAGCGCGAAATCCGGCGCCTTCGTCCCGACCTCGTAGTTCTCCACGAAGCGCGCGGCGTGTTGCCGGCGCAGCTGGTCGCGCGCTTTGCGGCCGATGGTGATGATGCGGACGTCCTTGCCCTCATCCAGCAGCCGGGCGATGCGCTCGCGCGCCGCGCGCACGATGCCCGAATTGAATCCGCCGGCGAGGCCGCGGTCGGAGGTCGCCACGATGAAGAGATGGCGCTGGTCCTTGCCGTTGCCGGCCAAAAGCAGCGGCGCGTCGGCGCCGGAGACGCCCGCCGCCAGGTTGGCGATCACCGCCGCCATGCGCTGAGCGTAAGGGCGCGCGCTTTCCGCAGCGGCCTGGGCGCGGCGTAGCTTCGCCGCCGCCACCATCTGCAGCGCCTTGGTGATCTTCTGCGTGGACTTCACGCTTCCGATCCGTGTGCGCATTTCCTTGACGGATGCCATGGAAAATCAGCCTTGTGCGTTACGCCACGAACGTTTTGGCGAAGTCGGCGAGCGCATCCTTGAGCTTGCCTTCCAGTTCGGGCGTCAGCGCCTTGCCGGTGCGGATGCCGTCGAGAATCTCGGGCCGCGAGGCCTTGAGCTTCGACAGCAGCGCCTCCTGATAGGCACCGACCCTGTTCACCGGAATCGGATCGAGGAAGCCGCGCGTGCCGGCATAGATTACCACCACCTGCTCCTCGACCGCGAAGGGCTTGTATTGCGGCTGCTTGAGCAGCTCGGTCAGCCGCTCGCCGCGCGCCAGCATCTTCTGGGTCGAGGCGTCGAGATCGGAGCCGAATTTCGCGAAGGCCGCCATCTCGCGGTACTGCGCGAGCTCGGACTTGATCGGGCCGGACGCGGTCTTCATCGCCTTGATCTGCGCCGACGAGCCCACGCGCGACACCGAGATGCCGACGTTCACCGCCGGGCGGATGCCCTGATAGAACAGGTCGGTTTCCAGGAAGATCTGGCCGTCGGTGATCGAGATCACATTGGTCGGGATATAGGCCGACACGTCGTTGGCCTGGGTCTCGATGATCGGCAGCGCCGTCAGCGAGCCCGAGCCGTTGTCCTCGTTCAGCTTGGCGGCGCGCTCCAGCAGGCGGCTGTGCAGGTAGAAGACGTCGCCCGGATAGGCTTCGCGGCCCGGCGGGCGGCGCAGCAGGAGCGACATCTGACGATAGGCGACGGCCTGCTTGGAAAGGTCGTCATAGACGATCACGGCATGCATGCCGTTGTCGCGGAACCACTCGCCCATGGCGCAGCCGGAGAACGGCGCGAGGAACTGGAGCGGCGCCGGCTCGGACGCGGTCGCGGCGACGACGATGGTGTAGTCCATCGCGCCGGCGTCCTCGAGCGTGCGCACGATCTGCGCCACGGTCGAACGCTTCTGGCCGATGGCGACGTAGATGCAATAGAGCTTCTCGCTCTCGCTGCCGGTCTTGTTGACCGATTTCTGGTTGATGATGGTGTCGACGGCGACGGCGGTCTTGCCGGTCTGGCGGTCGCCGATGATCAGCTCGCGCTGGCCGCGGCCGACCGGGATCAGCGAGTCGATGGCTTTCAGGCCGGTCTGCACCGGCTCGTGCACCGATTTGCGCGGGATGATGCCCGGCGCTTTCACGTCGACGCGGCGGCGCTCGGCGATGCCGGCCGGATCGATCGGACCCTTGCCGTCGATCGGATTGCCGAGCGGATCGACCACGCGGCCGAGCAGGCCCTTGCCGACCGGCACGTCCACGATGGCGCCGGTGCGCTTGACGGTGTCGCCTTCCTTGATCGTGGAGTCGTTGCCGAAGATCACGATGCCGACATTGTCGTTCTCGAGATTCAGCGCCATGCCCTTGATGCCGCCCGGGAACTCGACCATCTCGCCGGCCTGGACGTTGTCGAGGCCGTAGACGCGCGCGATGCCGTCGCCGACCGAGAGGACCTGGCCGACTTCGCTGACCTGCGCTTCGGCGCCGAAATTCGCGATCTCACGCTTCAGGATGGCGGAGATTTCCGCGGGCTGGATATCCATTGTCAGTTACCTCTCATGGCCGCACGGATGCCGTTCAGCTTGGTGCGGAGCGATGTGTCGATCATGCGCGAGCCCACCTTCACGACGAGGCCGCCGAGCAGGGTGGGATCGACTTTGGTTTCGAGCCGCGGCTCGCGGCCGAGCTTGCCCTTGAGCGCCGCCTTCAGCTCGGCGGTCTCGCCATCGTTGAGCTTGCGGGCCGATGTCACCTGCGCCTGCACCTCGCCGCGGCGCGCCGCGAGGATGCGCTCGAAGCTCTTGATGATGTCGGACAGGTAGAACAGCCGGCGCTTGGCGGCCAGCACGAGGACGAATTTGGTGCCGAGATCGCTGGCGCCGATGCGTTCGAGCACGGCCTTCAGGGCGCGGGCCTGGTCGTCGCTCGCGAAGACCGGCGAGCGCACGAGGCGGGTGAGGTCGGAGCTTTCCGCCAGCAGCTCGCGCAGGACGGCGAAATCCTTCTCGATGGCGGCGATGGATCGGCTGTCCTCCGCCAGTTCGAAAATGGCGGTGGCGTAGCGTCCCGCGATGCCGGTTTCGTGCTGCTGTTCCGTAGCCACGTTCGCCCTTTAACCCTTGGCGCTTTTGCGTATCGCGCCGGCCGTTTAAGCTCTTGAATTCGCTTATGAAATTACGCCGCACACGGGCGAGTCCCCACGCGCGCGAAGCAGTTAGCACGCGACCTTCCCGCGCGCAACAATGTGCCACTAGCCGTGGTGTCGCGGGCCGGAACCGGCCCATAGGGCGGCGCATAAATCGCCGCCCCGGAGCAATCGGCTTGCGTGCAAGGGGCATGGCCGTAGTATGACACCGTCATATAGGAGCTCAGAATGGCGCGCACCAGCCGGCCGATCACCGTCACGCTCGGCGATCTTCACAGAAGCGTGGAGGCGCGTTTGAACAGCGGCGCCTACGCCTCCGCCAGCGAAGTTTTGCGCGCCGCGGTCCGTGCGCTGGACCGCGAGGATGCGGCCGTCAATGCTTGGCTCAAGCAACAGGTCGCGGAATCCCTGAACGACCCGCGCCCCAGCATCCCGGCAAGCACCGTGTTCGACCGCCTGCGCAAGCGTCACGCGCGCAGGTCGAAGGCCAAGCGTGAGCCCGCATAGGGTTGTCTTTCGTCCGCTTGCCGAAGCCGACCTGATCGAGCTGTACGAATACATCGCCGACAAGGCGGGCGCGAAGATCGCCGGCGGCTATATCGAACGCATCGAAGCGGCCTGCTTTTCGCTGGAAAATTTCCCTCAGAGGGGCACGCGGCGCGACGATATCGAACCAGGCCTGCGAACGATGGGATTCGAACGCCGGGCGACGATCGTGTTTCGCGTCCTCAAATCCGAAGTGACGATCGTCCGCATCTTCTATGGCGGCCGGGACGTCGAAGGACTGCTGCGCCTCTGAACGGGGCCGGATGTCTTTCTATTGTTTCAACCTTTCCTAACCAGTCCTGTCAGCCCGAAATTAACGCGCGCGGCGCATGCTGCCAGTGTGGGGCAGAGGCGCAAAGCCATGCAGGAACGGGTTCTGGGTGCTTTCAAGCAGGTCGTGGGCTTTCTCGTTCAGGGCGTGGACTTCGAAGCCGAGGGCTGGCGGGCCTTCGAGGCGGAAATGCGCGAGCTGATCGCGCCCCACATCGCGGTCCTGGCGCATCGCCGCGCCAAGCTGCTCGACGGCTCAGACGGCGCGCGCTGGGGCGAGGAGCTCGACGCTTTCATGCAGGCCAGCCTGTGGCCGCTGCTCGGCGACGAGCGCGACTTCGCCGAGCGCAACCGCACCTTCGTGACCCTCATGCTGGACGTCGCTGTGGCCGAGGAACAGCGCCGCCGCCGCGAATCAGCCGCGCAGTCGCTTCCGTTCGTCCGCGCCTTCGACGCGAGCTGGGCGGGCTAGCGATCCCGGCCTGACCGCGATCTTCGGGGTTGGACGCGGCGCCGCCGCGTCGAATTTCGCGCGCGCATTCTCGATCTTGCCGATATTGGCGAGCGCCCAGGCGCCCAGGGCGCTGACCGGCACCAGCAGCGAGCGGCCGAGCGCCGTCAGCGCGTAGTCCACGCGCGGCGGAATCGTCATAAAAACGGTACGGGTGACCAAGCCGTCGCGCTCCAGGCCTCTTAAGGTCAGGGTCAGCATGCGCTGGGAAATCCCGCCGATGTCGCGCTTCAGCTCGCTGAACCGCATGGCGCGGTCGCCGAGCCGGCTGACGATCAGGACCGACCACTTGTCGCCGATCCGGGAGAGCACGCCGGAAACGGCGCGGCAGTCGCCGGTGTCATGGATGTGCCCCTGTTTCATGAGCGTGCCTTCTTGCAAGACATTCGGCCAGGAACCATCCTAGCTCCAGTTACCTTTTGATACCATACAACCGAACGATACCGCCAGCAGGAGCAGACCATGGCCTTGAAGCTTCACACCGTCATCGGCACGACCCGTCCCGGCCGCCAGGGACCGATCGTCGCCCAGTGGTTCCATGCCGCCGCGAAGGCGCACGGCAATTTCGACGCGCATCTGGTCGACCTCGCGGATTTCGAGCTGCCGCTCTATGACGAGCCGCACCATCCGATGCGCCGGCAATACGAGCACGCGCACACCAGGAAGTGGTCGGCCAGCGTCGACGCCGCGGACGCCTTCGTCTTCGTGATCCCGGAATACGACTACATGCCGCCGCCGGCCTTCGTGAACGCGGTCGACTACCTGTTCTGGGAATGGCAGTACAAGCCGGCCGCCTTCGTCAGCTATGGCGGCGTGTCCGGCGGACTGCGGTCGGCACAGGTGGCGCGGAGCCATGTCTCCACGCTCAAGATGATGCCGATTCCGGAAGGCGTGGCGCTGCCGAACGTCTTCGCCCAGATCAAGGACGGCAAGTTCGAGGCCAACGATCTCAACCTGCAGGGCGTCGCCGCGGTGCTGAACGAGCTGCACAAATGGTCGACCGCGCTGGCCCCGCTGCGCGAGCAGATCCGCAAGCCGAAGTAGCCTCCACCCGTCATGGGCGGGCTTGACCCGCCCATCCATCGCGCCCGCGGGCGCAAATGAGTCGTTTCGGATGGCCGGCTCGCGGCCGGCCATGACGGGTCAGTTGACGCTGTTGAACACGCGCGACAGGCGGAACTCGCCGAGCCACGTCCAGACCGCGTGCGCGTTGAGGAAGTCGTAGGAGCCGACGACGAATTCGGCGCGGCCGACGAGGTTCTCCACCGGCACGAAGCCGACGCCGAGTTCGGCCTCGGACCACCGGCTGTCCTGCGAGTTGTCGCGGTTGTCGCCCATCATGAAGAGATGGCCGGGCGGCACGACATAGACGTCGGTGTTGTCCTTGGGTCCTTCCCAGTTCCACTTGAAGATCGGATGCGACACGCCGTTCGGCATCGTCTCGATGAAGCGCGGGACCTGGCGGATCGTGCCGTCCTCGTCTTCGACCTGTCCGTAACCGTTCGCCCGCAGCGCCAGCGCCTTGCCGTTGATCCACAAATGCCCGTCGAGCATCTGCACGCGATCGCCGGGCAGGCCGATGACGCGCTTGATGTAGGTCTGTTTCGGATCGCGCGGCAGGCGGAAGACCACGACGTCGCCCTGCTTGGGCATCGTCTGCAGCAGCCGCCCGGCGGAGGCCGGGCCGAAGCCGAACGGCACCGAATAGCGGCTGTAGCCATAGGGATATTTCGCCGCGACGAAGGCATCGCCGATGGCGAGCGTCGGCTGCATCGAGCCCGACGGCACATAGAAGGGCTGCGCGATCGCGGTGGTGGAGGCGAAGGTGATGGCGACGATGGCGATGGGTTCGAGCACCGCACGCGCCACGCCCTTGCCGTCCTCCACACCGAGGAGGCGTTTGATCGTCGCCCAGACCGAATCCAAGATTTCCATGCCTTAGCCCTGCGCGCCCCCTCGCGAACTTCGATATTGCCGGAAGCGAATTCAAGATGACATTAACGCATAAAAGGATTTCTTGACGGAAATTCATGGGGCTGCCAAAGCCTTGGCCATGGCGAAAAAGCTTACCCAGCTGGGCCGTTCGGTGCCGGTTCCGGCCTCGCCGGACGCGGCGGTCCTGGAAGCGGTTCCCAATCCGCAGGCCGGCGAGGCTTACCTCGTGCGCTTCACGGCGCCGGAATTCACCTCGCTCTGCCCGGTGACCGGCCAGCCGGATTTCGCCCATTTTGTGATCGATTACGTGCCCGGCGCGAAGATCGTCGAATCGAAATCGCTGAAGCTCTTCCTGTTCAGCTTCCGCAACCACGCGGCGTTCCACGAGGATTGCACGGTCTATATCGGCAAGCGCATCGCCGGCGCGATCAAGCCGCGCTTCCTGCGCATCGCCGGCTACTGGTATCCGCGCGGCGGCATCCCGATCGACGTGTTCTGGCAGAGCGGCAGGTTGCCGTCCGACGTGTGGCTGCCCGAGACCGGCGTGGCGCCCTATCGCGGGCGCGGCTGATGTCCGTCGCAATCGTGCCGGTTCTCGAGAGCGAGAAGGCGCTGTTGTGGGACAGGTTCCAGGACTATGCGCAGGAGTTGACCCGCTACGGCACGCATGAGCGCGTGGACGGCGTTTTCGAATATCCGTATTTCGATCTCTATTGGCGCGAGCCCAACCGTCATCCCTTCTGGGCCGTGGTCGACGGCAGGCGCGTCACCTTCGCGCTGGTGCATCGCCTGGACGGCGTCACCGAAATGGCCGAGTTCTACAGCTTCCCGGAAAGCCGCCGCACGGGCGCGGCGCTCCAATTCGCGCGGGCGATTCTCGAACGCTTCCCCGGCTCCTGGCAGCTGACGCAATACCGCACGAATGAGGCCGCGGTGGCTTTCTGGCGGCGCGTGATCGGCGAACGGCCGTATACGGAGGAGTCCTATATCGGCGGCTCCGGCATCGAACGCCTGCGGCAGACCTTCACGGTCGGCTGACCTCAAGACATTCTGTCATGCCCGCGCAGGCGGGCATCCAGAGGACTGGGCGCACTGCCAAGCATGGATTCCCGCCTACGCGGGAATGACAGTCTGGAATGGTCGAAAATCCTTCGCCCTATATCCGCGCCAGCAGTTCCGCCTTCTTCGCGTCGAACTCCGCTTGGGTCAGGAGCCCCTGGTCGCGCAGTTCGGCGAGGTGCCGGATCTGCTCGGCGATGTCGGCGGCCTTGGCGGCGGCAGGCGAGGGCGCGACCGGTCCAGCGGGGGACGGCGGCGAGAAGAACGGCGCCGCGGGCTGCACCACCGGCGCGCCGCCGGCGACGCTGGGCGAGGCCGTCATCTTCACCCCGATCCGCGCCAGCGTGTCGGCCGGCCATTTGTTGAACACGCTCCAGAACAGATAGCCCTCGGCGGCGATCACGATCAGGAACCATAGCCCGCTCAGGCTGCCGAAGAAGAAGCCGCCGAACACCAATGCGACCAGCCCGATGCCGAGCGCATAGACCACGAACTGCGTCGCCGGCTCGATCGCCAGCGTGACGGTAGATGCCCCGTCCGGCGCCGCCGCGACCACCGCCCGGCCGGGCATGGTCACCTCCATCGAGCCGGTGTCGGCATCCTTGCGGGTCAGCGCGAAGTCGAGATTGGTCGGCGGCGTCTGCGCGCCCAGGACCGCGCCGGCGGCCTGCAGGGCACCGCGCGTATATTCGAACGCATCGCCCGGCGTCATCGCCACATTGTAGACGGCCGTTGCCGGCATGCGCATTCTCCTCGGGTCACATCCTGTCAGAGAAACGCGCGAGAAGGCTAGTGCGGCGCATGTTTGCCCAGCTTCGCCACCGGCCCGTGGCGGTAGCAGGTGACGACATGGTCGTTCACCATCCCCACCGCCTGGGCGAAGGCATAGACGATCACCGGGCCGACGAAGTTGAATCCGCGGCTTTTCAGTTCCTTGGACAGGCCCTGGCTCATCGCCGTCTGGGGCGGGATCTGCTTGAGGGTCTTGAAGCCGTTCTGTTTCGGCCTGCCGTCGACATGCTTCCAGATCAATTCGGTGAAGCCGCCGGGCTCCTTCTCCTGGATGTCGAGCCAGAGCTGGGCGCCCTTGATCGCCGCCTTGATCTTGGCCTCGGAGCGGATGATCCCCTCGTTCTTGAGCAGCCGGTTCATCTCGCGCTTGCCGTAGCGGGCGACCTTTTCCGGGTCGAATTTGTCGAACGCCGCGCGGAAATTCTCCCGCTTCTTCAGGATGGTGATCCAGGACAGCCCCGCCTGGAAGCCGTCCAGCACCAGCTTCTCGTAGAGCGCGCGCGGATCGTATTCCGGCACGCCCCATTCCTCGTCGTGATAGACGGAATAGATCGGTTCCTTGCCCACCCAGCCGCAGCGGACGAGGTCGCTCAACGGCGGCTCTTCTTCTTTTTTGCCTTTGTCTTCACGGCTTTCTTGGCTGCCTTTTTCACGGCCTTCTTCTTGACCGCCTTCTTGGCTTTCTTCTTGGGGGCCTTGGCAGGCGCCGCCGGGGCGGGTCGCAGCGTCGCCTCGATCTTGTTGCCGTCGAGATCGAAGACGAAGGCGCCGTAATAGTCGGGGCCGTAGTCCGGACGCGGACCGGGCTCGCCGTCATTGCCGCCGCCCTGGGCGAGCGCGACGGCATGGAATTTGTTCACCTGCGCCTTGGTCCGCGCGGCGAAGCCGAGATGGGTGCCGTTGCCCGCGCTGGCGGGCTTGCCGTCATGCGGCGCGCCGATCCAGAACTCGGGATAGGCCTCGCCATAGCCGATCGCATGCGGCGAGAAATCGGCGACGCGCTTGAAGCCCAGCGCCGCCAGCACCGCGTCGTAGAACTTCGCGGCGCGGTCGAAATCGGCGACGCCGACCGAGACATGATGGAGCATTGTCGAAATCCCCTCGAAGATCGCGTGGCAAACGAGAAGCTTTCGCGCCTACGCCGTCAAGCGAAAAGCCAGGCGGGCTTGGTCAATTCGACCACGCTGCTGCCAATTGTGACAGGAGCGTCCCCGGCCTCCTCCAGACGGTCGAGACGGATGAGGGCGAAGTCCGCCGAGACGACCTCGCCGATGTCCTTGCCGCCGGCGCTCACCGCCGCGCCGGGCTCGCCTTTCAGCGGCAGGAGCCGCTTGCGCGCCGTGCCGCGATGCTTCATCCGCGCGGTCAATTCCTGGCCGACATAGCAGCCCTTGGTGAAATCCACCGCGTGGAGTTCGTCCAGGTCGGCGTCGAGCGCGAACATCCGGTCGGAGCCGAAATCGCCCGCCTCGGGCACGCCCAGGGCAAGGCGATGGGCGTGGTAGGCGGCGGTCGGAAGCAGGTCCTGGCGCATCTCGCCCCGGGCGATGACGGCGCGGCGGCCGAGCGCGGCGAGGCGCGGATCAGGATAGGCGACGGCGTATTTCGCCTCCGCGCCGTCCCATTCGGCCAGCACGGCAAGCTGGTCGCGCGCCTCCAGCACGATCTTGGCGCGGAGCTTGTACAGCGTCAGCCGCTTGAGCAGCGCGTCGCGCGCCGCGGCGTGGCAATCGATCAGGATCGCGCCGTCGCCCTCGACCAGGAAGAAGTCGAACAAAATCTTGCCCTGGGGGGTCAGCAGCGCGGCGTAGAGCCCGGTTCCCGGCTGCAGCCGCTCGACATCGTTGGTGATCAGCCCCTGCAGGAAGCCGCGCGCCTCGGGTCCGGCGACGGCGATGACGGCACGGTCCTCGAGAAGGGCGATGGGCATGGCGTAAGAAGTAGTGGGGACCGGCAAGGTTGCCAAGGGAAGGGCGGAAGGGATACGCCTTGCCCATGTCTCAGACCTTCGATCTCCTTATCCGCGGCGGGGTTGTCGCCACGCCCAACGGCCTCGCCGGGGGCGATGTCGGCGTTGTCGGCGGCAAGATCGCCGCCATCGGTTCGCTCGCCGGCGCCAAGGCGGCGGAAGTGTTCGAGGCCAAGGGCCTCCACGTCCTGCCCGGCGTGATCGACAGCCAGTGCCATTTCCGCGAGCCCGGCAACGAGCACAAGGAAGATCTGGAGAGCGGCAGCCGTGCGGCGGTGCTGGGCGGCGTCACCGGCGTCTTCGAGATGCCCAACACCAACCCGCCGACCACCACCCGCGCCGCAATGGAGGACAAGCTCGCCCGCGCCGCGAACCGCATGCATTGCGACTATGCGTTCTATATCGGCGCCACGCCGGCCAATATCGGCGCGCTGGCGGAACTGGAGCGGATGCCGGGCGTCGCCGGCGTGAAGGCGTTCCTCGGCTCCTCGACCGGCACGCTGCTGCTCGACCATGAGAGCGACATCGCCGCCATGCTGCGTGCCGGCCGCCGCCGGGTCGCGGTGCATTCGGAGGACGAGGATCGTCTGAAATCCCGCAAGCATCTCGCGCTGCCCGGCGATCCGCGCAGCCATCCGGTGTGGCGCGACGCCGAAGCGGCCCGCAAGTCGACCGAGCGCGTCATCCGCCTCGCGCGCGCCGCCGGCCGCCGCCTGCATGTGCTGCATGTGACCACTGCCGACGAAATCCCGCTGCTGGCCGGTGCGAAGGAAATCTGCACCGCCGAGACCACGCCGCAACATCTGACACTCGCCGCGCCCGAATGTTACGAGCGCCTCGGCACCTATGCGCAGATGAACCCGCCGATCCGCGACGCGTCGCATCGCGCCGCTTTGTGGGAGGCTGTGAACCAGGGCGTGATCGACGTCATCGGCTCCGACCACGCACCGCATACCCGCGCCGAGAAGGACAAGACCTATCCCGACACGCCGTCCGGCATGCCGGGCGTGCAGACTCTGGTAACGATCCTGCTCGACCATGTGGCCGCCGGCCGGATGACTCTCGAACGCTTCATCGACCTGACCAGCACCGGCGCGGCGCGCATCTTCGGCATCGCGGGCAAGGGCCGCATCGCGCGCGGCTTCGACGCCGATTTCACCATCGTCGACCTCAAGGCCCGGCACAAAATCGAGAACAGCTGGATCGCCTCCAAATGCGGCTGGACGCCGTTCGACGGCATGCAGACCACCGGCTGGGCGCTGGCGACGATCGTCCGCGGCCAAACGGTGATGCGCGACCGCGCGCTGGTCGCCGGCGGCCTCGGCAAGCCGATCCGCTTCGGCGAGACGCTGGAGCCGGCATGACCTGGGCGACCGAGCGGCTGGACGCATTGATCTCGGGCAAGGACGATCCGCCGCCGGTGATCCAGACGATGCGGCTGGGAACGCTCGATGCCTGGGACGAAGGATGGGTCGGCAAGCGCTGGGAACCGGATGCGGAGATGCTGAACGACGACGGCACCTTGTTCGGCGGTTGTATCGCCGCGCTCGCCGATCAGCTCCTGGGCTTCGCGGCCATGACCGTGATCCCGGAAGGCAGCATGTTCCGCACGATCAATCTGCAGGTGCAGTTCCTGCGCGTCGGCCGCGCCCATCCCTTGCTGATGGAGGCGCGCGTCACCGCCCACACCAAGTCGCTCATCGCGGTCGAAGCCGATTTCTACCGCGAGGCGGACAAGACTCTGATCGCCCGGGCGAGCGCCCAGCAGATGGTGCTACCCCTGGCAACGCCTTGACGGCGCGCGCGAATTCGGGTGGCGTGCCGATCAACATTATCCAGGTGGGCAACGACCAATGAAGAGCCGGTTCAAGGCCGTCCTGCTGCGCAAGGACGGCGACAGGCAGACCGTTGAGGACGTCGAGTTGACGCCGGACGATCTGATGCAAGGCGACGTCACCGTCGCCGTGTCGCATTCGACCGTGAACTACAAGGACGGGCTCGCGCTCACCGGCCGCTCGCCCGTGGTGCGCAAATTCCCGATGATCCCGGGCGTCGATCTCGCCGGCACGGTCGAGGAATCGTCCCATCCCGACTTCAAGCCGGGCGACAAGGTCGTGCTGAACGGCTTCGGCCTCAGCGAGACGCATTATGGCGGCTATTCCGAGCTGGCGCGGGTCAAGGGCGATTGGCTGGTGCCGCTGCCGAAGGCGTTCACGCCGGCGCAGGCGATGGCGATCGGCACCGCCGGCTACACCGCGATGCTCTGCGTGCTGGCGCTGGAAGACGCGCATGTGACGCCCGCGAAGGGTGCCGTGGTGGTGACCGGCGCCAATGGCGGCGTCGGCTCGGTCGCGGTCGCGGTGCTGGCCAAGCTCGGCTACAAGGTCATCGCCTCGACGGGACGGCCCGAGGAAGCGGACTATCTGAAGGAACTCGGCGCCAGCGAGATCATGCCGCGCGCCGAACTCTCGGGCGATCCGCGCCCGCTCGCCAAGGAGCGCTGGGCCGGCGGCGTCGACAGTGTCGGTTCCAAGACGCTCGCCAATGTCATCGCGGCGACATCGTATCAGGGCGCAGTGGCGGCCTGCGGCCTCGCCGGCGGCATGGACCTGCCGACCAGCGTCGCGCCCTTCATCCTGCGCGGCGTCTCCCTGCTCGGGATCGACTCGGTGCAGATGCCCAAGCCGCGGCGAATCCAGGCATGGGAGCGGCTGGCCAAGGATCTCGATCCGGCCAGGCTTGCCGCGATGACACACTCGATCCCGTTCTCGGGTCTGCGCCAGGCGGCGGAGGATATCCTTAGCGGAAAAATCCGCGGCCGCCTGGTCGTCGAAATTTAGCGCGCGGTTCGGATGGACTATATCGTCCTCGGCGTCTCCGGGATCGTGATCGGGCTCTTCGTTGCGGTCCCGATCGGGCCCGTGAATCTGATCTGCATCCGGCGCACGCTCGCCTTCGGTCCGCTCAACGGATTCATGTCCGGGCTGGGCGCTGCGGCCGGCGACACCGTGTTCGCCATCGTCACCGCCTTCGGCCTGACCGCGGTGGCGCAGCTCATCGAGGGCTATTCCTCGATCATCGAGCTCGCGGGCGGTGCGATGCTGGTCTATTTCGGCGTCCATACCTATCTGGCCAAGGTCGAGGCGCGGCTCGACGACAAGCTCGCCGCCAAGGAAAAAGGCGCGTCCACCCTGTTCCGCGCGGTGGCATCCACCTTCGCGCTGACCATCACCAACCCCGCGACGCTGCTCGGCTTCGCGGCGCTGATCGCGGGCCTCGGCGGCCTGGCCGGCGGCCATCCCTCCATCGCCTCCGCGTCCTTCGTCGTGATCGGCGTCGCGGTGGGCTCGACCCTGTGGTGGCTGATCCTGACGGCAATCGTCGGCCTGTTCCACGCCAGCATCAACGATCACACCATGGCGCTGATCAACCGTATCTCCGGCATCGCCATCGCCGGCTCGGGCCTGGCGGTCCTCGTTCACGTCGCCACGAAGATCTTCTGACGCTCAGTGCGTTGCGCCGATGGCGACAAGCGCCACGCCGCGCAACTCGCGTCTCGTCGGCGCGCGGGGCGGCGCGCCGGCCTCCGTAAGCACCAGCCGGATCGTCACCCGTCCGCGACGCGCCAACCGGTCGGGCAGGGGGATCGTATAGGTGCCGGCCCCTTGCCCACCGCGAACCGCGAAGGGCGACACCGTGCCCAGCAATGCGCCCTCGCCATAGACGTCGATCTCGGCGCCGCGCGGCAGCACGCCGGCCCGCACGCGCAGGACCAGGTTCTCGCTCGCCGGGACTGTGCGCGGCACGGCAATCGTGACGACGCGCGCCGCCGCCGCGCTCGCGGGCTGTCCCAGAAGGGCGAACAGCGCGAGCGCGGCAGCAGCAATACGCATTGTCAGGGCGAGACCGCGACCGACACCGCCTTGAGCAAAGGCGCGGGGCCGTTCTGCCCGAGCGCGGTGGCGCGCAGATTGGGCGAGGCATAGGACGGCACGACGGTGAAGACGAGATCGCCCGGTGCCTTGCCTTTCGCGGCGGCCGGCAGCCTGGTGAGCGGCACCTGGAACGTCACGTCCATCGCCATCATGCCGGCCATGAAGCCGAAGAACGACACGGTTCCGGCGTAGTAAGGGCTGTCGGCCTCGACATGCGTCGTCCCGGGCGGGGCATTGACCAGCACGTCGTAGTCGCGCGGCGCCGCGCCCGACATCGGATGCGGGATGGTGATCGAAGCGACCAGCGTGCCGCCCTGCAGCAGGTTCTGCGGTACCGACACCGCACCGGCGCCGGCGCTCACCGCGCCGACGAAGGGCTTCAGCGCCGCCACCGCGGCGGCGACGGGCGTGACGCTCTGCTCGCCGGACCCGGGCTGATAGGCATAGTCGAAATCGCCGATCGGAATGCTCTCGCCGGCCGTCCGCCGCGGCGCCGGCTTGCCCATGCGGTCGACATAGAAGAGGAACGGCTCCGTCGCGAAGGTCCGGAATTGCGCACCGGTCGGCAGCCAGGGCAGGCGGCGCGCCTGCTGCTTGCGCGTCCACACATCCCACAGCCGGTCCATGTTGGAATGGTGCAGGAAGAACACCGGATCGACCGGCGACAAATTGTCGGCCATGTAGCCGAATTTCAGATACTGGTCGTTCGGGATGTGGCCGACGCCCCCGATATTGTTGTGCGTCTTGTTGTGCGGCTGGCCTTCGAGGATGGCGAACACCGTCGTCCCGCTCGGCGCGGTGTTGTGCGACGGCGTCTCGTTCGAGTTGAACGTATCGAACGTATTCGGCGCCAACCCCTTCAGGATCGTCGGCAGCGACACCGTCACCTTGGTCTTGTCGTCCAGCCAGGGATTGGCCTTGGTCAGGTAGCGCGCATAAGGCGTCTGCGCGTACATCGCACTCTGCTCGAAATCCTTCACCTGCTGCCACAGCGATGCGAGCGTCGGCATCCCGCGCGTCTGGAGCTGCGCAAGCTGCGCCGGCGACAGCGTCTTCCAATAGTCCGTCATCGCCGGATTGAGGTATTCGAAAAACGTCTCGAAGGTCGAAATATAAGGATTGAAGAACCCGCTCGTCGGATCGAGCGCGCCGGAGAACATGCCTTCGGGAATCCGCGCCTCCGCCGTCCAGTCCCAATAGGGAAAGGCGAAATTGGGACTGCCCGAGGCGTCGCGCACCGTCTGCTCGAAATAGCCGACGAAGGGACGGTGCCAGGTGAAGAACCACCAATTGCCGTGCGGGCAGTCCATCGCGTGGATGAAGGCATTGCGGAACCAGTTGCGGCTGTCGCCGGCATCGTATTTCAGCAAATTCCGCACGCCACGCTCATAGCTCACCAGCATGGCGCGGCCCTGCGGGCTGGTGGCGTTGTAGCGGGTGTATTTCGCTGCGGGCGCCGCGATGGCGGGCAGCAGCGCCGAACCCGCGGCCGCGGCGGCGGTGCCCAGGAAGACGCGACGCGAAGTACCGGGTACGTCGAACAGGACCGTCATGGCGAATCCCCCTCAAATTGTGGGGTGGATTGGCTCATGCGCTGCGATCATAGTCAAAGCAAAGATCGAAGAACATTCGATCAAATATCGTGCAAATGAAACCCGCGTCAGGCTTTGGCCGCGACTTTGGCGAGTGCGGCCATGCGCGCGATGACCTCTTCGGCTTCGGCCATGATGCCGGCGATGATTTCGCGAGCGGGTTTGACGTCGTGGATGGCGCCGGCGCCCTGGCCGATGGCGAAGGCCGAGCGTTCGCGCGACAGCCCCTCGATCTGGCCGCCGATGCCGCCCATCACGCCCGCCTGGCTCGAGAGGATCGCCTGCGCCGGGAACGGCTTGATGTCCTGCGGCCGCTTCTCCCAGTCCGCGACCCATTCGTTCCTGAACACCCGCATCGGCTTGCCGGAATAGGACCGCGTGATGATCGTGTCCTCGTCGGTCGCATCCACGATGACCTGCTTGTAGAGCCCGCCGGCATGCGCCTCGGTCGCCGCGATGAAGCGCGTTCCCATCCACACGCCCTGCGCGCCCAGCGCCAGCGCCGCAGCGAGACCGCGCCCGTCGACGATGGCGCCCGCCGCGATCACCGGGATCTTCACCGCGTCCACGATCTGCGGGATCAGCGCCATGCCGGCAATGCGGCCCGTATGGCCGCCGGCCTCCGTTCCCTGCGCCACCACGGCATCGAGCCCGCCGGCCTCGGCCGAGCGCGCATGCTTGACCGTGCCGTTGACGTTCATGACTTTCAGGCCCGCGTCGTGGAATTTCTTCACCAGATGCGGCGGCGGCACGCCGAGGCCGGAGATGAACGCCTTCGCGCCGCCCTCGATGATGATATCGGCGGTCGCCTCCAGCGATTGTGGCACCGCGGCGAGCAGATCGACGCCGAACGGCTTGTCGGTCAGATCGCGCACGACTTTCATCTCATGCTTGATCTCTTCGGCGGAGCGCCCCGCCATGCCGAGGGTGCCGAACCCTCCGGCCTCAGAAACGGCTGCGGCCAGTTCGCCGTAAGACACGCCGCCCATACCCGCGAGCATGATGGGATAGTCGATGCCGAGCATGTCGCAGAGAGGCGTGCGGAGAGTCATGGCGTCCTCGTTTTCACCTTCCCTCCGGGGAGGTGGTTCTATCCAAACCGCTTCTGCGCCTCGCGCGTCAAGCCTAACGCCACGGAAAGGAAATCCGAGCCCGTCGTCGCGCGGGCGTTCGGCGCGGCGCGCCCGATCGCCGCGCGCACCGCCGGCACGCGGCCCGATCCGCCGGTGAAGAAGATCGTATGGATGTCGTCGGGCCTGAGGCCCGCATCGCGGATGCAGTCCGACGCGGTGCGGAACAGCCGCTCCGTCCGGCTCGCGATGGCATGATCGAAACCGTGACGCGTGGCCTCCGCCGCCAGCCCGCGCTCGATGAAATCGAGGGCCAGGACGGCCGCGTTCGCCTCGCTGAGCGCGATCTTGCCGTCCTCCACGGCGAAGGCGATGCGGTGGCCGAGCCGCTCGCGCACCACCTTGAGCAGTCGCGCCACCTTCTCCGGCTCGCGCGCGCCGGCGGTCAGTTCGATCAGCATGCGCTCGCTCTGATAGGTGTATGCGAAGTTGATCGTCGACCAGGTGCTGAGCTCGTAATAGAGCCCGTTCGGCATCGGCAGGTTCTTCTCGACAAGCTGCGTGCCGAGGCCGAGCTGCGGCATGACCGCCTCCAGGCTGAGCAGCGAGTCGAAATCCGTGCCGCCGATCCGCGCGCCGTCATTGGCCAGGATGTCGTCGGTTCGGTCCGCCCGGCGCATGCGCTCCGGCCCGATGCGGATGACGGTGAAGTCCGACGTGCCGCCGCCGATATCGGCGATCAGCACGGTTTCCTCCCGCGTGGCGGTCTCCTCGTAATGATAAGCCGCCGCGATCGGCTCGTAGACGAAGGCCACGTCGCGGAAGCCGACGCGGTTGGCGATCCCTTCCAGCACGCGCTGCGCCTTGGCGTCGGCCGCGTCGTCGTCGTCCACGAACCGCACCGGGCGGCCGTGCACCACGGCGGTCAGCTCCGTGCCGGCAAAGATTTCGGCCTTCTGTTTCAGATGCCGCACGAAGATCTCGACCACATCGGTCAGCGCCACCATCTTCGAGCCCAGCGCCGTCTTCTCGTCGATCAGGGGCGAACCCAGGATCGACTTCAGCGCCCGCATCAGCCGCCCGTCATGCTGGCCGATATAGGTCGCGATGGCCTCCGCCCCGAACAGGACGTTGCCCTTGGTCTCGTAGTCGAAGAACACCGCGCTCGGGATCAGCGTTTCGCCGCCCTCGACGGGCGCCAGCACCGGCGCGTTGCCGCGCAGGACGCCGATCGCCGAATTGGATGTTCCGAAGTCTAAGCCGCAGGCCGCCATGGGTGTCCCCGTGAGATGAGGGGACGCCATCTATTACACTGGAAGCAGCCTTGCCAGTCTGTTTTTTTGCGCTTATGCTATCTGTCATACTGGGATGTCCGAAAAACGGGCGTCCTTTTTTGTTTGTGTACGGATCATCGCGCCGCCGGCCGGCGCAGCGCCTTCACCATCGCGTAGAGCGCCACCGCGATCACATTCGGCATCCACGACGTGTAGGCAAGCCAGACCGACGCGGCGCTGTAGGTCGTAAAGCCCTCCATGGCGAAGAACGGAATCTGCAGGCGCAGCGTCACGGCGGCGAAGGTCATCGCATAGCTGAAGCGCATCAGGAGGCGGTGCAGGTCGAATTTCCGCATCGCCGCGGCGCGCCAGGCGCCGAGCGTCGTGACGACCCACAGAAAGGCCAGCGTGCCGAAGCCGATCCCCGCGACCGGTCCGCCCGAGGCATAAGGCGCCGTCGCCAGCGCCGCGACTCCGGCGATCACGCAGGCCGCGACATAGACCTTGCCCAGCGTGCGGTGCAGGGCGGGGCGCCGGACGCGGATCGCGGTGAAGAACTGGAACGGCCCGACCAGCAGCGCCACCGGCGCCACGATCATATGGACCAGCGCGCGGACCGGCACGCGCTCGATGACGCCGCGGATGCCGTCATCCACCTGCAGCCAGACATGCGCCGGCACGGCGGCGAAGCGGAACGAATAGAGCGCGACGCCGACGGCGAGGAACGCCATGGCCGCCAGCCCGATCCGCGCGATCCCTCTTTCCATCGCCCTCTCCATCGGCCAGTATCTTAACAACGTACAGATCAGATAGGGCGTTATTTGAACAGTGTCAAGATAAAGCGAAAACCGAAAACGCCGGCGAA
The DNA here is from genome assembly GCA_037200985.1 of Rhizomicrobium sp. Lineage (NCBI taxonomy): Bacteria > Pseudomonadati > Pseudomonadota > Alphaproteobacteria > Micropepsales > Micropepsaceae > Rhizomicrobium > Rhizomicrobium sp. The sequence goes on from JBBCGJ010000001.1 coordinate 1,243,661, forward strand.
GAAGCGGGCCTATCACCACGGCGACCTGAAGGATCAGCTCGTCGCGGCCGCGGAGGCGATCATCCTGGAGCGCGGGGTGGACGGCTTCACGCTGCGCGAGGCGGCGCGCCGTGCCGGGGTTTCCCCGGCCGCCCCGGCGCATCATTTCAAGGATACCAAGGGGCTTCTATCCGAGGTCGCGCTGCGGGCCTTCAAGGATTTCGGCGACGCGCTGGCCGCAGCCGACGCGCGCGGCGGCGCCGATCCGGCGGCGCGCCTGCGCGAGCAGGGGCTCGCCTATGTGACCTTCGCGCTGTCCCATCCGGCGCGCTTCCAGCTGATGTTCCGCCATGCGATGTACGACATCGACTATGCCGGCCTGGCCGACACCGGCGGGCGCGCTTTCGCCGTGCTCGAACGCGCGGTACGCGCGGCGACGGCGCTGTCCGAGGGCGCGCCGATGACGTCCGACGCCTTCGGCTTTCTCCTGGCGACCTGGTCGATCGTCCACGGCTTCGCGCATCTGGCGCTCGGCGGCGATCTCGATTCCGCGGCGCAAGGCCTGGGCGGCCCAAAAGCGATCCTCGACCGCTTCCTGCCGCTGATGCTGAAGCATCTGCCGACGCCGTCTAGAAAATGACGTAGCCGCCGTCGATGATGAACGTGTCGCCCGTGTGGTACTTCGAAGCGTCGGACGCGAGATAGACCGCGATGCCGCCGAAATCCTCCGCCGTGCCCCAGCGGCGCATCGGCACGCGGCTGATCACCTTCTCGGTGAACACCGACGAGCTCTGCGCCCCCGCCGTCATGTCGGTGGCGATCCAGCCCGGCGCGACGGAATTGGCCCGGATGCCGTAGCGCGCGTGCTCCACCGCGATGGAGCGGATCATCGCCAGGACCGCGCCCTTGGTCGCGCTATAGGCCTCGTTGCGCGCCGCGCCTTCGATGCCCGCCAGGCTCGCCACGCCGACCAGCGAGCCGCCCGCGTCGCCCTTGCCCGCCCGCTCCACCATGTGCTTGCACGCCTCGCGCAGGGTGAAGAACACGCCCTCCTCGTTGACCGCGTGGATCTTGCGCCAGGTGTCGATGGTCATCTCGCTGAACGACCGCGAGCCGAAGCCGATGCCGGCATTGGCGATCACCGTGTCGACGCGCCCGAATGCCGTTATCGCCGCGCCCATCGCGTCGATCACCTCGGTCTCGCTGGCGACGTTCACCTTGCTTGCGGCGACTCGCGTGCCGTGCGCCTTGAGGCTGGCGGCGGCCGCGGCGTTCTTCTCTTCGTTCGTGCCCCAGATCACGATATCGGCGCCGGCCTGCGCCATCGCATCGGCCATGCCGAGGCCGATGCCGCCATTGCCGCCGGTGACGAGCGCGACCTTGCCGCTGAGATCGAATGGCTTGTACATGATGTTCCCTCCGGGTTCCGACCGACGCCGAACCTAGCCACTGCCCGAAAGACGGGCAATGTGCCCTCGTCAACCATGTTTCTTGTCGCCTCCCAATTGTCGCGGGGCTGTGGAATACTCCAGCAAAAGGCGGGGTAGGGCGTATCGCATGACATCCGAGATCGCGGTGATGAACCAGCGCGCGGTGGCGCTCGCCGCGGATTCGGCCGTCACGCTGATCGACGGCGGCACCGTCGTGGTGCGCAACGACCAGCGCAAGCTCTACAACCTCGTCGGCGGCCAGCCGGTCGGCGTGATGTTCTTCGGCGTGGCCGACATGATGGGCCACCCCTGGGAACATCTGATCGAGCATTACCAGAAGACCGTGAAGCCCGGCACGCTGCCCCATATCCGCGGCTACGCCTCGGGCTTCGTCGGCATGCTGGACAATCTGGAGGAGTTCTTCCCGAAGAACCGCCAGCGCGACGAATACAAGCGGCTGCTGGCGAGCGTGTTCCGCTACATCTTCCACCTCGCACAATATCTGCGCGAGAGCGGCGGCGAGGAACGCGCCCATATCAGCGACACGGCGATCCTCGAAGAAGCGATCGAGCGGGTGTGGCGCGATTATCAGTTCCGCGAGGACGGCAGCCCGCGCGGCGATCTTTCCTGCTTCCCGGCCGGCTTCGCCGAGACGGTGCGCAAGACCTACGCCGCCGACATGGATGAGGTCATCGCCTACGGCTTCCAGCCCTTCGGCCTCGGCAAGCAGGGGATCGCCCATCTGAAGGAGATCGCGGTCTATGCGGTGGTGAAGGACCTGTTCCTGGAGGACGTCACGGGCCTGGTCTTTGCCGGCTTCGGCTCGGAGGAGCGCTATCCGATCGTCACCACCTGGTTCGTCTCGGCCATCGTCGGCGGCATCGTCAAGCGGGCCGAGGCCTCGTTCGACCAGATCGACGGCGACACCCGCTCCAAGATCCGCGTCTTCGCCGACAGCGAAGTCACCAACGCCTTCATCCGCGGCATCGATTTCAACCTGGAGCGCAGGGTCTACGGCGCGCTGAACATGCTGATGCATGCCCTGGTCGACCAGGTCGTTGGCGCCTTCCCGAACGCCGATCCGGTGGTCAAGGAGGACATCCGCCGCCAGTTCCAGTCGAACTACATCCCCCAGTATTTCGATGTCTTCCGCGGCATCATCGGCGACTACCAGCAGCACGCCTATATCAACCCGGTGCTCCGGGTGCTGGAGATCGCGTCGCGGACCGAGCTGGCCGAGACCGCGCGCGAACTGGTCTCGCTCAACGTTTTCAAAAAGCGTATCATGGCGCAGAAGCAGACGGTGGGTGGCGCCATCGACGTCGCGATCATCAGCCGCGAGGGCGGCTTTCAGTGGCATTCGAGGCAGGGTGGAGGCTGACATGGCCGAAAGACTGACAAACGCGACAGGCTCGCTGGCGGACGGCGCCGAGCGGCTGGAACGACTGATCCGCGGCGTGAAGGACCGGCAGTTCTCCGAGGCGCTGAACGCGCCCCAGCCCAAAAGCGTCTCCAATGCCTATGCCGTCAGCCCGGAAGAAGAATGGTCCAGGAAGTTCATGACCGCCGGGATCGGCCCGCACGATTTCAAGCCGGTCCAGATGCCGGTGATCTCGATTGCCGCGCCGTCGGCCGCGCTCAAGCCGGCGCCCAAGGTGCTGGAGCCCGCCATCGCGGCCGTCGCCGCCAGTCCGGCCGCCCCCAAATCCGTCCCGAAGGCTGCGGCGCCAGCGGCCGCGGCCCAGTCGCCGGGTTCGGTGCGCCCCGGCCCGATCGGCGCCGCCATCGCCAAGCCGGCGCGCAAGCGGACCTGGTTCGGCCGGATGGTGCGGGGGAATTGATCGCCTCGCTTTCGCCATCAAGGCCGGGTTTGTCGCGCTCCCACAGGGGCTTGTAAGAATGTGTTGAGCCGGCTGCTCAATTGAGCGGCAGGGCGGATTTTGCGATAAGGTCTTGGACTCGCGTCGGGTCAAGCAAGGAGCTGAAAGCATGAAGCGTTTCGGGGCCCTCATGGCCGCGCTGGCCGCGTTTTTGTCGTTCTCGGGGGCGGCGCAGGCGGCCGATCCGGCGCTGAGCGGCCCGGCGAACGAGGCTTATCTGGCGGCGAATTCCCACAAACCGGGCGTCGTGGTGCGCCCCAGCGGCCTGCAATACAACATCATCAAGAGCGGCTATGGCGACCGGCCGAGGACGACCGACGAAGTCGACGTGCTCTACACGGGCATGCTGATCAATGGGAAGGTGTTCGACGGCACCGAGCCGATGACGCCCGCCCATTTCACCGTCAACAAGCTGATCCCGGGCTGGACCGAGGCGCTCAGCCTCATGCGGACCGGCGACAAATGGCACATCGTCATCCCGTCCGGCCTGGCCTATGGCGCGCGCGGCGCGGGCGACGGGCTGATCCCGCCGAACCAGGTGCTGGTGTTCGATATGGAGCTGCTGTCGATCACCCACCCCAAGGGGCCGCCCCCCGGGCAGGACCCCGACGATCCCAACGGCGGTCAATGACGGCGGCGCAGTTGCGGAACCTGATATAAAATGGGCGGGCCCGGGCAGCGATAGGCGTGGTCGAGAAGGTCCTCAGTGGCTGGCGTCGATGGCTCGGGAGCGGCCGGCTCCGGATCGCCGCATCCTTGTTTCTGGTCGTCAGCGCCTCCGTGCTGTTCTGGGCCAGCCGCGACTACACGATCGTGGCACCCGATTGGGAAGGCCAGATCCGCGGCGTCACCTACGCGCCCAGCCATGTGTTCTCGCTTCGCGAGCACAACCGCATTTCCCCCGCCCAGATCGACCGCGACATGGCGCAGCTCTCCCAGCTCACGGGGCGGGTGCGCACCTATACGGTGGGCGGCGGCATGGACAAGGTGCCGGAGATCGCCCGCCGCTATGGCCTGATGGTCTCGCTCGGCTGCTGGATCTCGGCCGATTCCGAGCAGAACGAGACCGAGCTTTCGCTCTGCATCAAGACCGCGCTCGCCAACCGCCGCGTCATCGACCGCGTCTTCGTCGGCAACGAGGCGATCCTGATGGGCTTCGTCACGCCCGACCAGCTCAACGGCTACATCAAGCGGGTGCGCGACGCGCTGCCCGACCGCATCAAGGTCACGACCGCCGAGCCGTGGTCGACCTGGCTGCTGACGCCGGAGATCGGCCAATATGTCGACGTCATCTCGGTGCACCTGCTGCCCTATTGGGAAGGTGTCTCCGCCCACGATTCCCTGCGCATGCTTGAGCACGCCTATAACGACGTCGCCGAGGAATTCCCCGACAAGCCGGTGATCATCGGCGAGGCCGGCTGGCCGTCGGAGGGCCGCACCAAGCGCTTCGCCGAGCCCTCGGTCGCCAATGAGGCCTATTTCATGCGCGGCTTCGTCCAGCTCGCGCGCGAGAAGGGCTACGACTACTACCTGCTCGAAGGCTACGACCAGCCCTGGAAGGGCGGCAACGAAGGCTCGGTCGGGGCGAGCTGGGGCCTGTTCGACGCCATGGGCAATCCGAAATTCAGCTTCAGCGGCTTGCTGCGCACCTTCCCGGAATGGCGCACCTATGCGCTGTTCGCCTCGGTCCTCACCCTGGTTCTCGGCCTGATGATCCTGGGCTGGATGCCGCGCATGCGCCAGCAAGGCTATCTCGTCATGGGCGGCCTCGTCGCCGTGGTGACGACGGGCCTTCTGGTGCTGATCGACGCCAGCTCGCTCGAATATATCGATCCCGCCGACCTCGCCATGATCATCGCCATGGTGCCGCTGGTCCTGCTCGCCTCCACCGTGATCCTGACCGAGGGCATCGAGCTCGCCACCAGCCTGTGGCGCGTCGAGCGCCGCGCGCTGCGCACCGCCATCCCCAAGATCAGCCCGCGCGTCTCCATCCATGTGCCGTGCTACAACGAGCCGCCGGCGATGGTGATCGGCACCCTGAACGCGCTGGCGCGCCTGGACTACGACAATTTCGAAGTCATCCTGCTGGACAACAACACGCCGGACGAAGCCGTCTGGAAACCGGTCGCGGCGCATTGCGCCGCGCTGGGCGAGCGCTTCCGCTTCTATCACTACGACGACATGGCGGGCTTCAAGGCGGGCGCGCTCAACGAGGCGCTGCGGCTCACCGATCCGGCGGCGCAATACATCGCGGTGATCGACAGCGACTACCAGGTCGAGCCGTTCTGGCTGCGCCGCGCGCTGCCCTTCTTCGCCTCGCCCGACATCGCGGTGGTGCAGGGGCCGCAGGATTACCGCGACGCGCACCAGAACGCCTTCAAGTCGATGGCCTATCAGGAATATCGCGGCTTCTTCCAGATCGGCATGGTCGAGCGCAACGAGTACAACGCCATCATCCAGCACGGCACGATGACCATCGTGCGCCGCCACGCCCTGCAGGAAGTCGGCGGCTGGGCGACCTGGTGCATCACCGAGGATACCGAGCTCGGCCTCAAGCTGTTCGAGGCCGGCTATGGCGCGGCCTATATCCCGGAGAGCATGGGATCGGGCCTGATGCCCGACACGCTCGACGCCTTCATCTCCCAGCGCTACCGCTGGGTCTATGGCGCGATGCAGATCATGAAGCGCCATGCCGGCGCGATCTTCCTCGGCCGCACCAGGCTCACCGCCGGCCAGCGCTACCAGTTCCTGGTCGGCTGGCTGCCCTGGATCTCCGACGGCTTCGGTCTCGTCGTGACGCTCACGGCCCTGGCCTGGACTGCGGCGATGTGGGTGGCGCCGCAGACCTTCGACGTGCCGCTGCCCGCCCTGTCGGCGGCGGCGCTGGCCCTCTTCGTCGCCAAGACGATGAAGACGCTGCTGCTCTATCCGCAGAAGGTGCGCTCGGGCATGAAAGGCGCCGTCGTCGCATCCATCGCCGGCCTTTCGACCACGCACGCGGTCGCCAAGGCGGTGATCTCGGGCCTCTTCACGCGCGGCCAGCCCTTCCTGCGCACGCCCAAATGCGAGGACCAGGCGCTGCTCAGCCAGGCGTTGCGCAAGGTGTGGCAGGAGACCACGCTGCTGGCGGCGTGCGTGCTGGCGCTGCTGTCGCTGGCGACCGGCGCCACGCTGGACGATCCGGCGATCCAGCTTTGGATGGTGATGATCGCCGTGCAGTCGCTGCCCTATCTGGCGACGGTGGTGACCGCATCGATCAGCGCGATCTCGAACAAGCAGCGCAATGCGCGCTTGGCGGTGCAGGCCGTTCCGACCGCCCCCGATCCGAAACCGGCCTTGCCGAAAGCGGCATGATTTCTTTCCTCCCCCGCTGTTGCGGGGGAGGTGCCGAGCGAAGCGAGGCGGAGGGGGCCTGTGCGGGGCGGCTGGCCCCCTCCGTCACGGCTCCGCTTCGCTCCGCCGTGCCACCTCCCCCGCAACAGCGGGGGAGGAAATCAGAGCGCGATCACCTTCCCGGGATTGAGAATATTCCCCGGATCCAGCATCCGCTTCAGCATCCGCATCACATCGAGCTCCGCCGCGCTCTTGTAGCGCGGGAGTTGATCCCGCTTCTGCACCCCGATGCCGTGCTCCGCGCTGATCGAGCCGCCGAAATCGCGCACGACGTCGTGCACGATCCGCTGCACCTCTTCCCAGCGCGCGAGGAACGCGGCCGCGTCGCCCTCCTTCGGAGCGCTGAAATTGAAATGGATATTGCCGTCGCCGATATGGCCGAACGACACCGGCCGCGCGCCGGGAATCGCCTTCAGCACAGCCGCCGTCGCCGCGACGAGGAAGTCCGGAATCGCGCTCACCGGCACCGACACGTCATGCTTGATCGAGGCGCCTTCGCGCTTCTGCGCCTCCGACATGTTTTCGCGCAGCGCCCACAGCGCGGCGCGCTGCGCCTCGCTGGACGCGATGACCGCGTCGTCGGCGTCCGCCAGCGCGGTCTCGAAGGCGCCGTTCAGGTCGGACCCGCCGCCCGCCTCGACCAGCACATACCAGGGCGAGGGCTTGGACAAGGGATCGCGCGCACCGGGCATATGCGCCAGCACGAGTTCGAGCCCGGCCCGCGGCAGGATCTCGAAGGCGCTGACGAGGCCGCCCGTCGCCTCCTGCATCCGCCCCAGCAGCGCCACCGCGGCGGCGGGCGAGGGCAGGGCGACGAAGGCGGTGGCCCGCGCCGCCGGCTTGGCGAACAGCTTCAGCGCCGCCGCCGTGATCACGCCCAGCGTGCCCTCGGCGCCGATGAAAAGCTGCTTCAGGTCGTAGCCCGTATTGTCCTTGCGCAGCGTGCGCAGCAGGCCGAGCACCCGCCCGTCCGCCAGCACGACCTCCAGCCCCAGCGCCAGGTCGCGCGCCATGCCGTAGCGCAGCACCGCGACGCCGCCGGCATTGGTCGAAAGGTTGCCGCCGATCGTGGCGCTGCCCTCCGCCGCAAGGCTCAACGGGAAAAGCAGGCCGGCCTCGTCGGCCGCCTTCTGCACCTGGGCGAGGATCATCCCCGCTTCCACCGTGATCGTATGCGCCGCGGCATCGAGCCCGCGCAGCTTGTTCATCCGCGCCAGGCTGAGAACGACCTCGCCGTCGAACGGAATCTGCCCGCCGACCAGCCCTGTATTGCCGCCCTGCGGCACCACGGCGGTGTGCGTCTCGTTGCAGATCGCCAGCAGCGCGGAAACCTCCGGCGTGGTCGCCGGCCTGAGCAGCAACGAGGAACGGCCATGATATTTGCTGCGCCATTCCTCCAGATGCGGCGCGATCTCCGCAGGGTCTTCCGAGAAGCCCTTCGGTCCGGCGGCGGCTTTCAGGCGCGCGAGCGTTTCGCCGTTCATGACGGATCTCGCGGCGCCGCCGCGCGGCGCAGCCGGTCGTTGATCGCCTCGCCGAGCCCTTCGTCCGGGATCGGCATCACGGCGATGGCCCGCGCCGCGTCGAGTTCGTGCAGCATCGCGAACAGGTTCGCGGCCGCCTCGCGCAGATCGCCGGTCCGGCTGAGGTTGCGCGCCGCGCGCGGCGCCTCCGGCCCGAAGCCGAGCAGCGTCTCGCCGGCGCGGGCCTCGCGCGCGTTCAGGCGCAGGCTCGCGCGCGGCGCATAGTGGCTGGCAAGCTGTCCCGGCGCCTGCACCTTGCCGTCGCTGGGCGCGATCAACGGCCCCGCGATGCGCTCGATGGCTTCACGCGGGATCGCTCCTGCGCGCAGCAGCACCGGCTCGCCCGCGTCGAACCCGATCACCGTGGACTCCAGCCCCAGCGGCGTCGCGCCGCCGTCGAGGATCAGATCAACCATGTCGCCAAGGCCCTCGGCGACATGCGCGGCCGTGGTTGCCGTGATGCGGCCCGAGGCGTTGGCGCTCGGCGCCGCGATGGCGAGGCCGCTTTGCGCGATCAGCTTCGCCGCCACCGGATGCGCCGGCACGCGCAGCGCCACGGTACCGAGGCCGGCGCTGACCAGCTCGGAAAGCCGGCAATCCTCCTGCCGCGGCAGCACCAGCGTCAGCGCCCCAGGCCAGAACGCGTCCGCGAGCTTGCGCGCCGTGTCGTTGAACACGGCATGCCGCTCGGCTTCGGCGGCATCGTGGACATGGACGATCAGCGGATTGAAGCGCGGCCGCCCCTTCGCCTCGAAGATGCGCGCCACCGCGCGGCCGTTGGCGGCGTCGGCGCCCAGCCCGTAGACCGTCTCGGTCGGGAACGCCACGAGCCCGCCGTCGCGCAGAAGGCGCGCCGCCTCGGCGATGGCGCCGTCATCGGCGGGGCGCAGGAGTGGAGCCGTCGTCGTGGTCATGCGCCGCATTCTATACGGAATTCACAAGGCCTTTGTCGCGGTCAGATCGACCGTGATCGTCACCGCATGGCCGATGGGCGTCTCGCCCGCCCATTCGCCGCTCGCGCCCAGCCCGAAATCGAGCCGGCTCACCACCGCCTTGCCCGTCATATGCGCCGTGTCGCCTGCGACGGTCAGCGTGAAGGGCAGGGCGATCACCTTCGTCACGCCGTGCAGGTTCAGCCGTCCGGTCGCGATATAGCCGTTGCCGCCGGTGGCCTTGAAGCCCGTCGTCTCGAAGGTCGCGGTGGGGAACCGGGTGACGGAGAACCCCTCCGCGCCCTTCAGCCCGTCGTCATTGTCCGCCGCGCCCGACGCTTCGCTGTCGAGCGCGACGGTGACCTTGGCATGCGCCGCCGCGAGGTCCGCCGGATCGAAATCGATCGCGGCGCTCCAGGATTTGAACGTCGCGTCGAACGCCTCGCCGCTCCATTGCACCGTGAAGCCGAGCCGGCTCCTGGCGGGATCGACGGTCCAGCGCGCCGCCGCGGCCGGCGTGGCGGCCAGCAGCGCGATGCACAGAACCGCCAGCGCCCGCCGCATCAATCGCCCACGCTCATGCCCGGCACCATGCGCCGCAGCACGTCGTCGCCGCGCAGGAAATGGTGATAGAGCGCCGCGGCCACATGGATCGGAATGAGCACGATGGCGCTCCAGGCGAGATAGACATGCACCGTCTCGTACATCTCGTGCACGGAATGAAGCTGCTCGCGGGTCTGGCCGGCGTAGAAGCCGAGATTGGGCCAGATGAACAGCCCGAAGAAATTCGTGCCGTTGCCCAGGGGCGAAGCCGACACCATCAGCCAGCCCGACAGCGGGATGGCGATGATCAGGACATAGAAGAAGACATGCGTGAAGCGCGCGAAGCCCGCCACGATGGGATGCATGCCCAGCGGCAGATGCGGCACGCGGTTGACCAGGCGCCAGCCCAGCCGCAGCAGGCTGAGCACCAGCACGGTCAGGCCGATCGATTTGTGCGTCTGGATGATCATGAACTTGCTGGGATCGCTGCGCGGCAGCCCGCCCATGTAAAGCCCGAGCGCGATATTGGCGATGAGCAGCGCCGCGATGATCCAGTGAAACGACATCGCGACGGTGTTGTAGCGGAGGGGACGCGCCGGCACGGCTCAACCCTTCTGCTTCTGGAACAAGGCTTCGACGGTCAGCTTGACGTCGTCTCCGACAAAGCCGGTCCAGCCCATCTTGTCCAGCCCGAAATCGCTGCGTTTGATGCTGGTCGCGGCGTGGAAGCCGAGATAATAGCCCGGCCCCATCGGCGAGGGCGCCCCGCCGTTGAACGTCACGTCGAAGGTGACCGGCCTGGTCACGCCATGGATCGTGAGATCGCCCGTCATCCGGCCGGACGTCGGGCCGGTGCGTTCGAGGGACGTGGAGGTGAAGGTCGCCTGTGGGAACTTGGCGGTGTCGAACGCGTCCCCGGCCACCAGTTCTTCGAGCAATTCGCTGTTGGGCACGTTGAGGCTGGGCATGTCAATGGTGATCGACACCGAACTCTTTTCCGGGGCGCCCGGCGTGAAGTTCAGCGTGCCCGAGGTCTTCTCGAAACGGCCGTAATAATCCGTGATCCCCAGATGCGGGATGGCGAACAGCACCACGGTGTGGCGCGGTTCGATCTGATAGGCGCCGGCGGGCGCCTGCTTGGTGTCGGTCGAGACGCCGGCGGCCTGCGCGACGACGGTGTGGAGCGCGAAGACGGCTCCGAGAACGGCAAGGCGGCGCATGTTTCCTCCGGTGCGGGAAAGTTCCGACTAGATATAACGTGCAACCGGCCCACATGCAGTGCCGTGACGCGGTAAATATCGGCGGCTTGACGCACCCGGCGCCCTCTACCCATAGTCGAAAGAACCGCTATTTCCCGAAAGGCTCACTGGTGAGCGCCACCGAAGTCCGGGTCCGTCCCGGCAGCAATCTCGACTATCCGTTCGAGCACAGGCCCGAGACCGGCCACAGCATCGTCGTCGCCCCCGGCGTGCACTGGGTGCGCATGCGCCTGCCCATGCAGCTCAACCATATCAACCTGTGGCTGCTGGAGGACGGCGACGGCTGGACCGTGGTCGACAGCGGCATCCGCAACGAGGAGACCACCCAGGCCTGGGAACAGCTCTTCGCCGGTCCGATGCAAGGCCGCCCGGTCAAGCGGGTGATCGTCACCCACATGCATCCCGACCATATCGGGCTTGCCGGCTGGCTGGTGCGCAAATTCGGCGTGCAGCTCTGGATCACGCGCACCGAATATCTGATGTGCCGCAACCTCGTCTCCGACACCGGGCAGGAAGCGCCGGCCGAGGCGCTGCGCTTCTACCGCGCCGCGGGCTTTCCGGAGGATCTGCTGGAGACCTACCGCACCCGTTTCGGCGGCTTCGGCCATGGCGTCTACCGGCTGCCCAGTTCCTATCGCCGCATCGCGGACGGCGAGGCCATCGAGATCGGCGCCAACACCTGGCGCGTGGTCGGCGGCAACGGCCATTCGCCCGAGCATGCCTGCCTGTGGTGTCCGGAGCTGAACGTGTTCATCTCGGGCGACCAGATCCTGCCGAAGATCTCGTCCAATGTCTCGGTGCATCCGACCGAGCCGGAAGCCAATTCGCTGCAGGACTGGCTCGACAGTTGCGCCAAGCTCCGGCGCGTCGTGCCGGACGATGCCCTGGTGCTGCCGTCGCACAACGAGCCGTTCCGGAAAGCAACCCTGCGCCTGACCGAGCTGATCGAGCATCACGAGGAGGGCCTGGAGAAGCTCCACGCGCTCTGCGCCGAGCCCAGGCGCGCGGTGGATGTTTTCCCCGCGCTGTTCCGCAGCCGCATCACCCAGGGCAATTTCGGCATGGCGACGGGCGAGAGCCTGGCGCATCTGAACTGCCTGCGCGCCCGCGGCCGCATCCTGCGCACCGCCGACAAGGACGGCATCGACTGGTACGAGGCGGTCTGACCTCCGGTTACCTTTTGCGCATATCCCGCGTGCAAGCCCGCGCGAGCCGTGCTGAATGGGCGGATGATCCGAGCCATCCTCACCGCCTTCCTTTTCCTCGCGGCCGCCGTGCCGGCGGCCGCGCTGCCGTCCTGCGCGGGACCGGCCGAAATCGCCGGCGGACAATTGCTCCGTGTCGAGCGCAATGGCGCGGTGATCCTCACCGACGGCCGGGCGACGCATCTGGAAGGCATCCGCCTGGCCGCAGGCGCGGCGGATCGCGCGCCGCAGGCCTTTGCCGACCAGGCGATTTCCGCGATCCTGGCGATGGCACGCAAGGCGCCGCTGACGCTGACCGCCGTGCCGCCGAAGGAAGACCGCTATGACCGCATCCGCGGCCAGCTCTTCGCCGGCGACGGCACCTGGGTCCAGCTCGCGCTTCTGAGGAAGGGCCTCGCCCGTGTCGCGCTCGCGCCCGACCGCACCGAGTGCTTTACCGAGCTCTATGAGGCGGAGGCCGAGGCGCGCGCGGCGCGTGCCGGCCTATGGGCGGTCCCGGCCTATGCCGTGCGGACGCCGGACACGGTCGGGCGCGACACCGGCACGTTCCAGATCGTCGAGGGCACGGTGCGCAACGCCGAGCTCAAAAATGGCCGCGCCTATCTCAATTTCGGCGCCGACTGGCGCACCGATTTCACGGTCACGGTCGATCCGGAGGACATGCCGAATTTCCGCAAGCTCGGCGTCGACCCGCGCGCCTATGCCGGCCAGACCATCCGCGTGCGCGGCCTGGTGCAGTTCCTGAACGGCCCCGAGATCGAGATCGCCAATCCGCAGAGCGTGGAAGTGGTGAACTGAATCGACCCTCTCCTTGAGGGAGGGCAATAAAAACAAAAAGGCCCGGATCGTCTCCGGGCCTTTTCGCAATCGATGGTTCGAAGCGCTTAAGCCGCCTTCTTTAGCAGCATGCCTTCGACGCGCTTGACGGCCGACGGCTCGTCGGTCTTCTCGACGGCGGCGACTTCGCGCGCCATGCGGGCCAGCGCCGCCTCGTAGAGCTGGCGCTCGGAATAGGACTGCTCCGGCTGGCCGGACGCGCGGTGCAGGTCGCGGACCACCTCGGCGATCGACACGAGGTCGCCCGAATTGATCTTCGCTTCGTATTCCTGGGCGCGGCGCGACCACATGGTGCGCTTGATGCGGGCGCGGCCCTTCAGCGTGTTGAGCGCGTTGTTCACGATGTCCGGCGAGGACAGCTTGCGCATGCCCACGGCCTTGGCCTTCATGGTCGGCACGCGGAGCGTCATCTTGTCCTTCTCGAAGGTGATCACGAACAGTTCCAGCTTCATGCCTGCGACTTCCTGTTCCTCGATCTTCATGATGCGGCCGACGCCATGGGTGGGGTACACGACATGGTCGTTGGTCTTGAATTCATGCTTGGTCTTGGTGTTCGTGTTCGCGGGCGTCTTAGGCTTCGCGGGGACGGGTGCGGGGGCGGTCTTTGCGGTTGTCATGGTTCACTTTCGTTCGGCCCCGCGCCTGGCGCGCCTTGGGGGCCTTTGGCCTTACTCTGCACTGCAACCGAAACGTGTTCCGGCGCCGGAATGTTGCCAGTCCGGTGAGGGCGCCTTCGAGCGTTTCAGATCGTGGAATTATATATCACAGTTCATCCGTAAACGGAAGGACAAAGTGACAAGGCCTTGAAATTTCGGCCTTTATTGAGATTCGCGGCGAAAAGACCCGAAAATTCAACTGGTTAAATTCGACGTGAACGGCGGTTAACGAATATCCACCGGCGGTCGTCCTTAATTCTACGAACCGGAACCGGGCTTATCGGAAAAGTACTTGGCGAATTTGTCAGGCTTTCCTTCCCATTCCTTGGCGTCGGCGGGCGCGGTTCCGTGCTGGGTGATGTTCGGCCACTTCTTGGCATATTCCGCGTTCAGCGACAGCCATTGTTCCAGGCCGCTCTCCGTGTCGGCCTTGATGGCCTCGGGCGGGCATTCCGGCTCGCAGACGCCGCAATCGATGCACTCGTCGGGATGGATGACGAGCATGTTCTCGCCCTCGTAGAAGCAGTCCACCGGGCAGACCTCGACGCAATCCATGAACTTGCACTTGATGCAGGCTTCAGTGACGACATAGGTCATGCGGTCGGGCCCCTTAAGCGTAGGCGATACATAGTCAGCGAAGCGTCATACGGGAGGGGGGCCTTTAGGATCAAGCCCATCCTCCGCGACGATTTCGTACAACAGCCGCGCTTCGGCAGCAGGCCCGCGCCGTTCCCCGAAAGCAACCACGCGCACGATAAGGACATCGCGCCCGGTCGGGACGGTCAGGATATCCCCGAGCTTGATGCCGCGCCCGGATTTTTCGGTCCGCGTTCCGTTGAGCCGGATGCGGCCCTTCTCGGCCGCCTCCTGCGCCAGCACGCGGGTCTTGTAGAACCGCGCATGCCAGAGCCATTTGTCGATGCGGGCGCGCACCTCGCTCACTTGCGCACGAGCGCCGCCAACCCCGCGAATGGAGAATCCGGACGGATTTCCACTTTGAATTCCTTGGGCGCCCGGCGGTCGGGGCGATGCTTCGGCTTGCGCAGCGGACGGGGCAGGGCCTTGCGCCAGACCTTCGTCACGCCGTTGCCGGTATCGGCGACATCCACGACCTGCCAGCCCATCTCGGCCAGCACGCCCTTGAGCTCCTCATTGCCCGAGCCGATCAGCGAAACCAGCCTGGGCAGCAGCGTCTCCGCATCCGTGCCCGCGGCGGCGCCTTTCTCGAGTTCCTCTTCGAGGCGCTCCACCATGTCGAGGCGGATGGCGCGCTTGCCGATCACGCGGAAGCCGGCGGCGGCGAGGAATTCGCGCGGCAGCTTGGCGTCGTTGACGAAAGAGGTCAGCCCGGGCTGCGGCGGCGCCGGGATGCGCTCATGCTTGGTCCACACACCCCAGAGCAGCGCCAGCAGCGATGCCGCCTCGGGCCGCAGCATCTTGGGCAGGTAGACCGAGCGCCGCCCGAACCACACGCCATAGGCCTTCAGCGCGCGGATCAGCGGCCCGAGCTGCTCCGGCAGTTGCAGCCGGGCGCGCTCCAGCGACCCGAAATGCTCCAGCAATTGATGCGCGATGCCGCGCGCCGCGCCGGGCAGGGCGTCGGCCGTGCCGGCCTTGGCCTCGACCGCCTCGCGCAACGCCAGCAAGGGTTGCAGCCGCGCCGCGATCCGTGTACGGACGAACGCCTCCAGCCGCGCCTGCACGCCCTCGCGCAGGTCGCCCTTCAGCCGCTCGTCCGCCAGCATGTCCACGCGCGGCTCCAGCGGCGACGGCCCGGCGGCGAGATGTGCCACCACCGCGCCGTCCCACCACAGCTTGCCGTGCTCGCTGAGCGAGATCGCCTTGTCGTCGGCCTCCGAAATGCGCTTGGCGCGGGCATAGAACTCGCCTTCCAGGCCGCGCATCGCCGCGGCGCGCAGCGTGCGGCCATGGATGCCTTCGGCCCGCGCATCGGGCTCGAAGCGGAAGCCTTCCAGCTTTCCGACCACCTCGCCGCCGATGGCGACGCCGCCGGAATCGTCCAGCGTCAGATCGATGATGTCGTCCTCGCGCAGCCGCTTCATCAGCACCGAGGTGCGCCGGTCGATGAAGCGCTGCGTCAGCTGTTCGTGCAGCGCGTCCGACAGCCGGTCCTCGACCGCGCGCGTCACGCCCTGCCAATGCACGCTGTCCCTGGTCCAGCTCGAGCGATGCGACGCATAGGTCCAGGTGCGGATCTGCGCCAGCCGTCCGGAGAGCGTCGCGACATCGCCTTCGGTGACGTTCAGCCGCTCGATCTGCCGCGCCAGCCAGTCGTCCGGCAGGACGCCGTCGTCGCTGGCCAGGAACAGGAAGATCGACTGCACCAGCCGCACATGCTCGTCGACCGAGAGCTTGCGGAAGTCCGGTAATTGGCAGGCATCCCACAGCCGGTGCACGCCGCCGCGCGAATTGGCCAGCGCCTGGACATCTTCCAGCGCCGCCAGAGTCCGCAGCGCGATGAAATCGCTCGACGGCCTTGCCTTGGCGAGGCCCTTCGCCGGCGGCGGCTCGTCCAGGCTGGCGATCAGCCGGTCGAGCGATGCGAAGTCGAGATTGGAATTGCGCCATTGCAGCACGCGCACCGGATCGTAGCGATGGCCCTCGACCCGCGCGACGAGTTCGTCCTCCAGCGGTTCCGCCTCCGCCGTCGTGCCGAAGGTGCCGTCGTTCATGTGCCGCCCGGCGCGGCCCGCGATCTGCCCGACCTCGTCGGGGCGCAGCGGCCGCATCTGGGCGCCGTCGAACTTCTCCATCGCCGCGAAGGCGACGTGGTCGACATCCATATTGAGGCCCATGCCGATGGCGTCGGTCGCCACCAGGAAATCGACGTCGCCGCTCTGGTAGAGCTCGACCTGCGCGTTGCGCGTGCGGGGTGAGAGCGCGCCCAGCACCACCGCCGCGCCGCCGCGCTGGCGGCGGATGAGTTCCGCGATGCCGTAGACGTCGTCGGCCGAGAACCCGACCACCGCGGCGCGGCGGGGCAGGCGGGTCAGCTTCTTGTGGCCGGTATAGGCGAGGTCCGAGAACCGCGCCCGCGTCATGAAATAGGCGCGCGGCACGAAGCGCTGGATGGCGCCGCGCATCGTGTCGGCGCCGAGCAGGATCGTCTCCTCCTCGCCGCGCGCATGGAGCAGCCGGTCGGTGAAGACATGGCCGCGCTCGAAATCGGCGCAGAGCTGGATCTCGTCGATGACGAGGCAGGCGACCGGAATGTCGAGCGGCATCGCCTCGACGGTGCAGACATAGTACCGCGCGTCGGGCGGGACGATCTTCTCCTCGCCAGTGATCAGCGCCGCCAGATTGGCGCCCTTCAGCCGCACCACCTTATCGTAGACCTCGCGGGCCAGGAGCCGCAGCGGCAGGCCGATCATGCCGGAGCGGTGCGCCAGCATCCGCTCGATGGCGAAATGGGTCTTGCCGGTATTGGTGGGGCCGAGGACCGCCGTGACGCGGGCGGCGGCGTTGGGATTGGTTTGCACTGAGCCAGCTTCTACCATGCATAAGAATTGCTGTTTGCGTTCGGCCGGACGGGACATCCTGCCATGCAGACTGGGCCCGGCGGCGGCGCTATCCACCCATGCGCCGCAAAAGCTCTGCCAGCAAGTGCTTGCCACCTTCCTTCAAGAGATCCCTTTTGGTTTCGCCCCAGAACTGATCCTTGGTTCGAAACGTATCCTGGAACACGACATCGTCGACATCGATGTGCAGGCATTTGCGGACGCCTTCATAGGGGTAGTTGCCGGCGTTGTTGTTGCAGTCCCCGACGTATCCGCCGGAGCCGTTCCGCACCGTACCGAAAACCAGATAGAGACCTTCGGACTCCTCCGCCGTCGGCGGGGGATGACTCTTGAAATAGGCCCGGCATGCGTTCTGTGCGGTCTCCAGCCGGCCATGCGCCATCTTTCCCCAATAGGTTCGCAGGAACCCCGGATTTGCCGCCTGCGCCCAGTGGAACACCGGCGGTATCAACACGTCGCTCTCGGCATAGCAAGGCCCTCGAAACCAGCCGACGGTAACGACCTTGATACCGTTGAATACGGACGGTCCTTCCGTCAGGAAGGTCCAGCCTTCGAACCCGCCGGTCGCGTAGAGCGTCTCATAGTCGACGACCTGATAGGCTTGGCCATCGTGCGTCACCTGTGCTCCGAACGCGGGCGACGAAAGTGTGAAGGCCAGACACGCAGCGAACAGAAGGGAGAGCGGTTTGATGTTCATGGAGACCAGCCCGAGCCGAACGGCGCGCACGTTACATCAGATCGACCGGCCGCTGTGGATCGTCCGTTTACGGATGGTACGTTCCAGGAACGAACCCGGCCCGAATCACTAACCGATAAAATATCATCCTTTGTTCTCATACGTTTAGTGGAAAGTCAAGGATCGCGTACCACTACATCTTGTGGACAGGTCCAGTGATGGAGCCGGAAGGGCTTATCCACCGGATAATCCGTACCCGGATCATTTGTTACGGAACGAAGACAAAGGCATGACAGGTTTGACGACCCTTTCGCACCTGCGATACTGCCCGCAAAGCACCAGGGAACGGGAACCATGAGCGTCGACGGCAAGACACCGGAAAGCTGGGCCAGGGCGGCCCAGAAGGAACTGAAAGACCGTCCGCTCGCCAGCCTGACCTGGGCGACCCCGGAGGGTTTCGACGTCAAGCCGCTCTACACCGCCGCCGACCTCGAGGGCTTCGAGGCCGCGAATTCCCTGCCGGGGCAGATGCCGTATATGCGCGGCGTCCGCTCGACGATGTATGCCGGGCGCCCCTGGACCATCCGCCAATATGCCGGCTTCTCGACGGCGGAGGAATCCAACGCCTTCTACCGCAAGAACCTCGCGGCCGGGCAGATGGGCCTGTCGGTGGCGTTCGACCTCGCCACCCATCGCGGCTATGACAGCGACCATCCGCGCGTCGCGGGCGACGTCGGCAAGGCCGGCGTCGCGATCGATTCCGTCGAGGACATGAAGATCCTGTTCTCCGGAATCCCGCTCGACAAGATGAGCGTGTCGATGACCATGAACGGCGCGGTGATCCCGATCATGGCGAATTTCATCGTCGCCGGCGAAGAGCAGGGCACGCCGGTCGGCAAATTGTCGGGCACGATTCAGAACGACATCCTCAAGGAATTCATGGTGCGGAACACCTACATCTATCCGCCGACGCCCTCGATGCGCATCGTCGCCGACATCATCGAGTACACGGCCAAGAAGATGCCGAAATTCAATTCGATCTCGATCAGCGGCTATCACATGCACGAGGCCGGGGCGACGGCGACGCAGGAGCTCGCCTATACGCTGGCCGACGGCATCGAATATGTCCGCGCCGCCCTCGCCAAGGGCCTCGGCGTCGACGAATTCGCGCCGCGCCTGTCGTTCTTCTTCGGCATCGGCATGAACTTGTTCATGGAAGTGGCCAAGCTGCGCGCCGCGCGGCTACTGTGGTCGCGGATCATGGAAGGCTTCGGCGCGAAGAACGCCGAGAGCCTGATGCTGCGCACGCATTGCCAGACCAGCGGCGTGTCGCTGACCGAGCAGGACCCCTACAACAACGTGGTGCGCACCACGATCGAGGCGCTGGCCTCGGTGCTCGGCGGCACGCAATCGCTGCACACCAATTCGTTCGACGAGGCCATCGCGCTGCCGACCGAATTCTCCGCCCGCATCGCGCGCAACACCCAGCTGATCCTGCAGAACGAAGCCCAGGTGACCAAGGTCGTCGATCCGCTCGGCGGCTCCTATTATGTCGAGGCGCTGACGCATTCGCTGGCCGACGCCGCGAAGAAGATCATCGACGAGGTCGAGGCGATGGGCGGCATGACCAAGGCGGTCGAGGCCGGCATCCCCAAGCTGCGCATCGAGGAAGCCGCGGCGCGGCGCCAGGCCCGTGTCGATCGCGGCGAGGACGTCATCGTCGGCGTCAACAAATTCCAGCTCACCAAGGAAGACGCGCTCGACGTCCGCGCCATCGACAACGCGCAGGTCCGCGAATCCCAGATCGCCCGGCTCAAACAGGTCAAGGCGACGCGCGATCCGGCGAAGCTGAAGGCGGCGCTCGATGCGCTGATCGCCGGCGCCAGGGGTACCGGCAACCTGCTCGAACTCGCTGTGGAAGCGGCGCGCGCCCGCGCCACCGTGGGCGAAATCTCCGATGCGATGGAAAGCGTGTTCGGACGCCACCACGCCGTGATCCGCTCCATCGCCGGCGTGTACGGCCAGGCCTATGAGGGCGACAACGAATTCGGCGCCATCCGCGGCGAGGTCGAAGCCTTCGCCCGGCAGGAAGGCCGCCGTCCGCGCATGCTGGTCGCCAAGATGGGCCAGGACGGCCACGACCGCGGCGCCAAGGTGATCGCCACCGCCTTCGCCGATCTGGGCTTCGACGTCGACATCGGGGCCTTGTTCCAGACGCCGGAGGAAGTCGCCAAGGACGCGATCGACGCCGACGTGCACGTCATCGGCGTGTCCAGCCAGGCGGCGGGACATCTGACGCTGGTGCCGCTCCTGATCGAGGCGCTGAAGAAGCACAAGGCGGACGACATTCTCGTCGTGGTCGGCGGCGTGATCCCGGCGCAGGACTACGACGCGCTGCGCAAGGCCGGCGTCGCCGCGATCTTCGGCCCCGGCACCAACATCCCCGACGCGGCGCGGGGCGTGCTCAAGCTGATCCGCGAGCGCAAGCTTCCGCACGCGGCGGAGTAGGGCGAATGATCGCCCTCATCGGTCCCGGCGCCATCGGCGGCACGGTCGGATTCGCCCTGCTGGAAAAGGGCGCCGACCTCGTCGTCTGCGCCAATCGCAAATTCTCCGAACTGGCGGTGACGCGCGCCGACACCAAGGAGCGCCGCGCGCGTCCCGTGGAGGTCGTCACCTCGCCGGCAGACGCTCGGCCCGCCGACTGGGTCTTGCTCTGCGTGAAGTCGCATCAGACCGATTCCGCCGCCGCCTGGCTGAAGGCGACCGTCGGCCCGCACACCGGGATCGCCGTGCTCCAGAACGGCGTCGAGCATCGCGAGCATGTCGCGCCCTATATCGGCCCGGGCAACGCGGTCGTGCCGGTGGTCGTGATGCTGCCCGCCGAGCGCACCGCGCCGGGCGAGATCACGACCTTCGGCAGCGCGGCGCTCACCGTGCCCGACGACGCGGCCGGCCGCGCCTTCGCCGCGCTGTTCGAGTCGAGTTCCGTCAGGGTCTCCACCGACACGGATTTCGTCTCGCGCGCCTGGGAGAAGCTCTGCATGAACGCATGCAGCGGCGCGCTCTGCGCGATCCTGAACCATCCGGCGGCGCTGGCCGCCTATCCCGACCTGCGCCCGCTGGGCGAGCGCATCGTCGAGGAGACCATGGCGGTCGGCCGCGCCGAAGGCGCGACCTTCCCGGACGGCTTCGCGAAAGCCATCGTCGGGCTTTTCACCAACCCGGGCGGCCGCGGCAATTCGATGTATTACGACCGCCGCGACGGCAAGCCGCTGGAATGGGATGCCCGCAACGGCGTGGTGGCGCGGCTGGGCGCCAGGCACGGCATCGCGACTCCCGTCGCCGATACGATCGTGCCGATCCTGAGGTCGCTGAGTTCATAGTTTCCTCCCCCGCTGTTGCGGGGGAGGTGGCACGCCGTAGCGAAGCGTAGGCGTGACGGAGGGGGCCTATCGTCGCGCGGGCCCCCTCCGCCTCGCTGCGCTCGGCACCTCCCCCGCAACAGCGGGGGAGGAAAAACCCATTCACCCCGCCGGCTTCAGCGGCGCGCCGTCGACCCTAAGCTGCGTCGCCACCGCGGCAATCACGCCGTAGTCGGTGCTCGCCCAGACGCGCAGCGGCACCACATAGCGCCGGCCCGTTACCGCGCTCGGGATCGTCGTGATCCAGGCGTTGATCAGGGGAAACTTCGCCGCGTCCTTGAGCACGCGCGGCTTGTAGCCGGAGATCTGCTTGTACTTCATCTCGCACAGCACCGCCGGCCCCTTATAGACCCCGTTGTCCAGCGCCACCGTGGTGTCCTTCACCTTCACGAACTCGACGTCGTAGCGCCGCCGCCCGTCGAACACCGGCAGGAGGACCGAGCACGGATTCTCCGCCGTCATGCCGACCCCGGAGACGAAATAGGTGATCGCGCTCAAGGGATCGAAGGTGCCCTTCTGCTGCGCCGGCGGCACCTCATAGCCGGTGGTCGGATAGACCGGATCGGCATAGAGCCGGACCGGCCCGCCCTCGTCATAGGTCAGCGAGACTTCCTGCTTCTTGTCGGCATGGCCCGTGTAGAACGAATCGTAGAGGCCGGGATGGAATGCCTTGGGCGCCACCGTTCCGGTGGAGGTCGCCTGGATCTCCGACTGCCAGAATGCATTGACGATGCCGCTGGTCTGCAGGTTCGACACCGAATGATACTGATCGCCGATGATTTTGGTGTTGAGGTCGACCTTGCCCAGCGTCACGCCGCCGGCATAAAGCGTCATCGCCATCTGCAGCGTCGAGCCCGGCTGCGCCGGCGCCTCGCCGCCCGAGCCGCCGGCGGCGAAGGCGGCGCCCGCGAGCGGCGCGGTCACGATCAATGCAAGGACGGCGTGACGAATTTTCATCGTTGGGCTCCTTATGGCGGCGCAAAGTAGCGGCGCGGACGCTCCAAAACCACTATGGTCCAATTATGGCCAATCCCTTGGATTCAAAAGCGGTTAACGGCGTGGACCTTGCCGCGTCCGTAACCCTCGGCGATCGCCGGGCACTGGCGCGCGCGATCACGCTCGTCGAATCCACGACGGTACAGGATCAGACGCAGGCCGAGGCACTGCTGACCGCACTCCTGCCCAGGACGGGCGGCGCGATGCGCATCGGCATCTCCGGCGCGCCCGGCGTCGGCAAGTCGACCTTCATCGAGGCGTTCGGGGGCCATCTGACGGGCCTCGGCAAGCGGATCGCGGTGTTCGCGATCGATCCGTCGTCGCGGCGCTCCGGCGGCTCGATCCTCGGCGACAAGACGCGCATGGAGAAACTGGCGCGCGATCCGAACGCCTATATCCGCCCGTCGCCCGCCGGCACCACGCTCGGCGGCGTCGCCCGGCGCACCCGCGAGTCGATGCTGCTGGCCGAGGCGGCCGGCTTCGACGTCGTGCTGGTGGAGACGGTCGGCGTCGGGCAGTCCGAGACCGCCGTCGCCGACATGACCGATCTCTTCGTGCTGCTCGCGGCGCCGGGCGGCGGCGACGACCTGCAAGGCATCAAGCGCGGCGTGATGGAACTGGCCGACCTCTTGATCGTGACCAAGGCGGATGGCGACCTGCTGCCCGCCGCCAACCGGGCGGCCGCCGACTACCAGGCGGCGCTGCACCTGATGCGGCCCAAGCATCCCGGGCTGTTCCCCAAGGTGCTTCGGGTCTCCTCGGTCGTGGGGCAGGGCATCGCCGAGGCCTGGGCCGAGATGGAGGCCGCCCATCGGGTGCTCGCCACCGGGGGTGGGCTGGCCGGGCTGCGCGCGGCACAGGCCCGGCGCTGGTTCTGGGGCGAGGTGCAGACTCTGGTCAGCGAAGCCATCCTGGAGGATGCGGGCCTCGCCCGGGACGCCGCCAGGCTGGAGGCCGCCGTCGCCGCGGGCGGCTCGCTGCCTGCGGCGGCCGCCCGGACGCTCCTCAGGCGGTTTCGCGGCGCTTGACCGGCAAGGCCCCTTTCCTTATGAGGGCGCCTCTTTTGGACACGAGACTCCCATGGCACGCCGCTGCGAATTGACCGGAAAAGGCACTTTGGTTGGCAACAATGTCAGCCACGCCAACAACAAGACCAAGCGGATTTACCGCCCGAATCTGCAGCAGGTGTCCCTGGCCAGCGAGGCCCTGGGCAACTCCTACGTGCTGAAGATCAGCATGAACGCGCTCCGGACCGTCGACAAAGTGGGCGGCCTCGACCCGTTCCTGCTCAAGTCCAAGGACGGCGTCCTGTCGACCAAGGCCCTGCGCCTCAAGCGCGCGATCGCCAAGAAAACCGCGGCGAAAGCGGCTGCTTAAGAGTTCCCGCTAAGCCTCTCTAAAATTTACCTTGTTTCGCCTGTCCACAGGCATGGCTCCTGCACGAACTTTGCCCTAGTGTATCAAAATGTGTCAGGTCCAAAATAACGGGCCGGCACGGGGCGGGGTGCGGTGCGGGCATACGAATCAGGTTCGATTTCGGCGCGGAACGGTGCGTCGCAGCGTCTGGCGGTCGGCATCGACGACGGCCCTTACCGGCTGCGCGGCGCCAGTGACACAACCTGGCACAATCAGGGCTACGTCCAGAATGCGGGCTTCGGGCGCCGCCTGGCGGATGGCTTCCGCGCCGTATTGCGGACCGTCATTCCAGTTCTGGCGCTCTGCACCGCGCTGGCGGCCATGTACCTCTACATGGACACGACGCTTGCCTATTTCGCCGACGCCGGCGTGCGCTGGCTGACGGTCAGCCATCTTCTCCTTCCGGTGGCGTTTCTCACCGTCCACCTGACGAATCGCCGCTACGGGCCGGCTTATGCCTTCGCCCAGATCGTGCTGTCCTTCGCGGCGCTCGCCGCGGCGGTGATCTTCGGCCGGGACGTGATCTCGCTGTTCCTTCCCGAAGCGATCGTCCCCAGCGTGCGGATGGTGGCCGCGTTCGGCGGCGCATTCCTGGCGGCGGGCTTCGTCGGCATCATTGCCTTCGACGGCGCGCGCGGTCCGCGCTGGTGGACGGCGCCGCTGATCGGCTCGATCGCGGCTTCGCTCGTCTTCGCGCCGATCTTCTACGCCGCCGCCTATGCCGGCACGCCGGGGCCATGGTTCGCCCATATGGGCATCCATACGGGCCTGCTGGCAGGCGGCGCGATCCTGGCGCTCATCCCCTACTGGCTGCTCCGCCGCATCGTGCAGCCGCTGCCGGGTTTCGGCGGGTATTGATCCTCCCATTTCCTCCCCCGCAACAGCGGGGGAGGAAATGGGGGAGGAAACTAATGCGCCACATGCCTGGGCGTGCGCTTTGCGAGGCCGCGCGGCGCACGGATGTGCCCTTCGTGACCCTTCTCTTCCTTGAACAGCCCGATGAGCTGTTCCGTCATGGCGCCGCCGAGCTGCTCGGCGTCGACGATGGTCACCGCCTTGCGATAATAGCGCGTCACGTCGTGGCCGATGCCGATGGCGGTCAGCTCGACGTCCGACTTCTCCTCGATCTCCTCGATCACCCGGCGCAGGTGCCGTTCCAGGTAATTGCCGGCATTGACCGACAAGGTTGAATCGTCCACCGGCGCGCCGTCGCTGATCACCATCAGGATCTTGCGCTGCTCCGGCCGCCCGACGATGCGGTTGTGCGCCCACATCAGGGCCTCGCCGTCGATATTCTCCTTCAGCAGGCCCTCGCGCATCATCAGGCCGAGATTCTTGCGCGCCCGGCGCCACGGCTCGTCCGCCGCCTTGTAGATGATGTGGCGCAAATCGTTGAGCCGGCCGGGATGCGGCGGCTTGCCGTCGGCGATCCATTTCTCTCTGGACTGCCCGCCCTTCCAGGCGCGCGTCGTGAAGCCCAGAATTTCCGTCTTCACCGCGCAGCGCTCCAGCGTGCGCGCCAGGATGTCGGCGCACATCGCCGCCACCATGATCGGCCGCCCACGCATCGAGCCGGAATTATCCAGCAGCAACGTGACCACGGTGTCGCGGAAGGTCATGTCCTTCTCGCGCTTGAAGGAGAGCGGATACATCGGATCGATGATGATGCGGGGCAGGCGCGAAGTGTCGAGCATGCCCTCCTCGATGTCGAACTCCCAGGTGCGGTTCTGCTGCGCCATGAGCAGGCGCTGGAGCTTATTGGCGAGGCGCGAGACCACGCCCGACATCGCCTGGAGCTGCTGGTCGAGGAAACTGCGCAGCCGCGACAATTCCTCGGCGTCGCACAGCTCGTTGGCCTCGACCTCCTCGTCGAACTGGAAAGTATGGACCTTGTAGCCCCACTCGTCCTTGTGGCTGAAGGGCTGCTCCGGCCGCTGCGGCTTCATCCCGTCTTCGGGCTCGGCCGCGTCCGACATCTCGTCGGTCTCTTCGGCGCGCATCTCGGCGGAGGAATCTTCGCTCTCCTCGCCGTCGGATTCCTGCATGTCGGCTTCGCTGGTCTCCGACTGGCTGTCGGATTCCTGCTCCTCGCCCTCCTGCTCCTGGCTCTCGGCGTTCTCGCCTTCGCCCGTTTCGTCGGAGGATTCCTCGGCGTCGAACTCGTCGGTGAGCTTGAGGTCCTTCAGGATGGTGCGCGTCAGCTTGGCGAATTGCGCCTGGTCGCGCAGCGAGTTCTCCAGCCTGGCGAGGTCCTTGCCGGCATTCTCCTCGATGAAGGGCCGCCACAATTCGACGGCGTTCTTGAGCACCTCGGGCGGCTTCTCGCCGGTCAGCTTCTCGCGCACCATCAGCCCGACCACGTCGGCGATGTTCGCGTCGGCGCGCACCCGCGCCTTGCCGAGGCCGCGCTGCACCAGCCGCTGCTCGAGCTGCGCCGTGAGGTTGTTCGCGACGCCTTTCATGGCGAGCGATCCGATGGCCTCGACGCGCGCCTGCTCGGCGGCTTCGAACACCGCCGCGGCGTCGGCCGATTGCGGGCGGAACTGGTCGTGGATCTTGCCCTCGTGATGCGCCCGGCGCAGCGCATAGGCGTCGCCGGCGCCGCGCACGATGGCGACCTCGTTCGGCGGCAGGTTGCGCGAGGGCAGGGGCAGCCGCGCTTTCAGGCCGCGCAGGGCAGGCGGCTCGGCGGAGAACGTGACCTCCATCTCCGGCTCGCCCGACAGCGCCCGCACCGAAGCGGTGACGGCACGCTTGAACGGCTCGGAGGGATTTTCAGGCTTGGACACGGGTCACCCGCGTGCGGTTCACGTCACCAGCACCTTGGCGGCGCTTTCCGGCAGGTCTTCGCCGAAGCAGCGCTGATAGAACTCGGCCACCGAAGCGCGCTCCAGCTCGTCGCATTTGTTCAGGAAGGTGAGCCGGAAGGCGAAGCCGACATCGTTGAAGATCTCGGCGTTCTCCGCCCAGGTGATCACGGTGCGCGGGCTCATCACGGTCGACAGGTCGCCGTTGATGAAGGCGTTGCGCGTCATGTCGGCGACGCGGACCATGGCCGCGATCTGCTTCTTCTTCTCCGGCGTCGCCGCATAGGACGGCACTTTCGCCAGCACGATCTCCTGCTCGGCGTCGTGGCTCAAATAGTTGAGCGTCGTGACGATCGACCAGCGGTCCATCTGGCCCTGGTTGATCTGCTGCGTGCCGTGATAGAGGCCCGTCGTGTCGCCCAGGCCGATCGTGTTCGTGGTCGAGAACAGGCGGAACGCCGGATGCGGCCGGATCACCTTGTTCTGGTCGAGCAGCGTCAGCTTGCCCTGGACCTCCAGCACGCGCTGGATGACGAACATCACGTCCGGGCGGCCGGCATCGTATTCGTCGAAGGTCAGCGCCACCGGATGCTGCAGGCACCAGGGCAAGAGGCCCTCGCGGAACTCCGTCACTTGCTTGCCGTCCTTGAGGACGATGGCGTCCTTGCCGATCAAATCGATGCGGCTGATATGGCTGTCGAGGTTGATGCGGATGCAGGGCCAGTTGAGGCGCGACGCCACCTGCTCGATATGGGTCGACTTGCCGGTGCCGTGATAGCCCTGAATCATCACGCGCCGGTTGAAGGCGAAGCCGGCGAGAATCGCCAGCGTCGTCTCGCGGTCGAAGCGATAGGCCGGATCGCGGTCCGGCACATAGGGCGTCGTCGTCTTGAAGCCCTTGATCTTCATCTTGGTATCGATGCCGAACGTGGCCTTCACGTCGACGTCCACATCGGGCGTCATCGCGGCGTCGAGTTCCTGTTGTTCCGTCATGTCCTGGTATCCGGCCCTAGAATCTTGTTTGCGGGGTGACCGCCGGATGAGGGGAGGGCGTTGGAAGGAGCCCTCGTTAGGTCAGCCCGGAGGCGCGCAACACGCCATAGGCCTTGATAACCTGCTTCAGACGCTCCTCGGCGCCCCGATCGCCGCCGTTCGCGTCGGGATGAAACCGCTTCACAAGTTCCTTATACCGCGCCTTGATCTCTAGCAAGGTGGCGGAATGCGCCAGCTGCAGGGTGTCCAGGGACTGCATCTGCAGCCGCGTCAAGGTGCGCTCCGGGCGGCGGATATGCGGCTTCGAATCGGCGTCGTTCTCGAACTGGCCGTAATTGTCGTCGACCGTGAAGGTGCCGAACGGATTCTGCATACGTGCCGCGCGTTTGCCGAGCGGCCAGGTCGGGCGATGGCCGGTGATGGCATCGTTGCGGAAGGATTCGATGGCCTTCTCGTCCATGCCGGCGAAGAAATCCCACGCCTCGTTGTGCTCGCGCGCGTGGGCAAGGCAGAGCCAGATATATTCGCCCAGCCGCTCGCGCGAGCGCGTCACCTTGAAGTCGCCGTTCTCCGCGCAGCCGGCATGCGCGCAGGGCCGCAGCGTCTTCGCCGGTTCCGGGCGGACGCCATCCGGTTTGATCCGGATGTCGGTTTTGAACTTTGCACTCTGCTTGGCGGCCATGCGGTGAATTATGGGGCGCGACGGCGAAAAAACAAGAAAACGTATTGCTTGACTTAACGCCGCGGACGGCTGACACGCTGGAGTCATGACGATGGCCGACACGATCCGGCAAAAACTGGAGGCCGCCTTCGCGCCGGCGGAGCTGGTTGTCGAAGACGACAGCCATAAGCACGCGGGCCATTCCGGCGCCCGTCCGGGCGGAGAGACGCATTACAGCGTGCGCATCGTCGCACAGGTCTTCGAGGGCCTGTCGCGGGTGGAGCGCCAGCGCCGCGTCTATGCCGCGCTCGCCGAGGAACTCGAGCCCAACAAGGTACACGCCCTAGCCCTGACCACGATCACCCCCGCGGAGATGTGGCAGGAGAAGTAACACCCTGACGGTGTCATGGCCCGCGAATGCGGGCCATCCATGTGACGCCTTGCATCGACCGAGCAGGTTTGGGCAGGCGCAATCCTGACAGGTTCTTCTGCTTTCAACTGGGTGGCCCGCATTCGCGGGCCATGACAATTTTTTGATGTCGATCAGCTGGTCTCCGGTTCGGCTGCCATCGCCGCCGGCGGGATCACCCTGACGGCCGTGATCTGGTTGCGCTGCCGCCGCAGCACTTCGAACTCATAGCCGAAGAATTTGAACCTTTGGCCCACCTCCGGGATCGTGCGCGCCTCATGGATGACCAGCCCCGCGATGGTCGTCGCCTCCTCGTCGGGCAGGTTCCAGTCGAGGTCGCGGTTCAGCTCGCGGATCGGCACCGTGCCGTCGATCAGGAATGAGCCATCGGGGCGGCGCCGCACGTCGGGGCGGCCCTGTTCCTCGTGCTCGTCGGGGATGTCGCCGAAGATCTCGTTGAGGATGTCCTCCAGCGTGACCAGGCCCTGCAGCGCGCCGTACTCGTCCACCACCAGCGCGAAATGCGACCGCTTCTCGCGGAAGGCGTCGAGCTGTTCCTCCAGCATCGTGGTTTCCGGCACGAACCAGGGCGGCGAGGCCAGCGCCGCGACGTCGACGCCCTCGCGGCCGCGCTCCAGGATCGCGCGCACGATGTCCTTGGTGTGGACGACGCCGACGATGTTGTCCGGCTGTTCGCGCCACAGGGGCACGCGGGTGTGGTTGGCTTCCAGGATCGCGGTTAGGATCTCCTGCGGCGGCAGGTCGGCGTCGATGGTCGCCATGGTCTTGCGATGGATCATCACGTCGCCGACGGTGAGTTCGCGCAGGTTGAGGATGCCGCCGATCATGTCGCGGTGCTCGCGCTCCACCGCGCCCTCCTTGTGGTGCAGGTCGACCGTGCCGCGGATCTCCTCATGCGCCTCGACCAGTTCCTCCTCGTTCGCGCGCACGCCGAAGACGCCGAGCACCCGCCAGACGACGAACTGCACGGCGTTGACGATCGGCCCCAGCACGCCGACCACCAGGCGCACCGGCGTGGCGACGGCGAGCGCGAAGCGGTCGGTGCGGGCGATGGCGAGCGTCTTGGGCAGCACTTCCACGAATACCAGAATGAGGACGGTCATGATCGCGGTCGCGATGATGACGGCGCGATGGCCGAAACTGTGCTCCAGCACCGTGGTCGCGATCGACGAGGCCAGGATGTTGACGAAGGTGTTGCCGAGCAGGAGCGCGCCGACCATCCGCTCGCGGTTGTTGACGAGGCGGTTGACGTCGCGCGCCGCGCGGCTGCCTTCCTTTTCGAGCTGGTGCATGCGGCCGCGCGATACCGCGGTCAGCGCGGTTTCCGAGCCGGCGAAGAACGCGCCCAGCACCAGAAGGAGCAGGACGGGCGCGAAGGAAAGCAGGATGACCGTATCCATTGGAGAATCTCGCATAGTCGGATGACGAGAATGTCATCCGCGGGGCAGGGGGGCCACTCTCAATTCATCATGCCGGGGCGTCCCGACACCGCCGTCCTGCGCTACCTTGACCGCATGCGGAACCTGGACAGGCGGACCGCCCGCAACCATTTGTATGATTGTGCGCTCGACGCGGGACGTCGAGACTCGCAAATCTTGTTGGCCGGCGCGCTCGGGACGGGCGCAGCCGGCGTTCCGTCCGATCGCAAGGCCTATCGTCATGAAGCTCAATCCTCCCCTTCTTGCGCTGGCCGCCGGCGCCTTCGGCATCGGCGTCACCGAGTTCGCGCCGATGGGACTCCTGCCGGCCATTGCCGGCGATCTTCGCGTGTCGATCCCGACCGCCGGTCTGCTGGTCAGCGCCTACGCCATCGGCGTCATGCTGGGCGCGCCGGTGATGACGCTCGCCACCAGCCGCGTGCCGCGCCGTGCCCTGCTGATCGGCCTCATGGGGATATTCACCCTCGGCAACCTGATGGCGGCGATGTCGACCGGCTACGGCATGCTGCTGGTCGCGCGGCTGATCACCTCGCTGAACCATGGCGCCTTCTTCGGTGTCGGCTCGGTCGTCGCGGCGCGGCTGGTGCCGCAGAACCGGCGCGCCGCCGCCGTCGCCGCCATGTTCATGGGCCTGACCCTCGCCAATGTCGTCGGCGTGCCGCTGGCCGCCTGGGCCGGCGACCAGATCGGCTGGCGCGCCGCCTTCTGGGGCATCGCCGCGATCGGCGTCGTGGCGATGGCGGCTTTGCGCCTGACGCTGCCCGCTATCGCCGCCGACGCCGGCGGCGACATGCTCGCCGAGATCAGGGTCGTCGGGCGCGGTCCGGTGCTCGCGGCGCTCGCCCTGACGGTGATCAGCGCCAGCGCGATGTTCACGGTCTTCACCTATATCGCGCCGATCCTGCAGGTGGAGACGAAGGCATCGATGTCCTTCGTCACCGCGATGCTGGTGACCTATGGCGTCGGCCTCACCGTCGGCAACTGGCTGGGCGGCCGCTTCGCCGACCGTTCGGTGGATCGCACGCTGATCGTCACCCTTGCATCGCTGGCGCTGCTGCTCGTGGCATTCGCGGTCGCCATGCCGTTCGCCGCGCCCAGCGCCGTGCTGATCTTCCTGTGGGGCGTGGCGAGCTTCGCCCTCGTGCCGCCGCTGCAGATGCGCGTGATGTCGGCGGCGCATGACGCACCGAACCTGGCCTCCGGCATGAACATCGGCGCCTTCAATCTCGGCAATGCCGTCGGCGCCGCCCTGGGCGGTGCGGTGATCGCCGGCGGGCTGGGCTATCCGGTTGTTGCCCTGGCCGGCGCGGCGGCGTCGGCGTGCGGCCTCGTCCTGGTGCTTTTGCTGGCGCGGCGCCGCGCCCGCATTCGGGCCGCCGAGCCCGTTCCGGCGGCCACCGCCTGCGGCGGGTGATCAGGCGAGCATCGCCCGCACCGCCGCCAGCGGCACATCGGCCGTCACGAAGGCCTCTCCTATCCTCTTCAGGAGGATGAACGTCACCCGCCCGTCCTTGACCTTCTTGTCGTGCGCCATGTGCTCCAGCAGCGTCTCGACATCCGGCCGCGGATCCGGAATGTCGGCGATGGAAGAGGGCAGGCCCACCGCTTTCAGATGCCGCGCGAAGCGCTCGGCATCCTGCCCGCTGCACAGGCCGAGTTCGACCGACAGCCGGAACGCCAGCGCCATGCCGATGGCGACGCCCTCGCCGTGCAGCAGCCGGCCGGAGAACCCCGTCGCCGCCTCCAGTGCATGGCCGAAGGTGTGGCCGAGATTGAGCAGGGCGCGGTCGCCGGTCTCCCGCTCGTCGCGCGCCACGATGTCCGCTTTCATCCGGCAGGAATGCGCCACCGCATGCACCATCGCGTTGCTGTCGCCGCCGAGCGCCCTGGCGCCGTTCGCCTCCAGCCATTCGAAGAACGCCGCATCGCCCAGCGCGCCATATTTGGCGACCTCGGCATAGCCGGCGAGCAATTCGCGGCGCGGCAGCGAGGCCAGCACGTCGGTATCGGCGATCACGATCCTGGGCTGATGGAACAGCCCGACGAGGTTCTTGCCGGCCTGGGTGTTGATCGCGGTCTTGCCGCCGACCGACGAATCCACCTGCGCAAGCAGCGTCGTCGGGATCTGCGCGAAGGCGACGCCGCGCTTGAGCACGCCGGCGGCGAAGCCCGTCAAATCGCCGATCACACCACCGCCGAACGCGACGACGAGGCCGCTGCGATCCACACCGGTGTGCAGCAGGGCGTTCGTCAGCGTCTCCAGCCCGACGAAGCTTTTCGTCGCCTCGCCCGGCTCCAGCACGATCGGCCGCGCATCGAGGCCGGCATGGCCGAGCACGTCCAGCAGCGCCGCCAGATGCATCTCGCCGAGATGGCTGTCGGTGACCACGGGCAAGGGCCCGCGCGCGAACGGCTTCAGCAACTCTCCCGCGCGGCTAAGAAGGCCCGGTCCGATATGGATCGGATAGGACCGCTCGGCGAGGCTGACGGTCAGCGTCTCGCTCATGCCGCCAGCGCCCCGGCTTCGCTCAAAAGAAAGATGATGCGTTCGACGACGTCGGTCTGCGGTCCGTCCTCGCCGTCCAGCGTATGGTCGGCCTGCTCATAGACGGGCGAGCGCTCCGCCAGCAGCCGCTCCAGGATCGCGCGCGGATCGCCGTCGCGCAGCAGGGGCCGCGTGTCGCGCCGTCCGGTCCGCGCCAGCAGCACGTCGACCGGCGCCTTCAGCCAGATGGTGACGGCGTCATGTTTCAGCCGCTGGCGGGTGGTGGGATCCATGAAGGCGCCGCCGCCGGTCGCCATGACGTGCGGCGGCTCGCCCAACAGGCGCGCGATGACCTTGCGCTCGCCGTCGCGGAAAGCCGGCTCGCCATAGCGCTCGAAAATCTGCGACACCGAGCAGCCGGCGGCGTGTTCGATCTCGCTGTCGGCGTCCTTGAACGGCACGGCCAGCCGCGCCGCCAACCGGCGGCCAACCGAGCTTTTGCCCGCGCCCATCATGCCCACCAGCGCCACGGTTCGCGTCAGTTTCATCGCCTCCGCTTACACGCCATTAGCGTTTCCTGCCAGCAGGTCTTGCCTAACCGCCTGCAATTCCGCCACAAACCTCCAGGAGTTTGTCATGCGCAACGCTTACAGGGAGCCGTCGGGTTGGGGTTTGCGGATTGCGATCGGCCTTGGCGTGCTGGTCTTGCTGGCCGCTGTCGGACTGGCGGTCTATGGCAGTCGGGTCGAACCCGTGCGGCATCCGGTCGAGCTGACCGTGCCGAATGACCAATTGCCGCGCTAGCCTCGTCTTCGCCGCCGTCCTGGCGCTGGCCGCAAGCGCCGCCGCCCAGGACCAGCCGCCGGCCGCGACCGGCGCGCCGACGCCGCTGGGCGGGCCGGCGACGACGACCGCCCCGCCGCCGGACGATCAGCCGCCCGCCGCCGACACCGCGCCAGTCGAATATAAGCCCGGCATCCTCGGCAATCCGGTGCAATCCACCGTCGTGCAGGGCGATCTCAGCGGCCCGGTCGACGGCCCGCCGGTCGGCACGCTGGACGAGTCGCAGGGCGGGCTCGGCCCGTCGATGTGGGTCAATTCCCCGCGCGAGGCGGTCGAGGACCTGCTCGGCCGCATTCCCTTCGTCAGCGCCGATCCCTTCGCGCGCGGCCTGTCGCGCCGCATCCTCCTGACGCCGTCGGAGGCGCCGGCCGGCTCGGCCAAGCGCGCCCTGGTCACGATCCGCGTCGAAAAGCTGCTGCAGGGCGGCGCCATCGAGGACGCCGGCACCATCGCCGCCGCGCTGCATCTCGACAACGACCCGGATTTCGCGCGCGTGCAGGCCGATGCCTTGCTCTATGCCGGCCGCGACAAGGATGTGTGCGGCGACCTGACCGCGACGCGGCAGACCTCACCCGACCCGTTCTGGCTGGAGCTGCGCATCTATTGCTTCGCGGCGGGCGGCGACACCGCCTCGGCGGAGCTGGCGCAGGCGGCGCTGGACGGACTCGGCGCCAAGGACCCCGCCTTCGACAGCCTCGCCGCCGACGTGCTGACCGGCGCGAAGCGGCCGGTCGTCGCCATCGACCATCCGACCGCGCTGCACATCTATCTCCTGCGCAAGGCGGGATTGCCCGTGACCAACGCCATCGCCGCCAGGCTCGGCACGGCGGCGAACGTCCTCGCCGCGCGCGATGCGCGGAACGCGCCCGCCGACCGCCTCGCCGCGGCCTCGCGCATCGCCGCAACCGGCGCGCTGTCCAACGCCGAACTGCTCGCGATCCTCAACGCGCAGGCCGTCGCCGCGAAGGACCTGGCGCAGGCGCAGGCGCTTGCCGCCAAGCTCACCTTCCTGCCGTCGCAGGGCCTGCTGCGCCGTGCCGCGCTCCTGGAATCGCGGCCGCCCGCCAGGCTCGACCTGCTGCTGGCCGCGCTGTCCGCCGGCGGCCATCCCGAAAGGCTGCCGCAGACCGCGGCGCTGCAGGGCGACGTCGCGCTGGCGATCAAGCCCGATGCGAGCGTGGCGCGGGGCCGGCCCGTCGTTCCGCACGCGCTGGTCCTGAACGGCAAATTCGACGCGGCGTCCGCCTGGTTCGCCGGCGCCGTCGACGGCGAGGACCTGCACGCCTTCCAGATCCTCGTCGACTTCGCCTCTCCCAGCGCGACGCACGACGCCGCCGCGCAGGCCGCCTATGCCTGGTTCGCGGCCAGCGCCGCGCCGCAGAAGAACCCGGACGCGCAGGCCGCGCTGGCGCTGGGCCTGGCCGACGTCCTCGGCCGCCCGATGCCGCCGGCGGCGCGGTCGCTGGCCGCCAATCTGGAAGCCATGCACTGGCCCGGAACGCGTCCGGACGGCGCCGAGATCCGCAAGCTGGAGGAGGCCGCTTCCCAGCCCGGCCGCAAGGGCGAAGTCGCGCTGCGCGTGCTCGACATCGTGGGCGTGGGCGGTCCCGGCGACCTGCCGGCCGACGTGACCATCGAATGCGTCCGCATGCTGGTCCAGGCGGGCCTGGCCGACGAGGCGCGGGCGCTGAGCGTCGAAGCGCTCGCCCTGCAGGCGCCATGAAGGACCTGATCGAGGCGTTCCTCGACATGATGGGCGCCGAGCGCGGCGCGAGCATCAACACCATCGCCGCCTATCGCCGCGACCTGCTCGATTTCGCCGCCCATTGCGCCGGGGAAGGCGCCAGCGCGCGCGACGCCAGCCGCGACGACATCAAGGCCTATCTCGCGCGCATGTCGAAGGCGGGCATCGCCGGCTCGACCCAGGCGCGGCGGCTGTCGGCGCTGCGCCAGTTCTTCGCCTTCCTCTATTCCGAAGTCATCCGCAAGGACGATCCGACCGACGCCATCGACGCGCCGCGCCGCGAGCGGCCGCTGCCCAAGGTGCTGTCGCGCGAAGATCTCGACGCGCTGATCGCCGCCGCGCGGACGCAATCGGAAACATCCGCGGAAGGCCTGCGGCTGCTCTGCGTCGTGGAGATGCTTTACGCCTCCGGCCTGCGCGTCTCGGAACTGGCGACGCTGCCGCTCGCCACCGTGCGCAGCCGCGACGGCTTTCTCCTGGTGAAGGGCAAGGGCGGCAAGGAGCGTCTGGCGCCGCTCAACGATCACGCCCGCGATGCGATCCGCTCCTATCTGACCGTGCGCGAGCAATTCCTCCCCGCCGGAATCCGCCGCGCCCATGCCGAGCGCTTCCTCTTCCCCTCGCGCTCCGCCGAAGGCCATCTGACCCGCCGCCGCCTGCATCAGATGCTGAAGGAATTGGCGCTGAAGGCGAATATCGACCCGGACAAGCTCTCGCCGCACGTCCTGCGCCACGCCTTCGCGACGCATCTGGTGGAGGGCGGCGCCGACCTGCGCAGCGTGCAGACCCTGCTCGGCCATTCCGACATCGCGACGACGGAGATCTACACGCATGTCGCCAAGGACCGTCTGACGCAGGTGATCGAACAGGCCCATCCCTTGTCGCGGCGGCACCGCAAAATATAGGTGTCATCGCCCGCGAGTTCGTAGCGACAGCGTGCGAACGGGCGACCCAGGTGACATCTTGTCGGTCTTGCAGCGCCTGCTCGGATCGCAGCATGATCCCAACGTCCATTGTTTTCCCAACTGGATGGCCCGCTTTTGCGGGCCATGACACCGGGAGGGGAGGGAGAGAGAACGTGTCCTTCACCACCATCGAACGCCTTGCGCCCGTGCGCATCTACCGCTCGAAGCTCTTCGTGCCGGGCTCCAAGACGAATTTCTTCGAAAAGGCCGCCGCCGGCGCCGCCGACTGCGTCTGCCTCGACCTCGAAGACGCCGTCGCCCCGGCCGACAAGGACAAGGCGCGCGACAACGTCGTGGCCGCGCTCAACGATGTCGACTGGAAGGGCAAGATCGTCACCGTTCGCATCAACGGCCTCGACACCGGCTGGTGCTATCGCGACGTGATCGCGCTGGTGGAGAAGGGCGGCGAGAACCTCGACGCCATCATGATCCCCAAGGTCGCCAATGCGAAAGACGTCTACGCCATCGACTGGCTGATCACGCAATGCGCGACGGCCGCCGGCCGCAGGAAGAAGATCGGCCTCGAGGTCATCATCGAATCCGTCCTCGGCCTGACCAACATCGACGAGATCGCCGCGTCCTCGAAGCGCATGGAGACGCTGCATTTCGGCGCCGCCGACTATGCCGCCTCCCAGGGCATGCGCACGACGAATATCGGCGGCGGCAACGCCGACTACGTCATGCTGACCGACAAGCATCCCGACGCCGCGCGCGCGCGCCACTGGAACGACCTGTGGCACTACCCGCTGTTCAAGCTGGTGCAGGCGGCGCGCGCCCACGGCCTCGTCGCCATCGACGGTCCATTCGGCGACTACCAGGATCCGGACGGCTTCCGCGCCCAGGCCAACCGCACCGCGATCCTCGGCTGCGAAGGCAAATGGGCGATCCATCCCAGCCAGGTCGAGCTTTGCAACGCGATCTTCACGCCGCCCGAAAAGGAAGTCGCCCGCGCCCAGGCGATCCTGGATTCGATGAAGGACGCCCACAGCACCGGTTCCGGCGCCGCCAGCCTGGGCGGCGTCCTGATCGACGCCGCCTCGATCCGCCAGGCCGAGGTGATCGTCAAGCAGATGGCGATGATCCGAGAAAAGAGCGGAAAGTAGCGGCTCCGCGCGCCCATTTTTAAGATGTCGCGCTCGCGATATACTCTCTACCGCATTGGGGGAGGGGCACATGCGGTATCTCATCGACGCCGTCGCGGCGGTCCTGTTCGTCGTCTCGACCGGTCTTCTCTTCAGCGAGGCGGTGCGGGCGCGGCGCGTCCTCTTCATCCTGGTCGGCGTCGTGACGCTGGCCTCGTCCTATGTGATCGCCAAGGATGTCCTGGACGCGACGGTCGGCCATCGGATGCATCACCGCCGCGCGACGGTTGCCGCGTCGACGGCCGCACCGGCGCCTGACACCGCCCTGAACGATTTCTCCGCGACCGACGCGCTGCTGGAGCAGATCTACGGCCTCACCGAAAGCGCCCTGAACCGGATCGTGCGCGCCGGCACGAAGCAGTCCACGGCGTCCGTCAGCAGCGACACGGTGGTCGACGTGATCGTCGGCCTGTCGCTCGCCGCGCTCGGCGTGCTGTCGCAGCTTTTCTCGTCGCTGTACCGCCGTCTGTTCGGCGCCGAGGCCTGACAACCTTTGCCCGTTCCCGGGCGTTACCAGGGTCAAGACGTCGGACCCTCTGGATTTGTGACCGCGATTGCGCATATCAGAGGGGCCGCCGGAACGGGAATCCCCGTTTTCCGGCTTTTTGCCCGCCGGGGGCTTCCTTTTCCGTCCGGACCTTAGCGAGTAGCCATGCACGCCTATCTGGATTTCGAACGCCCCATCGCCGAGCTGGAAGGCAAGATCGTCGAGCTCAGGAAGCTCGCCGAGGAAGACCCGGCGATGCAGATCGACGCCGAGGTCGGGCGCCTGCAGACCCGCGCCGACGGCCTGATCAAGGACACCTATGCCAAGCTCACCGCCTGGCAGAAGGTCCAGGTCGCGCGCCATCCCGGCCGGCCGCATTTCTCCGACTATGCGCGCGGCCTGTTCGACGAGTTCACGCCGCTCGCCGGCGACCGCTCCTTCGGCGACGACAACGCCATCGTCGCCGCGCTCGCCCGCTTCCGCGGCCGCGCTGTCGCGGTGCTCGGACACGAGAAGGGCAACGACACCAAGACCCGCCTCAAGCACAATTTCGGCATGGCGATGCCGGAGGGCTACCGCAAGGCCCAGCGCATCTTCGAACTGGCCGACCGTTTCGGCCTGCCGGTGATCAGCCTCGTCGACACCGCCGGCGCCTTCAACGGCGTCGCGGCGGAGGAGCGCGGCCAGTCCGAGGCCATCGCCCGCTCCACCCAGGCGGGCCTGGAGATCCGCGTGCCTTTCGTCACCGTCATCATCGGCGAGGGCGGCTCGGGCGGCGCGCTCGCCATCGCCACCGCCAACCGCGTCTTCATGCTGGAGCATTCGGTCTATTCGGTGATCTCGCCGGAGGGCTGCGCCTCGATCCTGTGGCGCAAGCAGGACAAGACCCAGGAGGCCGCGATCGCGATGCGCGTCACGGCGCAGGACTGCCTGAACCTGAAGGTGATCGACGCGATCATCCCCGAGCCGGTCGGCGGCGCGCACCGCGCGCCGGAGGAGGCGATCCTCAATGTCGGCGAACACATCGCCCGCGCCATCGCCGAGATGGACCGCGTCCCCGGCGAGCAACTGCGCAAGGAACGGCGCGAGAAGTACCTCGCGATGGGAAGAGATCTGCTGGTCTAATTTTCCTCCCCCGCTGTTGCGGGGGAGGTGGCACGCCGAAGCGCAGCGTAGGCGTGACGGAGGGGGGCCGCCCCGCACAGGCCCCCTCCGCCTCGCTGCGCTCGGCACCTCCCCCGCAACAGCGGGGGAGGAAATCAACCCAGCCCCCGCGCAAACGCCCGGATGCTGCCCACCAGATCGTCCGGCCGCTCCAGCGCGGCGAAGTGGCCGCCTTCTTCGAACTTGTCCCAGTGGACCAGATTGACCGCACGCTCGACCTGGCTCTTCGGCGGGAAGGGGATGATGTCGACGGGAAACACCGCGACGCCGGTCGGCTTCTCCAGCCGCGCGCCTTTCGGCAGCGGGTTCATGAACGCCTCCTCGGCGCGGCCGCGATACATCCAGGTCGAGGTGTTGAAGCTCCGCGTCACCAGATAGATCATGATGTTGGTGAGGAGCTGGTCCTTGGAATAGACGGTCTCGAAACCCTTGCGGATGTCGGACCAGCCGTGGAATTTCTCCACGATCCACGCCGCGGTGCCGACCGGCGAATCCATCATGCCGTAGGACAGGGTCTGCGGCTTGGTCGTCTGCTCGCGGAAATAGGCGCCCTCCATCTCGAAAAGCTGCGCCGCCTTGGCGGCATGCGCCTTCTCCTCCTCGGTCTCGGGCACGACGCCCGGCGAGAACCAGCCCATCATGTTCAGATGCGCCGCCCGGCAGCCCTTGCCCTCATAGGACAGGAAGGCCGAGATCGTGCTCCCCCAATCGCCGCCTTGCGCGATATAGCCGGGTAGGTTCAGCACCTCGGTCATCAGCGTGTCGAAAAGCTGCGCCGTGCGGCGCGGCCCGACCGGGCGGTTCGGCTTGCCCGACCAGCCGTAACCGGGCAGCGACGGCACCACGACGGTGAAGGCGTCGTGCACGCTGCCGCCATGCCGCTCGGGATGTGCCAGCTTGTCGATGACGTGGAGGAATTCGAACACCGAGCCCGGCCAGCCATGGCTGAGGATGATCGGCCTGGGCGCCGGCCCGCTCCCGGTCTCGCGATAGAAATGCAGGTCGATGCCGTCGACCGGCGCGACGAATTGCGGATAGGCGTTCAGCTCGGACTCCCAGCCGCGCCAGTCGTATCCGTCCGTCCAATAGGCGCAGAGTTCGCGCATGAAATCGAGATTGGCGCCATAGGCCCAGCTCGCCTCCACGCCCTCGTCGCGCGGCATCTCGTGCCATTCATAGGCCCGCACCTTGGCGCGGATGGCGTCGAGCGTCTTCTGCGGCACGTCGATCGTGAACGGCGTCATGGCGGCTTCCTCGAGATTGCGGACGCCCATGTTGATCCGCCGCGCGCGAAACAAAAAGGGGGCCGAAGCCCCCTTTCGTCCGCCGCGGCGGCCGCGCTATTTCGCCAGTTCGAACAGCAGCGACGACACCCAGCCCTTGTTGCCGAGCTCGTCCGACACTTCCCACCACACGCCGTCCTTGTCGCCGGTGGGATAGAGCATCATGCCGGACGAGAGCTTGCGCACCACGCCGCCCTTGCCGCCCGACTTTTTGTACATCGTGCCGGGCTTGGTCATGTTGACCGCCTGCGCCGCGTTGTCGGCCGAGGCGTTGGCGCTGACGCCGCCCAGCTCGTCCACCATCTTCGTATAGGCGTCGATATAGGCGAGGATGACGACCTGGCCGATCTCCGAATTGGTGTAGCTCGACACGCCCGCGCCGCCGAAACCGCTCCAGCCGCCCCAGCCGCCGGCGACCCCGAAGCCGACATCGGTCTTGTCGGAATGGCCCTCGGTCATCGCCACCTGTTCGGTCGAACGCACATCGGTGATCGTCAGCACCACGTCGGCGGTCTTCTTGGAGATGTTGATGCCGGAGAGGATCGCGCCGGCGCCGCCGCCGACGAAGCCGCCCAGGATGCCGCCGATATTGGTGCTGCCGGCGTCGGAATTCTTCGAGACCAGGTCGGGGATCAGCACATAGTCGGCCGCCTTGATCTGGCCCTTGCCGATATTGGAGCCGCGGCGCAGATCGCCGCCGCTGGCGAGCGCGCGTTCCTGTTCCGCCGCCTCCAGCCCCTTGCCGCGGTCGACCAGCGTGAAGCACTGCGACTTCATCACCAGCACCTTGATCACCGCCTCCGGCGAGGCCAGGCCCAGGCCCTCCCACCAGTGATTGTCCGGCTCGTGCACCGCCAGCGTGCCGATCTTGTGGCTGCAGGTCGGGATCTGCGCCTCCTTGCGGTCGCGCTTGTCGTTGATCGATTCGGCGTGCGCCACGGCCGGCGCGGCGAAGGCTGCCGCCAGGCCGGCGAGCAGCACGGTTCTTACCCCATGGGCGAAATGCATGATGTTCCTCGCTCGATAAATGTCGTTGGAAGGTTTGAAATGAAGTTGGCGCCCCCGTGCCAACATTAAGCGCGCTTCATGCCGCTGAAAAGGCCTGAGTCGCGTTGTGGATATATTACGGCGGCGTCACCGCCCTTAGGCGATCACCACCAGCCGCGCCATTTGAACCACGCGATGGGGATGATCGTGCTCACGACGATCATCAGCCAGCCCCATTCATAGCCGAAGGCCCAGTGATATTCCGGCTGGTTGACGAAATTCATGCCGTAGAGCCCGGCGACGAACACCGGCGGGATGCCGACCACCGAGGCGATCGTCAGCACCTTGAACATGTCGTTCTGCTCGTTGTTGATGAAGCCCAGCGTCGCGTCGAGCAGGAACTGCACCTTGTCGGTCAGGTGGGTCTCGAAATCGTTCAGCGACTGGATGTCGGCGCCGGCGGTCTTCAGGCGCAGCACGACGTCGTCGCCGATCCATTTTCCGCCGCGGTCGAGCACGAAGGGCAGGGCGCGCTGCAGGGTCAGGAGCGTCTCGCGATTCTCGGACAGCCGCTCGCCCATGTCGCCCAGATGGATCAGGGTCTCGCGCAGCATCGCATTGCTGCGCGAGACGTTGTGGCGCGAGCGCGGCGCGCGGTGGAAGACGTTGCGCGAGACCGCCCGCGTGTCGGTCTGGATGTGTTCGAACTTGTCGGCGGCATAGTCGACGATCGCCTCGGCGATCAGCGCGAAGATCTGCGCGCTCGTATAGGTCTCGCTGTCGTTGCTGACCTTCTCGCCGACCTTGTGGAAGGTGTGCAGCTCGTCGAACCGCACGGTGACGAGGATCCTGGGCGTCAGCACGAAGCCGATCGGCGCGGACACCGGATCGACGCCCGGATGATAGGGCGTGATCGGAAGGCTCATGGTCAGCGTGTCGCCCTCGGCCTGGAGCCGGCTCGACGTCTCGATCTCGTCCAGTTCCGCCCGCGTGGGGATGCGCAGATGGCACGCCTCGCAGGCCTCCGCGATCTCCTGCGGCGTCGGGTTGTGCAGGTCGACCCAGACGGCCGTGCCGTTTTCCTTGTAATCATGCCGCATCGCGGGAATCCTTTTGGCGCGAACGCGCCAAGGCGCCGCGCGGTTTCGGACTTATAGCAGCGGCAGGGAGGCTGGCGAGCCGCCTGGGGTCCGCCCGAGCGCCCAGGCGAGCGCGGCGACGACGCGCTAGACCAGCGCGCCGTGGCAATGCTTGAACTTGCGGCCCGACCCGCAGGGGCAGGGCGCGTTGCGCTGCACCTTGCCCCAGGTCCTGGGATCGTTGGGATCCACCGCGACGTCGCGGTCGCGCGGGATCGCGCGCGGGCCGCCGGCCGAAGGCGCCGGCGCCGCGAAATCGTCCTCGCCGGTCAACGGATCGATATGCGAGACGCGCATCGATTGCAGCGAGGGATCGACCAGCTGCGGGATCGGCTCGGACGCGACCTGGAAGTGCATCAGCTTGCGGATCACGCCGGTGCGCATCCGCCCGAGCAGGCTCTCGAACAGCGCGAAGGCCTCGCCCTTGTACTCGTTCAAGGGATCGCGCTGGCCGTAGCCGCGCAGCGCCACATACTGCCGCAGATGATCGAGCTGGATGATGTGCTCGCGCCAGTCGTGGTCCAGCGTCTCCAGAAGGATCGCCTTCTCGGCATAGCGGATCAGTTCGGGGCCGAAATTGGCGGCGCGCTCGGCCGCCTTCTTGTCGACCGCCGACATGATGCGCTCGCGCACTTCCTCGTCGGCGATGCCTTCTTCCTTCGTCCAGTCCACGATCGGCAGGTCGACGCCGAAGATGTCGAGCACTTCGTCGTGCAGCCCGGCGGCGTCCCACTGCTCGGCAT
Organism: Rhizomicrobium sp.; assembly: GCA_037200985.1. NCBI lineage: Bacteria > Pseudomonadati > Pseudomonadota > Alphaproteobacteria > Micropepsales > Micropepsaceae > Rhizomicrobium > Rhizomicrobium sp. The sequence goes on from JBBCGJ010000001.1 coordinate 1,286,662, forward strand.
AGGCGCGCTCGGGGATATGGCTGGAGACCAGATCGGCCACGACCTCGGCGCGGAATTCGGAGACCTGCTCGGTCACCTCGTCGGCCGACATGATCTCGCGGCGCTGCTCGAAGATCACCTTGCGCTGGTCGTTCAGCACGTTGTCGTATTTGAGGATGTTCTTGCGGATCTCGAAGTTGCGCGCCTCGACCTTCTGCTGCGCCTTTTCGAGCGCCTTGTTCACCCAGGGATGGGCGATCGCCTCGCCCTTCTCCAGGCCGAGACGGGTCAGGATCGCGTCCATCTGCTGCGATCCGAAGATGCGCATCAGGTCGTCCTGCAGGCTCAGGAAGAATTTCGAGGCGCCCGGATCGCCTTGGCGGCCCGACCGGCCGCGCAGCTGGTTGTCGATGCGCCGGCTCTCGTGCCGCTCGGTGCCGACGATGTAGAGGCCGCCGGCCTGGATGACCTTCTCCTTGTCGATCCTGATCTCGCTCTTGATCTCGTCGATGCGCCTGGCGCGCTCGTTCTCGTCGATCACGCCGCCGAGCTCGACCTTGACGCGCATTTCGAGATTGCCGCCGAGCTGGATGTCGGTGCCGCGGCCGGCCATGTTGGTCGCGATGGTCACCGCGCCCGAGACGCCCGCCTGAGCGACGATGGCGGCTTCCTGCTCGTGATAGCGCGCGTTCAGCACGTTGTGCACGATCTTGCGCTTCTTCATCAGCTCGGAAAGCTGCTCGGACTTCTCGATGGAGGTGGTGCCGACCAGGACCGGCTGGCCCTTCACGCGGCATTCCTCGACCAGCTTGATGATCGCCTCGTTCTTCTCCTCGGCGGTGCGGTAGACCTCGTCGTCGGCATCGATGCGCCTGACCGGCATGTTGGTCGGCACTTCCATGACGTCGAGATTGTAGATGTCCATGAACTCGGCGGCTTCGGTCATCGCCGTGCCGGTCATGCCCGCCAGCTTGTCGTAGAGGCGGAAATAATTCTGGAAGGTGATCGAGGCGAGGGTCACGTTCTCGGGCTGAACCTCGACATGCTCCTTGGCTTCGAGCGCCTGGTGCAGGCCTTCGGAGAAGCGCCGCCCTTCCATCATGCGGCCGGTGAACTCGTCGATGATGACGATCCGCCCGTCCTTGACGATGTAGTCGCGGTCCTTCTGGAAGATGGTGTGCGCCTTCAGCGCCTGGTTGACGTGATGGACGATCGAGATGTTCTCGATGTCGTAGAGATCGCCGCTCTCCAGGAGGCCCACGCCCTTCAGGAGCTCCACCATGTGCTCGTTGCCGGCGTCCGTCAGCGTGACGTTGCGCGACTTCTCGTCGAGCTCGTAGTCGCCCGGATCCTCCAGCACTTCCTTGCCGTCGCGGTTCTTGATCTTCTTGGTGCCGGGCTTGCGCAGCAGCGGGATCATCGCATCGACCCGCTTGTAGAGCTCGGTCAGGTCGTCCGTCGGGCCCGAGATGATCAGCGGCGTGCGCGCCTCGTCGATCAGGATCGAGTCCACCTCGTCGACGATCGCGAAGGAATGGCCGCGCTGCGCCATCGTCGCGATCGAGTACTTCATATTGTCGCGCAGATAGTCGAAGCCGAACTCGTTGTTGGTGCCGTAGGTGATGTCGGAATTGTAGGCGGTCTTGCGCTCCTCGTCGGTCAGGCCGTGCACGATGCAGCCGACGCTCATGCCGAGGAATTTGTAGACCTGGCCCATCCAGTCGGCGTCGCGGCTGGCGAGATAGTCGTTCACCGTCACGACATGAACGCCCTCGCCGGCGAGCGCGTTCAGATAGACCGCGAGGGTCGCGACCAGCGTCTTGCCCTCGCCGGTCTTCATCTCGGCGATGTTCCCGTAATGCAGGACCATGCCGCCCACGAGCTGCACGTCGTAGTGCCGCTGTCCGAGCGTGCGCTTGGCCGCCTCGCGGACCACCGCGAAGGCTTCCGGCAACAGGTCCTCCAGGGTCTCGCCCTTGGCGAGGCGTTCCTTGAAGGCGGGCGTCTGGGCGCGAAGCTGATCGTCCGACAGCGCGGCGAATTTGGGCTCCAGGGCGTTGATCTCGGCCACCCTTGCCTTATAGGGCCTGATCTTCCGCTCGTTGGAGGACCCGAAGAGGCGTTGCGCTATGTCGCTGAAACCCAGCATGAAAACCTCGTAAACCTGTCGGAAATGGCGGTCTTGGGGCGCAAGTCCGGCATGGCAGGAGCGGCGGAGACATAAGAACGGCTCACCCCCTTGTCAAATCAGGGGATTCCGGTCACATCCGCGCCCGATTTCCGAGGGCGGTCCATGGCGCAGGCAAAGACGGCGGCAAAGCCCGCCAAGGGCGCGGACCATGCCGTATCGCCGCTGGCGCCCAAGACCTATCCCAGCCTGCCGCCCCTGGCCGGCGTGCGCCTTTCCACCGGCGAGGCCGGGGTCCGCTACAAGGACCGCACCGACGTCCTCCTGGCGGTGTTTTCCGCCGGAACGCAGGCGGCGGGCGTCTTCACACGGTCCAAGACGGCCTCGGCGCCGGTGGACTGGTGCAAGACGAGCCTGGCCGGCGGCGCCGCGCGCGCCCTGGTGGTCAACAGCGGCAACGCCAACGCCTTCACCGGCAAGGCCGGCTATGACGGCGCCCGGCAAGTCGCGGAATCAGCCGCCGCCATCGTCGGCTGCAAGCCGGGCGAGGTCTTCCTGGCGTCAACGGGAGTCATCGGCGAGCCGCTGCCGGCCGGCCGCATCACGAAAATCCTCGGCACGCTGGCGGAGGAGGGCGCCGCCGGCGGCTGGCGCGCCGCCGCCGAGGCGATCATGACCACCGACACCTATCCCAAGCTCGCCACCGCATCGGCGACCATCGACGGCAAGCGGGTGACGATCAACGGCATCGCCAAGGGCTCGGGGATGATCGCGCCGGACATGGCGACGATGCTGTCCTTCGTCTTCACCGATGCCAAGCTGCCGGCGCCGGTGCTGCAGGAATTGCTGAGCGCGGGCGTGAAGCCCTCCTTCAACGCCATCACCGTCGACAGCGACACCTCCACCAGCGACACGCTGCTGCTGTTCGCCACCGGCAAGGGCGCCACCCATCCCGCGATCTCCAAGGCGAGCGACAAGCGCCTGAACGAATTCCGCCAGGCGCTGGACAAGGTGCTGCTCAATCTCGCGCTCCAGGTGGTGCGCGACGGCGAGGGCGCGCAGAAGCTGATCCGCATCGACGTGAGCGGGGCGGAGAGCGACGAATCCGCCAAGCGCATCGCGCTCTCCATCGCCAACTCGCCGCTGGTGAAGACCGCCATCGCCGGCGAGGACGCGAATTGGGGCCGCATCGTCATGGCGGTGGGCAAGGCCGGCGAGCCGGCCGATCGCGACAGGCTGAAGATCAGCTTCGGCGCCCAGGTCGTGGCGGAAGCGGGCGAACGCTCGCCCAAATACAACGAGGCCGCCGCCACCAGGGCGGTGAAGGGCCGCGAGGTCGAGATCGCGGTGGACATCGGCCTGGGCAAGGGCACCGCGCGCGTCTGGACCTGCGACCTCACCCACGGCTACATCGACATCAATGGCAGCTATCGAAGCTGAGATGACCACGCAGCGCGACATTCCCTTCGCCGATGCCGGCAACCGGCCGCTGACGCTCGACGTCTACCGCCCGGCGGGCACCGCAAACGGCGCGGCCGTTCTCATGCTGCATGGCGGCGCCTGGGCGCGCGGCAGCAAGGCCATGCTGGTCCCGCATGCGACGGCCTTGGCCGCGCAAGGCTTCGTCGTCCTCACGTCCGAATATCGCCTGACCGGCGAGGCGCGCTTTCCCGCCCAGATCCACGATGTGAAACGCGCGCTGCGCTGGAGCCGCGCGCGCGCCTCCGAACTCGGCTTCGATCCGGACAAGCTCTGCCTCGAAGGTCATTCCGCCGGCGGCCAGCTGGCGCTGCTCGCGGCCGGCAGCGGCGACGACCCCCGCCTCGATCCGCCGGAAGGCGCCGGCGGCGTGTCGGCCCGCGTGGCCGCCGTCGCCGCGATCTATCCGCCGGTCCTGTTCTATGTCGGCGACGAGCGCCCCTCGGGCGGCATCCCCGCCGCCGCGCTGCCCGGCGCGGAGATCTCGGCCGAGACGGCGGCGCTCGCCAGCCCGCTCGGCCATGTCGGTCCCGGCCTGCCGCCCGTCATGCTGCTGCACGGCGACGCCGACCGGATCGTTCCGGTAAGCACCTCGCTCGCCTATGCGGGGCGCGTGCGCGAAGCCGGCGGCAAGGTCGACCTGCACCTCTTCGCCGGCTTTCCGCACGGCTTTGCCAATCATCCGCGGATGGTGTCCGAGGTCATGGCGATGATCGGCGGCTTCTTTCGCCGCACCGTCGTCGAGCCGCAGGCCTATGTCTTCGGACGCTCGCGGTTCGAAGCCGCCGCCGGGCAGGGCTGACCGCGGCGTTACGCGGGCGCCCGGAATTTCGCCTCCGCCGCCTTCACCGCCGCCATGGCGGCACGCGCGCCGCGCCAGCCCTCGAAGGCGATCTCCTTGGCGGTGCCGGCGATCGCGGCCTGGAAGAAGCCTTCCAGCTCCTGCTTCATCGGCTTCGAGAGGGACAGCACGTCGCGCATGTTCCGCTGCCGCGGCGCCGCCATGGGCACGAACAGCACGCGGTCGTTGCGGAATTTCCGCCCCTCCTCGCGCTGGATCACCTCCAGCACGCCGACCGGCCGGCAGGGGATGACAACGCCGGGATAGCTCTCGCCGTCATGCAGCACCAGCGCATCGAGCGGATCGCCGTCCTCGGCGCAGCTCGACGGCACGAAGCCCCAGTCGAAGGGATACCGCAGGCCCAGCGTCAGCGGCCGCGACATGCGGAAGGCCTGAAGCTGCGGGTCGTATTTGAACTTGGTCCGCGCCCCGCGCGGGGTCTCGACCACCACATTGATGCCGCCCTCGGCGAAACGGGAGGGAAGATGGAGATAGTCGGTCATGCGGCAAGGCTCGCTCATTTTCCGCGAGCGGTACGCCGCGGGCCCGGTCCTCGACAAGGCGCCCGGCGCCGCGGCGCTCTCATGACGCAGTTGCGCCCGCGGAACTTGCGTTCGACCTCCCCAGACCCCACTGCTAATTGTTAATCGGCCGTTAGGAGGGTCTCGGCATCATGGCGGACACACGCGCCAGGCTTGTGCTCGTAGCGGCTTGCGCGCTGATCGATCCGGATGGCCGCGTGCTGATCGCGCAGCGCCCGCCGGGAAAGGCGATGGCGGGATTATGGGAGTTTCCGGGCGGGAAGATCGAGCCGGGCGAGCGTCCGGAAGAAACCGTGATCCGCGAACTGGGCGAGGAGCTCGGTATCGCGATCAAGGAACCCTGTCTGGCGCCCTTCGCCTTCGCCTCGCACGCCTATCCGGATTTCCACCTGCTGATGCCGCTCTATCTCTGCCGCCGCTGGGAGGGCACGCCGACGGCCCGCGAGCACAGCGCGCTGAAATGGGTCCGGCCGCGGGATCTGACACAGTATCCGATGCCGCCGGCGGACCTGCCGCTCGTCCCCATGCTGCGCGATCTGCTCTGAGCCACCTCGCGCGCGACGCCTCCGGCGCCACCGCGATCGAATACGCGATGATCGCGAGCATCGTCTCCATCGTGATCTTCGCCGCCGTCAGCAGCATCGGCACGAGCCTGACCGCCTTCTTCAACGCGCTGGCGGACTACGTCTGACGCTTCGGCGGCGCCTCGCCGGCCGGCAATTCCTTCGTTCCCAGCGCGCCCGCCAGCCGCGCCGTCGCGGTTCCCGGCTTCAGCGGCTTCTGCTGGCTCTCGTGCGGCGCCCAGCCGGTGAGGTAGACGATATCGAAGGTCGCGCGCAGCCTGCCGTCCGGATCGGAGAAGTGCCGCGCATAATGCGCCATCGCCGCCGCCAGCATCTCGCGCCGCATCGGTTTCCTGCTGCGCTCGACCAGCGCATTGGTCTGGCCCATGGCGCGCAGGTCGCGGACGAGCTGCGTGAAATCGCGATAGCGCACCACCGTGCGCTCGACATCGGCGACGGGAAGCGTGAAGCCGGCGCGCTGCAGCAGCCCGCCCAGATCGCGCACATCGGCGAACGGCGCGACCCGCGGACTGATGCCGCCTACGATCTCGATCTCCGCCGCCGCGAGCGACTGGCGCAGCTCGGTCAGCGTCTCGCCCCCGAACAGAGCCGCCAGGAACAGCCCGTCGGGTTTGAGGGCGCGGCGCGCCTGGACCAGCACGCCCGGCAGGTCGTTGACGGCATGCAGCGCCAGGATGCTGGTCACCAGATCGTAGGGCGCCCGATCCAGCCGGAGGTGCTCTTCGTCATCCATCGCCGCTTCGATGGCGACACGCCACATCCATTCGCGCTTTGGAACGGCAGAAAGCCGCTCGACGAGGTGATGGGCGGCTTCGTCGTGCAGGAATCGGTCGCCGCCGATCCGCGCGGCCCTGGCGTCATGGAGCCGGATGGCTTTGCGATCGAATATCCGCGGCGGTCCTTCGGTCATTGCGCTACACTAGCGCCATGAGCGGGGGATTGCAGGGCGGCCTCAAACGCGGCCTGATGAGAACGGGGCGGGCGGTGCTCGATCTCGTCTATCCGCCGCTCTGCATCGGCTGCCGCTCCCAGGTGGCGGAGCCCGGCGCACTCTGCGCCCCGTGCTGGCAAAAGGTGCGCTTCCTCGACGGCCCGATGTGTTCCGCCTGCGGCGCGCCGTTCGAGTTCGATCCCGGCGGCGACACGCTCTGCGCCGCCTGTCACGCCCATCCGCCGGCCTATGACCGCGCCCGCGCCGTCATGCGCTACGACGAAGCGAGCCGCGGCCCGATCCTCGCCCTCAAGCATGGCGACCGGCTGGACCTCACGCCCGCCTTCGCCCGCTGGCTCGACCGCGGCGGCCGCGCCTTCCTGGAAGAGGCCGACCTCCTGGTCCCGGTTCCCCTCCATCCCGGCCGGCTCTGGACCCGTCGCTACAACCAGTCCGCGGAGCTCGCCCGCGCCCTGGGCCGGCTCTCGGGCAAACCCTGCGACGTTCTGGCGCTCACGCGCAGCCGCGCCACCCCCAGCCAGGGCGCCATGCGGTCCGCCAAGGCGCGGCGGCGCAACATGCTGGGTGCGTTCAAGGTTTCGCCCCGCCACAAATCGGCCATCGCAGCGCGTAACGTTCTTTTGGTCGACGACGTATTGACCACCGGGGCCACGGTCGACGCCTGCGCGCGTGCGCTAAAGCGCGCAGGGGCCGCGAAAGTCCTGGTTTTGGCGCTCGCCCGCGTTGTCCGCCCCGCCGCTGGCGATATTATATAACTGTCACGGAAGGGTGCCTACGAGTCGCTCGCCATGTCCAAGATCAAGATCTACACGACCCCCATCTGTCCCTATTGCGTGCGTGCCAAGGCGCTCCTGAAGAAGAAGGGCGCCCCGTTCGAGGAGGTCGACGTCTTCATGGACGCCGACGCCCGCGCCGAAATGGAATCCAAGAGCGAAGGCCGCCGCTCCGTGCCGCAGATCTTCATCGGGGAAACCCATGTCGGCGGCTGCGACGACCTCTACGCGCTGGAAAGCCAGGGCAAGCTCGACCCGCTTCTGGCGGGATAGTTTCCGCGCTATCGTGACACGATGAGCATCTTCAAAGCCGCCTGCGTCCAGCTTCGCTCGTCCGACGACGTCGCGGAGAACATCCGCACGACCTCCGAATTCATCCGCGAAGCGAAGGGGCGGGGGGCGCAGTTCATCGCCACGCCCGAGAACACCACGCTCATGGCGCCCGATGGCGGCGCCAAGCTCGCGAGCTCCTATGACGAGGACCACGATCCCGCGCTGCCCGCCTTCCGCGCCCTGGCGGAAGAGCTCGGCATCTGGCTCCTGATCGGCTCGCTCGCCATCAAGGTCAGCGAGACCAAGACCGCCAACCGCGAATTCCTGATCGATCCCAAGGGCCGCATCGCGGCGCGCTACAGCAAGATCCATCTCTTCGACGTCGACCTGCCGTCGGGCGAGAAATACCGCGAGTCCAATACGGTCGCCGGTGGCGACGAAGCCGTCCTCGCCGACACGCCCTGGGGCAAGATCGGGCTGACGATCTGCTACGACATGCGCTTTCCGCAGCTTTACCGCGCGCTCGCCCAGAAGGGCGCCTTCCTGCTGACCGCCCCCTCCGCCTTCACCGAGACCACCGGCAAGGCCCATTGGCACATCCTGTTGCGCGCCCGCGCCATCGAGAACGGCGCCTTCGTGCTCGCGCCCGCCCAGGGCGGCACACACGCCAACGGCCGCAAGACCTATGGCCATTCGATCATTATCGCGCCCTGGGGCGAGGTCCTGGCCGAGGCCGGCACCGAGCCCGGCATCATCCTCGCCGACATCGATCCCGCCGCCGTGACGGCGGCGCGCGCCCGCGTGCCGAACCTGCAGCATGACCGCCCCTTCAAAGGCCCCTGACGCCCTGCGCGGCGCATGGTTAACGGCGGCGTCCTTGCCAGCGCCGCGGCGCAGGCGCTAAGCGTTGTGAATTGTCGAACCGGCCGGCGATTCCGTCGTGTAAGCTGGCACCGGGACTGGAAGAAGGCTCGGGCGTGATCGTTTACAATCTCCGCTGCAGGAATGCCCACGAGTTCGAGGGCTGGTTCCGCGATTCGTTGGCCTATGAGGACCAGGCGCGTGGCGGTTCGCTGACCTGCCCGGTCTGCGACTCCCGCAAGGTGGAGAAGGCGATCATGGCGCCGGCGGTCTCCGGCGCGAAGAAGCAGACCGTCACCGCCGAGGAAGCCGGCAGGATGCGCCAGTTCATGACGGGCCTGCGCAAATATGTGCAGCGGAACGCGGACTATGTCGGCCCCAACTTCGCCGAGGAAGCCCGCAAGATCCACTACGGCGAGGCCGACGAGCGCCACATCTACGGCGAGGCCTCGCTCGAGGAAGCCAAGGAATTGCTGGAGGAGGGCGTCGACGTCGCCCCGCTGCCGCCCGATCTCGACGGCGCGAACTGACCTCGCGACAGCGAGGTCATCCCGGCGAGCCGCGCCAAGCGCGGCGAGGGAAGGGGATCCAGGCGTTTCTACCGGCTCGCCACCACCATATAGTTCACGTCTATATCGTCCGACAGCCGCCAGTCCCAGGCGATCGGATCGAACGCCACGCCTTGCGTTTTCAACGGGTTGAGCCCGGCGCCTTCAAGCAATCTGCGAAGCTCTGCGGGCTCGACGAACCGGTTCCAGTCATGCGTGCCGGGCGGCAGCCAGCGCAGGATGTACTCGGCCCCGATCTTGGCCAGCGCCAGGGATTTGAGCGTCTTGTTCAGCGTCGCCACGATCGTCAGGCCTCCCGGATTCACAAGATGCGCGCAGGCCCTGAGATAGGCGCGCAGGTCGGCGACATGCTCGACCACTTCCATATTGAGGACGATGTCGAAGGTCAGCCCTTCCGCCTCCAGCGTCTCCGCGCTCGCGGCGCGGTAGGCGATGGGCAGGCCGGCGGCATGGGCTTTCGCCGTGCCGATGTTCTTCTCCGACGGATCGACGCCGGTCACCGCGAAGCCCAGCCGGCTCATGGGCTCGCACAGCAATCCGCCGCCGCAGCCGATATCGAGCAGGGTCAGGCCCTCGAACGGCCTCAACCCCGAACGGCCGAAATGCGCCGCGGCGGTATCGCGGATGAAGGCGAGCCGGACGGGATTGAATTTGTGCAGCGGCGCGAACTTGCCCGCCGGGTCCCACCACTCCGCCGCCATGGCCGAGAACTTGGCGACTTCGGCGGCGTCGATGGTGGTGTCGCTGCTGGTCATCCTTGCGATCGTAGCACTTCCTCCCCCGCTGTTGCGGGGGAGGTGGCGCGACGTAGCGAAGCGAAGGCGCGACGGAGGGGGCCCCCTCCGCCTCGCTCCGCTCGGCACCTCCCCCGCAAACACGGGGGAGGAAACCTTGCATTGAGCCCCAGCACTTCGCCGTCTATGTATCCCGGGCAACCAGCGAACTTTTGAACCATGGCGAAGATTGCGATGAAATTCGGCGGCACCTCGGTGGCCGACCTGGACCGCATCCGCCATGTCGCGACCCTGGTGAAGCGCGAGCGCGACCGCGGCAACCAGGTCGCCGTCGTGGTCTCTGCGATGGCGGGGGAGACCAACAAGCTCGTCGCCTGGGCCAACGACATCGCCAGGGCGCCCGGCGCCAACGCGCCCGCCATCCCCGACCCGCGCGAATACGACGTCATCGTCGCCACCGGCGAACAGGTGACGAGCGGCCTTCTCGCCGTCGCGCTGGGCGCCATCGGCGTGCCGGCGCGGTCCTGGATGGGGTGGCAGATTCCGCTGCGCACCTCCTCGGTCCATGGCTCCGCCCGGATCGAAGGCATGGACTCCGATCTGATGAACGAGAGTCTCGGCAAGGGCGAAGTCGCCGTCGTCGCGGGCTTCCAGGGCGTCGCGGGCCATGACCGCATCTCGACGCTGGGGCGCGGCGGCTCCGACACCTCGGCCGTCGCGGTCGCGGCGGGGCTGAAGGCCGACCGCTGCGACATCTACACCGACGTCGACGGCGTCTACACCACCGATCCGCGCATCGTTCCGAAGGCGCGCCGGCTGGAGAAGATTTCGTACGAGGAGATGCTCGAGATGGCGTCGCTGGGCTCCAAGGTCCTGCAGACCCGCTCGGTCGAGATCGCCATGCTTCACCGCGTGCCCACCCGCGTCCTGTCCACCTTCGATCCGGACAAGGGCGGCACGCTGCTTTGCGACGAGGAAGACATCGTGGAAAAGAAACCGGTCACCGGCATCGCCTATAGCCGCGACGAGGCGAAGATCACCCTGCACAAGATCCCGGACCGCCCCGGCATCGCCGCGGCGATCTTCGGGCCCTTGGCGGACAGCGGCGTGAACGTCGACATGATCGTCCAGAATGTGTCGGAAGACGGCAAGAAGACCGATCTCACCTTCACCGTCACGCGCGGCGAGCTCGCCCGCGCCCTGGCCTCGATCGAGAAGGCGGCCGAGCAGATCGGCTATCGGGAGATGACGCATGACGCCGACGTGGCGAAGGTCTCGATCATCGGCATCGGCATGCGCGCCCATCCCGGCGTGGCCCAGACCATGTTCCGCACCCTGTCGGAGAAGGGCATCAACATCCAGGTGATCTCGACCAGCGAGATCAAGGTCTCGGTGCTGATCGCCGAGGAATATGTCGAGCTCGCCGTGCGCGCGCTGCATTCGGCGTATGAACTGGACGTGGCGTAGATGAAAAGAGCCCCCCTCTTTTCCTCCCCCGCGTTTGCGGGGGAGGTGCTGAGCGAGCCCTTCGCGAGCGAAGCGGAGGGGGCCCGCCCCGCACCGTCGCCCATACACTTCCCCCCTCCGTCGCTGTCGCTGCGCTCCAGCGACACCTCCCCCGCAAACGCGGGGGAGGAAAAGGAGTTCTGATGCCCGTAGCCGCCGGCGGCCCGCGCATTCTCCTGCGACGCCTGCGCGAGATCATGGCCGAGCAGACGAGCGCCCAGATGCGGCTCGACAAGCTCGTCACCGTCATCGCGACCATCATGGTGGCGGAGGTCTGCTCGATCTATCTGCGCCGGGCCGGCAAGGCGCTCGAACTCTTCGCCACCGAGGGCCTGAACCGCAGCGCCGTCCACAACACGCGGCTGAAGGAAGGCGAGGGCCTTGTCGGCCTCGTCGCCGAAACCGCCGAGCCGGTGAACCTGTCGGATGCGCCGTCCGATCCGCATTTCTCCTACCGGCCCGAGACCGGCGAGGACCCGTACAAATCCTTCCTCGGCGTGCCCATCGTGCGCGGCGGCCAGGTGTTCGGCGTGCTCACGGTGCAGAACCGCCAGGCCATCCTCTATTCCGAGGAAGAGGTCGAGGCGCTGCAGACCGTCGCCATGGTGCTGGCCGAGGTCGTCGCCCAGGGCGGGTTGTTCAAGCTCTCCGAGCTCGACGAGCCCGAGCTGCGCGCCGACCGGCCGCGCACCTTCCACGGCGAGGGGTTGTCGGAAGGCGTCGGCATCGGCCGCGTCGTGCTCCATGAGCCGCGCGTAAAAGTCGAGCGCATGATCGCCGAAAATACGCTGGAGGAGCTGACCCGGCTCGAGGACGCCATCGGCTCGCTGCGCGACGCGGTCGACAAGATGCTGGATTCCAGCGAGCTCGACCTCACCGGCGAGGGCCGCGAGGTCATCGAGGCCTACCGCCTCTTCGCCCACGACCAGGGCTGGCGCCAGCGCATGCGCGACGCGGTGCGCACCGGCCTCACCGCCGAGGCCGCGGTCGAGCGCGTGCAGGACGAGATGCGCGTGCGCGTCCAGCGCCTCGACGATCCGGTGCTGCGCGAGCGCCTGCACGATCTCGACGACCTGGCGCGCCGCCTCCTGCGCCACCTGACCGGCGAAAGCGGCATCCAGGAGCTGCCGCTCAACGCCGTCGTGATCGCCCGCGCCATGGGCCCGGCCGAGCTCCTGGACTACAGCCGCGAACGCCTCGTGGGCCTGGTGCTCGAAGAGGCCGCCTCGACCTCGCATGTCGCCATCGTCGCCCGCTCGATGGGCCTGCCGCTGATCGGCTCGGTCGAGGGCATCACCGATTCCGCGCGCGGCGGCGACGAGATCGCGATCGACGGCGAGACCGGCGAGCTGCACCTGCGCCCGCAGAGCGAGATCGTCGCCGCCTTCGAGGTCAAGCGCTCGCTGCGCGAGCAGGTCCAGGCGCGCTTCGCGGCGCTGCGCGATCTTCCCGCCGTCACCAAGGACGGCGTGCCGATCAAGCTGATGATGAACGCCGGGCTCAAGCTCGACATGCCGCATCTGGCGCAATCCGGCGCCGACGGCGTCGGCCTGTTCCGCACCGAGCTTCAATTCATGATCGGCGAGACCATGCCGCGCCTCGCCGACCAGGTGTCGTTCTATCGCGAGATCCTCGACGCGGCCGGCGACAAGTCCGTCGTGTTCCGTACCCTCGACCTCGGCGGCGACAAGGTGCTGCCCTATGCGCGCTGGGAGCGCGAGGAGAATCCGGCGCTCGGCTGGCGCGCCATCCGCATCGCGCTCGACCGTCCGGCCCTGCTGCGCTACCAGGTCCGCGCGCTTTTGATGGCGGCGACGGGGCGGGTGCTGCGCATCCTCCTGCCGATGATCTCCAATGTCGACGAGTTCAACCGCGCCCGCGCCCTGATCGACCGCGAGACCGAACGCGCCCGCCTGCTCGGCCAGGAGCGGCCCAAGCAGGTCCTGGTCGGCGCCATGCTCGAAGTCCCGGCGCTCGCCTTCATGCTGCCGCAGCTGATGCGCTCGGCCGATTTCGTCTCCATCGGCTCGAACGATCTTCTGTCGCTCGCCTTCGCGGTCGACCGCACCAATCCGCGCGTCTCGCGCCGCTACGACACGCTCAATCCGGCGTCGCTGACGCTGATCCGTCTCATTGTGAACAGTTCGGCCGAGGCCCATGGCGAGCTGTCGCTGTGTGGCGAAATGGCCGGCAAGCCGCTCGACGCCATGGCGCTGCTGGGGCTGGGCTTGCGTACATTGTCCATGCATCCGGCCAATATCGGCGCGATCAAGCTGATGATCCGCAGCATGGATCTGAGCGAGGTGACGCCTTTCGTCACGAAACTTTGCGGCCGCACCGACCACAGCCTGCGCACGCGGCTCGCGGCTTTCGCGGCCGAGCGCGGGATCGCGCTGAAATAAATGGCGTCAAATTGTCGTGACCGGAACGCCTGCGCTTGATTTCGCTGTGCGCATGCGAAAAGGATCGTCTGTGTCCACCAATAGAGAGAGCATCTTGCACTACGGTATGATGGGTATTGCGGCTGCCGCCGCCTTGGGTTTGTCGCTGATCGGCGCGCAGGCCCAGTCGGATCCGGCTCCCGCTCCGGCGGCGCCCGGCACGGTCACGACGCCTAGCACGGTCGCCGCGCCCGCCATGGTCGCTACGCCGAACGCCCCGTCCAATACCGGCGCTCCCGGTCAGGCGGTTGCCGCGATTCCGCCCGATCCCGATGCCGACAAGATGATCTGCAAGGATATGCCCCCGCCGACCGGCTCGCGCCTGGGCGGCCGCCGTGTGTGCCTGACCAAGGCCGTCTGGCAGGAGATGACGCGCGTCGGCCAGGAAAATGTCGGCCGCATGCAGCGCGGCGGCGTCAGCGGCGGCAGCTCGCGCTGACCTCATCGCGGGGGGCGGCCGTCCGCCCATCGCGATAGGCCTGTAAAAAACGCCGCCTTTTCGGCCGGTTTCAAAGAATTGGCTGGCACCGGTGCGGCGCAGCGGATAATGCTTTGCCAATGACCAAAGTGACCCGCCTGACGCTCGATGACGACGGCAACATGAAGAGCCGGCGCATCCATCTGCGCGAAATCTCCGGCGACAGCGACGCCCCGCTGGAGACGGTGGGCCAGGATCTGCGCGCCGCCCGCCTGCGCCGCGGCGACGATCTGGCGACCGTCTCCAAGGCGCTGAAGATCCGCAAGGACCACTTGGAGGCGATCGAGGAGGACCGGCTGGAACAGCTTCCCGGCCGCACCTATGCGGTGGGCTTCGTCCGCTCCTATGCCGATTATCTCGGCCTCGACACCCAGCAATGCCTGGAGCGTTTCAAGGCGGAGATCGCCGGGCGTTCCGACACCGACAACGTCCCCGCCGTCTCCGTCATCGACGAGGACGAGAACCGCCGCCTGCCGCAGGGCTGGAAGATCATCGCGGCCGTCGTCGTGCTCCTGATGGCCTATGGCGCTTATTATGTGTTGAGCTCGACCAGTTCGATGACCTCGCAGCCGGTCCCCGCGCCGCCACAGCTCGCGCCGAAGCCGGTCGTTCAGGCGACGCCGCAGCCCGCGCCGCCGCCGGCCGCGACGCCGGCCGCGCCCGCGGCAGGTACCCCGGAGGCCGCCGCCGGCACGGCGCCGCCCGCCGGCGCCCCGGCGCCCGCCCCGCTGCCGCAAGGCCAGGTCTATGGCGCGAACAATCGCGGCGCCCGCGTCGTGCTGCGCGTGCATCAGGCGACGCGCGTGCTGGTCCAGGGCGAGGACGGGATGGTCTACATCAACCGCACGCTCCAGCCGGGCGACACCTACCAGGTCCCCAATGTCGTCGGCCTGACGCTGACGACGACGAATGCCAATGCGGTCGAGATCGACCTCGACGGCGAAACCAAGGGTTTTGCCGGCCGGGATGCCGGCGTCGCGGAAGGGCTGTCGCTCGATCCGCAATCGATCGTCGACCGCACCGGCGGAGGCCTCTGATGAGCGTACGCGCGTACCGCGATATCCACCGGCGCAAGTCGCGCCAGATCATGGTCGGCAAGGTGCCGGTCGGCGGCGACGCCCCGATCACCGTGCAGACCATGACCAACACCGTCACCGGCGACGCCCGCGCCACGATCGACCAGATCCGCGGCATCGAGGAGGCCGGCGCCGACATCGTGCGCGTCTCCTGCCCGGACGAGGACGCGACCAAGGCGATGCGGGCGATCACGCGGGCCGCGAACATCCCGGTCGTCGCCGACATCCATTTCCACTACAAGCGCGCCATCGAGGCCGCGGTGGCCGGCGCCGCCTGCCTGCGCATCAATCCCGGCAATATCGGCAACGCCAATCGCGTGAAGGAAGTCGTGCAGGCCGCCAAGGATCACGGCTGCTCGATGCGCATCGGCGTCAATGCCGGCAGCCTCGAAAAGGAGCTGCTCGAGAAATACGGCGAGCCGTGCCCCGAAGCGATGGTGGAGAGCGCGCTCAACCACGCCAAGATCCTCGATGACCTCGATTTCCGCGAATACAAGATATCGGTGAAGGCGTCCGACGCCTTCCTCGCGGTCGCCGCCTATCAGCAGCTCGCCGACGCGGTCGACTGCCCGATCCATCTGGGCATCACCGAGGCCGGCGGCATGATCTCCGGCACCGTCAAATCCTCCATCGGCATGGGCATGCTCCTGTGGAGCGGCGTCGGCGACACGATCCGCGTCTCGCTCAGCGCCGATCCGGTGGAAGAGGTGCGCGTCGGCTTCGACATCCTGAAGTCGCTGAACCTGCGCCATCGCGGCGTGAACATCGTCTCCTGCCCGAGCTGCGCCCGCCAGGGTTTCAACGTGATCGACACGGTTCGCACGCTGGAAGACCGGCTCAAGCATATCTCGACGCCGATGTCGCTGTCGATCATCGGCTGCGTCGTCAACGGCCCAGGCGAGGCGCGCGAGACCGATCTCGCCTTCACCGGCGGCGGCGCCGGCAAGGGCCACGGCCAGATTTATCTGAACGGCAAGCCGGCCTATCGCCTCGACAACGAGAAGCTGGTCGAGCACGTCGTCGAGCTCTGCGAGAAGAAGGCCGCCGAGATCGAGGCGGGCCGCGGCACCGTCGCGCCCGTGTTGGAACCGGCGCAATAGAAAGACTTGTCATGCCCGCGAAGGCGGGCATCCAGCGACCGGGCGAGCGGCCGATCTGGCTTCCGGCTTTCGCGGGATGACATTCTGGTATCGGTTTCCCTATCGGCGGACGCCTACCGCGCCTTGATCTGGCTCGTCACCACATCGGTCTGTGCGCCGTTCGGCACGTAGTCCACGCGCGCCGTCACCGTCCTGCCGCAGATCAGCCCCGTCCAGTTCTCGCGCCAGCCCTTGGGCGACGGCTTGCCCGCCGCCACGATGTCGAGCACCGCCGGCGTCTTCCAGTCCTTGCACTTGGTCACGTTCATCATGCTTTCGACGACATAGGCATGCGCCGTTTCTTCCAGCTTGTAGCCGCCGGCGAATTCGCCGGGCAGCAGCCCGCGCGTGCGCAGCGTGTTGTCGGACTTGGTCTCGACCAGCGCGCGGCGCAGCACCTTGGTGCCGCAGGCGTCCAGCGTGGCGCGCTGGACCCAGGCGCCGGTGCTCGCGCGCCATCCCTGCGGTCCCTTCACGAAGGCCGGCGCCTCGACGATCTCGGGCTTGTCGAACGAGACCAGCGTCAGGACAGGGCATTTGGCCTTGAGCGTCGCCGGCTCGGCGTCGTTATAGGCCTTGAGCAGGATCCCCCGATAGGCCGGGGAGCCGACATAGCCGTCGAACAGCGCCTGCTGGCTCTGCGCCTGGGCCGCGCCGGCCGCCAGCCCCAGAAGGACCAGCCCCTTGAGGAACGCGAACGCCGCGTGATAGCCGGGTAGCCGAAAGGTCATGCGCGCGCCTCGCGAAGGGGTCCGCGCATCCTATCTTAGGAACCGCAATGATCCCATCCGCCAAGCTCGAACGCCTGCTCGACCGCTTCCACGCGGTCGAGGCCGAGCTGTCGTCCGGCGCGGGCGGGCCGGCCTTCGTGAAGCTCTCCAAGGAACATGCCGAGCTCGCGCCCATCATCGACGTGGTGCGCGACTACCGCTCGGTGCAGGACCAGCTCGCCGGCGCCGAGGCGATGATCGCCGACCCCAAGACCGACAGCGAGATGCGCAGCCTCGCCGAGGAGGAACGCGCCGAACTCAAGCAGCGCTTCGAGACGCTCGAGCACGATCTGCGCATCCAGCTCCTGCCCAAGGACGCCGCCGACGCGTCCAACGCCATCATCGAAATCCGCGCCGGCACGGGCGGCGACGAGGCGGCGCTGTTCGCCGCCGACCTCCTGGAGATGTACACGCGCTATGCCTCGCTCCAGGGCTGGCGCACCGAAATGCTGTCGCGCACCGACAGCGACCTCGGCGGCATCAAGGACGCCGTGCTCGACGTCACGGGGCAGGGCGCCTTCGCCAAGCTGAAATTCGAGAGCGGCGTGCACCGCGTGCAGCGCGTGCCGGTAACCGAGGCGCAGGGCCGCATCCACACCAGCGCCGCGACCGTCGCCGTGCTGCCCGAGGCCGAGGACGTAGACATCGTCATCGACGACAAGGACCTTCGGATCGACGTCTACCGCGCCCAGGGCGCCGGCGGCCAGCACGTCAACAAGACCGAGAGCGCGGTGCGCATCACGCATCTTCCGACCGGCATCGCCATCGCCCAGCAGACCGAGAAGTCGCAGCACAAGAACAAGGCGGCGGCGATGAAGATGCTGAAGGCCAAGCTCTACGACATGGAGCGCGAGCGGGTGGATTCGGCCCGCGCCTCGACGCGCAAATCGCTGGTCGGCTCGGGCGACCGCTCCGAGCGCATCCGCACCTACAATTTCCCGCAAGGCCGCGTCACCGATCACCGCATCAACCTGACGCTCTATAAGCTCGACCGCATCATCTCCGGCGACGATCTGGGCGAGATCATCGACGCGCTGGTGGCGCAGGACCAGGCCGACCGTCTGACCGCGATGGAAGAGGAAGGGTGAGCGATCCGCTCGCCGCCGCCGTCGCCCGCCTGCGCGAAGCCGGCGTCGACAACCCGCGCCTGGACGCAAGACTGCTGTGGGAGTTCGCACGCTCTCTTTCCTCCCCCGCCGTTGCGGGGGAGGGGGACCGCGAAGCGGTGGAGGGGGCCGCCGCCGGTAGGCTCTTCGACACCCTGAGCGCCCGCCGCGCCGCGCGCGAGCCGCTCGCCTACATCACCGGCACCAAGGAATTCTGGAGCGTCGCCTTCGCCGTCGGCCCCGGCGTCCTGATCCCGCGCCCCGACACCGAAACCCTGATCGAGGAGCTGATCCGCCTCTACCCCGACCGCTCCGCGCCGCTGTCGATCCTCGACCTCGGCACCGGCTCGGGCTGCCTCCTGGTCGCGGCGCTGACGGAGTACCCGGCCGCCCATGGCGTCGGCATCGACGCCTCGCCCGAGGCGCTGGCCTGGGCCCGGCGCAACGTCGCCGCCCACGGCCTGGAGGCCCGCGCCAGCCTGATCGAGACCGCCTGGCCGGAGGAGGCCAGCCCCGGCTTCGACGTCCTCCTGTCCAACCCGCCCTACATCCCGACCGCCGAGATCGACACCCTGGAGCCCGAGGTTTCGCGCCACGAGCCGCGTCCGGCGCTGGACGGCGGGCCGGACGGCCTGGACGCATACCGCGCCTTGGCCCCGCGAATCGCCCGGCTCTTGAAGCCCTCCGGTTCCGCCATTTTGGAGTTCGGCGCCGGCCAAGCCGATGCTGTCACCGCCATCATGGCGTCCGAAGGTCTCCGGACCATGAAAATTGCGCCAGATTTGGCCGGAATCCCGCGATGTACGGTCGTAAAATCGGCGGCCCGCTCTATATAGAAAACAGTTGGAAATCGGCCCCCGAGCCGTTAGTTTCCCGGCCCGTGGGGACATAGGGACCCTGCCGGCAGTCGATCGCAATCGATCGGGGGGGCCGGAAAGCGGCCAGGCCGCGGTTCTTGTGCAAAGCGAAAGACGAGCCCTGCATTGCTGTGGCAGCCGGATTTGCGCGGAGCGCGGCCCGTGGGCGGCAAAGGCGCTTCCATCGCGCGCAGCAAAGCGATGCTCGTCCTCTGAAGGTTAGGGGCAGAAGTGAAACGTTCACGCAGAGGCGGCCGCAGGCCGCAACACGCAGGCGGCGGCGGTCATAACAATGGCGGCGGCGGCGGAGGTGGCGGCAACGTCCACAATCCGAACCGGACGTTCGATTCCTCGGGTCCGGAGGTGAAGATTCGCGGCTCGGCCTCGAATGTCTACGAAAAATACCTCCAGCTCGCCCGCGACGCCAATGCGTCGGGGGACCGGGTGATGGCGGAGAACTATCTCCAGCACGCCGAGCACTATTACCGCATCATGGCGGCGCAGCAGGCCCAGCTTCAGCAATACCAGCAGCAGCAGGCCCTGCAGCAGCAGCAGCCGCGCGGCGGCAATGGGAACGGAAACGGCAATGGCGGCGGCGACCAGCCCTATGTCCAGCCGCAGCCCGCCCAGAGCGCGCCGTCCTTCTCCCTCGCCGAGAGCGAGGAAGAGGGCGAAGAGGAAGCCGCGGAGTAAATCCGCGCTTGCCGTTTGATCTCGCGACGCGCTCCGGCAACGGGGCGCGTTTGCGTTTGTGCCCGGCCCCCTTGAAGAGTACGGACCGGGAACCCAATTACCCTCTGGAACGGGGCGCCCCTGAGGGGCCTTATTCCAAATCAAACGAGACTCGCCCGGGCGGCTCTACAAGGCGTCCTCAGGGACGAGGGCTTGAGAGGCGAAAATGGACGCAGAGAAATTCACCGAGCGGGCGCGCGGCTTCATGCAATCCGCGCAAGGGTTGGCCCTCCGCTCCAACCACCAGTACTTCACCCCCGAACATCTCCTGAAGGTCCTCATCGACGATGAGGAAGGCCTCGCGGCCCGCCTGATCGCGGCCGCCGGCGGCAAGCCGGAACAGGTCCGGGGCGGCGTCGAGCGCGCGCTGGCGAAGCTCCCCCAGGTCCAGGGCCAGTCCGGCCAGGTCTACCTGTCGTCCGACGCGGCCAAGCTGTTCGACAATGCCGAGCAGATCGCCAAGAAGGCCGGCGACAGCTTCGTCACCGCCGAATACCTGCTGCTCGCGTTGACGGTCTCCGGCAACACCGAGAGCGCCAGGATCCTGAAGGACGCCGGCGTCACCGCGCTGAACCTGAACAAGGCGATCGCCGACCTGCGCCAGGGCCGCCATGCCGACAGCGCCACGGCCGAGAACAGCTATGACGCGCTCAAGAAATACGCCCGCGACCTCACCGAGGCCGCGCGCACCGGCAAGCTCGACCCGGTGATAGGGCGGGACGAAGAAATCCGCCGCACCATCCAGGTGCTGGCGCGCCGCACCAAGAACAATCCCGTCCTGATCGGCGAGCCCGGCGTCGGCAAGACCGCCATCGCCGAGGGCCTCGCCCTGCGCATCGTCAATGGCGACGTGCCGGAGAGCTTGCGCAACAAGAAGCTGATGGCGCTCGACATGGGCTCGCTGATCGCCGGCGCGAAATTCCGCGGCGAGTTCGAGGAGCGGCTGAAGGCCGTGCTGGGCGAAGTCACTTCCGCCGAGGGCAACATCATCCTCTTCATCGACGAGCTGCACACTCTGGTCGGGGCCGGCGCGTCCGAGGGATCGATGGACGCCTCCAACCTGCTCAAGCCGGCGCTGGCGCGCGGCGAGCTGCATTGCGTCGGCGCCACCACGCTCAACGAATACCGCAAATATGTCGAGAAGGACGCCGCTCTGGCGCGGCGCTTCCAGCCCGTCTTCGTCAACGAGCCGACGGTGGAGGACACCATCTCCATCCTGCGCGGCCTCAAGGAGAAGTACGAGGTCCATCACGGCGTGCGCATCACCGACAGCGCGCTCGTCGCCGCGGCGCAGCTTTCCAACCGCTACATCACCGACCGCTTCCTGCCCGACAAGGCCATCGACCTGATGGACGAGGCGGCGTCGCGCCTGCGCATGCAGGTCGACTCCAAGCCGGAAGAGCTCGACGAGCTCGACCGCCGCATCATGCAGCTCAAGATCGAGCAGGCGGCGCTCAAGAAGGAAACCGACGCCGCGTCGAAGGACCGGCTGAAGACCCTGGAGCACGACCTCGCCGAGCTCGAGGAGAAGGCCAACGTCCTCTCCGCCAAATGGCAGGAGGAGAAGAAATCGGTCCAGGACGTCCAGGGCCTGAAGGAACAACTCGACAAGGCCCGCATGGAGGTCGAGGTCGCGCAGCGCAAGGGCGACTTCGCCCGCGCCGGCGAGCTCAGCTATGGCGTGATCCCCGGTCTCGAGCGCCAGCTCAAGGCCATCGAGGACAAGGAGACCAACTCCCTCGCCAAGGAAGCGGTGACGCCCGAGCAGATCGCCGCCGTCGTGTCGCGCTGGACCGGCATCCCGGTCGACAAGATGCTGGAAGGCGAGAAGGACAAGCTCCTCAAGATGGAAGATGCGCTGGAGCAGCGCGTCGTCGGCCAGCACGAGGCGGTGCGCGCCATCGCCAACGCGGTGCGTCGCGCCCGCGCGGGATTGCAGGACCCCAACCGTCCCATCGGCTCGTTCCTGTTCCTGGGCCCCACCGGCGTCGGCAAGACCGAGCTGACCAAGGCGCTCGCCTCCTTCCTGTTCGACGACGACACCGCCATGGTGCGCATCGACATGTCCGAGTTCATGGAGAAGCATTCCGTGGCGCGTCTCATCGGCGCCCCGCCGGGCTATGTCGGATACGAAGAGGGCGGCGTGCTCACCGAAGCGGTGCGCCGGCGGCCCTATCAGGTGATCCTGTTCGACGAGGTCGAGAAGGCCCATTCGGACGTGTTCAACGTGCTGCTCCAGGTGCTGGACGACGGGCGCCTGACCGACGGGCAGGGCCGCACCGTGGACTTCAAGAACACGGTGATCATCCTGACCTCCAATCTCGGCACCGAACTGCTTTCGACCGGCGAGGAGACCCGCGAGGCCCGCGCCGCCGTGCTGCAGGCCGTCAAGGCGCATTTCCGGCCCGAATTCCTGAACCGGCTGGACGAGATCATCCTGTTCCACCGGCTCTCCCGTGCGAACATGGACAAGATCGTGGAGATCCAGCTCGGCCGCCTCGAGAAGCTGCTCGCCGACCGCAAGATCGAGATCACGCTGGACAAGCGCGCCACCGAATGGCTCGCCAATGCCGGCTACGACCCGGTCTATGGCGCGCGCCCCTTGAAGCGCGTGATCCAGCGCCGCCTGCAGGACCCGCTCGCCCAGCTTCTGCTGGAGGGCAAGATCCTCGACGGCTCGAAGGTGAAGGTCTCGACCGGCAAGAACGGGCTGACGATCGACGGCGTCGAATTCGCCACCGGCGAAGACGACGTCGACATCGACCACACCCCGCAGGTCAGCCGAGCGGTCCATTAAGACTCCGCGCAGCGGGGAGCGACCCCGATCGGTGTCATCCGCCGCGAATGCGGCGGACCAGGTGATATCTGCACGGCAGGCGTCACCTGGGTCCGCCGCATTCGCGGGGCATGACACTTAAGGGTCGGCAGGTTGTCCGATATCCGCATATGCAGCGCACCGTCGCCGCCCCGCTGGTGCCTTGTCGCCGCCCCGCGACGTCATCATGAATATTTAAACAATACTTCAGGTAGCCGCTGTTATTTTCGGTGAAATAGGCGATAGACTTCAGATAGACGGAGGAGGCAAGCACATGGCTGAACCGACACCGGTCGATGGGGTGATTACCGATTCCCTCACCCAGTCCAATGTTACGGTCCTGGGCGACGCGCCCGCGATCGCCATGGGCAATCTCTACCAGGCGACGGCCCAGGCGCTCGCCAATGCGGCGCACAACGCGACGAGCGCGCAGCAGCAATCCAACATCACGGCCCAAGCCGCGACGACCATGGGCGTGTCGACGCTGTATTCAATCGACACCGCCAGCACCGGCCAGGCGACCGGCAAGATTCTCGGCAACGCCGCGACCGCCAGCAAGGATTCCTGACATGGCCATCCCGACACCCGTCAACGGGCAGATCACCGACGCCGTCACCCAATCCAACCTCACGGTCGTCGGCCAGGCGCCGGCCATGGCGCTGGGCAATCTGCTGCAGGTCTCGGCCCAGGCCTTCGGCCTGATGATGCAGAACGCCGCCGCCGCGCAGCAGCAGCTCAATATCACCGCGCAGGCGGTGACGACCCAGGGCGCCGTCGTCCTGTCGTCCTCGGCGTCGGCCTCCGCCGCCAAGCTGGCGCAGTCCGACGTGCCGGACAATCTGCTCTCGCTGCTCGCCGCGCTACGCGCCGGCACCGGTCCGATCCCGAGCTGACCTTCGAACAGGAGCGTGCCGATGTCCGATCCGCAGACGCCCGGTGCGCCGCCGCCGGGCGAGACCGCCGAACCGCCTTTCCACCAGGCCGAGCAGGAAGAAACGGCGCGCGCCGAAACCGGCGGCGCGGACGATCCGCTCAACGGCCAGATCACGGCCGCCGTCGCGGCCGTGGAAGCCGCCATCGAGGACGCCATGGCGGTTGCCGCCGCGTCGCTGGCGCAGGTCGTCGCGCAATCGGCCGGCCTCGCCATGCTGAACGCCGTCAACGCGCAACAGAACGCCTACATCACCGCCAACGCCACCGTGGCGGCGACGGTGGCGCGCATTCTCTCGGCGCGCGAGGTCGTCACGAAGGAGCCCGCCGATGTCTGATCCGGTCGATCCGCCGGTCGATGTCGGCGACAGCTATGCGATGGTGGCGCAGGCCTGCGCGCTGGCGATCCAGGACGCAGTGGCCCATCTGCGCAATGTGGAGATCGTCGCCAACGCCGTCATCGGCGTAGCGCAGGAGCGGCTGATCAGCGGCACCAACGGCCCCGACCCGGCCGCCGCCATCGCGACGGCCCAGGAGACGATCGTCGCGGCGGTCAGGACTCTCGAAACGATCAGCGCCACCGCCGGCAAGATCCTCGCGGACTTCCCGCGCGGGTAGGGACCCCAAAAATATTGTCATGCCGACGACGCGGGAATGACACTCTGGAATAAGCCGATCAACCGCAGGCCGGCGCTCTACCGATACCCCCGCCACAGCCACTCCAGCGCGTCCGGCAGCGTCTCTTCGGTCACGCGCGGATCGACATGTACCGCGCCCTTCGCCAGCACATAGCGGTAGTCGTAGCCCTTGGCCTTCAGCACCGCCGCCATCCGCGCATTCGCCAGCGGCCAGTTGTGCCAAGTCTCTTCCGGATCGTCGAAATGCAGGTCCTTCTCGCCCACCTCCATCCAGACGCGGATCGGCTTCTTCGGCGCGTCGGCGATGAGACGGTCGTGATACTCCCACGCCCCGCGCGGCGTCGCTACGTTGGGCGGCGATTGCTGGTTCACGAAGGTGCCCGAATAGGACAGCACCTTGCCGTAACGCTCGGGATGGAACCACGCCATGGTGAAAGCGCAGGCCGCGCCCGAGCTCGCGCCCATCGTCGCGCGCCCGTTCGGGTCGCTTGTCAGCGTCACGCCCGTCTCCGCCACGACGCGCGGCAGCACCTCCGCCTCGATGAAATCGCTGTAGACGCCCGACACCGTGTCGTACTCCAGCCCGCGCTCCGAGCCCTGCGCGTCGCCGCCGCCGCTGTCGACGAACACCGCGACCATGGCCGGTATCCGCCCCTGCGCGATCAGATTGTCGAGCACGCGCGGCATCACCTTCATATAGCCATAGCCGTCCTGCACCACCATGAACGGCGCCGCCGTCCCGCGCGCATACTGCTTCGGCACATAGACCCACACGGTGCGCGTATAGGGCAGGGGCATGGACTGCTCGTGCGCCGCCGCCGCGATCCGGTTGCCGTAAGCATCGCGCCGCTTCGTGATCGCGTTCTCGATCCGCGCGATGCCCGGATAGAATCTGCTGTCGCCCGAATACATCGCGAAGGCCTTGATCTCGCCGACCGGCACGCCCGCCGCGACGCGCGTCTCCGGCGCCGCCGCATAATCCGGCCCGATGACGATGTCGGCCGGCTCCCCCGCCAGCGCGGCGCCCGTCATTGCAAGCCCCGCGAATATGCAGGACAGCCCCCTCCGCATCGTCCCCTCATGCCCCCGCGACTTCCTTCGTGATCACATCGAACTTCACCAGGTCCGCCCGCCCGAAGGCGGTGGAGAGCGCCACATCCGCCGCGTCGCGCCCGCGCGCCATCAGGATGCGGCCGATGCGCGGCTTGTTGTGGCGCGCGTCCCAGCTATGCCAGGCCCCGCCGAGATAGACGTCGAACCAGGCGCTGAAATCCATCGGCGAGGGATCCTCCGGCACGCCGATATCGCCGAGATAGCCGGTGCAATAGCGCGCCGGGATGTTCATGCAGCGGCACAGCGCGATCGCCAGATGGGCGTAGTCGCGGCACACGCCGCTCCGCTCCATGTAGGCGTCATGCGCCGTGCGGTCCGAGCGGGCGTTCTGATAGCTGAAGGCGATGCGGTCATGCGTGAAGTCGGTGATCGCCTTCACCCGCGGCCAGCCGGGCTCGATATGGCCGAACTGCGCCCAGGCGAAATCGGCCAGCTTGTCGGTGTCGCAATAGCGGCTGCCGAGCAGGAAGATGAGCAGCTCGTCCGGCAGGGAATCGATCTCCGCCTGCCAGGCGCCGTTCGGAACGTGGTCCGGCAAGCCGCTGTCGTGGATCAGGAAGTCGTTGGTGACATGCGTCACGCCCGCCGGCACCACCAGCCGCGTGCACAGATTGCCGAACACGTCGTGGTAGGTACGGAAGCGCACGCCGCGGTCGACCGCGAAATTCTCCGGCGCCAGGAGGTCGCCGATCCGCTCGGACCGCACATGCAGCATCAGGAGCAGGGGGGTCTGCGCGGTGCATTCGAAGGCGATGTCGTACCCGCACCGGATCAGCAAACCGTACCTCCAGACTTCAACGCATGCGCACCACGCGCTTGTGGCCGCCAGGTTCCTCGGCCACGACGTCGACCTCGACGTCCATGCCCAGATAATCGGCCGCCTCGCCGTCCCACGTCCCCGACAGCGGCACGGCCTGCACCGGATCGCGCACCACCGCGACGCGGATCAGGTCGCGATTGCCGACAAGGCCGTTGGTCGGGTCGAATTCGGCCCAGCCGCCGCTCGGAAGGAATACGCGCACCCAGGCATGAGTGTTCCCGCCGCCCCGGTGCGCCGGCCGGTCGTCGCGCTCGGGCACGTAGAGATAGCCCGACACGAAGCGCGTGGCGAGGCCGAGCGACCGCGCCGCCTCCATCATCAGGACCGCGAAATCGCGGCAGGTGCCGCGCCCCAGCGCCAGCGTCTCCAGCGGCGTGCGCGGCGGCCCCGAATGGCGCGCCTCGTATTTCAGCTCGTCATGGATGGCGAGCGTCATTGCGGCCAGGATGTGCGGCGCGTCGATCCGGGTGAGGCCTTCCAGGAAACGCCGCGACCAGGCGGCGAGCACGCCGTCCGGATCGGCATGGATCGGCGTCTTGGACGGCCCGAGATCCGGCTCGTCCACCCTGTCATAGGCGAAGGGAAAGGCGTTGGTGCCCTCGCGGTCGTCCGGCGCGTCGAGCGCGTGCTCGGGATGGTGCTCCAGCCGGTTGATGCTCTCGAACAGCAGCTCGCGCGCCCGGCTCTCGAACCGCGCGATGCCGATCGTGTTGCCGAAGGCGTCGTGGATGTAGCGGATCGAGGCCGGCTTGGGCGTGATGCGCAGCACCGATTCCAGCACATGCTGGTCGAAGCTCTCGCGCGGCCGGAACATCATGCGATGCTCGCCGAACGCGACGGGACGCGCATAACGGTAGCGCGTCAGATGACGCACGCTCAGAACGGTCACTTGTCGCCCACCCGCGATTCCAGCCGTCATCATGCGCCTTCGCGCATGGGCGACGGCGTGACGGAACGTCGCGCAACCGTCTTATGTGTTAACGCGCCTTGGCCTGGCGCAGGTCGGTGGCGATGTCCGCGACCTTGTTCTCCAGCGGCGTCGAGGCCAGCATCGCGTCGACATGCAGCTTGCCGAACAGGAAGTCGCGCAGCTCGGTGCCGCCGAGCTTGCGGCCCTCCGCCACCTTCACCTTCAAGGGATTGACCTGCTCGTTGTGCACCAGGATCTCGTAGTGCAGGTGCGGCCCGGTCGACAGGCCCGTATTGCCGCTATAGGCGACGATCTCGCCCTGGTGCACATGGCTGCCCGGATGGATGCCCGGCGCGAAGCGCGACAGGTGGCCATAGGCGAAGCCGTAGCCGTTGCCCATGTCGATGCGCATGTAGTTGCCGTAGCCGCTGCTGCGGCCGGCGATCTTCACCGTGCCCGCGCCCGAGGCCATCACCGGCGTGCCCACCGGCACCGCGAAGTCGATGCCCTTGTGCATGCGGCTATAGCCCAGCACCGGATGGAAGCGCATGCCGAAGCCGGACGAGATGCGCGCACCGTCGACCGGCGTCTTCATCAGCATGCCCTTGAGGCTTTCGCCATGGGCGTCGAAATATTCCGCCGGCTGGTTGGGATCGGGCTGGTAGCGATAGACCGCGTAGGTGTGCCCGCCGGTCTTCATCATCGCATAGTCGATATTGCCTTCGCGCGCCGGCTGTCCGTCGGGCGTGTAGTAATAGCTGTAATAGACCTCGAAGGTGTCGCCCGGCCGGATGTCGCGCTGGAAGTCGACCTTGTAGGAGAAGAGCTTGATCATCGCGATCGTGACGTCGGTCGGAATGCCGGCCTGGGTCGCCGCGAGATAGAGCGAGGAATCGATCGTCGCACCCGCGCGATGGGTGTGCTCGGTGAGCTGCTTGACGTCGTCCTGCGCCGCGAAGCTGTTGTCGGCCTGGCGCGCCACCGTGATCTCGTGCTCGACCGACGGCGAGAACGCGATCGACAGCAGCCGTCCCGCCGGCGTCGTCACCGGCGTGACGTCGCCGGAATCGGATGCATCGTCGTCGCTCGCGTCGCTGCCCGCCACCGTGACCGGCCGGCCGTTGACGTTGACGACGGCGGTATGCGGCTTCGCGGCCGCCGGCGGCGGCGCGGCCGGCTGCGCCACCGGCTCGAAGGTCGCGACGAAGCTCTGTCCGGCGCGCGCGTCGCGCAGGTCGTAGATCTTGGCGAGCGCCAGGACCGCGCCATTGGCGTCGTCCTTCGGCACGCCCGCGTCCTCGAGCAGCCCGACCAGCGTGTCGCCGGAATCCAGCGTCAGCGTGCGCGTCTCCGGCGCCGGCGCGCCGGTGTCGCCGGCCTCTTCGTCGGCGAGCGCGTTGTCGAGCTGCGCCGGCGGCGGCGCGACATGGCGCGCGGGCTGTCCCGAAACGAGATTGTTCCCCGCCTGCACCAGGTCCGAGAAAAGCCGATAAGGCAGGAACGTCGTCGACGCCTGCTGCGTTTTCACATGCAGCGGCGGCAATGCGCTCGCCGCAAGCCAAGCCATGGAGCCGGCGACAAGCCCGGTAATGGTGGTCGAGACCAGCGCCCAGCGGCCATCGGTGGTCGCGAGCGCCGACGTCGCTGCGTTGAGCGAGCGGCGCATGGCATCCAGGCGCATCGATAAAGTGCGATCCACGTCGGCTCCTGTCTTTCAGTGTCGACGCATATCCCGCGCCAACCCCAGCCCAGTGTTATGCCCCCAGCGCTCAGCCGGCGTGCAGGAAGCATATAGCCCGGCCAATTATAGGGCCGTCAACCCTTGCCGGCAGGTTAACGGTGCATTGACCAACCCCGATTCGGGAACTCGCGTTCGTGCGCGCCGATGTTTTCCTCCCCCAACTCTTCTTTCCTCCCCCGCAAAGCGGGGGAGGTGGCACGCCGAAGCGAAGCGAAGGCGTGACGGAGGGGGCCAGCCGCCCGCTGGCCCCCTCCGCCTCGCTGCGCTCGGCACCTCCCCCGCTTTGCGGGGGAGGAAAGAAAAAACCCGCATCGCTTGCGCGACGCGGGCTCTTTCGCCGGATCGGAAAATCAGAGCCGCACGAGAAGCGCTTCGGCGATCTTGCCGTGCACCCATCCGATGGCGCGCGCGACATGCAGCACCAGGAAGAACAGGAAGACGCCGATCAGCGCCAGGACCAGGAGGCCCGGAGCGGTGTGCAGGACGTGCTCGAGATAGGGCGCATTGCTGATCTGGATGTGCGATTCGCCGGTGACGAGGCCGTAGATCGAGCCCGCGGTGACGCCGAGCGACAGGGCGAGGCCCACCACGCCGACGACGAAATAGCAGATGCCGAGCGGCAGCATCAGCAGCATGTAGAACAGCGACGACCAGGTGCGGATGTCGCTGAACGCTTCCTTGATCTTGGAGAGGACGCCTTCGTCGGCCGAAGGGCCGGCGGGCAGGCGGCGCGGCATGCGCACGCCGAGCAGGGCCTCGACGATGCGGCCCTCGACATGGGCGAGCACGCGGACCGAGGCGATGAACATCAGCGCGAAGGGGATGCCGATGATCAGGATGAAGAGGCCGAAGGAAAGCGCGATGCCCGTCACCGCCCAGGTGAAATAGAAGATGCCGGTCGCCATCGACAGCAGCATGTAGAGCAGGGCGCCATAGGTGCGCGGATCGGACACCACGTTGAAGAAGCCGAAGCGGCGGTCGTCGCCTTTGGTTTCGGGCTGCGGGAACGGAGTGGAAATCGTGTGTTCCATGTCTCGGTACTCCTCGGCGATCTCCGCGGGCGTGCCATAGGTCTCGATCACGCCGGCGAGGATCTGGGTTTCGGACAATTCGGGATTTTGTGCGATCTCGTTGTTGAGGTGGTCTTCGCAGTCGGCGAGCGCGTCGGCGATCAGTCCCGCCGGCGCGCCTTTGAGCGCGCGCCGGAGCTGGATCAGATACGCATTGACGGTCTCAGGCGGCGGCGCCGGCATGACCATCGGGGGTCGCTCCAGGGGTTGTGCCGGCCTTGAGGGCGTCGTCGACGAATTCGCGCATGTCGCGCCAGGCGAACTGCCATTCGGCGAGGGCTTTGCGGCCGTCCTCGGTGATGTCGTAGTAGCGGCGCGGCGGTCCGAAGGCGGACGCCTCGACCCGGCTGTGCAGCAGGCCGGTGGCGTTGAGCGAGCGGAGCACGGGGTAGATCGCACCCTGTTTGAAGATGAGTCCGCCTTCGCCTTCGGCCTTCACGGCTTTGGCGATTTCGTACCCGTACATTTCACGTCCTGCGCGGGCGAGCACCGCCAGCAGGACGAGCGAGGAAAGCCCGGCCATCAGTTCTTTACGGAATTTGCGCGTGTATTGGGATTCTTCGGTCACAACGCGCCTTGTCCGCCTCCTTGGCTATTGCGAAGTTCTATCTAGCATGAACTTCGCACTATGCAAGAGTGAACTGTACTGAGGTTGAAAATAATTCAAGCGCTCGCCGGCCGGGGTGGCCGACCAGCTCCGGTCACTTTTTCCTAGTCATATGATATTTTCCCCAATACCAGCTATTTATCGGGCCGTTCTCTTTGCTTAGTCCGACCCATAGGTGTCATGGCCCGCGATGCGGGCCATCCAGTTGGGTTCTGTACGCTCGTCGTGAGCGAGTCGAATAAGGCTCTCTATTCGAGTGACCACGAGAACGCTTCGTCTTGCAGACTCGCGGATGAAGCCGGTCATGTAGGCGACCTTGGGAGGGGCCAGCATCCGCTGGCCATCAACAGAATGTTGTCGATTTCGCGCTTTTCGGCATCATCAAAATAGAGCCTGAATCGCGGGCCAGCCGATCCGGGCGAGACTCGCCGCCTGCCGTGACCTATTAGTTTTTATAGGTAACGCATCGAACAAGGAAGTGGCACGGTAGACAACGCGGATGCGGGTGCTCTTCGCTGCAATACCTGTCAGGAAACCGGAGCGGGCGATGAAGGTCTTGATCTTTGCTCTTTGCGCCGTGGCCGCACTTGGGTGCGCACCCGCGTCGGCGGACCCTTGGCGGCCCTCTGCGGGTCATGCGCAAATTCCGCTATGGCCGGGAACGCCGCCCGATGCCAAGCCGATGCCGAAGCCGGAAACCGAAGGGCAGACCAAGAGCCTAGTCGCAGGCAAACCATGGACATGGGTCGCCTATGTCTCCCAGCCGACGATGACGATCTATCCGCCACACGGAAAGAACACCGGCGCGGCCGTCGTGGTGCTTCCCGGCGGCGGCTTCGAGGTGCTGGCGATCGATCTCGAAGGCACCGAGGTCTGCGACTGGCTGACATCCGCCGGCATCACCTGCGTCCTCTTGAAGTATCGCGTCCCGAGCGAGCCTTATGACTGGCACTGCGATTGCCGTCCCGACGGTCTCGCGACATCGACGCGGTCGTTGGAGGATCTGCAAAGAACCATCGGCCTGGTGCGCCTTCACGCCAGGCAATGGCATATCGATCCGCGCAGGATCGGCGTGCTCGGGTTCTCGGCCGGCGGATATCTCGCGGCGGAGATCAGCACGAAATACCGGCAACGCCTGTACGCGCCGGTGGACGATGCCGACAAACAAAGCGCCCGCCCGGATTTTGCCGTGCTGGTCTATCCGGGGCATCTCGCGCCGGGCAAGACGGACGGCAATACGCTGAACCCGAATGTTCCCGTCACCTCCGAAACGCCACCCACATTCCTGGTGCAGGCGGAGGACGACAAAACGGACGGCGTGAATCAATCGCTGGTCTACTACGCGGCGCTCAGGAAAGCCGGCGTGCCGGCGGAGATGCATCTGTACGCGGAAGGCGGGCATGCGTTCGGCCTGCGGCGGACTCGGTTTCCCATCACGGACTGGCCGCGACTGGTCGAGGCGTGGCTGCGCACGATCGGGATGACATCGCGGTAGAGGTGGGTACACGGGCTTCCCCGCCTCGTGCACAAAAAATATTCCGCCTCACCTCTTGAATTTCCGGTTGTGCACCACACGTTCCACAACTCACAGACATCGCCAGGCATTCCAACGGAGGTCCCCGTGCAGGGCTTCGACATCGTCGGTCACGAACTCGACAGGCGCTTTCGCGCCCGGCGCGCGGCCGGCCTCGTCTCTGTCGACTCGCTATCCAGCCTCGTTCGCCAATACGTCCAGGCGTTTGCGCGCGATCCGCGCGAATCGAACCGCCTTTTCGCTTCGAAGCTGAAGCGCCGCCCCGGCGGCCAGCCGGGCAACGAAAACCGTCGCATCCATGGCTATTATTCCGGCGACGCAAAACTCCTGCGCGAGGGCATCCGCGCGCTGGAATGGCTGATACGGATTTCGGCCGACGGGGGACAATCATGAACATCGACGCCTATCTCGCCCGCATCGGCCTGGATCATCGCCCGCCGCCGACGCTGAAGGGGCTGACCGAGGTCCACCGCGCCCACATGCTGGCGATCCCGTACGAGAATCTCGACGTCCAGCTCGGCCGGCCCGTCACCATCGCGCGGCCGGCGATCTACGAGAAGATCGTGAACCGCCGCCGCGGCGGCTGGTGCTACGAGATGAACGGCATCCTCGGCTGGGCCATGGGCGAGCTCGGCTTCCGCGTCACGCGCGCCACCGGCGCGGTGATGCGCGAAGCCGCCGGCGAGACGGCCGTCGCCAACCACCTGGTGCTGAAGGTCGAGCTGGACGAGGGCCTCTATCTCGCCGATGTCGGCTTCGGCGACGGCCCGCTCGATCCGATCCGCCTTGCGCCCGGCACGTTCTCCTCGAACGGCTACGTGTACGGATTATCGCGGGCCGACGGCGATTGGTGGCGGCTGCGCAGCCACCCCAACGGCGCCGCGCCGAGCTTCGACTTCGATCTGGATCCCGCCGACGAGACGCGCTTCGCCGCCAAATGCGAAGAGCTCCAGACCGCGCCGGACTCCCACTTCGTGCAGAACCTGTTCTGCTTCCGCCACCATCCGGACGGCACCGTGCTGCTCTTGCGCGGCCGCGTCCTGCGCACGGTCACGCCCGCGGGCTATGCCGACCGCGTCCTCGACAGCGCCGAGGATCTCGTCGCGACGCTACGCGACGGCTTCTCGCTCGACTTGCCGGAGGCGGCGACGCTGTGGCCGAAGATCGTCGCGCGGCACGAACAGGTCATGGGCCGGCCCGCGCCATGAACACGATGCGACAACCTGCAAAAGAAAAGACCCAGCGCGAGATTTCGCACCGGGCCCCTCTCAATGCCTGTATCGAGACCTTAATCGTGAACCGAGAAGTCGGTCGTCTCGCAGAGGTTCTGGTTGCGGAACTCGGCGGTGCCGCCGTCGCTGAACACGGCCTTGATGTCGTACGAGCAGGTCGTGCGGCCATCGGCGATGTCGACCGACAGATCCTCGCCCGGATCGACCTTCCCGCTCAGGATGTTCTCTTCCCACGAGTTCGTGCCGACATGCGAGACATACAGCTCGGTCAGCTGCGTGCTCGTGTTGTTCGTGACGTTGATGCTGAGGTCTTCCGCCAAAGCGGGCGTTGCGAACGCCAGGGCAGCGGCGACGACCGCGGTTGCGAAGAATTTCATATATATGCGCTCCTTGATGGTTCCCTCGAAATGGCGCAGCCCCTGCCACGCGCCTGTGAGGTCGCGACACTTTGCGAATGAATTTCCAAAAGGCAATACGAGAAGCGGCTTCCGCCGGCGTTCTTTTTTGGAACACGCCAACACGATTAACGGCCTGCCGTTCGGGAACCCATCCGCTCCGATCGCCTCGGCTCTTTGGAGATTGGGCGGCAAGGCTGTCGTTTCGCGTCCGCTGCGGCAGGCGAGATCGACAAAGCAAGCCTGCCATCACAGGTGAAGGTCTGCGCGTTCGCCCCGTCGGAACCGCTCACGACATCCAGATAAGACGTGTACGTCACACGGGGCGCTTCCTCGATTCGCGTCGTCGTCTGCCGATCGTACGGCATCGGACGCAACGGCGAGACGAGCCTCGCCCGCAAGATGGCGCCAAGCAAGCGACCGGCGGCGGCGTGCGGCCGGAGCCTTCGCCGGGCTCGCCGACGCGTTCCTTAGTTGTTGGCCAGGATCACGTTGCGCACGATCGGGTAGATTTGCGTCTGCCAGCGCGTGCCGGAGAACACGCCATAATGGCCGACCCCGGCCTGCACATAGTGCTTCTTGCGGAACGGCTTGATCGACGGCGTGAGATCGTGCGCCGCGAGCGTCTGGCCGACGGAGCAGATGTCGTCGCGCTCGCCCTCCACGGTGAGCAGCGCCGTCTTGCGGATCGCGGCGGGCTCGACGCGCGTACCGCGATACTCGAACTTGCCCAGGGGCAGGTGAAACTCTTGGAACACCTTCTGCACGGTCTCGAGATAGAACTCCGCCGGCAGGTCGGAGACCGAGAAATACTCGTCGTAGAATTTGCGGTTGGCCTCGGCCTTCTCGTCCTCGCCCTTGCGGATGTGATCGAACAGATCGACATGCGCCCGGATATGGCGCGCCAGGTTCATCGACAGGAAAGCCGACACCTGCATGAAGCCCGGATAGACCCGGCGATGCGCGCCCGGATAGCGGCGCGGCACGGTGGTGATCAGGTTCTGCTCGAACCATTCGATCGGATGCTCGGTCGCGAGTTGGTTGACCGTCGTCGGGCTGACGCGCGTGTCCACCGGCCCGGCCATCAGCGTCATGCTGCGCGGCTGGCAGGGATGGTCGGCCTGCGCCATCACCGCGACGGTGGCGAGCAGCGCGGCGCAGGGCTGGCACACCGCCACGACATGCGCGCCCGGACCCATGTGCTCGAAGAAGCGGATCGTGTGGTCGATATAGTCGTCCACGCCGAAGCGGCCGGCGGTCAGGGGTACGTCGCGGGCGTTCTTCCAGTCGGTGATGTAGACGTCGTGGTCGGCCAGCATCGTCTTGACCGTGTGACGGAGCAGGGTAGGGAAGTGTCCCGCCATCGGCGCCACGATCAGGACGCGCGGCTGCTCGATATTCGTCTCCTTCTTGAAATGGAGCAGGGTCGCGAAAGGCGTCTCCAGCGCCCCCACTTCCGCGACCGGCACATCGCGGCCCTCGACCTCCACGGTCTCGATCTCGTAGCTCGGCCGCTCATGGATGAGATGGGCCCGGTTCAGGACCTCCGCCGCGGCCGAAATGCTCTTGAGGATGTAGTTCGCGCTCGGTCCCGCGCAGGTGTCGCGGTAGATCGCGCTCGTCAAGCCGGCCCAGGCGCGCAGGGGTGCGAGCAAGTCCGACTGGGCTTGGTAGGCGTCGTACAACATCTCGAAAACCGAACGCCTCTTGGACAGCCCGTTTTGCGGTGCGGCAATAATCGAACGATTTCACGCCCTGACGGCGAAAAATGCTAGTGCATTTTATGCTGCGGTGCGAAATAATTGGTGACAACGTTAGCGGAAGAATCGTCGCCATGGGTAAAGCGCTCCTGACGATTTCGAGCAAGAACTACTCGTCCTGGTCGCTGCGCGGCTGGCTGCTGTGCCGCATGGCGGGGCTGGAATTCGACGAGAAAGTGCTCTCGACCGACGATCCCGACACCCGCGCCGAGCTTCTGCTGCTGTCGCCGTCCTTCCTCGTGCCCTGTCTCACCGACGACGGTATCAAGGTGTGGGATACGCTGGCCATTGCGGAATATCTCCAGGAGACGCGTCCCAAGAGCGGCCTGCTGCCCAAGGACCTGGAAGCGCGCACCCATTGCCGGGCGATCTCCGGCGAGATGCATTCCGGCTTCGCCAATCTGCGCTCGGCGCTGCCGATGAATCTCAAGGCGCGCTATCCCGACTTCAAGGTGTGGGCCGGCGCGCAGGCCGACATCGATCGCGTCGTGGCGATCTGGCGCGAATGCCTGAAGCGTTATGACGGCCCCTATCTCTTCGGCGAGAAGCCGACGCTCGCGGACGCGATGTATGCGCCGGTGTGCACGCGCTTCCACACCTATCACGTGAAACTCGACCGGCTCTGCGCAGACTATTGCGAGACGATCCTCAACCTTCCTGAGATGCTCGAATGGATCGAGGCCGCCAAGGCCGAGCCGGACGCGGTGGAAGAACTCGAAGCCGAGTTCTGAGCCTTACGTCCCGG
The DNA here is from genome assembly GCA_037200985.1 of Rhizomicrobium sp. Lineage (NCBI taxonomy): Bacteria > Pseudomonadati > Pseudomonadota > Alphaproteobacteria > Micropepsales > Micropepsaceae > Rhizomicrobium > Rhizomicrobium sp. The sequence continues at coordinate 1,322,792 of JBBCGJ010000001.1, forward strand.
TCTCGTTGGCCTTGGTCTGGAGCTGGACGTAGTTCTGGATACCCATCTGCTCGATCAGGCGCATCTGGGTCTGCAGATAATCGATATGCTCCTCTTCGCTTTCGAGGATGTGCACGAACAGTTCGCGGCTGCCGAAATCGCCGACCGCCTCGCAGTGTCGGATCGCGTTCTTGAGATCGGGATAGGAGAGGGTCTCCAGCGACAGGTCGCAGGTCAGGACCTCCTTGACGTTCTCGCCGATCATCAGCTTGCCGAGATCCTGGAGGTTCGGCAGGCCGCCGAGGAACAGGATGCGCTTGATCAGCGCATCGGCGTGCTTCATCTCGTCGACGGATTCCTCGTATTCGTGCTTGGCGAGAAGGGAGAGTCCCCAATCGCCGTACATCCGCGAATGCAGGAAGTACTGGTTGATCGCCGTCAGTTCGTTCTTCAGGACCGTGTTGAGCCAGCGCAGCGTCTCAGGATCGCCCGGGATGCCGGCATGGGGCTCGGGACCCGGCGCTACTCCGCCGCCAGCAGCCGGGGCCGCACCGCGGCGCCGTCCATCATTTTTTCGATCGTTTCCTGGCATCGCCCGCAATTCTTTCTCACGTTGCAGTAAGAATACACGTGGTCGGCCGATTCCGCGCCCTGCTCGATGGCACCGCGAATCTTCACGTCGTTCAGCCTATTGCAGACGCAGACGATCATCCAGAAACCGTTCCCAGATCAGACACCTCCGATATGATGAGACTGAGAATGATTGTCAACTGTGCGAAAACCAGCCGTTTCCAGGAATCCAGGGATTTCCTGGAAAAACCGCGATTTGAGCGTCACGCGGCCGCGGCGAGCGCCTTTATCTGCTTCTCGACCTGGACATAGTCGGTCTTACCTGTCCCGAGCACCGGAATCTCGTCTACCGACAGGATCCGGCGGGGCACCGCCAGTTCGGAGACGCCGTGGTTGTGTGCCCAACCGACAAGGTCGTGCCGGTTGGCATCCTTGTTGGTCGTCATCAGGACGATCTGCTCGCCCTTGCGGCCGTCGGGAACGGCGATGGCGGCATGGCTGTGGTCGGGCCAGAGGGCCGAGGCAATGCTCTCCACCACGGCCAGCGATACCGTCTCGCCGCCGATCTTGGCGAAGCGCTTGAGGCGGCCCTTGATGGCGATGAAACCTTCGTCGTCGATCGACACGACGTCGCCCGTATCGTGCCAGCCACCCTCGGGCGGCTGGATCACGCCGGGCTGATCGGCCTTGATATAGCCGAGCATCACGTTCGGCCCCTTCACGAACAGCCGCCCGGCATTGGGGATGCCTTCGACCGGCTCCAGCCGCGCCTTCATGCCGGCCATCAGCCGGCCGACGGTGCCGGGGCGGTTCGCCTGCGGCTGGTTCGCCGCCACCACCGGCGCCGCCTCGGTGACGCCATAGCCCTCGAGAAGCTCGATCGCATACTTCTTGCGCAGAAGGGCGCGCGTCTCGTCGCGCAGCCTTTCGGCGCCGCATACCGCGAGCCGGAGCGAATTGAGATCGCCCTGGTCGCCGGCCCGCGCATATTGCGAGATGAAGGTGTCGGTGGAGAGCAGGATCGTCGATCCTGTCTCGCGGATGCGCTTGACGATCTCGTGCGGCTGCAGCGGCGTCGGATGGCACACGACCTTGATGCCCAGCAGAAGGGGCATCAGCGAGCCGACGGTCAGGCCGAAACAGTGAAAGGTCGGCAGCGGATTGAACAGGATATCGGTTTCGTAGATGTCGATATGCTCGCGCACCTGCTCGACATTGGAGAGCAGATTGGCATGGCTGAGTGCGACGCCCTTGGGCTCGCCCTCAGTGCCCGAGGTGAACAGGATCACCGCGGGCGACGAATGCATCGCGTGGCTGGCGACGAGGCTAGGCACGAAGGTCCCCACCGCCGCGAAGATCTTGTCGAGCAGCGAGAGCTTTTCGCGCACGTCTTCGAGATAGACGATCTCGTATGTCTTCTCGAGCTGCTCGATCAGGCTGTCGAGTTTGCCAAGCTGCACGAAGCGCTTTGCGGTGACGATGCGTTTAACCTTGGCGGTGTTGAGCGCGCTCTTGAGGCCAGCCGCGCCGCTCGTGAAATTGAGCATTGCCGGGACGCGGCCGTAAGCCGAGACGGCGAAGAACGCGATCACCGCGCCCGCGCCGGTCGGCAACAGGATGCCGACGGCTTCCCCGGACTTGGTGCCCTTCTTCAGCGCGTGGCCGAGCGCAAGCGAGGCGCGGATGATCTCCTCATAGGTGAGCACCCGCTCGTCGCCGTCGACCAGCGCGGCGCGGCTGGCGCCGAAACGCGAGCGGGCATCGATCAGGGCGCTGAAGACGGGCTGCTGCCAGCGGCCTGCCTCGGCCGCTATGACGGATTCCTCGCCGGACGCTGCAGCGATGCTTGCGACGCTCAATGTTCCACCCCAAATTTGTCGTTCTGTGCAGGCGACATGGCGGCCTCCGTCTAAGCGGCGGTCACACTCTCTCGATATATTACGAATTATTTGGGGCGTCGTCTGCGGACAACAATCCTAAATCAACGGAACCGGTCGACCCATTGCGACAGCCGCTGGGCAAGCAGGTCGCGGACTTCCGCCGTGTTGATCGAGGACATGAGACGGCCGACGTGATCTCGCCATGGCCGCGTCTCGGCCCAAACCCGGTCTGCCTGGGGCGCGACCGCCGCGGCCAGCGGAACCAACGTCGCGGCCGAGATCGGTCGGACGAGTTCGTCGCGGAACCGCCTGGTCCCGAAGAGGGCCACGCCCAGCGCGGCAAGCCCGGCAACGCCGACGACAACGGCGATCGTTCGCAGGGGCAGGACCTCCAACAGCGACTTCGGCGCGGTCTTCCGACGCGCCGGGGCGTTACCCCGCGCGAGTACTTTCGTCGTTGCCTTGACCGGTTTGCGTGCCGCCATCTGAATCTCCCTCTAGTCCCATGCAACGCACAATGGGAACAAAAGTTCAAAATGCCATGAATTCGCTCGCGGAAGCGACTATATCGGTTATGCCATGACCATCGTGATCGACCGCACCACCCCGCCGCGCCACCCGGAAAAGGCGCACCGTCCCGATTCGCCCGTCCCGCGCAAGCCGGACTGGATTCGCGTGAAGGCGCCGGTGTCGAGGGAATATGCCGCCACGAGGGCGATTGTGCGCGCGAACAATCTCCACACCGTGTGCGAGGAGGCAGCCTGTCCGAATATCGGCGAGTGCTGGACCCAGCGTCATGCCACCATGATGATCATGGGCGACACCTGCACGCGCGCCTGTGCGTTCTGCAACGTGAAGACGGGGCTGCCCGCGCCGCTCGATCCGGCGGAGTCCCAGAACGTCGCGCAGGCCGTGGCCCAACTCGGGCTGAAGCATGTCGTGATCACCTCGGTCGACCGCGACGATCTCGCGGATGGCGGGGCAGGGCATTTCGTCGAGGTCATTCGTGCGATCCGCGCCACCAGTACCGGCACGACGATCGAGATTCTCACGCCCGATTTCCTGCGCAAGGACGGCGCGGTCGAGACGGTGATGACCGCGCCGCCAGACGTCTTCAACCACAATCTCGAGACCGTGCCGCGGCTCTATCTGACCGTGCGGCCCGGCGCGCGCTATTTCGCGTCGTTGCGCCTGCTCCAGCGCGCCAAGGAGCTGGCGCCGCAGGGCTTCACCAAGTCCGGCCTGATGGTCGGGCTGGGCGAGAGCCGCGAGGAGATCATGCAGGTGATGGACGACCTGCGCGCCGCCGGCGTCGATTTCCTCACCATCGGCCAATACCTCCAGCCGACCAAGAAGCATGCCGCGCTCCAGCGCTTCTGGTCGCCCGACGAATTCGCGGCGCTGGAGGCGACGGCACGGGCGAAGGGCTTCGCGATGGTCTCGGCCTCGCCGCTGACGCGCTCGTCCTATCACGCCGACAGCGATTTCGCCGCATTGAAAGCGGCCCGCCGCGCGTGAGCGCCCATTCGGAGATCCGAATCGTTCCGTACACGGCCGATCTGATGTACCAGGTCGTCGCCGATGTGGAGCGCTATCCGGAATTCCTGCCCTGGGTGGTGGCGCTGCGCGTGCTGTCGCGCGAGCAGGTGAAGGCCCGCGACGTGCTCAATGCCGAAATGGCGGTGGGCTATGGTGCGCTGCGCGAGAAATACACCAGCCGCGTCATCCTCGATCCGGCCGCGCGCACCATCGACGTGGCGCAGACCTCCGGTCCGTTCCGGATTCTGGAAAACCACTGGCGCTTCACGCCGCAGGCCGACCGCTGCCGCGTCGAATTCTCGCTCGCCTATGAGTTCAAGAGCCGCCTGCTCAATGCCGTGGCCGGCGCCGCTTTCGGCAAGGTCTATATCAAGATGGCCGACGCCTTCGAGGCGCGGGCCAAGGCGCTGTCAGATCAACCGGTGCAGCAGGCTTAGCGCCGCCTCGCAGGTTTTCAGCCGCACCTCCGTGCGTCCGATGTCGCCGAAGCGGTGCGCCTCGTGCAGGATCGAGCGGCCCTCGCGGCAGGCTGCGACATGGACAAGGCCGATCGGCTTCATCGGCGAGCCGCCGCCCGGACCGGCGATGCCGGTCACGGCGACGGCGAGCTGGGCGTTGGAGTTCTCGACCGCGCCTTCCGCCATCATCCGCGCCACGGCCTCGGAGACTTCCCCCATGTCGGCGATCAGATCGCCCGGCACGTTCAAGAGGTCCTGCTTGGCGCGATTGGTGTAGACGATGAAGCCGCGATCGAACACCGCCGACGACCCCGGTATCTCGGTGAGCAGCCCCCCGATCAATCCGCCGGTGCAACTCTCCGCCGTGGCGACACGCAGCTTCGCGGCGCGCGCGTCGGCGATGACGACTTCGGCAAGGCGGAGCAGGGCGGAAGAGAACATCGCGGAAAGCCTTCTCGAAGAGGCGCTCAGATTAGGCCGCGCCAGCGCAGGGCCGCAACGACGGCGGCGGAGATGACCGCGGCGATCAGGTCGTCGGTCATGATGCCCCAGCCGCCCGGCAGTTTCTCGCCGAGCGAAACCGGCCACAGCTTCGAGATGTCGAGGGCACGAAACAGTGCGAAGGCCAGCGCGAATCCGACGAGGCTCAGCGGCGCCGCGGCGCAGGCGAGCCATTGGCCTGCGACCTCGTCGATCACGCATTCCGACGGATCGATCTTTCCGATCCGCGCCGCATGGATGTCCGTGGTCCAGACGCCGACGAAATAGGTGCCGATGGCGATGACGGCCAGCGCCGCCGGCCCCAGCTCCCAGAGGATCAGCCAGGCGAAGGGCAGTGCCACCAGGCTCGCGGCCGTGCCCGGCGCGAAACGGGCATAGCCGACGCCGAAGACGGTCGAGAGCGCGGTTGCGATCATCCGGGCAGCCGGACGGTCGCGACCGCCTGTGCCGCAAGCCCTTCGCGGCGTCCTTCGAAGCCCAGGCCTTCCGTGGTCGTCGCCTTCACGCTGACGCGCGAGACGTCGAGCTTGAGGATCTCCGCGATGCGCGCCCGCATCGCCTCGCGATGCGGTCCGACCTTCGGGCGCTCGCAGATGATGGTGACGTCGCAATGCGAGATCGCGCCGCCCCTGGCCGTGACCAGCGACGCGGCATGGGCGAGGAATTTCCACGACGGTGCGCCGCGCCAGCGTTCGTCGCTCGGCGGAAAATGCTGGCCGATATCGCCTTCGCCGATGGCGCCGAGGACGGCGTCGGTCAGCGCGTGCAGTCCGGCATCGGCATCGGAATGGCCCTCGAGCCCATGATCGTGCGGCACCTTCACGCCGCAGAGCCAGACATGATCGCCCGCCGTGAAGCGATGAACGTCGTAACCCATGCCGGTGCGGCTTTCGCCCAGCCGGGCGCGCAGATGCATCTCGGCGAGCGCGAAATCCTTCGGCTCGGTGACTTTCATGTTCGCGTCCTCGCCGGCGACCGCCGCGATGTGCAGGCCGGCGAGTTCGGCCAGCGCCATGTCGTCCGTGACCTCCTGCGCGGCATAGTGCCGATGCGCGCGAAGTATCTTCGTGAACTTGAATCCCTGCGGCGTCTGCGCGCGATGCAGGCCCTCGCGCGACACGGTCGTCCACTTGCCGTCATCGGATCGCTTGAGTGTATCGGCGACCGCGAGCAGGGGCACCGCGCCGTCGCTGCCGGATTCCAGCGCGGCGATCACGCCGTCGATCACCTCCTTCGACACGAGCGGCCGCGCCGCATCATGGATCAGCACGATGTCGGGAAGCGCGCTCGAGAGCGCTTCGAGACCACGCCGCACCGATTCCTGCCGCGTCGCACCGCCGACGATGGGTGCGAGCAGGTCGAGGCCGTCGACCGCCTCCGCATAGGCGCGGTCCTGATCGGGACCGATTGCAACCTGGATTGCCGTGACCTTGGGATGGCGCGCGAACGCCTCGATCGACCGGCGCAGAATCGGCTTGCCGAGCAGCGGCGCATATTGTTTCGGCACCGGGCCGCCCGCCCGTTCGCCCCGGCCGGCAGCCACGATCAGGACGGCAATGCCAGACATGGCCTCTCCCAAATCAGTCGGAACTGGGTAGCACGAAAGTGCCATTCATCAAGGAAAAGCAGAGTCGTACACCGCACTGCAACAATGTTGTTGCCCAGTTTGTGATCAATGAACTAGAGTGCCTATTCAATAGGCATGGTGACGATGGCAGGCGACCAATCCCAGCTCAAAGAGGCGGCAGCAACGGCGGCAATCGCCGGTGCGTTGCCGATGCCTTTGATGGTGATCGGTTCCGACCTCCACATCCTCTTCGTAAATCCGGCAGCCGAACAATTTTTCGACACCGGCGCCGGGCTCCTGGTCCGGCAAAATCTCACAGACCTGGTTCCCTTTGGAAGCCCGTTGCTTCAGCTCGTGGCCCAGGCGCGGGAACGCGGCGCCTCGGTCAGCGAGCGCAATGTTGACCTGACCACGCCGCGCAATGGCGAGCGCGTTGCCGATGTCAACGTCACGCCGCTTCCGGAACCGGAGGATGCCGTCGTCGTCATCCTCCAGGAGCGCAGCCTTGCCCAGCGCATCGACCGCCAGCTTCTGCATCGCGGCGCGGTGCGCTCGATGCACGGCATGGCGGCGGTGCTGGCGCATGAGATCAAGAACCCGCTCGCCGGCATCCGCGGCGCGGCGCAACTGCTCGAGGAATCCGGCAGCGACGCCGACAAGACGCTGACCCAGCTCATCTGCGACGAGACCGACCGCATCCGCGCCCTGATCGACCGGATGGAATCCTTCGGCGACACGCGCGCCATGCCGCGCACCCCGGTAAACATCCACGAGGTCCTCGACCGGGTGCGCAAGGTCGCCGAGACCGGTTTCGCCAAAGGCGTGACCATCGTCGAATCCTTCGATCCGTCGCTGCCGCCGGTGCTCGGCGACCGCGACCAGCTCATCCAGGTGTTCATGAATCTCGTGCGCAACGCCGCCGACGCGCTGCCCGAGGCCGGCGGCGAGATCACGCTGACGACCGGCTATCGCCCCGGCGTGCGCTTCGGCGCCGCGGTCGCGGGCGAGCGGCTCAGCCTGCCGTTGGAAGTCACGGTGCGCGACAACGGCTCCGGCGTGCCGCCCGACCTGATGCCCAACATCTTCGATCCTTTCGTCACGACCAAGCCGCGCGGCTCGGGCCTGGGCCTCGCGCTGGTCGCCAAGATCGTCGGCGACCATGGCGGCGTGATCGAATGCGAGTCCGGGCCGCGCCGCACGATATTCCGAATCCTTCTGCCCAAGGCGGCGGAACATAGCGAGGGGGGCTGAATTGCCTGCCGGATTGATTCTCGTCTGCGATGACGATTCCGCCATCCGCACGGTGCTGAACCAGGCGCTCGGCCGCGCCGGCTACGACGTGCGCACCACCGGCACGGCCGCCGGCCTGTGGCGCTGGGTATCCGCCGGCGACGGCAACCTCGTCATCACCGACGTCGTGCTGCCGGACGAGAACGGTTTCGATCTCATTCCGCGCATCAAGAAGATCCGGCCCGACCTGCCGGTCGTGGTGATGAGCGCCCAGAACACGATCCTGACCGCGATCACCGCGACGGAGCGCGGCGCGTTCGACTATCTGCCCAAGCCTTTCGATCTGAAGGAGCTGACCGCCGTCGTCCAGCGCGCCCTGGCGTCGCCCACGACCAAGCGGGACCTGACCGCCGAACAGCGCGGCGAAGACCGGCTGCCGCTGATCGGCCGCTCGCCGGCGATGCAGGAGATCTACCGCGTCATCGCGCGTCTGACTCAGACAGATCTCACGGTCATGATCATGGGCGAGAGCGGCACGGGCAAGGAACTCGTCGCGCGGGCACTGCACGACTACGGCAAGCGCCGCCACGGCGCCTTCGTCGCGGTCAACATGGCCGCGATCCCCAAGGAGCTCGTCGAAAGCGAGTTGTTCGGCCATGAGCGCGGCGCCTTCACCGGTGCGACCAATCGCGGCGTCGGCCGCTTCGAGCAGGCCGAAGGCGGGACGCTGTTCCTCGACGAGATCGGCGACATGCCGCTGGAAGCGCAGACGCGCCTGCTCCGTGTGCTGCAACAGGGCGAGTACACAACGGTCGGTGGCCGCACGCCGATCAAGACCGATGTGCGGATCATCGCCGCGACCAACCGCGACCTGCGCCAGCTTATCCAGCAGGGCCTGTTCCGCGAGGATCTGTATTACCGCCTGAACGTCGTGCCGATGCGCCTGCCGCCCTTGCGCGAGCGCGCCGAAGACGTGCCCGATCTCGTGCGCCATTTCCTGCGCAAAGCGGAGGACGAGGGCCTGCCGTCCAAACGTCTTGAACCCGAAGCCTTTGACATGCTCAAGCACTATCGCTGGCCGGGCAATGTGCGCGAGCTCGAGAACCTCATCCGGCGTCTCGCCGTGCTTCACTCCGGCGACGTCATCCCAACGGCGGCGATCTCCGCCGAGCTCAAAGAGCCGGCACGCGTCAGCGATGCCGACGACGGCGACGAGCCGGTTTCCCTGAGCACCGCCGTCGAGCGCCATCTGACGAAGTATTTTCTCGCACAGGGCGAGAAGCTGCCGCCGCCCGGTCTTTACGACCGCGTGCTGCAGGAGATCGAACGTCCGCTTCTGTCGATCTGCCTGGCCGCGACGCGCGGCAATCAGATCCGCGCGGCGCACCTCCTGGGCCTGAACCGCAATACGCTGCGCAAGAAAATCCGCGATCTGGGATTGGAAGTGATCCGGGGATTGCGGGCCGACTAGCGCCGGCACGCGTTTAACCCTGTTGCGCGACCGCAACGCAGCATTCTTGCAACATCCTGTGGCTTCGCTACACTGTGCCTGATAATTGAACGCCGCTAGCTATTTAGACGGCGTCCGCGGAACCCGATGACAACTGCGAACCTCGTGGCAGAGCCTCCTCAAGGCGGCTTGCTGAATTGGATACGGGCCATTTCGCGCCCGTCGCGGCTTGCGTTCGGCGTGGCCATTCTGGCCGTCCTGTCCGGCTTTCTCACTTACGCGACGGTCACCGGCGTGGGACCGGCCGAGCCCACCCAAGGCGTCCTTGCGGCGCTTCTGCTGCTCAACCTGACGCTCGGCCTGACGCTGGCCGCACTGATCGCCTGGCGCCTGACGCGGTTGTGGAGCGCGCGCAACGCCGGCACGGCCGGCGCGCGCCTGCACGTCCGGCTGGTCTTGATCTTCAGCGCCATCGCGGTGATTCCGGCGATCCTGGTGGCGATCTTCTCGACGGTGACGCTCAATCTCGGCATCGAAGGGTGGTTCTCCGACCGCGTCCAGGCGGCGATCAACAACACCGAAATCATCTCCGGCCGATACATGCAGGAAAAGGGCAGGGGCATCGCCAACGATGCCATCCAGATGATGCTGGCGCTCGAAAGCGATCCGACGCTGCTCGACGATCATCACCAGATCAAGACAGGGCTGATGTTCGCCAAGCTGGCCGACATGGCCGAGAAGCGCGGCCTGCTCGGCTCCTTCATCATCGACAGCCATGGCGACTACAAAGGCAGCAACACCAACTTCAAATACTCCGCGGCGAAAAAGCCGAGCGCCAGCGATCTCGCCTGGGCGGCCGCGAATCCGTCTGCCATCACCTATGGCGACCGCAAGACCGGCATCATGTACGCGCTGATCCGCGTCTCGCTGCTGAACGATGCCTATCTGCTCGTGGCGCGCCCGGTGGATGCGGACGTCTACGACTACTACAAACGCTCGACGGCGGCGGCGAACGAATATTTCCGCCTGAAGCAGAATCTGTCCGAAGTCCAGCTCATCTTCGCCGCGCTCTACATCGTGGTTTCGCTGGTCATCCTGCTGGCCGCGATCTGGCTCGGCCTGTGGGCGGCGAACCGGCTGGTGCGGCCGATCTCCAGCCTGATCGGCGCGGCGGAGCGGGTCACGGGCGGCGACCTCAAAGTTCAGGTCGAAGTCGAGCGCGACGACGACGAGGTCGGCGTGCTCGGCCGCGCCTTCAACCGCATGATCAACCAGCTCGACGCACAGCGCTCCGCGCTGGTCTCCGCCAATCGCCAGAACGACGAGCGGCGCCGCTTCACCGAAACGGTGCTGGCCGGCGTCAGCGCCGGCGTGGTCGGCCTCGATCATGACGGCATGATCACCATCGTGAACCGCGCCGCCGCCCGCCTGCTCAATTCCGCCCCGGAGGAACTGGAAGGCCGCCACTATTCGGAATCGGTGCCGGAGCTCGCCGCCCTGATCCGCCGCGCCATTTCCGAGCCGGTCGGCCGCGCCGGCGGCGAGGTGACGGTGAAGCGCGGCACCACGACGCGGGCGCTGAGCGTACAGGTGTCGAGCGAGCGTGGCCCCGACGGGAGCGGCTATGTCGCGACCTTCGATGACATCACCGATCTGGTCTCGGCACAGCGCACTGCCGCCTGGGCGGACGTCGCGCGGCGCATCGCGCACGAGATCAAGAATCCGCTGACGCCCATCCAGCTCTCGGCGGAGCGCCTCAAGCGGAAATATGCCAGCGAGGTCACGACGGACCCCGACGTTTTCGCGCAATGCACCGACACGATCATCCGCCAGGTCGGCGACATCGGCCGCATGGTCGACGAGTTCTCCTCCTTCGCGCGCATGCCGACGCCGGTGATGCGGCGCGAGAACGCGCAGGAGCTGATCCAGCAGGCGGTGTTCCTGCAGCGCGTCGCCAATCCGCAGATCGCCTTCGAGACGCGGCTGCCGAAGGAGCCGGTCTATTTCGAATGCGACGGCCGGCTGGTGGCGCAGGCGCTCACCAATGTGCTGAAGAACGCGGGCGAGGGCGTCAATGCGCGGCTCGCGAAGGGCGACGACCATCCCGGCCGCATCGTCATCGCGCTGGAGAAAACCGACGACCGCGTCGCCTTCCGCATCACCGATAACGGCATCGGCCTGCCGCATGAGCATCGCGACCGCCTGACCGAACCCTATGTGACGACGCGCGCCAAGGGCACCGGCCTCGGCCTCGCCATCGTGCGCAAGATTCTGGAAGACCATGGCGGCGAACTGATCCTGCAAGATGCTGGTCATGACGCGGCCGAGGGCATCGAAACACAGCACGGCGCGGAGGTCGTCTTGACCTTCCCGCCGCGGCAGAAAAATTCAAAAGACAAGGGACTCGGCGATGAGCAAGAACGGATCGCAGATCGCGTCTGAAATCCTGATCGTCGACGACGAGGAGGATATTCGAGACCTTATCTCGGGCATTTTGCGCGACGAGGGCTATGAGACCCGCGTCGCGGGCGACAGCGACGGCGCATTGAACGCCGTGCGCCTGCGCCGGCCCCAGCTCGTCGTGCTCGACATCTGGCTCCAGGGCTCCAAGCTCGACGGCATCCAGGTGCTCGACACCCTGAAGCGCGAGCAGCCCGACCTACCGGTCGTGATGATCTCCGGTCACGGCACGATCGAGACCGCAGTCGCCTCGATCAAGAAGGGCGCCTATGACTTCATCGAGAAGCCGTTCAAGGCCGACCGGCTCATCCATGTCGTCGGCCGCGCCCTCGAAGCCTCGCGCCTGCGGCGCGAGGTCCAGGAGCTGAAGCTCAAGACCGGCGACGATTCCGAAATCGTCGGGCAGTCCTCCGCGATCAGCCAGGTGCGCCAGGCGATCGAGAAGGTGGCGCCGACCAACAGCCGTATCTTCGTCACCGGCCCGTCGGGGTCCGGCAAGGAGGTCGTGGCGCGGATGATCCATGCCCGCTCGCGCCGCGCCGGCAACGCCTTCGTCGCCATCAATTGCGCCACCATGGCGCCATCGCGGATCGAGGCCGAGCTCTTCGGCGTCGAAGCCGGCGAGGGGCCGCGCAAGACCGGCATGTTCGAGCTCGCGCATAACGGCACGCTCTATCTCGACGAAGTCGCCGACATGCCGCTGGAGACCCAGGGCAAGATCCTGCGCGTGCTGGTCGACCAGACCTTCACCCGCGTCGGCGGCACGATGCGCGTGCAGGTGGACGCCCGCGTCGTGTGCTCGACGACGCGCGACCTGCGCGCGGAGATCGCGGCCGGCAAGTTCCGCGAGGACCTTTATCACCGCCTCAACGTCGTACCGGTCCGGGTTCCGTCCCTGGCGGAGCGGCGCGACGACATTCCGCTGCTGGTCGCCCATTTCATGACGCGGCTGTCGGCGACGTCCGGACTGGCGATCCGCGAGATCGGCGACGACGCGATGGCGGTGCTGCAATCGCATAGCTGGCCGGGCAATGTCCGCCAATTGCGCAATATCGTGGAGCGCCTTTTGATCCTCGCCACCGACGATGCGGCGCAGGTGATCTCGGCCGATCTTCTGCCGGCCGATCTCGGCTCGAGCGCGCCCTGGGGCGGCGGGCGCGGCGGCGACCTGGTGATTTCCCTGCCGCTGCGCGAGGCGCGCGAGATCTTCGAGCGCGACTATCTGGTGGCGCAGATCAACCGCTTCGGCGGCAACATCTCGCGCACCGCCGCCTTCATCGGCATGGAGCGCTCGGCGCTGCATCGCAAGCTGAAGTCGCTGGGCGTCGGTCCGAACGGGCGAGAGCAGGGCTTCAACGCGTGAGGCACAAGTGAGCGAGGGTTGGAACGGCCGTCCGCCGGCCGGGCGCATCGCCTATGTCGACGGCCGCTATGTGCGCCATGGCCGCGCCGGGGTGCATGTCGAGGATCGCGGGCTCCAGCTCGGCGATGCAGTCTACGAGGTCTGCAGCATAGACGATGGCCTGCTGATGGACGAGGACGAGCATCTCGACCGGCTCGAGCGTTCGCTGCGCGAGATCGAGATCGCCCTGCCGATGCCGCGCCATGCGCTGAAGCTCGTCATGCGGGAGCTCGTCCGCCGCAACGGCGTGCGCAACGGCTTGCTCTACCTGCAGATCTCGCGCGGCGTCGCCCGCCGCGACCATCCCATTCCCAAGGTCGCGCCCCGCCCAAGCCTGATCCTGACCGCGCGATCGGTGCCGCCGGGCGAATTCGAGAAGCGCCGGCAGGACGGGGTGACGGTCGTCACCCGCCCCGACGAGCGCTGGGGCCGCCGCGACATCAAGACAGTCCAGCTCCTGCCCAATCTGCTCGCCAAGACCGCCGCCCGCCGGGCAGGGGCCTACGAGGCCTGGCTCGTGGACGAGGCGGGGTTCGTCACCGAAGGTAGTTCGACCAATGCCTGGATCGTGGACGCCCAAGGGAACTTGCGGACCCGGCCGCTCAGCCACGCCATCCTCCCCGGGGTGACGCGGCGGGTGATCCTGGAGGCCGCGGCGGATGCCCAATTGGCGGTCGCGGAACACCCGTTCTCGCTGGCCGAAGCCCGCACGGCGCGTGAGGCTTTCGTCTCCTCCGCCACCGGCGTCATGCCGGTTACGGCTATCGACGGCCAGCCGGTCGGCGACGGCAAGCCGGGGCCGGTGACCCGGCGGGTGCAGGAACTCTATACTCGGCTGTCGGCCGGGCGCGCCGCGAAAACGGGCACTTAGCCCTTTCGCAAACGCAGCAATGCAGCCTATGCTAGCGCAAGTGCTTCGCAGGGGCGCGGCGCACAATCACTTGGAATCCCCGATGAGCGAAAAACAACAAAATCTGCAAGACACGTTCTTGAATGCAGTTCGAAAGAGCAAATCGGCCGTTACGATTTTCTTGGTCAACGGCGTAAAGCTTCAGGGGAACATCACGTGGTTCGACAATTTCTGCGTTCTTCTGCGCCGGGACGGCCAGGCGCAGCTCGTTTACAAGCACGCGATCTCGACCGTCATGCCGCTGGGACCGATCCAGCTGCAGGAGGAGACGGCGGCCGAGAAGGAAAACGCGTAAGCCGCAAGCAACCCGGCTACGACGATGCGCGCGAGCGCACCGCCTTCGTCATTCACGTCGAGCCGAAGGCGCGCGCCGCTGGCGCGCGCCTGGATCGCGACGCGCAGGCGCGCCTCGAGGAAGCGATCGGCCTGACTGCGGCGATCGGGCTGCAGGTCGTCGAGAGCCTCATCGTGCCGCTGGTGCGGCCGACGCCGGCGACTCTGATCGGCAGCGGCAAGGTCGAGGAGATCGCAGGGCAGGCGAAGGCGCTCGAGCCGGAAGTCGTCATCGTCAACGCGCAACTATCGCCGGTGCAGCAGCGCAATCTCGAAAAGGCGTGGGCCACGAAGGTTCTCGACCGCACCGCGCTGATCCTGGAGATTTTCGGCGAGCGGGCACGCACCCATGAGGGCCGGCTGCAGGTCGAACTCGCGCATCTCAGCTACCAGCGTTCGCGCCTGGTGCGGTCCTGGACCCACCTGGAGCGGCAGCGCGGCGGCTTCGGCTTCCTCGGCGGCCCCGGCGAAAGCCAGATCGAGACCGACCGGCGGCTGATCAACGACCGCATCGTCCGCATCAAGAAGGACCTCGAAAGCGTCAAGCGGACGCGAGGACTCCAGCGCCAGGCGCGCAAGCGCGTGCCCTATCCGGTGATCGCGCTGGTCGGCTACACCAATGCCGGCAAGTCGACGCTGTTCAACAAGCTGACCTCCGCGGACGTCCTGGCCAAGGATCTGCTGTTCGCCACCCTAGATCCGACGATGCGTGGCCTGAAGCTGCCGAACGGAACGCGGGCTGTGCTGTCCGACACCGTCGGGTTCATCGCCGACCTGCCGACCGAGTTGATCGCCGCGTTCCGCGCCACGCTGGAGGAGGTGCTGGAGGCCGATGTGATCGTCCATGTCCGCGATGCCAGCCACGACGAAAGCGCCGCCCAGAAGGCCGACGTGCTGAAGGTCCTGGCCGACCTGGGCGTCGAGATGGACGGCGAACGGCCCTTCATCGAGGTCCTCAACAAGATCGACCGGATCGAGCCGGAGGTCCGGGCGGGCCTGCTCGCCGGGAACGGGCGGGCCGGCGGACCGGTCGCCGTGTCGGCCCTCACGGGCGATGGCCTAGACCAGCTCCGGCACCGCTTCGAGAGCGAGTTGTCGCATGCCAACATCCAGTATCGGCTGACCTTGCCGCACGCCGATGGCGAAGGACTGGCCTGGGCCTATCGCCACGCCCAGGTGCGCGAGCGGCGCGAGGCCAAGAACAGCGTTGAGCTTCTGCTCACAATCCCTCCACAGGAGACGGCGCGTTTCGAAGCGCGCTTCGGCAAGAATTTGTCGACAGAGTAGGGTGTTAGGGTGTGGACTTCGTGTGGATGACGGTCCGCGTCGAGGGGCACGCATAATGGGGATGAAACGGTGGATCGTGCTGGCGGCACTGCTCGCCGCAAGCATCCCGGCGGCGGATGCCGGGCCGCGCGACGACGTCGTCGACGTGCTGGCGAAATGCACGGATGTGGCGGACCGGGAAGCCCGGATCGCATGCTACGACCGGGCAGCGCCGCAGCTCCGCGCCGCCGCCGGACTGCCGCCCGCGCCACCGGCGGCTCCGGAGTCGACACCGCCGCCGCCGCCGGTCCAGACCGCGACTGCGCCGCCGCCACCGTCCGAGGCACCGCCGCCGCCAAGCGGACAATCCTTCCTGGGCTCCCTGGATCCCTTTGGCGAAGAGGCGCCGGCAGCGCCGCTTCCCGCCCAGATGGCGTATCAGCCGATCGGGCAGGAGCTGCTCCCGATCACCATCGGCGTGACCGATTATGACGTGGCGCCCGGCGGCCCGTTCACGGTGACGCTGGCGAACGGGCAGGTCTGGCGCGAGCGCAACGGCCACTCCGAGACCCCACCGTTCAAGGCCGGCGCCAGGAATTTCGTGCGGATAGAGCACGGGCTGATCGGCGGCTACGACCTCTACCTCGTGGGATACGGCAAGCTCTACAAGGTGATGCGGATCAAGTGACGCTTTCTGTCTTGGCCCGCTGCCAGAGTGCCTCCAATTCTTCCAGCGTCGCCTCCTTGGGTCCGCGGCCTTGGCGGGCGAGCTCGGCCTCGATCCAGCGGAAGCGGCGCTCGACCTTGGAATTTGTTGTCCGCAGAGCGGCTTCCGGATCGACCTTCAAGTGCCGCGCCAGGTTGGCGATCACGAACAGCAGATCGCCGATCTCGCCCTCGATCTCGGCCTGCGACGCGCCGGCGGCCTGGGCCTCCACGATCTCCGCCGCTTCCTCGGCCACCTTGTCGAGTACGAGTTTGGGAGAATTCCAGTCGAATCCGACGCTTGAAAGCCGTTTCTGAAGCTTCTCGGCACGGACCAGCGCGGGCAGGGCGAGAGGAATCCCGTCCAGCACGCCGGCCGGGCCCTTGGCGCCGCGCTCGGCCGCCTTCAGCGTTTCCCAGGCAATGGTCTGCGCCTGCGGATCCGCCGGCGTAGCGGCCTTGGCGAAGACATGCGGGTGGCGGCGGATCATCTTGGCGGTGATCGCCTCGACCACGTCGCCGAAGGCGAAGAGGCCGCGCTCTTCAGCCATTCGGGCGTGGAACACGACCTGGAACAGCAGGTCGCCGAGCTCGTCCTTGAGGCCGCCCCAATCCTTCTCCTCGATCGCCGCGAAGACCTCATAGGCCTCATCGATCGTGTAGGGCGCGATGGTCTCGAAGGTCTGCTCCAGATCCCACGGACAGCCCCCGTCCGGCGAGCGCAGGCGGCGCATGATGTCGAGGAGGGCGGCGATATCCTGGGCGGGCTTGGTCATGTCGCTTGATAGCGCATCCGGCGGCGGCGAGATGCCCCGGTCTCGGGGCATTCACAGGGAAAGATCGGCACGGTGCAGCGGGCGTTGTACGCTTGCCCTCCATCGGTTGTCCGGAGAACCCATGGTCGGCACCACGCCGCTCTGAGCAGGGCCAACCAAGCCGCTTGAGCGAAGGGCGAGGGTGGCATATCGATATATCGTATAAGTAATATTATGGGAAATTATGGATTATTACACGCCAAACTATGCCTGGGGACGGCCGGCCAATGGCTCGAAGTCTTCCCGCCGTTCGGCCTCGGACTTTACCTTCACGCCGTCCAGCCCAAACAAATCCGGCATGGGATAAATCCCGCATCCCGCGCCTCCTGCGCGTTTTCGAATTCGATCCTGTTGGAGCCGTGCAAGTACCAGGCATACTCGCAGTGAGGCAGGTGGAACACTTCGCGCTTTTTTCCGCCGATCACCATCTCGGATGACGCCTTGCTCGGCTTCTTTGCTTTCCCCAGCGGAGATTTTTTCGGCATGACCGGCGACGTCATGGATTCGCCAAGGATCGAGGCCGGCGGTCCTTCGCGCGGGAAACCTCGAATGCGAGCGCCTGTTCGACGCGGAGGTTAATTTCGCCGATTTCGGCCTTCGAAGACGCCTTTGCGTCCCGCATCGCGGCCGAATAGCGGCCATGGCGCCAGCGGTTTTTGTTGCCGGGCTGGGCGCCGCGCTTGCGCGTGGACGGCAAGGCCGGCGGGTGTTTGCGCGGACGGCCGCGTTTGCGGAGCGGCGGGTCGGAGGAGGGCCGGACCAGGGTCATTTTCCGGTATTCGAACCTCGAAAATTTCGCGAGGGGTCCCCCTCCCCCGCGGCGCCGTCCCGGCCGATAGTCGTCTCAGCGACGCCGTCGTCGTCGACATCGTAATCTTCGTCATCCTCAGAATCCGGATAGAGAACCGGCCAGTCGTCGCCGTCCTTCATGCCGTGAGCCGTCATCCATGTGTCCGCGATCAGCTGGGCGCGGGCGGCGTGCTCGTTGTCGACCGGTGTTTCCAGCGTTGCGGCACGCGGGCGCCGCGACGCGATGCGGGGCGGCGGGGCGTGAAGCTCCGTCCGGCAGATCGTGACATTGCTGGTGTGTTCGCCCTTGAGCTTGGCCAGCGCCATACCGACCCTGGCGCTCACCTTCATGAACGCTATGGCACGGTTATAGGCCAGATCCTGGCCACAATCGTCTTCCCGCCGATCGATGGATTGCGCGAGCTCGAGGCTCTTTCGTGCCGTCTCCTGTGCAGATTCCAGCACGGCCTCCAGAGCCGCAACGCCGCGGGGAATAATCTTGTTCATCGTCTTTCGCTCCAAAAACCTCCCCCGGGAGCAAAATTAGAAAAAAGTTGCATGTAAACGCAAGCGCAATCTTTGCGGGCAGTCAGCCTTCGATGACCATGCCGTCATAGGCCGGTTCGACGCCCGGCGGCAGTTCGGCGGCGAGCGTCGCGTAGTCGAGATCGACATGCATATTCGTGAGGATCGCGCGCTTCGGCTTCGCCCGCGCGATCCAGTCCAGCGTCCGCGCGACATGGGCGTGGCTGGGATGCGGCGTGTAGCGCAGCGCATCCACGATCCAGCATTCCACGCCTTCGAGCGCCGCGAAGGCCGCATCGTCCAGCGCATCGACGTCGCTCGAATAGGCGATCGGACCGAAACGGAAGCCGAGGCTCCGGATCCGTCCATGGCCCTGATGGAAGGCCAGAACCGGCACCGCGCCGCCCTTCCCTTCGATCGCGAAAGGTTCGAACGGCTCGGCGATCTGGACGCCGTTCAGGATCGGCGGATAGTCGCTGCCGGCCGGCTGCACGAAACAGTAGCCGAAGCGCGCCAGCACGCCTTCATAGGTCGCCGCGTCGGCATAAACGTCCACACGCCGGCGCATGTTCAGCGCCACCATGCGCAGATCGTCCAGGCCGTGGAGCTGGTCGGCATGGTCGTGGGTGATGAGGACGCCGTCCAGCGCCGAGACCCGCGCATCGAGCAATTGCTCGCGCATGTCGGGCGCGGTGTCGACGAGCACCCGCGTCGCGCCGGCGTCCGACGTCCGCGTCACCAGGACCGAGCAGCGGCGGCGGCGGTTCTTCGGATTGGCCGGATCGCAGGCGCCCCAATCGCCCGCGCCATCCGACCCACCGATGCGCGGCACGCCGCCGGAAGAACCGCAGCCGAGGATGGTGGCGGTGAGGGTCAATCCGGCCTCCGCACCTTGGCGAACAGGCGGAAGAAGTTTTCCGTCGTCGCGGCGGCCAGCGCGTCGGCACTCACGCCCTTGAGATCGGCCAGCAGCGCCGCCGTGTTCACGACGAAGGCCGGTTCGTTGCGCTTGCCGCGTAAGGGAATGGGCGCGAGGAACGGGGCATCGGTCTCCACCAGCAGGCGCTCCAGCGGCACGGTCTTGAGCACGGCGCGCAATTCGTCCGACTTCTTGAAGGTCGCAATGCCGCTGACCGAGATGAACATCCCGAGCTCCAGCGCCGCATCGGCCAGGCGCTGCGTGCCGGTGAAGCAATGGATCAGCCCGGTGAAGGGCGCCGCCGCCATCTCGTCGCGCAGCACCTCGATGGTCTCGTCGTCCGCGTCGCGGGTGTGGACGATGACGGGAAGCCCAGTCCGGCGCGCCGCGTCGATATGGGCGCGGAAATTCGCCACCTGCTCGGCGCGCGGGCTGTGCTCGTAGAAATAGTCGAGGCCGGTCTCGCCGATGCCGACCACTTTGGGATGCCGCGCCGCCTCGATCAGCGGCGCCGGACCGTCGAGCAATTCGTCCTTCGCCTCGTGCGGATGGACGCCGACCGAGCACCACACGTCGTCGAAACGCTCGGCGACCGCGCGGACGCCGGGGAATTTGGCGAGCGTGGTGCCGATGCTGACGCAGACGGCGACGCCCGCCGCCTTCGACCGCGCCACCACCGCGTCCAGCTCGGCCGCGAATTCGGGGAAGTCGAGATGGCAATGGCTGTCGACCAGCATCGTCATAGGCCCCCTGCCCGCCGGCTCGCCTGGGCCAGTTGCCCCGCCGCGTTCAGCAGCGTCTGGCGCGGCTCCAGGTTCAGCGCCGCGGTGCGCGCGAAGCTCGCTTTCAGGCGGTTCAGGCACTCGACCCAGCGGTCGAGGTGAACGCCGCCGTCGAGCGCGCGGGCGCGGATGCGGGCGGTCAGCGCGTCGATGAGATAGGTGCCGAAGGTCGAAAGGCCGTCGGTGACGCGGTAGAGCCTGTCGCCGAGCGCCAGGATGGCGGCGATGTCGGGCGCCTGGGCGCGGTCGAGCAGCAGGTCGGCCTCGCGGGCCAGCGCCACGGCGTCGCCGCCGGCCAGCCGCAGCGCCATGCCGATCGATCCGCCGGCCAGGCGCACCAGCGCGGCGCGCTCGGCGGCGCCCGTGTCGGGGAGAAGTCGCGCCAGCTCGGCCTCGAGCACGGCGTCGTCGAGCGGGCGCAGATCGAGCCGCTGGCAGCGCGAGCGGACGGTCGGCAGCAGCCGGCCGGGCACGTTGCTGAGCAGGATCAGCATGGCGCGCGGCGGCGGCTCCTCCAGCATCTTGAGCAGCGCGTTGGCGGCGGCGTCGTTCATGTCGTCGGCCGTGTCGACGATGGCGACGCGCCAGCCGCCGGCGCCCGACGTCATGCCGAAGAAGCCGGAGAGCTTGCGCACCACGCCGACGGACAGATCGTTCATCAGCTTGCCGGAATCGTTCAGGCCGCGCTTGAGGACGAGGAGGCCCGAATGCGACGCCGCGGCCACCTGGATCGCATTGGCCTCGCGCTCGGGAACCGAGAGGTCTTCGGGACCGGCCGCGGTCGCGCCATAGGCGAGGACATAGCGCGCGATACGATAGGCGAGCGTCGCCTTGCCGATGCCGGGCGGTCCGGCGATCAGCCAGGCGCCCGGCGGATGGCCGCCGCGGATCGCGCGCGCGGCCCGCGCCAGGGCCGCATCCTGTCCGACGAGACGCGACGTCTCGCGCGGATGCGCGAACCCGTCGACGCGATCGGTCTCGGGAACGTCTTCGGTCTTGGCTTTCGCACGCGGCGCCATGCCTATAGTTTGAACCGTTTGGCGACGGCTCGCCAGATCGTGGCGGCCAGCGCGTCCGTATCGATTGCCGCATCGATCACGATGCAACGCTCGGGGTCGCGGCGCGCGATGGCGAGAAAGGCCAGGCGCATGCGCTCGTGGAACGCCAGATCGAAGGCTTCGAAGCGCATGTCCTTGGAACGGCCGGCCGTGCGGCCCAGCCCGATCTCGACCGGGATATCGAGGATCAGCGTCAGGTCGGGCCGGAAGCCATCGAGCACCAGGGTTTCCATGCGCCGGATGGTCTCGCGCGCCAGGCCGTGGCCGGCACCCTGATAGGCATAGGTGGAATCGGTGAAGCGGTCGCTGACGACCCACCTTCCGGCGTCGAGCGCCGGCTTGATGGTGCGCGCGACATGATCGGACCGCGCGGCGAACATCAGCAGCGTCTCGGTCAACGCGTCCCAGCGCTTGGGATCGCCGTTGAGCACCAGCTTGCGGATATCCTCGGCGCCCGGCGAACCGCCGGGCTCGCGCGTCGCGACGACATCGACGCCGCGCTTCCCGAGCGCCGCGACCAGCCGCTTGATCTGGGTCGACTTGCCGGAACCGTCGCCGCCTTCGAGCGTGATAAACCGCGCGCGCCGCTTCATTTGCCGCCGAACAGCGCGCGCAGACCCAGGAACATGCGGCCGACAATGCCCATCCGATCGACCGGATGGGCGACATAGAGCGGCACCGTCAGACCGGGGAAATCCGGCGCGGAGACGACCAGCGTTCCCGCCTGTTGGCCCTGCGCCAGCGGGGCCTTCAGCGGCGCGGTGTATTTCACCGAGACCTTCATCCCCGGCCGCGAGTCGACCTGGAGCGTGATCGCCACCGGTGCCTTCACCGTCAGCGGCACCGTTTTCTCGGCGCCACCGAACACGTCCGCCGTCGCCACCGTATCGCCGGGCTTGAACAGGTCGTAGCGGCGGAATTCGCGAAAGCCCATCTCGATCAGGCGCGCGCCCTCGTCCGCCCGGTCCTTCTCGGAGGCAAGGCCGCTGACGACCAGGATGACGCGCTGTGCGCCGCGCTGCGCCGAGGCGACAAGGCCGTAGCCGGACGCCGCGATGTGGCCGGTCTTCAGGCCGTCGGCGCCGGGCGTGTTGAACAGCACCGGATTGCGGTTCGGCTGGTGGATGTTGCTCCAGACGAAGTCCTTCTCGCCGAAGAAATGATAGAGCGAGGGATATTCGACGATGATGTGGCGCGCGAGCTTGGCGAGGTCGAAGGCGGACATCATCTGCCCCGGCGGCACGTCGAGACCGTCCGGGTTCACGAAATGCGACTGGCTGAGGCCGAGCTCGCGCGCCCGCTGGTTCATCATGCCGACGAAGCCCTCGACCGTGCCGCCGAGCGCCTCGGCGACCACGATGGTCGAGTCGTTGCCCGACACGACGATGATGCACTGGATGAGGTTCTCGACCGACATGCGGTCGCCGACCTTGACGAAACACTCCGAGCCGGAGCGCTCCCGCCAGGCCCGCTCCGATACGGGGAAGGTGTCGGTGAGCTTCACGCGGCCGTCCTTCAGCCGCTTGAACAGCATCTCGATCGTCATGAGCTTGCTCATCGAGGCCGGCGGCATCGGCGTGAAGGCATCCTTCGCCCAGAGCACCTGGCCGGTCGTCGCGTCCAACAGGATGGCGTGGTTTCCCGAAGTCGTGATCTCTGCCGCGGCGGGCTGGGCGGCTGCCAGCAGCAGGAACAGCGCGCCAAGCAGGCGATGACTCATGAAAGGGACTCCGTAAAGGAACTAGCGGTCGACGACGATTTGCGCGTCGTTACTACCAAGGCTCTCGATGCGGGCCAACGCGGAATCGGCTTCGCCCACATCGTCGAACGGCCCGAGCCGGACCCGGTAGAGCGTGCGCCCGTTCTGGACCACCGAGGTTATCTGCAATCCGCCGCCGACGCGGGCCTGGAGCCGCGCGGCATTCTGGTAATTGCTGAAGGCGCCGGCCTGGACATAGAGGTGCGTCACCGGCGGAACCGGAACATTGCTGACGACGCCGGTCGGCACGGTCGCCACCGCGACATCGGCGCTGCGGATGGGCGGCGGCGGCGGAAGATCGGTGTTGGTGACGGGCGGCGCGACGGCGGTTCCCGGCACGGCGTCGAGCGCCGTGCTGGCGACCGCGCGGGTCGGCGCCGCGGGGACGGCGGAGGCGATTTCCGGCGGCGTCTCGTCCGGCGGCGGTCTTCCGCCCTGCAGGTCGGCGCGTCCGACAAAGGTCACGCGCACCCGCGCCGTGCCTTTTTGCCTGTAGCCCAGAAGGTCGGCGGCCCGTTCCGACAGATCGATGATGCGCCCCTTGGCGAAGGGACCCCGGTCGTTGACGCGCACCACGATGGTCTTGCCGTTGTCGAGATTGGTGACGCGCACATTCACCGGCAGCGGCAGCGTACGGTGCGCAGCGGTCAGGTCGCCGGCGGTATATATCTCGCCATTCGCCGTGTGATGGCCGTAGAAAGTCGGCCCGTACCACGAGGCAACGCCTGTTTCGTCGTAGTCCGGCTGCTCCTTGGGATAGTACCAGGTGCCGTCGATCTGATAGGGCTGGCCGATCTTATAGACGCCGGCATTGGGCGGCACGCTCACGCCGGATCCCCGGGGCGTGCTGGCGCAGGCAGCCGCCAAGGCGGCCAGCGAGACCACGGCGAGAAGCCGGCGCGCATTGCGGATCATTGTTTCGAATCAGGCCGTAAGACGGTAAACAGGATAGGCGAGGACGGGCCGGCGCTCAACGCCGCCCGGCGCCCTTGATCGGCCGAGTGGGGCGTAACAGGGTAGGATGAATTCAGCCATCAGGACATTCCCGTGCACCCATCGCCGACCCGCCGCACCGTGACGATGCTTCTGGGCGCCGCAGCGCTGCCGCTCCCTGCCCTGGCATCGTCGGCCGGATCCGCCGACGCGGCCTTCCAGAGCGTCGCCAAGCGCTGGCTCGAAGCCTATCTCAGCCTCCAGCCGATCGGCGCCACCCAGACCGGCGATCACCGTTTCGACTCCGAAATCGACGATATGGGCGTCCAAGGACGGATGGCGCGGAGCAAGGCGTGGCACGCGCTGCTGGACGACCTCGGCGCCGTCGATCGCGCGCGGCTCTCGCGCGACGACCAGGTCGACGCCGCGATCCTCGAAAGCCAGCTGCGCTACGCCATCTGGGACGATGAGGTTTTCCAGAGCTGGGCCTGGGACCCGCAGGTCTATTCCGGCCTCGCCGGCAACGCGCTCTACGGCCTGATGGCGCGCGAATTCGCGCCCCTGCCCGTGCGGATGCGCGCCGCCGTCGCCCGCATGGAGAAACTGCCCCGGCTGTTCGAACAGATGCGCGAGAGCCTGGTGCCGGCGCGGGTGCCGCCGGTGCATGCGCAGATCGTCGCCAAACAGAACGGCGGGATAAGCGATCTGGTGGACTCGATGGTGCTCGTCAACGCCCCGGTGCTGAGCGCGGACGAACAGAAGCGTCTTGCCGCCGCAGCCGACGCGCTGAAGACGGCCGTCGCGGAACATCAGAAATGGCTCGATACCGTTTTGGTGCCCAATGCGAAGGGCGATTTCCGGATCGGCGCCAAGCTGTTCGACGAGAAGCTCGCCTTCACGCTGAATTCGCCGATGAGCCGCAAGGAAATTCGGGAGCGCGCAGAAGACGCGGTGAAGGAAACGCGCGGGAAGATGTACGCGGTGTCCCTTCTGGCGCTCGAACGGCACGGCAAAGCCGTCGCGATACCCAACGTCGTTACGCCGCAGCATGAACAGGAAACCATCGAGGCGGCGCTCGCCCTCGCTTATGCCGACAAGCCGGCGCGCGACAAGGTGGTGGAGACCTCGAAGGCCGCGCTCGAACGCGCCACCGCCCATGTCCGCGACAAGGACCTGATCACGCTGCCGACTGCGCCGGTCGAGGTGGTGATCATGCCGGAATTCGCGCGCGGCGTGGCGGTGGCCTATTGCGACTCGCCCGGCCCGCTCGACAAGGGGATGAAGACTTATTTCGACGTCTCGCCCATTCCCGACGACTGGACGGCAGAGCAGGCGGATTCGTTCCTGCGCGAGTACAATTCGCTCGGCATCCAGGACATCGCGGTGCACGAGGCGATGCCGGGCCACTATGTGCAGCTCTGGCATGCCAATGCCTGCCCGTCGGTTCTGCGCGCGGTGCTGTCCTCGGGCTCCTTCGTGGAGGGCTGGGCGGTCTATGCCGAAGGCATGATGGTCGAAAAGGGTTTCCTGGGCGACGATCCGCTGTACCAGCTTATCCAGCTCAAGGTGCTGCTGCGCACCATCACCAATTCGATCCTCGACCAGGCGCTGCATGTCGACGGCATCAGCCGCGAGGACGCGATGACGCTGATGACCGTGACAGCGTTCCAGCAAGAGCGGGAGGCGGCGGGCAAATGGATTCGCGCCTCGCTGAGCTCGACGCAGCTTTCGACCTATTTCGTCGGCGTGTCGGAGCACAACGCCGTCCGCGCCGAGGCGACGCGCCGCGCCGGCGCCGCGTTCGACCTGAAGCGCTATCACGACCGGGTGCTGTCCTACGGCTCGGCCCCGATGCGCTATGTCCGGGCGCTGATGTTCGGGGAAGCGATCGGATAAAGGCGCCGATGGCGGGCCACAACCGATGAAGATGAGCACTATGTCTACGCCATAGCCCTATGATTGATCCCGACATGGCGAAGCGTTTGCAAGAACACGCGCAGCCAGAGCTTTCACGTAGCCGTGGGCGAGTAAGATCTATTGAGCACCGGCAGAACGCCTTCGTTCTGAATATGGATGTTCATCCATGTGCGCTCAATCTTGTTCGTATCAGTGCTTTCAATCCAGTGAAACAGGACAGCGCGACCAAGCTTTGTCTCGTCTGTCTTGGTCGGGCTGTCCAGGTGATCGTTCATGCGCCGTCGAAGGTTGTCCGCCAGTCCCACGTACAACACTTCTTTGGAAAAGGTAGTCAGCACGTAGCATCCCGACTTCTCAGGGACGAAGCGTTCACGGTTTCGTTTGAAGGGCTCACATCCTGAAGGTTGTGGCACCAAAGCTTCGATATTCATACTTCAATCGCGGTCTGAGCCGATACCTTGTGGAGAGCCTTGGTCATTTCCTGGCAAACGATATTGAGTGCGCCCGCGTTGAGGCGGCCCGCTTGCCCGCCTGTCTTCCACCAATCTGGATGGCCCACCCCCGCGTAATCACCTTCCACGTTTTCCAGGCAGTCCTTAAGAAGCTTTTCCATCGTGCCAACCGTGTAACTGCCACGGTCCTGAAGCTTCATGAAAAACGGAATCGAGAACTTGCAGAACAATTCAACCCCGCCGTATTTGTACAGAGTTTCCGAGTCACCATCGTCCAGGTTGGATTTGATGGCCTTCCAGTAGTTCAAGAAAATCCGCTTCTCCTTGTCAAAATCTTTGATGATGCTAATTGGGTTATTCGCTGTTAGTACATATTTGACTATGGCTTTTACAAAAGATCGCTGATTGATCGTGCCGTCTGAGGATTCCGAGTTGGCCATGCGCACCTTTCCGAACCACGGCGACTCATCGGTATCGTTCAGATAGTCCGCATATTTGATTGCTCTTTCCACCTCACCTCTTTCGACGGTGCGAAGAATCCAGCTAGGCAAGCTTGGCAAATCCTCAACGTCCAGTGCGTCCGAGAGCCGAGCAATAATCCGCTGTTCTACCGACTTGTCGACGCTCTTCTGTGTCGTATTTACAATCAAGAAGTGACACATTTGGGCGATGGTCGGCAGATTGGTGGCGATGTTCACCGGCACTTCGAAGTCTAAAACCCGCGCGTCTTTTTGCGCGGCCATCTTCAGCCCCTCAAGGCGATGCTGTCCGTCAACAACGCTGAACGGTCCCACCACGGCGGTATCGAACCTGATTGTGTGGTCAGCCTCGTTGAAGTCTATTGACTTGTCGGTAGCCAGAAACACCGAAGTTGGCAGAAACGCGTCGCGTTTGTCCTGACCCTTGATGATGTAATCCGCCAGTTTCCTCGCACGCGCGAGATTCAGAACGCGCTGATAACCCGTGTCATTCCCATCCGCCGTATCCAGCTTTTCGACGTTGTAAAAATTCTCTGACACAAGGTCTTTGACCTTCAGCGCTGTGGTGTACAGCAACAAATCCCCCTGCTTCACGCGAGCGGCTGGAATGTGAATCTGCGTCATGACCTATCGCTCCCAGGCGTTTGCTCGACGGCTAAAAAACAGTTTGCCCCTGGCGCGCACCGCGCAAGCGTGGCACCCACGTCGGGACTTGTAGCATGTCCCAGACGCGGCCAGACAGCCGGAATCGTGCCCACGGTAGACGGATCGAGATGCGCTGAGACGGCAGCCGGCGAGCGCCTTTGATCATAAACCTGAGCCCCCCGAAGGCACGGTGACAGTAGCGAGCGGGGCGCCTGCTGCCCAGTCGCAACGATGATCAAGTGTAGCGATGCCACGCCTCAGCAGCGCGCCGAGTGCCCGTGTGAAGCTCGTCGTCGAGCAGACGCCACGCCGCTTCATCGCACAACTTAAGAAGCCGTCCGTCTGGGGATCGGGCTCAAAAGTTGGACGGCAAGGTAAAAGGCCGACCGTCGGTCCTGCCTATGTGGTTGGGCTGATGGCGATATTTGGACTCCATCGAGACACCGCCTGCTGGCGCTTTTAGCTGAAAGCTCAATGATATCAATGCTCCGAACGCCAGCCATCTACTCTACAGCCGCCGAAGGCCCTCCCTTGCTTGTGTTGCTTCAGTATGATAACTTCCCGCTGTGATGGAGCCGCGCGACCCGACTCTCGACGTGCTTCTCGACCTCGACGGGCAGGTTCTCGTGGTGGACCCCGAGGGCGGTCACTGGGTCCGGTTCGTGGTGACGCGAGTGCCAGTGTCGCCGGAGAAGCCCCACGGCATCGACTACTCGCTCACATTGCACGGGCCGGATGGTGGGCGGCTGGTCGGTTTCGACAATGCCCATCCAGTCGCGAAGCAGAAGCGCGGCGAGGCGCAGGACCATCGCCACCGGCTCCGGACGATACGGGCTTACGAGTATCGGGACGCGGCGACCTTGCTCGCCGATTTTTGGACAACGGTGGACGCGGTGTTGCGCGAGAGAGGAGTGATCCCATGACCACTTTGAAGGTCGGCATCGCCAGCTACGAGGAGATGAAAACACGCACCATGGCGGTGGCGCGGGGCGAGCGGCGCGTCAAAGCCGAGGAGCCGAAGGTGTGGTTCACCTCGACGGAGTCTTTCGCCAAAGTCTTGTCGGCCGGCAATCGCGAATTGCTGCGCGTCATCGCCGAGAAGGCGCCCGGCTCGCTCGACGAACTGGCACGCATCACCGGCAAGGCGAAATCGAACCTATCGCGCACGCTGCGGACGATGGAAGGCTACGGCCTGGTCCAGCTCGAACGCGGCGAGCGCGGACGCATTACGCCCAAGGTGATGCACGACCGCGTGGAGCTGGACTTGCCGCTCACCCTCGCGCGCAAGGTGAGCTGAGCCCATGATCGTTTGGACGCGAGCAGGCCGGACCGCCGCCAGCCCGTCAAGGCTGGCGCAATCGCGCCACCGCTTCGCGGCTTGCGGCCTTGACCGCCTGTCGCCGGCCCGGCAGATGGCCCGCAAGCGATCAAGACTCAAAGTGAGCGAAGTCGCTCCCTTCACCGATTTGCCCGGAGGCAGAAGGGCGTCGCCGATAGAGAAAGGCCGTTTGTTTGGGAGCCCAGCGGCGCGATGCTGGCGGGACGTCCAGACAGCACGTCAGCCTCGGCGTTGTGCCCGATGATCTTTACATCGTTCCTGGCCCGTGGCCGCGCCCCGGCCGGCCCATCAAGCATGATGTCGAGACTTGGGCTGTCACCGACGATTGGCCCGACCGTGTGCCGATCACCGACGCCGAACTCGACATATTCGAGGCATGGTTCGGCGACCTATTCGATGAATTGTTCGGGCCGCGCCGATGACTTGAGGAGACACTTGCCATGACCGTGCCGTTGCGCGCCGCCCTTTACTGGCCGGCGTCGCCGATCTCGACGACCCGGCGCTGAAAGAGCGCATCGCAAGCCTCAAGGCGATCCGCGACCAGGCGCAAGCCGACGCCGATCGCTCGGCCGCAATGCTGCAATCGTCGGCCCACCAATGCATCACGCCGCAGATGGTCCAGAGGTTCGCCAGGACGGCGCGCGAGCGGATCAGGATCGACGGCGGCGGCTATCGCCGCGACCACCTCCGCGCGCTTGCGCAGCGCGTCGAGGTCGCAGACCGCGAGGTCCGGATCATCGGTTCGAAAAGCAATCTGCTTCGAACGCTGACCACCGCGGCCGGCGTAAAGCCGGCTACGCCCGGCGTTCGCAGTTCTGTTCTGAAGTGGCGGATGGGGTGAGATTCGAACTCACGGTGACGTCGCCGCCACGCCGGTTTTCAAGACCGGTGCCTTAAACCGCTCGGCCACCCATCCGTCTTGTTACTTCAAACACATACCTGCCGCGTGATCCAGCGACGATACGGAATTGGCACCATTCTGGCACCGTCCACGTCGAATTGCGTTCTCCCTTCGCTCACTCTTTGAGCGCGGCCCGTATCGCGGCATCAACACCCAAGACGAGATCATCCTGCATCGCCGGCAAGGCGTGCTGATAGACGTCCATGGTGATCGCGACCGAGGCGCGCCCGCTCGCTGGCGATCTTCGGATGCACACCAGCCTTGAGCAGCGACGTCAGATGGGAATGCCGCAAGCCATGGAATGAAATCCGAGGTATTCCGGCCTTGCCGACGAGGCGTGCGAACTCCTTGCTGAATGCCCTGGGATTGACCGGCTCGCCAGTCTCATCCGTGAAGACCAGGTCGCCCGCCTCCTTACCGAGACCGAGCGCGAGACGTTCGGCCGCCTGTGTCGCCTTGAACGCCCTCAGCGCCTCGACGCTCATGGCTGCGCGGGCGCGCCGACGTCGCCTTCCCGGCGGTCCAGACCTGCGCCAAAGGTGTCGAGAACTGGGACGGCACGGATGCTACACATCCCACCCCGACCCTGATCGTGACGCTGGGCAATGCGCAAGACACGATGCCAGGCATGGATATGTCGCGCGGGCCCGCGGCCGCGGCGCCATCCGCACGAGTCGCCGCGCCGGTCACGATCCGCGATGCGTGGATCCGGGCGCTTCCCGGCAAGCTGCCGGCGGGTGGATATTTCACGCTGCGCAACGATGGCGACCCGCCGTCGAAGCTGACGGGTGCGTCGAGCCCGGCCTGTGGGATTCTGATGCTGCACAAGTCGCAGACCGGAGGCGGCATGGCGCAGATGAGCGACGTGGCCGCGATCGATATTCCGGCCCATGGCACGCTGAAATTCGCGCCGGGCGGCTATCATCTCATGTGCACGGACGCCAAGGCGGCGATCAGGCCGGGCAACCTCGTGCTGGTACGGCTCGACTTCGCGGGCGGACTCCAGGCCACGGCCAGTTTCGCCGTGCGCAACGCTTCGGGTCGGTGAACCCTCCGGTCAGCGCCGGGGTGGGATTACGCCGCTCGCGGGCGCGGCGCTGGCCTGAGCGCCAGGCCTGTCGCCATGCCGATGCTCTGCACGGCCAGCAGCCCGGCGAAAGCGATGCCGTTGACCTCCAAGACATAGAGAATGACGGCCGGCGTGAACCCGCCGCCGGCCGGCAACACCGCAGTCGCGGCATACAGAGCCAGCTCGAACGTTACGAAGCACGCCGCGAACGTCGCGATGGCGCCCGCGATCTCGCCCAACCGCGCGATCCGGCTGCGCAGCGCTAGTCCGGCGCCGGTCGCCAGCAACGCGCCGATGCCCATGGCAGCGCCCCAGCCGAAGCTGTCGGGCGTTTGCGGGTAGTGCAGGAACACGTAGCCGATGAACTGGTTGGCGAGCCAGTTCACCAATGTCAGCGCCAGCGCATCGGTTCGGCGCATGAACAGCGCCGCCAGCGCGCCGACCGCCGCGAGCGGCGTCGCGCAGGCGAAGGCGACGCTGCTGACGATGATCGCCCCCATCAGGAGCGCGATCCAGACGGCTCGCTGCTTGAGATGATTGTTGTCGGTCGTATCAGACATGTCGTTCTCCCTATCCAACCACAGCCAAGCCATGGCTGTGTTTCTAGGCCGCCCGCTCGCGGCGCTTCTCGAAAAGATTCCAGACACCACCGTCTCCGTCCCAGCTTCCGCGGCTGGCCCCTTTGGAATACTCGGTGGCTCGCTGCTCGAAGAAGTTGGCATGCTCGACTCCGTTGAGAATTTCCACCAGCCAGGGGAGAGGATGAGGCTTCAAGGCGCGATAGCCGCTGTCGGTCTCCTCGAAATTGCCGAATACGGGCGCGAGCTTGAGCTGCGTCAGGCGCCAATCGGCGATATAGCGCACATAGGACTTGATCGCGTCGGCGCTCATCCCTTCGATCTCACCGAGTCCGAAGGCGAGGTCGACAAAACCCTCTTCGAGCCTCACCATAGTTTTGGCGACGTCGATGATGTCGTCGCGTACCGCGCGCGTGACCGCGCCGGTCTCTGCGTTCCAGGCATGGAACAGCTTGATGATGCCCTCGCAGTGCAGGCTTTCGTCGCGCACCGACCAGCTCACGATCTGGCCCATGCCGTTCATCTTGTTGTGGCGCGGGAAGTTGAGCAGCATCGCGAAGCTCGCGAACAGCGACATGCCCTCGGTGAAGGCGCCGAACATCGCCAGTGTCCGTGCCACGTCGGCGCAGGTGCCGACGCCGAACGTGTGCATGTAGTCGGCCTTGGCGCGCAACTCGGCATAGTCGCGGAACGCCTCGAACTCGGCCTTCGGCATGCCGAGAGTCTTCAGGAGCAAGGCGTAGGCGTCGATATGAACGGTCTCCATGTTGGTGAAGGCCGCCATCATCATCTGCACTTCCAGAGGCTGGAAGATCGGAATGTAGCGTTTCAGGTAGTTGTCGCCGACTTCTACATCCGACTGCGTGAAGAAGCGGAAGATCTGGGTGAGCAGCGCACGCTCGGCCGGCGTGATCCGGTCCGACGACCAGTCCTTGATGTCGTTGCCGAGCGGGACTTCCTCGCCCATCCAATGCGTCTGCTGCTGGCGCTTCCAGAACTCGTAGGCCCAGGGATAGCGCTCGACATCATAGGTGCCGGTGGCCGTGAGCAGGCCGATCTTGCCCGTGCCGATGAGCGTGCGCGGATCGATGCCGCCGAGGTTCATTGACATGCGAGGCACTCCTCATAGTCGGTCTTCGCATAGACCTTGAGAGCGGCCTCTTTCTTCTCAAGCTGACCCGCGAAGCCTGCACGGCTGATGGACTTGGAGCGGCAGTAGTAGAGGCTCTTGATGCCGCGTTCCCACGCCGTCCAATGCAGCATGTGGAGGTCCCACTTATCGACGTCCGCAGGGATGAACAGGTTGAGCGACTGGCTTTGGCACACGAAGGGCGCGCGATCGGCCGCAAGGTCGATGATCCAACGCTGGTCGATCTCGAAAGCGGTTCGATAGACCGCCTTCTCGTCGTCGCTCAGGCAATCGAGATGCGTGACCGAGCCTTCGTGCTCGACGATGGACTGCCAGACCTCCGGCGTATCGGCGCCCTTGGACGCCAGCAGCCTGGCGAGGTATGGGCTGCGCACTGCGAAAGAGCCGGACAGCGTCTTGTGATTGTAGATGTTGGCCGGAATCGGCTCGATGCCGGCGCTGGTGCCGCCGCAGATGATGCTGATCGACGCCGTCGGCGCGATAGCAAGCTTGTGGGAAAAGCGCGCTTTCATGCCGCGCTCCGCTGCGTCCGGGCACGGCCCGCGTTCTTCGGCCAGGATGAAAGACGCCGCGTCGGCAGCGCGTCGGATGTGGCGGAAGATGCGCAGGTTCCAGCTCTTCGCCAGCGCGCTTTCCAGCGGAATGCCGCGCGATTGCAGGAAAGAGTGGAAGCCCATCACGCCGAGGCCCACCGAGCGCTCGCGCAGCGCGGAGTATTTCGCGCGCGCCATGCTGTCGGGCGCCGTCTCGATGAAGCTGGTCAGCACATTGTCCAGCATCCGCATGACGTCTTCGATGAAGTCCGGCTCGTCGCACCACTGATCCCAGGTCTCGATATTGAGCGAAGACAGGCAGCACACCGCGGTGCGATCCTTGCCATCGTGATCGATACCGGTCGGCAGCGTGATCTCGCTGCACAGATTGGAGGTCGAGACTTTCAAGCCGAGATCGCGCTGATGTCTGGGCAGCGCACGGTTCACATGATCGATGAAGAGCAGATAGGGCTCGCCGGTCTGGAGCCGCGTTTCGAGGATTCGCTGCCAGAGCTGGCGCGCATTCACGTGACGGATGACCTCGTTGTCCTTCGGACTGCGCAGATCGAACATCGCACCATCGCGCACCGCTTCCATGAACTCGTCGGTGATGTTGATGCCGTGATGCAGATTCAAGCCCTTGCGGTTGAAATCGCCGCTGGCCTTGCGGATTTCGAGGAATTCCTCGATCTCCGGATGATGCACGTCGAGGTAGACCGCCGCCGAGCCACGGCGCAGCGAGCCTTGGCTGATCGCCAATGTGAGCCCATCCATCACATGGATGAAAGGGATGATGCCGGAGGTCTCGCCATTGCCTTTCACGCGCTCGCCTATCGAGCGCACCTTGCCCCAATAGGTGCCGATGCCGCCGCCGTTCGAGGCGAGCCAAACATTCTCGTTCCAGGTGCCGACGATACCTTCGAGCGAATCCGACACGCCGTTGAGGAAGCACGAAATGGGAAGACCGCGCGTCGTGCCGCCGTTCGATAGTACCGGCGTCGCCGGCATGAACCAGAGCTTGGAGATCGCGTCGTAGAGCCGTTGTGCGTGCGCGGCATCGTCGGCGTAAGCGCAAGCGACACGCGCGAACATGTCCTGGAAGTTCTCGCCCGGCATCAGGTAGCGATCAGAGAGCGTCGCCTTGCCGAAAGTGGTGAGAAGATCGTCGCGCGTGCGATCGAGCGTGAGATCGGCAGGCACGGGCTTTCGGCCCAACGGCGCCGGCATCGGCGCGGGCCGCGGCTTCGCGCGCTGGAAGACAAGCTTCGGACCAGGCATCGAGCGGCCAGGTGCGATTTCCGGCACCGGCACCAGATGACCATGGATATCGAAATCGAAAGTCTGGGATGACATCGCCTCTCCTTTCGGATGGGGAGAGGCGGACAACTCGCGAAAGGTGGCAAAGCCACGACCAGCAAGCAGCCACCGGGACACCCCGCCCGACGCACATTCAAACCGTTCGCGGCAGGTCTCCTGGCTCGCGGGTCGTTGCGTCCGCCTGGCCTTCCCGAAGCAGGTGCCTCAGTGGCCTTTGGTGGCGGACGCTCGCCGCTGACAGTTGCGGGGGCAGCGCCGGTTTCGCACCGGCTTCCCTCTTAGCTCCAGATATCGCTACCCGGAGAACCGTGAACATCTAAATCTTGTGGCCGGGTGGCGAACAAAGTCAATGGCCGAAAAACCCGGATGCACAGGCCGAGCCGGTTGACGGGGTGGGCCC
Organism: Rhizomicrobium sp.; assembly: GCA_037200985.1. Classification (NCBI taxonomy): domain Bacteria; kingdom Pseudomonadati; phylum Pseudomonadota; class Alphaproteobacteria; order Micropepsales; family Micropepsaceae; genus Rhizomicrobium; species Rhizomicrobium sp. The sequence continues at coordinate 1,357,402 of JBBCGJ010000001.1, forward strand.
GCGTTGGGTTACATCCCATCGTCGTGGTTCTTCCGGTCGTGTGGCCGGGAGCTAAGAGGGAAGCCGTTGGCGCTGCCCCCGCAACTGTGAGCGGCGAGTCCGCTGTCGTTTCGTGTCACTGGCGCGTGCGCCGGGAAGACCTGACAGCAGACGATGACCCGCAAGCCAGGAGACCTGCCACGACGATCACCTGTTCCGGACGCGGGGCGCGTTCCGGGAGCGGTAGTTCCCGCAAAGGTGAAGAGACGCGATCGGGCTTCGTCCGATCGATTTTGCTTCATGCCCGAGCTTTCGGGAGAAAGGAACGTCATCATGGAAGTCCCCAAGCCGCCGTTTCGAGCCGATCATGTCGGAAGTTTGTTGCGTCCGCGCGCCATCGCGGAAGCCCGCGCCGCCGGCCTGACCGGCGACGCACTGCGCAAGATCGAGGACGCGGAAATTCCCGGCCTCATCAAGATGCAGGAGGACATCGGTCTCAAGGTCGTGACCGACGGCGAGGCGCGCCGCACCTTCTGGCACTACGACTTCATGGACATGCTCGACGGGCTCGATCTGGTGCGGCGACAGGACGAAGGCGTCGCCTTCAAGGACCGCCATCTGCCGCCGATCGACCCCAGGATCAGCGGGCCGCTGGATTTCCCGCGCGACCACCCGATGCTCGAGCACTTCCGCTTCGCCGCCCGGTACACCAAGGTGACGCCGAAGATTTCGATCCCCGGCCCGTCCTGCATCCATTTCCGCGTACCCCAGGCGCGGGTCGAATACGCGCCCTATCGCGACAAGGACGTGTACTTCGCGGCGATCGCGGACACCTACAGGAAGGCGGTGAAGGCCTTTTACGAAGCAGGCTGCCGCTATCTGCAGCTCGACGACATCTATTTCGCCTATCTGGGCGATCCCAAGCAGCGGGCCGAGCGCGCGGCGCAGGGCGAGGATCCGGACTGGCTGATCGACCGCTATGCCTGGATGCTGGAAGAGGCGATCAAGGACCGGCCCAAGGACATGACGATCGGCATGCATATGTGCCGGGGCAATTTCCGCTCGACCTATGCCGCGTCGGGCGGCTACGACGCGGCGGCGGACGCGATCTTCAACAAGACCAGCGTCGACATCTATTTCATGGAATACGACACCGAGCGCGCCGGCGGCCTCGAACCCTTGCGCCTTCTGCCGAAAGGCAAGAAGCGCGTGATGGCCGGCTTTATCACCACCAAGACGCCGGAACTGGAAAGCCTGGACGCCATCCGCGCCAAGTTCGACGAGGCGGCGCGTTATGCCGACATGGACCAGCTCGGCATCGCGCCGCAATGCGGTTTCGCCTCGACCGAGCACGGCAACGACATCACCGAGGACGATCAGCGCAGCAAGCTGGAGCTGGTCGTCAAGGTGGCCGAAACGCTGTGGGGCGAAGCGTAAGCGTCAGGAGGGTTCCGGCTGCCTTCCGCCGCATTTCCCAGCTTATCGGCAATGGATGAGGGCCATGAAGCCGAAATCCATGTGGTGCTGCATGTGGCAGTGGAACAGGCTCAGGCCGGGCTGGTCGGCGAGAAAATCGACGGTCATTTCCTGAAAGCCGCCGATCATCACGACGTCCTTTCTGACGCCGGCGGTCGGCCGGCCCGCAATGCCGGTGAGTTCGAACGTATGGCGGTGCAGGTGAACCGGATGGGCATCGTCCGTCGCGTTGCGCATGTGAAGCCGGTAGCGCCGGCCGAGCGACAGATCGAACAACGGGTCCATGCGGTCCATGGAGAACGCCACGCCGTTGATCGTGAATTCGTCGAAGCCGTTGCGCGCGCCGGGATTGGCGGCGAAGGTCATGGTGATGGTCTCGTCGGGCGGCGGGCTGCTGCTGCGCGCGGCGCCGAACAGGCGGTAATCCCATCGCGCGTCGGCCGGCTTGGTCCAGACGGGCTTGCCGCCGGACTTTGCATACTCCACCACGATGCCGGCGCCATGACCGCGCGCATCGTCATCGATGTCGCCCATGATCCATTTGCCGGGCGTTCGCATGTCCACGATGGCGCTCACCCGCTCCGCGGGCCCGAGCCAGAGAACCGGAACGGCCGCCGGACGCGGCACCGGATTGCCGTCGAGCGCGACAACCCGGAAGGCATGGCCTGGAAGCGCGAGGCTGTGGCTCTCGGTGGCGCTGGCGTTGAGGACATGGAACAGCACCCTCTCGCCGGCTTTCACCGCGATCGGCGGCCCTTCGCCCAGCATGCGGCCGTTGATCGTGTAGAACTGGTAGCTCACGTCGTAGGCCTGCGGCAGGCCGCGCCTCGTGGAAGCGTCCAGCGCCTTCAGCGCGGCATCGCGCAGTGCGGGATTGATCGGCGCCGGGGCCAACATATTGTCCGGCATCTCCATGCGGGTGAAGGAGGGACCGAACTCCTTGAAGGTGACGAACACCTCGCGGTCGTAGGCGCCGGGATCGTGCTTCGGCGCGATGAACACCGGACCTGCCTGACCGCTATAAAGGCCGACCGACAAATCCGTGCCCGCGGTGAGATGGGAATGGTAAAACCGGAAGCCCGACGGGCCGGGCGTGAAGGCGATCCGGCGCGTGCTGTGCGGAGGGATGTAGGGCGTTCCTTCTTCGGCGGCGCCATCCACTGCGGCCGGCAATGTCTGGCCATGCCAGTGCAGTTGCTCCGGCGAGTCCGTGTTGTTGCGGACATCGACCGTGACGGGCTTTCCCTCCTGCAGCCGGAGCAGCGGCCCTGGGAACTGATTGTTGTAGAGCTTGGTCGAAACCGCCGTCTCCGATCCGAGCGCGAGCAGCCCGTTCCCGATCTCGATGGTGTGATCTGCTTTTCCGATGGGCGTGCCGGTCCGACCCGACATAGCGGCCATCGGCGCAGCGGCGAGGCCGGAGGGTGGGAGCGCGCCGAAACCAAGGGCGAGGGCACCGGTCGTTTGCAGCAGCCGGCGGCGGTCGAAGGTCATGTCATACCTCTGCGCTGATGCGCCGATGTGTGTTTGCAGATTGTTGAAGGCACGAAAGGAGCGCTCTCGCCGCACGGTAGTAGCTGCGTCGGTCGATCCGTATCAAGCGGGCTCCCGGGGTCTGGGCGCGACGAGGATCTGGACGCCGCCGTTCGCGGACGGGATGATCGAACAGCCGACGCGCCACACCCGCGCCACGCGCTCGGCGGTCAGGACGTCCTGCGGCCGGCCCTCGGCGTCGACCCGGCCGTTCGCCAGAACGACCAGGCGATCGGCGTAGGCTGCGGCCAGATTCAGATCGTGCAATATCGCCAGGATTCCGGCGCCGGCTTGGGCCACGTCGCGCGCCTTGGCCAGGATCGCATGCTGATGGAACAGATCGAGACTCGACGTCGGCTCGTCAAGCAGCAGGTAGCGCGCGCCGGCATCCGGGGCTGCGTCCCAGACTTGGGCCAGGGTGCGGGCATAGTGCGTGCGGTGGAGCTCGCCGCCGGACAAGGTGCGGCAGTCGCGCCCCGCCAGCGCCGAGGTCTCTGTCGCCGCCATCGCGCCACGGACGGCAGCGCGATCCGCGTCCGAACTCGCGCGGCCGCGATGGGGAAAGCGGCCGAGCTCGACCACGTCCCAGGCACGGAAGGAGAAGGCAAGCTCCGGCGATTGCGGCAGCACGGCCCGCTGGCGGGCCAAGGCGTCGCCGGACCATGACGCGAGCGGCCTGCCGTTCAGTGTCACGCAGCCGGCTTGCGGGACGATGTCGCCGGACAGGACCTTCAGCAGCGTGGATTTTCCGGCGCCGTTGGGTCCGATCACCGCGACAACGAAGCCCGCGGGCACGACGATACTGACATCGTCGAGAATCCGGCGCGCCCCGGCCGTGACGACGATGTTCTCGCCACGAAGGCTCATGGCGATACCTCGCGCAGGCGGCGGCGCAGCAGCCAGATGAAGAAGGGCGCGCCGAGTGCGCTGGTCACCACGCCGATCGGCAGTTCGGCCGGCATGACGAGGAGCCGCGCCGCGACATCTGCCAGTACGACCAGCAGCGCGCCCAGCAGGGCCGAGCCGGGCAGCACGAAACGATGCGCCGACCCACCCAACAAGCGCACGAGGTGCGGCGCGGCCAGTCCGACGAAGCCGATGATGCCAGTCAGCGCGACGCTCGCGCCGACGCCCAGCGCGACCAGGAGAATTGTCGCGCGGCGGACGGTCTCGACGGCCAGACCGAGATGGCCGGCCGCGTTCTCGCCCAGCGCGAAGAGATCGTAGCCGCGCGCAAGGATGCCGAACCCGGTGCCTGTCGCCGCCATGATCAGGAGTACTGGCCAGATCTGGTCCCAGGTCGCGCCGCCGAGCCCGCCGAGCAGCCAGAAGGTGAGCGCGCGCAGCTGGGCGTCGCTGCCGAGATAGGTGAGATAGCCGACGACGGCCGTGGTCAGCGCGTTGACGGCGAGCCCCGCCAGAAGCAGCGTCGCGATATCGGTGCGCGTTTGGGTGCGGCCGATGATATAGACGCCGCCCGTCGCAATCAGGCCGGCGAGGAAGGCCGCGGCTGGCATGGCGAAGCCGGTATGCATCCACAGCGGCAGTTGCGCGCCGAGCACGATCCAGCCGACCGCGCCGCAGGCGGCACCGCCCGACACGCCGATAAGGCCCGGATCGGCCAGAGGATTGCGGAACAGCGCCTGCAGCGCCGCGCCGGCCAATCCGAGCGTCGCACCCACGCCCAGGCCGAGGGCCACGCGCGGCAGGCGGATTGCGAACAAGGCTGCGTCCTCCACCGGCGCGACCGGCACGCCGATGTCGATACCGGCGCGGGCGAGCAGCGCGGCGACGACATGGGAAAACGGGATGGAGAGCGCGCCCAGGGTCGCCGCGATGAGGCACGCCGTCACCAGCCCGGCGCCGAGCGCGGTCAGGACGATCAAACGCCGCAGACGCAGCGGATCGCGCGCGGGATCGAAGGCCGTGGTGGCGACCGCGGTCATGCTAGTGCAGTGCCGTCGCCAAGGCGCCGAGCGCCTGCGGCGTGCGCGGCCCGAAGCCCAGCAGCAGCAGTGTATCCATCGCGACGATGCGGCCGGACTTCGCAGCGGGCGTCATCGCGATTTCCGGGCGTGCCCGGAACGCCTCCATGCCGCCCATCGTCTTGATCGCATAGTCCGCGACGATGATGACGTCCGGCCTGAGCGCGAGCGCGGCTTCCGGCGTGAGCGGCTTATAGCCGCTGAAGCCGCCCGCGACGTTCTGCGCGCCGGCCAGCGTGAGCATGGTATCGGCCGCCGTGCCGCGGCCGGCCGCCATCGCACCGCCCGGTCCTTGTGCCATCAGGAATATCGCGCGCGGATGGTCGCGATAGGAGGCGAGCTTGCGCTTTATGTCGGCCAACGCGGTGCGATAGCGCGCTTTGAGGGCCTCGCCCCGATCGTGCACGCCGAGCGCATCGGCCACGACGCCGATCTTGTCGACGACACCCTCAGCGGAATGGGCGTTCGGAACATGCACGACCTGCACGCCGGATGCGTCCAGCTGCGTGACGGCGGCGGGTGGTCCGGCATCTTCGGACGCAATGATGAGGTCCGGCCGGCAGGACAAGACGCCCTCCGCCGCCAATGTGCGCAGGTAACCGACTTGCGGCAGCTTGGTCGCTGCCGCGGGATAGAGCGATGTCTGGTCGTCGCAGACGACGCGGCCGCCTTGTCCGAGCGCAAAGGCGATCTCGGTGACATCGCCGCCGAGCATCACGATGCGCTGCGGCCACGCGGCGCCCGCCGACGAGGCAAGCAAGATCGCGACAAGCGCCGCGCTAACCCAAAGTCGCATGGGCACATCCATAGAAGCGGCGTCCGGTCGTCAGGCGATAGAAGAGGCCGAAGAGCGCCGGCGCCGTCCCGCTCTCGCGCATCACGTCGTGCTGGGCGGCGATCCGCCAGCGTGGATCGAACCGGGCGACGTCGCTGGCCCGCCGCAGGCTCCAACGGAACGCGACACTGCGGTCCTTGATCCTGCCGACGGCAGGGTGCTGGCGCGAACGCGCGACCATCGTGGGACTGGCCCAGTCGAATACGATCTGCGCCGGTGCGCGCGTGGCAAAGGCTTGCGCGAGAGTGCGGAACAGCGCGCCGGCCGTCTGTTCTTCCAGATACATCAGGACACCCTCGGCGATGAAGACAACCGGCCGCGCCGCCGTCCAGCCGATGGCGCCGAGCCAGTCAGGCGTGCTGATGTCGAGCACGATGGTACGGCGGCGCTCGTCGTCGGCCAGACAGCGCCGGCGCAACGTGACGACGTCGGCCACGTCGGAATCGATCCAGGTGAAGCGGCGGGTGCCGGCGCGCGAGGCGATCCGCTCATACATGGTGTTGAGACCCGAGCCGAGGCTCACGAACAGCGGGTTGTCGTGGCGATCGAGCGCCCAGAGACAGCGCGAGTCGAACCAGGTGCCGCGCGCGATCACGCCCTTGATCGTACCCTTGCTGGCGCCGTAGCGGGTCAGGTCGACGCCGAGTTCGCGGCACAGCCGCTCCGCCGTGACGTCGCGGCCTTGAGATCGCGGCAGCCTGGCGGTGCCGATGGCGCGCGCGGCGAGCGTGATCAGCAGGGTCTCGGATACGCCCGAGAGTCCGTCAGTGCACGGCGGAGGCACATGTGCGTTCATGTCTCGATCGCGCCCAGAATGGCGCGCCAAGCCGGAAGCTCGGGCTTGCCGGGCTTGCGCGCGCCGAAGAGCTGGGCGAAGCAGAAGCCATCCTTGTCGAACAGTTCGAGCGAGGTGACGTCGCCGTCGCGCGTGGGTTTGCGAACCACCCAGGCCGAGGCGATCGCGTCCTCCCGCAAGTGGAGGTTGAAGGTGGGATCGAGGACATTGAACCACGGCCCCATGCGCTTGAGGTTCGTCACCGTGCCGGTGTGAATCTGGATGCAGCCGGGATTGCCGACGAACACCATGATCGATGTCGCGGTGTCGCGGGCCGCTTCCAGCACGCGAGCGAGCGCGTCCAGGGGGACCGCGCGGGCGAACTCGGAGCCGGCGAGACGCAACGCCTGCAGGCGGCCGACCTCCAGGCCGCGCAACATGCCGAAGAACTCATGGGTATCTTCGAGCGCGGACCATTCGCGGCGCAGCCGCTCGACGTCGATTTCGGTATCGGCGCGGTCGCCCTTGGGCGCCGCAATCTCGCGCACCTCCAGAACGGGCGATTGATCGTCTGCATGCCAATCGGCGATCAGCTTGTCGAAAGCGGGGATGTCGGTTTCGGGTTTCTGGTAGATCTTGTGTATCGCCATACCATCGGCGTCGAACACCTGGAGCGAACGGCGCGGACCGCCGTCGGTCTCGTCGATCACCGCGAAGGTGTGGTGCCAGCGCGATGGGAAGATACGCAGATCGATCAATTCGCCCAGCACCAGACCGTGTGCCGCGTTGATCGTGACATCGAGATAGGGGCCGATCTTCTCGTGCACGCAATGCTCGTTGCGGGTCAGCGCCATCACGGGACCGAGCGCCGGCACGTCCTTGATGATGGCCGCGCCTTTGGTGCGCAGCCGGGTCGCGCCGGCGCCGACGATGCTGGCGATCAGCTCGCCTTCGCTGACGCCGAGGCGTTCGGCGGCGTCTCGTACGCGCAGCTTGCCGCCGCTGCGGTCGCGCAATTCGGCCCAGGCGCTGCGCAGCGTCGCGCCCCAAGGGCGCGCACGTTTCGTCTCTGAAGCAAGTGCCGCTTCGCTCATCCCATCCTCCGTGGCGTCGTATATTGCGATTGACTCGCAATATCAGAAATGCTGACCTACATTGCACTTGCGAGTCATTCTCAGTCAAGGGCTGCTTTGAGAGGGGTTGGACATGCGTGTTTGGGCGGGGCTGGGGCTGGTGTTCCTGGGTTTATGTGCCACGGGAAGCGTGGCGATGGCGGACGGCAATGTGGCCTCGACCGAAACGGTCACGGTCACCGGCACGCGCAACCCGACCTCGGCGGTGACCTTCCCGGGCATGGTGGATGTGGTCGACTACGACACGATCCAGGCCGATATCCCGTCCACGGTGTCGGACCTGTTCTACGGCATGCCGAACGTCCAGTTCGCCGGCGGTCCGCGCCGCACCGGACAAGGCCCGAGCATTCGCGGGCTCGGCGGCCAGGATGTCCTGACGCTGGTCGACGGAGTGCGGCAGAGCTGGACCTCCGGCCATGACGGCCAGTTCTTCCTCGATCCGTCTTTGCTTGCCGGGGTTGATGTCGTGCGCGGCCCGAATTCCGCGCTGTACGGTTCGGGCGCTCTCGGCGGTGTGATCGCGTTCCGCACCGTCGATGCCTCCGATCTTCTTGGCGCAAACGAGACCGCCGGCATCCGTGTCGGCCTCGGCTATCAGGGCGTCGACGACGAACTTCTCTACATGGCCACCGGATTCACCCATGTCGGCAATCTCGACGTCGTCGGCAGCATCGGCCGGCGCACCTCCGGCGACATCAAGCTGGGCTCCGGCGCCACGCTGCCGGCCGACGACGACATCGTCACCGGCTTCGCCAAGGCGGGTTACGACTTCGGCGATGGCCTGACCGTCAAAGTTTCCTATCAAGGCTACCAGGACGAAGCCATCGAGCCCGATGACGGACAAGGCTTGTCCACCGGCGCGCCGATCGACAAGCGCGTCACCAACCAGCAGTTCTCCGGCCAGATCGACTGGAAGCCGAGCGGCACCGACCTCGTCGATGTGCATGTCGTGCCCTATCACCTGGAGGGCAAGGTGGCGGAGACCGATCCCGCGACCGGCGACTTTGCGGTGCAGAGCATCACGACCGACGGCTTCAGCGCCGACAACCGCATCCCGTTCGGTTTCGCGAATGTCTCCGGCCTCTTCACCTTCGGTGGCGAGTGGTACCAGGACAGCCAGGTCGGCACCGACAGCGCGGGGGTCGGCGGCGTGCGCTCCGGCGTGCCGGACGGCAAGGACGAGTTCTGGGGACTGTTCGCGCAGATCGAGGCCAACATCGACCGCCCGCTCGGCGCGCCGGGCAAGCTCACGCTCATTCCCGCGATCCGCTACGACTCGTTCAGTTCCTCCTCGACAGGCAATCCGAGCCTGAACGAGGGCGCCACCTCGCCCAAGCTGGCGGCGACCTATGCGCCGGTCGACTGGTTCTTCGTCTTCGGCAATGTCGGCGAGGCGTTCCGCGCGCCGGGCATCAACGAGCTCTATCTGAGCGGCATCCATTTTGAGGTGCCGCACCCGATCCTTCCCGGCATCTCGGTCGCCAACACCTTCGAGCCCAATCCGAACCTCAAGCCCGAGACCTCGAAATACTGGGAGGCCGGTGCGGGCCTGCTGTTCAACAATGTGCTCGCAACCGGCGACACGCTCCGGGGCAAGGCGTCGTACTGGCACCAGAACGTCGACGACTTCATCGATCTAAGCGTGTTCCTGCCGCCGACGTTCTACAGCCTGGGATGCTTCACGCCGCCGACCTTCCTGGCGGATTGCAATGTCGGCCAGACGACCTCGATCAACGTCAACGCCGAACTGCATGGCGTCGAGTTGGAGGCGTCATACGACGCGCCGCGCTGGGCCCTCGACGCCTCCTACGGCACGATCGGCGGCAAGGAGCGCGGCACGCCCTATTCGCTCAATTCGCTGATGCCGGACATCTTCTCGGTGATTGCGACGCTCAAGCTGCCGGAAATCGATGGCAGCCTGAACGTGCGGCTGCAGAATGCGGGCTCGTTCCACAAGACCCTCGATCCGGCCAGCAACGACCCGCCGACCGACGACCGCACGGGCTATACGCTGTTCGATCTCTACGCGAGCTGGCAGCCGGGCGACGACATCCTGGACGGCAGATTGCGCGGCCTTCGCATCGATGCGGGCGTCGACAACCTGACCGACGAGGACTATTCGTCCTACGCGCAGGGCGTGAGTGCGCCAGGGCGCAACGCCAAGGTCCTCGCCAGCTACACCTTTACCTGGTGACGGCATGGGTGCTTCCGGCAAAACCCGTTTCGAACTGATCGGGCCGCGCTCGCCGGAAGCACTCATCTGCCAATGCCGAAGCGCGGGGATGCGCATCGGGCGGACGGGAAGTGCCGTGATGCGCGCGGTCGCACAGGCGCAGGACCCATTCGACTTCGATGCCGTCTGGGCTGGCGCTCGCCAGATCGAGCCCGCCATTTCCCGGGACACCATTTATCGGTCGCTCCGGCGCCTTCGTTCGGTGGGCCTGATCCGGGATCACACCCTCAACACACGTTAAGCGGAGCCCAGATGCTGCCTTCCGAGAGACTCTTGTGTGACCGCCTCCGGGCGGAGCATGTGCTGATCTTCGCCCTGCGCATGCTGGTTGCTGGACGGGCGCGCTGTCCACTCCTGCACGAAGAGATGGACATCGCCGCCGGTCCGCTTGCCATGGAATTCCTAGCCGCTCTCAGCATATTCCTGATGACGCTCGGCAACGGCAGCCGGCGGCGGCTCGCGGTCGGCCCGCCGCCATGCCATCATCGGATGCCGGACGAAGAAGCAATTCTGTGCCTGGTTGCCGCGGCGCAAGAGGACGATGAAGAGCGGTTGGCTGCCCACCTGTGCTGGTTGGTGCGATCGGAGCGCCAACAAGCCGTGCGAGGCAGTCTGCGGGCGCTCGCCGACATGGCGACCTGCGCCGGGCTGCGGCTCTGCTCATCCGAAGCCGCCAATGCCGGTAGCGCGGCCGCCGTGCGGCGGATGGCGCATCAATAGAGGTTTTCCTTGTAGTCCTTCTCCAGGCCTTTCCTGAGAAGCTCGGAAGCGCCTGGAATCGATAAAGCGGCCTTGGCCAGACTGGCGCCAATGCCGCCGCTGCGATTGAGCTTGATGTGCTCGACGAAGAGTTTGGCCGGGTCGATCGCGGGCGCCGTCGTGACCGGCCAGAGATTGGCGCGCGCGAGGGCGGCGCTGTCGCGGAGGACGATACGGTCCGTTTCGACCTCGATCGCGAGCAGCGGCATCCTGTCGTGAACGACGAAGTCGCCACGCGCGGCCAGGTCGGTCGTCAGCGTGGCCTTGCCGCGCAACACCGCGACCTTCGACGACCCCGGCATAAGGAGGACCACCCCCACGTGGGGCTGTACGAGGATATTCCTGAAACTGTCGACGCGCCGGTTGCCGGGCCGGTCCGCAAATGTCAGCAACTCGGCGGCGGCACGTAAGCGGGAAAGCGTCGCTCTGCGATCATCATGCCGTCACTCAAACCGCCGCGTGATGCTGCCGATGATGGTGCGGCCGCGGCTGAAGTGGCACACCTCGCCGAAGCAGAGCTGGGTCCGGCTGTCGGCGACGTTGTCGACGTTGAGCGCGATGCGCCAATCCTGAACCTCGTAGTGCACGTCGGCGTCGAAGAAGGTCAGGCTGCCGGTGGGGATGGTGTTGGTGGTGTCGGTCCAGGCCGCGCTGGCGTAGCGCATCCCGCCGCCCAGACCGAAGCCCTGCAGCGCGCCGTCCTGAAAGGTGTAGTCGGCGAATACCGAGGCCTGCGTCGACGGCGTGTTGGCGGGCTGCCGATCGATCTCGGTCGGATCGGTCGATTTTGTGATCCGCACGTCGTCATAGGTGTACGCGCCGGTGATGTTCAGGCCGCGGAATGGCGTGACGACGGTCTCGAACTCGATGCCGCGCGAGCGCTCCTCGCCGGTCTCGATCTGGAAGCCGTTATGGGCGATGTCGGGATCGGCGCTCAGGACATGCTGCTCGGTGAGGTCGTAGAACGACAGCGTCGCGCTGATCCAGCCGCTTTTGGGCGCGTACCGGATGCCGGCCTCATATTGCTGGCCGGTCAGCGGATCGAACGGCGTGCCGAAGAAATCGGTGCCCGATTGCGGCACGAAGGACGTCGAATAGCTGACATAGGGCGCCAGACCGATGTCGGAGACGTAGACAAGCCCGACGCGGCCGGTCAGCGCGCTGTCATCCTGTTGCGCCGGCGCCATGCCGAAGAAGGCGCCGGCATAGTTGACGGTCTTGATCGACGACCAGTCTTGCCGCAGACCGCCGGTCAGGAACCAGTGATCGCCATAGGCCATCTGGTCCTGCGCATAGATGCCGACCTGGCTGGCGCCCTGGTGCACGGATGAGGAAACCGTCGTCGGCGGCGTGATGGGCTCGTTGTAGTTCAGGGCGAAGTAGTCGGCGTCGGGCGCATTGCCGACGAGATCCAGCGCCGAAAACGGATCGTTCTGATAGTCCACTGGCGTGGCCCGGGATTGCCTTGATGTAGGCTTCGGGGTCACCTTGCACGCCGAGATATTGACGGAAGAAGTCCCGCACCAGCCGCTTCACTTTGCGTTCCCGGAAGATGCGCCTGAGATAGCGAAAGCGATCACTGCCCAGCTTCTCGACAATCGACATCATGGCGTGCGCCACAGCGATCAGATCGGTGGCGCCAAAACCATGGACGACGCGCAATCCGGCATCGAGCGGTGCGTAAAGCTCGCTCGAAATCGCGACCACCTCCGAGAAGCAGCTCCAGTTGCGCACGGCCTGGGTATGCAGGCGCATGCGCTCCTGCAGTGCGAGGACCGCCCTCTGCTGATCGTCGCGTTCCTCGCGGATCATCAGAAGCCGGCGATGATGGAAGGCCTCCGCCAGCTCAACAATCGTGTCGATGACCTTCTGGATATCGCTGGGTGTTGCCGGCTCCTGGCCCCACTGATCAATCGGCAGCGTCAGCACGAGCGCCTGGAGCAACTCGATGTGGTGCTGCTCGATCTTGGCGATGAGAGTCTTGTCTGCGACGCCGTCGTCCGAGACGCCTGCGGTCGGCCCATAATGGGCCAGCACCGCCAGGATATGGGCCGGGAAGCAGCGCTTGAAGATCTCCATCAGCGCATTGAGGTGTTCGGGGAACGCCTTCTGCTTCGCCTCGGCCATCTGCAAAATGGCCTTACGGATCAGTCTGGGATCGACCCCCGAAAAGGGATACCGCACGACGTAGGGAGCGCCGTCATCGTCCGGCCGCTTCTTCCGTTGGCTCCTGTTCTTCTTGCTCATCTGGGGGGTATTGCTTGGCACCTGATTTGGCACCGAACGCAATATAACGGCTTAGGATCAGCCGGGACGAACCAGGAGTTTATGCGCGGAAAAGCCAACAAACCTGGGCAAAGCATCACCCTAGAGGATGGCAGAGGACGGCCCTACCCGCATTTCAAGACCGGTGCCTTAAACCGCTCGGCCACCCATCCGTCTATTCGGACCAGATACGGCGCGGAACGCGAAAGTGCAATGCCGCCGCGGGCTTGGGACCGACCCGCCGCTGGCAGCCGCGATGAAGTTGGAGCAGACTGTACGGACCAAGATGGGAATCGCCGTGGCGGACGAATATCGGGCGCGCGAAGCGTGCGAACAATCGGGCGTCTATCGCGCGGTGCATGAGCACCAGCATACGCCGGATCACGACGTGACGGTTCTCCACGGTCACGTCTTTCCACGCTGCAGCCATCATGGCTGCGAGCCGAAATTCGTGCTGGTCGCGGCCGGCCAGAACGTCAACTCCAACAACTGGTTCCGGTGAACGGCGCGATGAAGACGCTGACGCGCAGGACCGTGCTGGCGAGCGGAGCCGCGCTCGCGGCGGCGCCGGCCTTCGCGAAGCCGCGGCCGTCGCCGCTCGACCACGTCAAGGCGATCCACCAGAAACTGATCTGCCTCGACACCCATCTCGATACGCCGGCGAATTTCGCGCGGCCCGGCTGGGACATCATGCAGCGCCATACGGCGGCCGAGTTCAGCCAGGTCGACTATCCGCGCATGGTCGAAGGCGGGCTCGACGGCGGGTTCTTCGCGATCTACACGCCGCAGGGGCCGCTCACGCCGGACGGCATGATGGCGGCGCGCGACGCGGCGCTGGTCCGCGCCGCCGCGATCCGCGAAACGGTTGCGAAGAACGCCGCCCATTTCGAACTCGCCTTCGTGCCGGGCGATGCCGCGCGCATCGCGGGCAAGGGCAAGCGGATCGTCTATCAGTCGATCGAGAATTCCTATCCGCTGGGCACCGACGTCACCCTGCTCAGAAGCTTTTACGCGCTCGGCGTGCGCATGGCCGGACCGGTCCATTTCAAGGACAACCAGCTCGGCGATTCGGCGACCGACAAGAGCCGTAGCTGGAAGGGCCTGTCGCCGATGGGCCGGGACTGGCTGGCGCTGTGCAACGAGCTCGGCATCGTGCCCGACGCCTCGCATTCCTCCGACGACGTGTTCGACCAGATGGTCGCGGGTTCGAAGACGCCGATCATCCTGTCGCATTCCGGCTGCCGCGCGGTGCACGAGCATCCGCGCAACATCGACGATGCGCGCCTGAAGCGGCTCGCGGACACGGGCGGCGTCATCCAGGTCAATTCGCTCAGTTCCTACATGATCGCCACGCCCGACAATCCGGACCGCGAGAAGGCGTTCGGCGTGATCTATGGAAGGCTGCGCGGCGTCGCGGACATGACGCCGGCCGACGCCAGGAAGGCGGTGGCGGAGGCCGGCGCCGCGATGAAGGCGCTGAACGCGAAATATCCGCAGCCGCGCGCGACCTTCGAGGACTACATGGCGCACATGCTGCACGCGTTGAAGCTCGTGGGACCGGAGCATGTCGGTGTCGGCGCCGATTGGGACGGCGGCGGCGGCGTCACCGGCATGGAGGACTGTGCCGACAATTGGAAGATCACCGCGCGCCTGCTCAAGGAGGGCTATCGCGAGGACGATCTGCGGAAAATCTGGAGCGGCAATGTGCTGCGCGTGCTTGGGGCGGCAGAGGACGGCCGCGCGAAACCCGCCGCGCCGCCGCCGCCGGTCGGAGGCGGCGAGTGAGCATTGCCCGATCGACGCTTGCCGGCCTGATGGGGCTGGCGGGCCGCGCGATGCCGGACTTCGTGCACTTCGGATCTGGGGCCCCTGCCCTCAAGACGCGGTTTCATGCCGACGAGGCGGCGGCGGCGGCGATCGCGGCCGGCGCGGTCGCGGCGGCCGACATCTGGACGCTGCGTTCGGGCGAGCGGCAGCAGGTGCGCGTCGACAGCCGCGAGGCGGCGGCCGCTCTCGTCGGCTTCCTTCACCAGAAATTCGCGGACAAGACAAAGGCGCCCGACATGCGCGGGCAGTTCGAGGCCAGTCCCACCGCGGCGAAGGGCTTCCGGCGCACGCGCGACGGCCGCTTCGTCTTCCTGCATCCGAGCTTTCCCGAGAGCACCGCGCGGCTGCTCAAGGTGCTGGCCTGCCCGGACGAGCCCGAGGCGGTGAAGGCGGCGGTGGCGAAATGGGACGGGCTCGAATTCGAAGACGCGGTCGCGGCGGCGGGCGCCTGCGCCGGGCTCGCGCGCGCGCCGGAGGAATGGGACGAATCCGAACAGGGCCGCATCCTGGCGAACCGGCCGGTGGTCGAGGTGACGCGGATCGGCGACAGCGAGCCGGAGCCCTTCAAGCACGGCGGCGACGCGCCGCTCGACGGCGTCCGTGTGCTCGATCTGACTCGTGTGCTGGCGGGGCCGTCCTGCGCGCGCACCCTGGCGCAATATGGTGCCGATGTGATGGCGATCTCTTCGCCGAACCTGCCTTCGGTGCCGATGTTCGTCAGCGACACCGGACACGGCAAGCGCGCGGCCTTTATCGATCTCGAAACCTCGGACGGCCGGGACATCTTGCGGCGCCTCGCGCGTGAGGGCGACGTCTTCAGCCAGAGCTACCGGCAGGGCGCGCTGGAGCGGCTCGGCTTCGGGCCGCTCGAGCTGGCGCGGATGCGGCCGGGCATCGTGTGCACCGCGATCAATTGCTATGGCCATGAGGGACCGTGGCGGACGCGGCCGGGTTGGGAACAGCTCGGCCAAACGGTCACCGGCATGGCGGTGGTGCATGGCGGCGCGGAGACGCCCCGGCTGCAGCCCGGCGCGGTGACGGATTACGCGACGGGTTTCCTCGCCGCCTTCGGCACCATGATCGCGCTCGAGCGGCGCGCGCGGTATGGCGGTTCGCATCTGGTGCGCGTGTCGCTGGCGCAGACCGCGGTATGGATGCGCGGCATGGGATTGGCCGGCGAAGATCGGTTGGCGGCGACGCAGCCCCTCACCGCCGAGGAGATCGCCGCCTGGTCGATCGGCAGCGACACAGGCTTCGGCCCGATGACCTATCTGCGTCCGCCGGTGACGCTGAGCGCGACACCCGCGCGGTGGACGCGGCCGACCGTGCCGCTCGGCACGCATGCGGCGGTCTGGTGATTTCCTCCCCGCTGTTGCGGGAAGGAAAGCTATTTCACCTTTAGCGGCGGCTTAACGTCGGCGTAGCGCATCGGCTGGCGCGCGGCGTCGGCCACCGTCGCATTGGCCGGCGGCGTCTCGTACTGCCTGTACTCCGGCACCTCGTCGAGGCGGGCGAAGCGGTAGCCTTCCTCGACCAGCGCCGGCACCACGGCTTCGACCAGCGCGCCGGACTGGCGGTGCACGCAATGCATCAGCACCACGCCGCCGTCATGCCGGCGGATCTCGCGCAGATAGCCCTTGGCGCAGGTCTCGGCCGTCCAGCGATGATGCCAGCAGCTCCAGTCCGCCGCGCTCATCACATAGCCGTCGCTGGTCATAGAGATCTCGCCGCCATTGTCCCAGTAGATCGGGCCGACATAGTTGCGCAGAAGCGGATCGGCGTTGAGGATCTCGGCATGCGCCGTACGCCATGCGCCGTAGGGCGCGCGGAAATAGAATTTGTCGGTCGGCTTCATCAGCGGCGCTATCAGGTCGTGCACCACGCGGATCTGGCTGATAAGCCGCTCCGGCGCCGCATCGAAGCGGCGGTTGAGCAGCGGATGGGTCGCGCTGTGGTTGGCCAGCAGGTGTCCCTCCGCGGCGATGCGCGCCAGGATGTCGGGATAGCGCCGCGCCATGTCGCCGACGATGAAGAACGTCGCCTTCACGTTCATCGCCTTGAGCGCATCGAGCACCGCCGGCGTGTTGGTGTTGGGGCCGTCGTCGAACGTCAGCGCCACGACATGCGCGTGGCGGAGGCCCGAGTGGAAGATGTTCTTGGCCTGAAACAGGGCGATCCGGTCGTCGCCGGCCGGCTGCGCCGAGGCCGCGCCGATCGCCGTCGCGGCGAACACCGCGCCCGCGATGAACTTCCAAAACCGCATCGCGCCCAACCCCTTGAACCGATAGTGCCCCAATTCGGAACAACTCTAGAGGCTGGCGTCCGCCGCAACAAGGCGGCGGCGGCAAACATGGCTAACGCGCGGCCAGGGTCAGGCTGTGGTTGCGGATCGGAAGTTCCCGGATGCGTACGCCCGTCGCGGCGAAAATGGCATTGGCCAGGGCGGGCGCCACCGGGGGCACGCCGGGCTCTCCTCCGCCGCCCAGCGGCGCGTCGCTCTCGATCAGATGGACTTCGATCTGCGGGCAATCGGCCAGCCGCACCATCTCGTAGTCCGGGAAGTTAGCCTGGACGACGGCGCCCTTGTCGATGGTGATTTCCCCGTTCAGCGCCGCGGTGAGGCCGAAGACGATGCCGCCTTCGATCTGCGCGGTCAGACCGTCCGGGTTCACCGCCATGCCGGCATCGACCGCGGAAACGATGCGGTCGACCTTGAGCGCACCGCCGGGCCGGACCGTGATCTCGGCGACATGCGCCACGATGGTCTGGAAGCACTCGAACAGCGCGATGCCCCGGGCGCGGCCCGCCGCCATCGGCGATCCCCAGCCCGACTTCTCGGCCGCGGTGTCGAGCACGTTAAGGTGCCGCGGGGCGTTTACGAGCAGGGCGCGGCGGAATTCGAGCGGGTCCCTGCCCGCGGCATGCGCCATCTCGTCGACGAAGCTCTCGATGAAGAAGCCGTGCCAGGACGCTTCGACGCTGCGCCATGGACCGACCGGCACATGCGTTGCGACCTTGACCGTGCGGATCGCCTGGTCGGCGATGCCGTAGACGATATGCGCTTCGGTATTCGCGCCGTCGTCGGTCGTGTAGTCGTTCACCCAGGCGACGACATTGCCCTTGCCGTCGAGCGCGCCCTTGAAGCGGCTCGTCACGTTGGGCCGGTAGTAGTCGTGCTGCATGTCCTGGTCGCGGGTGTAGATCAGCTTGACGGGCGTGCCCGGCATCGCCATCGCCGTCTTCACCGCCTGTTCGAGGAAATTGAAGAAACCGGGCAGCCGGCGCCCGAAGCCGCCGCCCATCGGCATCAGATGATAGGTCACCTTGTCGAGCGAAATGCCGGCCGTCTTGGCGCAGAAGGCGCGCGCGCCGAGCCCGTCCTGCGTGCCGGACCACACTTCAAGCGTGCCGTCCCTCCATACCGCGGTGGCGTTCATCGGCTCCATCGGCGCGTGGCTGAGATAGGGAACGGCGTAGGTCGCCTCGACGATGCGGCGGCCCAGGAGGCCGTCGGCGCCCTCGCCCCGGACGATGTCCTTTTTGAGGTCGTTGCCCGCGAGCGCGGCGGCATGGCGTTGCGCGATCTGCGCCGACGTCACAGCGCCGTTGCCGGCGGTATCCCAAACGGGATCGAGCGCGGCGGCCGCGTCGCGCGCGCGCCAGTAGCGGTCGGCGACGACGACGACGGCATCGTCCAGCCGGACGACCTGCTTGATGCCGCGGGCGCGCTCGACGGCGCTGGTATCGACGGATTTCAGCTTGCCGCCGAACACCGGCGAGATGCGGATCGCAGCATACATCATCCCGGGCTGAACGACGTCGAGCCCATAGTTCGTCGTGCCGTCGACCTTCTTGGGAATGTCGACGCGCGGAATATTTCTGCCGACCAGCGTGTATCCGCTCCTCGGCTTCAGCGGTGGATTGGAGGACGGTGTATAGACCGCGGCATCCGCGACCAGCGAACCATAGCCGAGGCTGCGGCCCGACGCGGCGTGGACGACCCGGTTCGCCTTCGTGACGCAGGACGACGGATCGACGTTCCAGCGCGCGGCCGCCGCCTTGATCAGCATCTCGCGGGCGGCGGCGCCGGCGACGCGCATGCCATAGACCCCGGTGAAGCGGACCGCCGAAGAGCCGCCCGTCGTCTGCACGCTCACATAAGCCGCCGCGGTGCGGAAAGCGTTGTCGACCGTGCCGCGCAGGAAGGCCGGAACGGAATCCGGCGACAGGCCCTGCCCTTCGAGGATGAACCCTTCCGCCAGCGCGCCGTTGGCGAACAGCGGATCGGGCGGCGCGGCCTCGACCCTGACCTTGCTCCAGTCGGCGTCCAGCTCTTCCGCCGCCATCTGCGACAGCGCGGTGTAGATACCGGTGCCCATGTCGCAATGGGGGACGACGACGGTGACCGTGTCGTCGGAGGCGATCTTGATCCAGTTGGCGATGAAGCGCTCATTCGGCTTCGCCGCGAGCGCATCGGCCTTCTCGAGCCGGTCGCTCGGCCACAGGGCATAGCCGACGACGAGGGCGCCGGTCGCGCCGAGGCCGCCCAGCAGGATCATGCGGCGCGAGGGCATGGCGATCGTCATGGCGTCAGACCTTCTCGCCGAGCGCGCGCACCGCATCGCGGATGCGCGGATAAGTCCCGCAGCGGCAGATATTGGTGATCGCGGCGGCGAGCTCGTCGTCAGTGGGGCGCGGATTGGTCTTGAGCAGCGCGCTCACCGCCATGATCATGCCCGACTGGCAATAGCCGCATTGCGGCACCTGGTGGTCGATCCAGGCCTGCTGCACGGGCGTGAGCCCGCCCGCGCTCAGGCCTTCGATGGTGGTGATCTGCGCGCCCACGACCGAGCCGACCGGCGTGACGCAGCTTCTCTGCGCGTTGCCGTCGACATGCACGGTGCAGGCGCCGCATTGCGCGATGCCGCAACCGAACTTCGTGCCGGTCAGGCCGAGCTCGTCGCGGATGACCCACAGCAGCGGCGCATCGTCCTCGACATCGAGTTCGTGCTCGGTCCCATTGACCCTGAGCTTGATCGTCACACGCGTCTCCCGGGAGGGGCCCAATTCATATCACACCCGATGGGCGCGTCACGAACCGCCGCCCGTGGCGCCGGTGGATGCGATGTTGCGGTGGCCTTGCAGCAGCGCGGCCGTCCCGGGAAAATCGCTCCGGGTCAGGTACAGCATGTAGCGGGACGCTTCGTCGAGCGGATCGAGGTGCGGCACGCCGAGACCCGCCTGCCGCGTCGAATGGATCGTCAGGCCCGCGATGGAGCCGTCCGGCGCGACCCAGGCTTCGAGCACGGGACCGAGACCCGACACCGCGTAGGTCTGCACGCCGGAATAGGTCCAGAAATTTCCCAAACTATAGGCGATGAGATGGCCGCGATAGATTTCGAGAGCGCGCGGCACGTGCGGCCCCTGCCCGATCACGATGTCGGCACCGGCATCGATCGCGGCGTGGGCGAAGGCGGTGACGTTGCCGCGGTTCTCGCCGACATACGTCTCCGGCCCCGGCTTGACATGGACATAGTTCCAGCCCTCGCCGCCGCCATGGAAGGAGACCATGACGAGATCGTGGCTCTTCTTCAGGTCGCGCACCAGCGCCGCGGCCCGCGTCAGATCGTTGATGTTCAGCGTGCCGTTGTTCGGCGCGAAGGCGATGAGGGCGATGCGCTTGCCGCTCGGCAATACCATCTCGCCGTCGCGGGCGCCGTCGCGGTCGAGGCCGCCATAGGCGATGCCGTTCGACCGCAGCGCCGCCATCGTGGAATCGCGCCCCGCCTCGCCGTAGTCGCCGGAGTGATTGTTCGCGAGGCTCACGACATCGACGCCGAGGCTGCGCAGCACGCCGGCATAGAAAGTCGGTCCGTGGAAGGCGAAGCACTGGGCGCAATCCTTGCCGGTGCCTTGGCTTCCTTCGTAGAGCGGACCTTCGAGATTGACGAAGGCGACATCGGCATGGCGGAAGATACCCGCGAGGTCGGCCCCCACAAGGCTCGCGACATCGACACCCGGCTTGAGCGCGGGGTTCAGGCCGCTGGAAATGCTGCCCATCATCACATCGCCGGCGCCGACGATGTCTGTCAGCCGCGGATCGCCGGGCTTGAATGTGGAGGACAGCCAGATCTGATTTTCCGGGTAGCGGATGTCGGCGGCGCCGAGCCCCGGCTGGAGTCTCAGCGGCGCCTGCGCGTTCGCCGCGACCGGGGCGTCCGCCGGCTTCTGCGGCGACGGCAGATAGACGATCTTCGGCGGCGGCGCCGGCGATTGGACGACGACGGTCTTTGCCGGTGCCGGCACATAGACGATCTTCGGCGGCAGCGCGGGGTCGTGCACGACGACCGTCTTTTGCGGCGATGGAATGTACACGACCTTTGTCGCGCCGCCGGTGTAAGGCGCGACGCCAAGGCGCGCGAGGGCCGCCAGCGTGGCGGGACGGCGGTCGAACGATGCCAGGTCGCCGGTCGAGGCGATGACCGCGCTGCAATGCGGCGCGTAGTCGGCGAGGACGCGGCAGAAATCCATCGCGTCCGCCGGCCGGTTGAACGGGAAGAACAGGCTCTGAATGGTCAGCGGGGCGCTGCCGCGATTGCGCAGCACCAGGGCGCGCTTCCAGGGCAGGCCGTAGAACCGGTCGTCGAGATCGCGCTTGAGCGCGGCAAGGCTTGCATCGTCGGGCACATCGCCGATCGCGGCGCCGAGGATCGCGGCGCCCTCGCCCTGCGCCGCGCGCGGCGGCACATCGAAATCGCCGGCGGCAAGCTTGGCGTCGTAGCGGTAGACCAGCAGATGGACCGTGATCAGCGCGATCAGGGCAAGCGAGAGCGGCACCAGCGCGGCGGTCATGAACCAGCCGTACTCGTCCCTGTGATCCCAGCCGTACCCACGCATCATCGACAGCACCCTGCCCCCGACTTTGGCCCAGGGGCCCGTGCCAAGTCGAGACGGCGCAACCCGGCAGGGTTAACGCTGTCGCCGTCAACTATTTGGCGGACCCATACTCACGGCATGGCCCTGTCCAGGCAAGCGCGGCGGCCGGCCGGAGCGGTTCAAATATCGGCGTAGCAGCGCACCTCTTCGTCCGCGCCTGGCGTGGTAAGCGCGCCATAGCGGGCGGGGCCGACATTCCTGGCATAGCGCGCCAGGGCGCCGGTTTTGAAGGACGGCTTTTTCGGCGTCCAGGTCTTCTTGCGCTCGGCGAGTTCGGCGTCGCCGAGTTCGACCTGCAGGAGTCCCTTGTCCGCGTCGATGACGATGATGTCCCCGTCCCTGAGAAGCCCGATCGGACCGCCGTCCATCGCCTCGGGGCCGATATGGCCGACGCACAGCCCCCGCGTGGCGCCCGAGAAGCGGCCGTCGGTGATCAGCGCGATGTTCTCGACGCCCTGGCCGTAGATCGCGGCGGTGGTCGACAGCATTTCGCGCATGCCGGGGCCGCCCTTGGGGCCCTCATAGCGGATGACGAGGACGTCGCCTTCCTTGTAGTCGCGACGCTCGACGGCCGCGAAGCAATCCTCTTCGCAGTCGAACACGCGCGCGGGGCCGCGATGATGCGTGTGCTTGAGGCCGGCGACCTTCACGATGCCGCCCTCGGTCGCAAGATTGCCCTTGAGGCCGACGACGCCCCCGGTCGGCGCCAGCGGATTCTTGGTGTCGCGCATCACCTTCTGGTTCGGGTTGAAGGTCACGTCCTTCAGATTCTCGGCGACCGTCTTTCCGGTCACGGTCATGCAGTCGCCGTGCAGGAAGCCGCCGTCCAGCAGCGCGCGCATCAGCATCGGCACGCCGCCCGCCTCCCACATGTCCTTGGCGACGTATTGGCCGCCGGGTTTCAGGGACGCGAGATAGGGCGTGGAGCGGAACACTTCGGCGACATCGAACAGGTCGAACTTGATGCCGGCCTCATTCGCCATCGCCGGCAGATGCAGCGCCGCATTGGTCGAGCCGCCGGTCGCGGCGACGACGCGGGCGGCGTTCTCGAACGCCTTGCGCGTGGCGATGTCGCGCGGACGGATGTTCTTCGCCAGAAGATCCATCACGGCCTCGCCGGCCTTGAGCGCGAAGTCGTCGCGGGAGAGGAGCTCCGCCGGCGGACCGGACGAGTAAGGCAGCGCCAGGCCGATCGCCTCGGCGACGCAGGCCATGGTGTTGGCGGTGAACTGTCCGCCGCAGGCCCCGGCGCCGGGACAGGCGGCGCGCTCCAGGTCGGTCAGATCGCAGGCGGTCATCTTGCCGGCGGAGAACTGACCGACGCCCTCGAACAGATCGACCACCGTCACGTCCCTGCCCTTGAAGCGGCCGGGCATGATCGAGCCGCCATAGAGAAAGACGCTCGGAACGTTCAGCCGCAGCATCGACATCATCATGCCGGGAAGGGACTTGTCGCAGCCGGCGATGCCGACCAGCGCGTCGTAACAATGGCCGCGCATGGTGAGCTCGACGGAATCGGCGATCACCTCGCGGCTGACCAGCGACGACTTCATCCCCTCATGCCCCATCGCGATGCCGTCGGTGACGGTGATGGTGCAGAATTCGCGCGGCGTGCCGCCGCTCTCCTTCACGCCCTTCTTGGCCGACTGCGCCTGGCGCATCAGCGCGATGTTGCAGGGGGCGGCCTCGTTCCAGCAGGTGGCGACGCCGACGAAGGGCTGGTGGATTTCCGCCTCGGTCAGACCCATGGCGTAGTAGTAGGACCGATGGGGCGCCCGCTCTGGACCCTCGGTGACGTGACGGGATGGAAGCTTGGACTTGTCGAATTTGGTCATTTGCTGCTCGCTTGCGCCGGCTTCGGCAACATAATTGTTTTGCAGATTCCCCGAAGGGCTTCCCCTTCCCTTAATTCATGGCGGGAAAGGTACAAGCGCGGCAAAAGCGCAGGCCCTATGCGTAGGTATACTTTCCTGGAAATTCAAGGGGCAGATTGGAATAATTCGGAACTACTTGAAAGCCGCCAACGATAACTTAGATTCATTCCAACAAAGTACCGGCGCGGGCCCTCCCCCTCCAGCCAGCGCCGGCTCCCTCGAAGCCCAGGCGGGCAATCCCCCCTTTTCCGCCTGGGCCTTTTTCTTCCAAACCGACCTGACCGACCGCGCTAAGCCGCAGTGGCGGTCTCCAATGCCGGATAGTCGGTGTAGCCGTGCGGGCCCGGCGCGTAGAACGTCGCCGCGTCCCATTTGTTCAGCGGCGCGTTCGCCTTGAAGCGCTTCTCCAGGTCGGGATTGGCGATGTAGTCCTTGCCCCAGGCCACCGCATCCGCGGCGCCCGACGCGAGCGCGGCTTCCGCACTCTCCTTGGTGAAGCCCTCATTGGCGACATAGACGCCGCCGAACGCCTCGCGCAGGACCGGACCGATGCTGTCCGCCGCCTGGTGTTCGCGGGCGCAGATAAAGGCGAGCTTGCGCTTGCCCAGCTCCCTGGCGACATAGGTGAAGGTGCCCTTGAGGTCGCTGTCGCCCATGGTGTGGGCATCGCCGCGCGGCGCCAGATGCATGCCGACGCGGTCCGCTCCCCACACCTCGCACACGGCATCGGCGACTTCGAGCATCAGACGGGCCCGCTTCTCTCGGGAGCCGCCATAGGCATCGGTGCGGTGGTTGGTGCTGTCCTGCAGGAACTGGTCGAGCAGATAGCCGTTGGCGCCGTGAATCTCGACGCCGTCGAAGCCGGCCTTCTTCGCGTTCTGCGCGCCCTTCTTGTAGGCGGCGATGACGCCGGGGATTTCATCGGTCTCCAGGGCACGCGGCACGGTGTAGTCCTTTTCCGGGCGCACGAGACTGACATGGCCTTTCGCGGCGATGGCGCTGGCCGAGACGGGCTGCCTGCCGTCCAGATAGAGCGGATCGGAGATGCGGCCGACATGCCAGAGCTGCAGGAAGATATGGCCGCCCTTCTTGTGCACGGCCTCAACGATCGGCTTCCAGCCCTCGGTCTGCTCGTCGGACCAGATGCCGGGCGTGTTGGGATAGCCGACGCCCATGGCGTCGACCGAGGTCGCCTCGGTCATGATCAGGCCCGCGCCGGCACGCTGGGCGTAGTACTCGATGGCGAGCGGCGCGGGGACGCGGCTGCCTTCGAGCGCGCGGGTGCGCGTGAGCGGCGCCATCCAGATGCGGTTGGGCAAGGTAAGGGCGCCCACTTTTATGGGGTCGAACAGGGTCGGCATGGGAATATCCTTCGTTTGGCGAATGGCAGTCGGCGATATTTAGGTATCCGATGGCCGCTCGCCAACGCGGCGTAGGCGCGCCGTGAGCGGCGATGTATTTTGAAAGCCCCGGCCGAGGCGTGGGAATTGCCTGCGAAAGCGGCAGCGTTCAGCCGCGCTCATAGGCCCGGATGCCCTGCGCGTCACGGATCAGCACGTCGCCGTCGCGCATGGTGCGGTAGGCCATCGCCTGGTCGAGCATGAAGGCCGTGACCTTATCCGCCGCCGCGCTTTCGGGGTGGGCTGAGTCGTAGTGCGGCACGAGGTGGAACGGGATCAGGTTCAGGCCTTCCCAGATCACCGCCGGATCGTAGCCCGGGGCGACGCGCTCGGGCTCGTCCATCAGGTCGATGCCCCTGAGGTTCGGACAGGCGACGACGGCGCCGGCGCTGTAGCCGCCATAGACGAAGCGGTCGGCGGCGAGGAAGTCGTGGACCAGCGTATCGAAGCCGCTCTGCCGCATGGCGCGGCGAAGGAGGAAGGTGTTGCCGCCCGTTGCCCAGACGAGATCGAGGGTATCGAGCTTGGACTTCAGATCCTCGGGCTTGCCGAAATAGGCGCGCAGATCGAGGAGGTGTGCGTCGACACCGCGGACGCGCAGCTCCCCGAGAGGATCGTAGACAGTGCGATAATAGGCCTCGCGTGCCTCGGGCGTGAAGAGATCGGCGGCATTGGTTATCACGCCGGCACGTGCGCCTTCCGGCAGCATGGCCAGCAGGAGATCGATTCGGTCGCCGAAGCGGTAGGAGGAGAAATAGAGGCGCATCGATGTCTGCCCAGCTCCAAATAATTCGTCATGCCCGCGAAGGCGGATATCCAGTCGCGCCACCGGCTGGATGCCCGCCTTCGCGGGCATGACAGCTTCAATTAAGTGGACAGTCTCGCCACGGCTTCCGTCAACCGCGCTGCGGTCGCGGCCGCCTCGGCGCGTTTCTCGCGCTGTTCGGTGAGGACTTCATCCGGCGCTCTCGCGACGAATTGCTCGTTCGACAGCTTGGCGTCGAAGCGGGCGATTTCGTCATGGGCTTTCTTCAGATCTTTTTCGAGGCGCGCGCGCTCCTTCGCGAAGTCGATGACGTCGCCGAGCGGCAGGCCGGCGGTCGCCTCGCCGAGGACGAATTGCGCGGTGCCTTTCGGAAAGTCGTCGACGGTTTCGGCGGCGACGAGGCGCGCGAGCTGGAGGATCACGTCCTTCTGGCGCGCCAGGCGGTCGCGCGTCTTCGCGTCCGCGTCCTTCAGCAGCAGCGCGATCTTGGCCGAGGGCGGCACGTTCATCTCGGCGCGGACCGAGCGCACGCCCTTCACCAGGTCGATGACCCAGTTCATCTCGGCCCGCGCGGCATCGTCGCCGGTCGCGGCGCCGCGCGGCCAATCGGCTTCGATGAGCAGCGTGGCGCGGGGCGCGCCGCCTTCGGCGGTCTTGGCCCACAATTCCTCCGTGATGAACGGCATGAAGGGATGCAGGATCGCGAGAAGCTGATCGCGCGCATAGGCCGCGGTCGCCCGCGTCTCCGCCTTGGCCTCGACATCGTCGCCGGCGAAGATCGGCTTGGCGATTTCCAGATACCAGTCGCAGAACACGTCGTAGACGAAGCGATAGGCCGCCGCCGCGGCCTCGTTGAAGCGCAGCGCTTCGAGGTTCGACGTCACGTCGGCGGCGGCCTGCGCGGTCTCCGCCACGATCCAGCGGTTCACCGTTTGCGTCAGGTTCGACGGATCGAATCCCGGCACCGTCACGCAGCCGTTCATTTCGCAGAACCGCGCCGCGTTCCACAGCTTGGTCGCGAAATTGCGGTTGGGCTCGACACGGCTGGGGCCGATGCGCATGTCGCGGGAAAGGCCAGCCGCCAACGCCAGGGTGAAGCGCAATGCGTCGGCGCCGAACTGGTCGACCAGCGTCAGGGGATCGACGACATTGCCCTTGGTCTTGGACATCTTGGCGCCCTGCTCGTCCAGCACGCGGGTGTGGATGAGAACGCGATGGAACGGCACGTCGTCCAGGAAATGGATTCCCATCATCATCATGCGGGCGACCCAGAAGAAGATGATGTCGAAGCCGGTGGAGAGCACGCTGGTCGGATAGAAGCGCTTCAGCTCCGGCGTCTCGTCCGGCCAGCCCAGCGTCGAGAACGGCCACAGCGCGGAGGAGAACCAGGTGTCGAGCACATCGGTGTCGCGGCGAAGCGTCTTGCCCGGCGCCTGGGCCCGCGCCTCCTCTTCCGACATCGCGACGTAGATCTTGCCTTCTTCGTCGTACCAAGCCGGGATCTGATGGCCCCACCAGAGCTGGCGCGAGATGCACCAGGGATGGATGTTGCGCATCCAGTGGAAATAGACGCCGGTCCAGTTGTCCGGCGTGAAGGTCGTGCGGCCGTCCTCGACCGCCTTGATCGCTTTCTCCGCGAGCGGCGAAACGTTGAGGTACCACTGCTCCGTCATGAACGGCTCGAGCACGACGGTCTTGGTCTTTTCGTCATGCGGCACGGCATGGGTGATCTGTTCGACGTGCTCGACGAGGTTGACCGGCTCGCTCCAGCCGACCAGATCGACCGCTTCGAGATCGGCGAGGATCGTCTTGCGCACCGCGTCCCTGTCGAGGCCGCGATAGGCCTGCGGCACGTTCTCGTTCAGCGTGCCGTCCTTGTTGAGGATGTTGATCAGCGGAAGATTGTGCCGCTTGCCGACCTCGAAGTCGTTGAAGTCGTGGCCGGGCGTGATCTTGACCGCGCCGGTGCCTTTCTCGGGATCGGAGTGCTCGTCGGCGATGATCGGGATGTTGCGATTGGCCAGCGGCACGATGGCCCTGCGGCCGATCAGGTCCTTGTAACGTTCGTCGCCCGGATGCACCGCGATGGCGGTGTCGCCCAGCATGGTCTCGGGGCGCGTCGTGGCCACGGTGATGAACCGGCCCATCTCGCCCTCGATGGGATATTTCAGATACCAGAGATGGCCCTTCATCTCGATGCTCTCGACTTCGAGATCGCTGACGGCCGTCTGGAGCTTGGGGTCCCAGTTGACGAGGCGCGTGTCCTTGTAGATCAGCCCCTGCTTGTAGAGCTCGACGAACACCTTCAGGACGGCGCGGCTGAGGCCCTCGTCCATCGTGAAGCGCTCGCGCGACCAGTCGGCGCTGGCGCCGAGGCGGCGGAGCTGCTGGATGATGGCGCCGCCCGACTCGTCCTTCCACTTCCACACCGCTTCGAGGAATTTCTCGCGGCCCATGGCAACGCGGCTCTGCTGGCGCTCGGCCAATTGGCGCTCGACGATGAGCTGGGTGGCGATGCCGGCATGGTCGGTGCCGACCTGCCAGAGCACGTCCTTGCCGCGCATGCGCTCGAAGCGGACGAGGATGTCCTGGAGCGTGTTGTTCAGCGCGTGGCCGATGTGCAGCCGCCCGGTGATGTTCGGCGGCGGGATCATGATGCAGAACGGCTCGGCCTCCGGACGGCGGCCGGCCTTGAAGGCGCCGGAGGCCTCCCACTGGGCGTAGATGCGCCCTTCCACGGATTTGGCGTCGAAAGTCTTGTCGAGCATGAGGGTTACTACCATCTGCCCTCCCCTTGAGGGAGGGTCGAAATCGTTGAGCGCAGCGAAGACGATTTCGGGGAGGGGTCATGGCGCGGTGCCGGACCCCTCCCCGAAAAAATCTTCGCTTCGCTACGATTTTTTCGACCCTCCCTCAAGGGGAGGGTCGGACCTCCGGGATCAGGCCTTGCCGCCGCGCGCTTTTACGACGCGTTCGACTTCGTTGCGGACCGCGCCTTCGAGCAGCGCCGGGAAATGCTCGTCCATCCATTCGCGGATGAGCGGCTTTACCGCCGCGAGCAGTTCGGCCTTGTTGCCGTCCATCCATTTGTGCAGCACCGGATCGAAGGCGCCGGTGATGGCGCGCTCGAACACGGCCTCGACGGAACTGCCT
The DNA here is from genome assembly GCA_037200985.1 of Rhizomicrobium sp. Classification (NCBI taxonomy): domain Bacteria; kingdom Pseudomonadati; phylum Pseudomonadota; class Alphaproteobacteria; order Micropepsales; family Micropepsaceae; genus Rhizomicrobium; species Rhizomicrobium sp. Next base: position 1,386,331 of record JBBCGJ010000001.1, read on the forward strand.
TCCGGGATCGACAGGGCGCGCGCGGGGGCGGGCGCAACGGGAGCGGGCGGCGGCTCGACCGCGGCGGGGATCTTGGCGAAGGTCTCGTCCATGGCCTTGCGGGTCTTGTCGGAGAAGATGTCGTCATGCGAGGCGGCGGGCGCCGGCTTCGGCTCCTCGACGGTCTCGAACACGACGTCGTCGTGCTTGGGCGGCGGCGGCGCGGCGGCGCGCACCGGCTCGGGCTTCGGCGCGGGCGGCGGCAGCTCTTCCACTTCCTGGGTCAGTTCCAGCACGTCGGCCTCCGCATGGGCGGGCGCCGGCGCGGCTGCGGGCGGGGCGTCCGCGGAATCCTCGGAGATGATCTTGCGGATGGAAGCGAGAATTTCTTCCATCGTGGGTTCGTGCTGCGGATTGGACGCCATGACGGAATCTCCGGACATTCGCGAGAAAGGATTTCACCCGTGACCCTAGGACAGTGGGGTCAAGAACGCAAAAACTTCGTTAAGCTTTATGCGGTTGGCCGGCGTTTCGCGGCAAAAATCAATCGCCCAGCCCGATCCAGCGGCCGGCATTGTCGTCATAGTGTTCGAGCGGATCGTAGAGTTTCACCTTCAGGCCCAGGCTCGCGGCCGTCAGGGACCCGCCGGCCGCCAGCACCTGGAAGGCCGCGACCTCGGCGTTGCGCTTCGCGGTGACGAGCGCAACGGCGGAATTGAGAAGCTCCTGCTCGGCATTGAGGACGTCCAATATCGTACGCCCGCCGACCTGCTGCTCCTTCGTGACGCCCTCGAAGGCGATTTCGTTGGCGTGCTGCGCCGCCTCGTTCGAGGCGATGGAGGCTTCGGCGGATTCGAACTGGGCCCAGGCCGTCGTCACCGCATCGCGCACCTGCCTGTCGGAGACCGTGACGTTGAGCGCCGCCTGGGTGTGCAGTTCCTTGGCCTGGCGCACCGTCGCCTCCTCGATGCCGGCCTGGTAGAGCGGCACGTTGAGCTGGCCGGTGACGGTCACGGCATGCTGGGCGGTATGCGGCGTGTCGTTGAACGTGCCGGTCGGCGAAACGACGGAGCCCTGCCCGTAGGCATATTGTCCCTGCACGGAGAATGTCGGCAGCATGGCGCCGAACGCGTCGTCGACGGCGTAATTCGCGGCCACTTCGTTCTCCCGCGCGCTGACCATCGCCGGGTTCTGCTTGAGCGCCAGCACGATGGATTCGTCGGCGCCGCTCGGCAGCGCCTTGGGTAGCGCCGGCTCGGTCTCCAGCGTCTCCGGCTGGCGGCCGATGGCCTGCAGGAAATTCGCGGCGCTGATCGCGAGCTGGCTCCGCGCCGCGGTCAGGTCGGACTGCGCGCCGGCGAGGCGCGCCTGGCTCTGTGCCACGTCGGTGCGCGTCAGCGAGCCGGCATTGAACTGGGCCTGGGTCGCGTCCGCCTGCTTCTGCAGCACCTGCACATTGTGCTCGCGCAGCCCGAGGATCGCGGTGTCGCGCACGACATCCATGTAGGATGTCGCGGCGCTCAGCAGCACGGTCTGCTCGGCGGCCAGAAGCTGGGCGCGGGCGGCGCGCACCTGCGCCTTGGCGCGGCCGATCTGCGCGATCGTGCGCCCGCCGCGGAAGATCGGCTGGGTGATCGTCAACGCGCCCTGCAGCGGATGGGACGAGATGTTGGAGATCGGGCCGAAGATCACATTGCCGTTGCCGTCCGTGATCGTCTGCGGAAAGAAGTAGAACTGGCTGTAGGCATAAGTGCCGCCGGCCGAGATCGTCGGCCGCCAGCCGCCATTGGCGATGGCGACGTTTTCGTCGGTGGCGCGCAGCGAGGCTTCCTGTGCGGCAAGCTGCGGATTGGTCTCGTAAGCGACGGCCAGCGCCTCGTTGAGCGTCAGGCTGGGCTTCTCGGTCGAGGGCGGGGGCAACGGCGACGGCATGGGGTCTGCGGCGGCGACCGTGGTCGCGGGTTTTGCCTTGTGGTGCCGGACGGCCGCGTCCGCCGATGTCGCAACGGCGAGCACCAGCAGCGGGATCACCGCGGCGCGGGTGTAGATGTTCATCGCAAAAGCCCCTTCCTGCGTCCCGGATATGGGGACGTCAGAAGACGAATCCAACCACCTTGCGGAAGCCCGCCAGCAGCGGGACCGTGGCGTCGAAATCCATCCGGCTGCCGACACCGCCCTTGTCGCGGACATAGAGGCGCGCCCGCCCCTGCCCGCCGTCGTTGACGATCGCGGCCAACCGCCCGCCCTCGGCGAGCTGGGACAAGAGAGACTCGGGCACCGATTCGACGGCGCCCTCGATCACGATGACGTCGAACGGCGCCTTGGCCTTCACGCCCTCGGTCAGTCCGCCCTGGACCACCGTGGCGTTGGCCGCGCCGTTGGCCGGGACCATGTCGGACGCGACGCGGACGAGATCGGCATCCTGCTCCAGCCCGACCACCGATCTGGCTATTCGGGCCAGGACCACGGTCGAATAGCCGGTGGCGCAGGCGACATCGAGGACGCGGTCCTCCGCCCGGGGCGCCGCGAGCTGGACCAGCTTTCCGAACGTCCGGGGGTCGAGCAGGAAACGGCCCTGCGCCACCTCGACCGGCACGTCGGCATAGGCGGTGGCGCGCTTGGCGGCGGGCACGAAGCGCTCGCGCGGCACCGCCTGCATGGCGGCATGGATGCGCGGATCGGTGACGTCGTTGGTGCGGACCTGGCACTCGACCATGTTGAAGCGCTGGGTGGCGTAGTCGGCCATGGGATTCGCCCGCTTTCTGTAGGACGGACGGCTTATAGGGGGGCGGTCCGGCCCTGACAACGAGGCGGCGCGGCGCGGACGGTTGTCGGCGGGCGCATGCTTCTGATATAGGGCGCGCCTGCCGCCGAAATCCGTGGGCGTCCACGGGGTTAATCAGATCGAGGCCACGTGGCGGAGTGGTGACGCAGCGGACTGCAAATCCGTGAACCCCGGTTCAATTCCGGGCGTGGCCTCCAGTCTCTGCCCTCCCGGCGGCAGAATACGTCCGTACACTGACATTCATGCCGCCATGGCCCCGCGCGATTCGGCTCGGCGCGTCGCCTCCGATCGACCTGGCGGCGAGGTTGCCGCGCCCACGGGGTCCGGATACGCGTACAAGTACGTGTCCCGAAATCGTGCATGTTAAGGTTTTATTAACCTAGCCATAGCAAAGTTCCGCCCGTCTTCCCTTGAAGACACCCCACCATTACCCAACGCCTTGGGGCCGGGCTAACCACCCGGCCTCTTTTTTTGGCCGCCCGGGCGGCGGATCTGGGGGCCGCCAAATTTGGCTTTGCATTGCCAAACAAACGGGTTAGACACCCCGTCCTCGACATGTTCCTCGGTAGCTCAGCGGTAGAGCAACCGGCTGTTAACCGGTTGGTCGCTGGTTCGAATCCGGCCCGGGGAGCCATTTTCGTCGGCGGGCGAGCAAAGCAGCCGCCACGCCAACCCTACTTTGTTCGCCCGCTGTTGCTGTCGCCCCTCAAATGTACGGCGGCGCGATGCCTTCCACAGACAGCGCCTCCAGCACCGCCGGCCGGGCGGCGACGCGTTCGGCGTAGGCGCCGAGCACCGGGTTTAGGCGCGGCGGCGTCGGCAGGGCGCGGCCCCAACGGATGAACATGAAGAGATAGAGATCGGCGGCGCTGAACGCCTCGCCCAGGAGCCACGCATTCGTCGCGAGATGGGCCGAGATCAGGTCGAAGGTCCTGCCGATGCGCGCCGCCGTCGCGGCCTTCACCGAGTCGGCATAGGCGGGATCGTCGACGAATTCGTGGGCGTAGAACCAGGCGCGGAATTGCGTTTGCAGCGCATTCGAGATCAGCACCATCCACTTGTAGTAGGCACCGCGCTCGCGCGCGCCGGAGGGCGGCGCGAGCTTCGCCTCGGGATGGCGATCGGCGAGATAGAGCGCGATCGCGGCGGTCTCATGGATCGGCTGGCCGTCGTCGACCAGCACCGGGATCGTTCCAGAGGGGTTGAGCTTCAGATAGTCCGCGCTCTTCTGCTCGTTGCCGGCGCGGTCGACCAGGCGCAGCTCGAACGGCGCGCCGATCTCGCGCAGCAGCATGTGCGGCATCAGGCTGGCATTGCCGGGAAAGTAGTAGAGCGTGTACAGGCGGGCCTCCTACGCGGTCGTATCCAGCACGTTCTTCAGCGCCGCCGACATCGTCTCGAGGTTGAACGGCTTCTGCACGACGGTGCGGGCGGACCAGCGCGGATCCATGCCGCTCTTGCCGTAACCGGTGGTGAAGACGAAGCGGATGCCGGCGGCCGCCAGCCGCTCGGCGACCGGATAGACGCGCTCGCCGCCGAGATTGACATCGAGCACGGCGATGTCGGGCGGGCGCGCGTCGATCTGCGCCATCGCCGCGGCGAGCGTCCCGGCATGACGCACGTCGCTCGCGCCGAGCTCGGTGAGCATGTCCTCGATCAGGAAGGAAATGATCGCCTCGTCCTCGACGACGAGCACGCTCAGGCGATCGAGGAATCGCGTGCCGGAATCCGCTTCGGTCATGGCAACACTGCCTACTATTCCGGCAGCGGAATTTCCATCGTGCAATGCACGCCGGCGGCGGAGAAGGCGATCGTCGGACGGCCGCCCAGCTCGTGCGCGATGCTGCGTTCGAGCAGCCGCGTGCCGAAACCGCGCTTGCGCGGCGCGGCGACGGCGGGCCCGCCCTCCTCGCGCCAATCGACGAGCAGCATGCGGCCTTCGACCCGCCAGCGGAGCGCCACCGTGCCGGCCGGCGTCGAGAGCGCGCCGTGCCGCATCGCGTTGCAGGCAAGCTCGTGCAGCACCATGCCCATGGCCAGCGCGATGCGCGGCTTCAGCTTGACGGAGGGCCCTTCGATCGCGACATGGCTGTTCGCCGAGCCGCGCAACGGCCGGAAGGTGTCGCCCGCGATGGCGGCCAGGTCGGCCCATTCCCAGGCGTTGCGGGTAAGCTGGTCGTGCACGCGGCTGAGCGACAGCAGGCGCCCCTCGAACTCGCCGTCGCCATGGGGGCCGCGCATCGTCTGCGCCGCCAGCGACTGGATGGTCGCCAGGGTGTTTTTCACGCGGTGGTTGAGCTCGTCGATCAGCCCGCGCTGCTGCGCGTCGGCGCGCTTCTGGCCGGTCAGGTCGATCAGCATGTTCACGCCGCCGATCAACTCGCCGTCGCTGCCGAAGAGCGGTGTCGGATAGGGCAGGAAGGGCACGCGGGTGCCGTCGGGCCGCTCGACCACCGCTTCGGGCCCGACAAGGGCACGCTGCTCCTTGAGCGCGACGGCCATCGGGCACCGGTCGTGCGGCAGGAGCGTGCCGTCGGGCAGGTAGATCTTCCATGAGCCGCACCAGAGCTGCTCGCCGATCTTCGGCGCGAAGCCCCAGAGCCGCTCCGCCGCCTTGTTGTAGTAGAGAAGCCTGCCTTCCGCATCGGTGGTGTATATCGCCGCGGGCAGCGCCTCCATCACATGGCGCGCCACCCGGCGGCCCTCGCGCATCTGGTCCTTGACGCGCACGAGTTCGCCGACGTCCTGAAAGCAGTTCACGCCGCCCAGCAGCGTGCCGTGCTCGTCGAAGATCGGATCGACATTGGCGAGGATGGCGACCCGGGTGCCGTCCTGCCGCTCGACGGTCAGTTCGCGGTCGCGCACCGGCTGGCCGGTGGCCAGCACCACGGCCATCGGAGACTCGTCGACGGCGACCTCCCTGCCCTGGCGGTCCATGATCTTGAAGGCGCCGCAACAGAGCGAATCGGGATCGCCGAGTGCCGGGGCGCGGCCCCACAACTCCGCAGCACGGCGGTTGTACTGGACGATCAGGCCAGCGCGATCGCAGGTGTAGATGCCGATGGGCAGATTCTCGACCAGCGATGCCGGCGAACGCACGATGCGCTCGAGCGCCAGGGATGCGACAGCCGCCCCCCTCCCGCTTGCTACGGCATCGGCCGAACTGGTCATCTTTCCCCTTTGTGACAGCGAAAACACAGAACCATACGTCAGGCGAGAACGTGCATCGCGACGGTTGGTTCCACCTAAGCCTTTGAATCGAAGGAAGAACAGCCGTGACAGTCTTAACACGAAGTCGTTAGCGCGCGGTTCCTGTTTCTCGGGGCATGACCGACTCACCCCGATACCGGTCGCAGCGCTGCGTCGCCCGCCATCGGGTTTTCGAGGCAGAGCAGATACTTACGGCGCCTTTCTTTCGTCGCTTGAAGGCCCCTGCCGGCGCGATTAGGTTCGTTTCGCCCCCACGAACGCGTACAGATGGACATAAAAAAAGACGTCGTCGCCGCGATCGGCCGCACTCCCCTCATCCGCCTCAACCGCGTCAGCGAGCTCACCGGCTGCGAGATTCTGGGCAAGGCCGAGTTCATGAATCCCGGCCAGTCGGTCAAGGACCGCGCCGCCCTGTTCATCGTCGAGGACGCAATCCGGCACGGCCGATTGAAGCCCGGCGGCGTTATCGTCGAAGGGACGGCCGGCAACACCGGGATCGGACTGGCCGTGGTCGGCAACGCGCTGGGTTTTCGCACCGTGATCGTCATTCCCGATACGCAAAGCCAGGAGAAGAAGGACGCGCTGCGCCTTCTGGGTGCCGAGCTGATCGAGGTGCCGGCGGTGGCGTACAAGAATCCGAACAACTATGTGAAGGTCTCCGGCCGCATCGCCGATCAGCTGGCGCGGACCGAGAAGAACGGCGCGGTGTGGGCGAACCAGTTCGACAACGTCGCCAACCGCCAGGCGCATATCGAAGGCACCGGTCCGGAAATCTGGCACCAGACGAACGGGCGGCTGGACGGATTCACCTGCGCCGTCGGCACGGGCGGGACTCTTGCCGGCTGCGCCATCGCGCTCAAGGAGAAGGACCCGCGGGTGACGATCGCCGCCGCCGATCCCCTGGGCGCGGCGATCTATTCCTGGGTGAAGACCGGCACGCTCGACGCGCACGGCACCTCGATCACCGAGGGCATCGGCCAGAACCGCGTCACCGCCAATCTGGAGGGCGCGCCGATCGACGATGCCTATGAGATCTCCGACGAGGAGGCCCTGCCCCTGATCTTCGACCTGCTCGAACATGAGGGCCTGTGCCTGGGCGGCTCGACCGGCATCAACGTCGCGGGCGCGGTGCGCATGGCAAGGCAGATGGGCAAGGGCCACACCATCGTGACCGTCCTCGCCGACTACGGCACGCGCTATCAGAGCAAGCTGTTCAATCCCGACTTCCTGCGGTCCAAGAACCTGCCGGTTCCGGGTTGGCTCGCCGCGCCCAGGAAGCCCTTTGCCGTACCGTTCGAGCCATGAGCGCCGATTCTCCCCTGGTTTCGACCGAATGGCTGGCGGGCCGGATCAACGCGCCGGATGTGCGCGTGGTCGACGCCTCCTGGTACCTGCCGAACATGAACCGCGATCCGCGCGCCGAATACGCCGCGGCGCATATTCCCCGCGCGCTGTTCTTCGATATCGACGACCTGTCGGACGAGAAGAGCCCCCTGCCGCACATGCTGGCGCCGGCGCCGAAATTCGCCAGCCGCATGCGCAAGCTGGGGCTGGGCGACGGCAACATGATCGTCGTCTATGACAGCGCCGGCGTCTATTCGAGTCCGCGCGCCTGGTGGATGCTGCGCGCCATGGGCCATGAGGACGTCGCGGTGCTGGACGGCGGACTGCCGAAATGGCGGCGCGAGGGCCGGCCGCTGGAAGACATGTCCGCAATGCCCTTTGCGCGGCACTTCACGGCGAGGCCGAACAACGCCCTGATGCGCGACTTTCGCCAGATGACCGCCAATCTCGCGAGCCATGCCGAACAGGTGATCGACGCGCGCGGCGTCCCGCGCTTCAAGGCCATCGAGCCCGAGCCGCGCCCCGGCGTGCGCGGCGGCCACATCCCGGGCAGCCTGAACGTTCCGTACACGGAATTGACTTCCGAGGACGGGACGCTGAAATCGCCCGAGGCGCTGCGCGCTCTCTTCGCGGCCCATCGCGTCGATCTCGCCCGGCACAGCGTGACCACCTGCGGCTCGGGCATCACCGCGGCGATCGTCATGCTGGCGATGACGGTGGCGGGCGCCCATGACGTCGCGCTCTATGACGGCTCCTGGGCCGAATGGGGCGCCAGCGACGCGCCGGTGGAAACCGGATGACCGGCGGCAGGAAGAAAGACGCCGGCCGCGCTTCCGGCCGGCGCATTCCGATGGTCGTCACCTTCCTGGAGATGACGGCCAAACCCGCCGCGCTGCCGCCGCCGGTGCCGCGCGGCAAGGTCGCGATGCTGCGCGCGGCGCATCCGCCGGTGCATTTCTACCGCTATCTCTACGACACGATCGGCGAACCCTATTTCTGGGTCGAGCGGCGCAAGCTCAAGGACGACGCCCTGGCGGCCGTCATCCAACATCCCGAGGTCGAACTTTACGTCCTATATCTCGACGGCAATCCGGCCGGCATGGCGGAGCTCGACATGCGCGACGCGGCCACCGGCCAGCTCGCCTATTTCGGATTGATGCCCGAAGCGATCGGAAAACGACTCGGATATTTCTTCCTGTACCAGGCCGTGATGAACGCCTGGGCGCGTCCGATCTCGAAGCTGCTCGTCAACACCTGCACGCTGGACCATCCCCGCGCGCTGCCGCTCTATCAGCGGCTGGGCTTCGTGCCCTACTCACGCGAAGACCGCTACATCGAATTGCCGTAGACGGAAGAGTCCGGCATGCTCGCCGCCGCATAACAAGGGGGTTGCGCCACATGGCGATTGTCGATTCCGCGCCGGACGCCGTTCCGGAAAAGACGCTCTTCGGTCATCCGCGCGGGCTGACCTTCCTGTTCACGACGGAAATGTGGGAGCGCTTCTCCTACTACGGCATGCGCGCCATCCTGGTGCTCTATTTGACGAACTTCCTGCTGCTGCCCGGCCATGTCGAGACGGTGCTCGGCTATCAGACGATCAAGCATGTGTTCGAATCGGTGTTCAACGGCGGCCAGCCGCTCGGCGTGCAGCCCTTCTCCTCGCTGATCTACGGCAATTACACCGCCTTCGTGTACCTGACGCCGTTCTTCGGCGGCATCATCGCGGATCGTTTCCTCGGTCAGCGCATGAGTGTGATCGTCGGCGGCGTCACCATGGCGATCGCCGAATTCGTCCTGATGGTGCCGGACCTCATGTTCGTGGGCCTGTTGCTGCTCATCATCGGAAACGGCTTCTTCAAGCCGAACATCTCCACCCAGGTCGGCAACCTCTACAAGCCCGGCGACGCGCGCATCGACCGTGCCTATTCGATCTTCTATGTCGGCATCAATGTCGGCGCCTTCTTCTCGCCGCTGGTCTGCGGCTCGCTCGCGGAAGATCCCGCCTGGGGCTACAAATGGGGCTTTTTCGCCGCCGGCATCGGCATGGTGATCGGCCAGATCGTCTATCTCTTCGCCTTGCGCACCCTTCCCAAGGACCGCGTCGAGCGCGCCCGCGCCGGCTCGGAAACCAAGAAGCCGCTGACCGGCGCCGACTGGAAGGCGGTGACTGCGCTGATCCTGCTGTGCATCCCCACGACGCTGTTCTGGGCGACCTATGAGCAGCAGGGCAACACGATCAATCTGTGGGCGGAGCAATACACCAACCGCGCGCTCATCCCCGGGGTCGTCAGCTGGGAGATTCCGGTCACCTGGTTCCAGGCGTTCAATCCGTTCATGATCTTCGCCTTCACGCCGCTGGTCGTCGGCTTCTGGGCAAGCCAGGCGCGCAGAGGCGGCGAACCGCGCACGGTGATCAAGATGGCGCTGGGCAATTTCCTGCTGGCGCTGTCCTATCTGGTGATGGCGGCCGCCGCTTATCTCGCGCCCGAAGGACATGCGAGCTGGCTGTGGCTGTTCCTGTTCTTCGCGATCATCACCTTCGGCGAGCTTTATCTATCGCCGATCGGGTTGGCGCTGGTCGCGCGCGTTTCCCCGCCGCAGATTCTGTCGGCCATGATGGGCCTGTGGTTCATCACCAGCTTCACCGGCAACCAGTTGCAGGGCTATATCGGCAGCTTCTTCAGCCGGATGGACAAGGTGCAGTTCTTCCTGCTCTGCGCGGCGCTCGGTCTGATTGCCGCGGCGATCACCTGGGCGTTCGACCGGCCGCTGCGGTCCATCCTCGAAGGATCGGGAAACAAGCCCAACGCCATCGTGGAACCGCAGGGCGCCGAGATTCACCCGGGGCAATAACGTCGCGTTGCGGCGCGGGCGCCGGCGCGTTAGGGGAAGGCGCTGAAAGGAGCGCCCCGTGGCGGACGGCAAGGAGAGCAAGGACACCAAGCTGACCCGCGCGGGACGCGAGAGCGCGGCGCATTTCGGCGTGGTCAACACGCCGGTCTATCGCGCCTCGACCATCCTTTATCCCGATATCGCGACGCTCGACGCCCACGCCATGCCGTTCACCTATGGGCGACGCGGCAATCCGACGGTCCGCAGTCTCGAAGAGGCGATCTGCGAACTGGAAGGCGCGGCGCGGACGGTTCTCGCCGGCTCCGGCCTGAACGCCGTCGCCACCGCGATCCTCGCGGTGTGCGGCGCCGGCGATCATCTGCTGATGGCCGACAGCTGCTACGCCCCCAGCCGCGCCTTCTGCGACAAGACGTTGAAACGCTTCGGCGTGGAGACGACCTATTACGATCCCCTGATCGGCGCCGGCATCGCGGCGCTGTTCAAGCCCAACACAAGGGCGGTGTTCTGCGAAAGCCCCGGCTCGCTCACCTTCGAAGTGCAGGACGTGCCGGCCATCGCCGAGGTGGCGCATGCGCGCGGCGCGGCCGTGCTGCTCGACAACACCTGGGCGACGCCGCTGCACTTCGCGGCGCTGGCAAAGGGCGCGGACCTCTCGATCCAGGCGGTGACGAAATATATCGGCGGCCATGCCGATGTGATGATGGGCTATGTCGCGGCCAACGAGCGCTACGCGACGCGGCTTTCCGACCTGCACGGCCAGATGGGGATGTATGTCAGCGGCGACGACTGTTTCCTCGCGCTGCGCGGGCTCCGCACGCTTGGTATCCGCCTCAAGCGGCATCAGGAAACGGCGCTGGCGCTGGCGCGCTGGCTGGAGCGCAGGCCGGAGGTGTCTCGCGTGCTCTATCCGCCGCTGGAAAGCGATCCGGGCCACGTGGTTTGGAAGCGCGATTTCACCGGCGCCTGCGGGCTGTTCGGCGTGGTGCTGAAGCCCGCCAGCCACGCCCAGGTCGCGGCCCTGATGGACGGGATGGCGCATTTCGGCATCGGCTTCTCCTGGGGCGGTTATGAGAGCCTGATCGTGCCGTCGCATCTGGCCCGCACCGCCGCGCCCTTCGCGCTCGAAGGCCCGCTGATCCGCATCCATGCGGGACTGGAGGACCCGGCGGACCTGATCGCCGATTTGACCGTAGGCTTCGAACGGTTCAGAGACGCGGCATGACCGACGTTTTGAGCCCCGCCGAATTCGTCGCGCAGGTCGCGTTCAACGCCGATGGGCTGGTGCCCGTGATCGCGCAGCGCGCCCAGACCGGTGAAGTGCTGATGTTCGCCTGGATGACCAAGGCCACGCTGGAGCGGACGCTCGATACCGGCGACGTCACCTACTGGTCGCGCTCGCGCAAGAAGGTCTGGGTGAAGGGCGAGGAGTCCGGCCACAAGCAGCGGCTGGTCGAGGCCTGGATCGACTGCGACGGCGACGTCCTGCTGATGAAGGTCGACCAGATCGGCCCCGCCTGCCACACCGGCGCGCCGAGCTGTTTTTACCGGCAGGCGCGACTGGAAGACTTACCCCCCCCTTGAGGGGAGCGTATCGCTGCCCGACCCCTCCCCGAAATTTGCTTCGCAAATTTCGACCCTCCCTCAAGGGCAGGGTCGATTTATGTTTTCGCTGCGGCTTTGCGCCTTTGCGCCGCTTCGTGGCGGCGGTCCGCGGGTGGGGCGATGTCATCGGGGTAGGTGTGCACGACCAGCGCAATGGTCATGCCGACGCCGGCGCCGAGCAGCAGCGCCAGCGGCCAGTCGTTCATCTCGGCGACCACGGCAAAGACCAGCGCGCCGAGAATCGCGGAAATCGCGTATTTCGTCCGTTTGCGCAAAAGGGCCTCCTTCGAAGCCTCAGCCTACAAATATACCGCGCAGATGCGCATTCAAGAACGTCATGGCCGGATCGAGCTTTTCGCGCAGGCGCCGGAAATCCTCGAATTTGGGGTAAAGTTCCGCGAATTCCTCGGCCGTGCGCGTGTGGCGCTTGCCCCAGTGCGGCCGGCCCTCGACGCCGCGGAAGATGCTCTCGCACATGTCGAACAGCCGTGCCGTGTTCACCCGGTGATACTGGTGCACGGCGATTGTGGCGCTTTTGCGCTGGTAGAACGGGCTCAGCCAGACGTCGTCGGCGGCGACGGTGCGGTACTCGATGGGAAAGCCGGTATTGATCCGGCGCTTGCGGATTTCCGCCACGATCTTGCGGATGGTCTCGGGGCCCTTTTCGTAGGGCACCGCGTATTCCATCTCGTTGAAGCGGGTGGTGCGCGGGCTGGGCAGGATCTCGTGGCTCCAGCGCACGCGATCCGAGGCGGCCATGCCGCCCGAGAACAGCCGGTGCGCCGCCCTGAGCAGGAACGGCGCATAGGGCAGCACTTCGTTGATCCATTCGAAGGTGGTGGCGTCCGCCGCCCGCTTGTCGCCGCGCGCCTTCATGTATTCCGCGGAGCGCGGCTCGGGCGCGGCGGCGGTGCTCTCGTTCAGCGTCTTGCACACCGCGACGTCGGCATAGGGAAACCAGAAGAACTCGAAATGCCGGTTGGTGGCGACGAGGTCGTCGAGCCGGTCCCACAATTCGTCGATCGGCAGCAGGAAGTTCTTCTCCGCCAGCTTGTAGACGTCGCGCACCTTCATCGCGATCTCGACCATCACGCCGAGCGAGCCCATCGAGGTGCGGCCAGCGGCGAAAATCTCCGGGTTCTCGTCCGGCGCGCAGTGGATGATCTCGCCGCTGGCGAGCAGGAGACGGAAGCCCGCGACCTCGGCCGAGAAGCTCCCAAGCGTCGGTCCCGTGCCGTGGGTGCCGGTACCGACCACGCCGCCCAGGGTCTGGCGGTCGATATCGCCCATGTTCTTGAGGGCGCAGCCCAGGGGATGGATCAGCGGGCCGATCTCCCACAGATGGGTGGCGGCCCCGAAGGTCGCGACCTGCTTGTCGGGATCGAAGCCCTTCAGGCCGCTGAAGGCGCGCGCGGAAAGATCGACGATCGTGCCGTCGGTGGCGTTCAGCGGCGTGAAGGAATGGCCCGCGCCCGGCACGCGGACCGGCGGTGCGCCGGTGCGGACGGCGGCGGCCAGATCGACCTCATCCTTCGGTGCGACGATCGCCTTGGGCTTGCAGACGACGCCGCCCGACCAGTTGGACCACTTCCCGCCGACGATTTTCATGGGCATGCACCGCAAGAGCCGGCGGCGGTTTTAGACCTCATGACGGCGGCGTCAATCTTGCTTTTTGCGAACGGCGTGGCCCGCGGACGCCAGTTCGTCCGCCAACTTGCGCAAGCCCGGATCGCGTTTCCTGCGCAGTATGTCGACGGCCGTGACGCCCGTCTTGTCCGGAATATCGCCGCGGGCGCCATGGCGCACCACCATCGCGATGTGCCTGGTATCGCTCCCCTTCTTGAGCATGTAGTGCAGCGCCGTCATGCCGTCCTTGTCGCGCCAATCGGGATCGGCGCCGAGCTTCAGCATTTCCTCCGCCGGACCGAACTTGCTCCAGCGGACCGCGCCGACGAACGGCGTCGAGCCCTCGGCCACCTCTTCGAGATCGGCGCCGTATTTCGCGAGCAGCCGGATCGCGGCCAGGTCGTCGTTGAATGCCGCCGCGAACAGCGAATAGTTCGGGTCGGCGCCGTGGCTGAGCAGATACTCCGCGAGCGCGCGGTTCTGGCCGCGGCCGATGGCGAACCATACCGGCGTCGCCTTCCACGTGCCTTCGGTGAAGGCCGGCGCGTCGATGTCGAAGCCGTGGCGGAGGAAGACCTCGGCGGTCTTTATGCCGTCCTTCTCGCGACCCGGCTTGAGTTTCTGCCCGCAACAGATGTGCAGCCAGTTGCGGCCGCGTTCGTCGCGAAACTCCAGGAGCTTTGGATTGTCGCCGAGGCCACGGTCGACCTCTCCGGCGCGGAAGTCCTTCACCAAGGCCAGCATCGCGGTCTTCGAGATCACGCCGTCCTCCCCGTCGCGCGCGACTCTTGCCGATCTTTTGGGGAAGGCTCAATCCCGGCGGGAGAAGCGTCAGTGGCCGACGTGGCCGATCCGGATCCAGGCGACCGCGCTGGCGCGGCCGAGGGTGCTCAGCGTCCGGCGATTCGGCGGCGGCGAAGCAGCGGGTTTGGGCGTGATCGCCTTCGCCAATACGGCGCTCGTATCGCCGTCGTCCGCCAGGGCGCTGGCGCCCGCCAGCAGGCCGCCCGATGCGAGCGGTGTCAGCACAGCCACCAATGCCGAAGCCAGCAATATTCTGTGAAGTTTGGGCACAGCGCGCTCTCCCTGCCATCGCCGTCGCATAGGGAACGGCGAGCGGCCGGAGTGTTTCCGTCCGGATCCGAATAATTCGTGCGACTCAGAGCGTCTGACGCGGGGATTAAGACAGCAACGTATCCTAACGTCAGTCTGGTCAGGCCGCCGAAGCCGCTTATGATCGTTGCCAGAGCAATTGCGGGGTGGACGATGTACGATCTGGTCATTCGAAACGGTTTGGTGGTGGACGGAACGGGCGGACCGGCGCGGATCGCCGACGTCGCCATCGATGGCGGCCGCATCGCGGCGGTCGGCACCGTCGCCGCGTCCGGCCGACGCGAGATCGACGCCAAGGGACTTCTTGTGACCCCGGGATGGGTCGACATCCACACGCATTACGACGGCCAGGTCACGTGGGACAAATACCTCACCCCCTCCTGCTGGCACGGCGTCACCACGCTGGTGATGGGCAATTGCGGCGTCGGCTTCGCGCCGGCACGGCCGGAGCGGCACGACTGGCTGATCTCGCTGATGGAAAGCGTGGAGGACATCCCCGGCTCCGCCCTGGCCGAAGGCATCAAGTGGAACTGGGAAAGCTTCCCGGAATATCTCGACGCGGTGGACGCAACGCCGCGCGTGCTCGATGTCGCGGCGCAGGTTCCGCACGGCTCGGTGCGCGCCTATGTGATGGGCGAGCGCGGCGCGAAGAACGAAGCCGCGACGCCGGACGACATCGAGAAGATGGCGGCCATCGTGAAGGAAGGCATCGAGGCCGGCGCGCTCGGCTTCTCGACGTCCCGCACGATGCTGCATCGCGCCAAGGACGGCGAGCCGATGCCCGGCACGTTCGCCAGCGCCGACGAGCTGATCGGCATCGGCCGCGCCATCGGCGAGGCCGGCAAGGGCGTCTTCGAACTGGCCTCGGACATGACGCCGGCGGACCACGAATTCCAATGGATGAGCGAGCTCGGCAGGATCGACGGCGTGCACGTCACCTTCAACCTGCTGCAGTCGCCGATGCACCCGGAGCGCTGGCGCGACATCCTCAAGATGGCGATGGACGCGCGGAGCCAGGGCGCGGCGATCACCGCCCAGATGGCGTGCCGGCCGACCGGGCTGATCCTGGGCTGGCAGTCGAGCTTTCATCCCTTCGTGACGCGCGGGGCCTATCGCCAGATCGCCGCCCTGCCCTTTGCGGAGCGGATCGAGAAGCTCAAGGACCGGGCGGTCCGCGCGGCCATCCTGGCCGAGCGTCCGCCGCCGTCGACGCCGCTGGCCGCGATCCTGCGCAGGGTTACGACCGCATGTTCCGGCTGGAGACCGACAAGGGCCTCGACTACGAGCCGCGCGCGGAAGACAGCGTCGCCGCCATCGCCGCGCGCGACGGCGCGGCGCCCGACGCGGTGCTCTACGACATGCTGATGGAGAATGACGGCAAGGGATACATCTACCTGCCGCTGCTCAACTACGCGAAATTCGATTTCGACCATATCCACGAGATGCTGCACCATCCCGCGACGGTGTTGAGCCTGTCCGACGGCGGCGCGCATTGCGGCGTGATCTGCGATGCGAGCTTCCCAACCTTCATGCTGACGCATTGGGTGCGCGACCGCGCGCGCGGGCCGCGCGTGGCGCTGGAGAAAGTGATCGCGATGCAGACTCGCGATACCGCGAGGCTCTACGGCCTGGAGGACCGCGGCGTGCTGGCACCCGGCATGAAGGCGGACGTCAATGTGATCGATTTCGACGCGCTGGCGATCCACGCGCCCGAGATGGTATTCGACCTGCCTGCCAATGGCCGTCGCATGATCCAGAAGGCGAGCGGCTATCGCGCGACCATCGTCAGCGGCGTCGTGACCTTCGAGAACGGCGAGCCGACCGGCGAACTCCCCGGCAAGCTCGTCCGGGGCCCGAAGGCGGCACCGGCGGACGAGCGGGTGGCGGCGGAATAGCTGGCGGCCCCGGCGTGACTCGAACACGCAACATCCTGCTTAGAAGGCAGGTGCTCTATCCAGTTGAGCTACGGGGTCATTCCCAACAATGTGTCGTGGCCCGCGAATGCGGGCCATCCAGGTGACAACGGTCTGCAGTTTATAGATCGAATGGCCCCAGGAAAATCGGGATCGTGGCGCACCAACTGGATGGCCCGCCGTCGCGGGCCATGACAAAGAGGGAAGCCCCGATCAGTGCGTCCAAGGGATTTTCCGGTCGACGCGGAAATTGTCCGAATAGGACTTCGCCTTGGGCGCCGGTCTGTGGGGCTCGAAGACCTGATAGGGAATCGCGTGGCTCTGCGCGTAAGCCACCGCTTCCTCGCTGGTGTCGAATTCCAGGACGACCTGCTGGCGCATGTCGGACGAGCTGGTCCAGCCCATCAGCGGATCGGGCGCCTTGGCGCTCTCGGGCTCATACTCCAGCAGCCATTGCTTGGTGCGGGCCTTGCCCGACTGCATGGCGTTCTTTGCCGGCTGATAGATGCGCGCGCGCATGAACCGATTCTCCGTTTCCACTCCGCCCGGCTTGCCAAGCCGTAGCCCGCTGCGACAGACCCGCCTTCGCCTTTCGGCTTCGGCGTGGCAGCCTTCTCCCGCTCCGCGGGCGAAGGCTGGTCGGGGCGGCGTGATTTGAACACGCGACCCTCTGCTCCCAAAGCAGATGCGCTACCAGACTGCGCTACGCCCCGGTCCGGACGGCCGTGGGATAGCCCAAGCGCCCGGTTGCGGCAAGCCGAGCGGCTCACTCCACATCGTGGAAGATCTGTGCCCGCACGCGGTCGCCGGGCTTGATGCCGAGGTCGCGGGCGCGGCCGCCATTGATCTCCAGCACCGCGCGCACCGGCTCGGCGGACGGGATCGAGGCGGTCGAGAACGGAACCGCGTTCGGCTCCACCGACGAGACCGTGCCGTCCGCCTTGATGAACACCATGTCGAGCGGCAAGGGCGTGTTCTTCATCCAGAACGAGACGCGCGCCTCCTGATGGAAGTCGAACAGCATGCCGGAATCGGCCGGCAGGTCGCGGCGGTACATCAGCCCATGCTCCTGGCTGACCGCGTCGGCGGCCACCTCGACCTTGAGCTCCTTCGGCCCGCCGGCCGTATCGATACGGATGGTCTGAATCGGCAGTGCCGCCTCGTGCCCCGCGAAGGCGGCGCAAGATGCGAGCAGGACCGACACGACCGCTGCTAGGATCGTCAGGCGCATTTTATCCCAAGCTCCCCCGAGCTTCTATTTCGGGAAAGTCTGCCGCATCGCGCGCTGGAGCGCAAAGATTCCGAATTGCGGCACCCAGTGGGCGACCGAGCGGTAGTCGCCACGCCACCAGCTCGGCCGGAACAGATTGGCCTCGATATGGTCCAGCGCAGTTGCGAGAAGCGCCTCGTCCCCACAGGCCTCCGCCAGCGCCAGAAGCGCCCAGCCCCGGCTGAAATTGAGCGCATAGTGATGGGCCTTTCGCGGTGCAACAACGGGCTTGAGCGCGGTCAGCCGCGCTCCCGCCTTGGCCATCAGGGCGGAAGGCTCGACCGCGCCGGCCCGCACCAGCATTTCGCAGAACATCGGCGTCACCGCCATGAAATCGGGCCAGTTCTCCTCCTCGCTCTCGCTGGGCAGGCGGTCCAGGAAGGTGGCGAGGCCGGAGGCGGCGTCGCGCACGATGTCGGCGATGTCGGCGCGGTTCTCGACGCTTGCATAGTCGAGAAGGTTGATCAGCGCCCAGCTGGGATTGGCGTATTCCCGCGCGAAAGGGTCGGCGAGCCGCCCGCGATATTGCGCCGTGAGCGACGCGGCGACGTCGCGCGCCATGAAGGTCAGCCGCGTCGAGCCGGTGACGAGGCGATCCTCGAGCGCCAGCCGAAGCAGCCAGGCGCGTCCATAGGGCATCTCGAATTGCGGCCGCGCGGCCAGGTCGGAGGCTTCCGCGGCCAGTTTCGCCGGCATCAGGATGCCGTCGACGATCGCGTCGTATTGCGGGTCACCCGTCAGCCCCCTGGCCGCGAGGAGGGCCCAGACCGCGTGGCAGGCTGAGTGCCAGTCGATGCAGCCGTGAAAAGCGGGATGGATGGTGTCGTGGCGCAGGACATGGCGCGCCGGCACTTGCGCCAGCAGTGCGACCCAATGCGGCGCCTCGGACTGGAACGCGCGGAAACGCGCCGCGACATCGGACATGCTGGCCTGCGAGTTGGACTACAACTCAAGGATCGATGACTACGATCTCCGCCGCAAGCTCGCCCTTGGGTCCCTCGCCGGTGCGCACCTGCACCCGCTGGCCCTGGCGCAGTTCGCGGATGCCGGACCGGCGCAGCGTCTCCATATGGACGAAGACGTCCGGGGTGTTCGGGCCGCGCGACACGAAGCCGTAGCCCTTGCCGCGGTTGAACCATTTGACCGTCGCCTCGAAGGCCTCTCCCGCCGGCTCGGCAGTGTAGCGCGACGGCTTGGGATTGGGCTGCGGAACGACCTGCGCGGTCGAATTGTCCAGCGAGATCAGGCGCCGGGCCTGCAGGCCGCGCGGCCCCTGCACCGCCTCGCAGACGACGCGGGCGCCTTCATAAGCCGCCTTGAAACCCGATTGCCGCACGCAGGTTTGATGCAGCAGGATATCGCCGTCCGCACCGCTGGACGGGCGGATGAAACCATAGCCCTTGTTGAGATCGAACCACTTCACCAGTCCCATGACTTCCAGAGTCGCCCCGTCCTGGGAAATCGCCGCCGCCACAACCATGTCATGCCCCATGCCAGATACAGCAAATTGCGCTAGACAGTTTCTCGCGCGGGTTGAATCTGTCATTTGCCCAAGGTCGCCGCATCCCCCCTATTTGAGGGATGGGACAGTTTCGAACGTCGGTAACGATATTGGAGCGTAGTGCATGGAATTCACCGGCAGGTACATTATTTCCGCACCTGCACAGCGGGTTTGGGACGGCATTAACGACCCGGCGATCCTGAAAGCCTGCATTCCGGGCTGCGAGCAGATCGAAAAGACCAGTCCGACCGACTTCGTTGCAACCGCGAAGCTCAAGATCGGGCCCGTGAGTGCGACGTTCAAGGGCAAGGTGACGCTGTCGGAGCTCGATCCGCCGCATCATTGCCGGCTGAGCGGCGAAGGCCAGGGCGGGGTCGCGGGCTTCGCCAAGGGCGGCGCCGACGTCGTGCTGACGCCGCAGGGCGATTCCACGGTCCTGAGCTATACCGCGACGGCCTCGGTCGGCGGCAAGCTCGCGCAGATCGGCCAGCGCCTGATCGACGGCGCGGCCAAGCAGATCGCCGACGATTTCTTCAAGCGGTTCGCAGCCGCGCTCGCGACGGAACGGGTGCTGGCGCCCGATCCGACGACGGCGGAAGCGCAGGAAATGGCGTCCGGGGCGAGCGGGACGGCCACGGCGCCGCGCGGGGCCGCGCCCGTTCGACCGGGCCTGTCTGCCACAATCTGGGTCGGAGGGCTTATCGCCGTGATCGCGATTTTGCTGCTGGCTTTCGGGCTGTCGTCTTAGGCGCCGGCGCCGATTTTTCCGCCGGCTTGCGGAACAGCGCGTCGAGGTCGGGCAGCGCATCGGTCTGCGCCATGCGGCGCTCGCTGAGGAGTTCGCCGCCGATGGCCCAGTTGTCCCTGTCGTTGCTCGTGGATAAGCACCTGGGTCGCGCCGCGCTCCAGTTCGAGGATCTCGGTGACCGCGTCGGTGATGGCCTGGACCAGCCTGCGGCGCTTTTCCAGCGGCCGGCCGGCGGCGATATGGACGGATATGAAGGGCATGCGACACTCCCAATCCGGACACAGTATAGCAGCGCTTGACGCCGCGCGTCGCGCGCCTGAGACTCGATCCAGTTTCGCGCGCAAGGAATTGACATGTCCGTTGTATCCATGACGGTGAACGGCAAACCGGTTTCGGCCGAGGCCGAGGATCGCACCCTTCTCGTCTATTTCCTGCGCGAGCAGCTGCGCCTCACCGGCACCCATATCGGCTGCGACACCAGCCAGTGCGGCGCCTGCGTCGTGCATGTCGACGGCAAGGCGGTGAAGTCGTGCTCCGTATTCGCGGTGCAGGCGGAAGGCTCCGAGGTCACCACCATCGAGGGGCTCGCCAAGGACGGCAAGCTGCATCCGGTGCAGGAGGCGTTCCGCGACAATCACGGCCTGCAATGCGGCTTCTGCACGCCCGGCATGATCATGACCGCGGTCGACATGATCCGCCGCAACGGCGCGATGGACCGCGACACCATCCGCCACGAGCTCGAAGGCAATATCTGCCGCTGCACCGGCTATGTGAACATCGTTTCGGCGATCGAGGACGCATCGAAGCGCATGACCGCGGCGGAGAAGGCGGCATGATCACCTATCCTTTCACCTACAGGCGCGCGAAATCGGTCGACGACGCCGTGGCGCTGCTGGCGGCCGCGCCGGACGGCAAGCTGCTGGCCGGCGGCCAGACGCTGATCGCGACGATGAAGATGCGCCTCGCCAATCCGTCGGACCTGATCGACATTTCGGGCATCAAGGAGCTCAGCTACATCCGCGCGAGCGCAGGGGCCGTCGCCATCGGCGCGGCAACGACGCATTTCGAGGTCGCAAGTTCGAAGGACGTGGCGAAGGCGATCCCCGCCCTCGCCCATGTCGCGCGCGTGATCGGCGATCCGGCGGTGCGCCACAAGGGGACGCTGGGCGGCTCAGTCGCCAACAACGATCCGGCCGCGGACTATCCCGCCGCCGTGCTCGGCCTGGGGGCCACGATCAAGACCAACCGGCGCAGCATCGCCGCCGACGATTTCTTCCAGGGCATGTTCACCACCGCGCTGGAGGACGGCGAGATCGTGACCGAGATATCCTTCCCGGTGCCGCAGAAGGCCGCCTACAAGAAATTCGCCAACCCCGCTTCGCGCTATGCGATGGCCGGCGTGTTCGTCGCGAAATTCGCGGACGGCATCCGCGTCGCGGTGACCGGCGCCGGACCCGGCGTGTTCCGCGTGCCGGAGATGGAGGCGGCGTTGGCCAAGAGCTTCACGCCCGATGCGGTGGCGAAGATCGCGGTGGATCCGGGTGGACTCAATTCCGACATCCACGGCTCGGCCGAGTATCGCGCCAATCTGGTGACCGTGCTGGCCAAGCGCGCGGTGGCGGAGACGGCTTGAGGCCGCGAAGGCGATGTCCGAAATCGAACAGCACAACGAACCGCTCGACGCCGCCGCTTTCTGGCTCGGCGAGGGCCGCCAGGTGGCGCTCGCCACGGTGGTCAAGACCTGGGGCTCGGCGCCGCGCCAGGCCGGAAGCCAGATCGCGGTGCGCGACGACGGCGCCTTCGTCGGCTCGGTCTCCGGCGGCTGCATCGAAGGCGCGGTGATCGCGGAGGCGCTGGAGGCGATGACCGACGGCAAGGTGCGCAATCTCGAATTCGGCGTCAGCGACGAGACGGCCTGGTCGGTCGGCCTCGCCTGCGGCGGCCGCATCGAGATCTTCGTCGAACCGGTGCAGTGAAGCGCGAAACGCTGCAGGCCATCAACGACGCCCGCCGCGCGGGCCGCGCCATCGTGCGCGCCATCGACCTCGAAAGCGGCGAGGAGACTCTGATCGATCCGGCGACCGACGCCTCGCCGCTCGGGCTGGCCGCCGCCGGCGCGGCGCGGGCCGACACCTCCGGTCCGGCGCAGATCGAGGGGCGGAGCTGGTTTCTCGCCGTGTTCAATCCGCCGCTCGATCTCGTCATCGTCGGCGCGGCGCATATCGCCCAGCCGCTGGTCGTCATGGCGCGGGAGGCGGGCTATGGCGTGCGGATCGTCGATCCGCGTACGGCGTTCGCGACGCCGGCACGCTTTCCGGGCGTCGCGATCAGCCATGACTGGCCGGACGAGGCGCTGGCGAAGACGCCGCTCGGGCCGCGCAGCGCCATCGTCTTCCTGAGCCACGATCCCAAGATCGACGATCCCGGCCTGATCGCGGCGCTGAATTCGGATTGTTTCTACATCGGCACGCTGGGGTCCAAGAAGACCCAGGCCGCGCGCGCGGCGC
Organism: Rhizomicrobium sp.; assembly: GCA_037200985.1. Lineage (NCBI taxonomy): Bacteria > Pseudomonadati > Pseudomonadota > Alphaproteobacteria > Micropepsales > Micropepsaceae > Rhizomicrobium > Rhizomicrobium sp. The sequence continues at coordinate 1,408,782 of JBBCGJ010000001.1, forward strand.
GGATGACGGCGGCCGGCTTCGACGACGCGGCGCTCGCACGCATCCACGGGCCGGTGGGATTGAACATCGGCGCCAAGAGCCCGGCCGAAATCGCGGTGTCGATATTGGCGGAGATGACGCTGGTGCTGCGGGGAGAGCGGCACTGATATTTCCTCCCCCGCTGTTGCGGGGGAGGAAAAAAGAAGCCTTTACTCGTCCCCGTGCGGCGGGGTGCGATCGTTGTCGCGGCCCCTGCCCCAGCTGCCATGGCCGTGGAAATGCGGGCGCATCTCGTCGGCCGTGATCACGCCGTCATGGTTGCGGTCCATCCGGTCGAACATCTTGAGCGGCGGCGCGGCGAATTCGGCCATCGTCAGCTTGCCGTCGCCGTCCTTGTCGAGCCGCTTGAACATCTTGTCGTTCATCGCGCGATAGCGCACCGACAGATCGGCGGTGAACGCCGCCAGCGTCATAAAGGACGCGCCATTGGTCGCGCTCTGGAAGTGCTTCGACATGATGGTGTCGAATTCCGCCCGCGTGACCTTGCCGTCGCGGCTCGTATCGCTCTCGCCGCAGAACGCGGCCCGACCGAAGCCGCCGCCGAAACCATGCCCGCCGAAGCCGCGATGCCCGAAGCCATGGCCGCGCTCGCCGAAGCGGCCCCAGCCGCCATGGCCGCGCCTGTCGTCGTCCCCCGACGGCGGAGGCGGCGCATCGGGCCGGAAATCGGCATGCATCACGGGATTGCAGGTCACCGTGCCGGTGCCCTCGCGGTCCATCATCTGGAAATGCGCCCTCTGCGGCGCCTCGAACTCGTCGAGCGTGAGCTTGCCGTCGCCGTTCCAGTCCAGGCGGCGGAACATATCGGCGGTGTGCTGCTGGAATTCGCCCTGATGGATGGCGATGAACTGGTCCTCGGTCATCGTCTTGGCGCCATGCGTGGCGGCGGCGAAGCGCGTGCCGATCTGGTTGTTGAACTCGGCCCTGGTGATCTTGCCGTCCTTGTTGCCGTCGAATTCGCCGAGCAGCCGGTCGGACAGCTTGTTGCGGTGAAGCAGGCCCTGCATCGGACCGTCCGGCGGCACGGGGCCGTCCATATGGGCGAAGGCGAGGGTCGAGCCGCCGATCACGACGGCCGCACCCAGAAGAAGGGCAATCTTGGTGTTCCTGGTCATGTCGGTTCCCTCCGAAACGAGCACCCGCAGCTAACGCCGGGCGCTTCCCGAAACTATGCCGGAACAAAACGTGATCGTCGCAAAGTATACCGCCGCCGTGACACCTGCAAACTTTGCCAAGACCCGGTTTGCAGGCGCCCGCCCGAAGGACCAGATTGCCGCCATGATCAAGGAAGAGACCAAACCGCACATTCTTGTGGTGGAGGACGCGCGCGACATCCGCGAGCCGCTGGCGCGCTATCTGCGCGACCAGGGCTACCGCGCGACGACCGCTGCCGACGCCGTCGCGGCGCGCAAGGTGATGAAGGGCTCGGCCATCGATCTCGTCGTGCTCGACATCATGATGCCGGGCGAGGACGGGCTGTCGCTCTGCCGCTCCATCCGGGAGACCTCGCAGATCCCGGTGATCCTGCTGACCGCCCGCGGCGAGGAGGTCGACCGCATCATCGGGCTCGAAATGGGCGCCGACGACTACATCCCGAAGCCTTTTTCGCCCCGCGAGCTGATCGCCCGGGTCGCCGCCGTGCTGCGCCGCACCCAGGCGCTGCCGCCGCGCCAGAAGCCGCCGGCCGCCGAGCGCATCCGCTTCGGCGAGTGGCTGCTCGACACCGGCCAGCGCGAGCTGATCGGCGGCGACGGCGTCGCCCTGCCGCTCTCCAGCGGCGAATTCCGGCTGCTCACGGCGCTCCTGGAGCGGCCCAAGATCGCGCTCACCCGCAACCAGCTTCTCGACCTGACCAAGGGCCGCGACGCCGACCTGTTCGACCGCTCGATCGACAATCACGTCAGCCGGCTGCGCAAGAAGATCGAGCCGGACCCCAAGAATCCGCGCTATATTAAGACCGTATGGGGTGGCGGATACATTTTCGCGTTGGATCCGGAAGTGCAATGACGTTGTGGCCGCGTACGCTGGGTGTCCAGCTCATCGTCGTCACCGCCGCGGCGGTGCTGATCTCCAATATTGCCGTCGCGGCCTGGTTCCAGCTCGGCAGCGAACGGATGAGCGAGCGCGATCTCAACGAGCGCCTGCTCGACCGGTCGGCGTCGACATCCACCTTGCTCGCCGCGATCCCCGCCAAGTCGCGCGAGAGCGCGGCCAATGCGATGAGCTCCGGCTTCTGGACGTTCACGCTGCACCACGGCAAGGCCGCGCAGCTTCCGATGGACGACGAAGAGATCAAGCTCGCCAATCGGCTGCGGGAGCTCCTGCCGGACGACAAGGCGAAGCTGCCCGTTTCGGTCAAGCGCGTCGTCGGCGCGCCGCCGGAGGACGGGCGGGCGCGGCCGCACAGCACACCCGGTCCCGCGACCCAGTTCGTCCTGCCGGTGGTCCGCGGCACCCAGCTTATCGCGACCTTCTATCACCAGCCCGCGCCGCCCTGGCCGACCGAGATCATCATCGCCGCTTGCATGGCGATCTTCGTGGCGTCCGCGGCGGCCGCCTATATTTCCAGCCGCGTCGCCCGTCCGCTGACCGCGCTGGCGGCCGCCGCCTCGGTCGCGGCCGGCGGCGGCACGGCGCCACGCGTGCCGGAGGAAGGTCCCGACGATGTGCGCAACGCGGCCGTCGCGTTCAACGCCATGACCGACCGCGTCTCGCGCACGATGGAGAGCCAGCGGCAATTGCTCTCCGCCGTCGGACACGACCTGCGCACCCCGATCACCGCGATGCGGATCAACCTGGAATTCATCGCCGACGACGAGCTGCGCGAGCGGCTGGAGACCAATCTGGCGGAGCTGCAGGCGCTGACCGAGTCGGTGCTGTCCGCGGCGCGCGGGGCCGGCGGCGAGTCCAAGCGCAATATCGACCTGTCGGCCCTGATCGAGAGCCTGTGCGCCGATCTCGACGATCTGGGCGAACCGGTGACCTGGCGGGCCCACGGACCGGCACCGATGGCCTGCCGGCCGGACGAAATCCGCCGGGCGGTGCGCAACCTGGTCGAGAATGCCGTCGCCTATGGACGCCGCGCCGACGTGCAGCTTCGCGAAACGCCGGCCGCCTATGAGATCGTCGTCGAGGACGAAGGTCCGGGCATTCCCGACGGCGAGCAGGCGCGGGTGTTCGAGCCCTTCGTGCGGCTGGAGAGTTCGCGCAACTCCGACACCGGCGGAACCGGGCTCGGCCTGACCCTCGTCAAGGCCATCGCGCACGGCCATGGCGGCGGCGTGTCGCTTGAAAATCGTCCGGAAGGCGGTCTTCGCGCGCGCCTCAGCCTGCCGCGGGAAGGCTTGTCGGCCGGCCTGCCCTCGCCCATGAAGAGCGAGAAGAGCTAAACTCGCGCGATGCAATTCGCGTTCATCCCCGTGGCCGAGGCCGAGGGCGCCATTCTCGCGCATGGCGTGCGCGCGGGCGGCAGGCGCTTGCGGAAGGGGCGCGTCCTCGCCGCGACCGATCTTGCCGACATTGCCGCGGCCGGGACCGCGACGGTCGCCATCGCCCGGCTCGAGCGCGGCGATATCGGCGAGGACGAAGCGGCGACGCGGATCGCGGCACGGATCGGCGGCGCCGGCGTGCGGACCGGCGCTGCCTTTACCGGCCGGGTGAACCTCTATGCCCTGAGCGACGGCCTCGCGGCGGTGGATGCTGCGGCGGTGGAGGCGCTCAACGCGATCGACGAGGCGGTGACGCTCGCCACCGTCGCGCCCTTCTCGCGGGTCGCCAAGGGCCAGATGGTGGCGACGGTCAAGATCATCCCCTTCGCCGCTCCGGGCGTGGCCGTCACCGCCGCCGAACGGCTCCTCGGGGCCGGCGGGGCGCCGGTGCGGGTTCATCCCTTCGCCGCCCACCGGGCTGCGCTGATCTCGACCATCCTGCCGGGCACCGGGCCGTCCCTGCTCGACAGGAACCGGACCGCCATCGCCGAGCGGCTCGCGGCGCTCGGTTCGGCGCTGGTCTCGGAACATCGGGTGGCGCATGAGGTGGAGGCGCTGTCGGCCGCCATCGCTGCCGCGGCGGATGCCGACCCGATCCTGGTCTTCGGCGCCAGCGCCATCACCGACCGGCGCGACGTCATCCCGGCCGCGATCGAGGCCGCCGGGGGAACGGTCACCCATTTCGGGATGCCGGTGGACCCGGGCAACCTGCTGCTCCTCGGCAGCCTCGAGGGACGCACGGTGATCGGCCTGCCGAGCTGCGCGCGCTCGCCCAAGCTCAACGGCTTCGACTTCGTCCTGTGGCGGGTTCTGGCCGGGCAGCCGGTCGGCCGGCGCGAGCTGGCCGGGATGGGGGTCGGCGGCCTCCTGACCGAGATCCCGTCGCGGCCGCAGCCGCGCGACGAGACGCCCGCCGAGGTCCCGCGCCTGCCGAAAATCGCGGCCATCGTGCTGGCGGCCGGGCTGTCGTCGCGCATGGGCTCCAACAAGCTTCTGGCAGAAGTGGACGGCAAGCCCTTGATCCGCCACGCGGTCGAGGCGGCGCTGAGCAGCGCCGCGGCATCCGTTGTGGTCGTGACCGGCAACGCCGGCGACGAGGTCCGCGAGGCGCTCTCCCCTCTCGCTCCCCTGTTCGTCGATAATCCCGATTTTTCAAAGGGTTTGAGCGCCTCGCTCAAGTGCGGCCTGAGGGCGCTGCCGGACGATTGCGACGGCGCCATCATTCTTCTGGGCGACATGCCGTGCACCTCTGCGGCGCTGATCGACAAGCTGATCGCGTCCTTCGATCCCTCGGAGGACCGCGCCATCTGCGTCGCGACGCGGCACGGCAAGCGGGGCAATCCGGTGCTGTGGGCGCGGCGGTTTTTCCCGGAAATGCTGGCGCTGGAGGGCGATGTTGGCGCCCGTCAACTCATCGGGCAGAACGCCGAACTGGTCTGCGAGGTCGAGGCCGGCGACGACGCGCCGCTCACCGATATCGATACGCCCGAGGCCCTTTCGGCCTATCGTGCCGCCAGAGAAGCCGTGAGCGTGAAATGAGCGACCCCCTCTACAAGCGCGAACTGCTCCGCCTCGCCGCGAACGCGACCGGCTCGGGCCGCCTGCCGGACCCCTGCGGCACCGGGACGGCCCACAACCCGACCTGCGGCGACAAGGTGGTGATGGATGTCGTCCTGGACGATGGCCGCATCCTGGCGCTGGCGCACCACACCATGGCCTGCGTGCTGACCCAGGCATCGGCGGCGGTCCTGGGCGCCTACGCCGCCGGCATGAGCCGGGACGAGGTCGAAACCTTGCATGCCGCGGTCAGCACCATGCTGGAGGGCGGCCCCACCCCGCACGCCCCGTTCGACTCCTATGCGGTGTTCGACGGCGTGGCCGATCACCCGGCCCGCCACAAATGCGTGCTCCTGCCGATCGAGGCGGCGCTGGCGGCATTCGACGTGTCAGAGGACGGCGAAGCGGCAGGCTAACGGACCGAGACGGAGGGTGTCGCCGCGGTCCAGCGTATTGCCGCAGCCGAGCCCGATCACCCTGCCCCGGCCGACCAGCGGATGGGTGAACGCCGCGTCCTCGCGGCCGAGATTGAAGATGCACAGGACGCGCGCGTCCCCGTGCGCGCGCGTAAAGGCCAGGACGGGCTTTTCGGCATCCAGGAAGGCGAGCTCGCCGAGCCGGAGGGCGCCATGCTTCTTCCGCTCGTGCAGGAAGTGCCGGGCGAATTCCAGCGGCGAGTCGGCATTGCCGGCCTGTTCGGACACGGCCAGGGCCCGGTGCGCCGGACCCATCGGCAGCCAGGGCGTGCCGCCGGAGAAGCCGAGATTCTTCGCGCCCGCCTCCCAGGGCATCGGCGTGCGGCAGCCGTCGCGGCCCTTGGCGATGGGATAGTAGAGGTCGCCGACCGGATCCTTGAGCTGGTCGCGGCGCAGATCGACTTCCGGCAGGCCCAGTTCCTCGCCCTGGTAGATCAGGGTCGTACCGCGCAGCGAACAGAGCAGCGCGAAAAGCAGCTTCGCGAGCGCCGGATCGCCGTCCGCGCCGCCGCCGAAGCGGGTTACGGTCCGGGTCACGTCGTGGTTGGAAAGCGAAACGCAGGGCCAATGGCGCGGAAATCGCGCCAGGTCCTCGAAGTATTTCCGGAAATAGGTCGGGGACAGCTTGCTCGCGATCAGGAGGCCGAACGTATAGCCGGCATGCAGTCCCTCGTCCGGGGCGAGATACGCACCCGAGCGCTCGAACTCTTCGGAGAATTCGCCGAAGACGAAGCGGTCGTCGAACGCGTCCACCGTACGGCGGATAACGTCGAGTTCACCGCGGTTCTCGAACAGGTTCGAGTCGTGCAGGTGATGCTGCATGTTCGCCGCATGCGACCAGTTATAGGCCGTGCGTTCGGCCGGGAGCACGGGCGGATTGTCGGTCAGGGCGGCGTCGTGGAGATAGGCATTGGCGACATCGAGGCGGAAGCCGTCGACGCCGCGGCTCAGCCACAGCTCCAGCACGTCGAGCGCGGCGCGTTTCGCGGCCGGCTCGGTCCAGCTCAGCTTGGGCTGCTGGCGCAGGAATTTGTGGTGATAGTATTGCCGCCGCTCCGGCCGGTAGGCCCAGGCCGGCCCGCCGAACACCGCCAGCCAGTTGTTCGGCACCGTGCCGTCGTCCTTCGGATCGGCCCAGACGTACCAGTCCTTCTTGGGACCGGCGGCATCGAGGCTGGCCTGGAACCAGGCATGCTCGTCGGAGGTGTGGCAGAGCACCTCGTCCAGGATGATCTTGAGCCCGCGGTCGTGCGCCGCCTTCAGCAGCGCCTCGAACTCGGCCAGCGTGCCGTAATCGGGGTGCACGCCCTCATAGTCCGAAACGTCGTAGCCCCAGTCGCGGTTGGGCGAAGGATGGATCGGCGACAGCCAGATCGCATCGACGCCGAGGCCCTGGATGTAGTCGAGTTTCGATTCGAGCCCGGCGAAATCGCCATGGCCGTCGCCATTGCCGTCGCAGAAGCTGCGGATATAGACTTGATAGACGACGGCGCCGCGCCACCAGGGGATATTCACGTTTCCTCCCCCGCTACGGCGGGGGAGGTGCTGAGCGAGCCCTTCGCGAGCGAAGCGGAGGGGGGCCGCCCAGTCGTGCCCCCTCCACCGCTTCGCGGTCCCCCTCCCCCGCTACGGCGGGGGAGGAAAGGGGTCGGCAACATTGCCCTTAAACCTCGCTCGCGCGGGCGACGACCTTGTGCACCAGGCCGTATTTCACGGCATCTTCCGCGCCCATCCAGAAATTGCGCTCGGTGTCCTTGACCACGCGCTCATAGGGCTGGCCGGTCTCGGAGGCGATCTCGCGGATCAGGCGCTCGCGCATCTTGATGATCTCTTCCGCCTCGATCGAGATGTCCGACGCCTGGCCGCGCACGCCGCCCAGCGGCTGGTGCAGCAGGAAGCGGGTGAACGGCAGGCAGAAGCGGTTCTCCTTCTTGGCGCCCAGGAAGATGTGCGCGCCGGCGGATGCGACCCAGCCCGTGCCGATCATCTTCACGCGCGGTCCGACGAAGCGGATCATGTCGTGGATCGTGTCGCCGGATTCGACATGGCCGCCCGGCGAGTTGACGATCACGCGGATGTCGCCGTCGCCTTCCGCCGCATAGGCGAGAAGCTGCGCGCTGACGCGCTCGGCCATCTTCATGTCGACTTCGCCGAAGATCAGCACCGTGCGCGACTTGAACAGCGCGTTCATCACCGGCGTCGACTGCGGGTCGGGCGCCTTCTTGTCGTTCTTTTCGTCTTCGTCTTCTTCGTCGAGGCGGCGCAATTGAGCTACTCCTGAAACGGTGGGGGAATCCGGGGCGCATACTACCCCCTCGAAGGCCAGCGTCCACGTCCTTTCGCGGCGTTAACGGCGGCAAAAAGCCTTATTTTTCCAGAGGTTTTCGCAAGCGGAACCCTAGTCAAGCCGGCGGCAGGGCGGCCATCGCGGCGCTCAAGGTGGGGCCGATCTCGTCGTGCAAGACCAGATCGGCATAGGGGTCCTGGTCGGTCGCCTCCCGGTTCAGGATGGCGAGCCTGGCGCCGGCGCGCTTGGCGAGCAGCGGAAATCCGGCGGCCGGGTAAACGACCAGCGAGGAACCGAGCACCAGCATCAGGTCGCAGGCCAGCGTCGCGCGCCGCGCCAGATCCATCTCCTTCTCCGGCATGGCCTGGCCGAAGGAGATCGTCGCGGTCTTCACGATGCCGCCGCAGAAGGGACAGGTGGGCGGCTCGCCGGCGCGGTCGAAATGGGCCCGGATGTCGGCAATCTCCATCCGGGCGCCGCAGGTCAGGCATTTGGCATAGCGCGTATTGCCGTGCAGCTCGATCACGCGATCCTCCGGCACGCCGGAATCCTGGTGCAGATTGTCGATGTTCTGGGTGATGACATGGGTAACCTTGCCGCGCCGCACCAGCTCGGCGACGGCCGCGTGGCCGGCGTTCGGCTTCACCGCGTTCCAGGTCTCCTCCATCTCGAACCGGCGGCGCCAGCTCTCGCGCCGCGCCTCGGCCGAAGCGACGAATTCGTCGAAATCGATCGGCATCATCTTGGTCCAGATGCCGCCGGGCGAGCGGAAATCCGGAATCCCCGATTCGGTCGAAATGCCCGCGCCGGTGAAAACCACGGCACGCCGCGCGGCGCCGAGCAGCGCCGCCAAATCGTCCGCACCCACGCTCATTCCCGCACCCTTGTCCCTGCGCCGCTCATATAGGAGGGGGGGGGACGGTCTTCCAGCATTGACCGCGATCAGTCACGCCTAGTGCGTCGCGCCGGCGCAATCGGCCTTGAGCCATTTGCCCTCGATGGCGCTGTTCATGGTCATGCCGCTCATCGCCATGGAGAACTGCGCCTTGTAGTGGGTGTCGCTGTCATAGGTCGTGCTGAAATGCCCGGTGCCTTCCATCTGGCCGTGACAGACCATGTCGGCGCTGACCGTTTGGCCGTCGTGACGGACATTCTGCATCTTGCAGGACGGGTTCTCGGAGGGCGGCGGCGCGTCGGAGTTCACCTGCTCGGCCGTCATGCAGAACGTGGCCGAATGGGTCTGTGGCGCCATATTGGCCATCCCGGGCATGTCCATCGTCACGGTGCTGGTGGTGGACCACAGTCCCACCTTTCCGTGACCTGCCAGCGCGGCGGACGGAACCAGGATGGCCGCCCCGATCCACGCGAAGTGCCTGCGCATTGCCGAATCCTCCCCAGAATCGCCGCGCGATTGTGCCACGGCCACGCCGTCCGCCGGAAGCGCGAAGGCGGCCAAGCCGATTCCATTTACGCGTGCATGGCCACCGAAGCATGGAAACGGTCGGCATGCTCGCTTTGGCCGTCACGGCGTGGCCCTCGCCAGGAACTGGCGGGCGTCGGCCGCCGATCGGACCGGCGCTTCCAATTGAACGAAATGGCCAGGCCCACGATAAACAACGATTTTCGGGTCTTGAAGGGCGTGTGCATAGTAACCCGCTCCCGCCGTCCGGTATGACGGATCGTCGGCGCCCCAGAGAATGAGAACCGGCATCTTGAGCGTCCCGATATGCCGTTCGATGGATTTGTCGTATTTCGCGGCCAGGAACATCCGCAAGGCACGCCGCTCGCGCTGCATCCGCGAAAAATCAAGGCGCCGGTCGATCATCCGGTCCGCCAATACCGCCTTGTTCGCGACGGCGGCGTTCAAGCCTCGCAAAATCGTCCGCCTCGGCATAAGCCAAGCCTTTGTCCGATCGGCAAAGGCCGCCGCCGTGTCGAAGACAGACATCGGCCGATCGTTCGTTTCGGACGGGCCGACGACGTCCACCGGAATCAATTTCGTTACACGCGCGGGGTTGCTCTCGGCAAATCGCACCGCAACGGCGCCGCCCAAGGAATTCCTGGCTATGGCGAACCGGCTTGTCCCCAGCTTGTCCATGAAGCAGCCCACAAAGGACGCCATGCCGCCAATCGAATAGTCGCCGTTCAAGGCGGTCGGTCCCGTCAGTCCATGGCCGGACAGGCGCCTACGGCGCAGGGATACGCGACCGCCCGCCAAGCCGCCGCCGCGCTCCGGGACCCGCAAGCCGCGATCGTACTCGTCTTGGGAGGCTGACGCCGGCCGCGATTGCTCGCTAAGCGGCCGCGGCCTTGCTTGTATCGATCATCGCCTGCACCAGGGGATGGAAGTGGCCGCGATAGCGCTTCTGCACCTCGCCGAGCCTCCAGTCGTTCTCGGTCAGGCGGACGCGGCAGATCGGGGAGCCGCAGGTGCAGTCCTCGGCATCGACCGTGTATTCGGACTCGTCGAAGTTCCAGGTGCCCTGGTCGAGCGTGATCTCCTCGCCCGTCGCGATGTCGCGTTTCGCCACCAGCACGACCTCGTCGGCCAGCCAGCTATTGGCGTCGCAGGAATGGTTGAGATTCTCGTCCAGGCTGGGCGCCGTGTCGCTTTCCGGCAGCGCCAGATAGGCATCTTCGCCGACCGCCCAGATCGAGCGCACGCGATAGGGGCCGTCGTCGGCTTCCGCCCGCGAGATCAGCGCGCCGCCGAATTCCATCAGCCGCTCGCCCTTCTTGAAGGGCTGCGCCGCGAACACGCCGTCATAGTGGATTTTCGACTCGCCATGGACCAGCTTGGGACTGACCCAGGTGCGGGAGAGATAGGTTTTCATGCGGGCCGTGCGACTCAGGAATCCCGCGGAGATGATAATCGGAGGCGGCGTTCCTGCCACGCCTTGTCAGGACGAGACGCGCAGAGTGCTCCGAAGGAGTGCGCTATGTTCCCCACGATCCTCGACTGCTTCGACGCGCCGCCCTGCGCCAGACATCTATCGCTCGACATCCTGGACGCGCGGCCGATCGACGGCTGGGTGCGCGTCCGCTTCGAGGCCCGCCCCGAATTCGCCAACGGCGCGGGCAATGTACAGGGCGGCTTTCTGACCGCCATGCTGGACGACACGATGGGCCCGGCCGTCCTCCTCATGACGGACGCCAAATTCCATCCGGTCACCATCGCGCTGACCGTGAACTTCCTCGGCCCCGCCAGGACCGGCCCGCTGATCGGCGAGGCCCAGGTGATTCAGCTCGGCAAGACGATTGCCTTCGTGGAGGCATGCCTGGGCGACGAGAGCGGCCGCGCCGTCGCGCGCGCCAGCGCGAGCGTCAAGCTCGTGCCATTCGAGAAGACCCGGCCTTAGCCGCCGGCCAAAGCAGCGTCCTCGAGATGCAGCTGCACACGCTTCTGGCCCTGCCATTCCTCGGCGCGCAGGCGGCCGGCGGCGTGGATGCGCTTGCCCCGACTGGCCAGAAGCGCCTTGCCGAGCGGCAGATCGGCGATGCGGAAGGCAATGGCGTCGAGCCGCGCGCCGTCGCCGCCCATCAGCCGCAGCCGGACATGGTCCTTGCCGACCGTGTCGGCGAACATGACCTGCGCGTCGGGGACGACCACGACGGGCTCCGCATTGCCCGCGCCATAGGGACCGGCCTGCGCCATCTCCTCTACCAGCGCGACCGTCGCGCCGGAGGGCGATATCGCGACGTCCAGTTCGAGCTCGCCCGCGAGATCGTGCGACGCATCGGCGAATTGCGCGGCGAGAAAGGCGCGGAAGCCCTCGACCTGTTCCGGCTTGAGACCGAAGCCCGCCGCCATGGCGTGGCCGCCGCCGCTCTCGATCAATCCGGCGTCGCGGGCGGCGCGGATCACGGCCCCGACATCCACGCCCGGCACCGAGCGCGCCGAGCCCCGGCCATAGCCGCCCTCGAAGCCGGCGACGAAGGCGGGCTTGCCGGTGCGCTCCTTGAGCCGTCCCGCCACGATGCCGACCACGCCGGCATGCCAGCCTTCCTGCGACGCGAAGACGAATGGCACGGCGGTGTCGGCCTCGGCATGCGCGACCGCCTCGTCGAGCATCATCTTTTCGAGTGCCTGGCGCTCGCGGTTGTGGGTGTCCAGCGCCAGTGCCAGTTCCTGCGCCGACGCCATGTCCCTGGCGGTCAGCAGCTCGACGCCGAGGCTCGAGCGCCCGACCCGGCCGCCCGCATTGATGCGCGGACCGAACAGAAAACCCAGCGTGTAAGACGTGAAAGGCGGCTGGATCTTGGCGACCTGCGACAGCGCGGCGAAGCCCGGCCGTTCGAGCTTGTTCAGGCGGGCGAGCCCGGCCCGCACGAAGGCGCGGTTGACGCCCGTCAGCGGCACGACGTCGGCGACGGTCGCGAGGCCGACCAGATCGGCGAACGCGCGAAGATCGGGCTCGGCGACGGCCTTTCGCGCATAGAAGCCGCTCTCGCGCAAAGCGCGGTTCAGCGCGACGACGAACAGGAAGGTGATGCCGGCGGCGCAGACATGGCCGAGTCCGGAGCTGTCGCCCGGCCGGTTCGGGTTGACATGGGCGAGCGCCGGCGGCGGCGTCTCCACCGCGTGGTGATCGAGCACCACGACGTCGAGCCCGGCGTCGCGCGCCACCGCCAGCGGCGCCGCCGCGCCGGCGCCGCAATCGACGGTGAGAACGAGGCCGATACCTTCCTCTTTCAGTCTGAGCAGGCCGGCCGCATTGGGGCCATAGCCCTCCGTCATGCGGTCGGGGATGTAGATCCGCGCCGCGACGCCGAGCGCCGCGAGGAATTCGCTCAAAAGGGCCGCCGAGGCCGAGCCGTCGACATCGTAGTCGCCCCACACCGCGATCTTCTCGCCGCCTTCGAGCGCGCGGAGGGCCCGCGCGACCGCCTTGTCCATGTCCTTCAGCGTGAGAGGCTCAGGCAGGAAGCGTTTCAGCGTCGGCGCGAGATAGTCGGCGGCGTCGCCCGCCGCGACGTGGCGCGCCAGGAGAAGCCGCGCCAGCGCCGGCGAGATATCGGCGCCGCGCGCGAAAGCCTGCACCACCGCCTCGTCGCCGGCGGCCAGGCGCCAGCGCCGGCCTGTGAAGGAGCGCGCGACCCCGAACGCCGCGTCGGGCGTCAGCGCGAGGGGCTCAGCGTTCATCCTTGATATGGCGGGCACGGATATGGCGCGCCTTGATCCAGCGCACGGTGCGCGTGGCCGAGCGCATCACCACGCTGTGCGTCGTGATGAATTCGCCGTCGTAATGCACGCCATCGAGCATCGAGCCGTCGGTCACGCCGGTCGCCGCGAACACGCAGTCGCCCGATGCCATGTCCGTCAGCGAGTATTTCCGCTTGAGGTCGGTGATGCCCCATTTCGCGGCGCGCTCGCGCTCGGAATCGTTGCGGAACACCAGCCGCGACTGCATCTGGCCGCCGACGCAGCGCAGCGCCGCCGCCGCCAGCACGCCTTCCGGGGCGCCGCCGGTGCCGAGATAGATGTCGATTCCCGTCGACGGATCGGTGCAGGCGATCACGCCCGCGACGTCGCCGTCGGTGATCAGCCGGATCGCGGCGCCGGTCTCGCGGATCTTGGCGATCAGCGCCTCGTGCCGCGGCCGGTCCATGACGCAGGCGGTGATCTCCTTGGCCGGCACGCCCTTCGCCTTGGCGAGGCGGTGGATGTTCTCCGCCGGTTCGGCATCGAGATCGATGGTGCCCTCGGGATAGCCGCCGCCGATCGCGATCTTGTCCATGTAGGTGTCGGGCGCGTTGAGCAGCGTGCCGGGCTCGGCCATCGCCATCACGGCCAGCGCATTGGCCATCGCCTTGGCGGTCAGCGTGGTGCCTTCCAGGGGATCGAGCGCAATGTCGACGGCCAAGCCGCCGGTGCCGACCTGCTCGCCGATATAGAGCATCGGCGCCTCGTCGCGCTCGCCCTCGCCGATCCGCACCGTACCCGAAATGGGTAGGGAGTTGAAGGCGATCCGCATGGCCTCGACAGCGGCATGGTCGGCGGCGTGTTCGTCGCCGCGGCCGATCTGCTGCGCGGCGGCAATCGCCGCGGCTTCGGTGACTCGGACCGCCTCGAGCGAGAAGGCGCGGTCGAGCGGACTGTGCTTGCCGGGCGAAATCGGCGCGTTTCGGGGATTCAAGCTGCCTCCATCGGAATCATGCACGGTCGCGCGCGCACCTTGTCGGAGGTGGCTATCGCCTTCAAGGCGCGTTCGACCGCAGCCTGCGAGGTTTCGTGGGTAATCATAACGATGGACACCGACCCGCCCGGGCTTCTGGCGCGCTGCACCATGCTGCCGATCGAGACCCGGGCCTCGGCCAGATGCCCGGCGATTTCGGCCAGGACGCCCGGCACGTCCAGGACCTCGAAACGCAGGTAATAGGCCGAGACCGCGGCGCCGGGGTCGGACGGCGTCAGCGGCTTGAGGGTCGCGGCCGGGCGGCCGAAGGCCGGGCCGTAGCTGCCGCGCGCGATGTCGACGAGGTCGGCGACCACCGACAGCGCGGTCGGCGCCTCGCCCGCGCCCCGGCCTTCGAAGAAATATCGCCCGGCCGGGCCGGCATTGGCCATCACCGCGTTGAACACGCCGTCGACATCGGCGAGCGGAGTCCCCGCCTTGACCATGGAAGGCTGCACGCGCTGGTCGATCCCCTGCGCCGTGCGGCGGGCGATGCCGAGCAGCTTGATGCGGAAGCCGAAGTCGCGCGCGAAGCCGATATCCTCCGGCGTGATGCCCTCGATACCCTCGACGGCGATGTTCTTCTGGTCGGGCACGGTGCCGAAGGCGAGGCTCGCCAGCAGCACCAGCTTGTGCGCCGTGTCGCCGCCACCGACGTCGAGCTTGGGATCGGCCTCGGCATAGCCGAGCGCCTGCGCCTCGGTCAGCACATCGGCGAAGCTGCGCCCCGTCGCTTCCATCTGGGTGAGGATGTAGTTGCAGGTGCCGTTCAGGATGCCGCGCACGGTCTCGACGCCATAGGCGACGAGGCTTTCGCGCAGCGCCTTGACGATCGGGATGCCGCCGGCGACCGCCGCCTCGAATTTGAGCGCGACGCCGTTCTTCTCCGCCAGCGCCGCCAGCCGCGCGCCGTGCTTGGCGAGAAGCGCCTTGTTGCCCGTGACGACATGCTTTCCGGCGCCGAGCGCGGCTTCCACCAGCGCCAGCGCGACGCCGTCTTCGCCGCCGATCAGCTCGACGACGACATCGGCATCCGAGCGGGCGAGCGCCGACGCATCGGCAATCCACGCAAACCTGGAGGCATCGAAGCCGCGATCCTTGGCCCGGTCGCGCGCCGAGACGGCGACGATCTCGAGCCTGCGGCCGACCCGCTCGGCGAGCTCGGGATCGGCCAGCGCCTTGACGACGCCGCCGCCGACCGTGCCCAGGCCGGCCATCGCGATCTTCAGGGGCTTCACTTCGCGGCTTCCAGGACGGAAGGCTCGTTGACGCGCAGCGAGAGGAACTTCTTCACATTGCGCGCCGCCTGGCGGATGCGATGCTCGTTCTCGACCAAAGCCACCCGTACGAAACCCTCGCCATATTCGCCGAAGCCGGTTCCCGGCAGGACGGCGACCTTGGCATGAATGAGCAACTGTTTTGCGAACTCCATGGAGCCCTTGTCGCGGTAGCTCTCCGGCACCGGCGCCCAGGCGAACATCGAGGCCGGCGGCGACGGGATGTCCCACCCTGCCCGCTTCATGCTCTCGACCAGCACATCGCGGCGCGACTTGTAGATGGCGCGGATCTCGTCGGCACAGTCCTGCGGCCCGTTCAGCGCGGCCGCCGCCGCGACCTGGATCGGCGTATAGGCGCCGTAGTCGAGATAGGATTTGATGCGGCCCAGCGCGTGGATCAGATGCTTGTTGCCGGCCGCGAAGCCCATGCGCCAGCCGGGCATGGCATAGGTCTTGGACAGCGACTGGAATTCGATCGCGATGTCCTTGGCGCCGTCGACTTCGAGGATCGAGGGTGGCGGGTCGCCGAAATAGATGTCGGCATAGGCCAGATCGCTGAGCACCCAGATCTCGTGCTTCTTCGCGAAGGCGACGATCTCCTTGTAGAAGTCCAGCCCCACCACCTGCGCCGTCGGGTTCGACGGATAGTTCACCACCAGCGCCAGCGGCGACGGCACGGAGTGCTTCACGGCGCGGCCCAGATTGCTCAGATATTCCTCCGGCGTGCGCGCCGGCACATGGCGGATGGCGGCGCCGGCCAGGATGAAGCCGAAGGCGTGGATCGGATAGGCCGGGTTGGGCACCAGCACCACGTCGCCCGGCGCGGTGATCGCCTGGGCGAGGTTCGCGAAGCCTTCCTTGGAGCCGATATTGGCGATGACCTCGCTCTCGGGATCGAGTTTCACGCCGAAGCGCCGCGCGTAGAAAGCGGTGTAAGCCTTGCGCAGGCCCTTGATGCCGCGGCTGGCGGAATAGCGGTTGGAGCGCGGGTCCCTGGCCGTCTCGATCAGCTTGTCGACGATGTGCTGCGGCGTGGGCATGTCGGGATTGCCCATCGAGAAGTCGATGATGTCCTCGCCCGCCCCGCGCGCCCGCGCCTTGAGGATGTTCACTTCCTCGATGACGTAGGGCGGCAGCCGCTTGATGCGGTAGAAGTCGGTTTGCATGGCCTTGGAACCTGATATCGCACGCGACGCAACGCTTCGCGAGGGGAGCATCACGGCAAAAAGGCCGCGCCGTCAATGTGGTTAGAGGGCTTTCTTCATCTGACGGCGGCCGCGCCGGCCGCCATGCGGGAGACGCAGAGCTTGCGCTTCCGATCGTCCATTTCCGGCGCCAGCACCACCTCCTGCAGAGTCAGCCTGCCGGTCCCCGCCGGGAGCCAGGAGATGTCGCGCTCGCCACCGGAATCGGCGATCCGGTAGCCCAGCGGCACGCGCGAGTCGCCGTCGGTGCCGCCGATGCGCTTGATCCGCTTCATGCCGTCGCGCAGCCCCGCCGCGTAGGCCGGACCGTTCGGATCGACGCCGGCGATGATGCCGTCCGCCGCACTCTTTTCGCGGTCGAAACCGGGATCGAAGGTGGCGATCTCCGTCGTCCGGACGGCGGCGCAGTCGCCGAACAAGTCCGTCGGCAGCAGGACCGTCTCGCCATCCTCGACAAAGTGCTTGAGGTCCGGGCCGAGGTCGGGACCGACATGCTCGTAGCTGGCGATGAAGTTCTCCGCCGCGTTCGGCTTGGCGCCGGCCGGGGCGCGCAGGAATCGGTCGCGTGCATCGAACATCACGGCATCGATATCGCTCCTCCCTGCCTTGCGCAGGCGTCCGTCCCAGAGCAGCGCCAGGAACATGCCGCGCTGATAAGGCAAGGTCTCGACGGCGGAATCCGTCCAGAACGCCTCCACGATCCGGCTGTTGGGCGCGTTGCGGACGGGCGAGTTGGCATAGGCGGCGAGCTTGTCGTTCAGGTCCGCGACGTAATCCTCCAGCGACCAGAGGCCGGCGCCCAGCAGGGTGCGGCCGGTATAGAATTCCGTGAACCCTTCGCTGAACCAGTAGTCGGCCGGCTCGCCGGGACCGTCGTGCATCGTGCCGATGCGGCTGGGAATCCAGCTATGCAGATGCTCATGGGCGATGATGCGCCGCAAGACCGCTTCGGTGGTGTCGGGCGTGCCATAGAGCGCAAAGCCGTCGCCGCGCCCGGTGCCGCCGCTGGAGCCCATGCCCAGCATCGGAAACAGCGTGACGAGATAGGGGCCCTTCAGGTCGCTGTGCCAGAACCCGCGCTGCACGGTCACGGTGCGGGCCAGCGTATCGGCGAATGCCGCCGTATCGAACGGCCAGGCGCCGCGCACCGCAAAGCCGAGCGTGCCGCCCGCCACGGGACGCCGATAGACCGTGACATCGGTGCCGCCAAGGAGGGTGCTCTCGACGATGTCGGTCACGGTTTTGGCGCCCGGCCGGTCGAGATCGGTGGCGACGGTCCAGCCTTTTCTTATCGCGCCCCATTTGAAGGCCGCGGGCCATAGATCGCCGCCCCGCGGCGTCGCGAAGATGAAATCACCCAGCGCGGCGAACCAGTTCGGGCGAACGACCGCACCCTTGTAGGGATTGCCGTCCTTGCCGTCGGGCTCGCCCGCATAGGCCGAATGGGCGATGTAGCGCAGCGTCACGGCCGCGCCCGGCGCGAAGGTCAGCACGCGGGTTTTCGGATCTGGCGCCGTCATCGTGGCGCCGTTCACAGCGAAGTCCGACAGAAACCGCCAGCGGTCCTTTTCCCCCATCGCCTTGTCGGGCAGATCGAGGGTGAGGCTTTTGCGTCGGTCACCCCGGAAGCGCAGCGTGACGGCGAGCCCGTCGGCGCTGGGCGTCAGCCGATAGGTCAGCGGCAGAGGCTCGTCGGCGGCGAGCGCGGACGGCGCCGGCCAGATCAGCAGGCCGGCAATCAGCAATCCCGCGAACGGCCGCAGCATCGCAGGCAGACCACTAGCCCTGGATGAAGATCTCCGCGCGGCGGTTGCCGGCTTCGCCTTCCGGCATCGATTCGAAATAGACCGGCTGGCTGTCGCCGACCGCCTCGACCAGGACGCGGCTGGCGGGCACGCCGTCACGGATGATCTCGGCCGCGACCGCGTTCGCGCGCTGCTGCGACTTCTCGAAGATCGCCACCAGGTGCTTTTCGACCGGCATGTTGGGCGTGCGGCTGGACGAATGGCCGATCACCTTGATGAAGCCGGTGGCGCCGCGCTGCTGGAATTGCGCGACCGCCGCCCGCACCTGCTCGCGGCCCGCGGCGGTCAGCCTGGTGCCATCGCCGGGGAACATCACGACCGCGGCCGGCGGCATGCCGGAGGCGTTGGCGTAGACGCTGGGCGTCGCAGGCGTGTTCAGCGCGTCGAGATTGGCGACCACCGATCCGCCCATGGTCTCGGGGCCGCCCATGGCGCGCGCCCTGCCGTGACGTAGCGGCGCGGCGGCCGCGACCGCGTCGCCGCCGGCGGGCGCCATAGGCCCGGTCGCGACGCCGGCATTGGCGGCGGTCTGCTGGTAGCGGGCGATGATCGGCTGCGCCACGAATTGCGAGACGGACCTGTCCAGCGCGGGGGCGGTGGACGGCTTGAAGCCGAGCTGAGCGTCCGACGCCAGGGTCGGCGCGGCGCCGGGGACACCGCCCGCGGACGCCACGGCCGGTACCGCCGGCTGCGTGCCGGGCGGCGGCGCGATGGGGGCCGAGGCCACAGCCGTCGCGGGCGCCGGAGTCGGTACGGCGCCACTATCCGACGGCGGCGGCGCCGCCGCGGACTGTACGGGCGCAGGTGTCGATGCGGGCGTCGTATCGCCGGCCGAAGGCGGCGCCGCGGGCGCGGGCTGCGGCGGAGACGCGTCGGCCACGGTCGCCGTTTCGGCGGCGGGCCCGGGCGGCGCGGCCGCCGGCTCGGTGCCGCCGCGCAGAGCATCGGCGCTGTAATTGGCGCGCGCGCGGTCGGCGGCGAGCGAATCGGCGACGTCCTTCTGCTCGTCGGGCGTGGTCGTGCCGCTCGGCTTGTCCGGCACGCTGGCCAGATCGGGCGTCGTCGGCGTCGCGGCGTCGGATGTGGCCCCCGGCGGCGTTGCGTCGGGCGGGAAACCGTTCTGGTCGGCGGGCGCCGATGCATCGCCGCCCACGACATCGTCATAAGCCGAATTGAGCGTCGAACACGCGCTTGTACCCAGCGCGAACACAAACACAGCCGCAAATCGCAATGCCGCTCTGGTCATGCCGTTCAACCTCAACCCAATCGGAATCCGTCAGGCTTCGGGTATACAGGCGCCGGCCCCACCTTCCAAGCGATACCGCCCGACAAATCCATGAAATCTTGTGGCAAATTCGCTCCTGGAGACCGATTCCGCTGCCTTGCCTGTGTGCAACGCCACGGGCTATCACACCGTCGACGCGAGCCGGTGACGACCATGCAGAAGAAGCTCGACGATTCGGGGAAGAGCGCCAAGCCTGACGAGCCCGCTATGGCGGCCGCCAGTCCCTATTCCATCGGCGATACCGGCGCGTTCGCCCGCAACATGATGCGCGTCGGGCAGCAATCGCAGAAGCTGCTGGGCGATTTCCTGAAACGGCAGGTCGACGGGGCCCGCGATCCGGTCGATCCGCTCAACATCGCCGAGCCGTTCCTGCTGCTGGTCAAGGCGATGGCGGCGCATCCGACGGCAATGGTCGAAGCCCAGTTCGAACTCTGGCGCGGCTTCCTGGGCCTGTGGGAGACCACGGCGCGGAAGATGCTGGGCGGCGAGGTCGAGCCGGTGGTGTCGCCCAAGCCCGGCGACAAGCGCTTCCGGGACAAGGACTGGCAGGAAAACCAGATCTTCGACTTCATCAAGCAATCCTACCTGCTGACCGCGAACTGGATGCAGGACACCGTCGCCAAGGTCGAAGGGATCGACGACGATACGAGGAAGCGCGTCGGCTTCTATACGCGGCAGTTCGCCGACGCGATCGCGCCCACCAATTTCATCCTGACCAATCCCGAAGTGTTGCGCGCGACGCTGCAATCCAACGGCGAGAACCTGGTCAAGGGCCTCGACAACCTCCTGGAGGACATCGAGCGGGGCAAGGGCCAGCTTTCCATCCGCCAGTCCGCCGACACGTTCGAGGTCGGCCGCAACATCGCGACCACGCCGGGCAAGGTGATCTTCCGCAACGAATTGCTCGAATTGCTGCAATACGAACCGACCACGGCGGAGGTCTATGAGCGGCCGCTGGTGATCTTCCCGCCCTGGATCAACAAGTTCTATATCCTCGATCTGCGGCCCGAGAACTCGTTCATCAAATGGCTGGTCGGCCAGGGCTACACGGTGTTCGTCGCCTCCTGGGTCAATCCCGACCGCCGCCTCGCGCAGGAGACGTTCGAAGATTACATGCGCAAGGGCATCTTCGCGGCGTTCGACGCGGTCGAACAGGCGACCGGCGTGAAGGACCCCAATGTGGTCGGCTATTGCATCGGCGGCACGCTCCTGACCGCGACTCTCGGCTACATGGCGGCGACGAAGGACAGCCGCGTCAACTCCGCGACCTTCTGGGCGGCGCAGGCCGATTTCAGCGAGGCGGGCGATCTCAAGATCTTCGTCGACGAGGCCCAACTCGAGGCCTTGCGCGAGCAGATGGAGAACGCGGGCGGCGTGCTCGAAGGCTCCAAGATGGCGACCACCTTCAACATGCTGCGCGCCAACGACCTCATCTGGTCCTTCGTCATCAACAACTACATGCTCGGCCGGCAGCCGATGCCGTTCGACCTGCTCTACTGGAATTCCGACACCACGCGCATGCCGGAGAAGACGCATCTTTTCTACCTGCGCGAGTGCTACAAGGAGAACAACCTCGCCCTGGGCAAGATGGTGCTCGGCGGCAAGACGATCGACCTCTCCAAGGTGAAGGTGCCGGTCTATCTGCAATCGGCGAAGGAAGACCACATCGCGCCCTACCGCTCGATCTTCAAGACGACGAAGCTGTTCAAGGGGCCGATCCGCTTCATCCTGGCGGGCAGCGGCCATATCGCGGGCGTGATCAACGCGCCGGCCGCCAAGAAGTACCAGTACTGGACCAACGACAAGATCCCCGACACGGTCGAGAAATGGATCGAAGGCGCCAAGGAGCATGCCGGCTCCTGGTGGCCCGATTGGGACAGGTGGCTGTCCAAGCTGTCGGGCAAGAAAATCCCCGCGCGCAAGCCCGGCGACGGCAAGCTCCCCGTCCTGGGCGACGCGCCGGGCGAATATGTGAAGATCAAGGCGCAGTAGCAAACTGTGCAGAAACGCCGGCGCGTGCGGCTTGCAAGCCGCGCGGTCGGGATCGCGCGCGACGTCTTCGACGTCCGCGTCGGGCCATGGCATTCGCAGATGCAAAGCACATTCAAATTCCGATCAAGTATTTGAAGATACTGATCAATCAATATTTGAAACATATTTCGGAGTATAAATACTATATTTGAACACTTAGACCTTTATTGCAATATCGATTTTGATAGACTGGAACTCCATTGAAGGAGGATTTGCCATGACCAATTCTGACGACAATAATTCCGAATCCCGCCGCGGTACCTTGAAAGCGCTCGGCGCGGGCGCCCTGGCCGTCGCGACAGCCGGCGTTGCCGGCGCCGGCCCCGCCGAGGCGGCGACCTTCGGCAGAGCGCGAAACATGAAGCTGAGCGAATTCCTGGCGCAGAAGCTGTCGCCCGATATCGAAGCCGTCTTGTCGAAGCTGAACGGCGGCTCGCTTATGGATTGCCACCGCCGGTTCTACGAGGCGACGGGCATCTGGTTTCCCGAACTGACGCCCGTGTTCGAACGGATGGACGCCGCCCTTGCGTTCAGGAGTCTCCCCGAGGGCGTGCACTGAGGCAGCGGCGAGTCCGGACGAGAGGCCGGGCTTGCCTGGCCGCTCGTCCTGCCGCCGGCCGGAAAGATGTCTTGTGGACCGCGAACCGTCGCAGCCGCCTCCCGGCCGCCGTGACAGCGCTACCGCCTGCGACGAGCTTCTCGCTTTCATGCAGCGGCGCTATCCGGCGGGATGCGAGCATTTCGAAAGTCTCGGGCGGCTGCTTTTGAACCACGCCGCGCCCGGCCTCGAGCGGGAGCTCGGACGGGGCGCCGAACGGTTTTGCCGCGAGCCGCTGCTTTTTTCGCACGGCATGGCGCGCGGGTCGGAACCGGAGCTTCGGCAAATCGCCTTTGGCGCATTGTTGCCGTCGCGACGGCCGGCCGCTCTTGCGGTGCGAACCGACAATTGCGGCCGTGTGCGCCTGCCAGGTCTCGGCGCGCTCGCCACGGCGGTGCCCGATGCCGAACTGCGTCTCGCCTGGAACAAGGCCGACGACAGCTACCGGCTGTCGCGCGAGGGTCGCGCTGTGTCCGGCCGGATGGAGAAGCTCCGGCGTCTTCACGGCGGCATCGACGTCGACTTCGGCCCGCATCCGGTGTTTTCGCGGCTCTGGCCCGGGGCGAGCGAAGCTGCCGGACCACCGCTCGGAGTGCCTCTGGCGTCATACGGCGCAGCGCTCGGCCGCGCGTGGCGGCTTATCGCGACCGTCTTCCCCGCGTATTGGCGGATGATTGCCGCGGTCACCCGCCGCGTCGTTCTCCTGGAAAATGTCGCGGTCAATTCCTTCGCGAGCAATGCGGCTTTCGGCGCGGTCTTCCTCAACATCACGGAGCACGGCGCCGACGAGGTCTTTTTCATCGAGGATCTCGTCCACCAATGCGGGCATGTCCTGTTCAACGCCGCCACCCATGATGTGGGCGACTATCTCGCCGTGGCGCCGGATGCCGTCCTGCCGCACGATCCCGGCGACGGCAGCGAATCCCGCACGGTTTACGGCGCGCTGCACGGCCTGTTCACCGAAGCGGTCATGAATGCCTGCTTCGAGCGCTGCGTCGCCGCCGGCCTCTTCGCAGGCCGGCAAGCCCACGAACTGATGGGCCGCTATGCCCTGATCTATCGCCGCTTCAACTACGACCTCATCGCCCTGCGCCAGCCGGCGCTGTATACGACCCAGGGCGCGCAGATCTACGATCACTGCCGCCGGGTGTTCGAGGAGATCTATCGCGGCCGCGGCGATGCCCTGCTCGGTCACGATTACTCCGGCCAACCCTACAGCTTCAACTACCGGATCTACCGCGCCAACAATCCGCCCGCCCGCCGGCAGCCGGCGCGCCGGGCGGCGATCGCGTAGCAGCGGCGCGCACGGCCATGCGGGAGCTTCACACCCTCAGCGCGATCGGCTTCGGCGGCTATCGAATTACCCAACGGTCCGCCGAGCACCGCGCCGCGCTGATCGGCGCCTTGCGCAGCGGCTGCACGCTGATCGACACCGCCTCGAACTACGCCGCCGGCGAGTCCGAGCAGTTGATCGGCGCCGTCCTGGACGACTTTCCCGATTTCGATCCCTTCGTCGTCACCAAGGCAGGGTATGTCGGTGCCGAAAATCTCGACTATTTCCATGGGCCCGGCTCGCGGCTTGCCGCGTCCGAGATCGTGAAAGTCAGCGACGATTCCTATCATTGCCTGCATCCGGATTTTCTCCGTGCGCAAATCGACCGGTCGCTGGCAAATCTTCGGCGCAAGACCGTGGACGGCTTCCTGCTTCACAACCCCGAGTACCACTTCCGCACGGATGCTTCGGTCTACGATCGGATCGAGCGCGCATTCTGCCTGCTTGAAGAAAAGGTGGCCGCGGGGACGGTGCGGTACTACGGCGTCAGCTCGAACACGCTCGCGCCGCGCGATCGACCCGATGCGCTGCAGATCGACGAGCTGCTGAAGATCGCCGCGCGCGTGGCGGCCAATCACCATTTTCGGCTTGTCCAGTTTCCCTTCAATCTCCTGGAATTCCAGCCCGCCACGGAAAGTGGAGGTCGAGAGAGCCTGATCGGCTACGCGCGCCGCAACGGGCTGAGGACGTTCGCCAATCGTCCTTTGAACGCGCGCATCGGAGCAAGGCGGGTGCGTCTGGCGCGAACGGACGCCTCGGGATTTGCGCTTGACCGAGATGTGGCGATCGAGGGTCTCGTCGCAACGCTCGACGCCCGCTTGGCAGCGATGGAAATCGACGGCAGCGCTGCGGACATTCCTGCCATCCGCCACCTGCGGGAACGCTGGGCGGATCTGGACACAAGCGAGATCGTCGCCGACGTCTTCGAAAAAGCCGTGTATCCGGCGGTCGCGCTTTTGTTCGACGGCGATCTGCCCGACCATGTCCGGCAATCGGTGCGCGCGGTGGAGGCGAGCGCCCTGCGCTCGGCGCAATCATCGATGAACGCGGCGACTCTTCAAATGCGCGACGCGCTCGCCGCGCAAGGCGTCATTCGCACGAACGACGATCGCGCTCTGGACGTCATCGCCTGCGACAGCCTCCTCAAGGCCAAGGTCGATCATGTCCTCGTCGGGATGCGCCGACCCGCTTATGTGGATTCCCTGAGCGGCCTATTCTGACCGGGTCCGGTCGAGCCGACGCATCGCGCCTGCGACCGCCACGCTTGCCGCGTCGCCGCGCTCTTCGAGGCCGCGGACCGCGCCAGCGAAATCCTCCGGCTTCGCGTTCTGCGAGAGCTTGAACTTGCCTTCCAATGTCTCGAAGCGCAGCGAGAAACCGACGATGGCCCTCAGCAGCATCGCCATGCGCTCCGCGGGCACTTTGTCGACGGTCCAGGGCTTCTTCGGTGCGAGTTTCGCCTCCTCTGCCGCCGACAGATCGACCAGCAGCGCAGTCAGCGCCGGCTCGTCGAGGCGGCGTGCAACGCCCTCCCCCTCCACGGCGCTGTAATTCCAGGTCGGCACCATCGTCTTGGTCTCGTACCAACCCGGCGAGATGTAAGCGTGCGCGCCCAGGAAGGAGAGCCTGAGCCGAGCGCCGTCGGCCCGCGCCATCGGATTGTTCGCCGCGAGATGGAAGCGTACGCCCTCCGCATCCAGGACGACGGGCGCATAGGCGAGTTGCACCGCGCCGTCCCGCGTCAGCGCAATCGTCGCGAAGGGCTGGGCGCGGATGAAAGCATCGAGCGCTTGCCGCTCGTCGACGGCGGCCGGGCGGTACATCAATCGGCTCCCATCCAATAACGATCGAGCGGCGACGCGGCGGACAGATCGCGCGTCTCGCGGACCGTGGCGATGGAGGAATGGCACTGCCAGCAGACCTGCAGCGTGCGCCGGGGCGCGCCGCTCTCATTGCGCAGGCCCGAATGCACCAGCCTTCCGTGAAAGATCAGCACATCGCCCGGATCGCCCTCGGCCACGATCTCGCGCGGATGCATGACGTGCCGGCTGTAGTCGTTCATCTCGCCCGCCTCGAAATGCGTGCCCGGGACGAGCCGCGTCGCGCCATTCGCCGCGCCGAAGGGATCTAGAAATCCCAGCCCCACGACGATGCCCGGCACCGCGCCGTCGTCCGGCCAGTCGCGATGCAATAGCTGATAGCCGCCGCCCGGGCTCGGGTCGCGACCCTGCACGCCCTTGAAGAAGAAGCGCTCTTTCAGCACATGGAACGCCGCCGCCAGAAGCGGCGGCGAGAGGCAGACGCGGCGCACCGCCGCGTCGTTCTCGAGCATCGCATGGCGCGTGCCGTGCTCGCGCGGAGCCGGCCATCGATCGGGCGCCAGCACCGCCGCTTCGAACCGCGCGCGCAGATCGTCCAGGCACTCCGCCGGGATGGCGCCGCGCAGCACGACATAGCCGTCGTCGTCGAGCGCGCGGGCGTCGGCCGGGGAGAGCGTCGCCGCCGTCACGCCGGCCTGCGCCAGGGCCTCCTCGACGGAGCCGATCGCCATGGCCGCCTCAGACCAGTCCCGTGGTCTCAGCGAGGCCGAGCATCAGATTGAGGTTTTGCACCGCAGCGCCGGACGCGCCCTTGCCGAGATTGTCGAACACGGCGCTGAGCCGGGCCTGCCCCGTCGTCTCGTTCGAGAAGACGTAGAGCTTGAGCCGGCTGGTGTGCTTGAGCGCTTCGGCATCGAGCGTCTTGACGGCGGCCGCTTCCGCGAGGGTTGCAACCTCCACGAGCTGCCGGCCGCCATAGGTGTCGGCGAGCACGCCATGCAGGTCGGCGGCCTTCGGGGCGCCCTTGAGCGACCAGAGCTGCAGCGGAACCTCCACGATCATGCCGCGATAGAAGCGGCCGACATAAGGCGAGAAGACCGGTGCATGGCGGAGCCCGGCGCGCTCGGTCATCTCCGGAACGTGTTTGTGCGCGAGCTGCATCGCATAGGCGCGCGCCACCGTCTCGACATAGGCCGGCGAGTCGGTGTTCTCGAATTCCGCGATCATCGCCTTGCCGCCGCCGGAATAGCCGGAGATGCCGTGAGCCGCGAGCGGCGCATCGGCCGGGATCAGCCCGGCGCGGACCAGCGGCCGTATCAGGGCCAGAAAACCGGTAGACCAGCAGCCGGGATTGGTCACCCGCTTGGCACCCGCGATCGCCTCATAGTTGCCGGGCTCGAATTCGGGAAAGCCGAACACCCAGCCCGGCGCGACCCGATGGGCGGTCGAGGCGTCGATCACGCGCACGTCCGGGTTCTCGATCAGCGCGACCGCCTCGCGCGCGGCTTCATCCGGCAGGCACAGGATGACGAGATCGGCGCTGTTGAGAGCGGCGGCGCGGGCGCGCGCGTCTTTCCGCTCGGCATCGCCCAGCTGGACGACGGCGAGGTCGCCGCGCCCGGCCAGCCTTTCGCGGATTTCGAGCCCCGTGGTGCCCGCGGCGCCGTCGACGAAAACTTTCTTGCTCATGACCGTGACTTGCCCACCGGATTTCGCGCGCCTTTCCTTGACAGGAACCGAGCCCCCTCCTTAGCTCAATCGGGCCGGAGATGCCTGCGGGAAATATTCCCTATGGCGGGGGAGTGCGGGTACCGGCTCCATTGCGCGCCATGCATGGCTCGCCTTGGGCGTTCGACTCCTTCGCCTCAACCTTTTGGCGGCGTCCGCCGCGCTCCACGGAGACGAAGAATGGAACCCATCAATTGGTTCATGAGTGTGGTCACGCAGCACTATTTCGATTTCAACGGGCGCGCCCGCCGGGCGGAGTTCTGGTGGTTCATGCTGGTCTATATCATCATCGACGTGGTCCTCGCCGTCATCCAGAACATCCTCGGCGTGGGCACCGTGCTGACGGGCCTTTTGGCCCTCGCATTGCTGTTGCCCAGCCTCGGCGTCGGCGTCCGGCGCCTGCATGATATCGGCCGCAGCGGCTGGTGGATCCTCATCGGCTTTGTCCCGATCGTGGGCTGGATACTGATCATCTATTGGTATGCGCAGCCGGGCACCGTGGGCGCCAACGAGTTCGGTGCCGACCCCAAGGCCGGCGTGGCAGCAGCCTAGACGTTCATCCGTTTCCTCCCGGCGGCACGAGCCGCCGGGAGGATTCGCGCCAGCCGCCCGCGATCGACTTGCGACGCCTCCTGCGCGATGGCGTTTTGCCGATCGCTCGCCAGGCACGCTCAAGTCGCATAGGACCGTCAACAGGTCGGGCCGGAACATTGGCCATTGATGGCGACGGTCGCCGTCGCCGTGTGGCCGTGGCCGTCCGAGATCGTGTAAGTGAATTGCTGCACGGCTCCGTCGGCAATGCCGCCCAGCCCCAAATGGGACGTTAGCGACGTGCCGCTGTTGATCGTCACGGTACCCAGCGTCGGCGACGAAACGGCGGTGATCGTGAGCGCATCGTCGTCGACATCGCTGTCGTTTGTCCTGGGATCGTAGGTGTAGTCCTTCGTGCCGGCCGCGACCGTATATCCGTCATCGACGGCAACCGGCGGCTGGTTGATCGCCGTGACGGTCACGGAAACCGTCGCCGTCGCAGCATGGGCGTGGCCATCGGAAATTGTGTAGGTGAAGCTGTCGGAGCCGGAGTAGCCATGGGTCGGATTGTAGGTGACGCTGGTGCCGCCATTGATCATCACCGTGCCATGCGATCCGTTGGTCTTCGCGGTTATGGTGATGGGGTCGTTTTCCGGATCGCCGTCGTTCGTCCGCGGGTCGAACGTATAGGGCGTGTTGTGGTTGGTCGTGATGGAGTCGTTCGCGGCCGCGGGCGGCTGGTTCACGAAATTCACCGTCATCGCGACGGTACCGACGGCCGCGTTAGCGTGGCCGTCCGAAATCGTATAGGTGAAGCTGTCGGGGCCGTTGTAGTAGCCGGTCGGCGTGTAGGTAAGACTCGTTCCGCCGTTGAGCGTCACCGTACCGTGGGCCCCGTTCGTCTTGGCGCTGATGGTCAGCGTATCGCCCTCCGGATCCTGGTCGTTGATGCGCGGATCGAAGGTGATCGCGACCGTTTCGTCGGTGCCGACCAAATCAGGAAATGCCAGCGGCGCGTAGTTGGTCGACGCGGTCGAGACCTGCGTTCGGTTTCCGGCCGCATCGTAGACGTAGTGTATTGTGTTACCGCCCGCGCGATGGACAAAAACGAGCCGGCCGAGAAGATCGTAAGTGTAAGTGACATCCGTCGCGCCGGAAGCCGTGAGAGTAATCGCAAGTACAATCGCCACATAGAGAACCGGTCGTTTCGTCACTCTGCCGTCCCGAGGAAAATTTTCAACTTCTGACGAAGAACGTGTCTCGACAATCATAGAACCTTGCCCGACAATCGCAAGACAGATGCAGTCTTCTATTTCTGTTCTTGAAGGATGATCGGGTGCTGGCGCGAAATCGTTTGGCGATTGCTTGGATTTTAGCGTCTCTCGTCTTTTGCTTTGCGGTACGCCCGGTCTCGGCCGCGGTCTCGTTGCCGTCCATCACCGTCGGCGCCGGCACGCTCATCAGTCCGGCGAGCGCGCTGACCTACTACCAGGCGCAGGGATTGACGAGCAATCCGCGCACGACGACCGATCCGGAAATCGTCAATCTCGCCCGCGCGCTGGGCAACGATCCGGACAAGATCTACTGGTGGGTCCGCAACAATGTCCGGCTGACGCCGACCTTCGGGTTGAGCAAGGGGGCGCGGGGCGCCGCGATCGATCGCGCCGGTACGGCCTTCGACCAGGCCCATCTCATGGTCGAGATGCTGCGCGCCTCCGGCTTTGCGGCGCAGTACAAGCTGGGCACCATCACGCTCACAGGCGCGCAATTCTCGAGCTGGTTCGGCGTCAGCGATGCGACGGCCGCGACGCGATTGCTCGCCGATGGCGGAATTCCGGCGACGGTTTCGGCAACCGGGGCGACGATCAACTCCGTCGTCATGATGCATATCTGGGTGACGGCGACGCTGGGAGGGACGAGCTACGCGTTCGATCCGAGCTACAAGGCCTCGACGGTCACGCCGGGCATCGCCCTGTCGAGCGCCATCGGCTTCAACGGCACGACCTTCCTGTCGGGCGCTCTGACCGGGGCCCAGACGGATACGACCGGCGGCGTGGCCAAGATCCGCCATCTCAACATCGCCAATATCGCGAGCGCGATGCAGGGCTATTCGACGACGCTGCTGACCTATCTGAAGACGAACCAGCCGACGGCGGACATGGACGCGGTGATGGGGGCGACGGACATCGTCACGGTGGCGGAGATTCCGCTGCGCCAGACCTCGCTGAGCTATCAGACGACGGTCGGCGCGACGTTCTCCAACGACATCCCGAACGCGCTGCGCACGTCGCTGCGCATCCACATGGACGACATCGACGTCACGTTTTACGGCGACGAGATCTACGCCAAGCCCCTGATCGTGCAGTACAGCAGGGCCAATGCCTATTATACGGGCTGGCAGATCAATCTGGACGGCGTGACGGTGGCGCATGGCGCGTATGTCACGGAGCTGCTCACGTTCAAGTGCCTCATCAACGTCGACATCAACCATCCCTATGCGGCGTCGTCCGGCGCGTATATGGACGACACCTTCACCCAGAACGCCTATGCGCGCGAGGTGCCGGTGGTGATCCTGCTGGGCCTGGGCGAAACCTCGGCCGAGTACCGCCAGCGCATCGCGCTGCGCGTCGGCGGCGCCAAGGGCAATATCCTGCAGGACCAATGCACGAGCAGCGTGACCGATCCGGACCTGAACACCTGCGTGGTGTCGGGCACGTTCGACTATGCGCCGGGGCAGCGCGCGCTCCTTGGCGCCGCCTGGCTGGCGCAGTTCTGGCGGCTCGCCGACCTGTCGTCGCGCATGGACGGCACGATGACGCTGCATCACCACTCGATCGTGATGACCTCGCTGCTGCCGCAACTCCAGGACGGCGCCCACACCGCGCTCGTGATCGGCTCGTCGGACAAGATGAACATCGACACCGGCCTCAGCCTCGAGAGCCTCAGCAACGACGCCGGCATGCGCAAGACCGCGCTGGCGACGCTCGCCAGCCTCGCCAACACGCTGGAGGCCAGCGTGGCGGAACAGTCGGCGCAGTCGACCTACCCGACCTCGGTCGCCTCCTCCCTGGACTGGGTGAACCGGGCGACGGTGCCGACGGGCTCCGACTGGATCGAATACGCCACGCCCGCGAACTGGACGACGGCGAAGGCCAACCTGCTGGCCGACTATGTCGGAGAATGGGCCGACGTCACCTCCAACAAGGACCCGCCGCCGGTCGCCGGATCGCAGGTCGCGCTGGTCTCGGCGCAGGCCGATGCGTTCATCCAGGCCGGCTATTCCCTCGTCCTGCCCGTCAGCTCGTTCCTCGGGCCGGGCGCGCAACGCAATGTCTTACTGCCCGGCGGGCCGACGACCTTCCAGTACTACGATCCGAGCGTCGACCGCGGCGGCGCCTTCATCGGCTATCTGCCCGACGATTCGCACATCGCCTACGACGTGGTGCGCGGCGACGGGACGGACAAGGGCGGCGGCGGCTCGGTCACGACCAATCCCGACGAGCTGTTCAAGCCGGAAGCCAATGTCCTCGACAAGAACGGCGGCGTGCACGGCATCGCCCGCGACGTCGACATGCGCAGCGGCACGCTCAGCCTCACAATGCCGCCCGACATCGTGGCCGGCAGCGGGCCGGCGCCGTTCAGCCTCTCCTACCAGCGCACCTTCCGCGCCGGGTTCGACGCCGGCTGGACGAGCAATTGGGACAGCGGGATCTCGGTCTCGGGCGACGGGCTGGCGGCGATGGGCGGGAGCAGCCCGCGGGCCGCCGCCGAGCTTCTGGTGACGCTGACGGCGCTCAACTGGCTGGCGCCCACCGCGCAGGGCACCGACCTCGACACGCTCGAGCACCATGTCATCGCCGGTCTGGTCAACATGTGGTGGGCCGAGCGGGTGGCGTCGAACACCGTGGAAGTCACCATGGGCGCCAGCCAGAAGGCCTTCACGCTCCTGGCCGACAACAGCCTCGCCGCGCCGCCGGGCGACGCCTCGACCTTGTCGGGCACGGTGGTGCGCCAGTTCGGCAGCGATCCCGTGGGCAACACGACGATCGGCCCCGGCTGGTACACCCTGCCGGCCTCGGTCGCGCCGCGGATCGGCAACGGCTCGGGCACAACCGGGTTCTATCGCGGGGTGCCGAACGGTTCGCGCAAGCTTCCCGGCAACGCCTGCAATCCCTATGGCGACCTCTCGCAATACGCCTTCACCCTGACCGAGCCGGACCGCACGGTCGCGACCTTCGCGTTCTTCTGCACCGAGCGGCGGGCCAATGCCGACGACCTCGGCGCCATCCCGCAATACCAGGTCGCGCGCACGGGCTGGAACCTGACCCACATCGCCTATCCGGCGGGGACGAGCGTGGACCTGACCTATACGGTGCCGCCGACGGCGGACGGCGTCGAATCGTCCTGGTGGCCGCTGCTCACGGACGTCGCCAATTCGCTGGGCCGCCACCTGACGCTCGCCTACGCGGCCGCGCCCGGCGCCGGGGTGATGACGGTGAGCGACGCCACCGATCCGGCCCATCCGCGGACCGCGACCTTCGACGGGGTCGCTTGCAAAGCCTCGCCCTGGCTCAAGCAGAGCGACTACACCGCCCCCTGCTCGACCCTGTTCGGCGCCGTGCACGATCCGGAAGGCAACACCACCACCTACGACTACATCCGCCAATGGGACGGCGGCCAGGCGACCGACATGCTGGCCGCTTCCGGCCAGTTCTCGCAGTTCGTCGGCGATAACCTGCCCTGGCAGATGCCGGCGCACCTGGCGGCGATCCACCTGCCGGCGAGCACGGCGGCGGCCGACTACGCCTTCGCCTATGACGAGATCGGCCGGCTCCGGAGCGCCACCGACGCCGAGGGCCATGTCTGGCAATACCGCATCGCCAACGGGCGGCGCGGCGAGATCGTCGATCCCTTAAGCGGCCACACCGTCAGCCTGTTCGATCCGAACGCGCGCGAGGTCGCCGATATCGACGCGCTCGGCCGTCTCTCCACCATGGCCTATGACGGCCTCGGCCGGGTGACGGCCAAGACCGGTCCGGAGGGCATCCGCGAGGACACGCTCTACGACGCCCGCAGCAACCCGATCCGCACCACCCGCCACGCCAAGCCGGGCTCGGGCCTCGCCGACCTCGCGACCTCGGCGACCTATCACGCCACCTGCAACGTGCCCCTGACCGAGACCGACGCGCGCGGCGCCACCGTCACCCACGCCATCGACAACGCCACCTGCCTGGAGACCGCCCGCACCGATCCGGCAGTGGCGGGCGGCGCGCCGGTCACGTCCTGGACCTATAACGGCCTGGGCCAGGTGCTGACGGAGACCGACCCCACGGGCCTGCGCACCCGCTACACCTACAACGGATCGCACTATCTGGCCTCCGTCATCGCCTCGGACGGGGCGCTGAACCTGACGACGTCCTTCGGCTATGACGCGGCCGGCAACGTGACGAGCCTGACCGATCCCAGGGGCAACAGCCACACCGCCACATACGACCGCAACCGGCGCATCACCGAATGGGACGCGCCGCTGGGGGCCGTCACGCAGTGGACCTACGACCCCACGGGCCTGCTGCTGACCCTGAAGCGCGCCACCGGCAATGGCGGGGCGCCCTGGGCGACCACCGGCTTCACCTATTGGCCGACCGGCAAGGTGCACACCAGCACCGACCCCGACGGGTCGGTGACGGTGACCGAGCACGACGCCCTGGGCCGCGCCTCCAGGGTGACCGATCCGATGGGCCGGGCGGTCTCCACCACCTACGATCTCATCGGCGAGGTTCTGCAGGAGCGCCATGCGGCGGGCACGGCGTCCGAGATCGTCTATGCCACCCACACCTGGTCGCCGGACGGCAAGGAGCTCTCGGTCGCCGACGCCAACGGCAACCTCACCGCTTACGCCTATGACGGCTTCGACCGCATGGCGCGGCAGACCTATCCCTCGCCGACCACGGCGGGCCTGACCAACCCTTCGGACTACGAGGCCTTCGTCTACGACGCCAACGGCAACGTCACCGGCCACCGCATCCGCGGCGGGGTCACCATCACTTCGACCTACGATGCGCTCGACCGCCTGATCCGGCGGCTGGTCCCGGCCTTCGGCGCGCAGGGCGCCGACGTGACCACCGCCACCGCCTACGACCGCGCCGGCCGCGAGACCGCCGTCTCCGACACGCTGGGCAACACCATCGTCTCGGCCTACGACACGGCGGGGCGGCTCTCCGCCACCACCCGCACCACCCCGGCGCTCGCGGCCAGGACCGTCTCCTACCAGTACGACGCCGCCTCCAACCGCACCCGGCTGACCTGGCCGGACGGCTATTACGTGCAATATGCCTTCGATGCGCTCGACCGCATGAGCACGGCGAGCGAGAACGGCGCCACGACGCTCGGCACCTACAGCTACGATCCGATGTCGCGGCGCACCGGCCTCGCCTATGGCAATGGGACGGCGATCACGTACGGCTACACCCCTGCCAGCGACCTGGTCTCGCTGGTACACGATCTCGCCGGGACCGCCAACGACGCCACGACGACGCTCACCCACAACCTGGCGCACCAGCTCTCCGGCGAGAGCGTCACCAACCCCGCCTGGCGGCTGGCCTCGCCCGCGACGGGCTCGACGACCTATGTCCCGAACGGTTTGAATCAGTATGCCAGCGTCGGCGGATCAGGCCTGACCTACGACGCCGACGGCAACCTGACCACGGACGGCGCCTGGACCTACGGCTATGACGGCGAGAACCGCCTGCTCGTCGCCAAGACCGCCGGCACGCTGGCCGTCTATGCCTACGATCCGCGCGGCCGGCGCACGACCAAGGGCATCACTATCCCCGCGGCGCCCTTGTGGGGCACTGCCGTCTGGGGCGCCTTTACCTGGACCGCCGCCGCCACCACGACCACCAGCTTCCTCCACGACGGCGACAACGAGATCGCCGAATACGACGGCGCCGGCGCGCTCATCCGCCGCTTCGTCCCCGGACCGGCCATCGACCAGCCCATCGCCATGGTCGCGGCGGCGGGGACCCGCACCTATGTCCACACCAACCGCCAGGGCAGCGTGGTCACGATGTCCAACGCGTCGGGAGCGCCGGCAGAGGGGCCATACGCCTATGATGCTTATGGCACGTGCACCGTCTCCGGCGCTCCCTGCGCGATGCCGACGTCCACGACCATCCCCTTCCGCTACACCGGCCGCTACCTCGACGCCGAGACCGGGCTCTATTACTACCGCGCACGGTACTACTCGTCCGTACACGGACGATTCTTGCAAACCGATCCCGTCGGGTACAAGGACGACTTCAATCTCTACACATATGTCGGAAATGATCCGGCGGATATGACCGATCCGATGGGACTCGACCCGTGCGTAGTTGGTGATGACGGAATTGAGCATTGCGACGTCAGTCGTAAACGCGATGATCCTCCACCTATAATACCAACCTCTGGGCGTCCCAAGCCGACGATGCCACCTCCGTCGCCGCCGCCATCTTCTCCTTCACCAGCCAATCCAAAGTCGCCGGATCAGCCCGGATCTGACGCGCCTGCAACCGGACCAGCAGATAGTGGCGACGTAGACGGATACTGTAAACTTCCAGACGGCAGCGTACACGCCTACAAGAATATTGGGGGTAGTGGCTTCGTTGCAGTGTACGGCGGAGGCGGTTCGAATGCGACAGGTCAAGCAGGACTCGGATACGGGATGTCCAATTCAGCAATGCCGACTATGGATAAACCAGGAGGCATCGGAGGAGGCGGGCCAAGTGGACGGGTGACGTCTCCGGCGTCTGCGGCGGCGAGAGGGTTGACCGGCGGTGCTAGAGTTGGGGGGGTGAAGAGCCTCACTGGCACGGCAAGCGTCGGCGGATCAATTGGGCGTGCGCTCCCTGTACTAGGTGCATTGTCCATGTTCGCGGAGTTCGAATCGTATTGGGATGCTCCAACGTGCACCGACATTCCGACAAGAAGAGAAGCAAGTAGATGAATAGATCGGCTGGACTGTCCCGGGATCGCATAAGAGAGGAATTGCAAGCGATTTTGCGTCGGATTGTCGCGTCAAATATAGATATTTCAGAGTTAACTGAAATATTTGGTGATCTTGGAATAGCCGGCGACGATGCATGGGATTTTATTAGCGAAATTAGAAATAGTTTCGGAACGCGCTTCGATGGGTTTAATTTTAATGATTATTTCCAGAACGAAGAGGAAGCTCTCATGGCGCACATTGGAAGGCTATTGGGATTTTGCAGACGCTCAAAAAAGAAGCTCACTATATGTCATTTGATTGATGTAGTTCAAAATGGTGCATGGTTCGAGTAGGCGTCTGCACTTCGCATGCCATCGATCCCGCGCATCGAGAGTGTCAGAAGAAGAATACCTGCGTCGAGTAAGATCGAGGTCTCTTGGAACGGAATGTGTGCCTACAATCTGGAAGTACAGGGTTGATTGCATTTTCCGCCAACCATCCGTCTCATCGCGCTTCTCGAAAACAATACGATGTGGCCGGATCATCCGTACACCTACCATATCCGCGACGGCGCGGAGCACCGCCGCGCCGGCGCGGGACGGTCTGCAACCGGCGATTTCCTTCGACGCGAACCCTTCGCGGCTCCTGGACCTATAACGGCCTGGGCCAGGTCTTGAGCGAGACCGACCCCACGGGCCTGCGCACCCGCTACACCTACAACGGATCGCACTATCTCGCGTCCGTCATCGCCTCGGACGGGGCGCTGAACCTGACCACATCCTTCGGCTATGACGCGGCCGGCAACGTGACGAGCCTGACCGATCCCAGGGGCAACAGCCACACCGCCACATACGACCGCAACCGGCGCATCACCGAATGGGACGCGCCGCTGGGGGCCGTCACGCAGTGGACCTACGACCCCACGGGCCTGCTGCTGACCCTGAAGCGCGCCACCGGCAATGGCGGGGCGCCCTGGGCGACCACCGGCTTCACCTATTGGCCGACCGGCAAGGTGCACACCAGCACCGACCCCGACGGGGCGGTGACGGTGACCGAGCACGACGCCCTGGGCCGCGCCTCCAAGGTGACCGATCCGATGGGCCGGGCGGTCTCCACCACCTACGATCTCATCGGCGAGGTTCTGCAGGAGCGCCATGCGGCGGGCACGGCGTCCGAGATCGTCTATGCCACCCACACCTGGTCGCCGGACGGCAAGGAGCTCTCGGTCGCCGACGCCAACGGCAACCTCACCGCTTACGCCTATGACGGCTTCGACCGCATGGCGCGGCAGACCTATCCCTCGCCGACCACGGCGGGCCTGACCAACCCTTCGGACTACGAGGCCTTCGTCTACGACGCCAACGGCAACGTCACCGGCCACCGCATCCGCGGCGGGGTCACCATCACTTCGACCTACGATGCGCTCGACCGCCTGATCCGGCGGCTGGTCCCGGCCTTCGGCGCGCAGGGCGCCGACGTGACCACCGCCACCGCCTACGACCGCGCCGGCCGCGAGACCGCCGTCTCCGACACGCTGGGCAACACCATCGTCTCGGCCTACGACACGGCGGGGCGGCTCTCCGCCACCACCCGCACCACCCCGGCGCTCGCGGCCAGGACCGTCTCCTACCAGTACGACGCCGCCTCCAACCGCACCCGGCTGACCTGGCCGGACGGCTATTACGTGCAATATGCCTTCGATGCGCTCGACCGCATGAGCACGGCGAGCGAGAACGGCGCCACGACGCTCGGCACCTACAGCTACGATCCGATGTCGCGGCGCACCGGCCTCGCCTATGGCAATGGGACGGCGATCACGTACGGCTACACCCCTGCCGGCGACCTGGTCTCGCTGGTACACGATCTCGCCGGGACCGCCAACGACGCCACGACGACGCTCACCCACAACCTGGCGCACCAGCTCTCCGGCGAGAGCGTCACCAACCCCGCCTGGCGGCTGGCCTCGCCCGCGACGGGCTCGACGACCTATGTCCCGAACGGTTTGAATCAGTATGCCAGCGTCGGCGGATCAGGCCTGACCTACGACGCCGACGGCAACCTGACCACGGACGGCGCCTGGACCTACGGCTATGACGGCGAGAACCGCCTGCTCGTCGCCAAGACCGCCGGCACGCTGGCCGTCTATGCCTACGATCCGCGCGGCCGGCGCACGACCAAGGGCATCACTATCCCCGCGGCGCCCTTGTGGGGCACTGCCGTCTGGGGCGCCTTTACCTGGACCGCCGCCGCCACCACGACCACCAGCTTCCTCCACGACGGCGACAACGAGATCGCCGAATACGACGGCGCCGGCGCGCTCATCCGCCGCTTCATCCCCGGACCGGCCATCGACCAGCCCATCGCCATGGTCGCGGCGGCGGGGACCCGCACCTATGTCCACACCAACCGCCAGGGCAGCGTGGTCACGATGTCCAACGCGTCGGGAGCGCCGGCAGAGGGGCCATACGCCTATGATGCTTATGGCACGTGCACCGTCTCCGGCGCTCCCTGCGCGATGCCGACGTCCACGACCATCCCCTTCCGCTACACCGGCCGCTACCTCGATGCCGAGACCGGCCTCTATTACTACCGGGCCCGATACTACTCGTCCGTACACGGACGCTTCCTCCAGACCGATCCCGTCGGGTATGAGGATGACTTCAACCTCTATCTCTACGTGAAGAATGATCCGACGGATAAGGGAGATCCGACGGGAAAGTGTTATCCGGTTTGCACAGTAGCTATTGGAGCTGCCATCGGCGGCGCCGTCGGACTGGGGGTATATCTTGCGACAAGCGACCATCCGACTTTTACCGGCGCGTTAGCCAACACAGCAGAAGGCGCCGTCGTAGGTGCAGTTGCCGGCTCTGGTGCTGGGTTGTTGACAATAGCGGCAGTCGGCGGTGGCGCTCATGCTGTGCAAAGCGTCGTTACAGCGGCGTCAGAAGGGAATTTGGGGCGCTATGGCGATACACCC
The DNA here is from genome assembly GCA_037200985.1 of Rhizomicrobium sp. Lineage (NCBI taxonomy): Bacteria > Pseudomonadati > Pseudomonadota > Alphaproteobacteria > Micropepsales > Micropepsaceae > Rhizomicrobium > Rhizomicrobium sp. Next base: position 1,447,358 of record JBBCGJ010000001.1, read on the forward strand.
GGAAAAAATGCTGCTGTAGTCGTAACCGATGTGGCAACCGGCGCAGCGGCGGCGGTCGTGGGCGGAAAGATCGCAGACGTTGGCGCGCGAGGAGCGGCGGCTCTTGCCGGCCGGATACTCAGCCCAGCGGCACAAGCAGAAGCCCGGGCCGCGGCTATTCCACTTGCCGAAGCCGGCGGTCGTCGCGCGTCTGAGGTCGGCACTGGTTTGCTTCAAGGAAAAGCTGAAGGTGCATTGAATTCACTTATTAATGGTTCGCCTCAAAAAAAACTCGCACCGGAGAAAGAACCCGAAAGCTTACGGCGCTAGGTAGGACACATGAACTTTCTATATCGACTTATCGTGCTCGTCGCGAAAAAAAACTTGAACCTTGTTCTGACCCTTATCCTCGGAACAGCACTGTTGATCGTTCTAAATTCTTTGGGACAGACGGTGTTTAATTTTGAATTGGCGCTGAGGATAGGCCCTTTTGCTTTGATAGCAGGTCTTGTTGTCACGTTTATTGTAATTTGGCCCATTTGGATACTCCGAGTACGGCAAGCCGCTCACCGCAAGAATCAGACCTTTGGACGGTTTGTCCGGAGTTCTGCCTACCTGGATTTGCTCGCCGATCATAAAAGGAAGCTAGACGAACCCTGATCACGTAGCGGGGACGAGCGTGGACCTGACCTATACGGTGCCGCCGACGGCGGACGGCGTCGAATCGTCCTGGTGGCCGCTGCTCACCGACGTCTCCAACTCGCTCGGCCGGCACCTGACGCTCGCCTACGCGGCCGCGCCCGGCGCCGGGGTGATGACGGTGAGCGACGCCACCGATCCGGCCCATCCGCGGACCGCGACCTTCGACGGGGTCGCTTGCAAAGCCTCGCCCTGGCTCAAGCAGAGCGACTACACCGCCCCCTGCTCGACGTAAGCGTCCGGCCTGGCACGCCTTGCGCGTTGTTGCGGTGACTTGAGGATAGGTCATTGGAGCGTCGCTGATTGAGCGGCTCAAGTCACCGGGACCGTCCCTATGTCTGGACAGATGACCAGGGTGTTCGTTGCGGATGCGCGTCGGCGTTGGGGCGATGAAGAGAAGCAGGCGATTATCGAGGAGAGCAAGACGAGCCCGGTGGCGCGGGTGGCGAAGAAGCACGGGGTGGCGACGAGCCTGCTGTTCCGCTGGCGCAAGCAGCAAGGTATCTGGTCCGGACGCCCGCCTGTGCAACCGCCGAGCGGTGAGGGCTTTGTCCGCGTTGGGCTGGCGGCGCCCGCTGTGGCGCCGGTAAAATCCAGCCCTGGCAGCATCGAGATCGTGCTGGGCTCGGGCCGCCGCGTGGTGGTGAACGGAGATGTCGATGCGGTCGCGCTGCGGCGGGTGATCGAGGCGCTTGAGTCTTGATCCCGGTTCCGGCCGGCACGCAGGTATGGCTTTGCGCGGGCCACACCGACATGCGCAAGGGCTTCAACGGTCTGGCGCTGCGGGTGCAGGAAGTCCTCAAGCACGATCCGCATGGCGGGCACCTGTTCGTGTTCCGCGGCAAGCGGGGCGACCTCATCAAGCTGCTGTGGCATGACGGCCAGGGCCTGTGCCTGTTCGCCAAACGGCTGGAGCGCGGTCGCTTCATTTGGCCGGCAACGGCCGGCGAGGCGGTAACCATCTCGTCGGCACAACTTGGCTATCTGCTCGAAGGCATCGACTGGCGTGCGCCGCAGCGGACGTATCGTCCGGAACTTGCCGGATAGAGATATCCACGGCTCCCGTGCGGCACGCTGACTCGTGGGAAGTGCGCAGCAATCGCCTTGGGAAGCTTGCTGTGGTGGCATTGCGCCATGACGGTTGCTCCCGATTCGCTGCCCGACGATCCCCAGGCCCTGAAGGCGCTGGTGCGCGAGCAGGCGGCGCTGATCGAAGCCAAGGACGCCGAGTTGCGCGCGAAGGATTTGCGCATCGAACAGGTTTTGGCGCAACTGCATCGGCTCAAGCGCATGCAGTTCGGCCGTTCGTCGGAAAAGCTCGACCAGCAGATCGAGCAGCTCGAGTTGCTGCTGGACGATCTGCAGGAAAGCAGTGCCGCCGCCCCGGCCGCGCCTTCGCCAGCCTCGCCGGACACGCTGCAAAAGCCCGTGCGGCGGCCGTTGCCGGATCATCTGCCCCGCGAGACGATCCTGCATGCTACGCAATGCGCCTGTCCCCGTTGCGGCGGCGACTTGCGCCGTCTGGGCGAAGACGTCACCGAGCTGCTGGAGTATGTGCCGTCGTCGTTCAAGGTCATCCGGCATGTGCGGCCGAAGTTCTCGTGCCGCAGGTGCGAGGCGATCACCCAGGCGCCGTTGCCGTCGCTGCCGATCGAACGCGGCCGCCCAGGGCCTGGCCTGCTCGCCCATGTGCTGGTTGCCAAATACGCCGATCACTTGCCGCTCTATCGCCAGAGCGGGATTTACGAACGCCGCGGCATCGATCTGGAACGCTCGACCTTGGCGGACTGGGTGGGACGTGCGAGCGCGCTGCTTGCGCCTTTGGTCGATGCCCTGCGCAAAGACGTGATGGCATCCGATGTTCTCTTCGGTGACGACACGCCGGTGCCGGTGCTGGCGCCGGGAACCGGAAAGGCCAAAACCGGGCGGCTGTGGACCTATGTGCGTGATGAGCGGCCTCATAACGGCAAGCTCGCACCGGCAGCCGTCTACTTCTACTCGCCCGACCGCAAGGGTGAGCATCCGGCCTTGCATCTAAAGGCTTTTAAGGGGGTGCTGCATGCCGACGGCTATGCCGGCTTCAATGCCATCTTCGAGAAGGGCCAAATCGCCGAAGCCGCCTGCTGGGCGCATGTCCGGCGCAAGTTCTTCGACGTGCATGCCGCGAATGGCTCGCCCATCGCCAAGGAAGCGCTTGGCCGCATCGGCGCGCTCTATCGCGTCGAAGAAGAAGCCCGCGGCAGACCGCCCGACGAACGGCAAAGAGTGCGGCGGGAAAAGGCCAAGCCGTTGCTCGACGCGCTCCATGCCTGGCTTGCCGCGACGAAGCAAAAGCTGTCGCCAAAGACCGATCTTGCCGCGGCAATCCGCTATGCGCTCGGGCGATGGACGGCGCTCGCGCGATACCTCGACGACGGCCGGCTGGAGATCGACAACAATGCCGCCGAGCGATCCATCCGCCCGCTCGCCCTCGGCCGCAAGAACTACCTCTTCGCCGGTTCCGACGCTGGCGGCGAACGTGCCGCCGCCATCTACTCCCTCATCGAGACCGCCAAGCTCAACGGCCTCGATCCCGAAGCCTGGCTGCGCGACGTGACCGCCCGAATCGCCGACCATCCCATCAACCGCATCACCGAAATCCTCCCCTGGAACTGGGCCGCCATTCCGCTCGCCAAAGCCGCGTAGATCACCGGACGCTTACTGCTCGACCCTGTTCGGCGCCGTGCACGATCCGGAAGGCAACACCACCACCTACGACTACATCCGCCAATGGGACGGCGGCCAGGCGACCGACATGCTGGCCGCTTCCGGCCAGTTCTCGCAGTTCGTCGGCGATAACCTGCCCTGGCAGATGCCGGCGCACCTGGCGGCGATCCACCTGCCGGCGAGCACGGCGGCGGCCGACTACGCCTTCGCCTATGACGAGATCGGCCGGCTCCGGAGCGCCACCGACGCCGAGGGCCATGTCTGGCAATACCGCATCGCCAACGGGCGGCGCGGCGAGATCGTCGATCCCTTAAGCGGCCACACGGTCAGCCTGTTCGATCCGAACGCGCGCGAGGTCGCCGATATCGACGCGCTCGGCCGTCTCTCCACCATGGCCTATGACGGCCTCGGACGCCTGACGGCCAAGACCGGTCCGGAGGGCATCCGCGAGGACACGCTCTACGACGCCCGCAACAACCCGATCCGCACCACCCGCCACGCCAAGCCGGGCTCGGGCCTCGCCGACCTCGCGACCTCGGCGACCTATCACGCCACCTGCAACGTGCCCCTGACCGAGACCGATGCGCGCGGCGCCACCGTCACGCATACCATCGACAACGCCACCTGCCTGGAGACCGCCCGCACCGATCCGGCGGTGGCGGGCGGCGCGCCGGTGACGTCCTGGACCTATAACGGCCTGGGCCAGGTGCTGACGGAGACCGACCCCACGGGCCTGCGCACCCGCTACACCTACAACGGATCGCATTATCTGGCCTCGGTGATCGCCTCGGACGGGGCGCTGAACCTGACCACGTCCTTCGGCTACGACGCGGCGGGTAACGTCACCGGCCTGACCGATCCGCGCGGCAACAGCCACACCGCCACATACGACCGCAACCGGCGCATCACCGAATGGGACGCGCCGCTGGGGGCCGTCACGCAGTGGACCTACGACCCCACGGGCCTGCTGCTGACCCTGAAGCGCGCCACCGGCAATGGCGGGGCGCCCTGGGCGACCACCGGCTTCACCTATTGGCCGACCGGCAAGGTGCACACCGTCACCGACCCCGACGGGTCGGTGACGGTGACCGAGCACGACGCCCTGGGCCGCGCCTCCAGGGTGACCGATCCGATGGGCCGGGCGGTCTCCACCACCTACGATCTCATCGGCGAGGTCCTGCAGGAGCGCCATGCCGCCGGCACGGCGTCCGAGATCGTCTATGCCACCCACACCTGGTCGCCCGACGGCAAGGAGCTCTCGGTCGCCGACGCCAACGGCAACCTCACCGCTTACGCCTATGACGGCTTCGACCGCATGGCGCGGCAGACCTATCCCTCGCCGACCACGGCGGGCCTGACCAACCCTTCGGACTACGAGGCCTTCGTCTACGACGCCAACGGCAACGTCACCGGCCACCGCATCCGCGGCGGAGTCACCATCACTTCGACCTACGATGCGCTCGACCGCCTGATCCGGCGGCTGGTCCCGGCCTTCGGCGCGCAGGGCGCCGACGTGACCACCGCCACCGCCTACGACCGCGCCGGCCGCGAGACCGCGGTCTCCGACACGCTGGGCAACACCATCGTCTCGACCTACGACACGGCGGGACGCCTCGCCACCGTGGCCACCACCGTCCCCGGCGTCGCCGGCACCAGGACGGTCTCGTATCAATACGACGCCGCCTCCAACCCCACCCGCCTGACCTGGCCCGACGGCTATTACGTGCAATACGCCTTCGACGCGCTCGACCGCATGAGCACGGCGAGCGAGAACGGCGCCACCACGCTCGGCACCTACAGCTACGATCCGATGTCGCGCCGCACCGGCCTCGCCTATGGCAACGGGACAAGCGTGGGCTACGGCTATTCCCCCGCCGGCGACCTCGCCTCGCTGGTGCACGACCTCGCCGGCACGTCCAACGACGCCACCACCACGCTCGCCCACAATCTGGCGCATCAACTGAGCGGCGAGAGCGTCACCAACCCCGCCTGGCGGCTTGCCTCGCCCGCCACGGGCTCGACGACCTACGTCCCGAACGGTTTGAATCAGTATGCCAGCGTCGGCGGATCAGGCCTGACCTACGACGCCGACGGCAACCTCGCCACGGACGGCGCCTGGACCTATGGCTATGACGGCGAGAACCGCCTGCTCGTCGCCAAGACCGCCGGCACGCTGGCCGTCTATGCCTACGATCCGCGCGGCCGGCGCACGACCAAGGGCATCACTATCCCCGCGGCGCCCTTGTGGGGCACTGCCGTCTGGGGCGCCTTTACCTGGACCGCCGCCGCCACCACGACCACCAGCTTCCTCCACGACGGCGACAACGAGATCGCCGAGTACGACGGCGCCGGCGCCCTGATCCGCCGCTTCGTCCCCGGACCGGCCATCGACCAGCCCATCGCCATGGTCGCGGCGGCGGGGACCCGCACCTATGTCCACACCAACCGCCAGGGCAGCGTGGTCACGATGTCCAACGCGTCGGGAGCGCCGGCAGAGGGGCCATACGCCTATGATGCTTATGGCACGTGCACCGTCTCCGGCGCTCCCTGCGCCGTGCCGACGTCCACGACCATCCCCTTCCGCTACACCGGCCGCTACCTCGACGCCGAGACCGGGCTCTACTACTACCGCGCCCGATACTACTCGTCCGTACACGGACGCTTCCTCCAGACCGATCCCGTCGGGTATGAGGATGACTTCAATCTCTACACCTATGCCGGAAACGATCCGACGGATATGACCGATCCTTTCGGGGCAGATGTCTGCGTTACGGGTCCAGATGGAATTGAAGTTTGCACGGTTGAAACGAAGCGCATTTCACCCACGATAGAAATGCCTGTATTCGTAAGAATGGGGCTTGCGGTCGCTCGGGGTAGTCCCGCCGGCATCATCTTATGCGGCATTCTCTGTGCGTCGTCCACGACGTCCGGTGATACCGCTTGCAATCTGCCGGGTTGCTCGTATCCGAGCGTAAATATAAAGGAGAGCAAAAGGCACACACCAGAACAAGAAGCTGTAACTAGCGACGCCAAGGACGCAAAAAAACGAGGCGACCAAGGAAATCCAATAAGTGACGCGGACGCCGACAGTCTACTAGATCGCGCGCGAGCAGCGGGTATAACACCAGTCGACGACCACCGGTCGGCAGATCAAGCATCTCACTGGGTCGGCGGAAAACATATTCGCATTGGCTCTCAGAACCATATCAGAGTAAAATAAATATGCCGACAAAAAATGCCCAGACGGATCGGCTTGTCGTACTCGCAAAAAATCGCCTAAGCGCCGAGTGGCTAAATGGCATAAACGACCCGGCTGTACGAAAAATTGCCTGGGAATTTCAGGGGTTGGACGGCAGCGCTTGGGTTGACGCTCCGCAGCGAATAAGAAGGCGGATCGACAGCGGAGGATACACGGGTAGTTTCGGGAACCTCAAAGCTTATATCTCAGAGTTAGTCTTGCATAACTACGCAGTTCGCGTAGTGAGAGGGAGCTTTGTGCCGCTCGCCGATGATACGCATGGATTTAATATAGAAAATATATCCTTGGGATTTGATGTCGTATTTTCCGAGAACAACGACGAATATTATTCCATAGTCCTGCATTCGCTCGCGGGATCTGATATAATTGCGAATTATATTCGGTCATCCATTAATGAGAAGTGTTTGTTAAACAGTATTGAAGCCGCTCGAGCAGTTGCGGCAATGTTACACAAGTCAACACACACGCCAAAATGGCTGGAGGCATCCTATTTGAAGGACGCTGGTATTCGGCTCCTCGTTTTCAGAGTTGATAGCGTACTAGTCGATACTGCTGTCTCCTAAATCGCCTGATTGCACGATTCAAAGCGGCGTGCCGAACGGTTCGCGCAAGCTTCCCGGCAACGCCTGCGATCCCTATGGCGACCTCTCGCAATACGCCTTCACCCTGACCGAGCCGGACCGCACGGTCGCCAGCTTCGCGTTCTTCTGCACCGAGCGGCTGGGCAATGCCGACGACATCGGCGCCATCCCGCAATACCAGGTCGCGCGCACGGGCTGGAACCTGACCCACATCGCCTATCCGGCGGGGACGAGCGTGGACCTGACCTATACGGTGCCGCCGACGGCGGACGGCGTCGAATCGTCCTGGTGGCCGCTGCTCACCGACGTCTCCAACTCGCTCGGCCGGCACCTGACGCTCGCCTACGCGGCCGCGCCCGGCGCCGGGGTGATGACGGTGAGCGACGCCACCGATCCGGCCCATCCGCGGACCGCGACCTTCGACGGGGTCGCTTGCAAAGCCTCGCCCTGGCTCAAGCAGAGCGACTACACCGCGCCCTGCTCGACCCTGTTCGGCGCCGTGCACGATCCGGAAGGCAACACCACCACCTACGACTACATCCGCCAATGGGACGGCGGCCAGGCGACCGACATGCTGGCCGCTTCCGGCCAGTTCTCGCAGTTCGTCGGCGATAACCTGCCCTGGCAGATGCCGGCGCACCTGGCGGCGATCCACCTGCCGGCGAGCACGGCGGCGGCCGACTACGCCTTCGCCTATGACGAGATCGGCCGGCTCCGGAGCGCCACCGACGCCGAGGGCCATGTCTGGCAATACCGCATCGCCAACGGGCGGCGCGGCGAGATCGTCGATCCCTTAAGCGGCCACACGGTCAGCCTGTTCGATCCGAACGCGCGCGAGGTCGCCGATATCGACGCGCTCGGCCGTCTCTCCACCATGGCCTATGACGGCCTCGGACGCCTGACGGCCAAGACCGGTCCCGAGGGCATCCGCGAGGACACGCTCTACGACGCCCGCAACAACCCGATCCGCACCACCCGCCACGCCAAGCCGGGCTCGGGCCTCGCCGACCTCGCGACCTCCGCGACCTATCACGCCACCTGCAACGTGCCCCTGACCGAGACCGACGCGCGCGGCGCCACCGTCACGCATACCATCGACAACGCCACCTGCCTGGAGACCGCCCGCACCGATCCGGCGGTGGCGGGCGGCGCGCCGGTCACGTCCTGGACCTATAACGGCCTGGGCCAGGTGCTGACGGAGACCGACCCCACGGGCCTGCGCACCCGCTACACCTACAACGGATCGCACTATCTGGCCTCCGTCATCGCCTCGGACGGGGCGCTGAACCTGACGACGTCCTTCGGCTATGACGCGGCGGGCAACGTGACGAGCCTGACCGATCCCAGGAGCAACACCCACACCGCCGCCTATGACAGGAACCGGCGCATCGCCGAATGGGACGCGCCGCTGGGGGCCGTCACGCAGTGGACCTACGACCCCACCGGCCTGCTGCTGACCCTGAAGCGCGCCACGGGCAATGGCGGGGCGCCCTGGGCGACGACCGGCTTCACCTATTGGCCGACCGGCAAGGTGCACACCAGCACCGACCCCGACGGGGCGGTGACGGTGACCGAGCACGACGCCCTGGGCCGCGCCTCCAAGGTCACCGATCCGATGGGCCGGGCGGTCTCCACCACCTACGATCTCATCGGCGAGGTCCTGCAGGAGCGCCATGCGGCGGGCACGGCATCGGAGATCGTCTATGCCACCCATACCTGGTCGCCGGACGGCAAGGAGCTCTCGGTCGCCGACGCCAACGGCAACCTCACGGCCTACGCCTATGACGGCTTCGACCGCATGGCGCGGCAGACCTATCCGTCGCCGACCACGGCGGGCCTGACCGATCCGGCCGATTACGAGAGCTTCGTCTACGACGCCAACGGCAACGTCACCGGCCACCGCATCCGCGGCGGAGTCACCATCACTTCGACCTACGATGCGCTCGACCGCCTGATCCGGCGGCTGGTCCCCGCCTTCGGCGCGCAGGGCGCCGACGTGACCACCGCCACCGCCTACGACCGCGCCGGCCGCGAGACCGCCGTCTCCGACACGCTCGGCAACACCATCGTCTCCACTTACGACACGGCGGGGCGGCTCGCCACCGTGGCCACCACCGTCCCCGGCGTCGCCGGCACCAGGACGGTCTCGTATCAATACGACGCCGCCTCCAACCCCACCCGCCTGACCTGGCCCGACGGCTATTACGTGCAATACGGCTTCGACGCGCAGAACCGCATGAGCACCGCGAGCGAGAACGGCATGAGCACCCTCGCCACCTACAGCTACGATCCGCTGTCCCAGCCTACGGGGATCGCCTATGGCAACGGCACGAACATAAGCTACGGCTACTCTCCTGCCGGCGACCTCGCCTCGCTGGTCCACGACCTCGCCGGCACCGCCAACGATGCCATCACCACGCTGACCTACAATCTGGCGCATCAGCTCGCCGGCGAGAGCGTCACCAATCCCGCCTGGCGGCTCGCCTCGCCCGCCACGGGCTCGACGACCTATGTCCCCAACGGCCTCAACCAATATGCCAGCGTCGGCGGCGCGGGCCTGACCTACGACGCCGACGGCAACCTGACCACGGACGGCGCCTGGACCTATGGCTATGACGGCGAGAACCGCCTGCTCGTCGCCAAGACCGCGGGCACGCTGGCCGTCTATGCCTACGACCCGCGCGGCCGGCGCACCGCCAAGGCGATCACCGTCCCCGCGGCGCCCTTGTGGGGCACCGCCGTCTGGGGCGCCTTTACCTGGACCGCCGCCGCCACCACGACCACCAGCTTCCTCCACGACGGCGACAACGAGATCGCCGAGTACGATGGTGCCGGCGCCCTGATCCGCCGCTTCGTCCCCGGCCCGGCCGTCGACCAGCCGATTGCCATGGTCGCGGCGGCGGGGACCCGCACCTATGTCCATGCCAACCGGCAAGGCAGCGTCGTCACGATGTCGGATGCCTCCGGCGCGCCGGCGGAAGGGCCATACGCCTACGACGCCTATGGCACCTGCATGACGGCGGCCGGCGCTCCCTGCGCGACGCCGACGTCCACGACCATCCCCTTCCGCTACACCGGCCGCTACCTCGACGCCGAAACCGGGCTCTATTACTACCGCGCCCGATACTACTCGTCCGCACACGGACGGTTCTTGCAGACGGATTCCATTGGATACCAGGCTGACTTCAACCTTTACGCTTATGTCCGAAACGATCCTAGCGATAAAGCGGATCCGAGCGGCAAGGATCCGTTCGGCAATCATTTACCTGAAAATTACGGCTGCTGGGGAAGTATGTTCTGTGCCTCGACTGGGGAAGTCTACGGCATCGAGCATCCGCATCTAGCCAAAGAACGACGCCAGGAAATCGCAACCGCAATAGATGTTCTCCTCTTTCTCGCAACGCTGCCCCAAGGAGGAGAAGGCGCTGTAGGCCGAATTGTTGGGGAAAAAGTTGTTGTCTCGCTGGGTCATTTTCCGACTTACTTGAAGGTCGCTGAACGCTATGGCTACAAAGCATTTAGCATCCCGCCAGAGGCCTGGGATGCGCTAGGAAACGATGCAGCGAGATGGGCGGTCAATCGGGCGTATCTAGACGCCGAGATCGCGGCAGGTGCTCGCTTTCGGTTGTCGACTACTCTTAGAGACTCTGACAATTTTTATAGGCAGGAATTAGAATACTTGAATGAAAAGGGATATACACCTAGTGCAGATGGCGAATGGTTGGACCCACCGAAACCGGGCAAGGGCAAAGGAGTCGGCGGTGCGAATTCCCAGGAGTCAGGAGCCGGGTGGTCCATAGGGGATGGCTTCGTAGTCGGAACCTATTGCACCGGTCGTCTAAACTGCCCCATCAAATAGAACGCCGAACGGATCGCTGTTACCGGCTTCTAATTTGAGGTCTGCGGTGGGTTCGAAACCGTCTTGGTTCGGTGCTTACGAGTTTAGTTTTTATTCTTCGCTAAACCTTAATTCTGAATAGAAGTAGGAGAGACGCCATGTCGGACTTGAAGATTAAGGCGCTCGGAGCATTCTCCCCTGACGACCCTCCAATGCTTATTATCGATCACTATGACGATCTACATTTTGGTAGCGGTATGGTCGAATATATTTTTCACGGTCTTGTTGTTAGGATTACAAATGATCGTTCTGATATCTATGGGGATATAGGTCTTGTAGGTGAAGGGTTGGTGTCAATTGAGAAAGTCATTGCCAAGACGCATCCGGATGCTCGTACTGCACCTGAGGTTCGTAGCGCGGTCGGCATCAGTAGATATGTCCAAGCCAATTTCTCTAGAATTTTGGAGTTGCTGAACAGCAACCGCTAGCCATCAAGCTTCCCGGCAATGCCTGCGATCCCTATGGCGACCTCTCGCAATACGCCTTCACCCTGACCGAGCCGGACCGCACGGTCGCGACCTTCGCGTTCTTCTGCACCGAGCGGCTGGGCAATGCCGACGACCTCGGCGCCATCCCGCAATACCAGGTCGCGCGCACCGGGTGGAACCTGACCCACATCGCCTATCCGGCGGGGACGAGCGTGGACCTGACCTATACGGTGCCGCCGACGGCGGGCGGCGTCGAGTCGTCCTGGTGGCCGCTGCTCACGGACGTCTCCAACTCGCTCGGCCGCCACCTGACGGTAAGCGTCCGGCCTGGCACGCCTTGCGCGTTGTTGCGGTGACTTGAGGATAGGTCATTGGAGCGTCGCTGATTGAGCGGCTCAAGTCACCGGGACCGTCCCTATGTCTGGACAGATGACCAGGGTGTTCGTTGCGGATGCGCGTCGGCGTTGGGGCGATGAAGAGAAGCAGGCGATTATCGAGGAGAGCAAGACGAGCCCGGTGGCGCGGGTGGCGAAGAAGCACGGGGTGGCGACGAGCCTGCTGTTCCGCTGGCGCAAGCAGCAAGGTATCTGGTCCGGACGCCCGCCTGTGCAACCGCCGAGCGGTGAGGGCTTTGTCCGCGTTGGGCTGGCGGCGCCCGCTGTGGCGCCGGTAAAATCCAGCCCTGGCAGCATCGAGATCGTGCTGGGCTCGGGCCGCCGCGTGGTGGTGAACGGAGATGTCGATGCGGTCGCGCTGCGGCGGGTGATCGAGGCGCTTGAGTCTTGATCCCGGTTCCGGCCGGCACGCAGGTATGGCTTTGCGCGGGCCACACCGACATGCGCAAGGGCTTCAACGGTCTGGCGCTGCGGGTGCAGGAAGTCCTCAAGCACGATCCGCATGGCGGGCACCTGTTCGTGTTCCGCGGCAAGCGGGGCGACCTCATCAAGCTGCTGTGGCATGACGGCCAGGGCCTGTGCCTGTTCGCCAAACGGCTGGAGCGCGGTCGCTTCATTTGGCCGGCAACGGCCGGCGAGGCGGTAACCATCTCGTCGGCACAACTTGGCTATCTGCTCGAAGGCATCGACTGGCGTGCGCCGCAGCGGACGTATCGTCCGGAACTTGCCGGATAGAGATATCCACGGCTCCCGTGCGGCACGCTGACTCGTGGGAAGTGCGCAGCAATCGCCTTGGGAAGCTTGCTGTGGTGGCATTGCGCCATGACGGTTGCTCCCGATTCGCTGCCCGACGATCCCCAGGCCCTGAAGGCGCTGGTGCGCGAGCAGGCGGCGCTGATCGAAGCCAAGGACGCCGAGTTGCGCGCGAAGGATTTGCGCATCGAACAGGTTTTGGCGCAACTGCATCGGCTCAAGCGCATGCAGTTCGGCCGTTCGTCGGAAAAGCTCGACCAGCAGATCGAGCAGCTCGAGTTGCTGCTGGACGATCTGCAGGAAAGCAGTGCCGCCGCCCCGGCCGCGCCTTCGCCAGCCTCGCCGGACACGCTGCAAAAGCCCGTGCGGCGGCCGTTGCCGGATCATCTGCCCCGCGAGACGATCCTGCATGCTACGCAATGCGCCTGTCCCCGTTGCGGCGGCGACTTGCGCCGTCTGGGCGAAGACGTCACCGAGCTGCTGGAGTATGTGCCGTCGTCGTTCAAGGTCATCCGGCATGTGCGGCCGAAGTTCTCGTGCCGCAGGTGCGAGGCGATCACCCAGGCGCCGTTGCCGTCGCTGCCGATCGAACGCGGCCGCCCAGGGCCTGGCCTGCTCGCCCATGTGCTGGTTGCCAAATACGCCGATCACTTGCCGCTCTATCGCCAGAGCGGGATTTACGAACGCCGCGGCATCGATCTGGAACGCTCGACCTTGGCGGACTGGGTGGGACGTGCGAGCGCGCTGCTTGCGCCTTTGGTCGATGCCCTGCGCAAAGACGTGATGGCATCCGATGTTCTCTTCGGTGACGACACGCCGGTGCCGGTGCTGGCGCCGGGAACCGGAAAGGCCAAAACCGGGCGGCTGTGGACCTATGTGCGTGATGAGCGGCCTCATAACGGCAAGCTCGCACCGGCAGCCGTCTACTTCTACTCGCCCGACCGCAAGGGTGAGCATCCGGCCTTGCATCTAAAGGCTTTTAAGGGGGTGCTGCATGCCGACGGCTATGCCGGCTTCAATGCCATCTTCGAGAAGGGCCAAATCGCCGAAGCCGCCTGCTGGGCGCATGTCCGGCGCAAGTTCTTCGACGTGCATGCCGCGAATGGCTCGCCCATCGCCAAGGAAGCGCTTGGCCGCATCGGCGCGCTCTATCGCGTCGAAGAAGAAGCCCGCGGCAGACCGCCCGACGAACGGCAAAGAGTGCGGCGGGAAAAGGCCAAGCCGTTGCTCGACGCGCTCCATGCCTGGCTTGCCGCGACGAAGCAAAAGCTGTCGCCAAAGACCGATCTTGCCGCGGCAATCCGCTATGCGCTCGGGCGATGGACGGCGCTCGCGCGATACCTCGACGACGGCCGGCTGGAGATCGACAACAATGCCGCCGAGCGATCCATCCGCCCGCTCGCCCTCGGCCGCAAGAACTACCTCTTCGCCGGTTCCGACGCTGGCGGCGAACGTGCCGCCGCCATCTACTCCCTCATCGAGACCGCCAAGCTCAACGGCCTCGATCCCGAAGCCTGGCTGCGCGACGTGACCGCCCGAATCGCCGACCATCCCATCAACCGCATCACCGAGATCCTCCCCTGGAACTGGGCCGCCATTCCGCTCGCCAAAGCCGCGTAGATCACCGGACGCTTACTTTGGGTGCCGAATGCCGGCGTTCCCGGATAGCGATATTTCAGCATATAGCCCGAGTTCGTCGCGATGGAGAGAATCGGGCTCGGGGTCCAGCTATCCGATGTAGAGAACGAGCCATAGTAGTAGTACGTAGCGATCCGCCCGTCGGGATAGCTGATGCCGATGATATTGTTGCTTAGGCAAAGCGGATTGCCGCTTTCGTGGAACGCCGCGAAAACGATCTTGGTGCCGTCGCGCTTGGTCCAAGTGCAGGTGCTGCCGTTATCAACGAATGTTGAGCCGTCAGCCGCTGTAGGCACATATTGTGTGCTCGATAATTGGAAGGTCGCTCGCTCTTCGCCATAGATCGGAGCAGCAAGAGTGACCAAACTTAAGGAGCTCCCCTTGTGGTCGATGCATTTTTTCGGTTTCCGGCCGGATCGTGGGTATAAGTAGATTGCTGGCCATTGTTCACGCTTCCAGCATGAACAGTATGAACCAGCCTGCCTAGCGCATCGTACGTGTATGTGATCGTTTCTGCTGCGCTAGCCGGCGAAGCCAGTAGAATGCCGAGCCACATAATCTTTAGATTGCGCATCAATATCTCCCATTCTTCAAGCCGCAGTTTTCATGCAACCATGACCTATCAGCCAGCTTGTAAGTATGCGTCGCGTCGGCAGCAGATCTGAACGCCGCGGTTTCCCCAATCTGAGCCCCGCCGAAAATATACGATTGCACGTAGCGAGTTCTGGGCTCACCGCGATGCTGTCTTGAGTTGACTCGCATGCCTTATTTCCGCGATCTCGACTCGCAACTCTTCGATGGCTGATGCCTGCTTTAGATGGGCGTCCGTGAGACGACGATCAGCTTCGACAAGTTTTGCTTTGAGAACTGTGATTTCTTTAGCTTGCTTGTCGGCGATGGCTTTCAGCTCCTTCACCGCGTTGACCGTCGCGGCGAGAATTGCGGTGGTGTCGAGCGAGTAATAGCCGTCGCGCTGGAGGGCCGATGCCTGCGGGATGACCGACATGACATCCTGCGCAAGGAAGCCGGCATGCACGAAAGTCTCGTTCGGATCGCCGCGGGTCGGCCTGTAGGTGAAGAGCTTGGGCGACAGATGGACGACTGCGGCCAGGCCGCCGGCGTAGTCGCCAAGCACGTTCTTCAGACGGGCATCCGACGAACAGATGATGTCGCCGGACCCATTGACCGCGAGCGTGCCGGCGGTGACGCAGCCGCTCTGGCGGATGGTTCCGACGACATCGAGCGACACCGCGGGGGATGTCGTCCCGATGCCGATGTTGCCGTTTGCTTTCAGCACCAACGCGGTCGTGGCAGCGGTGCTGGGACCGAAAACCATGTCGCTGCCGGAGCTCGAGCTGCCCCATACAAGATTCTTGACAGCAAGCCCAGCAATGGACGTGCTGTTGGCGGTCGCGCCGAAAACGACGCTGTTCACGCTGCGGTCTTGGAGATCAAAGACGCCAGTGTTGTCGGTGGCGACCCCGATGCTGAGCCTTGAGCTGGCGCCAGGCGCGCCGATGCTGACGTTTCCGTTGTCGACTGCGGTAATGAGAGGCGTGTGCGAGGCGTTCGTCGTCTGGAAGTTCACGCCCGAGCCGGTGCCCGCGCCTTGTATCGTAAGTGTGGCGGATGGCGAAGCCGTCCCGATGCCGACATTGCCCGTGAAGGACGGACCCGTGAGCGGCGCAAAGTTACCGTTGATGCAACTGAATACACCGAGGATGTCGTTGGCGTTGGCCGTCTGGCCATTTGCCAGCGTGGGTGGCGCCGGACAGCTTGCCGCTTGTGCGGTCGAGGCGCATGCGCCGCACGCATAGACAAGAAACGCAAATACGATGCCGCGACGCATGTCAGCCCCCAAAATTCTAAGTGCCACAAGCCGTTCGCATCGCCGCGGTGCGGGCCCGCCGAAGCGGCTAGTAAACTCTGGATTTGAGCGATAGCACTCACGCCAGGACGCAGCGCTCACGAAACGCGACGAATTTCAATTCAGAACGGCCAAAACCAGGCGAGCTGAACGAGCCGCAAGAAGTAGACGGTACGAACTCGCGCTCGGGCTTGCAAGACGTCCATCGCACGAATATTTGCTCGAGCCATTTGTGCAAAAATTATCCAGCTTGTTGACGCAAGCCATGTGCAGCGATTGGACGACATCCATCGATCAACGGCCTCAAATCGATGCCGCGGTTTGGCAGGCTGAGCATGTCTTCGACGTCCGACGTCGGCTGGAAATCGCGGGCCGGACAGGACGAGTCTGCCCTGTCTTCCTCTTGCGGCTCGGTCGCGTGTACAAGAAGAGCGCGCCGTTCCCGATCGAGTGACAGTTCTCGTATGCGACCGTCGCTCTCCTCCGCGCCGTTTTTGTGCACGAATGGTGCAAAGCGATAGCTGGAAGCGGCTTGTCAAACCCGCGATGCGGGGTGGGCGCCTGACGAAACAGCGGCTCACATTTCTGTAAGCCGCTGTTTCTGAACGACGGAGTGAAGCTGCCGGATCAGCGCTTGCTGAACTGGAACGAACGACGCGCCTTGGGGCGGCCGTATTTCTTGCGCTCCACGGCGCGCGGATCGCGCGTCAGGAAGCCGCCCGGCTTCAGCGCCGCGCGCAGCGTCGGCTCATAGCGAACCAGGGCGCGGGAAATGCCGTGGCGCACCGCGCCCGCCTGCCCCGACAGGCCGCCGCCGACAACGGTGACGATCACGTCGAACTGGCCGTCGCGGTTGGTCGCGATCAGGGGCTGACGCAGGATCATGCGCAGCACGGGCCGCGCGAAATAGACCTTCTCGTCGCGGCCGTTGACCGTGATCGTGCCGCGGCCTGGCTTGATCCATACCCGCGCCACCGCGTTCTTTCGGCGGCCGGTGGCATAGGCGCGGCCCTTGGAGTCGCGGTTGGACTTGGGCTGCTCGCCGGGTTCCGCCTTCTCCGGCACCTTGGCCTTGATCAGCGTGGACTTGAGTTCGCCGAAGCTCTTGACGTCTTCCGCCATGGCTTAGCCTGCCTTCTTGTAGTTGGTGTTCTTGGGATTGAGTTTCGCCACGTCGAACGGCTCGGGCTGCTGCGCCGCGTGCGGATGCTCCGCCCCGGCATAGACGCGCAGATTGGAGAGCTGGCGCCGGCCGAGCGGCCCGCGCGGCAGCATGCGTTCCACCGCCTTGTGCAGCACGCGCTCGGGGAATTTGCCGCGCATGATCTGGCCCGCGGTGCGCTCCTTGATGCCGCCGATGTAACCGGTGTGGTGGTAGTAGGTCTTGTCCTTCATCTTGTTGCCGGTGAGGACGATCTTGGCGGCGTTGATCACGACGATATTGTCGCCGCAGTCCATATGGGGCGTGAAGGTCGTCTTGTGCTTGCCGCGCAGGCGCAGCGCGAGGATCGAGGCAAGCCGGCCGACGACGAGCCCTTCGGCATCGACGAGGATCCATTTCTTCTCGATCTCGGACGCCTTGGCCGAGTAGGTTTTCATCGGGTTACCTGTGAGGAATTTCGGTTCAGGGCGCCGCTATTACGCGGCGCGAAGCCACAGGTCAAGACAAAGCGCCGGGAAACCGGCACTTTTTTGATGCGGTATCATGATACCGCATTGTCCGGGCCGCGCCCCGGACTTAGGCCCTGGCGAAATCCGCGATGGCGACGGCCGCTTCGCGGCTGATGTCAGGACAGGTGACGGCAAAGATTTCCGTGCCGTGCACCGTGCCGAGCGCCACATGGGCGCGCGCCGGCACGCCGGCCCTCAAGAGCAGGCGATAGAACGCGATGCCTTCGTCGCGCAGCGGATCGCATTCGTTGACGCTGATCACGGTCGGCGGCAGGCCCTTCACGTCGTCTTCCGTCGCGAAGGCCGGCCAGGCCAGCGGATTGCGCGCTTCGTATGCCTCGATCCCGTAGCCCATGGCGCCGCGGTTGTTGTGCAGTTCGAGCAGGATGCCGTTGTTCTCGATCGACGAGGGATATTGCGGCTGCGGCCAAATCCCGGCGATGTAGGGGCAGAGCGCGTAGAGCCCCTTGACGAGGCCGGCATCGCCCTCCTTCGTCAGCTTCATGCCGGTGGCGAGCGTCAGGTTGCCGCCGCCGCTCTCGCCCGCGATCACGATCCGCTTGGGATCGATCTTCAGCAGGTCCGCATGGGCATGCACCCAGCGCAGCCCCGCGGCGCAATCGTTGAGACCGGCCGGAAAGGGTTCGACCTCCGGCGCCGAGGAGGCGCGGAGGCAATTGCGGAAATCGACCATCGCGACCGCGACGCCTTGCGCCGCGATGATGCGGCCCCAGGCCCGGTACATCCCGTCGAAGCACGACATCGTCGCCATGCCGCCGCCATGGATGTAGTAGACGCAAGGCAGCCGCTCGCCATTGTCCGGCCGGATGAACTGGATCTTGACCGTATTGCCGTCCGGCTCGGAGCGGAAGGTCTCGGTGCGTATGGCGAGCCCGGCCGAGGGCGCGACCTGCTCATTGTCCACCATGTTCATCATGGCGGTGAGTTGCGCGGCGGCGGCCTTGGCCGCTTCAGTGTTCTCCGCGGCCAGCATCTCCTCGCGGCCGGCGACGTTGCCGGCCGGCGAAATCGGCGGCATGGCGCCCAGAAAGGCCTTGATGCGGGGATCGATGCGCGGATCTTCGGCGAGCTTGGAGGCCATGGCGTGCATTCTCCGGAAGACAGGCCGCAGTCTAGGAACTGTCGGGCACAAAAGAAAAGGCCCGGCTGTGGGGGACAGCCGGGCCTTCTCACACGACAGGTATGGGGGGGCTTACCAGTCGCGCTTAATGTTGAAGTAGTCGTAGGAGCTCTCGCGGATTTTGCCGAAATCGCCGTCGTTCTTCGTGAGGTCTTCGAGCCGGTAGGTCGGAGCCTTGGAGATCACGTCCTGCGCCACCGGCACGACATAACCGCCCATGTCCTTCGAATAGCCGAGCATCGACCACGGGACCGGGAAGAACTTCTCGCCGAGACCGAGCACGCCGCCCTGCCCGAGCGCGGCGAACATGATGCGGTCGGACTGCTTGTCGAGCACGATGTCCTCGACATGGCCGATCTTATCGCCAGCCTGATCGTAAACGCTCGTGCCTTTGACCTTGGAGGCCAGAATTGCGGAGGTGTGACCGCTCACCGTTGTCATGTAGTATCTCCCTTGGGACGCATTCTCAGAACGTCCTCTTACTGCCTTCGTTCCGGATTTCACTGGTTCCTATTTGGAGTTCCTCATGAAGTCGCAACTCGCCGCCCTCGCTCTCGCGTTCGCCATCGGCGGCATGGCCATCGCGGCGCCTCCCCAGCCGCTCAAGGGATTCGCGAGCGACAAATCGAAGGACTATTTCGGCTACTTCCTGCCGGCGTCGCCGATCGCGGCCGGCAAGTGGTCGGTGCGCAACCTGTTCGTCGCGCCGCCCGACGACCTGAAGACCTTCGAGTCCGGAAAATCCGACAAGGCGTTCGGCGGCGTGATGGTGGAGTTCGAGGACCTGACCAGCCCGGTGAAGACCGGCGAGGACAGCATTCCGTACCATACCGGCCAGATCCGGGTCCTGCCCACGGCCTATGCGCTCGGCGACGGCCATCTGCGCTTCGTCGGGACCGACAAGACGCTCGGTACGATCACTTTCGAGGGAACATTCAGCGCCGATTTCTTCAAGAAGCCGACGCCCGATGTGCCGCATCCCGACGACCATCCTGTGCTAAAAGGCAAGCTGACGATCGGCGCCAAGAGCTTCGATGCCGCCTTCAACTGGTTCGGCGGGGATTGAGGAGAGTTAAGATGAACGCACCCGCAACCATTCCCCTGGTGCTCGCCGCGCAGGACGGCGCCGTGCTGCGCCTCACGCTCAACCGCGGCCCGGCGCGCAACGCGCTGAGCCAGGGCCTGATGACGGCCTTGCAGGACGCGCTCGACGCGGCGGCGGCCGACACCTCCGTTCGCGTGATCGTCATCGCCGCCGACGGCCCGGCCTTCTCCGCCGGCCACGACCTCAAGGAGATGACCGCGCGCCGCACCGATGCCGACAAGGGCAAGGCCTATTTCGCCGCGCTGTTCGCGCAATGCTCCCGGCTGATGCAGACCATCGTGCGCCATCCCAAGCCGGTGATCGCGCAGGTCCAGGGCATCGCCACCGCCGCCGGCTGCCAGCTCGTCGCGAGCTGCGACCTGGCCGTCGCCTCCGCCGCGGCGCAATTCGCGACGCCCGGAGTCAATATCGGCCTGTTCTGCTCGACGCCGATGGTGGCCTTGTCGCGCAACGTCGCGCGCAAGCACGCGATGGAAATGCTGCTGACCGGCGAGACGATCGCGGCCGAGGAAGCCCGCCGCATCGGCCTGATCAACCGCGTCGTCGCGCCCGAGACGCTGGCGGAGGAGACCGCCAAGCTCGCCGCCCTGATCGCCACCAAGCCGCACGGCACGCTGAAGATCGGCAAGGAGGCGTTCTACCGCCAGATCGAGATGGGCCTGGGCGAGGCCTACGACTATGCGAGCCAGGTCATGACCCTGAACATGCTCGGCTCCGAGGCCGAGGAAGGCATCGGCGCTTTCGTGGAAAAACGCGAACCGAAATGGCCGGCGTGATCCATCGCCTTCCCTTGGGGGGTGATTTCGGGCGCCGAAAGCACTAAGTAGCGCTCATGCCCGGTTATCCCGACGACCTGATCAAATCGATCCTGCGCTCGACCAAGACCATCGCCATGGTCGGGGCGTCCGGCAACGACATGCGGCCGTCCTATTTCGCGATGATGTACCTGCTCGCCAAGGGCTACACGATCCATCCGATCAATCCCTCGATGGTGGGAAAGAAGATCCTCGGCCAGACCGTCTATGGCGCGCTCAAGGACGTGCCCGCCCCGGTCGACATGGTCGACATCTTCCGCGCCTCCGACGCCGCGCCCGAGATCGTGCGCGAGGCGCTGGCCGAGAAGGACCGCCTCGGCATCAAGACGATCTGGATGCAGCTCGGCGTGATCAACGAAGAGGCGGCGGCGCTGGCGCGGGAGGCCGGCCTCACCGTCATCATGGACCGTTGCCCGAAGATCGAGCATGGCCGCTTCTCCGGCGAGATCGGCTGGATGGGCGTCAACCGCAAGGTGATCGACAACCGCAAGCCCCTGCTCTTCGGCAAGGGCGGATCGCTCAAGCGCGTCTGAGGCGATGCTGAAGATTTGGGGTCGCCGAAACTCGATCAACGTTCAAAAGGTGCTATGGGCGGTCGGCGAGCTCGGCCTGGCGCATGAGCACATCCCGGCCGGCGGATCCTTCGGTCTGCTGGATACCGATGAATTCGGCGCGCTCAATCCCAACCGCCGCGTGCCGGTGATCGACGATGGTGGGATGGTGGTGTGGGAAAGTCATGCCATCCTGCGCTATCTCGCGGCGAAATACGGGGCGGGCTCGCTCTGGCCCGACGACCCAGGCATCCGCGCGCGGGCCGACCAATGGACCGACTGGACGCTCGCGGATCTCCAGCCAGCCTTCATGAACGGCGTGTTCTGGGGCTTCTACCGGACGCCGGAAGACCAGCGGAACTGGCCCGCGATCCGCAAGGCCATCGCGCGCTGTGCTATCCTGTTTCGTCTGCTGGACCGCCATCTGGAGACCGGCGCCTTCGTCGCCGGCGACACCTTCACCTTCGGCGACATCCCCGCCGCGACCCAGCTCTACCGCTATTTCGAGCTGGAGATCGACCGCCCCGCCCTGCCCCGTGTCGAGGCATGGTATGAAAGTCTCAAGGCTCGCCCGGCCTATCGCGAACATGTCATGATCGCGTTCGACGATCTGAAAGGCCGCCTCGCTTTCTGACGCGGCGTTGATCTATACCCTATTGAATAGGTAGAGTTTCTACCCGCCCACGGAGGAAGCCATGTCCGACTACGGTTTCAACACGCTCGCCGTCCATGCCGGCGCGCAGCCCGATCCCGCCACCGGCGCGCGGGCGACCCCGATCTACCAGACCACCGCCTATGTGTTCGAGGATGCCGACCACGCCGCGGCGCTGTTCAACCTCCAGGTCTTCGGCAACATCTATTCGCGCATCATGAACCCGACCAATGCGGTGCTGGAGGAGCGTGTCGCGGCGCTCGAGGGCGGCCGCGCGGCGCTCGCCGTCGGCTCGGGCCACGCCGCGCAGCTCATCGCGCTGCACACGCTGATGAGCCCGGGCGACAATATCGTCGCGGCGCGCCAGCTCTATGGCGGCTCGATCAACCAGTTCTCCCAGGGCTTCGCCAAATTCGACTGGCATGTGAAATGGGCCGACACCACCGATCCGGCGTCGTTCAAGGCGCAGATCGACGATCGCACGCGGGCCGTGTTCATCGAGAGCATCGCCAATCCCGGCGGCATCATCAGCGACATCGAGGCCATCGCCGGCATCGCCCATGCCGCAGGCGTGCCGCTGATCGTCGACAACACGCTGGCCTCGCCCTATCTGATCCGCCCCATCGAATGGGGCGCCGACATCGTGCTGCATTCAGCCACGAAGTTCCTCGGCGGCCACGGCAACTCGATGGCCGGCATCATCGTCGACAGCGGCAAGTTCGATTGGGGCGGCGGCAAATATCCGACGCTGAGCGAGCCCTGCCCGTCCTATCACGGCATGAAGCTGTGGGAGACGTTCGGCGACATGGCTTACGCCATCGCCTGTCGCGTGCTCGGCCTGCGCGATCTGGGGCCGGCGCTGTCGCCGATGAACGCGTTCCTGGTCATCACCGGCACCGAGACCCTGCCGCTGCGCATGCAAAAGCATTGCGACAACGCGCTGGCGGTCGCCAGATGGCTGCAGAAGAACCCGAAGGTCGCGTGGGTAAACTATGCCGGGCTGGAGGACAATCCCTCCTACGGACTGCACCGCACCTATTGCCCCAAGGGCGCCGGCGCGGTGTTCACCTTCGGCCTGAAGGGCGGCTATGACGCGGGCGTGAAGGTCGTGAACGGCGTCAAGCTGATCAGCCATCTCGCCAATGTCGGCGACACCCGCAGCCTGATCATCCATCCCGCCTCGACGACGCATCGCCAGCTCAACGACGACGAGCGCGCCAGGGCCGGCGCCGGCAACGAGGTCATGCGGCTGTCGATCGGCATCGAAAGCGTCGAGGACATCATCGCCGATCTGGATCAGGCGATGGGGGGCTGAATTTCATCTCGAAGCCATGCCACACCGCCGTGCACAGCAGCAGCGCGGCGGTTAGCTGGTGGGCCGCGGCGAGGAATTCGGGCGCCTGCAGCAGAAGCGTGGCGATGCCGAGCACGATTTGGAACAGGGTGAGATGCAGCAGCGCATTGCCGCTGCGCCGCGCCCAGCCCGTAAGTCTTCCCCGCTCGCGCCACCACAGGGCAAAGACCGAGATCGCGACGATATACGCGCCCATGCGGTGATCGAATTGCGCCGTGCCGGGGTTTTCAAAGAAATTGATCCACCAGGGGCGTTGGACGAAAACGTCTTCCGGCGCAAAGCGCCCGTCCATCGACGGCCAGGTGTTGTAGAGCAATCCCGCATGCAGGCCCGCAACGAGCGCGCCGAGCAGCGTCTGCACATAGATCAGCGCGGCGATGACGAAGGGGAAGTGCGGCGCGCGCGAGGCCGTCGCCGGTTTTTCGTCCAGCCGCAGATATTCCAGCGCGATCCACACCATCGCCACCAGCAGGATCAGCGCTACGCCGAGATGGATCGCGAGGCGGTATTGCGACACGCTGAGGCGCGTCTCGAGGCCGCTCTCGACCATCCACCAGCCGACAAAGCCCTGCAGTCCGCCCAGCAGGAACAGCAGAACCATGCGCGGCCACTCGGCGCGGCGGATGGCGCCGGTCCAGGCGAACCAGAGAAACGGCACCAGGAAGAACACGCCGAGCAGGCGGCCCAGGAGCCGGTGCGCCCATTCCCACCAGAAGATGCCCTTGAACGCGGCCAGGCTCATGCCGGCGTTCTCGTGGATGTATTGCGGGATGCGCCGGTATTTGGCGAAGGCGTCCTGCCATTGCGCGTCGGTCAGCGGCGGGACGGCGCCCATGAGCACGTCCCATTCCGTGATCGAAAGGCCGGAGCCGGTGATCCGCGTCAGGCCGCCGACCGTCACCATGCCCAGGATGATCGCCGCCACCGCCAGCAGCCAGATCCCGACCGCCCGGCGGCTGCGCCAGAAATCGGGAGCCGCTTGCTTCATGACGCCTGCATAAAGCCACGGCCGCCCAAGGTCTTGCCGCCATCTTGTCGCGGCGGCCCGGCGCGTGCTTGAAACATGGATCGGGAGAAGAGGAACCCATGAAGATCGCGATTGCCGCCCTTGCCCTCGCCCTGGCCGTGCCGGCGGCACTGGCCGCGGACACGATGCCGGACGGCATGCCCATGGGCGCGGCGATGCCGATGTCCGGCATGGTCATGAAGATGATCGACCCCATGCCGGCGGTGTATATGGGCGAGGCCGACAAGCCCGGCGCGCCGCTCTTCAAGGGCCTGGGCAGCCACACGCACAAGATCTCGACGAAGAACGCGATGACGCAGCGCCTGTTCGACCAGGGCGTCAATCTGATGTTCGGCTTTAACCATGCCGAGGCGATCCGGTCGTTCCGCGAGGGCGCCCGCCTCGATCCGCATTGCGCGATGTGCTGGTGGGGCGTCGCGATGGCGCTGGGCCCCAATATCAACCTTCCGATGCCCGACGACGCGATCAAGCCGGCCTGGCAAGCGGTCTCCAACGCCGTGGCGCTCGAGCGCTACGCCTCGCCCGAGGAGCGCGACTGGATCAACGCGCTGACGGAACGCTATTCCGCGGATCCCAAGGCAGACCGCGCCCGTCTCGACGACGCCTTCGCGCGCGCGATGGGCGAATTGTGGAAGAAATATCCGAACGATCTCGATGCCGGCACCTTCTATGCCGAGGCGATGATGGACACCCAGCCCTGGGGTTATTGGGAGCAGGACGGCGTGACCCCGAAGGGCCGTGGCCTTGCCATCGTCGCGACGCTCGAAGGCGTCATCGAGCGCTCGCCCTACCATCCGGGGGCGCTGCATCTTTACATTCATGCGGTGGAAGCGACGACGACGCCGGAGCGCGCTGAGATCGCCGCGGACCGGCTGGAAAAGCTGATGCCGGGCGCGGGCCATATCGTGCACATGCCGTCGCACATCTACTATCGCATCGGCCGCTATGAGGACGCCGCGAAGGTCAACACGCTGGCGGCGCTGGTCGACGAGCAATATATCGCCGCCTGCCATGCCCAGGGCTATTATCCGGTCGGCTATTACGGACACAACATCCACTTCCTGTGGACTTCGTCGGAGATGGAAGGCCGCTACCAGGCCTCCATCGATGCGGCGCGCCGGCTGGTGAACGTTGCCGGCAAGCCCGAAGACGTAAGGCGCAATTACGGCGTCCAGCTTTTCATCTTCACGCCCGTCGCCACGCTGCTGCGTTTCGGCAAATGGGATGCCGTGCTCGCCGAGCCTCTGCCGGCCGACGACCTGAAGCTCGATCTCGTCATCGCGCACCTGGCGCGGGGCTTCGCTTATGCCAACAAAGGCGACAAGACGAACGCAGAGACCGAACGCAAGGCGCTGGCCGCGCTCATCGACGATCCGGGCCTCGCCGCGCTCAAGGGCATTCCGGCCCAGGAGATGGCGCAGATCGCGCTGGCCGATCTTCGCGGCGAGATCGCGCGCACCTCCGGCGACATCGAAACCGCCATCGCCTTCTTCTCCAAGGCGCGCGACCTGGAGGAGGCCCTGCCCTACACCGAGCCGCCCTATTGGCATCAGCCGTCGAGCCATCTGCTCGGCGCCGCGCTGCTGCAGGCCGGCCGCGCAAAGGAAGCAGCGGAGGTCTATGCGCGAAGCCTCAAGACCTATCGCCTCGACGGCTGGGCGCTTTACGGCCTGGCGCAAGCGCAAGACGCACTGGGCGACAAGGCCGCCGCAGCGGCGACGCGTAAGGAATTCGCAAAAATCTGGAAACGCGCCGACGTGACGTTGACGAGCTCCCGGTTCTAAGAACCGGCCGTCATGGCCATCTCCAACGATGGCCATGACGGTCGGCGATCGACTACATGCCGCTGAGAAGGTTCAGCGCGGCATTCGCGTGGCTCTTGCAGGTGGCGTCGTCATTGGCCGCGTCGGCGGTAGCAAGTTCCTGCCTCACCTGCTGTGCCTTGGCCGTATCGCTCGGAAGGGTCATACCCTTCGCCTGCGTGATCAGCTCCGCGCAGGTGGCAGCGCTTGCTGTGCTGGCCGGGGTGGTGACCGTCGGCGCGGTGGTCGGCGCGGGTGGTGGCACCGGATCGGCGGCAAAGGCTGCGGTGGCGAGCATGGTGGCGGCCGCGGCCGCGAGAAGTATTCTCATGTCGTTGTCTCCCTGGTTTCCCCACGACCCTCGCTTGGCGAACGCCCGATGCCGATCATGGTTTCCAAGGTTTCATGAACCCGGACGAGGTTCCGGCGCTTGACCGCGGAACCGCGAGGCCTCTTACATGGCGCGGTCCATTCGAAAGGTCGCCGCGTGACGGTGCGCGTAAAAAAGCTGATCGGCACGATCCTGATTCTGATCTGGTTGCCGGCCTATGCCCTGGTCGCATCCGGCATCGCCGTGCTGGTGCTGCCGCGCGCCAGCGGGCTCGCGGCCTTTCTGTTCTACGCCATCGCCGGAATGCTCTGGGCGGTGCCGGTGGGGCTGATGCTTCCCTGGATGTTCCGCGAACCGAAGGCCGGACACCCCTAAGGCGCGCTTACCGTCGCCACCGCGTGGCCGTCCACCGGACGGCCGGGCCGCAGGCCCAGGAGCGTCATCACCGTGGGATGCACGTCGATCTGGTCGAGCCGCTTGATCTCGCCGGGCCGCACGCCCGCGCCCCAGGCGTAGAAGATGCCGTGCATCTGCACCACGGCCGGATCGTAACCGTGCGTCGCGGCGAGATGCACGGTCGGCGGGACGAAGGCGAGCGGCCAGAACCAGTCGATGCCGAGATACTTCGCCCAGGACGGGTAGAGTTCGAAGCCCGCCATCCAGTAGGGCGGATGCGTCACGAGCAGCAGGTCGCCGGCGCGCGGGCCGGTGCCCAGATGCGCATAGGCGGGATAATGGCCCTTGCGATAGACCGCGAAGAGATCGGGATATTTCTTCAGCGCCTTTTCGACCCGATCGACGCTATCGTGCTGCCTGTCGACATAGACATAAGCGCTCGCGCCGTCGGTCGCCTGGTCGGCATGGATGTCGTTCTCCGCCCAGATTCGACCCAGATTGATCATCGGGCCGACATCGATCATGCCGTGATCGGTGCCGATCACGAGCGTGCCTTCGCGCCCCGGCGGCAGCGCCTTGAGCGCCGCCATCAGACGGCCCGTGATCGCATCCGCGCGCTTCACGGCCTCCTGGGTCTCGGCGCCGGTCACGCCGTGGCCATGCGCCACGCTGTCGGGAATCGAGAAATAGAGCGCGATCAGGCGCGGATGGTTCGGTCCGTTGTCCTTCAGCAGCTTGAGCGCGCGCTCGATGATCGTGTCGTCGCTTTCGTGCTTTTTCCACGGCACTTCGGGATTGATGTAGGTCGCCCGCGCGCCCGTCTTGCTCGACCAGCGGCTGACGGTATTGAACGCCGCGGCGCGCACGCCCTGGCGCTCCGCCGCCTCCCACATCGTCTCGCAGCCGGTGCGCCACGCCGCGTCGGCGGCGTCGCCGCCTTCCTCGCCGAAGCGCCCCTTCTTCGGATCGTCGAACAGGTTCGACAGGATACCGTGATGCTCCGGCCAGCATCCGGTGTAGGCCGTGGTGTGGTTGATCAGCGAGACGGAGGGAAAGGCCGGCACCAGATGGCGGGACCACGCGCCTTCGCGCCGCAGCCGGTCGAAATTCGGGGTCGGATGCGCCGCGTCGAGTTCGGCGGGCGAGAAACCGTCGAACAGCACGTACACGACGGTGCGTTCGGGAGCGGTCGTAAGAATTTCGTCGTGCAGATTGGGGGCGCTCGCCGCCGGAAAGGCGCCGAACAGCACGATGGCCAAAATAACGAGAAAACGCTTCACGACATCCCCCCGGAAAGCAAAAAGCGGCGGGACATTACTCCCGCCGCGCCGCAATGTCTTCGCAAGGCTGCTATGCGCTACGCTTTTTCGAGGATGTGCACCGCGCAAGCGCTGCCGGCGCCGACGACATGCGTCAGGCCGATTCGGGCGCCGTCGACCTGGCGGTTTCCGGCCTCGCCGCGCAGATGCGTCGTCACTTCGTAGATGTTGGCGATCCCCGTGGCACCGAGCGGATGGCCCTTGGACAGAAGCCCGCCCGAGACGTTCACCGGGATGCGCCCGCCGAGCTGCGTCTCACCGGTATCGATCAGCCGGCCCGCCTCGCCGTCCTTGCACAGGCCGAGATTCTCGTAGTGCACGAGCTCCGCCGTCGCGAAACAGTCGTGCAGCTCGATCAGATCGACCTCGTCCGGGCCGAGTCCCGCCATCTCATAGGCGGTCTTGGCGGCAAGCCGCGTCACCGCGTTGAAATCCATCATCGCGATGTTGCGCGGCGTGTAGGGATCGGAGGTCAGCGCGGACGCGCGAACCTTCACAGCGCGGCCCATCAGGCCGAGCTCGCGGGCCTTCTTCTCCGAGCACAGCACCGCCGCGGCCGAACCGTCGACATTCACCGAGCACATCAGCTTGGTGTTGGGATAGGAGATCATCTCCGCGCCCATCACTTCTTCCAGCGGCGTTTCCTTCTGGTACATCGCCTTGGGATTGAGCGTCGAGTGATGGTGGTTCTTCACCGACACTTTGGCGAACTGTTCGAAGGTCGTGCCGTACTGGCGCGTGTGCTCCAGGCCGACATGGGCGAACACGCTCGGCATCGTACCGGAGCCGAGCAGGCCTTCGGTCGGGATGCCCTTGCTTCCGCCCCCGCCGCCGAGCAGGCCCGAACCCATCTGCTCCGAGCCGACGCAGAGCACGACGTCGTAGATACCGGCCTTGATCGCCATCCAGCCCTCGCGGAACGCGGTCGCGCCGGTGGCGCAGGCGTTCGCGGTGTTCACCACCGGAATGCCGGTCTGGCCGATCTCGCGCAGGATGCGCTGGCCGACGCCGGCGCTGGCCTCGAACAGGTTGCCGCTGTAGAGCGCCTGCATGTCGTGGATGGTCAGCCCGCAATCGTCGAGCGCCATCAGGGCGGCCTGGGCGCCGAGTTCGGGAACGGACCGCTCCGGGAAGCGCCCGAACTTGATCATGTCGGTTCCGACGACATAGACGTCGTTGCTCATGGCTTGCTCCTCAATTCCGGGGTTCGAAGAAATAGGCGAGATAGGAATTGCCGTCCTTGTCCTTCTGGGGGACCGGCCGGATCACGATGTTCACCGGCATGTCGAACTTGATCTTGGCCGGATCGGGATCG
The DNA here is from genome assembly GCA_037200985.1 of Rhizomicrobium sp. Classification (NCBI taxonomy): domain Bacteria; kingdom Pseudomonadati; phylum Pseudomonadota; class Alphaproteobacteria; order Micropepsales; family Micropepsaceae; genus Rhizomicrobium; species Rhizomicrobium sp. Next base: position 1,477,040 of record JBBCGJ010000001.1, read on the forward strand.
ACGCCGAGCAGATTGCCCTTCAGCGTGCCGCCGCCGTCGACGTCGACGATCGCGGAGATGAACGGCACCGGCACGCCCGGAAAATTCCGGTGCACGACGGTGAAATTGTAGAGCTTGCCGGTGCTCGCGAGCTTGACGGGCTCGACGCCCTGGCGCGCGCCGCAACGGCCGCAGGTCTCGCGCGTGCCGACCGCGACCTCGCCGCATTTGCCGCACTTCGATCCGGCGAGATAGGGCTCGCCTTCCTTGGGGACTTTCAGAAACGGCACAGCGCCCTTCGTGGTGGGCGCCGGTTTCACGCCGGCGGCTGACATATGTGGTTCTCCCTGAATTTGCGGAAGAGCAAATCCCGGTTGGAGCCGCAACGCAACGATTCCCCAAGGGAAGCTCGGCCGACAATTTATTGCTGTCGCGCCCGCGAATGCAGGGCTCTGGTTGTGGCCTGCATCGCCGGTGCAGATTTCATCTGGGTCCGCGGCATTTGCGGCGGATGACACCGGGTGATGTGACCGCCGATCGGACGCTAGCCGGGCAATGCCTCCGCCACGATCGCTTCGGCCTTTGCGAACAGCGCCGGATCGACCTTGGCGCCGCTGGCGCCGGCGTTCTCGTCGAGCTGCGCGGGGCGGCTGGCGCCGACGATGGCGCTCGCGATGTTGGGCTCGCGCAGCACCCAGGCGAGCGCGAACTGGCCGAGCGTAAGACCGGCCTCTTGCGCCAGCGGCTTCAGCTTCTGCACGGCCTGGAGCACGGGCTTGGTCATCAGGCGGCCGATGAAGCTGCCCATCGCCTCCGAGGTCGCGCGGCTGCCGGCCGGCGGCGGGGCGGCGGGATCGTATTTTCCCGTCAGCACGCCTTGCGCCAGCGGCGACCACACGATCTGCGAAATGCCGTTCCTGGCGCTGAGCGGAATGACCTTCTCTTCGGGCCGGCGCCACAGGAGCGAATATTGCGGCTGGCTGGAGACGAAGTGTTCGACGCCTTTCGTCGCGATGGACGCTTCGATCTGGTCCGGCGACCATTCGGAGAAGCCGATATAGCGCGTCTTGCCGCTCTTCACCGCCTTGGTCAGCGCCTCCATGGTCTCGTCCAGCGGCGTGTCGGCGTCGTAACGGTGGCACTGATAGAGATCGACGAAGTCGGTCTTGAGCCGCTTGAGCGAGGCATCGAGCTGCTTTTCGATCTGCGCCCGCGACAAGCCCTTGTCACTGTCGCTCATCGGGAAGAACACCTTGGTCGCCAGGACATAGGAGGCGCGCGGCCGGCCTGCCAGCGCCTCGCCCAGGAAGCTCTCCGCCGCGCCGCGGCCGTAGACATTCGCGGTGTCGATGAAGTTGATGCCCAGCTCGAAGGCACGGTTGAGGCAGGCGAGCGCGCTTTCTTTCTCCACGCCGACGCCATAAGTCAGCCACGAACCCAGGGAAATCTCCGACACGGAAAGGTCGCTGGCGCCGAGTTTGCGGTATTTCATGGGGCTTCCTTTTGCTGTTCTGCCTCAAGGATCGGAAATCAGCCGCCCCCAAGTCAAAGGAATAACGAGGGAGACCCCGGGATGGCCGCGCCTTTCGCCCTGTTCGGCCTCAGTCACATCGTCGCGTTGTGCCTGCCTTTCTTGCTGCCGCTGGCCGCCGCCTGGCTGGTGAAGCCGCTTGCCCATCCCATCACCGACCGAGCGGTACGCTGGACGCTGGGCGCGGCGATGACGATCAACTGGTTCGGCTGGATGCTGCTCCTGCACGGCAAGGGCTGGCTCGGCGTCGACAACGAATTCCCGCTCAACCTGTGCGACTGGGCAACGGTGGCGACGGTCGTCACGCTCTTTTGGCCGAACCAGCGGACCTATGAGCTCGCCTATTTCTGGGCGCTGGCCGGCACGCTCCAGGGCATGCTGACGCCGGACGTTCAGCTCGACTTCCCGGACATCCAGTTCCTGCTGTTTTTCGTCTTCCACGGCGGCATCATCGCGAGCGTGCTCTATCTGACCTTCGGGCTGAAGATGCGGCCCTATCCGTCGTCGCTGCCGCGCGCGATCGGCTGGTCCTTCGTCTACGCCGCCACCGCGGGCCTGTTCGACTGGGCGAGCGGCGCCAATTACGGGATGCTGCGGACGAAACCGCCCTACCCGACCATCCTCGACGTCATGCCGGCTTGGCCGTGGTATATCGGCGTGCTGATCCTGATGGGGCTGGCCTCGACCTTGGTCTATTACGCGCCGTTCTTCGTTATCGACCGCATCCGCGCGGCAAGGCAGACGCAACCCGGCGGCACCGAGGCCGTTACCGCGCCATGACCGTCGCCGACAACCACGACCGCAGCCGCTTCGAACTCGTGGAGGACGGCCAGACCGCCTTCGCCAATTATCGCCGCAACGGCCTGCATGTGGTCATCCCGCATGTCGAGGCGCCGCCGGCCTTGCGCGGCAAAGGCACCGCGAGCCGTCTGATGGAGGGGATCGTCGCGAAAGCCCGCGCGGAGGGGTTCAAGATCGTACCGACCTGCTCCTACGCCTTCGCCTGGTTCCGCCGCCACAAGGATGCGGCGGATGTGCTGGATTAGGCGCTCTTCGGCGCCTGCGCCCCGAATTTCAGGATCAGGCGCTTGAGCTCCGGCTCGCTCACCAGCGCCGCGGCCTCGCCGACCGGGTACCATTTGGCGTCCCGCGCCGCCTTTTCCGACCAGCTCTTGCGCTGGCGCGTGACCTTCAGCGGATAGAGGCTCACCCGGCACGGCAAGCCCGCGCCATGCTTCAATTCCTTGACGTAGTGGAAAACGCCGATCGCCTCCTGCGCGATCTCGCCGACCACGCCGGCCTCCTCGAGCGCCTCGCGCGCCGCGTCGGCCGGCGGCGTCGAGCCCTTGGCCGGCCAGCCCTTGGGCACGATCCAGCGATGCGTGCGGCGCGAGGTGATGAGCAGGACCTCGATCCCGGCCTCGGTCATGCGATAGGGCAGCGCGGCCACCTGGGTACCCGCCGTCGTTCTGGCCGCCACACTGCGCGGTATCGCCGAAGCCGCTCTCATTCCAAACTATTAGCTCACGATTCGTTACATGCAAGTGTACGCGTTTTCGTCCGCACGCGAACGATTGCCTGATGCAAACGTCCGACGACGGCGGACGGCGCCGAGACGGCACGCGGCGAACGCTAGATGTGCCTCTCGAAGCCCGGCAGCGTCCAGCCGCGCGCGATGGCCCCGGCGCGCAGCACGAAGCCGCAGAAGAAGGCGACGAGCCCGGCGAGCACGGCGTCGCTGCCCAGGCTGACCGCCCCCACGAACACGGCTGCGGCCAGCACCGCGGCGGTGATGTAGATCTCGCGGCGCAGAAGCACGGACGGCTCGCCGGCGAAGAGATCGCGCAGGATGCCGCCGAAGGTCGCGGTCACGGTGCCCATCGCCACCGCGACCGGCGGCGGTACGCCCATCGCCAAGGCCTTGGCGGCGCCGAGCACCGCATAGCCCGCGAGTCCCACCGCGTCGAGCCAGATCAGCGCGCTGGAGCGCCAATGCCGGCTGCCCAGCAGCCACACCGCACCCGCCGCCGCCAGGCAGACATAGAGATAGCCGCTGGCATGCACCCAGAACACCGGCGCGCCGATCAGCAGGTCGCGCAGCGTGCCGCCGCCGATACCGGTGACGATGGCGAAGGCGGCGAAGGTGACCGCGTCATGCCGGCTGCGCGCCGCCGCCAGCGCGCCGGTGACGGCGAACACACCGACGCCGAGATAGTCGAGGGTGACGAGCGGAACGGGGAGAGCCATGGTTCAGTGAATCGGTTCGGTCTTCGCGCGACCTTCTTAATCGTCGTGGCCGGGCTTGTCCCGACCACCCATATTCCTGGGCCCCTGACGTGTTCGTGGTCGCCGGCGCAAGGCCGGCGACGGCGGCGATCGGTGTTTCCCCCTACCCTCCGTCTGACAATTCGCAAGGCATCGCAGCGCCTTGGCCTTCATTCTTCGTATCGTCATCCAACGAAGAAATCGCCATGGGCCGCAACATCCTCGTCGTCAACGGACACCCCGATCCCAGGCCCGAGCGCTTCTGCGCCGCGCTCTGCACCGCCTACGAGGCCGGCGCCCGGACGCGCGGCTGTGCGACGCGCCGGCTCGACGTCGCCGCGCTCTCTCTGTCAGCTCTCGCCACCGGCAAAGGCACCGCTCCGCTCGACAAGCTGGAACAGGCTTTCCGCCTGATGCGCGCCGCCGACCGGCTCGCCATCTTCTATCCGCTTCTGTCCGACGGCCCGCCGGAAGAACTGAGCCAACTCTTCGACTATGTCGCCCGCTTGCGCGCCCATCTCGAGCCCGCGGCGCTGGGCGGCGCCAAGTCCGCCCGCATCGTGGTGACGACTGCCATGCCGGCCTTCCTCTATCGCGGCCGCGCCGAACCCGTGACGCGCCACAAGCTCTGCGGCGTCGTCGCGGGCGAGCCGCTCTTCATCGGCAGCGTCGATTCCATATCCTCCACCCAGCGCGCCCGCTGGCTTGAGGAGATGCGCGGGCTGGGCGGGAAGATGAACTGAGGTCGTCAGACCTCCAAACAATGCCCGCGTTCGAGATCGGCGATCAGCCCGGGCCCCTTCAGACTCCCGGGCCGGCTCATCTTCCTGGACCGGCCCGTCCGCGCCGCGCAGGCGGATCGGGACAGCGCCGCGCGCTTGGTGGTTGCGGCGTTACGCGTCTACGCGGACAGGACCGGTCTCAGCATGTGGTCGGCAACCCGCCGACGCCCAAGGATGCGAAGCTGGTCCGATCGCCGATCGAAAGCAGGCGCAAGGCGTCCCGCCAGGCGACCGCGCCTTTTTACCCGACGATCAGGCGCGCGATCTCATACACGCCGTCCGCCGCCCAGGCGCCCGCGATGAAGACGATCAGCACCGCATGCGGGATGAAGGCCGGGTGGATCTGGAACGGCATCGACACGACCGACCGGCGGTCGAAAATCTCAATCCTGGTTGACGACGTCATGGCGGGCTCCTGGCAATACGAGATGGGCGCCGCCTTGATGCGGCATGTGCCATCGCGTGATGCCCGAGCGGTTGCGGCGCTCCGCCTGCCGGCGCGTGCCGCGCCGCCAGACGCCGAAACAGGCGATTTGATTGGTGCCCATTTCGCAGCGCCGCCACGCGGCATTGAGTGCCGTATGGCTGCCGCGGCGCGTTCTTTCCGCGCCGCTCCGCCGTCCCTTGTCCGCCGATGCCGCATGACGCGCGGCGAGGCCGACGCGCAGGCTGCGCTTCGGTGCCGGTTCCATGTGCTTGCGACTGCGCATTCTGCGGGCCCTTCGCGATGAACGGGAGCGCCTTCTGCGTCCCCGCGAATCGCATGAAAGCTCCACAAGAGTCGCACCGCATTGCGGAAACGCAAAACGAACCGGTAAGGAATTCTGCTTACGGGATTCGAATCAGGGTCCGGAGGTTAAGATGAGGTCGAGTTTGCGGCATGCGCGGAATGAGCGTCGGCGCGATTTGGCCTCACGCGGCCGACCGGTTCGTGACGTTGGAATTGGCATTGCAAGGCCGATGACCATTGGTCGGAGCGGCGGGATTTGAACCCACGACCCCCAGTCCCCCAGACTGGTGCGCTAACCAGGCTGCGCCACGCTCCGTATCCAATGTGTCTCGCGGAAAAGCTCGAAAGCCGGCGGCGGGGGAGCCGTTTTCGCGAAGGCCGCGGACTATAGTCGCCGCGCCGTCAAAGGCAAATCCGCCGTCCTAGACCCGTTTCAGCCGTGCCTTCAGCTGCTGCAGTTCCGCCAGCAGGATTTCCAGGCGCACCCGTTGCTCCTCCGCCAGCGAAGGGGCGGGCTCGGCGGACGGCGCGGGCGCCGGAACGGGGTCCGCGGCGCTCGCCAAAGCCGCCGGCGGCTCGGCGGGCCGCTCCAGCGCGATCACGTTGGAGGCGAAGGCGCGCATGACCGGCGCCAGACCCGAAGCGGCCTCGCTCCGTCCGAGCTCCGCGACATGGCGCAGGCCCTTGTCACGCAGAATCTTCTGCACGCCCTTGATCGTGAAACCGTCGCCGTAGAGCAGCGTGCGGATGCCGCGCAGCAGATCGACGTCCTCGGGCCGGTAATAGCGCCGCCCGCCGGCACGCTTCACCGGCTTCACCTGGGCGAAGCGGCCTTCCCAGAAGCGCAGCACGTGCTGCGGCACATCCAGTTCGGCCGCGACCTCGCTGATGGTGCGGAACGCTTCCGGCGATTTCGTGCGAAGAACGGCCGAGGCCAGCACGCGTCAATCCTTCTTGTCGGGATCGGGCGTCTGCCCGTTGATGATCGCCTTCAATACATGACTCGGGCGGAAGACAAGAACCCGGCGCGGCGCGATCGGCACCTCGTCGCCCGTCTTGGGATTGCGGCCCATGCGCTGGCTCTTCTGGCGGACGGCGAAGGTGCCGAAGGAAGAAAGCTTCACCGTCTCTCCGCGGGTCAGCGCGACGCAGACTTCCTCGAGAAGATCCTCGACCATCTGGGCCGACTCGTTGCGCGAAAGCCCGACGGCCTGGAATACGGCCTCGGTCAGGTCGGCACGAGTCAGCGTATCTGTGGACATGGGCCGCGACTCCCTTATGGCTAATGAAAGTTAGGCGCGGGAGAATTATCCGTCAACGTCAAAGGGATAGGGGACGGGCTTCACCCGTCCGTTCACCAACGGATGAGGCTGGCGCCCCAGGTGAAGCCGCCGCCCATCGCTTCCAGAAGGACGAGATGGCCCGGCTTGATCCGGCCGTCGGCGACCGCGGTGGCGAGGGCCAGCGGCACCGAGGCCGCGGAGGTATTGCCGTGCTGCGCCACGGTGGTGACCACTTTCTGCGGCGCGATGCCGAGCTTGCGGGCGGTGCCGTCGAGGATGCGCTGGTTGGCTTGATGCGGCACGAACCAGTCGACGTCGGCGATCGAAAGGCCCGCCTCGTCCAGCGATGCCACGATGGCGGCCGAAATATTGGTCACGGCGTGGCGGAAGACCTCCTTGCCCTGCATGCGCAGATGCCCGGTGGTCTGGGTCGAGGACGGACCGCCGTCGACATAAAGCAGGTCGTGCAGCCTTCCGTCGGAGAACAGCTTGGTGTTGAGGACGCCGCGATCGGTGTTGTCGCCCTTGCCGTCGTCGGCCTGAAGCACGACGGCGCCGGCGCCGTCGCCGAACAGCACGCAGGTCGTGCGGTCGTTCCAGTCCAGCAGGCGGCTCATGGTCTCGGCGCCGACCAGAAGCACGGTCTTCGCCATGCCGGTCTTGATGAAATTGTCCGCCACCGCCATGCCGTAGATGAAGCCGGAGCACACCGCCTGGACGTCGAAGGCGGCGCCGTGATTCATGTTGAGCCGCGCCTGGAGTGTCGTGGCGGTCGCGGGAAACGTTTCGTCCGGCGTGGTCGTCGCGCAGACGATCATGTCGAGCTCGTTGGCGTCCATGCCGGCCATGGCGAGCGCGTTGCGCGAGGCCTGGAGCGCCAGATCGGAGGTCTTCTCGCCGTCGACGACGACGTGACGCTGGCGGATGCCGGTGCGCTCGCGGATCCAGTCGTCCGAGGTGTCGATCCGCCGGGCGATCTCGTCATTGGTGAGGACGGTCGGAGGCAGATACGCGCCGCAACCGACGATTTTCGAACGAATCACGAAGCGACCGCCTCCGGTTCAAGCGTGCGGATGCCGGCGCGGTCGGCGACGATACGGGCGATGACGTTCGCCTTGGCCATGTCGATGGCCATGTCGAGCGCGCTCGCGAAGCCCAGGGCGTCGGTGCCGCCATGGCTCTTCACGACGACGCCGTCCAGGCCAAGGAAGATGCCGCCATTGGAGGCGCGCGGATCGAGCTTGCGGCGCAGGGCGTTGAGCGCGCCCGAGGCGATGACGGCGCCGAGGCGGCCGAGAAAGGAGCGCCGAAGCGCGGTGCGCAGATAGTGCACGATCAGCTTGGCGGTGCCTTCCGCCGTCTTCAGCGCCACATTGCCGGTGAAGCCGTCGGTCACGATCACGTCCACCGTGCCCTCGGAAATGTCGTCGCCTTCGACGAAGCCCGCGAACTCGATCGGCAGCGACGGGGTATTGCGCAGCACATGCGCAGCGCCCCTGACGGCATCGTTGCCCTTCACGTCCTCCGATCCGACATTGAGGATGCCGACGGTCGGCCGTTCCAGGCCGAGGATCGCGCGGGCGAAGGCCTCGCCCATCACGGCGAAGTCGACGAGCTGTTCCTCGCTGGCGGTGACGTTGGCGCCGACGTCGAGCACGACGCTCTGGCCGCGCTTGGTCGGCCACAGCGCCGCGATGGCCGGACGCGAAATGTTCTCCAGCGTGCCGAGCTGGAACATGGACATCGCCATCAGCGCGCCGGTATTGCCGGCGGAGATCACGACCTCGGCTTCCTTGGTCTTCACCGAATCGATGGCGCGCCACATCGAGGTGTTGCGGCCCCGGCGCAGCGCCAGGCTGGGCTTCTCCTCCATCCGCACGCGCTCGGGCGCGTGGCGGATGGTGACGCGGTCGAGCAGCTTGGCGCGCTTGGCAAACAGCGCGTTGAGCTCGGTCTCGTCGCCGTGGAGGATGAACTTCACCGTCGGATGGCGCAGCACCGAGCGCGCCAGCGCGGCCACGACGATGCCCGGCCCGGCGTCGCCGCCCATGGCATCAATCGAGACGGTCAGTTCGCGGGCCAAGCCTGCCTCGCAATCCCTGTCCGATCGTCAGCGGATCGGGTCAGGCTTCGGTCTTCGCGACTTCGCGGCCGTCGTAATGGCCGCAAGCCCCACACACATGGTGCGGACGCTTCTGCTCGCCGCAGTTCGGGCACTCATTGTGGCTGGCCGGGGCCAGACGGTGGTGCGACCGACGCATATTGCGCCTGGACGGCGAGGTTTTTCTCTTTGGCACCGCCATGGCGGGTAGCTCCTTGAAGGAACCCGGGACCCAATCTTCGGGCGTTGCGCACTGTCTGCGCGAGCCTTGCGGACCGGACGGGCAAAACAAGGGGCGGAAGTAACAGGAAACCCCACCCGGTTTCAAGCCGGATTCGGGCAGGATTTCGGAACCTTAGCTCCGGTCCTTGAGAGCCTTCAGGACCGCGAAAGGACTCTCCGGCTTCGCCTCGGGCTCGGCCGGCACGACAAATTCCACACCGGATGCGCGTGGATAGGGGTCGATCGCGAGGACCAGCTCCTCCAGAAGGGGCGCCGCCAGGTCGTAGGTCAGGCTGTCGATCTCCTCGGGGACCTCGTCGTCGCCCGCGCCCGGGGCGAGCGCGATGCTCTCATGCGGCTTCAGGCGGACCTGCTCGGCCACATGCAACTCGCGGTGGAAGGGGCGCGCGATGTGGGTGCGGACCGGCTCCAGCGTCACCACGCAGTCCTGGACGATATCGGCCTCGAGCACAGCGTCGAGAGCGAAGCGGGTGGCGGAATGCTTGCGCAGGCGGACGGTCGAACCGAACGACTCCACGGCGCGGACATCGGCCCAGGCGGCGATGCGCGCGAGATCCTCTGCCCCCGCCTCGACGCGGATCTCCTCCTCGCCGCGGCGCAGATCGCCGAGGTCGTAATCCTGTTCGAAAGGCTTGGTTTCCGGTGCGCTCATCGTCAGCCGAATGTCGTCGGCACCGGGCCGAATTCAAGGGGCGCGGCGATCGGATCGCCTGCTTCGAGGCGGGCGCGCGCGGCCAGCGCGTACCGCGCCAGCGCCGCGGCGGCGCGCTCGTGCCCCGGATCGCCGCGATAGATATTGCGCCCGATCGCCTCGGCCAGGGCGGCTTCGTCACCGGCGGCGGCCTCGTAGGCGTGCAGCCTTCCGTTGAAGGCGTTGCCGAGCTTCTTCATGCGCGGACCCATGCCCATGTCGCCGTTGCCGAGATCGCGCAGCGCCTCGTCGAAGGCGACGAAGATCGCATCCGACAGGGCCTGCGCCAGGTCGGCCCGCCCGGCGCCGCGCAGGCGGCCGAGCACCAGCCAGCCATGCAGCGCGACCATGTCGAAGCGGCCGTCGATAGTGTCGGCGACGCCGTATTCGCGGAAAAAAGCCGGCTGGCGAGCGGCGCTGACCAGGGCGGCGTGCAGGCTCTGGACGAGCCGGGCGGTCGGCGAGGTGCGGCGCAGGATCTTCAACATGTTGGAACTCTTAATTTTCGGCGGTCTTGCCAGCGCGGCCGGCCAAGGCTAGCACGTCAGGCCGGACGGGATTTATCCGGTTTGAGGTTCCTGCGCATGCGAAAAACGGTTCTGGTCCTGACGGCCCTGGCGCTTCTGGGCGGCTGCACGCCGGTGGTCAACCAGCGCGGCTATTTGCCCGACCCCGACGCCGAAAAGAAGATCGCGGTCGGCAAGGACACCAAGACCTCGATCCAGCAGGCGCTGGGCTATCCCTCGACCGAGGCGACGTTCACCCAGGCCGGCGACGCCTGGTACTACATCACTGCGGTGGAGAAGCAGATCGCCTTCTTCCAGGCCTCGGTCCAGTCGCGCGCCATCCTGGCGGTCTATTTCGACAAGGACGGCAAGGTCACCGACCTCAAGCACTATTCGCTGCGCGACGGCCATATCGTCGCCTTCGAGACCCGCGAGACGCCGGCCAAGGGCCGCGAGATGACGTTCCTGCAGCAGCTCTTCAACGCCACGCCCGGCGTGCCGCTCGGCAACAATGGCGGCACCAACAATCCCAATCCCGGCGGCGGCAATGGCGGCCCGCCCGGCAGCGGCGGCGGTTATCCGTAGCGCCCAGCGCTTCGCGGAAATGAAAAACGCGCGGAACCTTCGTTCCGCGCGTTTTCGTTTGTCCAAACCTCGGTTCAGAAATTGTGGGCCAGCACCGCGAGGAGCAGGAGCGCCACGATGTTCGTGATCTTGATCATCGGATTGACCGCCGGGCCCGCCGTGTCCTTGTAGGGATCGCCGACGGTGTCGCCGGTCACGGCGGCCTTATGGGCGTCCGAGCCCTTGCCGCCATAATGGCCGTCCTCGATGTACTTCTTGGCGTTGTCCCAGGCGCCGCCGCCCGAGGTCATCGAGATGGCGACGAACAGGCCGGTCACGATCACGCCCATCAGCATGGCGCCCAGGGCGTCGAAGGCCTGCGTCTTGCCGGCGATCCAGTCCACCAGGACGAAAAGCACGATCGGCGAGAACACCGGCAGCATCGACGGGATCACCATCTCGCGGATGGCCGCCTTGGTCAAAAGGTCCACGGCGCGGGCATAGTTCGGCTTCTGCGTGCCGGCCATGATGCCCGGCATTTCGCGGAACTGCTTGCGCACTTCCTCGACCACCGCGCCGGCCGCCCGGCCGACCGCGGTCATCGCGATGCCGCCGAACAGGTAAGGCAGCATGCCGCCGAAGAAGAGGCCGACCACCACCCAGGGATTGTCGAGACCGAAGGTCGGCTGCTCCAGGCCGGCGAAGAAGCCGGTGCCCTGGGCAGCGAAGTACTTCAGGTCCTGGGTGTAGGCGGCGAACAGCACCAGCGCGCCGAGGCCGGCCGAACCGATGGCATAGCCCTTGGTCACGGCCTTGGTCGTGTTGCCAACCGCGTCCAGCGCGTCCGTCGTTTTGCGGACGTCGCCTTCCAGGCCCGACATCTCGGCGATGCCGCCGGCATTGTCGGTGACGGGACCGAAGGCGTCGAGCGCCACGATCATGCCGGCGAGCGAGAGCATGGTCGACACCGCGATGGCGATGCCGAACAGGCCCGCCAGCAGATAGGTGGCGACGATGCCGATGCAGATCACGAGCGCCGGCAGGGCCGTCGCTTCCATCGAGATCGCCAGGCCCTGGATCACGTTTGTGCCGTGCCCGGTGACCGAAGAGGCCGCGATGGTGCGCACCGGGCGGTAATTGGTGCCGGTGTAGTACTCGGTGATCACGATGAGCGCGCCGGTGACGGCCAGGCCCACCACGCCGCACCAGAACAGCGTCATGCCGGTGAAGCTCACCGCGCTGGCGCCGTCCCCGACCGACAGCTCGGTGCTCATCCCGACGATGTAGTTCGTCAGCGGCCACAGGCCGATGAGCGACAGGATGACGGTCGCGATCACGCCCTTATACAGGGCACCCATGATGTTCTTCGAGGCGCCGAGGCGGACGAAGAAGGTGCCGATGATCGAGGTCACGATGCTCATGCCCGCGATGGCGAGCGGATAGAGCATCAGCTCGGACTTGAGCTCGCCGTCGAAATAGATAGAGGCCAGCACCATCGTGGCGACGGTGGTCACCGCGAAGGTCTCGAACAGGTCCGCGGCCATGCCGGCGCAGTCGCCGACATTGTCGCCGACATTGTCGGCGATCGTGGCCGGGTTGCGGGGGTCGTCTTCCGGGATACCGGCTTCGACCTTGCCGACCATGTCGCCGCCGACGTCGGCACCCTTGGTGAAGATGCCGCCGCCGAGACGGGCGAAGATCGAGATCAGCGAGGCGCCGAAGCCGAGGCCCACGAGGCTGTCGACGATGATGCGGCTCTGCTCGGGAACGGCGATGTCGAGGCCGAGGCCGGCCGTCAGGAAGGCGTAGTAGCCGGCGACCGCCAGAAGGCCGAGGCCGACGACGAGCATGCCGGTGACGGCGCCGGAGCGGAACGCGACCGACAGGCCTTCGGCCAGGCCGTGGCGCGCGGCTTCGGCGGTGCGGACATTGGCGCGCACCGAGACGTACATGCCGATATAGCCGGCCGCGCCGGAGAGCGCCGCGCCGATCAGGTAGCCGACGGCGACCTGCCAGCCGAGGAAGACGAAGGCGAGAATGAAGATCACGACGCCGACCATGGCGATCGTGGTATATTGCCGGTTCAGGTAGGCGCCGGCGCCTTCCTGGATCGCCTGCGCGATCTCCTGCATGCGCGCATTGCCAGCGCTCAGGCTCAGGACCGAACGGATGGTCCAGACACCGTAGAGAAGCGCCAACACGCCCGCCGCGAGGACGAGTGTCAGATTCATGGACATGGTAGATCCCTCGAGTTTTCGGTTTTCCGGACGGCGCGAATGAACCGCCCGTCCCCATGGCCGGCGGAAGGACCTAACCGCTTCAAGGGCGGCGGACATATGCCAAAAACGCCGCCCGGGCGCAATCGCAGTTTGATACAAAATTTCTCAGGAAAAGCGCTGCGTCCCGGCCCGGCGGGCCGTCAGGGCGCCGGCTTGGCGGGGGGCGGCGTCATATTGTCCGCCTGATCGGCTTTGGCGGGCATCTGGGTGGGGTGAAGCGTCGCGAACTGGATTCCGGTGCTTTTCTGGCCGTCGCCGAAGACGATGCGGGCGACCTTGGCGGTGCCGACGATCCTGCGGGCGTCGGCCACCAGACGGCCGGCGAGCAGGCCGGTGTCCACCTTGGTCGGATCGCCGGCCAATGCGACCGGCGCCGCGTTCACGTCGCGGACGAAGGCGTCCTGGATGAAGGCGATCTTGCCGCGGATTTCGAGGGCAGCGCTCTGCGACGAGGCCACGATCCTGGAGGAGATGTAGGAATAGCCCAGGAGCCGGCCGTCCTTGGTCATGGGCGCGATGAGAAACGGCATCTCGACATTGGTGCCGGGATCGCCGGCCTTTGGCGCGGCGACGGCCGGCATGACGATCGAGACGAGCGCGAGCAGCGCGATGGCGGATGGACGGCGCATGTCACGAGAATAGGAAGCGGCGCTTAACGTGGCGTATACGCTAGAAGTGCTCCCAGCCGGCCTTCTTGACCTGTAGCGGCTTGCCGCCGGCGCCGAGAAACGCGGCGCCCCTGCCCTGCATGACGAAGCCGATCTCCGTCACCCGCGTCCCGGCGGCTTTGGCGGCCTTCAAGATCGCCGCGCGTTTTGTGGCAGGCGCAGTGAAGGCGATCTCGTAGTCGTCGCCCGCGGTCGCGGCGCGCAGGATCGCATCGTCACCGTCGCCCCATGCCTTTCGAAGTGCGGTCGATAGCGGCACGCGCGCTGCCTCCACGGCGATATGGACCTTCGAGACCTCGGCGATGTGGCCGAGATCGGCCAGCAATCCGTCCGACACATCGAGCGCCGCGTGCGCGAGGCCGCGCAACGCCCGGCCGAATGCCATACGCGGCCGCGGCACGCGATAGCGTCCGATGAGGAAGGGCTCCCGCCGCTTCGCTTTGAGCGCGGCGAGGCCGCCGCCGCTGTCGCCGATCGTGCCGGTGACGAACACGCGGTCGCCGATGCGCGCGCCGCCGCGCAGGATGGCCTTTCCCTTCGGCACATAGCCGAGGGCCGTCACCGATACCGTCAACGGACCCGGCGTCGATGACATGTCGCCGCCCAGCAGCGTGATGCCGAAAACCCGCTGATCGGCTTTCAGGCCGCGGGCGAATGCGGTCAACCATTCGGCATCGACCGATTTGGGAAGCGCCAAGGTCAGGAGATAGCCGAGCGGCGCGGCGCCCTTCGCGGCGAGGTCGGAGAGGTTGACCCTGAGCACCTTGCGGGCAATGGCGGACGGCGGATCGCGCGCGAAGAAATCGACGCCTTCGAGGATCGCGTCGGTGGTCAGGACGAGGTCGTATCCCGGACGCGGCGGGAGCAGCGCGACGTCGTCCTTCAAGCCGAGCGCGGCTTTCGAGGTCGCCAGCGGCGCGAAAAACCTGGCGATCAGGTCGAATTCGGAGAGGGGCATATGCCCGGATCAACCGACGCGATGCTTCAACTTGGCACGCGCCGCCTCGGCCAGGAATGCCGATCGCGTCTGACCCGCACTCTCCGCCGATTTGTCGATGGCGCCCAAGAGCCCGTCGTCGATGGAGATGTTCACGCGAACCTGTTTCGACAGGAAATCCGTCGGCACTTTCACCACGCAGACATGTTTCACGTCCTTCGCTTCTTCCGCGAATTCACGGTCCGCGCGCAGTTCCTCGAGCGATCGGATATTCGGCAAGCGTTCGCCATCCTCGATCATGCCGGTAACGTGAAAGGCAAGCGTTTCCCGACCACGCTCGATCGCCTCGTCGAGGGACGAGCCCGCCGATACGACACCGGGAAAATCCGGAAAGGAAATTCCGTACGCATTACGGCCTCGCACTTTTTCTTCGTGGACCAATGCCCAAACCGTCTTCGACATGCGATCTCCTTAAGGGCACTGCTACCAATCCCAGCCGGCCTGCCGGAAGACGCTGCGCAAGGTCCGATGGGGATATCTCGCGCGCCTGTATCGATCGTTACGCGTCCCGGCCTTGAAGGATGCGTATACTGAACATGGTCGCCCGGGCCTTTGCGCTTCAGCACCCAACCGTCATCGATGAGCCGTCGGACGACCTCCCGGGGCTTCATCGTCCCGCGCTTGCTCACGCCGCCCCCCGACTTGTGTATATATACACAAAACAGACAATTCGACGCAAGTCCCCGTGTGTATCCATGTGTAAGGAGGGACGCTCTCCCCTAGAACTGCAGCTCGTCGTCCGGCGGGGTTTCGCCGAATTCGGCGGCGCGTTTGCGGCGCGCCAGCTTGTCGAGCGCGGCGTTGACGAAGGACGGCTCGTCGCCCGAAAAGAAGGCGTGCGCGATCTCGACATATTGGTCGATCACGACCCGGGCCGGCACGTCGCGGCGGGCGATCAGCTCGAAGCTCGCGGCGCGCAGGATGGCGCGCAGGATCGAATCCACGCGCTCCAGCCGCCAGTCGGCCGCCAGCACCTTGGCGATGGAACGGTCGATCTCGACCTGGTGATGCGGCACGCCGCGCACGATGGTTCCGAAGAAATCCGCGTCGGCCTCGCCGCCGCCGATCTCGGGCTCGCGGCCCAGGCGATGTTCGACGAATTCCAGCGCGACGGTTTCGGCGTCCTCGCCGGTCAGCTCCATCTGGTAGACCGCCTGCACGGCGTTGAGGCGGGCGGCGCGCCGGGAATCGTAAGCGTTCGCGGTCACCGGTGAACGCCGAGGCGGTTGCGCGCATGGACCAGCGCCAGGCAGGCGCGCGCCGCATCGCCACCTTTGTCGCCGGTTTCGACCGCCGCGCGCTCCCGCGCCTGCTCTTCGTCTTCGACCGTCAGGATGCCGTTGCCGATGCACAGACCGTGATTGATGCCCAGTTCCATCAGCCCGCGCGCCGATTCGTTGGCGACGATCTCGAAGTGATAGGTCTCGCCGCGGATGACGCAGCCGAGCGCGATATAGCCGTCGAAGCTCTTGCCGCCATGCTCGCCGGCGCGCGCCGCGATGGCGATCGCCGGCGGGATCTCGAGCGCGCCGGGCACCGCGAGGCGCTCGAAATGCGCCCCGCCCTTCTCCAACGCCGCGGTCGCTCCGTCGAGCAGCGCATCCGAGACGTGGGCGTAGAACCGCGCCTCGACGATCAGGATGTTGGGCTTGTCGCTCATGAACTCTTTTCCTTGCCGCGGATGGCGTGGGTGCCGACGATGTTGAGGTCGTAGCCTTCCAGCGCGACGATCTTCTTCTCCGGCGTGTCGGTCAGCAGGATCATGTCCTTGACCCCGAGGTCCAGCAGGATCTGCGCGCCGACGCCATACTCCTTCACGCGGCGCCGGTCGATGTCCTCGGCGACGCGGCCGGACACGATGTCGGAGACGAAGGTCGGACGCGTCGTGCGCAGCAGCACGACGACGCCGCGCCCCTCCCTGGCGATGATGCGCATGGATTCGCCCAGCACGTCGCGCTCATAGGCCTTCCAGTCGAGCATGTCGGTGAAAATGTTGACCGCGTGCATGCGCACCAGCACAGGCTCGGCGCCCGACAGATCGCCCTTCACCAGCGCGATGTGCTCGGCATATTCGAGCTCGTTGACATAGACGTACATCGTCCAGGTGCCGCCATTGTGGCTTTCGAACGGCCCCTCGGCCGTGCGCTTGACGAAGTGGTCGTATTTGCGGCGGTAGGCGATCAGGTCGGCGATGGTTCCGATCTTGAGGCCGTGGAGCTGGGCGAAGGGAACGAGATCGGGCAGCCGCGCCATGGTGCCGTCGTCGTTCATGATCTCGCAGATGACGCCGGCGGGGATCAGGCCGGCCAGCCGCGCGATGTCGACCGCGGCCTCGGTATGCCCCGCCCGGACGAGCGCGCCGCCATGGCGCGCCACCAGCGGGAAAACGTGGCCGGGCGAGGTGATGTCGGCGGCGCCCTTTGTCGGATCGATCGCCACGGAGATCGTGTGGGCGCGGTCATGCGCGGAAATGCCGGTCGAGATGCCTTCCTTGGCCTCGATGGAGATCGTGAAGGCGGTCTGGTTCGGCGTGCCGTTGACCTGGGTCATCATCGGGATGTTCAGGTCGTTGGCGCGCTCCTGCGTCAGAGCCAGGCAGATCAGGCCGCGGCCGAACCTGGCCATGAAATTGACCGCCTGGGGCGTGCACATCTGCGCCGGGATGACGAGGTCGCCCTCGTTCTCGCGGTCGTCGGCGTCCATCAG
Source organism: Rhizomicrobium sp. (assembly GCA_037200985.1). Lineage (NCBI taxonomy): Bacteria > Pseudomonadati > Pseudomonadota > Alphaproteobacteria > Micropepsales > Micropepsaceae > Rhizomicrobium > Rhizomicrobium sp. The sequence continues at coordinate 1,494,365 of JBBCGJ010000001.1, forward strand.
GATGAACATGCGCCCGTTGCGCGCGTCCTCGATGACGTCTTCGATCTTGGAGATGTAGTCGTGATAGATCGCGACGTTCATCCCTTCACGAGCCTCGCGACATAGCGCGCCAGGAGGTCGATCTCGAGATTGACCATCATGCCGGGCTTCAGCTTTCCGAAGGTCGTCACCTTCTGGGTGTGCGGGATGATGTTCACGCCGAAGCGGGCGCCGTCGACGTCGTTGACCGTCAGCGACACGCCGTCGAGCGCCACCGAGCCTTTCGCCGCGATCAGCCGGGCGAGCGCCACGGGCGCCTCGAAGACGATGCGGATCGATTCGCCTTCGGGCAGGACGGATTTGACCTCCGCCACGCCGTCGACATGGCCGCTGACGATATGGCCGCCGAATTCGTCGCCGACCCGCATGGGGCGTTCGAGGTTGACGCCATCGCCCGCCTTCCAGCTTCCCAGCGTCGTCTTCGACAGCGTTTCGCCCGAGGCCGTGGCGGCGAACCAGCGGTCCTTGGCCGTGCCCTTGTCCACCACGGTCAGGCAGATGCCCGAACAGGCGATGGAGGCGCCGAGCTCTATACCCGACACGTCGTAATTGGTCGCGATGACCAAATGGGTGTCGCCGCGCTTCTCGACATGGCGCACGCGTCCGACATCGGTGACAATTCCGGTGAACATGTGTTCCTTTTAGGCTCTGGCCCGGTAGCTTTCCAGCACATCGGCGCCGATTTTCCGCACCGACTCCCGGGTAAACCTGGGCGCCGCGCCGACCGTCGCCGCCGCAAGCACGTCGATCCCATCGTGCCCATCGCCGCCCAGCGCGATGGGCGCGGTGAAAATCTCCAGCGCGTCCGCCAGGCCACGGTCGAGGAACGCAGCATGGATGGCGGCACCGCCCTCCACCAGCAGCCGCGTAACGTTCCGGGTCGACAGCTCGGTCAGCATTGCATTCAGGTCCGGCCTGCCCTGCGCGTCGGGCGCGACACGGATGACATCGATGCCCCTGGCGGAAAGCGCCGCGCCGCCAGCCTCGGCCGTCGTGAAGACGACCGTTGGAATTTTCAAAGCTCCGGCCGCCAGTCTGGAATCCGCCTGCAGCCGCAGGCGCGAGTCGAGAACGACCCGCAGGGGCGAATAGCGCTCAAGCCCCGCGACGCGGCAGGTCAGCTCCGGATCGTCGGCCAGGGCGGTGCCGATGCCGACGAGGATCGCATCGTTGCGGGCGCGCAGGAGATGTCCGAAGCGACGGGATTCTTCGCCGGTGATCCATTTGCTGTCGCCATTGGCCGTCGCCGTCTTTCCGTCCAGGCTCTGGGCGATCTTCAGCGTGACGTAGGGGCGCTTGCGCCGGATATGGCTGAAGAAGCCTTCCAGGGTCGAACGCGCCTGGGTCTCGTCGAGACCGAGATCGACGACGATCTTTGCCGCTTTCAGTTTCGCGATGCCCTGCCCGTCCACGCGCGGATCGGGATCGCCGCAGGCGATCACCACACGGGCCACCCCGGCTGCAATCAGCAGGTCGGCGCAGGGGCCGCCGGTCAGCCCGACATGCGAACAGGGCTCCAGCGTCACATAGGCCGTCGCGCCCCGCGCTGCCGTGCCAGCCGCGGCGAGCGCCACAGCTTCGGCATGCGGGCGGCCGCTCTCGTCGGTCCGGCCGCACGCGACGACGCTGCCGTCAGGCCCGACGATGACGCAGCCGACGGACGGTACCCGGCCGGTGCGCCCGACGCCGCGCGACGCCAGTGCGATCGCGTGGCGCATATGACGGCGGTCGGCCTCCGTCGTCATGGGTAGAACACCGAGAACAGGATGGCCGTCGCATTGTAGGCGGCATGGGCGGCGAAAGACGTCCGCAGCGAGCCGGTGCGAACGACCCATTGCGCCAGGATCACGCCGGCGGCGAACAGCTCGGCGGTGAATACCAGGCCCTGGGTGCCGGGATGGACGAAGAGATGGCCGTGCGCCAGAGCGAAGCCGAGCGCGGTGATGACGGTCCCCGCCCAGGCGCCCGTCGCGTGGCGGGCCCAGGCGAGAAAGACGCCGCGAAAGAAATATTCCTCGATGAAGGGCGCGAACAGCGCGACGACCGCCAGCGCGACGGCGAACTGGCCGGCGCCATGCGGTTCGAGCACGCGCTCGATATCGGTTTCCTCGAACCGGACATGCAGCACGCGCTCCAGCAGCTCGTTGCCGCCATTGAGCAGAAGGGACAGGCCGAGACCGCTCAGAATCGCCCAGACGACGGCCGAAGACCGGACGGGCGCGAAGAATTGCGCGGTGGGATGGGCGAAGCGGCGGCGGGCCACCAGCCAGACGACGGCCAGCAAGCCCCCGTCGCTCAGCACGATCGTCGCCATGTTGGTCGCGAAGCTGGTGCGCAGGAAGGTCGTGAGGCTTGCCACCGTCGGCCGGAAGCCGTAGCGCATGGCGATCAAGACGCCGACGAGGCCCACCAGAGCCGTCAGCACGATGCCGGCGAGGGTTCCGCCGAAGAACGCGATCAGCAGATCGTACCACCGCACGCGGCCGTCGCGGTGTGCGGGTTCCTGGGCTAGCTGATCGGCCATCGGCCCGTCACGCTCCGACAAGGTTCTAGGCCTTGTCGTCCCCGCCGTCGAGCTCGCCGATCAGCGCCTCGAAATCCTTGGTCTCGCGGAAGTTCTTGTAGACCGAGGCGAAGCGCACATAGGCGACTTTGTCGAGGCTCTGCAGGGCCTGCATGATCAGCTCGCCGATCACCGGCGAGGGGATTTCGTTCTCGCCCATGCTTTCGAGCCGGCGCACGATACCGGTGATGGTGCGGTCGATGCGCTCGCGCTCCACCGGACGCTTGCGCAGGGCGTGGTTCATCGAGCGTTCGAGCTTCTCGCGCTCGAAGGGTTCGCGCCGCCCGTTCTTCTTCACCACGATCAATTCGCGCAGCTGGACGCGCTCGAAGGTCGTGAAGCGGCCGCCGCATTCGGGACAATGGCGCCGCCGCCGGATCGCCGAATTGTCCTCGCTCGGGCGGCTGTCCTTCACCTGGGTATCGTCGTGTCCGCAAAAGGGGCAGCGCATGGTCGCTCTCGTCTATGGGTAGATGGGGAATCGGCGGCAAAGATCGTGCACGCGCGCCGCGACGGAAGCCTCGACCGCGGCATCGCCGACTTCGCCGTTCCTGGCGACCGCCTCGACGATCTCGACGATCAGCTTGCCGATCTCGCGGAATTCCGCCGTGCCGAAGCCGCGCGTCGTGCCCGCGGGCGTGCCCAGGCGGATGCCGGAGGTGATCGCCGGCTTTTCCGTGTCGAACGGCACGCCGTTCTTGTTGGTGGTGATGGCGGCGCGATCCAGCGCCTTCTCGGTGTCGCGGCCCTTGGCGCCCTTGGGGCGCAGGTCGACCAGCATGAGATGGGTGTCGGTACCGCCGGAGACGATGTCCAGACCCGCCGCCTGCAGCGTCTCGGCGAGGACTTTGGCGTTGTCGACCACCGCCTTCGCGTAGAGCTTGAATTCGGGGCGAAGGGCTTCGCCGAAGGCGACCGCCTTGGCGGCGATGACGTGCATCAGGGGGCCGCCCTGCAGGCCCGGGAACACCGCCGAGTTGATCTTCTTGCCGAGCTCGGCGTCGCGCGACAGGATCATGCCGCCGCGCGGCCCGCGCAGCGTCTTGTGCGTCGTCGTCGTGACGACATGCGCGTGCTCCAGCGGATTGGGATGCACGCCGCCTGCGACCAATCCGGCGAAATGCGCCATGTCCACCATAAGATAGGCGCCGACCGAATCGGCGATGGCGCGGAAGCGCGCGAAGTCGATGATCCTGGGATAGGCCGAGCCACCGGCGATGATGATCTTCGGCTTGTGCTGGCGGGCGAGCGATTCGACCTCGTCCATGTCGATTCGCTGATCCTGGCGGCGCACGGTGTAGGACACCGGCTTGAACCATTTGCCCGACTGGTTGGCGGGCGCGCCATGCGTCAGATGTCCGCCGGCCGCGAGGTCGAGGCCGAGAAAAATATCTCCAGGTTGCAGCAGGGCGAAGAACACGGCCTGGTTGGCTTGCGCGCCCGAATGCGGCTGGACGTTGACGAACTCGCAATCGAACAACTGCCGCGCGCGATCGATCGCGAGTTCCTCCGCGATATCGACGAACTCGCAGCCGCCATAATAGCGCCGGCCGGGATAGCCTTCCGCGTACTTGTTGGTCAGCACCGAGCCCTGCGCTTCGAGGACCGCGCGCGAGACGATGTTCTCGGACGCGATCAGCTCGATCTTCTCGCGCTGGCGGCCGAGTTCCAGACCGATCGCGCGCGCGACAGCGGGATCGCTATCGGCCAGTTTTCCATTGAAAAAGCTTGACAATACGTCTCTCCCGGCGCCGGCGAACCGCCGGCATTGCGACCTCGAATACCGCTGGAGCCGCCGCCCCTCGGCGCCGGCTGGATACCCCTACCGCTTTACCAAATCTAGCGCCAGATCGCCCTGCGCCTCCCAATCCTGCGACGTGCCGGTGCTTGCGGATACGAAGAAGACCGCGACCTCCCAAGACTTTCCGAAGGGTAGTCGAGAGCGATTTCATGACAAGTGACCGATGGGACTGCTGTCTCACAAAGACTAGAGAATCGCCGCAAGACGAGACCGACGTTAACTCAAATAGAAAAGACTAAATTGCCGCAGGCAATTCACACACACGCAAAGAGAGTTGTTTGTATTGATTTCGTGCCCAGACCAAGCAATACCAATACGTTGATTGAAACCCATGAGTAGAGGGTGCGTGCCCATGAGTAGTGAAGACATGCCGGTCGGGCGTTCCGAAGAGATTCTGAAACTGGCCAGTGATATCGTTGCAGCCTATGTCAGCAACAACCCCGTCGCGGTCGGGGACCTTCCCGCAATGATCAAGAGCGTCCACGCCACGTTGGGCGGGCTTTCCGGCATCGAAGGGGTCGATTTCGTCACCTCGCAGAAGCCGGCCATCCCGGTGAAGAAGTCGATCACGCCGGACTATCTGATCTGCCTCGAGGACGGCAAGAAGCTGAAGATGCTCAAGCGCTATCTGCGCTCGCGCTTCAAGCTGACGCCCGATCAGTATCGCGCGAAGTGGGGTCTGCCGGCCGACTATCCGATGGTCGCCGCGAATTACGCGGCCAAGCGGTCCGAGTTCGCCAAGAAAATCGGTCTCGGCCGCACCTCGCCGCCGAAGGGCCGGCGCCGGAACTAGCCGGACGGCGGCGGTCGGGCGCCGCCGTTCTTCTTCTGCTGGACGTATCTCAGCTTGCGCATCGCGGCGTCGGACAGTGCTGCCCGCGACGCGCCGGCCGGACCCATCACGCTTGCTTCGACGCCCGTCCGGGAGTCGATGGCCGTCACCTTGACGAAGGCGCCCTGCACGACGAATTCAACGTAGACATCGCCGTTTTCCGGCGGCATCAGGCGGCGCGTTTCAGCCGGTGCACCGTCCAGACCTCGTCCAGCGCGCGCACCAGCGCGTCCATCATCTCGTCGCTGTGCATCGGCGACGGCGTGAAGCGCAGCCTTTCCTTGCCGCGCGGCACGGTGGGGAAGTTGATGGGCTGCACATAGATCGCGTGATCGCGCAGAAGCGCGTCCGACACCGATTTGCACAGCGCCGCGTCGCCCACGAACACCGGAACGATGTGGCTGGGCGAATCCATGACCGGCAGGCCGGCCTCGGCGAACAGGCGCTTGAGCCGCGCGGCCCGCTCGTGCAGGCGGCCGCGCTCGACGTCGCTCGCCTTCAGATGGCGGATGCTGGCGAGCACGCCGGCCGCGATCGCCGGCGCCAGCGAGGTCGTGAAGATGAAGCCGGGCGCGAAAGAGCGGATGCAGTCGACGAGTTCCGGCGAGGCCGCGATATAGCCGCCCATCACGCCGAACGCCTTGGCGAGCGTGCCCTCGACGATGTCGACGCGGTGCATCACGCCATCGCGGGCCGCGACGCCGGCGCCGCGCGGACCGTAGAGGCCGACGCCGTGGACTTCGTCGAGATAGGTGATGGCATCGTATTTCTCGGCAAGGTCGCAGAAATCCGAGATCTTCCCGAAATCGCCGTCCATCGAATAGACCGACTCGAAGGCAATCAGCTTGGGCGCCGCGGGATCGGCCGCGGCGAGCAGCGCTTCCAGATGCTGAAGATCGTTGTGGCGGAAGAGATGCTTCTGCATCCCGCCATGCTTGATGCCCTCGATCATCGAGGCGTGGTTGAGCTCGTCGGAAAACACGATCAGGCCCGGAAGGATCTTTCCAAGGGTGGCGAGCGTCGCGTCGTTGGAGATGTAGCCCGAGGTGAAGAGCAGCGCGGCTTCCTTGCCGTGCAGATCGGCGAGCTCCCGCTCCAGCTCGACGTGGTAATGCGTGGTGCCCGAGATGTTGCGGGTGCCGCCGGCGCCGGCACCGGCAGCGTCGATCGCCTCGTGCATGGCGGCGAGCACGACGGGATGCTGGCCCATGCAGAGATAGTCGTTGCTGCACCACACCGTGATAGGCCGCTTGTCGGCGTCGGTATAGAAATCGGCCTTGGGATAGCCGCCGCGCTGGCGCACGATATCGGCAAAGACGCGATAGCGGCCCTCGCGCCTCAGCCCGGCGAGCGCGTCGCGGCAGCGGTTGAGATAGGGAAACGCCATATGTCCAGTCCCATGCAACCTTGATCTGGGCCGGCCGCGGCCGGATTCAACCGGGCCGCAAGATACCCCAATCCGCCCGGCGGAACCTATGCCTTTTGTCACATGACTTGTCCCAGGATCGCAGCAAATCCTGGCCGGCCCCGGGCCTGGGTGCCTTGATCTGGATCAGGCTCAGCGGCTCAGGACCCGCCGGATATAGCCGCATTGACCGCCATGGCGATCAGGACCGTATTGAAGAAAAACGACACGACCGCGTGCACGGTGATCGCGTTGCGCATGTCGGTCGTCTGGACGTTGGTGTCGGAGACCTGCGCGGTCATGCCGATCACCATCGCCAGGTAGACGAACTCCGGCGGCCCCGGCTCCCTGCACTTCGGAAAGTCGACCGGTGCGACATAGCCCTTCGCGTCGTCATGCCGGTAGTAGATGTTGGCGTAGCGGAACGCCATCACGGTCTGCAGCATGAACCAGCCGAGCGGCGCGCCGGCCAGGGTCAGGCAGGTCTCCAGGACCGTGTCGTGCTGCTTGCGGTTCAGCGCGGCGAAGATCGCGAAACAGGTATACGCGATCGCCGCCAGCGTCATGATCGTGACGATAAAGGCGCCCACGTCTTCGATGTCCGCCTTGCGGGCGAGATCGGCATCGGTGAGCATGAAGACCAGCCACACGCTCCAGACCAGGAAGGTCGCGAAGAACATGTCGGCGCCGATCGCGGCCGGCGCCGGCGCGCCGAACAGCCGCGCGAGCCCGTATGACGCGACGCCCACGAGGAGCGCAACATAGAACCGGCCGTGATGCTTGGCGTGGCGCGAAAGCGGTGACAGGGGCGAAGGCTCCTCGACACGGGCGCCTCCGCCTGTCTTAAGCCTTTTGGAGGCGAATTACAGCCGGAAGCGGACCTGATCTATCCAGAAACGCTCGAGCCGCTTCAAAGTCACGTTCAGCAGGTCCAGATCGTTCGCGGCCACGTTGCCGACGGCGTTGAGCGAGCCCAGATGGCGCTCGAACAGCTCGCGCAGCATATCGCGCACCGCCTCGCCCTTGCGCGTCAGGCGCACGAGGACGGAGCGGCGGTCGGCCTCCGAACGTTCGTGATGGATATAGCCGGATTCGACCAGCTTCTTGAGATTGTACGAGACGTTGGAGCCCAGATAGTGGCCCCGCGTGCGCAGTTCGCCGGCGGTCAATTCCTGGTCGCCGACATTGAACAGGAGCAGCGCCTGGACGCTGTTGATCTCGCGCTCGTCGCGGCGATCCAGCTCGTCCTTGATCACGTCGAGCAACTGGCGATGCAGGCGCTCCACGAGATTGAGCGTCTCGAGATAGTACTTGGCTTCCACGCGCGTGCTCTCGAGCACCGCGGTCTGCGGCTTCGTGAATGCTGTCATCGTCTTCCTTCCGCTTTTTGCGGAAGCCCACCTTTGTTATAATGGCAGACTAGGAGCGATTTCTTAAAAGGCGGTAAAAGTCGCCGCACCGCAGCGCATTATTGCTGCCGTGACAGCTCGCGCGCCACGATCACGCGCATGATCTCGTTGGTGCCCTCCAGGATCTGATGCACGCGCAGGTCGCGGACATGGCGCTCGGCCGGAAAGTCCTTCAGATAGCCGTAGCCGCCGTGCAATTGCAGGGCATCGTTGGCGATTTTGAAGCCGGTGTCGGTGGCGAAGCGCTTGGCCATGGCGCACAGCATGGTCGCGGCCGGGTCGCGCCGGTCCAGCGCCGCCGCGGCGCTGCGGATCATCAGGCGCGACGCTTCGAGTTCCGTCGCCATGTCGGCGAGCTTGAACTGGCTGGCCTGGAAATCGGCGATCGCGCGGCCGAACTGCTTGCGGTCCTTCGCATAGGCGAGCGCCTCTTCCAGTGCGGCGCGCGCGGTGCCGACCGAGCAGGCGCCGATATTGATCCGCCCGCCGTCCAGACCCATCATCGCGATGCGGAAGCCCTCGCCTTCGCCGCCGATGCGGTTGGCGATGGGCACGCGGCAATCCTCGAAAATCACCTGGGCGGTGGGCTGGCTGTTCCAGCCCATCTTGCGCTCCTTTTTGCCGAAGGAAAGGCCGGGCGTGCCTTTTTCCACCACGACGCAGGAGACGCCCTTGGGGCCGTCCTCGCCGGTGCGCACCATGCAGACATAGACGTCCGAAACGCCGGCGCCGGAGATGAAGGCCTTGGCGCCGTTGAGGACGTAGCTGTCGCCGTCCCTGACGGCGCGCGTCTTCAGGCTCGCCGCGTCGGAGCCCGCGCCCGGCTCGGTCAGGCAATAGCTGGCGATCTTTTCCATCGTGGTCATCTTCGGCAGCAAGCGCCTGCGCTGCTCCTCGTTGCCGAAGCGGTCGATCATCCAGGACGCCATGTTGTGGATGGAGATGAAGGCGGCGGTCGAGGTGCAGCCGGCAGACAGCTCCTCCATGATGATCGCGGCGTCGAGCCGGCTCAGCTCGGAGCCGCCGACATCGGATTTCACATAGATGCCGGCGAAGCCGAGCGCCGCAGCCTCGCGCAAGGTCTCGACCGGGAAGAATTCCTCGGCGTCCCATTCCGCGGCGAAGGGGGTGAGGCGATCCCTGGCGAAACGCCGTGCCGCGTCCTCGACCGCCCGCTGATCCTCGTTGAGAGCGAAATCCATCATCGTCCTCCGAACATGAAGCCGCCGATCTGCTTCTTCAGCGACACGATTTCCGCCACATGCGGCGCGATCAGCGGCTTGTCGGCGTTGGCGGCATCGGTCTCCCGCTTCGCGCGGGCGAGCTGCGCCGCGCCGAAGCCGCCGACCGCCGCCTTGTCGTCTCCGGCCAGATGCGCGTTGTGCGCCGCGGCGGCGCGCAGGATGTCGAGGTAGAGATCGACATCGGCCTTGGCGACCGCATAGTCAGGCGCGCCGGCCAACGCGGCGGTGGCGGTCAGGCATCCGGCGAAGGCGGCAACGGCAAGGCGCATGGCGGTCTCCCTGCCCGCTGCTTGCATCCGCGCGGACAAGTTGGCAAGAGACCCGCATGACCGAGGCCCGCTTCCCCGCCCTTCGCATGCGCCGGTTGCGCCGGCACGACTGGACGCGAAAGCTTGTTGCCGAGCACACGCTGTCCGCCAGCGATTTCATCTGGCCGATCTTCGTCGTCGACGGCGAGAAGAAGCGCGAATCCGTCCCCTCGATGCCCGGCGTCGAGCGGCTGTCCGTGGACCAGGTGCCGGCGGCGGCGGAAGAAGCGGCCAGGCTCGGCATTCCCGTCATCGCGCTGTTCCCCTATACCGAGCCGTCGCTCAAGACGCCGGACGGCCGGGAATCGACGAACGCGAACAACCTCGTCTGCCGCGCCACCCGCGCGCTGAAGAAGGCGGTGCCGCAGATCGGCGTCCTGTGCGACGTGGCGCTCGATCCCTATACCAGCCACGGCCATGACGGCGTGATGGACGGCAACGACGCCAATGTCGACAACGACGCGACGCTCGACATCCTGGTGCGCCAGGCGCTGGTCCAGGCCGAGGCGGGCTGCGACATCATCGCGCCGTCCGACATGATGGACGGCCGCGTCGGCGCGATCCGCGCCGCGCTGGAGACCAACGGCTTCAAGGACGCGCTGATCATGGCCTATGCGGCCAAATACGCGTCGGCGTTCTACGGCCCGTTCCGCGACGCGGTCGGCTCGGCCAAGGCGTTGATCGGCGACAAACGGACCTACCAGATGGATCCGGCGAACGGCGACGAGGCCCTGCGCGAGGTCGCGCTCGACATCGCCGAGGGCGCCGACATGGTGATGGTCAAGCCGGGCATGCCCTATCTCGACCTCGTCCGCCGCGTGAAGGACGAATTCAAGATGCCGACCTTCGCCTATCAGGTGTCGGGCGAGTATTCGATGCTGATGGCCGCCATCGAGCGCGGCTGGCTGGAGCGCGACCGCGTGATCCTGGAGAGCCTGCTCGCCTTCAAGCGCGCCGGCGCCAACGGCATCCTCACCTATTTCGCCCGCGATGCGGCGCGCCTGTTAAGGGCTGGCTGAAGGGGAGCGGGGCGGGATGTCGTATCCCTTTTCCGCCATACAGCTTCGATAGGTCTTTTCGAATATCGCGTCGCGTTCCTGCGCCGATTCGCCGTTGACCAATCCGTGCATCGACAAGTCGGTCGACGATTCGAAGCGGCAGGATTCGCTCACGGCCGCCATGCCCGCTTTCGGCGGCGCGATGGCGAAAAACGCGCAGCCGGACAGCCCCAGAAGGGCGAATGCGGAAATGAAGATTCTTTGCATGGCGGTGCTCATAAAGTATGGATATACGGTCGTCCAATAGAGACGATGTAAATCGCCTCCGGACCGACCCGTTCCCCATACTTTGGTTTGCTGACTGCGTTCGAACTTCCACGTACTGGGACGAACTCAATCCCGCCTTGTCGAAAACAAACTGCGTAAAATGATCTCGGCGCGCGACGGCAGCACATCCAATCCGGATTTGCGCTGACCGAGGTCAATGACGTTTCTGAGGATCAGCATCGCCAATCCATGCACCGCGGCCCACACCGCCAATCCCAGCGCCGAGTCGTGCAGCGCGGCGCCGATCTCGGCGCCGATGGCATCGGCGGCGGTGCCGAGTTCGGGAAACGCGTCGCGATTGGGAAGCTGCGGTCCGAACATCAGGCTGGTCAATTCGGGCCGGCGGACCACGAAGCGCATATAAGCCGCGCCGATCTTGGCGATGCGGTCGGACTCGGCGCCGGTCGAACTGCCGGCGGCCTGGAGCTCGGCGCGCAATTCGACAAAACCCTCGACGGCGAGCTCGACGAGGAGCGACTCGTGGTTGGGAAAATGCCGGTAGGGGGCGGCATGGCTCACGCCGGCCCGGCGGGCGACGGCGCGCAGACTGAGCTGCGCCAGGGATTCTTCTTCCAGAATCTTCCGCGCCGCATCGAGAAGAGCGTTACGCAGATCGCCATGGTGATAAGCCCGCGCCCGTACAGGCTGCGTGGACGGATTTGTGCTGTCCATCAATCCTTCTTCCGCTGTGCTTCCTGTCGCGCGAAGAGGCTGGACGTATCCCAGCGTTTGCCGCCCATATTCTCGACCTCCGCGTAAAACTGATCCACCAAGGATGTCACGGGAAGCGTCGTTCCGTTCCGACGCGCCTCGTCCAAGCAGATCGCAATATCCTTGCGCATCCACTCTACGGCGAAACCATGTCGAAACTGTCCCAAGAGCATGGTCTTGTGACGATTTTCCATTTGCCAGGACTGCGCCGCGCCCTTCGAAATGACCTCGACAACGGCGAGGGGATCGAGCCCCGCGGCGTTGGCAAAGCTCAGTCCTTCCGACAGCGCCTGCACCAAGCCGGCGATACAGATCTGGTTGACCATCTTGGTCAATTGTCCCGCGCCCGCTTCGCCCATCAGGCGACACTGCCGCGCATAGGCGGCCATCACCGGCTCCGCCTTGGCGTAGGCCGCGGACGAGCCGCCGCACATGATGGTCAATTGTCCGTTCCTGGCGCCCTGCTCTCCGCCGGAGACCGGCGCGTCGAGGAAATACATGCCACGCCGCAGCGCTTCCTCGGCAAGCTCGCGCGCGAGGCCGGCAGAGGCCGTGGTGTGGTCGATGAAGACGGCGTCGCGCTTCATGGTGATGAAGGCGCCGTGGCGGCCGGTCGCCACTTCGCGCACGTCGTCGTCGCGGCCGACACAGGCCAGAACGACGTCGGCGTTCGCGGCCGCCTCGGCCGGCGTGGGCGCCGATACGCCGCCATATTCCTCCACCCAGCGTTCGGCCTTGGCGGTCGTGCGGTTGAAAACGGTCAGGTCGTGCCCGGCGCGCTTGAGATGGCCCGCCATCGGGTATCCCATGACGCCCAATCCCAAGAATGCGACGCGCATTATTCCATGACCTCCGCGGCGGGCTGGGGCGCGCCGGACTGGAAGGTCGGGCGCTTCATCAGCCAGATGATCAGAATCGTCGGCAAGCTCACATAGAACATGAACAGGAAGTCGTTCTGAAAGCCTATCACCTGCGCGCGAAATTCGATCATGTTGTTGAGATTGGTGAGGCCGAGCGGGATCTGCGGGCTCATCATCAGGGACGGCCCGTTGACGCCGAGCGCGCGGTTGAACGGCGAGGCGTATTGGCTGAGCAGCGAATGGGCGACCTGAACGCTGCCGCCCAGGACCGAGGTCGTCACGCTGACGCCGATGGCGCTGCCGACATTTCGCATCAGATTGGTCAGCGCGGTGCCGTCGGTGCGGAATTGCGGCGCCAGCGTCGCGAAGGCCGTGAGATTCATCGGCACGAAGACGAAGCCCATGCCGACGCCCTGGATGAAGGTCACCCAGATCAGGGTCCAGTCGTCGATCTGCGGCGTCCAGCCGGCCATGTCCCACATCGACCAGGACAGCATTCCGGCACCCACCGTCATCAGCACGCGCGGATCCAAGCGCAGCGCCATGCGGCCGGCGAACATCATCGCGAACATGGTGCCGAAGCCGCGTGGCGCCATCAGCATGCCGGTCTGGTAGACGCTGTAGCCGGCAAGGTTTTGCAGAAACGGTGGAAGCAGCGCCGAACTCGCCAGCAGCACGGCGCCGAGCGCAAACATCAGGATCAGGCCGAACAGGAAATTGCGGTCGGCGAAAATCCCGGGAGGAATAAACGGCGTCTTTGCCGTCAGCATGTGCGCGAGGAAGAGATAGATGCCAATGCCGGCGATCAGCGCCTCCAGGATGATCTCGCCGGAATCGAACCAGCCCTGGCCGGTGCCGCGATCCAGCACGAGCTGCAGCGAGGCCAAGCCCACGGCGAGCGCGCCGAAGCCGAACCAGTCGAAGCGCAGGCCGCGATCGTGCGGGCTGTCCTTGAAGAAGAGCCAGATGCCGGTGACGGCGGCGATGCCGAACGGCACGTTGACGTAGAACACCCAGCGCCAGCTATAGGCCTCGGTCAGATAGCCGCCCAGCGTCGGGCCCAGGATCGGGCCGAGCATCACGCCCATGCCCCAGATCGCCATGATATTGCCGCGCTTATGCGGCGGGTAGAGGTCGAGCATCACCGCCTGGCTGAGCGGCGACAGCGCCGCGCCGAAACAGCCCTGCAGCAGGCGGAACAGGACCATCTGCTCGAGCGACTGCGCCGCGCCGCACATCATCGAGGTGATGGTGAAGCCGGTCAGCGAGATCAGGAGGAAGTTGCGCTTGCCGAAGCGCGAGGCGATCCAGCCGACCGGCGCGGTCATGATCGCCGCGGCAACGATGTAGGAGGTCAGCACCCAGGTGATCTGGTCGCGCGACGCCGACAGCTCGCCCTGCATATAGGGCAGCGCGACATTGGCGATCGTCGAATCCAGGGCCTGCATCAGCGTGCCGGCCATCGACGCGGCCAGCACGATCCACAGTTCTACCTTGTTCTCGTAGGAGTCGGCGGTATGGATGGTTGCGGCGTGCGCCGACATCGCGGTGTCTCTGTCAGATGCTGTCGAGCAGGCGCGACCAGCGGCGCTCTCCGGTGTCGATCGAGATCACCGTGCTCAGCCCCGCGCGGAGCGGGACGTTGCAGGAATTTTGCGTGACTCGGACGCGGACCGGGATGCGCTGGACGACCTTCACCCAATTGCCGCTCGCATTCTCCGCCGGCAGGGCCGAGAATTGCGAGTCGCTGCCGGCGCTGATCGAATCTACCACGCCCTTGAAATCGCAGCCAGGATAGGTGTCGACCGAGAAGTCCACCGGATTGCCCTTGCGGACATAGGTCAGTTCGGTCTCCTTCAGATTGGCCTCGATCCAGACATTCTTGCTGGCGATCAGGCCGACCGCGCTCGTCGTCGTGAACGCGGACATCGCGGAAATCACCAGCGTTCCGGGCTGCAGCGAGTCCACCTCGCTCACGATGCCGTCGAAGGGCGCGCGCACGACGGTGTGATCGAGCTGGCGCTGCGCTTCGGCGACGGCGGCCTGCGCGCGCATGTAAGCCGGCGTCCGGGTCGCGGGGATGTCCAGGTTGTTGTTGAGCTGGGCGAGGGTCTGGCGCGCCTGCTGCTGCAGCGATACCAGCATCGCCTGGGCGCTTTGCAGCGCGCCGCGGGCCTGATCGACCTGCGTGCCCGCGATGGCGTTCTGGCGCTGGAGCGCGACATAGCGTGCATAGGTCTTGGCATTCAGGTCGAGCTGCGCCTGCTGCGACGCGATCTGGCCGACGATCGAGCGGTACTGCGCCTTGGTGCCCTCGACATCCTGGACGGTCTGCGCCAGCGCGGCCTTGGCGTTGTCGAGCGCGATCTGGAACGGGCGCGGATCGAGGCGGAACAGGATTTCGCCGGCCTTGACCTGCTGGCCCTCATGGACGTCGACGTCCTGCACCAGGCCCGACACATCGGTCGAGACCATCAGCTTGGCCGCATGCACATAGGCGTCGTCCGACGACACATAGCGCCCGCCGGTCAGGTAGAAATAGAGCGCCACGGCGAGGATGAGCGCCAGGCCCCAGATCATGGCGATGCGGCGCAGCCGCGCCTTGTCGGCCCAGATCGACGCGGCCCAATCGCGCACGCGGCTCCCCACGCCGGATGCGGCGTAATCGACGGAATCGGTTCTCATGGCGGACATGACGGTGCTTTCTACTCTCCGGCCTGGACCAGCGTGTGGTCGGCCGGGGCTTCGTTTGCAAGATTTTCTTTGATCACCAGCAGCGCGTCGATCAGCGTCTCGCGGGTCTTCTCGTCGAGGCCGGCGATGATGCGTTCGCTCATCGCTTCTCGCGCCTCGGTGATGATCTTCAGGATGGGCTTCGCGGCGGGCAACAGATGGAGCCGGCGGATGCGCCGGTCGGACGGATCGCTGCGCCGCTCCACCAGCCCGCGCGCTTCGAGGCGATCGACGAGGCGGGCGACGGTGATCGGCTCGACTTCGCAGATCGCCGCCATCTCGTTTTGCGACATGCCCGGCTGGCGCTCCAGGCGCGACAGGATGATCCACTGCGCCCGCGTCATCGCGTGACTGGCGCGCGCCTTCTGATCGAAGCGCGTGCGCAGGGCACGGGCGACGTCATGCAGGACGATCAGCAGATCGCGGTCGAGGGATTCGGACATCGGTCTCAAATTCTTAAGCAGTGATAACATAAGCGGCGTTATATTATCATGCAAGACATTAAGCCGGCTTCCTTTTCAATTTCGTTGTGGGCCTTGGCGCCAATTTTCGGCCTTTTTGCTGGGACGCCAAGGCCTTGGCCAGGGCCTTCAAGTCCTGCGACGCCGTGCCGCTGGCGGCGCTCTCGACCCGTCTGTACCGCGCCACGACGGCACGCCCCAGGGGCGACAGGCGGGCGCCGCCGCCCTCCTTGCCGCCGGTGGCGGTCTGCGACAGCTTCTCGCCGAACATATCGTCCAGCGCCTTCAGAAGCAGCCAGGCGCGGCGGTAGCTCATCTTCATCGCGGCCGCCGCCTTGCGGATCGAGCCGGTCTCCGCCACCAGCTCCAGGAGCCGCACCTTGCCGGGGCCCAGAGCCGTTCCGTCGGCGAAATCGATCCGAATCGTCAGGCGCGTCATGGTGCAAAATATTGAGCCGGCCCCGCACAAAAGAAAACAGGGACGGATCCTGCGATCCGTCCCTGCCCTCACACCACGGAGTGGTGATTACATGCCCGAGCCCTGGATCTGCTTCCAGCTCGCCTGGATCGCCTGCACGGCATTGTCCGGCAGCGGGACGTAGATCAGGCTCTTCGCGGCGTCGTCGCCATTGGCGTAGGCCCATTTGAAGAACTTCAGCGTCTCGGCCGAGGCCGCCGGATCGGACGGCTGCTTGTACATCAGGATGTAGGTCGTCGCCGTGATCGGCCAGGAGTCGGCGCCGGGCTGGTCGACGAGGATGATGTAGAAGCTGTTCTGCGCCGCGGAGGCCCAGTCGGCATGCGAGCCGGCCGCACCGAAGGTCGCGAGCGACGGCTCGACGACCTTGCCATCCTTGTTCTGCATGCGCGCATACTTCAGATGGTTCTGCAGGGCGTAGGCGTATTCGACATAGCCGATCGAACCGGCGGTCTGCGCCACGTTGCCGGCAACGCCTTCGTTACCCTTGGCGCCGATGCCGAGCGGCCAATCGACCGACGTGTTGGCGCCGACATTGGTCTTCCACTCGTTGCTGACGCGCGCGAGGTAGGTCGAATAGACGAAGGTGGTGCCCGATCCGTCCGAGCGATGCACGACGGCGATCGCCTGGCCGGGGAGATTGACGCCCGGGTTGAGCTTCTTGATCGCCGGATCGTCCCAGCGCGTGACGTGGCCGAGATAGATGTTGGCCAGGGTTGCACCGTCCAGCACGAGCTGGCCGGCCGCGACGCCGGGGATGTTGTAGACCGGAACGATGCCGCCGATCACGGTCGGGAACTGGGTCAGACCCAGGGCATCGAGCTGCTTGGTCGGCAGGGGCATGTCCGAGGCGCCGAACGTCACGGTGCGCGCCTTGATCTGCGCGATGCCGCCGCCGGAACCGATCGACTGGTAGTTCAGGCCGACGCCGCTCACGCCCTTATAGGACTGGGCCCATTTGGCATAGATCGGATAGGGAAAGGTCGCGCCTGCGCCGGAAATTTCCGCGGCGACTGCGGCCGTCGCGGCGCATGCGAGTCCCGCAAGCGCTACGGCGATTAGCTTCAACGAAATTCTCATAGGATCCTCTTTCGGTCTGGGGGGCTCTCGCCCCCCGGTTTTACCCCAAGCCTGCGACTAATTCGCGAACTGCAAACGAACGCCGACGATGTTCAGGTCCTGACCATCGCGGTTCGGGATCGCGAGCGTTCCCTTTTTCACGCTGACGATATTGTCGTCGATCATCAGGCGGATGTTGCGGTTCAGGTACCAGTTGAGCGCGATCGCCACGATCCGCTCCTCGCCGCCGAACACGCCGCTGGCGACATTGGTGTGCCAGTTGAGGTCGGTGTTGCTGTAGCGCACGGCCAGTTCCCACGCGCCCCAGGAATTTCCGTTCCAGGAGAAGGGCGAGGCCGGGATCGGGGCCTGGAAGCCGCCGACTTCGTTGTTGATCGCGCCGGGCGTGTACTGCTTCGCCTCGCCGGTCAGGATCCACGAACCTTCCAGGTACCAGCCGGAGAAGGTCGGATGGTCGATGACCACCGGGCTGCCCAGCGTCGGATTGCGGTCGAGCGTGAACTGCGAATATTCGCCGCCGAGGAAGAAGTTGTTCCAGTTGCCGCCGAAGTCGACCGCGAACATGTCGGCCGTCTTGGCGTTGACGCCGCCGGTCGAGATGAGGCGCGTGCCGTCGACGCGGATTTCGGGACGATCCTGGAGATTGAACTGCGCCGTGCCGCCATTGCCGCAAACCGGCGGGGTTGCCGTCGAGCAGCCCGAGCCCGCAACGCCGCCCGGGGTCACCGAGCCGGAGCTGAAGACATGCGCGCCGCTGGCGCCGATCTGGATGTTCGACGCGACGCCGTCCGTCCACAGACGTTCGGACACGCGGCCGAGGATCTGGTTGTTCTCGTCGCCGCCATTGCCGTGGTTGTTGGCGGAGCCCGTCTTGTTGCCGGTGTAGGCGAAGGTGCCGGCAAGGTTGTCACCCGCCCACAGCGTGTCGGTCTTCTGCCAGCCGATTTCGATGCCGCGACGCGAGTCGCCGGCGCCGAAGCTGTCGGCTGCGATGTTGTCGATCTCCGGACGCTCCAGGAAGATCAGCGAGGCCGAGGAGGTCGTGCCTTCGAACATGAAGGCCGGCTCGATCACGCCGACGTTGAAGTGCCAGTGCGGAATGCCGGTATAGGTGATGACCGCCTTGTTCAGGATCGGGTCGCCTTCGCCGGCGGTCGGGAACGCGCCCGCCGTGCCGGCCGGGACCGGGGTGTTGCCCAGGCCGCCATTGGTGCCGCCCGCATTCAGGCGGAATTCGTACGCGAAGTCGTTGAACACCTTACCTTCGACGCCGAAATAGGCGCGGCGGATGACGGCACCCGAGGACAGATCGCCCGGACCGGCGAAGCCGGCGGGGTGAGTCGAGTCCTGCATGAAGCCCGCGAAGTCGCTCTGGAAACGCACGCGGATCGCCATGGTGAAGCGGCCGTCGCCGGACTTCACGGTCGGACGACCGTTGTCGAACGACCAGGTCGTGTCGTTGAAATTCTGCTCGAGCGTGGAGAGGCGGCTGTGGTCGGCGTTGCGGTGCTCTTCGGCGGCAGCGAGCTCGGCTTCCAGCGCGTCGATGCGCGCGGCCAGCTCGGCATTGCTCGGGCCGGACGCGCTCGCCGGCGGCGGCGACGACGAATAGCTCGAATCGGATTTGGCATAGCCGGCGCCGGAAGACGCGGCCAAGGCGACCACGGCAACCGTGGTCAGCAAAAATGATTTCCCTTGCATGGAACCCCTCTTCAAAAAATGGTTTGGAAAGGGTCTGCCCGGACGTCGTGCCCTTCCGCGGCCGCTTCTTTTCAGCGGAGCACAACGGCGGAGTGACGGATTTGTGAAGCTAATGCGACAGCGGATTCGGCGCGCCGATTCAGGGCATTCCGCCGTGACATCCGGGGCACAGGGCGGAAAAAACGGATTTTCGGCCGCCGGCGCGGGTATAGCGGGCCGAATGCGCCCGGCCGGAACGCCTATTCCGCAACGCCCCGCGCCGGGGGCGACTCGCGATTATGCCGGTTGCGCCAGCGCGCCGTATTTGCCGCGATAGAAGACGAGCGGCGGGCCGCCATCCTGGCGCGAGAAATGGACGACGCGGCCGATCAGGATCGCGTGATCGCCGGCATCGTGCACCGTCTGCGCCTCGCATTCGAAGACCGCCAGCGCATTGGCGAGCGCCGGCGGGCCGAGCGTCGTCGCACTCAAGGCGATGCCGTCGAGGCTGTGGTTGCCGCGGCTCGCCAGCCGCGACGAGACTTCCTGATGCGCCGTGCCGAGAATGCTGACGGTGTAGCAGTCGGCCTTGGTAAAAGCCTGGTAACGATCCGATTTGCGGTCCATGCACCAGAGCACCAGCGGCGGATCGAGGGAAACCGAGGTGAAGGAATTGACGGTGATTCCCATGTGATGCTCGGCGCTGATCATGGTGGTCACGACGGCGACGCCGGTCGGGAAGCTGCCCAGCGCAGTGCGGAAGGCGCGGGTATCGAAGGTCATGGCGTTTCACACTCGGTTAAGCGGCGATCAGGCATTGTTCGCAGGTTAGGCGAGGCATGGTGCGGCGCAAAGACCGCTCCACCCGTCTACGGGTGATAGAGCGGGATCAAGGGCCATGGCCAGCGACGGCGCGGTCGTCATCAAGCGCATCAAGAAGGGCGGTCACGGCGGCCATCACGGCGGCGCGTGGAAAGTCGCCTATGCCGACTTCGTGACGGCGATGATGGCGTTCTTCCTTCTCATGTGGCTGATCAACACGACCACGCCGGAACAGAAGCGCGGCATCGCCGACTATTTCGCACCGCAGAGCATCGCCGAAACCATCAGCGGCGCCGGCAGCGTGCTCGGCGGCAAGGTGATGAGCGAAGACAATTCCAAGGCCGGCGGCGCGGCCTCGGTGTTCCAGAAGAACAGCCCGACCTCGCCCGCCACGCCCACCCGCTCGACCCAGACCGGCACCGCCCATGGCGGCGCCTCCGACGCCGACAGCCAGGGCGCCGCGGGCGCGGCCGACGGCAACGGCACGGCCTCCACCCAGGACGGCGATTTCGAACATGCCGCCGAAGCCATCCACCAGGCGATCCAGGACAATCCCGACATCGCGACGCTCTCCAAGCAGGTGATCATCGACAACACGCCGGAGGGCCTGCGCATCCAGCTGGTCGACCAGGACGGCCGCCCGATGTTTCAGCAGGGCACCGCCGAGCCGATGCCTTACACCAAGCGGCTGCTCGCCGAGATCGGCAAGATCATCGACCGGCTGCCGAATCGCGTGTCGATCGGCGGCCACACCGAGGCGACGCCGTTCGAGGGCCCCGGCGGCACCACCAATTGGGAATTGTCCTCGGCGCGGGCCAATGCGGCGCGGGCGCTGCTCACATCCGGCGGGCTGGTCCAGGACCGCATCTATGAGGTCGCCGGCAAGGCCGGGTCGGAGCCGCTCCTGCCGGAAGACCCCAACGCCTCGGCCAATCGCCGGCTCAGCATCGTGCTCCTGCGCGAGGCGCCGCCGGTGCCGCCGGGCCATCAACTGTAATCGACCGCCAGACTGGCGCACGCGCCCCAAGTTTTGTCATAGTCGGGGCGTGGGAGTCCGGGTTCGCACGTGACCGAGCAGCACAACGCACGCGTACCGCAGTTTTTCCTGACGCCCGGCGGGCCTTGCCCCTATTTGCCCGGCCGGATCGAGCGCAAGGTCTTCGCCCGGCTGTCCGGCACCTTCGCCCAGCCCTTGAGCGAGGCGCTGACCCATTCCGGCTTCCGCCGCAGCCAGTCCATCGCCTACCGCCCGGCCTGCGAGGGCTGCTCGGCCTGCGTCTCGGTCCGCATCCTGGTCAACGAATTCGCGATCTCCCGCAGCTTCCGGCGGGTGGAGAAGCACAATGCCGACCTGGTGCGCAGCGAGGTCGTGGCGGAGGCCACCCGCGAGCAGTTCGCGCTGCTCCGGACCTATCTCGACTCCCGCCACGCAGGAGGCGGCATGTCGGACATGGGCCTGTTCGACTATGTCGCCATGGTCGAGGAGACGCCGGTCGACACCCAGATCGTCGAGTACCGCCGCGCCTCGAAGGATGGGCGGCCCGGCGCGCTGATCGCCTGCGCCCTGACCGATGTGCTGCGCGACGGCGTATCGATGGTCTACAGCTTCTTCCATCCGGGCGAGGACGCGCGGAGCCTCGGCACCCACATGATCCTGGACCATATCCGCGACGCCAAGAGCCGCGGGCTGCCGCATGTCTATCTCGGCTATTGGGTCGAGGGCAGCGAGAAGATGTCCTACAAGACCCGCTTCCGCCCGATGGAGGCGCTGGGCCGCGAAGGTTGGGCGCGGATTTAGAAAACGCGCCGCACATTCGAACGGAAAAGACGGTTCGAAGGACGGGAAGTTCGCGCAATGCCTTGAGGCGACTTCCATTTCGGCGAGGATAGATGGTCTGGCGGCGCGATAACGCATGCGACAGTCGTCCAAATGCTTGCAATTTTCGGGATATAGATGAGATGGTGCTTGGACCGACTCGGTTCAAGGGGTGGGTGCTCTCCTAAACCGCCCCTCGGTGTCCTAGTTCGTTCTGGAGGGTGTCCGAGTTAGGTGGGACGTTGTGCATGATGCAATGGTGGGATTAGGACTCATCCGCATTTCTAGCGAGATGAGGCACAACCCCGACGCCCGCACTTGTTCGGGACCAATGCGGCGGTAATGCACTTCGCCATTACCGCCGCGTTCTTGGAACTGCGAGGTGTAGCCCTCTCCCGAAGGTGATGACGTTATCACTCACTCAGAATGCGTGAGATGTTTTGACCATCGATTCGTAGGACGAGTCTTTCAACGGAGACGGCGCTCCAGATTGGCGGGATTTTCGGTGGTGCGAAAGTTCGATCTCTCAGACCAAATATGCGCTGGCTGGCGCAATTTTATTACATTTCCAGAAAGTATATATGTTTCAGTAGGTTAATGGGTGTAAAAGGGCCAAATTTTTACCATTCAATTTATATTTGATCTGGGAGTTGAACCTTCGCACCACCGTTATTGTTTTCTTCATGCGGAAACGTGATATTCCGCCTGTCGGGTGCCGCTGGTCGGCTCGATATGGATCATCCCAGCCCGACAACAAATTCCGCCCCGCACCTCATCGGTGCGGGGCTTTTTTCTGGAACTCAGTCCACCCGAGACGCGCAAATTCGATCAACTCGGAGGCGTCCAGGAATACCTTTAATCCGTCAAGACGGTCTTGGTTTGGCCGCCGATAGAAGAACGGGAGCAGCCGTTCAAAATAAGGATACGTCAAATCCCGGCTCTTGAACGCACGATAGACATTGTAGGCGCACAAATCAGCGAGTTGAACGCCGTTGGACAACTCGCTGCGAGCGAAGAATGGATATTCGATGATGTGCCGGAATTTTAGGTTCTGATTTCCACTCCGCTGGAAAAAGGCGTGTTTCATAGCAACAGCACGATTTAACTGGATGCTCGTATCGTCCATGACGATCAGCGCATTATGCTTCGGATGATATATGTTCATAAAATTCTCGATGCGCTCGAGAATTAGTTCGTACGCCTTCTTATGGAGAATTTCGTGTGTGATGTGGTCGTGCAAGTGCCGTTTATCAATTACGACTGCAAAGATCGTCGCGTGGCAAGGGTCTAGGGTCCAGACTCATAAAGTCCACCACACGATAGCAGCGACGAGGCATACGGAGGCTAGGAAGTTTCTGGCGAGCCTGTCGTAGCGTGTGGCGATGCGCCTGAAGTCCTTGAGGCGGCAGAAGGCGTTCTCGATCTTGTGTCGCTGCTTGTAGGATTTTCTGTCGAAGCTGAAGGGCTGCTTGCGGTTCGATCTGTTGGGCACGACGGGCTTGGTGCCGCGCGCCGTCAGCCATAATCGCAGTTCTTCGCTGTCGTAGGCTTTGTCGCCGAGCAGCTTCTTGGCGATCTTGCTTCGGCGGATGAGACGCTGGGCCGGCGGGCAATCGTGCGCCTGGCCGCCGGTCAGGAGGATGGAAAGAAGACGGCCCTTAGCATCTGCGATTGCGTGGATTTTCGTGTTTCGCCCGCCGCGCGAGCGGCCGATCGCCTGCTTAAGCTCCCCCTTTTTGCGCCCGATGCCGAGCGGTGGGCTTTGACATGCGTCGAGTCGATCATCTGGGTATCGGTGGATCGTCCGCGCTCCGCCAATTTGCGGAACAGCCGCTCCCAGATGCCGCGCTCGGCCCAGCGCACGAAGCGATTGTAGATTGTCGTATGGGGGCCGTATTCCGGCGGGCAGTCGCACCACCGGCAGCCGCTCTTCAAGACATGTAGGATGCCGCTGATTACGCGACGGTCGTCCACACGATCTTTGCCGCGCACGTCCGTCGGCAAGTGCGGCTCGATCCGAAGCCATTGCTCGTCGCTCAGCCAAAACAGGTTGTTCCGCATCCCAATGCCTCCGAATCACGAAGCAACGGAATCATCAACCGATTCAACCGACAATGACTTTTTTGGGTTTCGGCCCTAATTGCTCGTAAAATTTGTTCGCGAGCCGCGTGCGGTCATCATCGGTTAGTCCAGACAGAAAAGGGCTTTTGTTCGTGCGTTCTTTCACATTTCGCAGCCAATTTGATTTGACTTCACAATCTGCGAGGTCAAAGGGCCCCTTTCCTTCGCGTCGAAGCCATCCCTCCAACTCAAGTTTGAGCAGTGAGATTTCGCGATCGAATTTTCGCCAGTTGTTTTCAAAAATGCCCACGGCAAGAAGGACGTAGATATGATCCTTCTCCGGACGCCCATTTCCGCCCACGTCGGGATCTCGGCTGCCGCTTTCATCGAAATAGAAGAGATACATGGCGCAATTCCGATGGAGCTTTTCCCGATAACGTTATTATCTAGTCGCTGACAGACAGGTCCAAATCAATTTTCAATTCAGCAGGATCGCTCTCGGCGTCATAAATTTCTGAGACGTTCATCGGGGAAGGAATCGTCATCGCTAGGTTCCTCACGGAGGCTGCAATGGACGAGCCCTATTTTAGCGCCAGCATCGACAACTCGACTTCGCTGTGTCTGTCGCCATTGAGTGATCGCGGCGCGGCGGCCACCAGCCTCGACCCGAATCACGCAGAAGCGTACTTTCTTTACGAAAGAACCCAAACGGATGGCGACCCGGAAATATCAGTAATCGCACAGGTATCGACATCAGACGCGGCCCTTAGGCCGAGTAAACTGCTGAATCTGGAGTAGTGCAGGCTCTACGGTAAATCGCCTCACCTTCAAGCTTTGCGGCGTGTCGGTCACACGCCGCAGCCTCCCAATTGTACCATTCCCGTTGCACAGCCTCACGCCGCGCGCCACATCTCCAACTCGTCGTAGAACACCCCGCCCACCTTCATCGAGCGGGGCTTGCGGCCGGTCACGGCGAAGCCGTGGCGCTCGTATAGCTTGATGGCGCGGGTGTTTTCGGATTCGACGGTCAGCACCAGCTGCTCCGCCCTGCCCTTCGCGTAATCGATGAAATTCGTCATCAGCGCATCCGCCGCGCCGGTGCCCCGGACGGCCTCGCGGACATACATCGCGCCCAGATGCGCGACATGCGCCGTCTTCTTCGAAGTGCTCTCCGTCGAGAAGGCGTTGATGCCCATGAGCGCGCCGTCGACAAACACGCCGAACCAGATGCGGGTCTCCAGATGCTCGCGCCAGCGTTCGAGCGGAAAGGCGCCTTCGACGTCGGGATCGGCCGAGAACGCGGTCGGGTGCAGGCGCAGCGCCTCCAGCCGGATGTCGCGCAGCGCCTCCGCGTCGCCGGCGGTCAGGCGGCGGACGATCACGCTTGCGTGCCGCCGAAGCGGGCGCGCCACTCCGCGACCTGCTCGTCGGTGATCTTGGCGAACAGGACCGGCGGCGGATCGATCGTCTGGCCGGGCTCGAGCTGGTCGAGGAACTGCGCCATCGGCGCGTCCGGCCAGGGGACGATCGGCGGCGCCGGCATGATCGCCTGGTGGATGTGGCGCGAAATGGCCGGCATCACCGGCCAGCACAGATGGCCCAGCAGATGGACGAGGTTGAGCCCCATGCGGACGCCCGCCGCGGCGCGGTCGCGGTCGGTCTTGATCGCCGTCCAGGGCGCCGCCCGGGTGATGTATTCGTTGGCGACGACACAGATCGCGCGCAACTCGGACAGGGCTTTGCGGAACTCGCAATTCTCCAGATAATCCGTGTACCGAGCAATCAGCGTGTCGAGCTCGGCGCAGACCGCCTGCTCCTCCGGGCCGTAGGCGCCCTCGCCCGGCACCTTGGCGTCGAATTTCGCGGCGCAGTATTTGGTGATCCGGTTGACGAAATTGCCCAGGACGTCGTTGAGGTCCTTGTTGATCACGCCGGCGAAATGCTCCCAGGTGAAATTGGTGTCGGCGCTTTCCGGCGCGTTCGCCATCAGGTAATAGCGCCAGTAATCCGCCGGCAGGATGTCGAGCGCGCCGTCCATGAAGATGCCGCGCTTGCCGGAGGTCGAGAACTTGCCGCCGTCGTAATTGATGTAGTTGAAGCCCTTCAGCCGGTCGACCTTGTGCCAGGGCTCGCCGGTTCCCAGGATCATCGCGGGGAAGATGATGGTGTGGAAGGGGACGTTGTCCTTGCCCATGAACTCGACATAGGTGACGTCCTTGGCGTCGTACCACCAGCTCCGCCAGGCCGCGTCGTCGAGCCGGTTCTTGTCGGCCCATTCCTTGGTCGCGGCGATGTACTCGATCGGCGCGTCGAACCAGACATAGAACACCTTGCCCTCGAGCTTGCCGTCGGCGATGTCGTCCGGCACGGGAAAGCCCCATTCGAGATCGCGGGTGATGCCGCGGTCCTGCAGGCCCTCGTCCAGCCATTTGTTGGCGATGGAGGTGACGAGCACCGGCCAATCGTTTTTGTGGCCCGCGATCCAGGCGCGCAGCTCGTCGACGAATTTGGACTGCTTGAGGAAGAGGTGGACGCTGTCGCGGATCTCGATGTCCTTCGCGCCGGAGACCGCCGAGCGCGGCTCGATCAGGTCGACCGGATCGAGGACGCGGGTGCAGTTCTCGCACTGGTCGCCCCGGGCGTTGGCGTAGCCGCAATGCGGACAGGTGCCGATGACGTAGCGGTCGGGCAGGAAGCGGCCGTCGGTCGCCGAATAGGCCTGCTTGGTGGTGCGGACGTCGAGATGGCCGTTGGCCCAGAGCCGGCGCGCGAAATGCCAGGTGAGCTCGCGGTTCTGCTCCGACGAGGAGCGGCCGAAATGGTCCCAGGAGAGGCCGAAGCGGGCGCCGAGATCGGCCTGCACCGCGTGCCATTTGTCGCAATAGTCGGCGACGGGGATGCCGTCCTCGGCGGCGGCGAGCTCGATGGGGGCGCCGTGCTCGTCGGTGGCGCAGATCGCCAGCGTCTCGTAGCCCCGCGCCCGGCAGAAGCGGGCATAGACGTCCGCCGGCAGCATCGAGCCCACGAGATTGCCCAGATGCTTGACGCCGTTGACGGACGGGATGGCGGAGGTGATGAGGACGCGTTTCATAGGCCTGCTCGAAAAGGGGCGCGCAGATTAGCGGCTTGCGCGGGAGCGTCCACCCTTACGGGCTGGGAGGCTGCCTTGCCAAGGGCCGGGCGGGTCCGCCGCGCCTGCCCCGAAGCAATCGGGGCATTGAAAACGCAACGGCAGAACATAGCTCCTTGCCGGGGGATCGCGGGGATCCGTCCCGTGGCTCGCCGGGAGGGCCGGCAGAGGGGGCAAGCCGTTGACGCAGAACGCGACCCTCGCCCCGGTCGGCGAGGAAGGCCCGGCGCCTCTCCTGGACTTGCGGCACGTCAACAAGACGTTCTCGCGCGGCAAGAACGCGTGGCGGGCGCTGAAAGATATCAGTTTCGCCCTCCGTCCCGGGGAGTCCGTGGCGCTGATCGGCGCGAACGGCGCGGGAAAGACGACGCTGATCCGGTTGATCGGAGGTGTCCTGGCTCCCGACGCGGGAACCATTTCGATCGATGGCAGATCGCTGCGGGGATATTCGTCGATCGCCCAGGGCGTCGGCGTGGTGGCCGAGGGCGCGCGCGATCTCTACGGCAATCTCACCGTGCTCGAGAACATGGAATATTTCGGAATGCTGCGTGGGATGAAGAAGCGCCGGCAGCGGGCAACCGACATCTGCGCGGCGCTCGGCCTTGCCGGAGAGTCCGGGAAGCTCGTGCGCCTCCTGTCGCGCGGCAACCGGCAGAAAGCGGCCATCGCCGCGACGCTGCTGTTTTCGCCCGCGCTGTTGATCATGGACGAGCCGACCTTGGGCATGGACCAGGAGGCGACGCGGCTTTTCGCGGAAACGATCGTCAAGCTCAAGACCATGGGACCTACGCTCCTGCTGGCAACGCACCAGCTGGAAATCGCGGATGAATTGTGCGACCGCGTTCTCGTGCTGAATTCCGGCGAGCTGCGCTATGACGGCCCCATCCGCGTCGCACCCCAGGAGGGCGCGCGCGTCGTGGAATACGAGATCCTTCTCGCCCGGCCCTTCGCGGGCGCGACCGGCGATTTCGACGCCGCCGTCAAGGGGCAGCGGATCGCGATATCCTGCACGCCGGAGCGGCTCTACGACTTTCTGCGCACGATCGCGCCGGCGGAGATCGTGGCGGTGGAGCAATTGTCCTCAGGGACGAAGAACATCTTCCGGCGATATGGAGGCGACCCTGGTCGCTAAGATCGCCTTCGCCGAACTCTACAGAGCATGGCTTCTTGCGAGCCGCGAAAAGACGCAGTTCCTGCTCGGCTGCGCGATCCTTTTCATTTTCTATTTCGGCTACCATGCAGGCGCCACGTTCTTCGCACACGCGGCGCCGAGTTATCGGAATACGGCGACGGCCTATTTGTCCTGGATGCTCGTCGTGAACGGAATGACATATACCTCGTCCGAAATCGAACGCGAC
Organism: Rhizomicrobium sp.; assembly: GCA_037200985.1. Classification (NCBI taxonomy): domain Bacteria; kingdom Pseudomonadati; phylum Pseudomonadota; class Alphaproteobacteria; order Micropepsales; family Micropepsaceae; genus Rhizomicrobium; species Rhizomicrobium sp. The sequence continues at coordinate 1,522,481 of JBBCGJ010000001.1, forward strand.
ATCACACAAGGGACGTTCTTCCGGGTGATGTCGCTCTGTGGCGGCAACGTCACGAACACCATAGCCGTGCGGACGGTTATCGGCTTCGCGCATAGCCTGATTCTATATGCAATATTCTCAGCGATATTCTGGGCCGCGGGGTTGGCGCCGCGCGTTCTGAGCCCGGACGCGGACACGCTCATCATACTTGTCCATGCCGCGCTGGTCGGCGCGGGCCTGGGGCTGGCGGCGAGCGGGCTGGCGCAGGTCGCGCGTCCCGTTCAGGTGTATCTTCTCCCGCTTCACCTGGTGGTGCTGGTTTCTTCCCTGCTGCAGTTCGGCGGCTCCGGATCGTCCTTGCTTGTCGACCTGCTGCCGCTCGGCGCCGCGCCGGCAAGCCCGTCCGGAGAGATCGCGTTCAACGCACTGCATGCAGCCATCCATGCCGCCGGCTATCTGGGGCTCGGCTCGGCGTTCCTGGCCTGGTCCGTGCGATATTCGCGCCGCCATGGATCGGCGCTCCAGGTCTGACGTTTCAAAATGCGCGCCGGGCGTGCTTGCCTATCCGAGCCCGTGTCGGCTATCCCGTGGATATCGTGCCGGCTTAGCTCAGTTGGTAGAGCACCTGATTTGTAATCAGGGGGTCACAGGTTCGAGTCCTGTAGCCGGCACCATATTTGATGGCGGGCGGGCGAGGTAGCCGCCACGCCAACCCGGCTTTGCCCGCCCGCATGGGTATTACGAAACCCGATCGATCTGCGTGATCCTGCGGGCGTGGCGCGCTTCTCCGGGAAACGGCGCCGCGAGCCAGCGCGTGACGGCGTCCTTGGCCTGGTCGAGGCTAAGAAACCGAAGGCCGAGGGAGAGCGCATTCGCGTTGTTGTGCTCGCGCGTCGACGCGAGAATATCCAGATGCTTGCCGGACGCGTCCACCTGGCTGTTCCCGGGGTCGCCATAATAGAGCGCGCAGCGAACGCCCTTGAACCTGTTCGCCACGATGGCTTCGCCCTGTCCCGACGCCCCGGCGACGATGGCGCGGCTGTCTTTTCCCGCGGCGACGTCGTCCGAAAGTTTTCTGGCGGCGACGGCAATGATCTCCGGGTAGTCGTCCTGCGGATCGTCTACCAGCGCACCGCAGTCTTCGACGTTGTATTTGAGGCGATCGCGGATATATTCGACGAGCTTGTTCTTGGCTTCAAATCCGGCGTGGTCCGAGGCGAAATAGACTTTCATGGCGATATCGCAGCATCCTAAAGCCGGGTGTTTTTCACAGCTTTCGGAGAAATTTCCAAGTGTGCCTTCGCGCACATGCATGGACCGAACGCCCGGCGAAATATGCGAAGATTGTGCGCCGCCGCCGGCCGAAGTGGTCTATGGTCGCGCATGACTCGCGAGACCGCCTATATCGTGCAAGCTTTCGTCGCCGGCCGGGGCACGGGGTTGAAGGCCGAAAAGGCCGTTCCCTGCAAATCGGGCGAGGCGGCGCGCCGGATGGCCGAGCGCATGGCGGCGTCCAAGCTCGGCGTCGTCGCGTTCTCCACCGCCGGAGACCCCGAGACCGGCGACTATGACGAGCAGCCGACGATCCTCTTCAAGGCGGGCCGCCTTTCGCCGCAGTTCGAAGACTAGCGGCCGGCGCTGAAACTTTCGTTCGACGTGCGCGTTGTTCGTTCGCCTGGGTTGGTGGCAGCAAGGGCTCTGGCAGCGTCTCTGGCAGGAAACGCGGCAAGGACCGCGGCATGCTTTGCCCACGCCGGATGCCTCCATGGCCGTCATACTCATCGTCGAAGACGAAGTGTTCACGCGCGAAATCGCCGAGATGATGATCCGCGACTGGGGTCACGTAACCCTGTCGGCCGGCGACATGGACGAGGCGCTGTTCCATCTGCGGTCGCCCCGGCACATCGACGCGATGTTCACCGACATCTACCTCAAATCGACGATCCTCGGCGGCTGCAACCTGGCGCGGGAGGCGATAAAGCTGCGGCCGATGCTGCGCATCCTCTACACGACCGGAAATTTCGTCACCGAGCAGATGAAGGCGCTGTTCGTCGAGGGCATGGGCTGCCTGAGCAAGCCCTACACGGAGCAGCAGCTCCGGGGATCGTTCGCGCACCTGCTCGCGGTCTGACGGAGCGACGAGGGACCATGCCCGTATCCGACATTGCCGCGAGCGACATCGTCGAGACCGTGCCGAGCGCGCTGCTCGTGCTCGACCGCAACCTGAACATCACCTCGGCCAATCGCGCATTCTATCAGACCTTCCGCACCAGCGCCGACGAGACCGAGGGCTGCCTCATCTACAATCTCGGAAACCGGCAATGGGACATTCCCGCGTTGCGCACGCTCCTGGAGAGCGTGATCCCCCACCGCGCCTCGGTCGAGGGGTTCGAGGTCGAGCACGATTTCCCGACCATCGGCCAGCGCACCATGCTGGTCAACGCGCGCAAGATCTACCGGCCGGGCGAGCATGACGGCTTCATCCTGCTCGCCATCGAGGACGTGAGCGAGGAGCGCGCGGCGCGCAAGGAGAGCAACCGCAACTGGCAATTGACGCAGAGCATCGTCGACACGATCCGCGACCCGCTCGTCGTGCTCGAAACCGACATGACGATCGTGACGGCGAGCAAGGCGTTCCTGACGATGTTCGGCATCACCCAGGCCGAGGCGCATGGCCGGCGCATCTCCGAGCTCGGCCAGCATCAATGGGACGTGCCGGCGCTGCGCCATCTGATGGAAAAGGTGCTTCCCGAAAACAAGCCGATCGAGAATTTCGAGATCGAGGACGACTTCCCGGGCCTGGGCCTGCGCGTCTTCAACCTGAACGCCCGGAAGATCTCGCAGCCGGGAAACCACGCGCATCGCATGCTCCTGGTGTTCGAGGACATCACCGACCGCAAGCAGCGCGAGCGCGACGCGCAGATGCTGACCAACGAGATTTCCCACCGCATCAAGAACAATTTGCAGATCGTGGTCGGCCTGATCTCCTACGAGGCCAAATGGACGGCGGCGCCGTGCCTGCCGGGCTATATGGCGATGCAGGCGCGCATCGGCGCCATCGCCCAGCTCTACGACCTGATATCCCAATCGAGCCGCGGCCGCACCGTCGCCGTCGACGCCTATCTGACGGAGATCGCCAAGGCGATGGCCGCGAGCCTGGGGGCGGATTCGGGGATCGCGATAAAGGTGGAGGCCGAGCCGCTGGAGATCGATCCGGATCGCGCGGTGCCCTTCGGCCTTCTGGTCAACGAGCTGGCGACGAACGCCATCAAGCACGCCTTCCCCGGCGGGGCGGGACGGATCCTGCTGGCGGTCGAACGGATCGGCGACGAAATCGAGCTGACCGTCGCCGATGACGGCATCGGCATGAAGCAGAAGGCCGTGGCGAAGATCCCGGAGAAGCGCGGGGCCGACTATGTGGCCATCTTCGTCCGCCAGCTTCACGGGCGCCTTGCCGTGTCGGGCCCAGAGCAACCCGGGACCGCCATCACGATCCGCCTTCCGCTGCTTCTCGTTCCTTCCGGCGGGGCCGAGCCCATCGCCGCGTAGAGGTCAGACGGCCGATTGGCCGCCGTCGACGCGCAGGATCTGGCCGGTCGTGTAGCCGCCGCGCATCAGATAAAGATAAGCCTCGACCACCTCGCCCGGCTCGCCGATGCGGGCGATCGGCAGGCGCTCCGTCATGTGCTTGAAGCGCGCTTCGCGCTGCTCGGGCGGGATCGAATTCCAGATGTCGGTGCGGATGGCGCCGGGGCATACGGCGTTGACCCTGACCGGCGCGAGCTCGACCGCCAGCGCCTGCGTCAGATGCTCGACAGCGCCCGCCATGGCGGAGACCACCGCCGCGCCCTTGCGCGGACGATGCGCGATCATGCCGTCGGTCAGGGTGATCGAGCCGCCGGCGCGGATATTCCCGGCGGCGTGCTTGATGGCGGCGATGGCGCCCCAGAAGCGCACCGCGAACAGGCTCGCCGCGCCCGCGATGTCGACCTGCCCGACCGGCGCGCCGCCGAAGCCGCCCCAGTCGCCGGCGGTGTGCACGAGATGGTCGAACGCGCCGACCGTCTTGAAGAATTCGGCGACGCTCGCTTCATGCCGGACGTCGATCGCCTGGGCCTTCAGGTCCGGCAGTTTCGCGCGCGCGGCCGCGACCTTCTCGGCGCTGCTCGATCCGACGACGACATAGGCGCCTTCCGCCAAGGCGCGCTCCGCCACCGCAAAGCCGATGCCCGACGTTCCGCCGATCACGACGACGCGCTGGTCCCGCAAGGTCATGCGTTTTTTCTCCACTGGCTGGCGGCCGAGACTAGAACCGTTTCAGGGGGGATTGAATCGGATAAAAACCGTCATCGCCCGTCCCACGCTTCGCCAGGACCATGCGGGCGAGCCAATTCGGCCGCGAGGAAAATGGATTGCCCCAATGAGGGTTTTGGATATCCGACAAACGCATCAGCGGCGATGCGGCCGGACGGGCGCGCCCTGGGCTTTCGCCTCGGTCAGGAGACCGGCGCAGTTGGCGTCCTTCTCCAATCCCGGATCGACGAAGGGAAGGATGGCGGCGGGAGGAAACAGGAACCCCAGCGCGACCGCGATGCCGCCCTGCAGCGCCAGGGGCCCGGCCTCGATGCCGATATGGGGATGCGCCAGGGGGCCGTCGATCCGGATCGGCGCGTGCAGCCGGCCGATGCGGAATTCCTTGGGCTTGCCCTGCAGGGTCATGGCGAGGGTCTCGTTTCGCAGGTCGATCGCGCCCTTGCCTTCGATGCGCACGGGATCGGTGTCGAACACGAAGCGCGGCGCGGTCATGACGCCGTTGCGCGTCTCGAAATGCGCCACGGCGCAGCGCAGATTCGTGGTCCGGCGGCCGCCGACCAGAAGCGCGTTGAGCAGATCGATGCCGGTCAGCTCGGCGAGCTTTTCGTTGAAATTGCCCTGGGGCACGACGAGCGTCACCGGCCCGTTCGCGCTGGCCGCGACTTTCTGCACGCTGTTGCCGGCGCCTTCGAGACGGGCACGCGCTTCGAGCAATCCGGTCGCGGCGGGCGCGTCGCCGCCGCCGAGGAATTGCTGGATCTTGATGTCGGTGACGCGGGCATCGACGCTCGTCACCGGCACGGCGTTGCGCGCATCGATCCGCAGCGTGCCGCCGAGCCTGCCATAGGCGAACTGGAACGACAGCGGCTTGAGGACCAGCACGGAATTCCTGAGCGCGACATGGGTGTGCACGCCGCGCAGCGGGAAGTCGCGGCTGCGGATGGTCTGCGCGTCGTAATCGACATCGGCGTCCATCTGGCGCAGGCGGTCGACATGCAGCGGCAGGTCGGGCAGCAGCCGGCCGGTCGCGATCGCCTGGCGCGACTGGCCGCCGAACAGGGCGCCGAGGTCCTTGAAGTCGAGCACCTTGGAGGTCGCGGCGCCCGACACATACGGCTTGGCGCCGGAGGCATCGACCGTCACCGAGCCGCGAAGGTCGGAAGAGCCGACCACGCCGGAGAAGTCGCGGAACCGGTAAAGCGCGCCGTCGCGCGTCAGCGTGCCCGACACGCGATAGGCCGCGGTCTGCGGCATGGCGAGGCCCGTCAGGTCGTAAAGCTGGGACAGGTTCGCGCCGGAGATCGTCGTCGCCGCGGTGAACTGGCCGAGATGGAACGGATGGGTGATCGTGCCGGCCACCACGACATGGGTGGCGCCGGCGCGGACGTCGGCCTGAAAGGCGTAAGGCTTGTTCAGGTCGACATTGATCAGCGGGCCGCCATGGACCTGTGCCGTGAAGGCGTTGCCGTTGAGCGATCCGTCGCCCATGAGCTCGAACGCGCTGCCGCCGCCGCCGGCGGTCTCGCGCGAGGACACCCGGCCGGTGAATGCCAGCTTGCGCACGCGGTCGTCGATCCGGATGTGCCCGTCCTGAACGATGAAGCGCCGGATCGGCGGGATGTTCCAGCCGGTATTGCCGCCGCCGAACTCCCAATTGGTCACGCCGTCGGCGCGGCGGACCACCACGATGTCCGGCTTGTCGAACCGCACCAGCGGCAGAATCGTATTGCCGAACAGAAGCGGCAGAAGCCGCACGCTGAACGCCAGATGCGCGATGTCGGCCGCCTGCCTGGTGCCGGCCCAATCCGGGTTGGCGACCTTCAGACCGAACACGGAGACGCTGGGCGTGAAGCTGAAGAGATGGACGTCGAGATTGCCGTCGATTCGCACCGGGCGGCCCAGACGCGCCGAGGCGTAGCGCGCCACCGGTCCGCGCATCGTGTTCCAGTCGAGGAAATAGAGCCAAAGCACGGCGGCGGCGAGCAGCGCGATCACGAGACCCGCGGCCCAGCTTGCGACGCGCAGCCCCGTCCAGGGGCCCAGCCACAGCGTGCGCCGCGCCCAGACGCCGAGGCGCGCCAATGAGACACGAACCTCCCGACCCGCCGCTTTCCAGCGCGAATCCGTTGCCGGAACCATAGCCATGTTCAAAACCTCCATAGCTTGAACGCATGCGCGGCGTTTGGGCTGCCGGTTGCAACATCCGGGGTTCCGGCGCGTTGTTCCCCCGATGCCGGGAACCGCGTTCGAGCCCTATTGGAAATTCCTGCAGAGCGTCGTCGAAGGCTTCTTCGACGACGGCGCGGTAACGCGCGGCGCGGCCATCGCCTTCTATGGCGCGACCGCCATCGCCCCGACCCTATACATTGCCGTGGCGGTCGCCAGCCTGGGTTTCGGCCAGGACGCCGCCCGCACCGCCATCATCCAGCATTTCAGCCTGGTGCTGGGACACGAAAGCCAGCAGGTGCTCCTGCTCGCCATCCGCAACGCGCCCGGCACCTCGACCGGCCTGCTCGGCAGCATCATCGGCCTGGTGACCCTGGTCGTCACCGCGTCCGGAGTGTTCGGCGAGATGGAGGATGCGCTGAACGTCATCTGGCGCGCACCGCGCAAGGGGCCGGTCCTGATGCGCCTGTTGCGGGGACGGGCCGTCAGCCTGTGCCTCGTCATCGGCCTCGGCTTTCTGCTGCTGATCTCGATGGTGCTGACCGCCGGAATCACGGCGATGGGAAAATACATAGACGATCACACGGCCTTCAGCGGCCTGGCGCTCGCGCTGCTCAATTTCGGCATCTCGACGGTTTTGACCTCTCTGCTGTTCGCGGCGATATATAAAGTCGTGCCCAACAAGGACCTGCAATGGCGCGACGTCGGCGTCGGCGCCGTCGGCACCGCGCTGCTGTTCCAACTGGGACAATTCCTGCTGGGCTACTATTTCGGCAGCACCGGACTCGAGGCGCCTTATGGCGCGTGGGGCGGCCTGATCGTCATGCTGATCTGGGTGTATTACTCGGCGCAGGTCTTCCTGCTGGGCGCGGAGTTCACCAAGGTCTATGCCTGCCGCTTCGGCAGCCTGCAGGATGTCGCGTGCCAGCCGGCGGGCTCGCCGATGGCGCGAGCGGCCTAGAGACCCAGCACGTTCGCGCCGAGATCGTAGGGCGCCGCCTTGAAGGACGCCGCCGCGTGCCGCGCCGCCGCCAGGTCGTCGGCATTGAGCTGCGTCTGCAAGGCTTCGAGCCGTGCCTTGGATTCGGCATCGCCCTGTCGGCCGGCGACCGCGTACCATTTGTAGGCGTTGAGCAGGCTTTGCGGCACGCCCTCGCCCCGCTCGTACAGGATCGCGAGGTCGAATTCGGAATCGACATAGCCGTAGCCGGCGGCGCGCGAGAACCAGCGCGCGGCTTCCGCCGGATTCTTCGCCGTGCCGCGGCCCTGCGCATAGGCGACGGCGAGATCGTGCATCGCCTTGCGATTGCCCTGGAGCGCCGCCGCCTCGTACCAGTGCAGCGCGCGACGGTCGTCGCGCGCCGTGCCGGTGCCGTTCGCGTAGAGCCGCGCGAGGCGATATTGCGCGACCGGCTGGCCATGCACCGCCGCCAGCGCGATCCAGTGAAACGCCTGGGCCGCGTCCGGCCGCCCGTCCTCGAGATAGCGCAGCCCCACCGTCAGTTCCGCCGCGGCGTCGCCGGCCTCGGCGCGCGCCGTCAGACGGTCCAGCGGCGTCGCGGCCGTTGCGATGCGCGCGACCGGCGCGGGCGCCGCATGGTGCCGGATCGCGTCGCGCCGTCCGTCGCTCAGTCCCTTGCTGAAAGCGACGCCGGCGCCGGCGGCGAAGATCGTCAGCACGATGAGGCTGCCGAGAAAATAGCGGGTCAGGCCGAAGCGGACCCGCGACGCCTTTTTCCGTTTCTGGAGTTCGGCGGCCGCCTCGGCCGCCGCCGTCGCGGCGGCGACGGATTTGCGCACTTCGGTCAGGTAGGATTTCGGCGGTTCCGGCACGGCGCCGGGCTCGGCTTCGTCGGCCGGCGGCGCCGGATCCTCGGGCGGCGTCTCGACCGGTGCGGGCTCGACGGCCTCGGGCGCGTTCGTTTCGGCGCCGCCCTGATTTTCGGCCAGCGCCGCGCGCGCGACGCCTTCGACGGTCTGAAGACGCAGCATCGCCTCATTCAGGCTCGTGCGCAATTCGTTGCCCGCCGCCTTGGCCTTGGCTTCCGCCGCATCGGTGCGCGCCTTCAGTTCCGCGACGGTCGCTTCCAGCGCCTTGACGGTTTCCTCCGCCGCGGCGACCGCGGCGCGCGCGGTCTTTTCGACCTGGTCCTGGCGCGCTTCCATGGCCATCATCTGCCGCTCGAACACGCGCAGGCGCCGTTCGAGCCATGCATCGGGCGTGCGCGGCGCGTCCTTCGGCTCGGCGTCCTCGGCCGGCTTGGCGTCGAGCAACTGCGCTAGGTCGCCGCGGCGGACCAGTCTTTGGCGCGGCAGCGCATCGCCCGGCGGCGGCGGCGCGGCTTCGCCCGCTTCCGCGGCGGTTGCGTCGATCGCGTTCGCTTCAACGTTTTGCATGGCCGTCTCACCGATGACGGCGCCACAGTGGCAGCGGCCTCTTACCAAAGCGGCAAGCAGATCGTTCGGTTTTGAGCTATCGTGACTATACCGCGTCACGCGTGCGCGCGCTCGAATGGAACTTTTCCGAACGCGGCGTCGCGATTTGACACAGGCGGACTATTCGGCCGGGCTCGCGACGGCGGCGGGCAGCGGACGCGGCCGATTGACGACGCGCATCAGCGTGACGATCGCGGCGATCGTGACGCCATAGGCCGCGAGCTGCAGACCGTCGGGCTGATCGGTGTAGCCGACCAGCGTGTGCAGCAGCCGGCCCGCGATGCTGCCGTCGGAGAGCAGCCATGAGGTGTCCCAGAGCGGCATCATCCAGAACTGCAGATAGCCGGCATTCTGCAGGAACAGCACCGCCTGCGACGCCATGCCGGCGGCGAGCAGCGTGATCAGCCAGCCGGTCACCGCGAACAGGCGATGCGCCGGAATGGCGAGGAGACCGAAATACATCAGCGCGGAGACCGCCGCGCCGGCCGCGAGCCCGAGCGTGCCGCCGGCCAGCATCGCGCTCATCGACGTGCCGCCCTGCGCGGCGATGCCGTAGAGAAAGAGCACGACCTCCGAGCCTTCGCGCAGCACGGCGACGCCGACCACGATCGCCATCGCCGTCAGCGTGCGCTTGCCGGCCGACACTTCGGCGCCCATGACGCGCATCTCGCGCGCCATCTGCTTGCCGTGCCCCGCCATCCAGACATTGTGCCAGGTGAGCATCGCGACGGCGACGAGCAGGACCGCGGCGTTGAACAGTTCCTGTCCGCTGCCCTCGAACAGCGCCGCCAGCTCGCCCGCGAAGGCCGCGACGAGACAGGCACCGAGGACGCCGCCGCCGATGCCGGCCGCGACCCACAATCCGCGCCGCGCCACGCCCCGCGTCGCCGCCAGAACGATGCCGACGATCAGGCCCGCTTCGATGACCTCGCGGAACACGATGATGAGGCTGGACAGCATCGCCTACTCCGCGATCACGACGCCCTGCGCCGTCTCCGAATGATATTCGCCCATGAAGGGATAGCGGCCCGGCGCCAGCGGCCGCAGGCGGATATTGCCGGAGCTGTGGCCGGCGACGACCTTCTCGACCTTCAGCGACGTCGAGTCGAATTCCTCGGCCGCGTCGTCATTGTTGGTGAGCGCGATGACGTTCGGCACGCCGGCCTTCACATGAATGGTCGCCGGCGTGAAGCGATGATTTTTCAAGGATACCGGAATCGGATTGTCGGCGAAGGCCGGTCCGGCCAGAAGAGCCAGGGCCGCGGCCAGAAGCAGTGTCTTTTTCGGCATCGCAAATTCCATCGATTTGCGGGACTGTAATCGCAACTCATTCGCAAGTATAGCGCCCGGACGCCGCAGCGCTGGTTAACCATAGGTTGAGAGAAACATAGTTGCTCAACCGCGCTGTCCCAACGAATGATTCGCGGACGCGTGTTGATTTCGGCGTGCGTCCCTCCCCACGCGGCCTGCCGCGGCGTCCGTTCCACCGTCTCCGCGACAGGCACTTCCATGACAAAGGAAGACGTCCGTGCGTTGCCGCTTGCGCCTGGCGCGGGCCCGCGGGCGCGCGCCGCGGCCGACATCTCCGAGGAACAGGCCGCGCGACTGGCGGACGAGGCCGCCAACGGACTGGCGCGGGCGATGCCGGAGCTGTCGGCGCATGTCGTGATCACGCGGGCGCAGATCGTCGCGTTCCTGCTCGTCTTCGCGGGTTGCGGCATCTTCGCCGCGGCGGCGCCGCATGCGGCATGGGAAGCGCTGGTCTCGTTCCTGTCCCTGGCCTTCATCGCCGGCACGTTTTTCCGCACCGTTCTCGCGACGATCGCGCCCCGGCCGCGGAGCGAGCCCGCGGCCGCCGACGATGCCGCCCTGCCCCTCTACACGATCCTGGTGCCGCTCTATCGCGAGGCCAATGTGCTGCCGCGGCTGGCGCGCGCGCTGCTGCTCATCGACTATCCGCACGACAAGCTCGACATCAAGATCATCGTCGAGGCGGATGACGAGGAAACGGCGGCGGCCGCAGCGGCGCTCGAAGGACGCGGTCCGTTCGAGATCGTCCGCGTGCCGCAGGGCCTGCCGCGCACCAAGCCGCGCGCCTGCAACTATGCCCTGAATTTCGCGCGGGGCGCGTTCACCGTCATCTACGACGCCGAGGACCGGCCGGAGCGCGACCAGCTGCGCAAGGCGGTCGCGGCGTTCCGCGCGCGGGCGGCGAACATCGCCTGCCTGCAGGCGCGGCTCAACTTCTACAACGCGACGGACAATGTGCTGACCCGCCTGTTCGCGCTCGATTATGCGGTCTGGTACGAGGTGATGCTGCCGGCGCTGGACCGCCTCGGCGTGCCGATGCCGCTGGGCGGCACCTCCAACCATTTCCGCACCTCGGTGCTGCGCGCGCTGGGCGGCTGGGATTCGTTCAACGTGACGGAGGACGCCGACCTCGGCATCCGCATCGCGCAGCTCGGCATGCGGGTCTCGATGATCGATTCCATGACCTTCGAGGAGGCGCCGACCCTGACCGGCGTATGGCTGCGCCAGCGCTCGCGCTGGATGAAGGGCTATATGCAGACCTGGCTGGTCCATACGCGGCGGCCCCTGGCGCTGGCGCGGCGCGCCGGGCTCGGCGGGTTCGCCGCCTTCCATCTCTTCATCGGCGGTTCGGTCGCGGCATCGCTGGCCGCGCCGCTGCTGTGGCTGGTCTTCGTCCTGTCGCTGGCGTTCGGGGGCGGCGACGGCGCGGGGATTTCGCTGGCGGCGCTGGCCGGCGGCAATTTGCTGCTCACCGTCCTCGCAATGGCGAGCCCGATCCGGCGCGGCTGGCAGGACCTGTCGCCCTATGGGCTCGGCATGACGCTCTATTGGGCGATGATCTCCGTCGCGGCCTGGCGCGGGCTCGGCCAGCTCATCCGGCGGCCGTTCTATTGGGAGAAGACGGCGCATGGCCTGAGCCGGCAGGCGCGATGAGGCCGGCGCGGGGCGTCGCGGCGGCGGCACTGGCGGTCCTGCTGTCGGTCGCGGCGGCGCAGGGCGGTGCCTGGACCTTGCGGCGGGGACATTGGCAGGTGTTCACCGCGACCACGCAGAGCAGCGCCGGCACGGGCTTCGACGCCAAAGGCCACGCCAGTGTACCGACGCGCTTCAACAAGCTGCTCGTGCAGAACTGCCTCGAATACGGGCTGACCGATTACCTGACGCTGTTCGCGACGCCCGACTATGTGCTGGCGCATGTGCGGCCGACGGCGCTGGCGCCGGAGCGCGTCCGCAACACGTCCTTCGAGGGCGGCGCGCGGCTCCTGCTCGACGGGCGTCACGGCAAGCTGTCGCTGCAGGGTTCGTACAAGACGGCCGGCGCGTTCGACCTGTCGGTGTCGGCGCCGGACCGCGCCTCGGGCCGGCAGATCGAGCTTCGCCTGCTCTACGGCACGAGCTTCAGGCTGCTCGGGCGCGACGGGTTCGTGGACCTCCAGGCCGGCCAGCGCTGGATCGCGGCGCCCCGGCCCAACGAGACGCCGGTCGATCTCACGGTGGGGCTGTGGATCACCCGGAATTGGATGGTGATGGCGCAGAGCTTCAACATCGTCAGCGCGGGCGACGCGGTGCCGCCCTACACCTATTACCGAAGCCACAAGATCGAACTGTCGCTGGTGCAGAAGCTGTCGCGGCACTGGTCGCTGCAGGTCGGCGCGTTCTATTCGCCGGCGGGGCAGAATGCGCTGGTCGAGCGCGGCGTGCAGGTGTCGCTGTGGACGCAGGATTAGCGGCGACGAGCGGCGGACTTCCCCCTCCGTCACGCTCGCTTCGCTCGCGTGCCACCTCCCCCGCTCCGCGGGGGAGGAACTCACTCCGCCGCCTGTTGAAACTCCAGGGCGTCGAAGCTGGCGGCCGGGGCGGCGCCGTTGGGCTTGCTCTTCAGACGGGCGATGATCTGGTCGCGCGACTGGATGCGGCCGTGATCCGATGCGGTCACGGCGTGCCATTCGATCATCCGCTCCCACACCGGATCGATCAGCGCCGCGCCGGACATCGTCGCGCCGTCGACCGTCCTGATCGTGAAGCTGCGCAGTTCCGAGATCGCCGTCGCCAGATAAGCGACGTGGACCGCCTCGTCGGTGCGGATGCGCTCGACCAGATCGGCGGCATGGCTCGCCGCGGGGCGGCGATCGGCGAAATTGGCCGGATCGCGCATGACGGTCTGGCAGAAGGCGAAGAAGCTTTCCGCCTTCACCTCGATCATCAGGACGTTCATCAGGAGCAGGATCCAGTCCTCGTATTCCTTCGGAACCTGCGGCATGCGCCGGTCGCTCTCGGGACGGGCGATGCTCGCGGGCACCTCGGGGATCGGATAGGCGCGCCTGCCGAACAGCGCGTCGCGCACGGCGAACCACATATCGTCGTGACCGCCGATGCCGAGCGATTTCCGGCCGCCCTCGTCATAGCCATGCGCCGCCAGCAGCCCCTTGTTGAGATGGCCGAGCGCGGTTTCCGCGATGGGCTCGACGACGATGGCCTGGAAGTCCGGCGCCACGGCCTGCGCCAGCATGCCACCGCGCGCCTCGATGATGCCGGTGATGGTGAGCGAATTCCACAGCGTCTCGCCGAAGCCGTGGCCGAGGAGGAATTTCTGCTGCTCGACCGTCGGATAGGGGCCGCGCTTCAGGAGGCGCAGCGAGGCGTCGATCACCGGAAAGCCGCGCCGGCCGAGCTGCGCGTCCCAGGCCTTCACCGCCGGCCAGCGGTGCAGCGTGCGCGGCGAGATGTAGTTTCCCCGCGCGTCGAAGCCGCCATGCAGGCGATAGCCGGCCTCGATCTGCGGCCGCGCGAAATCGTGATCGGCCATGATCTCGTCGCGCGTGTAGATGAGCTGGACCATGGCATTCCTCCGTATACGGACCGTCGGCGCGGCCTTCGGACTGATAGTTTGTCAGGTCTGCGGCGCTGTCAACGCCGGGAGGTTACGCGGCGGACAGGTTCCCGACACGTTTCGCAATAAAACGTCAATCCGTTGAAGGACTTGCAACACCCCGGACAAACTCTCGCGATCCTTGAGGACGAGTTTGGCGACGAGCGGAGGCCGTGCGCGGCATTCGTCCCACCCCAAGGAGAACAGCATGAAAAAGAGAATCGTGTTCGCGGTCGCGTTCGGGGCCGCGGTCGGGCTCGGCATCGGCGCGGCCTTCGCGGGCGAGCCGGGATATTACGTTTCGGGCGAAGGCGGCATCTCGCTGCTGCCCGACCTGCATCTGAGCGACACGGCGGGCGGCACGCGAGAGACCGGCTTCGGCACCGGCTTCGCGGCCGGCGGCGCGGTCGGCTACGACACCGGCGACGGCATCCGCATCGAACTGGACTCGCTCTATCAGCACAGCGACGTCGCGCGCCTGAACGGCGCGCCGGCCTTGGGCCATCTGTCGTCGACCAGCATCATGGCGAACGCGACGTACGATGTGATCCAACTCGGACCGGTGACGCCCTATGTCGGGCTCGGCGTCGGCGTGGAGAGCGTCGGCGGCACGGTGAACGGATTGTCGGGCCGCGACTGGCAGCCGGCCTATCAGGCGGAAGCGGGACTGCGCACCGAGATCAACGACATGGCGTCGCTGTTCACCGAATACCGCTTCACCCAGAGCGAATCCGCGCGGCTCACCGACGCCGCCGACAGCGCGCATCTGCACTTCTCCGACCATGCGCTGCTGGCGGGGGTGAGTTTCAAGATCAACTGACGGTTCCACCGGGGGACCCTGGGATGGGGTCTCCCGGCGGGAGCGGGGGTGGGATTCCGAAGGCACACGAACGGCGACGAACTTGCGCGATATAACCTCTCCCGCTTGCGGGAGAGGTCGGCGAGCGGAGCGAGCCGGGTGAGGGCTTGCGCGGGACTGCATTTCCCCTCACCAGCAAAGCTAAGCACTTAGCTCCGCAAGTGCTCCGCTAAGCGCAAGCTTTTGCGTCCTCTCCCGCAAGCGGGAGAGGGAGTCACGGCTTCAGCGCCTTCACGAGGAAGCGGGTCAGGTTGTCGAGGACTTCGGCGCGGGGGCGCTGGCTGCGGCCGCCTTCGCTCGCGACCTGGTGGATCGCGCCCAGGATCGCCTGGCCGACGATCTCCGGATTGTAGGTCGTGCAGGCGTGGCCGGTGCGCTGCGCCTCGCGCACGATCTCGCCCCAGTCGAAACCCCAGCGCACGAGAAGCGGCGTCGCCTGCGCGCCCTCGGCGTCGATCACCAGCTCGTCGGTCATCGCGGCGGCGAGCACGCCGGGATGCTCGGCGGAATATTCGTAGACCGCCTTCAGGTTCGCCGCGATCGTGTTCTCCAGCGAACGGTCCGCCGGCTGGCGCGCGATCATGTAGCGATGCAACTCCTCGCGCGCGTCGTCCACGAAGGCGAGGAAGCACGCCTTCTTGTCGGGATAGTGCAGATAGAAGGTGCCGTGGCCGAGCCCCGCCTCGCGCGCGATGTCCTGCGGGCGGGTGGCGTGGTAGCCGCGCTCCACGAACAGCTTGCGCGCGGCGCGCTTCAGCTTGGCGAGGCTTTCGGGCTTACGCCGTACCGGTCTTGTGTCGCCTTGCGCGGCGGCCAGAGTCGCTTGATCCATGCCACACAATCCCTCGCGTTTACACCTTAAGTCAATCTTCCGCGTTTCGCGGGGCTTTTGCGCCGCGCTAGGATAAGGCGAATTCGCAGGAGAACACGATGCGCAAGACCTGGCTCGGACTCGCGTCGGCCGCGGCCCTTCTGGCCATGGCGACGACCCCGTCGCTCTCGATGGGCGGCGGTGGGGGCGGCGGCTATAGCGGCGGCACCAACGAGCCGGCGATGAGCGACTACGCGGTCGCGGTGCGACTCATCAAGCACGAGAAATACGCCGAGGCGATTCCGCATCTGCTGATCGCGCTCGCCGACCGGCCGGACGATGCCGATATCCTGAACTATCTGGGCTACACCAAGCGCATGACGGGCGATTTCCCCGCCTCGCTCGACTACTACAAGCGGGCGCTGGCGCTGAAACCCGAGCACAAGGGCGCGCACGAATATCTCGGCGAGCTGTATCTGCAGATGCACGATCCGGCGTCGGCGCAGAAGGAACTCGACACGCTGGCGAGCCTGTGCCCCGAGGGCTGCGAGGAGCGCGAGACGCTGACCAAGGCGATCGCGGCCTATGTGCCGCCGGCGGCGAACAACTGAAGCTAACCCTCTCCTTGAGGGAGGGTCGAAAAATTCGAAGCGCAGCGGAGAATTTTTCGGGGAGGGGTCCGCCGCCGGTGGAAGTCCCCTCCCCGTCCATACGCTGTCGCTATGGACTTTGCTGCGCAAATTCTACCCGCCCTCAAGGGGAGGGTAGGAGTTACGCCGCTTTCTTGTCCTGCAGCGCGCGCCACACCCGTTCGGGCGTCGCGGGCATGTCGATGTGGAGGATGTCCAGCGCGTCGGCGATGGCGCTCATCACCGCGGGCAGCGCGCCGACCGTGCCGGCTTCGCCGCAGCCCTTGGCGCCCAAGGGATTGGTCACGCAAGGGATCTCCTCGTATTTGAAATCGATGTCCGGCATGTCGGAGGCGCGGGGCATCGCATAGTCGGAGAAGCTCGCGGTCAGGAGCTGGCCCGAGCTCTCGTCATAGACGATGTTCTCGAGCAGCGCCTGGCCGAGGCCCTGGACGATGCCGCCATGGACCTGGCCGGCCACCAGCATCGGATTGATGATGCGACCGAAATCGTCGAGCACGTGATAGCTCGCGACCGCGGTGTGGCCGGTGTCGGGATCGACCTCGACCTCGCAGACATGGCAGCCGTTCGGGAAGGTGGGCGCCTGGCCCTGATAGAGGCCGTCGCTATCGAGGCCGTTCTCGAAGCCGGGCAGCTTTTCGCGCTTGAGCGTGACGGCGAGCTCGCCGACGCTGATGCTCTGGCCGGTGCCGGCCACCGCGAAGGTGCCGATACCTTCGACCACTTCGAAGCCGACCTCGTTGCCGCCGGCCTGGAGCACCTGCCCCGCCGCGACCTTGCCCTTCTTGATCACCTCGTCCGACGAAACCAGAAGCGCGCCGCCCGACATGTTGAGGGAGCGCGAGCCGCCGGTGCCGCCGCCATTCACCCAAGTTGTATCCCCTTGCTTCACCGTGATGGATTCGAACGGCACGCCGAGCTTCTCGGCGACGAGCTGGGCGAAGGAGGTCTCGTGGCCCTGCCCGTTCGACTGGGTGCCGCAATAGAGCTCGACGCCGCCATTCTCGGTGAACTTGATGGCGGCGGGCTCCTGGCCGGCGGCGCCGGTGATCTCGACGTAATAGGCGAAGCCGAAACCGCGCAGCCTGCCGCGCCTGGCGCTTTCCGCCTTGCGGGCGGCAAAGCCCTGCCGGTCGGCGCGCTTGAGGCCCTCGACCAGCAGGCGCGGATAGTCGCCGGAATCGTATTTGATGCCCCAGGGATTGGCGTAGGGCAGTTCGTCCGGGGACGGAAGATTGCGCTTGCGGATTTCGACTTTGTCGATGCCGGTCTCAGCCGCCGCGGCGTCCATCAGCCGCTCCATCAGATAGGCCGCTTCGGGGCGGCCGGCGCCGCGATAGGCGTCGACCGGCGCGGTGTTGGAATAGTAGCCCTTGATGTTGGTGAATGCTTTGGGGATGCGGTAGACGCCGCCGAAGATGCGGCTGCCGGCCAGCGTCGGGATGAACGGCGCGTAGACGGAGAGATAGCCGCCCATATTCGCGGTGCCGGTGAAGCGCAGGGCGAGAATCTTGCCGTCCTTGTCGAGCGCGAGCTCGCCGGTGGTGATCATGTCGCGGCCGTGGTCGTCGGCGAGGAAGCTCTCGGTGCGCTCGGCGGACCAGCGGACGGGGCGGCCCACCTTGCGGGCGCCGATCAGGACGGCGGGCTGTTCGGGATAGAGGAAGCCCTTCATGCCGAAGCCGCCGCCGACATCCTTGGTGATGACGCGCAGCTTCTCGACCGGCACGCCGAGGATGCGGGTCGCCAGCGCGCCGCGGATGTTCGCCGCGCCCTGCGAGGTGACGTAGAGCGTGTAGGCGTCGGCCGCCGCATCGTAGAGGCCGATGGCGTTGCGGGTTTCCATCGGCATGGCGCTGACGCGGTTCTGCACGACCTTCAGCGAGACGGTGTGCGCGGCGCCCGCGAAGGCGGCGGCGGTGCCGGCCTCGTCGCCGTCGGCCCAGTCGAAGCTTTCATTGCCGGGCGCGCTTTCCCATATCTGCGGGCCGGTGGGCGCGGCGCCGAGCGTGCCGGAGGCGTCGAGCGGCTGGTATTCCACGGCGACAAGTTCGGCGGCGTCTTTCGCCTGGGCGTAGGTCTCGGCGATCACCAGGGCGATCGCTTCGCCGATGAAGGTGACGCGGTCGGATGCGAGCACGGTCTTGGGCGAGGTGCGGGTCGATGAGCCGTCGCGGTTCTTGACCGGCGCCATCAGCGGCATCGGCTGGACGCCATAGGCCAAGAAATCGGCATGGGTGAGGACGTCGACGACGCCGGGGGCTTTTTTCGCAGCCGAGACGTCGACCGAGAGTATCTTCGCGTGGCCGTGCGGGCTGCGATGGAAGCAGGCGAAGGCTTCGTTGTCGAACCGAAGATCGTCCGTGTACTGACCCTGCCCGGTGACGAAGCGGATGTCCTCGGTGCGTTTGACGGATTGGCCGACGCCGAATTTCATCTGTGCGGTTCTCCAAACCGTTTCCTCCCCCGCTGTTGCGGGAGAGGTGCCGAGCGCAGCGAGGCGGAGGGGGCCTGTGCGGGGCGGCAGCCCCCTCCGTCACGGCTTCGCTGCGCTACGCCGTGCCACCTCCCCCGCTGTCGCGGGGGAGGAAAATCAATTCTTGTAGCTCGGGTCCGTGCGGTCGCATTTGCGGCGGAGCGCCGGCCAGGCAAGCGCGCCGACCAGGCCGTTGAATGCCATCGCGCCCTGCCCCGCCGTCTTCTCCGGCACGCCCTGGTTCGGCCAGTTGGGCTGAGCGCCGCCGCCGAGCGCGCGCACCTGCATCGCGCAGGCGCGCTCCAGATAGTACATGCGCAGGAAAGCGTCGGCGCAGTTCTTGCCCAGCGCCAGCGTGCCGTGATTGCGCAGCAGCATGGCGTTCTTCTCGCCGATGTCGGCGACGAGGCGGTCGCGCTCGTCGAGATCGAGCGCGATGCCCTCATAGTCGTGATAGGCGAGGTCGCCGGTGACCATCATGGCGTGCTGGTCGAGCGGCAGAAGGCCGTCCTTCTGGGCCGAGACGGCGACGCCGTCGGTGGTGTGCAGGTGGATGACGCAGCCGGCGTCCTCGCGGTGCATGTGCAGGGCGGAGTGGATGGTGAAGCCGGCCGCGTTCACCGGGAACGGGCTCTCCATCACCTTGTTGCCGTCGACGTCGATCTTCACGAGGCTGGAGGCGGTGATCTCCTCGAACAGAAGACCGTAGGGGTTGATGAGGAAGTGGTGCTCGGGGCCCGGCACGCGGGCCGAGATGTGGGTGAAGATCATGTCGTCCCAGCCATGCATCGCGACCAGGCGATAGGTGGCGGCGAGATCCTCGCGGATCGCCCATTCCTCGGGGCTGACCTTGTCCCGGACGGAGGCGACATCGTCGGTGGTGGGCATTTTGCGGACGGCGCTGCTCATGGGGCTCTCCGGCGAAGGCGAAGCGCAATTTTGGACCCGAGGGGGGCGGCAGTCAAACGGGGGAGGTCATGAAAAACGGTGTCATACCCCCGAATGCGGGGTACCCAGTCAACGCCTGCCATGGCGGTGCAGGATTTCACCTGGGTCCGCCGCATTCGCGGCGGATGACAGTTATTGTTAGACGTACCGCATCTCCACCACGGCCCAGGCGTAGGCGGCGACGCGCCAGGCGCCGTCTTCCTTTTGCAGCACGATCGATTTGCCGCCCAGCTCGTGAAACGGCCGGCCGTGGAGCTTGCCGGTCCAGGTCACGGGGACGCAGAAATAGGCACGGTCGCCATGGACGCTGAAATCCAACGCCGGCGCGAAGCTGAAAGCCATGTCGCTCAGGGGGTGGATATGATGGCGCATGGCGTCGCGCCAGGTCGCGACGTCGCGGAAGATGTGCGGCGGGAAGTTCTCGACGATCGTCACGTCGCGGGCGAAGACGCCGTCAAGGTCCGTGTCGTCGCCGCTTGCGATGAAGCGGGCGATGCCGGCGGCCAGCGCCAGCATGTCGGCATCGGGTTCGCTCATCGCACGCGCTTCACGGCGGTCTTCCAGCCTTCGTAAAGCCCATTGCGGGCGCTCGGTTTCATCGCGGGCACGAACCGGCGATCCAGCGCCCAGCGGGCGGCGATGTCCTTGGTGTCCTTGAACAGGCCCGCCGCCAGACCGGCGAGATAGGCAGCACCCAGCGCCGTCGTCTCGGTCACCTGCGGTCGGTCGACCGGCAAGCCCGTCAGGTCGGCGAGGCGCTGGCAGAACCAGTCGTTGCGGACCATGCCGCCGTCGACCTTCAGCGCTTTCGGCGGGCGAAGGCCGCGGTCTTTCAGGTCGCGCGCCATGGCGTCCAGAAGATCGCGCGTCTGGAAGCACACCGCGTCGAGCGCGGCGCGCGCGATCTCGGCGGCGCCCATGTCGCGCGTGAGACCTATGATGGCGCCGCGCGCGTCGGGATCCCAATAGGGCGCGCCGAGGCCGGTGAAGGCGGGGACGAAATAGAGGCCCGGCGCCTCTTTCGCGGTGCGCGCGAGCGCCTCGATCTCCTCGGCGCTGCGGATCAGGCCGAGCGCGTCGCGCAGCCATTGCACCACGGCGCCGGCGACGAAGATGCTGCCCTCGATGGCGTAGGCGGTCTTTTTTCCGATGCGGTACGCGCTGGTCGCCAGCAGGCGGTTCTTCGAGGCCGGGACTTTGGGGCCGGTGTTGACCAGCGCGAAGCAGCCCGTGCCATAGGTCGATTTCACGTCGCCGGGCGAGAAGCAGGCCTGGCCGAAGGCGGCGGCCTGCTGGTCGCCGGCGACGCCGAGGATCGGGATGGAAGCGCCGAGCAGCGACTCTTCGGTGCGGCCGAAATCGCCGGCGCTGTCGCGCACGTCGGGAAGCGCGCGGCGCGGCACGCCGAACAGTTTCATCAGCTCGGCATCCCAATCGAGCGTCTTCAGGTCGAGCAGCATGGTGCGCGAGGCATTGGTCACGTCGGTGGCGTGTACCCTGCCGCCGGTCAGCTTGTAGATCAGCCAGGAGTCGACGGTGCCGAGCGCGATCTCGCCGGCCTCGGCCCGGCGGCGCGAGCCGGGGATATGATCGAGCAGCCATTCCATCTTGGTCGCCGAGAAATAGGGATCGAGCAGAAGGCCCGTCCTGGCGGCGATGCGCGGTTCGAGCTTGCGGGCTTTCAGCGCGCGGCAGCGCTCGGCGGTGCGCCGGTCCTGCCAGACGATGGCGTTGTGCAGCGGCTTGCCCGTGCGGCGGTCCCAGGCGACCGTCGTCTCGCGCTGGTTGGTGATGCCGATGGCGGCGACCGACGCGGCGGGCACGCCTTTGAGCGCGGCGCGGGCGCAGGCGAGCGTGGCCTGCCAGATATCCTCGGCGTCGTGCTCGACCCAACCGTTCTCAGGGTAATGCTGCTTGAGTTCGATGGCGTGGCCGGCCAAGGGCCGTGCGGCCGCGTCGAACAGGATGGCGCGCGTCGAGGTCGTCCCCTGGTCGACCGCCAGGATGTAGGGTTCTTCGGTCATGTCTGAATTCGGTACAGGTTGCGGGAGTCGCGGCCCGTTAGCTTAACACGGCGTTAACGGTCCTTTGCTACAGGTGTCGGACGGCAGAAATGCCGGGTGCAGAACGCATTTCGGGGCAGGATGTGGGGCTTACCGCGCACGATATGAGCGATATGGGTCGTTTGGCCCAGCTCGCCGTCAATCCGCAGGGAACCAGCCGGGAGGAGATCTACCTCGCGGTCGCCTCGCTCTACCGCATCCAGGGAACCGGCCTCAACGAGCGCGAGCGCGCTCTGATGCACGAAATCCTGCGCCGCCTGACCCGCGACGTCGAGATGGCGATCCGCATCGCGCTGGCCGAGCGGCTGGCCGACGACACCACGGCGCCGCACGATCTCATCCTCCTTCTGGCCGACGACAAGATCGAGGTCGCCCGCCCCCTGCTGCTGCGCAGCCCGCTGCTGACCGACGCCGATGTGCTGCGCCTGCTCGCCGCGGCGAGCGAGGCGCATTACGAGGCGGTCGCGGCCCGCGCCCATATCGGCGAGCCGGTCACCGAGCTGCTCGCCAGAAGCGAAGCCGAGCCGGTGCTGGTCGCGCTGGTGCGCAACGCCACCGCCAAGATATCGACGCTCGCCTTCGAGACCCTGGTCGAGAAATCGCGCCGGCTGGAGAGCCTGCACGAGCCCTTGACGCATCGCCCCGACCTGCCGCCGGTGCTGGCGGCGCGGATGTGCGAATGGGTCGCCGACGCGCTCAAGACCTATATCGTCGCGAACTACAGGATCGCCCCCGAGCGGCTGTCCACCGCGCTGACGCAGGCCGAGACCGTGGTCACGTCCGAGCCGGCGGCGCCGCGCAC
Organism: Rhizomicrobium sp.; assembly: GCA_037200985.1. Lineage (NCBI taxonomy): Bacteria > Pseudomonadati > Pseudomonadota > Alphaproteobacteria > Micropepsales > Micropepsaceae > Rhizomicrobium > Rhizomicrobium sp. The sequence continues at coordinate 1,544,885 of JBBCGJ010000001.1, forward strand.
GCCGCCCGCCGAGAGCGCGCAGAAGCTGATCGACAAGCTCGCCTCGTCGGGACAGTTGAAGGCCGGTTTCCTGCTGCGCGTGCTGCACCAGGGCCAGTCGGACCTGTTCGACCTGGCGCTGGCCAAGCTGGTCAACATGCCGCTGGCGGAGCTGCGCCACAAATTCTATGACGGCGGCCCGCGCGCGGTGGCGCTGGCCTGCCGCGGCGTCGGCATCGATCGCTGCGTGTTCAACACCGTGTTCAACCTGTCGCGCCAGGCGCGCAATCTGCGCGCGGCGCTGAGCCCCGCCGACCTGGCGGAGGTCGAACGGGTGTTCGCCACCACGACCAAACCCAACGCGCTGGCGGAACTGAACAGCCTGAGCTTCAACTAGAAGTTACATCGGCCATTCCACGGCCTTGCCCTGCGTGGTAGGGTGACGCGTCATGACGATCAAATCGGCCAAACCGGAATCGAACGTTCCCGTCGAAGACGACGAGGACTTCTTGCGCCCGCCGACCGAACAGGAAACGGCGGAGCTGGATGCCTGGATCGAGCGCAACAAGGACGCGCTCAATGCGAGCATAAGGCGCGCGCGCGAAGACTTCGCGCGGGGCGAGTCCTACACGCTCGAGGACGTCATGGCCGAAATCAGAGAGCGCCGGCGTCTGCGCACCTGCCAAGACGAATAGCCGGAGTGGCAGAGCCAAGTGTCGATCTTGCGCCGGAAGCTCGTGTCGATTTGCTGGATCTCGAACAGTACATCGCCGAAAGGGACGGTCAGCGGCGTGCCGACCTGGTAATCGCGCGAATATATACCGGTCCATTCGAAACGTGGCGGACATGCCCGGCATGGGAACGGCCAAACGATATTTAGGGCCCGGCATCCGATCGTTCCCTTGTCGGCCATGGATGATCTTTTACGAGACGCTCCCGGACGGAAACGGGGGTCAGCGTCATGCGCATCCTCGACGGCCGCCGCAATTTGCCGACCATTTTTGCGAAGAATCCCTGACTTTCGCGCGACCGACCGCGCCTGTACACTGGCGGGATGATCGATCCGTTCGGCCGCACCATTTCCTATCTGCGCATCTCGGTGACGGACCGCTGCGACTTCCGCTGCGTCTATTGCATGACGGAGCACATGACCTTCCTGCCCAAGGCCGAGGTGCTAAGCCTGGAGGAGATCGAGCGGCTGGCGCTCGCCTTCGTCGCCAAGGGCGTGCAGCGGCTGCGCATCACCGGCGGCGAGCCGCTGGTCCGGCGCAACGTCATGCGCCTGTTCGAGCGGCTGGGACGCGAGATCGGCAGATCGAACCTCAAAGAGATCACGCTGACGACGAATGGCAGCCAGCTCGCGCGCCACGCCCGCGACCTGAAAGCGGCGGGCGTCCGGCGCGTCAATGTTTCGCTGGATACGCGCGATCCGGACAAGTTCCGCGCCATCACGCGCTGGGGGACTCTGGGGCCGGTCCTGGACGGCATCGATGCCGCGGACGCCGCCGGCCTCAAGGTCAAGATCAACACGGTGGCGCTCAAGGGCGTCAATGAGGACGAGATCGAGGATATGGTCCGCTGGGCTCATGGGCGCGGCTTCGACCTGACTCTGATCGAGACCATGCCGCTGGGCGAGATCGACGGCGATCGCGTCGGCCAGTACCTGCCGCTGTCGCTGGTGCGGGCGCGGCTGGCGAAGAGCTTCACCTTGGCCGAGACCGACTACCGCACCGGCGGGCCGGCGCGCTATGCGCGGGTGATCGAGACCGGCGGGCGGCTCGGCTTCATCACGCCGCTGACGCACAATTTCTGCGAGAGCTGCAACCGCGTGCGGCTGACCTGCACCGGGCAGCTCTATATGTGCCTGGGCCAGGACGACAGCGCCGATCTGCGCGCGGCGCTGCGGGCGACGCCGGACGACGCGCTGCTCGACGCCGCGATCGACGAGGCGATCGGGCGCAAGCCCAAGGGGCACGATTTCGTCATCGACCGGCGGCACGCCGCGCCAGCGCTCGCCCGCCACATGTCGACGACGGGCGGCTGACGGCATGGCCCCTGCCCTGCACTTCGTCGCCGCCGCGGCGCCCGACGCGCAAGCCGCGCTTGAAATCCTGCGCGGGCGCTATCGCGACGCGGGCGCCGACAAGGCGGACATCGTGGTCGCGCTGGGCGGCGACGGGTTCATGCTGCAGACGCTGCATACTTTCATGCCGGCCAAGAAGCCGATCTACGGGATGAACCTCGGCTCGGTCGGCTTCCTGATGAACGAATATCACGAGGACGATCTGGAGGAGCGGCTGGGCAAGGCGGAATCCGCCCTGCTCCATCCCCTGCGCATGCGCGCCACGGGGCCGAGCGGAACGATCGACGCGCTCGCCTTCAACGAGGTCTCGCTGCTGCGCCAGACGCGGCAGGCCGCCAAGCTGCGCATCCTGGTCGACGATACGGTGCGCATCGCCGAACTGATCTGCGACGGCATCCTGGTGTCCACGCCGGCGGGAAGCACCGCCTACAATCTTTCGGCGCATGGCCCGATCCTGCCGATCGACGCCGATCTCCTGGCGCTGACGCCGATCAGCGCCTTCCGCCCGCGCCGCTGGCGGGGCGCGCTCCTGCCGCACCGGGCCCATGTGCGGTTCGAGATCCTGGAAGCGGCCAAGCGGCCGGTCAGCGCGGTGGCGGACGATCTGGAGGCGCGCGACGTCAGCATCGTGGACGTGGCGGAGGACCGCTCGGTGGGCGTGACCATGCTGTTCGACGCCGGCCACAGCCTGGATGAACGAATCCTTGCCGAACAGTTCGTCGATTAACCGGCTTGCGCTTCACAAGACGTTAATGCGCCTGGCTTAGCTTGCCCTCACGGGGCGTGCGCCCAAGAGTCCGGTGTGCGAGAATGAGCGGCTATCGTTTCGATCGATTGAAGGTTCTGGTTGTCGACGACAGCCAGCATATGCGCAAGCTCGTCGTGACGATCCTGCAGGCCTTCGGCGTCGTCCAGGTCTCCGAGGCGACCGACGGCGAGAGCGCCTGGAAGGTGCTGCGCGACGCCAATCCCGACGTGATCGTGATGGACTGGATGCTGCCGGGGATGACCGGCATCGACGTCGTCAAGATGGTGCGCACGTCGAGCCAGACGCCCAATCCCTTCGTGCCGATCATCATGCTGACCGGCTACACCCAGCTCGACCATGTGCGAAAGGCGCGCGACGCGGGCGCCAACGAGTTCCTCGCCAAGCCGGTTTCGGTGAAGGCGGTGATGTCGCGCCTGGTCGCGGTGATCGAGCATCCCAGGCCTTACGTCCGCACCAAGGCCTATTTCGGTCCCTGCCGCCGCCGGCGCGGCAAGGAAGAGTATCGCGGGCCGGAACGCCGGGCCTCGGCCTATGAGGCCGCAGATGCCGAATAGCGAAGGGTCCTAAGATCATGGCACGCCAGCTCCCGATCGAAATCTTCATGCCGCCGAACATCCTCAAGGCCAAGGTCGGCAGCGCCATCGGCGGCATCGACATGGCGGCGGTCAAGCGCGCCGAGGCCGCGATGGAGACCCTGCGCGTCGAGTTCAACGACTGGCTCGCGGACGACGTGGCCAAGCTGGGCGAATGGCGCGACCGCTATGAGAGCGCGCCCACCGCCGAGGCGCGCGAGGGCCTGTTCCGCGCGGCGCACGACCTGAAGGGCCAGGCCGAGACCTTCGAGTTTCCGCTGATCGCGCGCGTCGCGGGATCGCTGACGCGGCTGATCGACCAGACCAAGCCGGCGGCCGACATACCGCTCGGCCTGATCGACGCCCATGTCGCGGCGATCCGCGTCATCTTCCGCGACAAGATCAAGACGGCGACCGACAAGACGGCGCTGGTGCTGGCGGACGAACTCGACGCGCGGGTGAGCGAAGCGGTCGAGTAGCGCCCTCACCCGAACGTCGCTGCGCGCCGTTCGACCTCTCCCGCTGCGCGGGAGAGGTATCTACATCGCATCCTTCATGTAGGCCCAGGTCTGGGCGTAGCCGGCGTCGTCGCGGATCTTGAGGATCTGGCCGTCGGGGCCGCTCTCGACCCAGGGCGTCACGGGAAGCACCTTGTCGGCGCGCGCGGCGGCGATGGCGGCGTCGACGCTCTTCGCCTTGTCCAACTTCGCCAGGTTGAGCTTGGTCGGGAAGATCACATTCCACTTCCGGCGGTCGCTGACCGCCTCGCCCGGCGCGATCCAGATCGAATCCACGGACTCGCGGCCGTCATGGCTGCCGACATGGCCGACCGGCGAGACGGCCAGGAAGAAATGCGTGTCGAAGCGCTTGGGCATGTTGGCGGGCGTGATCCAGTGCGCGAAGGGAACGAGAAGGTCGAGCGCGAGACGCAGCTTCTCCTTCTCCAGCACTTCGGCCAGGACGGCTTCGCGCCTGTCGAGCAGCGGACGGTAATGCTGAAGTTCTTCGAGACGCGCGGCGGAAACGAGTTCGCCGGTGCGCGCGTCGCGGGCGAGCAGGATGCCGGATTCCTCGAAGGCCTCGCGGATCGCGCCGGCGCCCAGCGCGCGCATCGGCGCCGTCCAATCTTCGGCGCAATCGACATGGGCGGCCAGCGCCGGATCGCTGTCGCCCATCTCCAGCTTGCCGCCGGGAAAGACCAGCGCGCCGGCGACGAAATCGATCTGGTGGTGGCGCTTGACCATGAACACTTCGAGACCGGCCGCGCCGTCGCGCAGCAGAAGGATCGTGGCGGCGGGCACGGGCGGCACGGCGGGTTTTTCGGACATGGTTCCTCGCTTCTCGTTGGCGCGAAGTCTAGCGAGCCGCCGCGGCCGCCGCCAAGCTGAAGGCCGAGGCGATCGCGAGCACGGTGTAGTAGCCGCCGGTGCCGAGTGCCGTTACGGCGCCGCCGCTCAGGAGCGGTCCGACGATCGAGCCGATGCCGAACAGAAGGATCAATCCTGCCGCTGCGGCAACACGGTTCTGCGGCGCCACGGCGTCGTTCGTGTGGGCGGCGGAGATCGCATACATCGGGAAGACCAGGCCGCCGGTCAAAGCCGAGGCGGCGAAGCGCGCCAGATCGCTCGCGCCGTTCGCCCACAAGCCGAACAACGCGACGGCGATGCCGCCGGCCGACATCAGCGCGATGGTGAGGCGGCGGCCCATCGCATCCGACAGCCAGCCCATCGGGAACTGAACCAAGGCGCCGCCGATCATCGCGACGGCCATGAAGAGGCTCACCTGCTGCAGGTCGAAGCCGCTCTTCTGCGCATAGACGGGCCCGAAGGTGAAGACGATGGACCAGCTCACCCCGGCGATGACGGTGACCGTCGCGCCGAGCGGCGAGAGGCGGAACAGGTTGCCGATGTGCAGCGGCTCGGGCGGCGCGCCCTTGGGCGCGGTGCGGCGCGCGACGACGACGGGAACGCCGCCGGCAAGGAAGAGGACCGCGGCCAGCAGGAACGGCCAGGCACTGCCCGGATCGCCGAGGCTGAGCAGGAGCTGCGATCCCGTCATCGCGATCATCTGCACGACCATGTAGATGCTGAAGACCCGGCCGCGCTGCTCGTTGACGACGCGCTCATGGATCCAGCTCTCGGCGCCGACATAGAGGCTCGAAAGCGCGAAGCCGGACGCGAGCCGCAACACCGCCCAGGCGACGGCCGCGACCAGGAATGCGTGCGCGGCAATGGCGAGCGCCGCTCCGATGGCGCCGAGCCACATCGTGGTGACATGCCCGGCCCGTCCGATGACGGCATGGCTGGTCAAGGGCGCGGCGGAGTAGCCGACGTAATAACTCGCCATGACGACGCCGATGGTCCAGGCGGGAAAGGCCTCGATCCCGGCGCGCACGCCGAGCAGGCTGGTCTGCAGGCCGTTCGCGATCTGGATGAAGAAGATGCAGACGATGACGGCGGAGACGGAGACAATGGCGGCGCGCATCGATTCCCCTTCGCTTGGGGCCGAGGCTTTAGTTGGTGGCGCGATTGTCCGCAACCGTGCCGACAGATGCCAGAACATCCATCACGCCGGGGGTCATCAGGAAGGGTGCCGACGGCAGTCCGCCCTTTTCCGCGTCGCCGAATCCGGTGGAGAAGAAGCCGCGGCTCGGGCGCCAGGAGGAGATGCTCGCGAGCAGCGCGCTCTGGTCCGGCGCGGCAACGGCGGTGCCGTCGACCAGGGTCGTCGGTGCGGCCGAGGGCGCGGAGCCGGCAAGCGCGGCGCTGCCGCCCGGCTGCTTGAGCGCCCAATTGTAGACCTCGCGCACCGTCTTGGGCGTGCCGTTGGAATGGTAGAAGACCTTGCGGTTGGCATCGGCCGCCGCTGGGAAGGCATGCGCGGCGCTGGCGTCGGGGTGGCTGTCGCTCAGCTTGATCAGGCGGCAGGCGGCGTCGGGTCCGAGGAAATGCGCGGCATAGAGCTCGCCGCCGCAGACGTCGCGGCCGAGCGATTGCTGCAGCGTGGCGCGGGTGGCCTGGGAGAACTCGCCGGCCATCAGGGCGGAGACCTGCGGGTCCTTGCGCAGGGCAAGAATTGCCCGGCGGTCGGCGGAATTGTCCGCGCGGTAGCGGCCGTCGGAGCCTTGGGCGATCGCGTCGGCATAGGCGCCGAGGCCGTGCTTCGCGCCATAGGTCTTGACCGTGCCGAGCCAGGTCTGCTCGGTGAACTGGAAGAGGCCGGCGGCGGAGGAAGTGCTTGCCTGCGCTGAGGGTTTCAAGCTCGACTCGCGCATCGCGGTGTCGAGCAGATAGTTGAAATCGGCGCCGGTCGCCGCCGAGGCGCGCTGCAGCGCGCCCAGGATCTGGGTCCGGTCGGTCGTGGCGGTCGCGGCTTCTGCCAGCATGGCAACGGGTTCTCCTGCGCAAACAGGAGCAATGCGCGTGCCAGTCCGGTTAACGCGCGTTCACGAATTGCGCGATGAAGGCGTCGCGGGCCGTGGCGTCGTAAGGGACGGCGGGGCTATGGCCCCAGACCGGGCCGGGCCAGGCCGGATCGCCAGGCCCGCGCGCCACGATATGGACGTGCAATTGCGGCACCAGATTGCCGAGCGCACCGATGTTGATCTTGTGTGCGCCGGTGAGGCGCCTGAGGATTTGCGACGCGGCGGCGATTTCCTCGGTCAGCGTCGCGCGGTCGGCGGCGTCGAGATCGGACAACTCGACGGCATCGGCGCGGCGCGGCACCAGGATCAGCCAGCGATAACGGGCGTCGTTCATGAGCAGGATGCGCGAGAGCGTCCAGTCGGCGACGAAGGCGGTGTCGGCGGCGAGGCGGGGATGGAGGGTGAAGGAGGACATGCGCCTTTATACTTCATTGTCGTGCCCGCGCAGGCGGGCACCCAGCCTTCGTCGCAAGGCGGCTCTGGATGCCCGCCTGCGCGGGCATGACAAACAGAACTCTTCTACGCCATTCCCAGCAGCGCGTGCGGGAGCAGTCCCTGGCGCCAGGCGAGGAAGCCGACGTAGCCGATATAGGCCAGCAGCAGGAGCGCGGCCTTGGGGCGGGAGAGGCTCCAATTGGCCGAGAGGAGCGGCAGGAGAAGCGCGGCGGCGCCCAGCACGACGAAGACATCCGTCGCAGCGAAGACCGGCGAGACGCGCAAGGGATGGACGAGCGCGGCGATGCCGAGCACGCCCAACAGATTGAACACGCTGGCCGTGATCAGATGGCCTATGGCGACCTGGGTATGGCCCCGGACGGCGGCGACCGCCGTCACCAGAAGGACGGGCACGGAAGCGGCGAACGCCACCAGCGTGATCGCCAGGACCGGCAGCGGGAGGTTCCACTGCGCCGCCAGGGACAAGGAGCCGCCCACCAGGAAATGGGCGCCGATCAGGAGGCAGATGACGCCCACGGCGAGGACGAACAATCCGCCGCCGATGGACGGATGTTCGCCGGTCATGCGCTTCTCGGCCTCGGCGCAGGCGACCGAGTGATCGGCCGAGCGGCGCCAGTCGGATACGGCGGCGACGACCGCGTACAGGATGAATCCGCCGATCAGCAGGATGCCCTCGCGCCGGGCGATCGTGCCGTGCAGCGCCAGCAGCACGAGCAGGCCGGCGGCGATCAAGAGGGCACCGCCGTCGCGCAAGACGACCTTCGGGGCGCTCGGCATCGGCCGGATCAGGGCGCACAGACCCAGGATGAGAAGCAGGTTGATCAGCGTCGCGCCGATCACCGCCCCGACGGCGAGATCGGGGATCCGGGACGCAGCGCCCTGCATGGCGATGGCGAGCGTCGGCGAGGACGTGCCCAGCGACAGGACGAACAGCCCGATGATGACGGGCGAAAGCCCCAGCGCCCGCTTCAGCATGACGCCGCCGCGGATCACGCCCTCCCCGCCCAGCGCCAGGAGGACGAAGCCCGCGCCGAAAATCCACCACGCCATCTGAAGATTCACCGGGACCTCACGCCTGTCCCTGTCCCTTCCGGAAGCGCCGCGGATCGAAGGCGGAAATGCCGGCCGCGCGTTCCAGAACAAGACGAGACATGTTCTGGGCCACGGCCGGTGCAAAGAGGATGCCGTTGCGATACTGGCCGGTTGCAACGAACAGACGACGCACCGAGGACGCGCCGAGGATCGGCAGCCCGTCGGGCGAGCCGGGCCGAAGGCCGGCCCAGCGCTCGATCACCTCCCAGCGCGCAAGCGACGGCATCAGGGCGATGGCGCGGCTCGACAACCACAGCGTGCCCGCGTCGGTCACGCTGGTGTCGAAGCCGACCTCGGCGGTCGTGGCGCCGATCAGGAGGCGGTCCCGGCGCGGGACGAGATAGACGCCGTTGCCCCAGATGACGCGCTCGGGCAGGCGGGCGCCCGGGGGCGGCGCGACGGCGATCATCTCGCCCTTGACCGGCTTGACCGGCGGGAGCGCATCGGGCGGCAGGCCGTCGAGCCCGCCCGACCAGGGTCCGGCGGAGAGGATGAAGGCGTCGGCCTCGTAGCGGTGGAACGGAGTGTGGAGGGCGTGGACGTCGTCATCCCGTACGTCGACGCGAATAGCCGCTTCGTTGACGCTGAGCGTGCCGCCGGCGCGGAGGAAGGCGCGGGTCAGCGCCTGACCCAGCAGGCGGCTGTCGACCTGGGCTTCGTCCGGCGCCCAGGCCGCGCCTGCGATGTCTGGTGACAACATCGGTTCCATTGCCCGGGTTTCGTCGGGCGTCAGGTATCCGGCGCCGGGCCGCGCGATGAGGCTGTCGACCTCGCTCCGGTCGCGAGCCACCAGCAAGGCGCCGTTGCGGCGATAGTCGATCTCGAGCCCGGAAGCGGCTTCCACGTCCCTGGCAAAGTCCGGCCACAAAGCACTGGCCTGGCGGGCGAAATCGGCCTCGGGATTGTCACCTTCCGCGTTTTCGCCGGCGACGGCGAGCATGCCGGCCGAGGCCCAGGTCGCGCCCATGGCGGGCTGGCCGCGTTCCAGGATGGTGACGTCGGCGCCGGCCTGCCTCAGCCGCCAGCCGATCCCCAATCCGGCAACGCCGGCGCCGATGATGACGACCTTCATGGCTGTTGCGCCGCGACGGCCGCCACGCGGCTTCCCGCCGCGACAAAGCACAGCGTTCCAACGAGATAGGCGATGATGCTGAACCAGTCCGGCAGGAGGCAGGCGAGCGCAAAGGCGACGAAGAGCTCGGTCTTGCCGATGAGGACAGGCGCCCAGGGGGCCGCCGCGAGCGTGCCGGCCAGCGCCGCGGTGCGTGCGACGAGACCCAGCATCAGGAACATCGCCGCCAGCGCCCGGTCGGGCGCGGCCAGCGCAAAGGCGAAAGCGATTCCCGCCGCGGCGATCACGGAGAGGACGAGATCGAGATAAGCGCCGAAGGGCGTGGCGCCTTCCCTGCGGGCGACGGGACCGTCGAGACTGTCGAACGCACCGGCCAGCGCGAGGAGGGCGAGACCCAGCAGGTAATCCCGGTGGCCGATGTCGAGCATCGCGACGGCGCTGCAGAGGAAGGCCGAGACCGTCAGCGTCCAACCGCGGACCTTGCGCGCCGAAAGCCACGCCGCCGCGGGCGCGAGCGGGCCGTCGAGGTGGCGGCGAAGGAGACTGTCGAGCATGGCAACGGCTTATTGGGTCGGATGGGCACGGTCAAACCGCAAAACCGTGTCCGATATACGGCGTAAGGACGCGTGCGCTGCCAAAAGGCTTTAACGACGGTGCGGTCCGCGTCTTATAGTGGCGACAGCGCAATCGGAGCGGCAGCCATGGAGACAGTCCCGTTCGGTGCCGGACGTTTCCGGCGCGCGGCGCATTTCGTCCGCGACGCGGAACTCGTGCAGCCATGAGGTTCGCGAGGGGGATAGCAGGGGTACTGGCGGTCATGGCAGTTGGTATGGTTGCGAATACCGCGTTCGGCGAGATCGGACGCGGCGACCGCTATTCGGGGGCGAAATGGGCGACGCGCTCCCCGGTGCTCGGCCAGCACGGCATGGCGGCGACGGCGGTGCCGGCGGCGTCGCTGGTCGCCATCGATATCCTGAAGAAGGGCGGCAGCGCGGTGGATGCCGCCATCGCGGCCAATGCGACGCTGGGCCTGATGGAGCCGGTGTCGAACGGGATCGGCGGCGATCTGTTCGCCATCGTGTGGGATCCCAAGACCAAGAAGCTCTACGGCTATAACGGCTCGGGCCGCGCCGCGCAGGGGCGCGATCTCGCCCTGATGATCGCCAAGGTGAAGGCGGTCGATGCCGAGCTGGGCGTGCCCTACGACGCGCATATCCCCAAATACGGATCGCTGGCGGTGACGGTGCCGGGCGCGGTCGACGGCTGGGGCGCGCTGCATGCGCGGTTCGGCAAGCTGAGCCTGGCCGAAGACCTGGCGCCGGCCATCGCCTATGCGAAGAACGGCTTTGCCGTGACGCAGCTCGTGTCGCTCTATTGGCGGGGCAACATGAAGGCCTTCGCCAAGGCCGGTGCGATGCTGGAGGAGTTCGACAATGCGCGGGCGACCTATCTGATCGACGGCAAGGCGCCGGTCGAGGGGCAGATTTTCCGCAATCCCGATCTCGCCCACACGCTGGAGATCATCGCCAAGGGCGGGCGCGACGCGTTCTACAAGGGCGAGATCGCGCACCGGATCGACGCCTATTTCCGGCGCATCGGCGGCGATCTGCGCTACGAAGATTTCGCGTCGCATCACGGCGAATGGGTCGAGCCCCTGGGCGTGAACTATCGCGGCTATGACGTCTACGAGCTGCCGCCCAACAGCCAGGGCGCGGCGGTGCTGCAGATGCTGCAGATATTGAAGGGCTTCGACCTGAAGAAAATGGGCGCCGGATCGGCCGATGCGGTGACGGCGATGCTGGAGGCCAAACGGCTGACCTATGAAGACCTGGCCAAATGGTACGCCGATCCGGCCTTCGCCCATGTGCCGATGAAGGAGCTTTTGTCGGACCGCTATGCGGACGCGCGGCGCAAGCTGATCGACCTTGCGCGCGCCAGCACGGAGGTCGGGCCGGGCGATCCGCGCCTGGAACAGGGCGACACGACCTATTTCACCACCGCCGACAAGGACGGGATGATGGTCTCGCTCATCCAGTCGAATTATCGCGGCATGGGATCGGGGCTGGTGGCCGACCATATGGGCTTCGTGTTCCACGACCGGGGCGAGCTGTTCTCGCTCGATCCGCGCGCGGCCAACGTCTACGCGCCGGGTAAGCGGCCGTTCCAGACGATCATTCCGGGCTTCGTGATGAAGGACGGCGCGCCCTTCATGGCGTTCGGGCTGATGGGCGGGGACATGCAGCCGCAAGGCCATGTCCAGGTGCTGACCGACATCATCGATTTCGGGATGAACGTGCAGGAGGCGGGCGACGCGGCGCGCTGGTACCACACCGGCGGCAGCGAAGTGACAGGCGAGCGGCCCACCGGCAATGTCGTGGAGATGGAGACGGGCTTCGATCCGGCCGTGAAGGCGGAACTGGCGCGGCGCGGCTATACGGTGCGGCCCGGCACGGGCGCGTTCGGCGGCTATCAGGCGATAATGTTCGACGCCAAGAACCGCGTCTATTGGGGCGGGAGCGAGATGCGCAAGGACGGGATGGCGATCGGGTATTAAAGCTTTCGAGAAGCTTTTTTCGCTGTCGCAGCCCGTAGGATCATGCGTCCGCCTGGCTTCTTCTCGTAGACCAACTGGCCGCCATTCGGCAGTCCCAGATGGCACATCGCTTCCTTCGGCAGCGTGATTTGAAGTTTGGAATTGATCTTCACGGCGAAGGTCTTCATCCGATAATTATATCGCCGTGTCTCGATCCAGTCGATGGCGTTGTGGGCTCAGCCGCCCCTCGCCGCTCGGCCTCCTCTTCGTTCAGGCGCATGGTGACAAGGACGACGATCATCGCGGCGAAGCTCGTCAGCGTGCCGGGCAGCCAGATGATCAGGCCGCCATAGTGCTGGTCGTTCAGCGCCGTCATCGGCAGGATGCGGCCGCAGATCTCGTAGACCGGATAGAAATCGGCGGTCGACAGCGACAGGATCGCGCCCAGGACCATCTGCGGCAGCTCGATGACCAGGATCATCGCGCCCCGCATGAGATGGCTGAGCCGCGCCGGCGGCTTGGGGCGCGGATCGAGCACCAGCGACCAGAACATCACGCCGTTGATCGCCATCGTCCAGTTCATCAGCGCGTAGAGGTTCGCGTCCAGCATCACGCGGGTGTGGATCGCGGGCAGGAGCCAGAAATAGAGAAGGCCGACGAACAGGATCGGCGCCACGGCGGGATGCTGCAGGACATCGACCGTGCGGCGCAGCGGCTTGGCGTCGAGGATCGGATGAAGCGCCGCCGGCATGCCGGCGCGCAGGACGGGGCCGGACGCGCCCAGCGCGATCAGGAAGGCGCCGGCGTGGTGCAGCACGAAATGCGCGGCGCGGTGGACGAAGAACATGTGCTGCGCCCAATAATCGATATGGGTCTGGAGCACGATGTAGAAGGAGAGGATGCCGGCGACGAAGCTTGCGGCGCGCCAGAGCGAGGGCCGCTGCGGCGGCGCGACGCGCGTCCAGCCCTTTGCGAACCAGACCAATGAAAGCACGGTCGCGAGATAGACCGGCCAGGAAAACTCCCACGGCATCCAGGGCGGAAGCTGCGCCGGGAAGAAGCGGCACGCCGCGTCGAGCGCGGCTCCGGCGGCGAGCACGGCGCCATAAAGCGGCCAATCGGAGCGGGTTCGGGCAAGGGCCGGGGCGGACATCGGCCGTCTTATAATTCGCGGCGCAGGGGACTTGCGAGGCGTTTGGTCACAGCGGCGGTTCCTTCGCGGCAAAGCCGTGCTATGCGCGGGGCATGAAGATCGCCCCTGCCCTCGCCGTGCTCCTGCTCGCGGTCCTGGCCGCCTGCGGACGGCAGGACCAGGCATTTCACGCCACCGACGTGACGGGCGCCCTGCCCGCGCTGGACCTGACGCTGACGCGCGCCAATGACGGACGCGAGGTCCGCGCCGCCGACTATCGCGGCAAGGTCGCGATCCTCTATTTCGGCTACACGCAATGCCCGGACATCTGTCCGACGACGCTGGCCAATCTTTCGGACATGCTCCAGAAGCTCGGTCCCCGCGCCGGCGACGTGCGCGTGCTGTTCGTCACCGTCGATCCGAACCGCGACACGCTGCCGGCGCTGAAGGGCTATGTGGCGTCGTTCGGGCCTGAGATCGACGGCATGCGCGGAACGCCGGACGAGCTGACAGCGCTGGCGCGGCGCTATCGCGTGGCGTTCAGCGTGACGCCGGGACCGCCCTATGAGGTGATGCATTCCAACGCGGTGTTCTTCTTCGACCGAACCGGCCGGGCAAGGCTGGTGTCGATGGATGTGAGCAAGGCTGAGGATGTCGCGGCGGATGTGCGAAGGTTGATGGAATAGGCATCCATCTTTCCTCCCCCGCTGGGGGAGGTGTCGAGCGAAGCGAGGCGGAGGGGGCCTGTGCAGGGCGGCCGGCCCCCTCCGTCACGCCTGCGCTGCGCTATGGCGGGCCACCTCCCCCGCAAACGCGGGGGAGGAAAGTTTAGATGTGCAGCGCGATCTTGTCGGCGTCCAGCACGGCTTCGTGCAGCATCTCCGACAAGGTCGGGTGCGGGAAGATCGTGTGCTGGAGCTCGGCGTCCGTCAGCTCGCCCGTCTTGGCCACCGTGTAGCTGTTGATCAGCTCCGTCACCTCCGCGCCGATCATGTGCGCGCCCAGCATTTCGCCGGTCTCGGCGTCGAACACCGTCTTGATGAAACCCTCGGAATCGCCCAGCGCGATCGCTTTGCCGTTGCCGATGAAGGGGAAGCGGCCGACCTTGATCTTGCGGCCCGTCGCCTTGGCCTTCGCCTCCGTCAGGCCGACGCTCGCGACCTGCGGCCAGCAATAGGTACAGCCGGGAACGTTCGCCGTGTTCAGCGGATGGACGCCCTTCACGCCGGCGATGCGCTCGGCGACGATGACGCCCTCGTGCATCGCCTTGTGCGCCAGCCAGGGCGGGCCGACGAGATCGCCGATGGCCCAGAGGCCCGGCACGCCGGTGGCACCCCATTGGTCGATCACCACATGGGTCCTGTCGACCTTCACGCCGGCCGCCTCCAGGCCGATATTCTCGACATTGCCGACGATGCCGACGGCCAGGATCACACGCTCGGCGGTGATGGTTTCGGTCTTGCCGTCTTTCGTCTTCAGCGTGGCGGTGACGCTGTCCGCGCCTTTCTCCAGCTTCTCGACGGTGGTGCCGACCTTCAGCTTCATGCCCTGCTTGGCGAACGCCTTGGCGGCGAAGGCGGAGACTTCCTCGTCCTCCACCGGCAGCACGCGGTCGAGCACTTCGACCACCGTCACCTCGGCGCCGAGCGTGCGGTAGAAGCTGGCGAATTCGATGCCGATGGCGCCGGAGCCGACGATCAGGAGCGATTTCGGGAAGGACGGCGGCACCATCGCCTCGCGATAGGTCCAGATCAGCTTGCCGTCCGGCTCCATGCCGGGGAAGGTGCGGGCGCGCGCGCCGGTGGCGAGCACGATGTTCTTCGCCTCGTATTCGGCGGTCTTGCCGTCCTTGGCGACGGTGAGCTTGTTTTTGCCCGCGAGCTTCGCATCGCCGGCGATCACCGTGATCTTGTGCTTCTTCATCAGGAAGGCGACGCCGCTGGAAAGCTGCTGCGCCACCTTGCGCGAGCGCTCCACGATCTTGGCGATGTCGAATTTGAGGTTGTCGGCCGAGAAGCCGAACTCGTTCAGCCGGTGCATCAGGTGCCAGATCTCGGACGAGCGCAGCAGCGCCTTGGTCGGGATGCAGCCCCAGTTGAGGCAGATGCCGCCGAGCTTGTCGCGCTCCACGATGGCGGTCTTGAGGCCCAGTTGCGCGGCGCGGATGGCGCAGACATAGCCGCCGGGGCCGCTGCCCATCACGATGACGTCGAAGGAATCAGCCAAGGGAATCTCCGAAAGCGCTCAGCACCAGGACGCCGACAAGCGCGGGAATCAGGAAGAGAAAGAAGTAGATGCCGGAAACGAAGAGGAACTTCACCGTCGTCAGGAACCAGCCCTGTTCGTAGAACCGCTTCATGGCGAGGAAGATGTAGACCGAGCAGGCGATGAAGAAGATCGACGCCACATTGCCGCCCGACATGATCTGGGCCAGGCCGACGCAGAGCATCAGCAGTACGAAGGCGAAGGTGTGGATGCTGAACGAGAAGACGAGATGGTCGACGAGGTAGAAATCCTTGCGGCGGCGGATATGGAACAGCGCCAACAGGAGGGCATAGAGCGGCAGCAGCAGGAACAGGGCGCGCGGAATCCAGGTCGTCATCGGGCCGTTCAGCGCGGCGGGATCGGCCGCGATGCGATTCACGGCGGGATAGACATAGTTGTGCATGAAGCTCGAGCCTTCCGGATCCTTCGCGTCGGCCATTTGCGCCGGCAATTCGAGCAGCTGCTTGCGCGCGACCGGCGGAAGGCTCGAGTGGTAGCGGCCGAGCGGGGAGAAGAAGTGCTCCCGCGCCGAGTATTCGAAGACACCGCCGGGGCGCGTCGCCTTCTCCATCGCGATCGGGATGAGCGGCTTGATCGCCTTCATGTCCGGATCGTTGTCCGTCTTGTCATAGGCCGGATTGGGGATAAAGGGCTTGCCGTTCACCCAGACCACTTTCTGCGGCGTCGCCGTCACTTCGAGCTGCAAGAGGCCGATCTTGGTCACGCTCAAAAGCACGAAGAAGACGAGCGAGACGAAGAGGTAGAGACGGATCGCCGGGACATAGGGCTGGGTGCGGCCTTCGCGGAACGCCTTGGGCAGCTCGCCGGGCTGGAACAGCAGCGCGCGCGCGGTACGCAGGATGCGGCTGTCGAAATTCACCACATCCTTGACGAAGGCGTAGATGAGATTGTGGACGGAGCGCCGTCCGGTGACCTGGGCCTGGCCGCACACCGCGCAATAGGGGCCGAGCAGCGGCTTGCGGCAATTGGCGCAGGTGTCCGTCGCGGTGCCCCGCGCCGCGAGCGCGGAGGCGGCCGCCTCGACTGCCGCGGCGGCGCCCGTCTCCAGAATGGCTTCGACGTCCCCGGTCATGGCGGGAACTCTACAACAACATCGAAGCCGGTTCTTCGATGAATTGCCTGAAGGCGGCGAGGAAGCGCGCACCGGTGGCGCCGTCGATCACCCGGTGGTCGCAGGACATCGTGACCGTCATGACGGTGGCGATCTCGAGCTTGTCGCCGGCGACCACGGCGCGCTTTTCGCCGGCGCCGACCGCCAGGATCGCGGCATGCGGCGGGTTGATCACCGCGGTGAAATCCTTGATGCCGAACATGCCGAGATTGGAGATGGCGAAGCCGCCGCCCTCGAACTCGGACGGCTTGAGTTTCTTGGTGCGGGCGCGCTCGGCCAGCGCCTTCACTTCGTTCGAGATGACGGCGAGGCCCTTCTCTTCGGCGCGGAAGACGATGGGCGTGATGAGGCCGAAATCGAGCGCCACCGCGACGCCGACATCGGCGTGGCGGTGGCGCAGGATCGCGGTGTCGGTCCAGCTGGCGTTGACCTCGGGCACGCGCATCAACGAGAGCGCGCAGGCCTTTACGACGAAGTCGTTCACCGAGAGCTTAAAGCCATTTTCTTTCGGCGAGGTCTCGTTCAGCCGGGCGCGCATCGCCATCAGATTGTCGATGCGGGTGTCGACGGTGAGGTAATAGTGCGGGATGAGCGTCTTCGCGGACGCGAGCCGGCGCGCTATGGTCTTGCGCATCGCGTCGTGGGGGATTTCGACGTAGTCGTCCGGCTTGAAATAGGCGCGGGCGTCGGGGAGCGGCGCCATGCCGGAGATCGGCTGCGCGGCGGCGGGCGCCGGCGCGGCCGGGGCTTTCGCGGCGGCTGCGGCGCCAGCGGTGGGTTTCGTGCCGGGCTGGGCCGCTTCGACGTCGGATTTCACGATGCGGCCGCGCGGGCCGGAGCCCTGCACGGCAGCAAGGTCGAGGCCTTTCTGCTCCGCGATCTTGCGGGCAAGCGGCGATGCGAAGACGCGGGCGCCGCTTTCGGCCTTCGGCGCTTCAACTGCCGGCTTGGGTGGCGGTGGCGCCGCCCCCTCACCCCTGCCCTCTCCCCCTGCGGGGGCGACGGAGACTTTCGGCGCAGGCGGCGTCGACTTTGCTTCGGCCTTCGGCGCCGCTTCGGTGACGGCGGCCTTGATCGATTGCATCGCGCTGGCGATGTCGACTTTCGCGTCGGCCTTCTCGCCGTCGGCCAGCAACGTCGCGATGGGGGCGTTGACCTTCACGCCCTCGGTGCCCTCAGGCACGAGCAGCTTGCCGATCTTTCCTTCGTCGACCGCCTCGAATTCCATTGTCGCCTTGTCGGTCTCGATCTCGGCCAGGATGTCGCCGGACTTGACGGTGTCGCCCTCCTTGACCAGCCATTTGGCGAGCTTGCCTTCCTCCATCGTCGGAGACAGGGCGGGCATGAGGATTTGGGTCGCCACTAGTTGCTCTCCAGCCGCGCGAGTTCGCCGGCATTCACTTCCCAATGCGAGCCGTCGAATTCGGTGGTCATGACGGAGGTGAATTCCCCGGCGTCGAGGCAGCGGAAATTCACGCTGTAGTCATTGGGATGGCTGCGCGGAACGTAGAAGGATTTGATGCCGCAGACCGAGCAGAACAGATGCTTCGCGGCGCCGGTGTTGAAGGTGTAGGTCGTCAGAAGGCTTTCGCCGCGCAGGAGGCGGAAGTCCTTCTTCGCCACGATCAGGTGAAGATAGCCGGTCTTGGCGCACATGGAGCAGTTGCAGTCGACGAGCTCGACCTCGTTCGGCGTGCGCGCCTCGAACGCCACGGCGCCGCAATGGCAGCCGCCTTTTTTCCAACTGGTTTTCTTCTTTGGGGTGGCCATCGTCAGGTCCGGTAACAGACCGCCTTGGCGGCCGCGATCACGTCCTCGACATGCGGCAGGGCGAGCTTTTCGAGGTTGGCCGCATAGGGCATCGGCACGTCCTTGCCCGTGACCTTGGTCGGCGGCGCGTCCAGCCAGTCGAAGGCTTCGAGCGCCACGGCGCTCGCGATCTCCGAGCCGATGGAGCAGATCGGCCAGCCCTGCTCCACCGTCACGACGCGGTTGGTCTTCTTGACGGATTCGATGACCGTCGCGGTGTCGAGCGGGCGCAGCGTTCTGAGGTCGATCAGCTCGGCGTCGATGCCCTCGGCGGCGAGCTTCTCGGCGGCTTCCAGGATCAGGCCGACGCAGATCGAATGGGCGACCAGCGTCACATGCCTGCCTTGCTTGATGACGCGCGCCTTGCCGATCGGCAGCACGAAATCGTCGAGCTTGGGCACCGGGAAGGAGCGGCCGTAGACGATCTCGTTCTCCAGGAAGATCACCGGATTGGGATCGCGGATCGCGGCCTTGAGCAGGCCCTTGGCGTCGGCGGCGAAATAGGGTGCGACGACCTTGATGCCGGGGATGTGGGCGTACCAGGAGGAATAGTCCTGGCTGTGCTGGGCGCCGACGCGGGCGGCGGGGCCGTTGGGGCCGCGGAACACGATGGGCGCATGCATCTGGCCGCCCGACATGTAGCGCGTCTTGGCCGAGGAATTGACGATCTGGTCGATCGCCTGCATGGCGAAATTCCAGGTCATGAACTCGACGATGGGGCGCAGGCCCGCGAAGGCGGCGCCGACGCCGAGACCGGTGAAGCCGTGCTCGGTGATCGGGGTATCGATCACGCGACGGGCGCCGAATTCCTCCAGGAGGCCCTGGCTGACCTTGTAGGCGCCCTGGTATTGCGCGACTTCCTCGCCCATCAGGAAGACGGTATCGTCGCGGCGCATCTCTTCGGCCATGGCGTCGCGCAGCGCTTCGCGCACCGTCATGGTCACCATTTCGGTGCCTTCGGGAATTTCGGGATCGGAGAGCGCGGCATGCGCCTCGACCTTGGGCGCGGCGGGGGTGGCGTCGACCGCCTTCTCGACCTCGCGCTTGGGTGCGGCGGGAGCAGCCGGCGTTGCGGTGGCGGCCGGCGCGGATTTTTCCTCGCTGTCGCCGAGCAGCGTGGCGATGGGGGCGTTGACCTTCACGCCTTCGGTGCCTTCGGGCACGAGCAATTCGCCGATCTTGCCCTCGTCGACGGCCTCGAACTCCATCGTCGCCTTGTCGGTCTCGATCTCGGCCAGGATGTCGCCGGACTTCACCGTATCGCCCGCTTTCACGAGCCATTTGGCGAGCTTGCCTTCTTCCATGGTCGGAGAAAGCGCGGGCATGAGGATCTGGATGCTCATGCCAGGACATCCGTGTAG
This sequence comes from Rhizomicrobium sp., assembly GCA_037200985.1. Taxonomy (NCBI): domain Bacteria; kingdom Pseudomonadati; phylum Pseudomonadota; class Alphaproteobacteria; order Micropepsales; family Micropepsaceae; genus Rhizomicrobium; species Rhizomicrobium sp. Next base: position 1,564,564 of record JBBCGJ010000001.1, read on the forward strand.
AGCTCGGCGGGATCGGGCTCGGGGCTTTCGGTGGCGTATTCGGCTGCGGTGTTCACGATGGAGCGGATGTCCTTGTCGATGGCCTTGAGGTCGTCCTCGCTCGCGAGCTTCTGCGCCAGGAGCTTCTGGCCGAGATGGTCGATGGGATCGCGCTTCTCGCGCACCTCGGTCACTTCCTCGCGCGTGCGGTATTTCGCGGGATCGGACATGGAGTGGCCGCGATAGCGGTAGGTCTTCATCTCCAGGATGATCGGGCCCTTGCCGGAGCGGCACCAGTCGAGCGCGTCGGCCGCCGCGGCGTTCACCGCCGCCACGTCCATGCCGTCGACCTGGCGGCCCTCGATGTTGAAGGAGGCGCCGCGCTTGTAGAAATGGGTCTCGGCGCTCGAGCGCTCGACGCTGGTGCCCATCGCGTACTGGTTGTTCTCGATCACATAGACGACCGGCAGCTTCCACAGCTCGGCCATGTTGAACGATTCGTAGACCTGGCCCTGGTTGGCGGCGCCGTCGCCGAAATAGGTGACGGCGACCTGGCCGTTGTTCCGGTACTTGTTCGCGAAGGCGAGCCCCGTGCCGAGCGGCACCTGGGCGCCGACGATGCCGTGGCCGCCGAAGAAGCTCTTCTCGGCCGAGAACATATGCATCGAACCGCCCTTGCCCTTGGAATAGCCGGTCGAGCGGCCGGTCAGCTCGGACATGACGTTCTTGGGGTCCATGCCGCAAGCCAGCATATGGCCGTGGTCGCGATAGGCGGTGATCACCTGGTCGCCCGGCTTCTGCGCCGCCTGGACGCCGACCACGACCGCTTCCTGACCGATATAAAGGTGGCAGAAGCCGCCGATCAGGCCCATGCCGTAGAGCTGGCCGGCCTTCTCCTCGAACCGCCGGATCAGCAGCATGTCGCGGTAGAACTGTTTCAGGGAGGCGGAATTCGAACCCGGACCGGCGTCCGGGACAGCGGTCTCGGCGGCCATTTTGGGCGGATTCATGCAGCTCGCGGGGGCGTGGCGTTTCCCATGGGTTTTGGCAAGCGCGGCGCGGCATTGCAAGCGGTGACGGATTATCAGGTGCCTAGTGCGCCGAACGCGGGACAGCCACTTGGTTGGGGGCGCCGAACATGAGCTGGCCGCGCGCCAATTCCTCGACCAGATCGGGGTCGGCGGCGCCGGGATGCATCAGGGCGATGCGATGCTCCAGCCGCAAGCGGTCGCCCCGCGCCCGGGCGAGAAGTTGCTGCTGAACACCGAGGCGGGCCTGGACCTCGGACAGCGCCAGCATGCCGCGCTCGCCCCAGATCGCGTAGTAGCCGAAATAGGCGACCACGGCGCAGCTGACCGCCGGCAGGATCGAGAGGGTGAAGGCGCGTGTGACGCTGCGCTTGATTCGCATGGGACCGACCGAATCACGGACCGATTCGCCCGGTCAAGGGCTTTTTCGTTAAGAGCGCAATCGCGGGCGTTAAGATATGGCTTCGGCCAGCGACATCGCGTCGATGATCTGGGTCAGGCGCGCTTTCAGCGCCGCCTCATGCGCGGCGCGCCCGGCATCGTCGGCGAACCGCGTTAACGGAATACGGAATATCTCCTCGGCGAGCAGGCGCGGCAGGAGCGCCTTGACGGCGTGGCACCCCTTGGGCGGCTCGATGAAGAGGCCGACATGAAGCGAGCGGCCCGGCCCGTTCTCGCAATGGTGCCAATAGCCGGCGGGCAGGAACAGAAGATCGCCGGGCGCAAGGGTCTCGTCGAACAGCGGCGCGCCCTGGGGCGGCGCCTGTTCGGGCATGCCGCCGACCGGAAAGTCCACCGGCGGGCCGTGGATCAGCCAGCGCTTGCTGCCCTCGAGCTGGAGGATGAGGAGATCCTGCGGATCGTAATGCAGCGTGAAGGCGCCGCCCGTGCCGGTCGTCGCGATGGCGCCGGCGTAGATTTCCTCCGCGGTCCGGCGCGCGATATCCGCGCAGAGGACGCCGAGCGCCGGCACATGCCGGTCGAGCCGCGACGCGATCAGGCTGGCGCCGCCGTCCAGCAGCCTGGCGAGATTGGCGGCGTCGATCCTGCCGTCCTTCGCATAGAACGCCGGTGCCACCGTGCGTTCGCGCAGCGTTACGCGCAACTCGTCGAGCGCCAGCGCGCCGCTTTCGGCAAGATCGAGCAGCGCGGCCCCATCGAGCAGGCCGTCGAACCGCGCCTTGTCCGTGCCGCGCTGCAAGCAGAGCGACCGCGTGCGCAGGAAGTCGCGGAACTCCGCTTCCGGCGCGAACAGTTCCTGCAGGGAGGAAATCATGATCGCCACTCGGCCGCCGCTGGGCGCAGCCTAGCACGCGGCAAGGGGCATTTCACACGACCGTCAAACCGGCGCCTTCAGCACGCTCCGGCCGGCATAAACGGCCTGGTCGCCGAGCAGTTCCTCGATGCGCAGGAGCTGATTGTATTTCGCCAAGCGGTCCGAACGGGCCAGCGAGCCGGTCTTGATCTGCCCGCAATTCGTCGCCACCGCGAGATCGGCGATGGTCGAATCCTCGGTCTCGCCGGAGCGATGGGACATCACGGCGCGATAGGCGGCGCGCTGCGCGGTCTCCACCGCGTCGAGCGTCTCGGTCAGCGAGCCGATCTGGTTGACCTTGACCAGGATGGCGTTGGCGACGCCTTTCTTGATGCCTTCGACCAGGCGCCTGGTGTTGGTCACGAAGAGATCGTCGCCGACGAGCTGGACCTTGTCGCCGATGGCCCGGGTGATGCCGGCCCAGCCTTCCCAATCGTCTTCCGCCATGCCGTCCTCGATCGAGACGATGGGATAGCGGGCGCAAAGATCGGCATAGACCTTCACCATCTGGTCGGGCGTCAGCGTCTTGCCCTCGCCTTCCAGCACATACTTTCCGTTCTTGAAGAACTCCGTCGAAGCGGGATCGAGCGCGAGATAGACGTCCTCGCCGGGGCGGTAGCCCGCCTTCTCGATCGACGTCATGATGAAGCCCAGCGCTTCGTCGGCGCTTTTGAGATTGGGCGCGAAGCCGCCCTCGTCGCCGACATTGGTGTTGTGGCCGGCGTCGTGCAGCGCCTTCTTCAGCGTGTGGAAGACCTCCGCGCCCATGCGCAGCGCCTCGCGGAAGCTCGGCGCGCCGACCGGCATGATCATGAATTCCTGGAAGTCGATCGGGTTGTCGGCATGGACACCGCCATTGACGATGTTCATCAGCGGCACCGGCAGGACCTGCGCCTTGGCGCCGCCGACATAGCGGTAGAGCGGCAGGTTCGCCGCCGCGGCCGCGGCCTTGGCGATCGCGAGCGAGACGCCGAGGATCGCGTTGGCGCCGAGGCGCGCCTTGTTCGGGGTTCCGTCCAGCGTACACATCAGCTTGTCGAGGCGGACCTGGTCCTCGGCTTCCATGCCGCAGAGCGTGTCGAAAATTTCACCGTTCACCGCGGCGACCGCTTTTTCGACGCCCTTGCCGCCATAGCGCTTGCCGCCATCGCGCAGTTCCACCGCCTCATGCGCGCCGGTCGAGGCGCCGGACGGCACGGCCGCGCGGCCGAATGCGCCGTCTTCCAGCCGCACATCGACCTCCACGGTCGGATTGCCGCGGCTGTCGAGAATCTCGCGGCCGGTGATGTCGATGATCGCCGTCATGTTTGCCCCGTCATGGAAAAGCCCAAGTCCGGTCCCTTTAAGGGATGGACCGCGCGCCAGCAAGCGTGCGACGGAGAGGGGCATCCGGCGCGTTTAAACCGCGCCCCAACGGAGTTCCTCCATGTCAGTTTCCCGACTTGCAGTTTTGTCCCTCGCCGTATCGCTGATCGGCACGGCCGCCGCCCATGCCGACAGCACGCCCGCGCCCGCGGGCGGCGGCATGATGATGAGCGGCCATGGCGGCATGATGCACAGCATGTTCACGCCCGAAGAGCGCATGATGCTGTTCGCCGACGGCGCCAAGGCGACGGCGGGCATGACCGACGACCAGAAGCACGCCTATCGCCAGCAGCAGCGCGAGCGGTACATGGGCATGTCCGACGCGGACCGCGCCAAGCTCAAGGCCGATCTCGACAAGCGCTGGGCGGCGCTGACGCCGGCCCAGCAGGCCGACATCAAGGCCAAGGTCGACGCCTTCATGGCCGCCCGCATGAGCGGCGGCGGCCAGGGCCAGTAACCCGGCCCGAATCCCTGTAGGCTCGGCGCACAGATCTCCCGCGCGTTCCGCGCGGGAGACAGCCTTTGGGGACAAACGCCATGTCCGTCACGCAAGCCGAGTTGCTCAGCGCAGCCGTCACCATCCTGTCGCTTCTCTTCCTGGCCTATGCCAGCGTGAACGTGTCGCGGATGCGCAGCGCGCATAACGTCGCCGCGCCGGCCGTCACCGGCCATCCGAAGTTCGAGTGCGCCTATCGGGTGCAGGTCAATTCGATCGAGCAGTTCGTGCTCTTCCTGCCGCTCCTGTGGCTGGCGACGACCTATTTCGCGCCGCTGCCCTGGCTGCCCGCGGTGTTCGGCCTGGTGTGGGTGGTCGGCCGCATCCTCTACCTGCAGGGCTATATGGCGGCGCCCGAAAAGCGCGAGACGGGCTTCGGCGTCACCGTGCTGGGAACCGTCGGCCTGCTGGTCCTGTCGATCTGGGGCATCGTCGCGGCCTGGATCGCGGTCAGCGCCGTCTAATTCACGCGCGGACGCTTGGCGATGCGGTCGATCTCGACGAGGTCGGCCAACAGGTCCGGCACGTCCTTCAGCCAGAGCATGTTCGCGGCGTCGGAGATGCCGCGCCGGGCCGCATCGTCCGGATCGTTGTGCGTCTCGATGAAGACGGCTGCGACGCCGCAGGCCACGGCAGCGCGCGCGATGTAGGGCGCCATCTCGCGCTCGCCGCCGGACTTGTCGCCCTGCCCGCCCGGCTGCTGCACGGCATGCGTCGCGTCGATCACCACGGGCGCGCCGAACTTCGCCATCTTGGGCAAGGCCGTCATGTCGACGACCAGCGTGTTGTAGCCGAAGCTGACGCCGCGCTCGGTGACGAGCACGTTGTTGTTGCCGGCCTCCAGCACCTTGGCGATGGCGTTCTTCATGTCCCAGGGCGCGAGGAACTGCCCCTTCTTGACGTTCACCACCTTGCCGGTCGCCGCGGCGGCGAAGATCAAGTCGGTCTGGCGCGAGAGGAAGGCCGGGATCTGCAGCACGTCCGCGACCGGCGCCATGATCGCGCATTGCTCGCGTTCGTGGATGTCGGTCAGTACGGGGAGGTCGAGTTCCGAGCGCAGATCGGCGAAGATCTGAAGCGATTTCTCCAGGCCCAGCCCGCGCCGGCCGCTCGTGCTGGAGCGGTTGGCCTTGTCGAAGCTCGTCTTGTAGATCAGCCCGAGGCCTGCCTTGGCCGCCATCTCCTTCAAGGCGTGCGCCATCTCGAAGGCATGCTCGCGACTTTCGAGCTGGCAGGGGCCGGCGATCAGCGCGAGCTTGCGGGCATTGCCGATCTCGACGGAACCGATTTTGACGACGGAATTGGGCTGGCTCATGCGGCGATCCTATGACGGACGACGCCGCAGTTTACAAGCTTTCGGGGACCTTACGGAACCGTGTAGCGCAAGGCGCTGACGCCGGCGAGCGGCGAGAGCACGTCCATCACGTCCCAGAAGGTGGTGGAGTCGACGCGGACCACGTCGCCGGGACGCACCGGCGTGCCTTCGTTCACCGCGAGACGGCGTTCGGCGTTCTCGCCCTGGTGGCGGACATAGACGGTGCTCTGGATGGCCTTGGGCGTGAAGCCGCCGGCCAGCGCGACGGCGCTCGAAAGCGTCATGCCGTTGGCGTAGGGATACTCGCCCGGCTTGATCACTTCGCCGACGATGTAGAACGGCCGATAGGTCGTGATCTCCACCGCGACCTTGGGATCGTTGAGATAGCCTTGCGAGAGCGCCGCGGCGATGCCGGACTCCACCTCATGCGCGGTGAGGCCGCCGGCCTTCACCTGGCCGATCAGCGGCAGGCGGATGACGCCGGTGGCGTCGACCTGGAAATCGCCGCTGAGATCGGCTTCGTCGAACACCGTGATATGGACCTTGTCGCCGCTTCCGAGACGATAGTCGGTGCCGCCATAGGCCGGCGGCGCATCGGCGGCGGCCGGCCGCGCGACGGCGAGCGCCGCGACCATGCCGAGAGCCAGCGCGCCGAGGGCGCGTCGAAGGATGCGGACCGTTTTGAACATGGTCGGGAGTTTACCGGACGGTTCTTTCCGAAACCCTACGGTTTTAAGGACGCGGTAAACCGGCGGTTAAGGCAAAGGCGCCGAACGCGGCGAAATTCATACGTCCGAAGCGATGCCGCATCCGTTCGGCCCCGTGGCCGCATCTTAGTTGCCGTGGGAACGGGAGCGGCGGCGATGGAGGAATTTCCGGACATGGACAGGCCGATCCTGCGGGCGATCCTGGCGACCGCCTGCGGCCTGGGCGCCTTTGCGCTGCTGCAAGCCGCCGGCGCCGGCGCGCAGGAAAGTCTTCTGGGCGGGACGATCCTGGCCGGGGCGCTCAATATCCTCGGCCTGGCGTCATTGAACCGCGGCGGCGATGCTCCTACATCGGGACGGGCTGCCGGGGAGAGTTGGCCATGACGCTCGCGCAAGATATCGCGCCGCCGGTGCTGGCCGGACCGCCCATTCCCGACAAGCCGCTGCCGCTGTTCCGCGCGCTGAAGGCGATCAAGGACAACCAGTGGGCGGCGATCCCGCGCGCCGCTTATGAGGAGCCGGTCTATCTCTCCAAATCGATCCTCGGCACCGGCTATTTCATCAACGATCCGGCGGGCATCAAGCGGGTCCTGCTGGACGAGGTCGCCAATTATCCCAAGGCCCCGATGGAGCGCGCCGCGCTGAGCGCCGCGTTCGGCGACGGCATCCTGGTGAGCGAGGGCGAGAAGTGGCGCTCGCACCGCCGCATCATGGCGCCGGCCTTCGACTTCAAGAGTCTCGTCTCTTATGCGCCGGCGATGGTGGAGTGTTCGCGGGACGCGGCAGACGCCTGGGATGCCAAGGGCCGCGGCACCGTCATCGACATCGCGCGGGAGATGACGCATCTGACGCTCGACATCATCTCGCGCACCATGTTCTCGACCGACGCGGCGCGGCTGGGCGGCATCGTCGACGATGCGCTCAGGCGCGGCCAGGAGATGCTGAGCTTCGACTGGACCTATCTGCTGCCCCTCATCGGGCGCCGGCGCATGGACCGGCAATTCGCGCGCATCCGCCGGACCTTCGGCGAGATGGACGGGGCGATGCGCGGGCTGATCCGCGCGCGGGCCGGAGGCGGGGGCGGGACGCGGGATCTGCTGGACCGGCTGGTGGCGGCGCGCGACAGCGAGACCGGCGGCGGCATGAGCGAGGACGAAATCCGCGACGAGGTCGTGATCATCTATCTCGCCGGCCACGAGACCACGGCGCTGGCGATGACCTATGTCTGGTACCTGCTGTCGCAGCATCCGGCGGTCGAGGCGAAGCTGCATGCGGAATTGGACGATGTGCTCGCGGGGCGCCCGCCGGCGCATGACGATATCGCCAGGCTGCCCTACACGAAGATGGTGATCGAGGAGGCGATGCGGCTCTATCCGCCGGCGCCGGGGCTTTCGGGCCGTCTCGCGCTCGAAGCGGACGAGATCGCGGGCACCAAGATCCCGAAAGGCGCGATGGTGGTGATCGCGCCCTGGATCGTCCAGCGGCACAGGAAACTCTGGGACCAGCCCGAGCGCTACGATCCCGAGCGCTTCTCGCCGGAGCGCAGCGCGGGGCGGCATCGCTTCGCCTATATGCCGTTCGGTGGCGGCCCGCGCATCTGCATCGGCATGGCGCTGGCGATGACCGAGGCCGTGCTCATCCTGGCGACGATGGCGCAGCGCTATTGCCCGCGGCTGGTGGCGGGGCAGGACATCGTGCTGCAGCATCGCGTGACGATGCGGCCGCGCGACGGCATCAAGATGATCCTGGCGCCGCGCAAGACCTGACCCGCTTGGCGCCGATGAAGACTTCGTAACCGGGTTCGCGCGCGAAACGCTCGAGCGGCCAGATCGCCGGCGTGCCGACGCGCTTCGCGAGATGGATCACCCTGCCCTCGCCCAGATAGACGCCGACATGGGCGCCATAGGCGTCGGCGGTGCGGTTGAAGAGCAGCAGATCGAGCGGCGCGAGGTCGGCGACGCGTTCGGTTTCGGCGGTGTCATCCCACAGGTCGCTGGAGCGGAAGTCCGAGATGGTCGGGCCGAAATGGCGCAGCAGCGCATAGGCGAAAGCCTGGCAGTTCGCGCCGGCCGCGACGTCGCGCGCCGGAAAACATTCGCCGCGATAGGGCACGGCCCAGAAGGCGGAGGGGATGTCGGCGTCGGCGATGGTTTCGAGCATCGCCGCGATCCTAGAGCGGGATGACATCAGGCTGAGTCGGATTTGGGATTCCCACGGGGTCGCGAGTCTGATTCAAGATGCTGGCTGGGAAGGAGGCCGGCATGGATGGGCAAGCCTTATTCGATGGATCTTCGCGAACGGGTTGTTGCGGCGGTTGAGCGCGAGGGACTTTCGCGGCGCCAGGCCGCGGCGCGCTTTGGCGTCAGCTACAGTGCCGTGATCGCCTGGCTGAAGCGGGTTGATGCCACGGGCAGCTTCGCTCCCGGTCAGATGGGCGGCCACAAGCCAAAGACGCTTTCCGGTGCTTGGCGGGACTGGCTTGTACAGCGCTGCCGGTCTGGCGACTTCACGCTGCGCGGGCTGGTGGCGGAACTGGGCGAGCGCGGCCTGAAGGTGGACTATCGCTCGGTGTGGGCGTTCGTCCACGCCGAGAAGCTCAGTCACAAAAAAAGACGCTGATCGCCGCCGAGCAGGATCGCCCGGACGTGGCGCGCCGGCGTACCCAGTGGGCGAAGTACCGCGGCTGGGTCGATCCCTCCCGTCTGGTGTTCATCGACGAGACTTGGACCAAGACCAATATGGCGCCGTTGCGGGGCTGGGCGCCGGTCGGCGAAAGGCTGCGCGCCAAGGTTCCGCACAAGCGCTGGAAGACCATGACCTTCCTCGCCGCCTTGCGCCAGGATCGCCTCGATGCGCCCTGGCTCATCGACGGGCCGATCAACGGCGTGCGCTTCCTGCTTTATGTCGAGAAGGTGCTCGTCCCCACTCTCAAGCCCGGCGATATCGTCGTCATGGACAATCTCGGATCACACCGAAGCAAAGCCGTACGCGCCGCCATCCGAGCGGCAGGCGCAAAGCTCTTCTTCCTGCCCAAATACTCCCCCGATCTGAACCCCATCGAGCAGTTCTTCTCAAAGCTCAAGCACTGGTTGCGAAAGGCCGCGCGCCGTTCTCAAGATGCCGTCTGCAACGCCATCGGCCACGTCCTCGACACCGTCACGCCGACAGAATGCAAAAACTACTTCGAGAACTCGGGGTATGAGTAACCTAACTTCATCACGCTCTAGCACACGGGCTGGCGACGTTATTTAATCCGAAAATCGCTGGTCGTAATGGCGCAGCGCAGGCGATTGCGGATTGACGTCACTAGTCCATTGGACTACCCTGCACAGATGGATGCACCGGTCGCGGTCATCGAAACTCCGGAATTTCTCGCCGCGACGCGAAAGCTGATGGGCGAGGAAGAGCGGATTGAACTTGTCGACTACTTGGCAATCAATCCAACTGCCGGCGACCTCATTCCCGGCACGGGTGGCGTGCGAAAGCTGCGCTGGGCACTCGAAGGGCGTGGCAAGCGTGGAGGCGCAAGAGTGATCTACTACTTTCACAGCCTAAGACTGCCGCTGCTGCTGTTGGATGCGTATGCCAAGAACGAGAAGAGCGATCTCAGCTCGGCAGAGAAGAACGAACTCAGACAGATGGCGAAACTTATGGCCGAGAGGTACGGAAAACCGTGACGAAGAAAACAGCAGTCGAGAGCAGTATCCTTCGGAGTATGAAGCAGGCGCTTGCCTTCGTGGATGGTACTGCCGATTACAGCAAGTACCGCGTCCATATTCCGCACGAGATAGATGTTAAGCGCATCCGCACCAAGCTCGGCATGACACAGGCGCAGTTCGCGCGGGAGTTCGGCTTCAGCGTGGATACGCTCCGGCATTGGGAGCAAGGAAGGCGCATGCCCGATGGCGCGGCGCGGGCTTATCTCAAGGTGATCGACCATGCGCCGAAGGCGGTGGCGAAGGCGTTGAAGGCGGCGTGATCGCAGCGCTAAAGCCACGGAACGATTTCGCCCCTACGAAGCATTACCGCACCAGGAAGCGAAAAAAGATATCGCAAAACCATTTCGCTGAAATTGCGAAGATCTTCGAGTTCATCGCGCGATATCGGCGCCTCTTCGTGGGCCGCGTCGTTGCCGATGTCTCGTATGCTGTCGGACCACTCGGCGATTTCTTTCGTGAGTTTCCCACTTGCCGCGAGCTTCTTAATCTTTTGTCCAAGCATGCCGGCTAAAGCTGGGTCGATCTTTTTCAAACTCACATCAAGAGCTTTTCGATACATTATGCCGGAGGCTTCTTCATTGCCTTCAACCGGAAAATTTCGCTCAGCCTGCAAATAGACTCGCTCAACGTCCGGTGGCAAATATTCCGGAACGTTTGGCGCGGGGGTCTCCGGCCAAAAGCGCGAAACGGTCCATCTGGCGTCGGTTACATCACGGCCAGATTTCAAGAGGTCATTCCAATTTCCGATGCCAGGAAGCAATGCCGCGCCAGAGGGCAAGCCACATCTGGGGCAAGTCAGGTGCACAACTTTGAAGCCGTTGGTGTCGTTTGATGCGACGATTTGCAAGCCAATGTGGTCCGTCAAACAGTGTGGGCACTTCGTCGCGATTATTGCCATCTTGCTTAAACCAACCGGCTCTTCGCCACCGCCGCGGCCACGAAGCTGGTGAACAGCGGGTGCGGCTCCAGGGGGCGGGATTTCAGTTCGGGGTGGAACTGCACGCCGATGAACCACGGATGGTCCGGGAATTCCATGATCTCGGGCAGGCGCCCGTCGGGGGACCAGCCGCTCACCTGGAAGCCCTGCGCGCCGAGCAGCTTGGCATATTCGGTGTTCACCTCGTAGCGGTGGCGGTGGCGCTCGCTGATCTCGGTGGCGCCGCCATAGACTTCCGAAACCCGGCTGCCCGGCGTCAGCACCGCCGTGTAGGCGCCCAGACGCATTGTGCCGCCCATGTCGCCGTCGGCGCTGCGGCTCACCGTCTCGTTGCCCTTCACCCATTCGGTCATCAGGCCGATCACGGGATGCTTGGGCTTGCCGATCTCCGTGGTGCCGGCGCCGTCCAACCCGGCCAGGTCGCGCGCCGCCTCGATCACCGCCATGTGCAGGCCGTAGCAGATGCCGAAGAACGGCACCTTGCGCTCGCGGGCGAATTTCACCGCGTGGATCTTGCCCTCGGTGCCGCGCTCGCCGAAGCCGCCGGGCACCAGGATGCCGTTGACGCCTTCGAGGAAGGCCGGCGCGTCGGGGCGCTCGAATATCTCGCTGTCGATCCAGTCGAGATGGACCTTCACATTGTTGGCGACGCCGCCATGGACCAGCGCCTCGCTGAGCGATTTGTAGCTGTCCTTGACCTGCATGTATTTGCCGACGATGGCGATGCGCACCTCGCCTTCCGGATTCTTCACCCGGTCGACCACCTGCTGCCAGCGCGCGAGGTCGGGCTCCGGCGCGTCGTCGATGCCGAAGACCTTCAGGAGTTGGGTGTCGAGCCCGGCCCGGTGGTAGGCCATGGGCACGCGGTAGATCGTGTCGAGGTCGAGCGCGGGGATCACCCGCTCGGTCGGCACGTTGCAGAACTGGCCGATCTTGCGGCGCTCGTCGTCCGGGATGGGATGGCTGGCGCGGCACATCAGGATGTCCGGCTGGATGCCGATGGCGCGCAGCTCCTTCACCGAATGCTGGGTCGGCTTGGTCTTGAGCTCGCCCGCCGCCTCGATATAGGGCACCAGCGTCAGGTGCACGAAAGCGGTCTGCTTGTCCGGCAGGTCGTTGTGGAGCTGGCGGATCGCCTCGAAGAACGGCAGGCCCTCGATATCGCCGACCGTGCCGCCGATCTCGACCAGGAGGAAATCGAGGCCCTCGATGCCGTCGAGGACGAACTCCTTGATCATGTCGGTGACGTGCGGGATCACCTGCACGGTGCGGCCGAGATAGCCGCCGCGGCGCTCCTTCTCGATCACCTGCTGGTAGATGCGGCCGGAGGTTATGTTGTCCGACTTCAGGGCCGAGACGCCGGTGAAGCGCTCGTAATGGCCGAGGTCGAGATCGGTCTCCGCCCCGTCATCGGTGACGTAGACCTCGCCGTGCTGGAACGGCGACATGGTCCCAGGATCCACGTTCAGATAGGGGTCGAGTTTCCGCAAACGGACTTTGTACCCGCGAGCCTGAAGAACGGCTCCGAGTGCGGCGGACGCAAGACCTTTTCCCAAGGAAGAGACCACGCCGCCGGTGATGAAGATCAACCGCGCCATGGGAGGCCACCATAAGCAGGTCGCGCCGAATCCCTCAAGCGAAAATATCGGCGATTCGACGCACGCGATTTGTCCTTGGAAACAAGGTGTTGGAGGAACGGCCGCGGCACGCCAATCTCCTGTTCCGCGAAGGGTGATTGCGCCGGGCGACCGGCGATTCGGAGCGCACAGCGGATGACTTTCGGGGCAAACCGTCTTGGGCGTGACGCTGCCGCGGATTAGCCTCGTTTTCGGCCTGGGGGATGCGGCACGGATGCGTTGGATTGCGGCACTTGTCGTGGCTTTGACGTGGTGGCCCGCCGTCGCGGCGGCCGCGGACCCGTCGCTCTATGTCGTGCGCTACGACCATTGGTCCGACGCGGACGAGCGGGGCTGGCGCGATTTCATCGCCGCCATCGGCACCGCCGACTGCCGCACCGTCGATCAGTGCCTGCACGATCCCGCAAATCCGTTCCGCGCCAGCGATCCGCCGGGCACGGTGTTCAACTCGGACTGCTCCGACCTGCCCTATCTGCTGCGCTTCTACTATGCGTGGAAGCGCGGCCTGCCGTTTTCCTATGAGGACGCGGTCGCGCCGATCGGGGCGGCGGCGGACGAGCGCTACAGCCGCAACGGCAACAAGGTGGTGTCGCGCCGCACCGTGCCGAGCGGCACGCTGAGCGCCCTGGCGGTCATCGCCCAGATCGAGGACGCGGTGTCGACCGCGAGCTACCGCATCCATCCCGACATCGACGGACCGGTGGCGCCGGATTTCTATTCGCCGGCGCTCGACGCGGCGTCCATCCGGCCGGGGACAGTGCTTTACGATCCGAACGGCCATGTCGCGATCGTCACCAAGGTCGATGCCAAGGGGCGCGTGTTCTATATGGACGCCCATCCCGACCATTCGATCACGCATGTGTTCTACGATCTGCGCTTTACCCGGGCGGTGCCGGGCGCGGGCGCCGGCTTCAAGAACTGGCGGCCGCAGACGCTGGTCGGCGCGGCGCGGCTGGCGGACGGATCGCTGGCCGGCGGACATGTCGAGATGGCGCGCAATGCGGCCATCGCGGATTTCTCGACCGAGCAGTATTTCGGCAATGGGGCGCGGCCGGCCGATGCCGACTGGGCGGCGGGACGCTTCGTGCTGAACGGCGAGACACTGGATTATTACGACTATGTCCGCGCCAGGCTGGCGGGCGGCAAGCTGGCCTTCGATCCGGTCGCCGAAGTGCATGACATGGTGCTGTCCAACTGCTCCGACCTGCACTATCGCGTGCAGGCGGTGGAGGTATCGCTGGCCGCCGGACTGCAGAATCGCGCCGAGCCGGACCGGCTGCCGCCCAACATCTACGGCACGCAAGGCGACTGGGAGGTCTATTCCACGCCGTCGCGCGATGCGCGACTGAAGACCGCCTTCAAGGAATTGCGCGACACGGTGCAGCGCTTCGTCGAGATGTACGAGATCGGCGACAAGCATCTGTCCTATGCCGGAAGCGACCTGGTCGCGGACCTGACCGCCACCTATCTGCGCGACACCGCCGCCTGCTCGGTAAGCTATGCGCGCGGCGACGGCGCGCGCATCGGCCTTCGCTATGAGGAGGCACGGCGGCGGCTGTTCGCGATGTCGTTCGATCCCTATCAGTGCGTCGAGCGGCGCTGGGGCGCGTCGAGCGCCGAGGAACTGGCGAGCTGCCGCGACGATGCCTCGAAGCAGGCCTGGTACGCGGCGGAGCAGTCCTTACGCAACCAGATCGACCGGACCTATGGCGCGCGGATGGATTTCACGCTGGCGGAGCTGGCCGTGCCGGGCCCCGGCAAGGGTGTCGCGGCGGCGCCGGAGACCGACGTGCTCGCCTATCTGAAGTCCAAGCGCGGGACGATGCGCGGCTATGGCGACGGCTATTGGGCGAGCCGGCCTTAGTGCGGCGTCGGCAGCGCGGGCTTGGCCGGCGCGCCGGGAAGGATCGGCTTGCTGGATACGGGCGGCGGCGCGGCCGGCGCTTCAAGGAACGATTTCTCGTCGCGGCCGTGCAGCGCGAGCAGGTTCAGGCCCAGGCAGGTGACGAAGAAGAGAGCGCCCAGCAGCGTCGTGGCGCGGGTCAGCGTGTCGGCCGCGCCGCGCGGCGAGAACAGGCCGCCGAGGCCCGAGCCGCCGCCGCCCATGCCGAGCGCGCCGCCTTCCGAACGCTGCAGCAGCACGGTGACGATCAGCGCCACGGCGACCAGAAGTTCGACGGCGATCAGAATGGCTTGCACGGCAGTCTCCTCGCGGAATTCCGCGTTCCGGGGGCGCTCAATAGACGAAAGACGGGCCGGAGGGAAGCGGCGCGCGCGCCGGGGCAAATTCCCAGCCAGGCCAGGGACATAGCCGCAGCCCTGCGGGGCTTTGGCGGCCGAAAATCCGCGCTAGCGCGCGGCGGCGCCGGCTTCGGTGCGGTTGCAGGCGCGGATGATCGCCACCGTGGCGTCGACCTCGGTCAGGATGTCGGTCGTCGTCTTTTCGGGGTGGAAGACGTGGTTGAGGCTGAGCGCGGCATGGCCGAGCAGATGCATCGCGGCGTTGCGGTCGACGCCGGCCTGGAGGCCCTCCACGGCGGCGGTGACGGAATCGCACCATTCGAGAGCGGCCTCGAATTCGGTGTCGCGGCAGCGCCGCGCGATGCCCTTGGTCAGGGTCGCGATCTTCTCCATCTCCGCGGCGTAGGAGACGAGGCCGGGAACGTGCTCCTGCATCAGCCGCCACAGGATGGAGATCTGGAAGGCGTCGCGGCGCAGCTTTTCCGAATTCAGCAATTCGCGCGCGATGCGCAACTCGGAATCGAGGCGCAGCGCCGTCTCTTCCGGCGTCAGGCGCTCCTTCGCCTTCATCTTCAGCGAATTGGGCGGATCGAACAGCTCGACCGTCGAGGGGCGCGACGTATCCTTGCGGCGGTCGGGGCCGACATAGTCGCTGGTGACGACGAAGCCCTTGCGGCGCTCGACATGGCTGTCGATGCGCTGTCCGAGCTGCGCGGTCGAGAACGGACGCAGCAGCAGGTCGTCGGCGCCGGAATTGACGACGCGGGTGACGAGGGCGGCGGACTTCTCCCAGGCGGTGACGATGATGACGATGAAGGGATTGAAGCCGGCGGCGCCCTGGCGCAGTTCCTGGATGACGCGGCAGAGCTGCGCGTCCGAGCCCTGGGCCTCGCACAGGGCGAGATCGGGCGGGCGGCGACGCATCGCGTCGATGAAGGTTTCCAGGGTGGCAACGGTCTCGACGTGGCGGAAGCCGAGCGTGTACAGCGCGGCACGCGTCGCGGTGCGGTTCGCGGCGACCGGATCGTAGATCAGGGTTTCCGTCGTGTCGTAGGAAAGCCGGCCCATGCCGCCAAAAACCGTTTCAAACGGGTAACAAATGCCACGCGGCGGGTTAAGGAACAGTGGGAGGACTGGGTTAAGAGCCGTCCCGCGAAGCCGCTACAATTGTCAGAAAATCAGCGGCTTTGAGGCTGGCGCCGCCGACCAGCGCGCCGCCGACATCGCTCAGGGCAAGGATTTCGCGCGCATTCGACGGCTTCACCGACCCGCCGTAGAGGATCCGCAGCGGCTGGCCCAGGCAGGCGCGGATATGGGCGTGCATCTGGGCGATGTCGGGCGTCGTCGGCGTCTTGCCGGTGCCGATGGCCCAGACCGGTTCATAGGCGATGGCGGTGTTCCGCGGCGTCGCGCCGTCGGGCACGCTGCCGGCGAGTTGCGTCTTGCAGACGTCATGGGCGCGGCCGGCGTCGCGCTCGGCCTCCGTCTCGCCGATGCAGATCACGGCGAGGAGCCCGGCCCGCCACGCGGCCTTCGCCTTGGCGGCCACGGCAGCGTCGGTTTCGCCGTGATACTGGCGCCGTTCCGAATGGCCGACGATCACGGCGGAGGCGCCCGCGTCCTTCAGCATCTCGGCGCTGATGTCGCCGGTGAAAGCGCCGGAGGGCTCGGCACGGCAATCCTGGCCGCCGATCGCGATGGCGGTGCCGAGCGCCGCGGCGCGCGCGACTAGCGTCGCGGGCGGGCAGATCAGGACGTCGCAAGAGGGCGGACCGACTTGCAGCGCGCGGGCCAGGGCCTCGATCTCGCCCAGCGCGGCGGCGAGACCGTTCATCTTCCAGTTTCCGGCAATCAACTGACGCATCGGTTCCTCAACGCAGAATCTCCACCAGCAATACCCAGGCGTTTATCACGGTCGCGATCAGGGATGTCACGATCCCCGCCACCATCCAATAGAGCGCCGCCTCGCTGCCGAGATAGATCAGCACGCCCGAGACGACGATCGGCACGCTCGACAGCTGCGCCAGCAGGACCCGCGGGAGGAAATTGCGCAAGTCCCTGCCCCTGCCCTGCGCGCCCCGGACAC
This sequence comes from Rhizomicrobium sp., assembly GCA_037200985.1. Classification (NCBI taxonomy): domain Bacteria; kingdom Pseudomonadati; phylum Pseudomonadota; class Alphaproteobacteria; order Micropepsales; family Micropepsaceae; genus Rhizomicrobium; species Rhizomicrobium sp. The sequence continues at coordinate 1,581,389 of JBBCGJ010000001.1, forward strand.
CCGATTGCAGCAGCACCGGCACGAGCCACATCGCGGCGCCGGTCAGGGCGGTCTCGAGCGCGAAGACCAGGGGCGGCTGGCCGGGCACCAGCGCGAAGCTCGACGCCACCAGCGCGCCGGTCGGCAGGACGAGGGTCTCGACCGCGCGGCCCGGGAGCATGGGATCGTCGAGGATGCGCGACAGATTGATCGAGATCGCGACCATGACGAGGCCCGCCAGGGCGGCGGCGGCGCCCACTTCCGCGGCGAAAAATCCCGTCCAATCGCCCATCCGGCGCGCCTTGCCCTTGCCCACCCCCCTCCCTATCATCCGCCGCTTTTCGCCGCCAACACCCCAACGACCGGATCGTTCATGCTTCAGGAAATGCGGAAATATGCGAAGTCTTGGGTCTCCTCGATCTTCCTGGGGGCGCTGGCGCTCAGCTTCGCGGTGTGGGGCATCGCCGACGTCTTCCGCGGCTCGTCGGACAGCGACGTGTTCACGCTGGGATCGGCGGCCGTGCCGGTCGACGCCTTCCAGCAGGAATACCGCGACGCCCTGCGCAATGCCGGCGTCGCCCTGCCGCCCGACCAGGCCAAGGCGCTGGCGCAGCATGTGCTCGACACCATGACCCTGCGCACCGCGCTCGACGTCCTCACCCAGCGCCTCGGCCTGACCGTCAGCGACGCGCGGCTGCAGCAGCAGATCCAGGCGATCAGCGCGTTCAACGGGCCGCTCGGCAGCTTCGATCACGCCAAATTCGTCGCGGTGCTCGCGCAGCACGGCTATAGCGAGGCGTCCTTCGTGGCGCGCTCGCGCCAGGACGCGGCGCGCGCCCAGCTCATCCGCGCCGTCGAGGGCGGCTTCGCGCTGCCGGCGGACTATGCGCGCGGCATCTTCGCCTATATCGACGAGATGCGGGCGGTGCAGTACATCGCGCTGACCGACGCGCAGGCCGGCACGGTCGCGCCGCCGAGCGACGCGGTGCTGGCGGCCTACGTCAAGGCGCATCCCGAGGTCTTCAGCACGCCGGAATACCGCGCGGTGAGCTATGGCGGCATCACGGTCGACGAGCTGGCGCCGACCATGGTCCCGACGCCCAAGCAGATCCAGGACGAGATCGACGCCAACCGGGCGAAATACATCAAGCCAGAGAAGCGCGAACTGGAGCAGATCAAATTCGCCTCGGAAGCCGACGCCAAGGCGGCGAAGGACGCGCTCGATCACGGCAAGACCTTCGACCAGCTCGCGGCGGAGCGGAAGCTCCAGCCCGGCGACTACAAGCTGGGCGAGGTCGTGCAGGCCGATCTCGACGCGGCGCGGGCGGCGCCGTTCTTCGCGCTGCCGCCGGGCGGAGTGAGCGCGCCGGTCAAGAGCACTTTCGGCTGGGTCTTGATGCGCGTCGGCACTATCACGCCCGGCGTCACGACCGGCCCCGACGAGATCAAGGCGATCGTCCAGAAGGAGCTGGCGCAGGCCGAGATCGTCGACATGGCCAACATCTATACCGACGCGATCGCGGGCGGCGCGGGCATCCAGGAGGCGGCACAGAAGGCCGGCCTTCACTACGTCCATGTCGCGGCCGTCGATGCCCAGGGACTGGCGCCGGACGGCAGCAAGGCAATCGACCCTCCGAACCCCGAATTGCTGGCGGCGATCTTCAAGGCCGAGGTCGGCGAGGACGGCGATCCGTTCTCGACCCAGGACGGGTCGAGCTATGCGATCCGCGTCGACGGCGTCACGCCGCCCAAGCTCAAGCCGCTGGAGGCGGTGCGCGCGCAGGCGACGGCGCGATGGACGGCGGAGCAGAAGCTGGCGCTGCTGAAAGCCAAGGCGGCGGCGCTCGCGGCCCGCGCCAACCAGGAGGGCTCGCTCGAGGCCGTCGCGGCCTCGGTCGGCGCGCCGGTCCAGTCGAGCCCGGCGCTCAACCGCGGCACGAATACGGCCCCGTTCCTCCCCCCGGTCGTCGGCGCAATCTTCAAGGCGGCGCCGGGCGCGACCATCGCCGCGCCGGTGGACGCCGGCACCTTCATCGTGGCGCGCGTTTCGGGCATCGTGCATCCGGTGCCGCCGCCGAACGACCTGCGCTATTTGCAGGGCGCCAGCCAGTTCGGCAGCGAGGTCGCGTCCGACATCACGGTCACGCTCGCCAAGGCGATCGAGAAGAAGGACGGCCTCAGCGTCAACCAGAAGATGATCGACGCCACGGTCGGCAGTTCGGGAACGGGTCAGTGAGCGATCGATGGCGATACATCCCGACTTTCCCGCCTTCGCGGCGGCGCATGACGCCGGACGCCCACAGGCCGTCTACACAAGGCTGATCGCCGACCTGGAGACGCCGGTCTCGGCGTTCCTCAAGCTCGGCGAGGGCCGCGACAACGCCTTCCTGCTGGAGAGCGTCCAGGGCGGCGAGGCGCGCGGGCGCTATTCCATCATAGGGCTGAAACCCGACGTGATCTGGCGCTGCCGCGACGGCGCCTGCGAGATCAACCGCGCGGCGCGCGCGACGCCGGACAGCTTCGTGCCGGACAGGCTCGCCCACGCTCCCATCGCGAGCCTGCGTGCCCTGATCGCGGAATGCCGCATGGACCTGCCCGCCGGCGTGCCGCCGATGGCGGTGGGCCTCTACGGCTATCTCGGCTACGACATGGTGCGGCTGATCGAGAAGCTGCCCAAGGTGCCGCCCGATCCGCTCGGGCTGCCCGATGCGATCCTGCTGCGCCCGACCATCACCGCGATTTTCGACACGGTGCGCGACGAGATCCTGATCACGACGCCGGTGTGGCCGCAAAGAGGCGTCGACGCGCGCGCCGCCTATGCGCGGGCGTGCGAGCGCCTGCAGGACACGATCGGCGACCTGGAACGCCCTGCCCCGGCCTCGCCGCCAGTGCCCGAGGATCTGCCGGCGGTGTCGACGATCGATTCCAATACGACGCATACGGACTATCTGAAGATCGTCGAGAAGGCGAAGGAATATATCCGCGCCGGCGACGTGTTCCAGGTGGTCCCGAGCCAGCGCTTCCGCCGACCCTTCACGCTGCCGCCTTTCTCGCTCTATCGCGCCCTGCGCCGACTCAATCCCTCGCCCTTCCTCTACAATCTGGCGTTCCCCGGATTTTCCATCGTGGGATCGAGCCCGGAGATCCTGGTGCGGCTGCGCGACGGCGTCGTCACCATCCGGCCCATCGCGGGCACGCGGCCGCGCGGCAAGACGCCGGCGGAGGACGCGGCGCTGGCCGAGGAACTGAAGAGCGATCCCAAGGAGCGGGCCGAGCACCTGATGCTGGTCGACCTCGGACGCAACGATGTCGGCAGGGTGGCGAAGACCGGCGAGGTGAAAGTGACCGACAGCTTCTTCATCGAGCGCTACAGCCATGTGATGCACCTGGTGTCGAACGTCGAGGGCAATATCCGCGGCGGGCTCGACGCGGTGGACGCGCTGGCGGCGGGACTGCCGGCGGGCACGCTGTCGGGCGCGCCCAAGATCCGCGCCATGGAGCTGATCGACGAGTTCGAGACGGAGAAGCGCGGCGCGGTCTATGCCGGCGCGGTCGGCTATTTCGCGGCGGACGGCTCGATGGACACCTGCATCGTGCTGCGCACGGCGCTGGTGAAGGACGGGGTGATGTACGTCCAGGCCGGCGGCGGCGTGGTGGCCGACAGCGTGCCGGAGGCCGAGTATCAGGAGACCGTCAACAAGGCGAAGGCGCTGATGATGGCGGCGGAGGAAGCGGTGCGCTTCGCGACGGCAGGCAAGCGCGGGCAGTGAATCGCTAGCGCGGCGCCGAGAGGGACAGGCGGGCGTCGCGTTCGGTCTTCAGGCGGATCGCCTCGGACAGCGGGACGAGGACGAAACCGCGGGCGCCGGCGCGCGCCGTCCAGACCGCAAGCGCGGCCAGCGTCACGTCGTGCGGATGGCCGATGGCGATGGCGATGCCTTGCGCCCGGGCCCTGGCTTCGATCTCCGCAAGCTGGGCGCCGACCGCGCCGGCGGTCTGCTCGTCGTCGAGGAAGACGTCGCGGCCGGTGCTGGCGACGCCGAAGGCGCGCGCCACCGGAACGACCTGCGTCTCGGGCGTCGTGCGCGAGTCGAAGAAAAAGAGATGGCGCGCGGCGAGTTCCTCCGCGACCGGGATGAGCGTGGCGCGGTCCGCGGTGACGCGGCTTCCCATGTGGTTGTTGATGCCGATGGCGTCCGGCACGCGCGCGAGCGCGGCGACGACGCGGCGGCGGATCTCATCCGGCGCCAAGCCCGTGGTGAGCGCGGACGGCCCGGGATCGTGATCGCCTTCGGCCTGCATCGGCATGTGCAGCAGGATCTCATGGCCGCCGCGCTGCGCTTCGGCGGAGAGCCAGGGCGTCGCGTCGGCGTAGGGAAGGAAGGAGAGCGCGACGGCCTTCGGCAGGCGGAGCGCGCGGTCGGTGCGGGCGAGATCGGCGCCCAGATCGTCGATCACGATGGCGATCTTGGGCGGGCCGGCGGGCCTTTCCTCCGGCGCGGCGACGCGCGCGAGCAGCCAGTCGGGATAGTCGTGCGCCGTGACGGGGAAGAGGACCTGCGGCGCGAAGGGGCTGGGCTCGACGGGCGTCGTGAGGACGAGCGCGGCGACGGGCTCGCGCGGCGGGCTGCTGGCCTGCGCGGGGGCGATGCCCTCGGGCGTGACGATGGCGAGAAGCGCGGGGATGCCGGCGACGGCCTTCGCACCGCCGAGCGCGAGCGCCAGACCGAACAGCACGAAGAACGCCACATCGGCGCCGCGCATCAGGGCGCGCGGCGGCCTCGGGCGTTTGCGACGGCGAATCGGTTTGAGCCGATACATGGCTCTGTTGAACGCCGGAGGCGAGGCAAGTCAACGATGAGAACCGCAGGGTGACTCATGGGCTCCAGATATCTTCGATCCGTTGTCATCCGCCGTGAGTTCATAGCAACAGTGTGAGAACGCGGATCCAGATCAAATCCTGCGCCTGTGCTGCACGCGTCAACTGGGTGCCCCGCATTCGCGGGGCATGACAGCATTTTTGGGTTTGGCGAACTCTCCGCTCAAGGCTGGCGAAATTCAACCTTCACTTCCGCCGACAGGCCCGGGCGGAGGCGCGCGAGGTCGGGCTGGCCGGGGTCGAGGCGGATGCGAACAGGCACGCGTTGAACAATACGCGTGAAATTGCCGGTCGCGGGCTCGAAGGGCAGCAGCGAGAACTCCGAGCCGGAGCCGGGCGCGAAGCTTTCGACCTCGCCGTCCAGCGTGTCGCCGCCCAGCGCGTCGATGGTGACATGCGCCCTCTGTCCGACCAGCATGCGCGCGGTCTGCGTCTCCTTGAAATTCGCCACGACGTAGAGCGTGTCCATCGGCACGATGGTGAGAAGCTGCGTGCCGGGCTGGACATATTCGCCGACCTGCACCTGGCGGTCGCCGACCACGCCGTCGACCGGGCTGCGGATGACGGTGTGGGTGAGATTCTGCTGCGCGATGCTGAGCGCGGCGCGGGCGCGGGCGCGCGCGGCGACGAGCTGGGCGCGGGTCTGCTCGACCATGGCGAGCTGCTGCTGGCTGGCGGTGAAGCCGGCGCGGGACTTGTCGGCATCGGCGGCGGCGCTGGCGGCGGTGGCGCGCACCTGCTCGGCCTGCTGGCGCGAGACGTCGCCGCCGGCGACCAGCATGTCGAAGCGCTTGCGGTCGGCCGCGGCGCGGGCGTTCTCCGCATCGGCGGCACGGATCGAGGCAGCGGCCGCGGCGGCGTTGGCGGCGGCGAGATTGCGCTGCGCGGCGAACTGGCCGAGCGCGGCCTCGGCGGTCTGCACATCGGCCTTGGCCGAGGCGAGATTCTGCGCGTATTCCTCGTCGTCGATGCGCACCAGCGGCTGGCCCGCGCGGACCTTCTGGTTGTCGCGCACCAGGATCGCCGCAACGAGGCCATGGACCTTCGGCGCAACCAGCGTGGAATCGGCCTTCAGATAAGCGTCGTCGGTGGCGACGCTGGAGGCCGGCAGCGCGATCCACCAGGCGCCCGCGAGCGCCAGCGCGATCGCCGCGCCCGCCACGATCAGCGCGCGGCGCGGGATGCTTCGCCCTCGCACCGCCACGGGCGGCGCGGCGACGACGGTCTCTTCGAACGCCGCCGCGCTCACTTGTCGAACACCAGGCAGGTGGTCGTGGCCGTGGCGCAGAGCTTGCCGTTCTTGTCGAGCAGGCGGCCTTCGGCGAAGGCGGCGCGGCGGCCGAGCGAGATCACCTTGCCCTCGGCACGGACGGGACCGGAGGCGTCGCTCAGCGCGCGGTGATACGCGACCTTGAGTTCGAGCGTGGTATAGCCCTGCCCCGCCGCAAGACGCGTATGCACGGCGCATCCCATCGCGGAATCGAGCAGCGTGGCGGCGTATCCGCCATGCACCGAGCCGATAGGATTATAGACGTCCTTCGACGGGTGGCCTTCGAAGACGACATAGCCTTCCTCAACCTCGATCGGCTTGAAACCCATGAGATGCGCGATGCCGCGGTAGTCCGAGGCGCCGGTCATCAACGCGCGAATCTGGTCGATGCCGGCGGGACGGTCGAGGACGGGATTGCTCATTTGGGTACCTCGCTTGCAAGCTCGCGGTCGGTGAGGCCGAGCCGCGCCTTGATGCCGGAACGCGTGGAGGCGAGCATCTCATCGGAGAGCGAACGGTCCGAGATCGAGCGCGACAGAGCCACCGCGCCGGCCATGGCGGACAGGATGGACGGCGCGAGCTGTTCGGCATCCGCGACGCCCGCGGCCGTCATGCGCCGGGCGAGCATGTCGACCAGCGATTTCAGGCCGGCCTCGAAGGCGGCGCGGATCCGCTTGGACTGGCGCGGCATGTCGGAGTTGAGCGCGGTGACGGGGCAGCCATTGGCCGGATCGTCGCGATGCCGTTCGCCGACATAGAAATCGATATAGGTCGCCAGCGCATGCTTGGGCGGCAAGCCTTCGAGCAGGCGCTCGACCCGGTGGCGCGAGCGCGCGAAGACGTCGGCCAGCGTCTCGTTGACGAGCGCGTCCTTCGACTTGAAATGCGCATAGAAGCCGCCATGCGTCAGACCGGCGGATTTCATCACGCCCGCCACGGAGAGCCGGTCGGGGCCCTTCTCGCGGAGCTCGACGGCGGCGGCCTTCAGCAGGGCCTTGTGGGTGTCGTCCTTGTGGGTCTGGGTGTAGCGCATCTTGCGTTCCCTCGGTCGCGGATTGTATGATACGCATAATATAATCCGTCAAGGGGTCCCATGTGAGCGCCGCCGGCCTGTTCGCCCGATCGACTCCCGTCGCGGAATACAGCCATGGCCGCAAGCTCCTGATCTTCGGGATCATGGCATTCGGCCAGTTCATGGCGCTGCTCGACATCCAGATCGTGGCCGCGTCGCTGAATTCGATCCAGGACGGGCTGTCGGCCGGGCCGGACGAGATCGCCTGGGTGCAGACCGCCTATCTGATGGCGGAGATCATCATGATCCCGCTGGCCGCCTATCTCAGCCAGGCCCTGTCGACGCGCTGGCTGTTCACCGCCTCGGCGGTGCTGTTCACGCTGGCGAGCCTGCTCTGCGGCATGGCGTGGAGCATCCAGTCGATGACGATCTTCCGCGCCCTGCAGGGCTTCGTCGGCGGCGCCATGGTGCCGACCGTGTTCGCCACCGGGTTCACGATGTTCACCGGCAAGGAGCGCGCGATGATCCCGGCGATCCTGGGCGTGGTTTCGACGCTGGCGCCGACGCTGGGCCCGACGGTGGGCGGCTGGATCACCGATGTCGCGAGCTGGCATTGGCTGTTCTTCGTCAATGTCGTTCCTGGCGCCTTCATCGCCATCGCGCTGCCGCTGCTCGGCAAGGTGGACGAGCCCAACCTCGCCATGCTCAAGCGGATCGACTGGCTGCATGTGATCTCGCTCGCGGTGTTCCTGGGCTGCCTGCAATATGTGCTGGAGGAAGGGCCGCGCCATCAGTGGCTCGAGGACCGGAACATCGTGACGGTAGCCTGGATCTCCTTCGTCGGCGCGCTGGTGTTCTTCGAGCGCAGCTTCTATTCGGCGCTGCCGGTGTTGAAGCTGACGCCGTTCCGCCGGCCGACCTTCGCCATCGCCTGCGTGCTCAGCGTCATCATCGGCATGGGGCTCTACGGCGCGACCTATCTGACACCCATCTTCCTGGGGCGCGTGCGCGGCTTTTCGAGCCTGGAGATCGGGACCACGGTGTTCATCACCGGCGTCTTCATGTCGTTCGGCGCGCCGCTGGCCGCACGGCTGACGACGGTGCTCGACCAGCGCATCGTCATCGCGTTCGGATTCTCGCTGTTCGCGCTGGCATGCTGGCTGTTCTCCGGCATCACGCCGGTCTGGGGATTCTGGGAGATGTTCTGGCCGCAGGCGATCCGCGGCTTTGCGATCCTCCTGTGCATCGTGCCCTCGGTCGGCATGGCGCTGAACGGCGTGCCGCAGGAGGAGCTGCGCTATGCCTCCGGGCTGTTCAACCTGATGCGCAATCTGGGCGGCGCGATCGGCATCGCGATCGCGTCCACGCTGCTGCAGGACTATGGCCGCATCCATGGCGAGCGGCTGGGCGAGGCGATGAACCACGCCAATACCAGCATGCTCGCGCCGATGGTCGGGCGGCTGGCGGGCCGCGGCGCCGACGCGGCGCATGCCAAGCTCGTCCTCTCGGGCGAGATCACGCAATACGTCACGGGCCAGGCGCTGACCCAGGCGTTCCAGGACGTGTTCTATCTGCTGGCGGTGGCGTTCGTGCTGGGTCTGGCGATCGTGCCGTTCGCGAAAGTGCCGAAGCTGACCAACGACGCGCCGCCGGCGGAGGCGCATTAGAGAAGCGACCCTGCCTCAAGGGGAGGGTAAATTCAGCGGACCGAAACGATGTCCAGTTCCAGCGGTGGCTTGCGGTTTGCGACTTCGACCGTCTCGCCGGCGCGGGCGCCCATCAGGGCCTGGGCAATCGGCGAGACATAGGAGATACGACCCTGGGCGGGATCGGCTTCGTCCTCGCCGACGATCTGGAACGTCTCCGGCGGGCCGCCATGACGGCGAAAGACGACCTCGGAGCCGAAGCCCACTTCGCTGTCATCCGCCTGGTGGTCGACAAGCTGGGCGCTGGCGCGGCGCGCCGTCCAGTAGCGCAGATCGCGCAGGATGCGCGCCTTGTCGTCGTCGGCCGGGCCGGCGCCGAGCTTCGTTGAGCTCGAACAGCTTCTGCTCCATCAGGCGCAGGCCGCGCGGCGTGACGAGATTGGCGCCGCTCCCGACACGAAGCTCGGGCGGAGCGTCAGGCGGGGCGTCGTCGCGTTCGCGGACAAAGGCGCGGCTCATGGTGCTTTCCTTGGAATGGGAAAACAGGAAACCGGCGTCACGCGATATTGTTCCTCTATGCCAAGGCGTTAAGCAGAAGCTCCAGGGCCCGCCGGGAGAAGGCGCGCATGTTGGCGGCGCGGTCGCTGTCCCCTGTCTCGACAGTGATTGCCTGGGACAGGGGTCCGGCGAGCGCGATGCAACTGTGGCCGGCGGCATCGCCATAGGGATTGCCGGTCGGACCGGCGGCACCGGTCTCCGACAATCCCCAGCTTGCGTCGAAACGCTCCCGGGCGGTGCGCGCCAGAAGCTGCGCATAGGACTCGCTCGCCGAGCGCATGCCGGCGACGGCCTCGCGCGGCAAGTCCATCAGCAGCACGCGGGCCTTGGCCGTGTAGACGACGGCGCCGCCGAGGAAATAGGCCGAAGCGCCGGGAACCGCGAGCAGCGCGGCGGAGATCAATCCGCCGGTCGAGGATTCGGCGACCGCGACCGTTTCCCGGCGCGCCTTGAGACGCTCGGCGATGCGGGCGGCAAGGGGCAGGAGTTCCTGCATCTAAGCCAAGACCACGCCGGCGAGCGCGGCGAGAAAAAGCGGCACGGCGAGCGCCAGGCCGATCTCGAAGACGACGCGGTCCGGACCGGCGTTCGCCCAGGCGCGCGGGCGGGCGCGAGGCGCGACGGCCTTGTCGCCGGCCGCGTACCATTCCCAGCGATCCGCATCCGCCAAAGACACACCGAGAAACTTTTCCATCGCCGCCGGACCTCGTCGTTAACGACGAAAATATAGGCCGGTGCGGCGTCCTGCTCCACCGGAATCGGGAACTGCGGCGATGTCGCAAGCGTTCGTTCCGTCTTGGCACAAAGCCACGATCCGGTCACGATTGACCGCGATAGACCGCGCCTCTTCGAGAACCTGGTGGGAACGCTCCGCGCATGAGTCGATATGACGGCAGCCGCGCGCCGCACAGGCGGCCCGTGCGCGCGGAGACCGTGGTCGTCCGCCGGCCGCCGCCGCTCATCCCGCATATCTCGCTCGAGGACACGCTGGCCGCGGTGGGCATCCGCCCCAACCGCGCCAGGGGCGCCACGCATTCGCACGGCCTGCTGTGGCGCTGGTTCGCATACGAGTCGTCGGCGCTGGCGATAGCAAACGCGGTCGCGAGCGCCCTGCTGCTGATCGTCGCGATGACGATGACGGCGCCGGGCATGCGCCTTGCGGTCGCGCTCGGCATCGGACCGCTGGTCTATGACGTGCTGAACGACGGCTTGCCCTATCTGGCGATCGGGTTGTTCGTCGCGGCGCTCTTGAAAGCGGCGCATGCCCGGCTCGACGTCCGGGCGCATGTCGCGACGCGGGTTCTCGGCTATGCGCTGGCGCTGCTGCTGGCGCTGGCCGCGCTGTGGATCGAGACCATGCTCGGCTATGCGAGCGTCGTGCCGTGGATGTTCAAGCCGGTGCTGGCGCTGGCCGGCGGCGAGGCCACGGCGCGGGTGGCGGCGGTCAACGCGGATCTCGTCTCCTATTTCGAGCCGGCGCTGATCGGCGGCGCGGGCCTTCTTCTGCTCGCCAAGCATTTCAAGAGCGGCGCGACGCGGCGCGCGCCGCTCTATCGCAAGCGCGTGGCGCTGGGCGGCATTGCGCTGGCCGGCGCGGTGATCGCCATTTCGGCGCATGCGGGATGGCGGCACTATACCGGCGCCGACGCGCGCGACGGCTTCGGCTTCGCCATCGGCGGCGAGACGCTGTCGGGCGAGGACCGGATCTATGGCCCGCTGTTCGCGCCGGGCGTGGCCTGCCATGTGTCGAGCCTTTACGGCTGGCGCGACGATCCCCTGACGCCGGGGCGGAGCGAAAAGCACCAGGGCGTCGACGTCGCGGTCCGGGAGGGAACGGCGGTGCATGCCATGACCGACGGCCGCGTGATGTTCGCGGAGTTCGACGGCGGGCTCGGCAATTTTGTGGCGCTGAAGCCGGCGGGCAGCGGCGCGCCGACGGTGATCAACGGGCACATGTCGCGCCTGGCGGTGCGGGCGGGCGACGACGTGCATCGCGGCGACGTGATCGGCTATGCCGGCAGCACGGGACGCTCGACCGGGCCGCATGTGCATGTGCAGATTTGCCCGAGCGGACATATGGTGCGCGGCGGCTTCGTCTGCGGCGGCGCGACGAACCCTTACGAGAACTGGCCGACGCTGGCGGCGCTGGCGCGGATGTCCTGCCGTGACGGGCCGGAAATCTACTGAGCCGGTTTGGCGCGGCCTTCCCAGGCATCGACCACGACGCAGGCGACCGCGTTGCCGACGATGTTGGTGCCGCTGCGGCCCATGTCGAGCAGGTGGTCGACCGCGAGCACGAGCAGAAGGCCGGCTTCCGGAATGTGGAAGTAAGGCAGCGCCGCCAGGATGACGACCAGGGAGGCGCGCGGCACGCCGGCCATGCCTTTCGAGGTCACCATCATGATCAGGAGCAGCGTCACCTGCTGGCCCAGCGTGAGGTCGATGCCATAGGCCTGGGCGATGAACAGCGTCGCGAAGGTGCAGTACATCGTCGAGCCGTCGAGGTTGAAGGAATAGCCGAGCGGCAGGACGAAGCTGACGATGCGGCGCGGCAGGCCGATCTCTTGAAGCTGCTCCAGGAGGCGCGGATAGGCGGCTTCCGAACTCGCGGTCGAGAAGGCGAGCAGTACCGGGTCGCGGACCGCGTGGAACAGGGCCGCGGTGCCGCCGCGGCGGATCGCGGCGGCGACGGCGAAGAGGAGTATCCAGAGCAGTAGCAGCGCGAGATAGAAGCTGCCGACGAAGCGCGCATAGGTGAGGAGCACGCCGGCGCCCTGGGTCGCCACCGTCGAGGCCAGCGCCGCGAACACGACGAACGGCGCCAATGTCATCACATAGGATGTGATCTTCAGCATCACGGCGGCGACCTGTTCGGCCAGGGCGAGGATCGCCGGCGCGCGATCCTGGCTCGCGGCCATCGCGGTGCCGAGGAAGCAGGCGAAGACGACGATCTGCAAAATCTCGTTGTTCGCCAGCGCCTCCACGATGGAGCGTGGAATCAGATGGGTGAGGAAATCGGTCAGCGACAGCGACGCGGCGCTGGCGGGCGCGCCGGCCGCGCCATGCGGCAACGACAACCCGATTCCGGGCTGGAACAGATGGACCATGATCAGGCCCAGGACGAGCGAAGCCAGCGAGGCCAGCATGAACCAGGCGATGGCGCGGGCGCCGACCCGGCTGATCGCGGCGGCGTCCTCCATATGCGCGATGCCGACGATGAGGGTGGAGAGTACCAGGGGCGCGATGATCATCCGGATCAGGCGCAGGAAGGCGAAGGTGACGAGGCCGAGGGCGTCGGTGAGCTGGGCGATCCGGCCGGCGTCGAGCCAGGCATGGCCGGCAATGCCGACCACGATGCCGAGCACCATGGCGATGAGAAGCAGAAGCGCAAACGTACGGCTCAAAGAAATCCCCTGCCCGCTGTGCGGCGGAGTGGACGGAATTCGGGTGGGGAGCGCAAGGGGGGGGTGAAATTTGCACAACGCGCTCCACAGGAGCGAGGTGCCAACTTCAAATATAGATGTCATTCGCCGCGAATGCGGCGAACCCAGTTGACGCTTGCGACGAAGCCGCAGGGTTTCACCTGGGTCCGCCGCATTCGCGGCGGATGACAATCCTTTTGGGATGACTTAATCGTCGCGATGCAGCAGTTCGAGCGCCTGCTCCGCCAGGCGCGGGGTGCCGTTGATCGCGGGGCGGTCGGACGGCGCGACGCCGTTCAAGACGCGGCGATAGACGCCCTGGCTGATCGAGGCTAGGCGGAAGACGCCGAACGCCAGGTAGAAATTCCAGTGCGGGATGGAGGCGCGGCCGGTACGGCGGCAATAGGCGTCGCGATATTCGGCTTCGGTCGGAATGCCGCTCGTGGCGAAATCGACGCCGATCAGCGTGCCCCAGCTTTCCGATTCCGAATGCCAGAGGAAACAATTGTAGCCGATGTCGGCCAACGGATGGCCGATGGTGCAGAGCTCCCAATCGAGCACGGCGATCAGGCGCGGCTCGGTCGGATGGAACATGGTGTTCTCCAGCCGGTAGTCGCCATGGGCGATGGACACCGACCGGTCCGGCGGGATCAGGTTCGGCAGTTCCGCGATGAGCATTTCCATCGCGGGAATGGTTTCGGTCTCGGCGCCGCGATACTGCTTGATCCAGCGCGCCACCTGGCGCTCGAAATAGCCGCCGGGGCGGCCGAAATCGCCGAGGCCGACGGCCTGATAGTCGACCTTATGCAGCTTGGCGAGGGTGGCGTTCAGCTCGTCATAGACCGCGGCGCGTTCGGCGCGTGCGAGGCCGGGCAGCTTGGCATCGCGGAAGACGCGGCCCTCGAGATAGTCCATCACATAGAAGCCGGTGCCGATCACGCTATCGTCCGTACACAGAAGACGCATGCGCGGGACGGGAACGCCGGTGCCGTCCAGCGCCTTCATCACGCGGTATTCGCGGTCGACCTGGTGCGCGCTGGCGAGGAGCTGGCCCGGCGGCTTCTTGCGGAGGACGTAGTGCAGCGGGCCGGCGGGGCCCTGCGTGGTCAGCTTGAAGGTCGGGTTGGAGGCGCCGCCCTTGATCTGCTGCACGGACATGCCCTGGCCGAAGCCTTCGACATGACGTTCGAGATGGGCTTTCAGCGCCGCCTCGTCGAAGCGCAACGCGGGCGCGACCGCGCCGAGAAGCGCGTCGCTCATGATTTGGAGAGCTTGTTCAGCGTCTCGAACAGCGTGCCCGCGGCCATGCCGTCGCGGGTGCCTTCGGGATCGAGAGTCGCCGCCTTGTCGAGCTCGAAAATCTCCGGCGGCACGTACCAGTGCAGCTTGTCGGAGTGGTAGGCCTCCCAGACGACCTTGGCGACTTCGATGGGCGAGATGGCGCGGAACATGCCTTCCTTCGGCGCGTTCGCCGCGACGCCGGGCGGCAGGATCGGCGTATCGATCAGGCCGGGCAGCACGTCGGCGGCGCGCACGCCGAGCATCTTGAACTCGACGGCGAGCGCTTCGGTGAGGCCCTTCACGGCGTGCTTGGTGGCGGAGTAGACGGCGATGCCGGGTATGCCATAGGTCGCCGAGGACGAGGAGGTGGTAAAGCAGAGCGAGCCGGGCGTCGCCTTGAGATATTTGATGCCTTCATGGATGCCGATGAGGACGGAGACGAAATTGACGTTCACCACCGCCATCACATCCTCGAAGGACTGGTCGGCGAAGAAGCCGCCGCGGCCGATGCCGGCATTGTTGTAGAGGATGTCGAGCTTTCCGTCCGTCTGCGCGGTGAAATCGGCGAGCGCCGCGGCGAATTTCTCGCGCTGGGTCACGTCGAGCAGACCGGTCTTGCCGTTGTCGAAGCCGATCTCCTGCTCCAGCGTCTTCAGGCCGTTTTCGTTGATGTCATAGCCGCCGACGTACCAGCCTTTCGCTGCGAACAGCTTGGCGGTCTCGCGCCCCATGCCGGAGGCGGCGCCGGTGATGAAGATCGATTTGCGGCCGTTCGCGTGCGACATGGGAGGCCTCCGGGTTGCGGCGGCACGTTAGACGCGGACGGAGCGGCGTCAACGGTGACGCGAGGATAGCTTTCCTCCCCCGTGTTTACGGGGGAGGTGCCGAGCAAAGCGAGGCGGAGGGGGCCTGCGCGGAAAGATATCGCCCAGTCGGGCCCCCTCCACCGCTTCGCGGTCCCCCTCCCCCGCAACAGCGGGGGAGGAAAGTTATTGCAGCGCTTGCGCGAGGTCGGCGATCAAATCGTCGGCGTCTTCGATGCCGACGGACAGGCGCACCAGTTCGTCGGAGATGCCGATGCGGGCGCGCTGTTCCGCCGGGATCGAGGCGTGGGTCATGATCGCGGGATGCTCGATCAGGCTTTCGACGCCGCCGAGGCTTTCGGCCAGGGTGAAAAGCCGGGTGCGTTCGAGGACGCGCTTGGTCGCGGCGAGGCCGCCCTTGACGAAGAAGCTCACGATGCCGCCGAAGGCGCGCATCTGCGCTTTCGCGAGCGCGTGCTGCGGATGGGATTCCAGGCCGGGATAGATCACGCGCGAGACCTTCGGGTGCGTCTCCAGCCAGGCGGCGATCTTCAGCGCATTGGCGCAGTGGCGCTCCATGCGCAAGGCGAGCGTCTTGAGACCGCGCAGCGCGAGGAAGCTGTCGAACGGGCCGGCGATGCTGCCGATGGCGTTGTGCAGGAAGCGCAGACGGGCGGTGAGGTCGGCGTCCCTGGTCACGACGCAGCCGCCGACGATGTCGGAATGGCCGTTCAGATATTTGGTCGTGGAGTGCATCACGATGTCGAAGCCGTGCTCCAGCGGGCGCTGGACATAGGGGCTGGCAAAGGTGTTGTCGGCGGCGGCGAGCAGATAGCGCTTCTTCGCCAGCGCCGCGATGGCCGAGAGGTCGGCGAGGCGCAGCAGCGGATTGGTCGGGGTCTCGACCCAGATCATCCTTGTGTTGGGCTTGATCGCGGCCTCGATGGCGGCGAGATCGGAGAGATCGACGAAGCTGGCCTCCAGGCCGGCGGAGCGCTTGCGCACCCTGTCGAACAGCCGGAATGAGCCGCCATAGAGATCGTCGCTTGCGATGACATGGGCGCCGCTGTCGAGCAGTTCCAGCACCGTGGAGATCGCGGCCAAGCCGGAAGCGAAAGCGAAGCCGTCGGCGCCGCTTTCGAGGTCGGCGATGCAGCGCTCGAACGCCATGCGGGTGGGGTTCTGGCTGCGCGAATATTCGTAGCCCTTGTGGACGCCGGGACTTTCCTGCGCGTAGGTCGAGGTCGCGTAGATCGGCACCATCACCGCGCCGGTCGAGGGATCGTGATGCTGCCCCGCATGGATCGTCCGTGTCGAGAACGCCAGGCGGTTCTTCTGTTCGCTCATTTTGCCTTCACTCAGGCGCGCAGCCGGATGTGGTTGATGAGGTCGATGCGGGTGATCAGGCCGACGAACTTACCACCGTCGCAGACCAGCGCCACCTCGTCATGGGCGAAGATCGGTTCCAGGGCCGAAAGGGGCGCATTCACCGGCAGCGTCTTCGGGGCGGAGGTCATCGCATCCTTCACCGCGCCGGCAAAACGGGCCTTGCGCAGGTCCTCGGGCCCTTCGACCGCGGCCAGGATGTCGCTCTCGTCGACGATGCCGACAAGGCTGCCGTCGACCAGGACGGGGAGCTGCGAGACGTCGGCGGCGCGCATGCGGTTATAGGCGGTGAGCAGCGTGTCGTCCGGCCCGACGGTGACGGTGGCGCCGCTGTCGAAACGGCGCGAGATGAGGTCGGAGAGGTCGCCCTTGAGCGGCTTGGTCGAGAGCCCCTGCTCGATCACCCAATAATCGTTGTAGACCTTGGAGAGATATTTGTTGCCGCTGTCGCAGACCAGCGTGACGACGCGCTTGGGCTCCGTCTGCTCGCGGCAATAGCGCAGCGCCGCGACCAGCAGCGTGCCGGAGGACGAGCCGGCGAGGACACCTTCCTTTTCAAGAAGCGCGCGGGCGGCCTCGATGCTCTCCTTGTCGGGGATCGAATAGGCGGTCTTGACGAATTTCAGCTCGGCATTGGGCGGCACGAAATCCTCGCCGATGCCTTCGATGGTCCAGGAGCCGGCCTCGACCGTCTTTCCCGTCTTGATCAGCGGCGCGAGGATGGAGCCGAGCGGATCGGCCAGCACCATCCGCGTCTTCGGCGAGACCTTCGCGAAGAAGCGGCCAAGCCCCGTCAGCGTGCCGCCGGAGCCGACGCCGACGACGACGGCATCGATGTCGCGGTCCATCTGCTCCCATATCTCCGGGCCGGTGGTCGTCTCGTGCGCGAGCGGGTTGGCGGGGTTGGCGAACTGGTTGATGAAATGGGCCTGGTGCTCGGCGGCGATGCGTTCGGCCATGTCCTGGTAGTATTCGGGGTGGCCCTTGCCGACGTCGGAGCGCGTCATGCGGACGTCGGCGCCCAGCGCGCGCAGGTGCAGGATTTTCTCGCGCGCCATCTTGTCGGGGACGACGAGGATGATCTTGTAGCCCTTGGCGGTGGCGACCTGGGCGAGGCCGAGGCCGGTGTTGCCGGCGGTGGCCTCGACGATGGTGCCGCCGGGTTTGAGCACGCCGCTCTTCTCCGCCGCTTCGATCATGGAAAGGCCGATCCGGTCCTTGATCGAGCCGCCGGGGTTCTGGCTTTCCAGCTTGGCGAAGAGGCGACAGGGGCCGGTGTCGAAATGCGTCAGCTCCAGCAGCGGCGTGTTGCCGATGAGGTCGAGGGCGGAACGGACAGGTCGCGGTGCGGGCATGAATCGGGTGCCGGAGGGGATGCGTCGGGAGGATAACGCCGAATGGGTTCGAAAAGGGGCCGTTGTGCAAATGACAAGAAACGGGCGGCAAGCAGCAAAAGAGCGACTTTAGCTGTCGTATGCGGGGTGGGGCGCGCAGTTAAAACTCATCTGTCACCCGGGCCGAACGCGGCGAAGCGCTGCGTCACACGTATCGCGGAATCGGTCCGCGCTGCGGCGTGGCATTGTCGGAGAGGTCGAACATCACTTCGTCGACATAGCACCAGCCCCAGCGCTCGGGCGGGTCGTAGCCTTCGACGATCGGATGCTTGGTCCTGTGGAAATGCTTGGTCGCGTGGCGGTTGGGCGAGGAATCGCAGCAGCCGACATGGCCGCAGGTGCGGCAGAGCCGCAGATGCACCCAGGGCGAGCCGGATTTGAGGCATTCCTCGCAGCCGTGCGCGCTGGGCGTGACCTTGCGGATCGTGCCGAGATGCGTGCAGCCGTCGTCCATCAGACCTTTTCCGTCGCGACCGCATCGGCGAGATGGGCATGGATGGCGGAGACCACCTGGGCGCCCTCGCCCACCGCGGCGGCGACGCGCTTGATCGAGCCGGCCCGCACATCGCCGATGGCGAAGATGCCGGGATTGGTCGTTTCGAACGGCCGGTCGGCGCGGGTGTGCACGAAGCCCTTGGCGTCGAGATCGACGCCGCAGCCGTCCAGCCAGTCGGTGTTCGGATTGGCGCCGATGAAGAGGAAGACATGGCCGATCGGCTTGTCGGTGACCGCGCCGGTCAGCCGGTTCGTCCATTCGACGCCTTGCAGGATGCCCTTGTCGCCCTTGAGCGCCGTGACCTCGGTCTTGGTCAGGATCTCGATATTGGGCTGCGCGGCGATGCGGTCGATCAGATAGCGCGACATGGTGGCTTCCAGGCTCGGCCCGCGTATCAGCATATGAACCTTCTTCACGCGGCTCGCGAGATAGACCGCGCCCTGCCCGGCCGAATTGCCGCCGCCGACCAGCACGACCTCCTGGCCGCTGCACAGCCGCGCTTCCAGCGGCGAGGCCCAGTAGTGAACGTGGCTGCCTTCGTAGTCCGAAAGATTGGAGACGGCGAGGCGCTTGTAGCGCGCGCCGCTCGCGATGATGATCGTGCGGGCGCGCACCTGCTCCTTGTTCGCCAGTTCCAGATGGAAGACGCCGCCCTGCCGGCTGAGGTTGGCGACCTCGTCGGGGATCGCCATCTCGGCACCGAATTTCTGCGCCTGGTTGAAGGCGCGCGCCATCAGCGCCAGTCCGCTGATGCCGGTGGGAAAGCCCAGATAGTTCTCGATCCGCGCCGAGGCGCCGGCCTGGCCGCCGAAGGCGCGGCAATCGAGCAGGATGACGCAGAGCCCTTCGGACGCCGCATAGACCGCAGCGCTGAGACCGGCGGGGCCGGAGCCGACGATGGCCACGTCGTAGAGCCGCGTCGGATCGAGCGTGCCGATCATGCCGAGGCAGCGGGCGATCTCGTCCTCGCTCGGGTTGCGCAGCATCTGGCCGTTCGGGCACAGCACGATCGGCAATTCGCTCGCGTCCACCTGGAAGCGGTCGAGCATGGCCTGCGCCTCGTTGTCGGCGCCGGGACAGAGGATGGTGTAGGGATGGCCGTTGCGGCCGAGGAACGCGGCCAGGCGCATCACGTCGACATTGCCTTCGCGGCCCACGATTATCGGTCCGCCGGCGCCGGTCTCCAGGAGCCCGACGCGCCGCAGGATGAGCGCGCGCATGATGCGCTCGCCCAGTTCCGCCTCCTCCACCAGAAGATCGCGCAGGCGCTGCGGGCGGATGACGATCGCATCCACCGGCGTGAGCGCAGTGGCGTCGACCAGCGACGGCTTGGAGGAGAGCTGCGCCAGCTCGCCCATGAAGCTGCCGGGGCCGTGGGTGACGATGAGCTGCTCGCGGTCCAGCGCGTCGCGCTGCTTGACCGCGACCTCGCCGGCGAGAACGAGGAAGAATCCCGGCGAGACCTCGCCGGTGCGGGCCATGGCCTCGCCCGCGGCAAAGCTGCGTTCCTCGCCGAAGCGGCGCAAGCGCGTCAGCTCCTGATGCGTCAGATGCGGGAACATCTGGTCGGAGCGTGTGGCGATCACGGATTGAGTAGGTGCGGACATGGCGCCATCTGACGCGACATGGCGGCTTGTCGCAAGCGTGCCGTGAACGCCAATGCCGGAACGCCGCAATTTTCGACAAAGGTCCGCGTTCATGAGCCTGTCATGCGGAACCGGCAGGCGCGGAGAGCCAAGAAAAAGTCGCCTCTAGCCGCCGCGGAGCATCTTGATGATGCCGGAGAAATCGACGCCGGCATGGCCCTGTGCCGCGAACAGCGCATAGAGCTGGGCGGCTTCCGCGCCGAGCGGTGTGGCGGCGCCGGCGCCGGACGCGGCGGCCTGGGCGAGCTTCAGGTCCTTCAGCATCAGCGCGGTGGCGAAACCGCCGGTGTAGTCGCGATTGGACGGCGCGGTGGGCACCGGGCCGGGCACCGGGCAATAGGTCGTCAGCGACCAGGACTGGCCGGACGCCGCCGACATGATGTCGTAGAGCTTCTGGTGATCGAGGCCGAGCTTCTCGCCCAGCGCGAAGGCTTCGCAAGTGCCGATCATCGTGATCGCGAGCAGCATGTTGTTGCAGATCTTGGCCGCCTGCCCCGCGCCCGCGCCGCCGGCATGGACGATGCGCTTGCCCATCTTCTCGAGGACCGGCCGGGCGCGATCGAACGCCGCGTCGGAGCCGCCGCACATGAAGGCGAGGGTGCCGGCCTCGGCGCCGGAGACGCCGCCCGAGACCGGCGCGTCGAGGAAGTCGAAGCCGGCGGCCGAAGCGGCCGCGTGGACCGCACGGGCGGAATCGATGTCGATGGTCGAGCAGTCGATCAGCAACGCGCCCCTGGGCGCGGCGGTCAGAATGCTTTCCGCTTCGAGATAGACCGAACGGACATGCTGGCCGGCCGGCAGCATGGTGATGACGATGTCGGCGTCCTTCACCGCGTCGAGCGCGGTCGGCGCGGCGGCGGCGCCCGCGTCGGTGACGGGCTTGAGCGCGGCGGGACTGAGGTCGAAGGCGCGGACCTTGTCCTGCGCCTTCAGCAGATTGCGCGCCATCGGCCCGCCCATATTGCCGACGCCGATGAATGCGATGGTGGTCATAGGGGCAGTTCCTTTTCTCCCAGCGGCGCGAAATAGGCGTCGATATCGGCGTCGCTCACTTCGGCGAGCGTCGCCGGCCGCCAGTTCGGGGCGCCGTCCTTGTCGATGATCGTGGCGCGGACGCCCTCGTAGAAGTCGCGGCCGGCGATGACGCGGTTCACCATGCGGAATTCCATCCGCATGCCGTCGTCGAAGGACGACAGGTCCCGGCCCTTCCGGATCTGGCGGAAGGCGAGCTTGGTCGCGGTCGGCGATTTGGCGCGGATGGTCTTCGCCGTGTCGTCCGCCCAGTCGGTGTGGTCGGCATCGAGCGCGGCCAGGATATCCTCGACGGAGGCGGCGCCGAACATCGCATCGATCTTGGCGCGATGAGCGGTCAGATAGGCGTCGGGTACGCCGTCGGTCGCGTCGCGCAGCGCGATGTCGATCTCGCGGCCTTCGGCGAGGCTCACGAGCAGCGCGTCGCGGCGGGCGGCGGGCACGAAATGCGTCGCGACGCCGGCATAGAGCGCATCCGCCGTCTTCAGCCGCGCGCCGGTCAGTCCCAGATACATCCCGATCTCGCCCGGCAGGCGCGGCAGGAACCAGCTCCCGCCGACATCGGGGAAGAGGCCGATGCCGGTCTCCGGCATGGCGAATTGCATCGTCTCGTCGGCGACGCGGTGGCTGCCATGTACGGAAATGCCGACGCCGCCGCCCATCACAAAGCCGCGCAGCAGGGCGACATAGGGCTTGGGGAAGTGCTTGATGAAGGCGTTGAGCAGGTATTCGTCGCGATAGAATTCCAGCGCATAGGGCGTGCCGGCCTTGCCGCTGTCGTAGAGCGAGCGGATGTCCCCGCCGGCGCAGAAGGCGCGCTCGCCGGCGCCCTGGATGACGACGGTCTTCACCGCGTCGTCGGCCGCCCAGTTCCTCAGCTGCGCCAGCATCGCGACCGCCATGCCGTGGGTCAGCGCGTTCAGCGCCTTGGGCCGGTTGAGCGTGATCAACCCGACCGCGCCGCGGGTTTCGAAGAGGATTTCCGGTTCGTCGGTCATATCAAGGCCTCAGAGGAACTTCAGATCGGCGGACCGCGACGTGTTCAAATCCGCTCCGACCAAGAAACTCTTCCAACCCTAAGATGGCTTCGGGAGTTGCATATGGATCAGTTACTAACTCGACGATCATTTCTGGAGTAAACGCAAAATCTAGGTGCGGAACGATACCACGCGAAGAAACAGAGAACTTTACCGTTTCGCCCTGATCGATAGTGTTCCCGAATACGAAGAGTCGCCATTCGTTTTCCGATAAAAAGTGCTCACTTTTTTGTCGCGGAATTTCAAGCAGCAAATCTCCGCACACAGCATCAGAGAACTGCTCAACGTCACCCTCCCATGGCCGCCAGTAATTATGGGTGAAGTAGTCCACGATCTCGAAAATTCTCTCGGATCGAATCGATCGTTGGTACAAGCACGGGAGCAACCAGAGCGCCCTTTCGTCCGCTGACTTCCTAAGATGCTTGCTTGAGAAGCCTATCGCTGCCCCGCCGTCCTTCACATACGCACGCCAGAGATCGAGAGTGTCACCCTTTTCGCAGAACGACGCGAGAAATACATTTGTATCAGAAAAATCTTTTAGCCAGTCCTCTCGAACTCTCGCCCAGTGCGGCCCCCATTTCTCATTTCCACTCGCAGCGGTCGTTTCTAGCACATGCTGAATCAGCGATATTCCCTCTAACATTTCATGCTTGTCGTTAAGGTAGCCGGAGTGACGCATACGGAGTGTTTTATTACTAAGAATTGAAAATACCCCCGGCCAACTTGAGTAGTGATAGAGAACTTCAGGCGACGGTACTGTCGCTTCCTCCTCCGTGAGATAGTCGATGGGATAGTTCGGCATTGCTCATTTCATTGTCGGGATGACGAAGCTGGCATTCTCGCGCACGCCGCCTTTGGGCCAGCGCGCCGTCACCGTCTTCACGCGCGTATAGAACCGCACGCCTTCCGGGCCGTGCTGGTTGACGTCGCCGAAGGCCGAGCGCTTCCAGCCGCCGAAGGTGTGGTAGGCGAGCGGCACCGGGATCGGCACGTTGATGCCGACCATGCCCACCTTCACCTTGCTGGCGAATTCGCGCGCGGCGTCGCCGTCGCGGGTGAAGATCGCGACGCCGTTGCCATATTGGTGGTTCGAGGGCAGCGACAGCGCCTCGTCGAAATCCTTGGCGCGGGCGATCTGGAGCACGGGGCCGAAGATCTCGTCCTGATAGGTCTTCATTTCGGGCGTCACATGATCGAACAGCGAGCCGCCGAGATAATAGCCGTTCTCATAGCCCTGGAGCTTGAAGTCGCGGCCGTCGACCAGGAGCTCGGCGCCTTCTTTGACACCCATGTCGATATAGGCCTTCACCTTCTCTCTGTGGGCTGCGGTCACAAGGGGGCCGTAGTCGGCGTCGGGATCGGTCGGGATGCCGACGCGCAGGCTTTCGACCCGCGGCTTCAGCTTGGCGATCAGCGCATCGGCCGTCTTCTCGCCGACGGGCACCGCCACCGAGATCGCCATGCAGCGCTCGCCGGCCGAGCCGTAGCCCGCGCCGATCAGCTCGTTGGTCACCTGGTCGAGATCGGCGTCGGGCATGATGATGGCGTGGTTCTTGGCGCCGCCCATCGCCTGGACGCGCTTTCCGTGCGCCGTGCCGTGGCTGTAGACGTAATGCGCGATGGCCGAGGAGCCGACGAAGCTCACCGCCTGGATGTCCGGGTCTTCGAGGATCGCGTCGACCGCCTCCTTGTCGCCGTTGACGACCTGGAGCACGCCGGAAGGCGCGCCCGCCTCCATCATCAGCTCGGCGAGGCGCAGCGGCACGCCGGGGTCCTTCTCGGAGGGCTTGAGGATGAAGGTGTTGCCGCAGGCGATGGCGACGCCGAACATCCACATCGGGATCATCGCGGGGAAGTTGAACGGCGTGATGCCGGCGACCACGCCGAGCGGCTGGCGCATGGAATAGATGTCGATGGAGGGTCCGGCGCCTTCGGTGTATTCGCCCTTCGTCAGATGCGGGATGCCGCAGGCGAATTCGATGACTTCGAGACCGCGCTGGATGTCGCCCTTGGAATCGGCAACCACCTTGCCGTGCTCGGACGACAGCAGGCGCGCCAGCTCGTCCATGTTCTTCTCGACCAGCGCCTTGAAATTGAACATGACGCGGGCGCGGCGTTGCGGGTTCACGGCGGACCATTCGCGGAACGCCTTGGAGGCGATTTCGACGGCGTGGCGCATTTCGCCGCGCGACGCGAGGGAGACTTTCGCCTGCACCTCGCCGGTCGAGGGATCGTAGATGTCGCCGAAGCGGCCCGAAGCGCCCGCGACATGTCCGCCGGCGATGAAATGTCCGTACTGTTTCATGGCGTCAAACTCCCGTTCGGCGGTGCTCTACCATGGCATTTTGCAAACCGCACGCACCGGTCCGGGCGCGCGGCATGAATTCAATTCGGATGCGGAAGGCGGGAAAATCAGATAGGTGTTCCGGAGCCGTGAAGCCACCGGTTGAAAAGGTGAGAACGGTAAAGTGTTTCCGCCGGAAACCGAAAGAATGGTCCAGCAATTTCAACCGGATAGATGCGAATGCTTCTCCTGATCGATAATTATGAACAGCGTTCGCGGTCATTCGCCGCAATTCGCTAACGTCCGAAAAACTCAATAAAACCAGGCATTTCTTCAATCCGATTGGTCGTCTCTGGTCGTCGAAATTCGTTGGCATCGGCAGAAAAACCGGGTATCGAACCGGGTATCGATACCCCGTTTGTTCTGACGCCAATGCTACTTACAAACGCTAAAGTGCATAACGCAAAACCGGGTAGCAGCCCGGTGAAACTGCGCGACTCTAACGGCCTCTTTCTGGAGGTCCGCCCGTCCGGCGCGAAGCTCTGGCGTTATCGGTACGAGATCGGCGGCAAGGAGAATGTCTTTGCCATCGGCGAATTCTTTTCCGACAGCAAAAGACCCGGTCACGTTTCGCTCGAAGCTGCCCGGAAAGCTCGGGATGAAGCACGGGAGCTTGTCCGGAAGGGAATGCATCCTGCCCATTCCCGGCAGACCCGGCTTCGGGATCAGATTGACCAGAACAAAAATACCTTCAAAGTCGTGGCCATCGAATGGATGGACCGAAAGTCGTCGAGCTGGAGCGAAGGGTACGCCAAACAGATTCGTCATGTTTTTGACACCGACGTGTTTCCTTACATCGGCGCTCTCCCCGTCTCGGGCATCAGCGCCGCTCAGATCCTGGAAGTTATGCAGCGCGTTGAAGCAAGAGGCGCCAATACCTTTGCCCACCTCATCCGCCAGTGGTGTTCAGCTGTCTTTCGGTACGCCGTTGCGACGCTAAGGGCAGAGCACGACCCTGCATCGCCGCTGCGCGGCGCGATCGTTCGTAAGAGGCCGAAACACAGTCGAGCGCTATCGAAGCAAGAATTGCTAGCGCTCTTCACTCGACTCCACAGCTATCGTGGCGATCCTGGGACCAAGTTCGGGATGCGTCTCATGTTGCTGACGTTCGTGCGGACCATAGAATTGCGCGCCGCCAAATGGGTGGAGTTCGACTTCGAGGCGGCAGAGTGGCGAATACCGGCCATCCGAATGAAGATGAAGGAAGAGCATATCGTGCCGCTTTCTCGCCAGGCCTTGAGCTTGCTCCGAGAATTGAAGCTTCAGACCGGATCAAACCAATATCTTTTTCCGAACCGCAGACGATCGAATGCCTACATCACGGCAACCACCATTAATCGGGCGCTTGAGCGGATGGGATTTCTTGGGGAAGGCACAATTGGCTTTTCCGGGCACGGCTTCCGTTCCACGGCTTCAACGATGCTAAACGAAGCCGGTCTTCGCCCGGACATCATCGAACGCCAGATGGATCATCAGGAGCGTAATCAAGTGCGTGCGAGCTACAATCATGCGAGCTACCTCAGGGAGCGCCGGTCGATGATGCAAGCTTGGGCCGACATGATCGACGACATGCTGGCTCCCAGACACGTCGTGGGCGTGATCTCGCAAAGAAGAATCCAGCAAACCTCGCCTTGAATCAGTC
This sequence comes from Rhizomicrobium sp., assembly GCA_037200985.1. Taxonomy (NCBI): domain Bacteria; kingdom Pseudomonadati; phylum Pseudomonadota; class Alphaproteobacteria; order Micropepsales; family Micropepsaceae; genus Rhizomicrobium; species Rhizomicrobium sp. The sequence goes on from JBBCGJ010000001.1 coordinate 1,607,216, forward strand.
TCAGAACATCCTGCTTCCAGTCTCCCAGGAACAGAGTGTTCGCCATGATTTTATTAGCGGGAACCGATCGCAACGCAATTTCGGCTGAACTGCGATTCGAGGCCGCCTCGCTGTTCCTCAAGAATGTGCCCGAAATAAAGTAGACACAGCGGAAATCAGCAGTAGCCGGCGATAATTTGGACCACTCTCAGTGTCACGACATGATGACTCCCGGCGCATTGACGCCAGCATATGCGGCCGCTGGCGACACCCTTGCAATATCTTGTTCCCGACTCTCGCTCGACCAAGCCGATGGGAGCATCGGCCCGCTAGACCATGAGGAGACGAAGCTTAATTGGCGCGCGGATGGCCGGCTGGCGTTCTCGCAGGTCTCGGAGCTGGCATGCGGGGCCACCTGTCAACCAAATTAATAGTCCGGTCAATGCAATCAGCGATGTCAACCGGCTTCGCGAACCCATGACTCTCTCGAGTAGAGCGATTGAGAACAACTGACGTGGGCACTTGCACCTAGCAGATCGCAGACATCCAGCTTAGAAGCCGACATCGACCTCACCATCTCTTGGTTATTGATATGCTGAACGTCCGCCCCAGTGGGTTTGCGTTAACCGGATCATAATTTATGCCGGCCGCGTTGAAGACGTAGGGCGGCGCACTATCAAAAACATTTGCAACGCTGATGTTGAGGCGCGTTCCATCGAGGAACGCCGCCTTAGGAATATCCTGGAATGCATACGAGGCACTAAGGTCAATTGTGGTCCATGATCCGACGGGACAGCTATTTTGGCAGCTCGGATCGGTCGGATTTCGTTCTGAGCCCGTATAGTTCAAACGAGCATTCGCCGACCACGAGTCCTTGAACCATCCCACGTTGATCTTTCCCCGCAACCGAGGCGGGGAATAAACGATACCGGCGCCAGGAGCCGCAGTCGCGCTTGGTGTGATCATTTCTTGATACGCAAGGAAGTACGTCGCATCTCCGGCAATTCTGAATTGGCCGATGGTTGAATCGATTTGGTAATGGGTATCGAGGTTCAAACCACTAAGTTGAACGACAGCCGCGTTCACGAACCCGAGGTTTGCGATCGCTTTAATTGTCGATGGCGCGCAGGACGACGCATAGCAAGAGTTTCCGCCGCTGGCTGCATCAACCGCCAATTGGGAATTGATTTGGGCCGCGGTCGGATTGGTGTTCACAAAATTCCCCAATTGCCCGTCAAGCACATCGGAAAATGCGAAATCGCTTTCCAGAAACTTTACGACATTCCGGTAATCGATATTGAAGTACGATGCGTCAAACGCAAAACCCGGAACCTTACTCGGAGTAATGGTGGCGCCAGCCGCAAATGTCGTAGCGGTCTCGGGACGCAAATTGGGGTTTGCCTGGCTGTAATATTCAAGCGCGTTTCCCAAACCAGGATCGGCCGGATTGGCCGGCGCAACAAATCCGTAAACTGCAGGGAAGCCGTCGAGCTGGAATAGCGTCGGAGCCTTGAATGACGTCGAATAGCTGCCGTGAAAAGAAACTTCGGCGACAGGCGTCCATTTTACCGTCACTTTCGGATCGGTTGTGGAGCCGAAATCAGAATAATGATCATAGCGAAGCGCTGCATCTATACTGAGCTGCTGGACCAATGGTATTGCATTGTTCTCGCCGACCAGTGGGATGAATAACTCCCCGTAGGCAGAATATATCTGACGGCTGACATTCGAATGATCGCTCAAGTTATCGTTCAGCGAAAATGACTCGGACCGCTCACTCGCTCCTACGGCGAGCTTCACGTCTCCGCCTGGTAGCGAAATGACGGTGCCGTCCGCGTCCAGTTCGAACGAGTTTTCGGCGTAATGGTACTTGATATCTACAACCAAAGAGAACGATGGGATGGAGTCTGCGTAAGAATCCTGTTCTGTTCCAAATTCGCCGAACAGTGAAAGCTTCCAATCGGAAATTGGAGTATAGTCGAGTTCAGCGCTACCCGCGTATTGGGTATTGCGCCCAGATACTGTTTGAACAAAACCGAGATTGTTGCTCGCCGAATAAGGCCGATCAGAAAATATTCCAGAGGCGGAAAATTGCAGTTGGTCGGCCAGCTCTTGATTTACCGCAGCGTAAACGCTCGATGTCTGCTGTCGAGGGAGCAGATAGTTTGGCGAAAGGGAGCCGCTGGTAAACGGCCGAGCCGATGCGAGAAGAGGCTTTTGATCCTCAAAATCATAGTTGGCAACGATATTGCCCGTGCCCCAATCGAAACCTCCCAGAGCATACCCGCCCAGGTCTGGCTGCTTGCCATCGGCAATGTTGTAGATATGCGCCCCAGTTTCAATTCCATCAAAGTCCTTCTTTGTAATGATGTTCACTACACCTGCCACGGCGTCGGAGCCGTAAACGGCCGACGCCCCGTCTTCAAGAATTTCGACGTGATCAATAGCGCTAACGGGTATGCCCGAGATGTCGGTAGAAGACCCTTCCGCAGTCGACGGTAAGCGACGACCATTCAGCAGAACAAGCGTGTCGTCCGAGCCCAAGCTCAGCAGATTTACACCTGAAGCATATCCGTAGTTGTTGAGCGCTCCGTTTCCAAATCCGAAGACGCTATTCGACTCCGTAGAAGCACCAGCCTTTGAATTCGATGGAAGTTGCTCCAAGACCTCCGAGAGAGTCGTGTAGCCCTGATCGATCATGTCATTTGATGTGATGGTGGTGGTGGGGGTTAACGTCTCCACGTTGTGGATGTGGCTTCCCGTCACTGTCACTGTTTCTACAGCGGCATTGGGATTACCCGCCCCTTCATTTGAGGCGGCTCCGACTTTTTTTGAGCGGACCATCATTACGCCGGCCGAATTTGTCTCGACTTGCAGATCGGTTCCAGCGAGCAAGACTGTGAGGGCCCGCGCTGCTGTATAACGGCCATGTAGACCTTTCGTCGCCCGGCCGTTGGTTGCATCCTCCGAGAAAACGATTTGCTGGGAGGAGGCCCTGGAGAAGTCCGTCAGCGCCTGGCCCAACGACTCGGCGGGAATATCGAACTGGTATGTCTGATCGGCAGCTTGTGCAGCGCCGCCCAATCCCAGCATGGCCAATCCCACCAGCGCGGACGAAAGCAACAACGCGCTACGGCGCGAACCAATCAACATGCGAGCCCCCTCAGCATGGGAGCCTTTCCGGAATGGAATAGCTGCTCCCGAGAGGATAAACGCAACGCCGAAACATTTCCGCAGCGAATGAGTCAAAAAAATGTAAAAGAAGCCAGTACTGTTGACCTAAGAGCGCTTCTGCAAGGTGATGGTATCGTCGCTATCGGTCGTCGCTTGAACCGGAAAATAGCCCGTAATCGCGCTGACAAACGATCCAGCATCGGCACAATGCGTCGCCATCCTTGGCGTTCCGACGCGTTAAGGGTCACATTCACACTTCGGTTACGGCACTTACCACGTTCGACGTATGAGGATGATCAGCTCCGCCCGTGAATATACAGTGCGCCTCCTCTTATCGAAGAGCTCATTCAATGAATTGGATTAGACTTGTTCGCGTTAGGCGCGGCCATCCACCTATCAATCCAACTGATCGTCCTGACAATACTGTCCACGATGTTCGCCGGCTTCGCGAACCAATGCCCTTCATCGTAAACGACTAGCTGAGAGGGTACTCTGAAGTGCTCATATTGCGCATACAACTGTTCCCCAACGGTGGCCGCCAAACTTTGCGCGCCAAATAGCAGAAGCGTCGGAGTGCGAACGTTTTGAGGATGAAACCCGGGGGACTCATCGATCAAGCGCTTGAACTCGGCCGCCGAGGCTGGATCCTCAAAGCCATAAAGATCCCTGGAGAGAATCTGCCCAACGCTACCCGATGGATAGTAAGGAGCGTAAAGATAGTTCGATAGGTCTGCCAAATGCCCCTCGTGAACGATCGCCGCCTTGAACATCGTTGATTGTGTAAGTGCGTACTCTGTTAGATAACCGCCATACGAGGTACCAGCTACAGCAAGCCGGTTTGGATCGGCAATTCCCTTACGAACAATCATATTGATGCCGTCAAGGGCGTCATTTAGCGGGAGTCGCGCATAGCTATGGTCGGCACGGATACCCGCCTCCAATCGATCACCATAACCGTCTCGTCCCCGAGTGTTAGGAATGAGAACGGCATACCCCGCAGCGGCCATTGCAAGTGTCATGGTCGAGCCCTCAAATCTCATAAAGCCCCGCTCTACCATACTTGGACCACCCTCGAGCCAAAGCACTGTGGCCAGATTAGCATTTGACGGCGCATTCACGGGCTCGACCAACAGCCCGTGAATTACAAACTCACCATCACGGCTCTTCCAGCTGATCTCTTGGCTGCGAACCTTCGCCGCAAGGTCCGTCAAATCTCGTCCAACAAACGTAAGCCGTCGAGCTATTCCCTGTGGGACGCTGTCGTGATCCAAATCCGTGACATACACATCGGACGGCTGCGCAAAGTAACTGCGCGCGAAGGCCATGACGCGACCGTTTGAACTAAATGACCTTGTCAAGTCGTCTGAAAGAGGACCGCTTTCATCAATCGGCGAAGGCAATACCACTGTCGACTTTGAGAAAACGTCAATTCGAGACAACCGAGTCGTCATATCACTTCTACTTGACCAAATGATCGATCGGGAATCGGCGGACCAGCGGACAGCGCTACCGCGCGGCGCGTCGTGCAGATAGAAGACTGTCTGCTTGCGCACGTCGTAGATCGCTGGCCGTTTCTCAATGAACCAATCGGGCTTCCCCTCTTCGGAGGAGAAGGCAATCATACTCCCGTCGGGCGACCAAATCGGTTCGCTATTGATTCCCGCTAGCTCAGCAAATGGCTTTAATGTTTTGCTGCGAGTGTCCAGAATCGCAAGCGAGACACTATCACCCTGGCGCCTTGGATCGCGGTTTAGACACACGACCAGACTACGGCTGTCGGGTGACCAATCCATGCCAGCCGTGACATCATTTAGATAGGGCGCAACTGGTTGGGGACCAGTCTTTTCTGCTGGCAACAGATGAGTGATGGCGTTCGTACGGACATCGTAAATTTCGAGCGTGTACCGGTCAGCCCTCCGGAGATCCCACTCTTCCCCTGTCAATCCTCCACTCCAGCTGGATTGGTCAACGTTGTTTCTTGTGATGAACGCTATTCGACGCGAGTCTGGCGACCATTTGAATGTAAACGGCTGCCGCGCCGTTGAGTTTTCAAGTTTGCCCGTAATCGTACGCCGTCTAAACTCGATCAGCTTTCCGTTTGAGAAACGAAATAGAACTAAATTCGAACCTAGTTGCGCTGCCAGCAGCGCGCCGTCGGGACTCCAACGAGGCTGAGCAATACCATTGGGCAAGGACACCGCCTCTGAGCCGCCACGAACACTCTTAAGAAAAAGTGCCGTTCGAATATCATTCTTGGAGAGGTCAGGCTCCTGCACACTGTAGATCACCCATTGCCCATTAGGAGACAGTTGAACCTCGCCAACCCCGCCATTCAAGTAGCCTGAGCCGGCGATCCGCGTGCCGGCAATCAAGCGTGCAATATTTGCAATTTCGTCGGTACGAGAAGGCGAGGCCATTGAACAATGGGAAACCAGCACGAAACAGAGAGCTAGACCTGTTGCGCCAAAGCGTCGAACCGCGCTGAAAAGTACTTTCGCACACTCGGGCTTGCACAGAAGTGGAATACGCATGGCACGCCTCCCCAACAATCACGGCAGTTACGATTTACCGATGCCTCGGCACGCGAAATCAGACTGCCGCTGGCCGGCAGTCTGATCCAATCCTCAGAATTTTTTCGACAACGTGAACGAAAATGCTCGGCCTAACGGATCAGCATTGATCGGATCGAAGTTCTGTCCAGTGCCGTTGCCATAGACATACGGAGGGCTCTCATTGAATAAATTGATGACATCAAGACTAAGTCTCACTCCAGAGGACAGCGAGTGCGCATCGTCCGCCGCGAGATTGTAGGAAATGCCAGCATCGAAGGTTACGTACTCGGATACCGCGCATCCTTGGATGCCCGCGCAGCTAGTGTCAGATGGATTATGATAACCCCCCACATAATTTATCCTTCCATGGGCGGCCCATTCGTCTAGATCCCATCCAAAGTCCATCTTTGCCCTTAGGCGAACGGGACGATATGGCGTATCCAAACTCGTATATGGCGTGGCCTGCGGCGTAATTCGGGTTTCATAACTGAGGAAATATGAAATCGCACCACTAGCGTAGAAATGACCGGTGTCGACATTTAGATCATACCTCACCGCAGCATCGAGGCCTTTTGGGTGGGACGTTGCAGCGTTTTGAAAACCCAGCTGCGCAATCGCGGTCAGTTCAGATGGGGTCCATGGGCCGGTTGTGTAGTTATAGACTTGGCGTCCAGGAGCATTAAGCGCCGCATTAATTTGCGCTTGCGTGGGATGAAGATTCACCAGAGGCCCCAGTTGGGCCGCATCCTCAATCACATTGTATAAGAAACCCTCTTGGTCAATCAGTACAATCTTGTCCTTATATGAAATGTCGAAATACGACAGATCGAGCTTAAGCCCCGGCACGTCCTCTGGCTTGTAAGTCGTACCGAATTCAAATGAATTGGCCCGCTCGGGACGAAGGTAAGGGCCCGCGGTATCGAGGCCAAGCGTTAAGCTCTCACCAGTCGGCGAATTCGGATTTGGGGTTGGTAGAATGTAGGCATAGTTACGTGCGTTGGGATTCAACAAGTAAAGCGGAGGCGCACGAAAGGACGATCCATAACTTCCATGGAGCGATAAACCGTCATTGACCTCGAGGACCGCAGAGTATTTGGGATTGAACGTTCCGCCAAAATCGCTGTAGTGGTCGTACCTTCCTGCAACGTCGATGTTGAAAGACTTTAGGCCGAGAATAGTCGATCCGTTTCCGAGTATGGGGAGAAACAGCTCGCCGTAAGCAGACTGTGTCTCGCGCGCATAACTTGTTATGACACTAAGAGCCGCGAGATTGCTTGCCCCGGTTAGAACACCGCCGACAGCTAGCTTGACGTCACCACTCGCAAGCGCAAACAGGTCTCCATCAGCGCGGAATTCACCGGACCATTGCTCGTTCCTAAAGACGTCATGATAAAGGATACCTCCGAATAAATCCGAATCGTTATCTCGTCCGCGCGCGAACTGCCCCGAAAGAGAGATATGCCAGTCGGCCGGCAGAGCGTAGTCGAGTGATGCGTCCGCCACGAGGTTCGATCCGCTGTCGCCGTACCGGTAGCTGTAGGCCGCGTAGGCCTGGTTCGTGAATATGTGTTTGTCCGAGAAGACCACATCTGCTGAAAGAGTCAGATCCGAGGTTATTGATTGTCGAACCGCGCCGAAGATTGACGATGAATCGCTACTTGGAAGCAGGTTTTCTGGAGCCACCGCGGTCGCCGTAAAGGATCGGCTGGTCGCGTATAGAGGATTGTCCTTCTCGTGATCGTAGTTGAGAACTAAGTCGCCGCTACCCCAATCATATCCACCGAGCAGATAGCCGCCAAAATTCGGAGCCTTCCCATCGGCAACAGACGTTATCCTCGCTCCGGCTTCAAAACCGTCGTAGTCTGTGCGCGTGATTATATTGACGACACCCGCGACGGCGTCGGCGCCATAGGTGGCGGACGCCCCATCAGGAAGGATTTCCGCGCGGTCGATGGCACTTACAGGGATGCCGGAAATATCGGTCGTGAATCCGTACGATGAACCAGGCAAAGGATGGCCGTTCAGAAGGACCAGTGTCGCGCCCTGGCCTAGGCCCCGAAGATTGACGCCCGACGCAAATCCGGCGTTATAGGATGCACCCTCCCCAAAGCCTGATGTGGGATTCGAAGCGGGCGTGACGCCAATTTTTGACGCCATCGGCAGTGCATTTAGCGCGTCGTCCAGGCGCGTGTATCCCTGTGTCTGCAGGTCCTGGTTTGTAAGCGTGATAAGCGGGCTAAGCGGCTCGACGTTACGAAGATGCGTTCCCGTCACTGTCACTGTTTCTACAGCGGTATTGGGATTACCCGCCCCTTCATTTGAGGCGGCTCCGGAGTTTTTTGAGCGGACCATCATTACGCCGGCCGAATTTGTCTCGACTTGCAGATCGGTTCCAGCGAGCAAGACTGCGAGGGCCTGCGCTGCTGTGTAACGGCCATGTAGACCTTTCGTCGCCCGGCCGTTGGTCGCGTCCTCCGAGAAAACGATCTGCTGCGAAGAGGCTCGTGAGAAATCGGTGAGTGCCTGGCCCAACGACTCGGCGGGAATATCGAACTGGTATGTCTGATCGGCAGCTTGTGCAGAGCCGCCCAATCCCAGCATAGCCAATCCCACCAGCGCGGACGAAAGCAACAACGCGCTACGGCGCGAGCCAATCAACATGCGAGCCCCCTCAGCATGGGAGCCCATCCGGAATGGCGTGGCTGCTCCCGCCAAGATAAACGCAACGCCGAAACACTTCCGCAGCGAACGAGTCAAAAAAATGTAAAACTGTTCGTCCGCCGCCTCTCACGATCGCTTCTGCAACGTGATGGTGTCGTTTGCGTCGGTTGTCGCCTGGACAGGAAAATAACCCGTAATCGCGCTGACAAACGATCCGACATCGCCGGCATTGAAAACACCACTGATCCGGATCGACGCTGCCGCAGGATCAACAGCGATGGGATGATCTGTGTATCGGTTCACCCGCTCCACCGCCTCCCCTAGCGTCTCGCCACGAAATACCAGGTGCCCGGCTTCCCACGCTGTCGCGTCGGTCAAGTCCGCGGTTGACACCGCCGGTTTGATATCCGGTGCGGCGACGAGTTGCTGACCGGCAACAAGTGATACCGTTCGAACCGGGACCGGCGGCGCGGCGAGCGCCGGCGCCGCCGTATCCTTTATAAGCACGTGACCCTGAATGAGCGTCACGAGCACGGTCGATCCCAAGCGCTCGACATTGAACGACGTTCCCACCGCCACAACCGTCTTCGTCCCCGCCGTAACAGTGAAGGGACGCGTTACGTCGTGCGCAACGTCGAAGCGCGCCCTGCCCTTGTTCAGGACGATTGTTCGCGCCGCTTTGGAGTATCGGACATCAACCTCGCTGTCGGAATCGAGGGAGATGCGCGAGCCATCGGGCAGTGCCACCAAACGGCGTTCGCCAATCTCTGTCGCATAGGAGTCCGGCTGCTGGCTGTAAACGTATAAGGCGCCGCCGCCCAACAGTGCGATCACCATCAGCGCGGCAGCAACACGCGTGACAGCGCGTGCAGTCAGCCAGCGTTTGAATCCCGCATTGCGCAAATGCGTAAGCGCGGAACGGCGCATGTCCAGAATGTTCGGCGTGGCGCCGAAGTCGTCGAGTGCCGTCATCGTACTTTCGACCGCCTTGAAAGCCCGGCAGTTTGTCGGATCGGCGACCCATTCCAGAAACTCCGCCGATATCTCGACCGCCGGATCCTCCTGAAGCCGCTTCCACCAAGCGGCTGCTATCTCCAGCCTCTCCTGGTCCTGCGAAGGCAAATTTCCGAAGATGCTCATGATCGGAATGCCCGAGCGGACAGATGTGCCACCGCGCGCAGCACGTGTTTTTCGACGGCGCTGATGGAAATGCCATGCAGATTGGCGATATCGCGATGATGGACATTCTCCATGCGCGACAGCAAGAAGATTTCGCGGGTGCGTTCGCTCAGCTCTGCCAACGCGTCCTCGATATCCCTAAGCGCTTCCTTGCCCGCTAAAACGCGCTCTGGCGTGCGATCCTCAACAAGAATTGTGGGCGTCGCGACACTATCTGACTGATCTGATAGCGTGCGATGCGCGTTCATGTGCCGCGAGGTCCGGTGGCGATGCCAATCGTTCAGCGCACTTGCCGCGATCTTGAAGACGTAGGCTTCGATGGTCTCGCCGCCGTTCTGGTCGGGACGGCGCGTGAGGCGGACGAAGACTTCCTGCGTCAGATCCTCGGCATCGCCCCTGTCGCGAACTCGCCGCAGAAAATATGCCGTTAGGGGCGCACGAAAGCGCCGATCAAGCCCCGGCCAAGCCTGATCCTTCTGCTTGTCGCTGTCGTGTTGTCGATCCGACATGGTGGCGAATATCCCTGTCTAATACCAACGGCCTTAGTTTCTGACTCGTGAGGATTCAACGCGGCCGCTGTCTGTGATTCGCTTTGCGAGGTGATTCGCGAAGGGGATCGGCGATGGCGATCAAGATTTTGCGTTCGGAACACAGTGCTTCGGATTTGCGGCGGGAGGCGGCCAAGACGCGGCACGCCGATCAGGCTCGCCGGTTGCTGGCGCTGGCACTGGTGCTGGAAGGCACGTCTCGCACGGACGCGGCAACGGCGTGCGGCATGGATCGCCAGACGCTGCGCGACTGGGTGCATCGCTATAATGCGTCAGGCATCGATGGTCTTGTCGACCGCAAGGCTCCAGGCCCAACGCCCCGGCTGACGGAGCAGCAGGAGGCTGAACTTGTCCAGATTGTGGAGCAAGGTCCCGATCTTGCGAACGACGGTATGGTGCGCTGGCGCCGCGTCGATCTTCGCGACGTGATCGCCGCGCGCTTTGGCGTTGCGCTTCACGAGCGCACCGTGGGCAAGGTGCTGGATCGTCTCAACTTCAGCCATATGTCGGTTCGCCCGCGCCATCCCAAAGCAGACGCCGATGCCCAAGAGGCGTTCAAAAAAACTTCGCGCAGCTTGTCGATCGCGCCTTGCCGGATGCCGCCAAAACCAAGCCGGTCGAGATCTGGTTCCAGGATGAAGCCCGGATCGGCCAGAAGGGAAGCTTGACCAGAATGTGGGCGCGGCGCGGGACACGCCCCACCGCGCCGCGCGATCAGCGCTACAAGTGGGCCTACCTCTTCGGCGCGGTCTGTCCCGAGCGCGCCTGTGCCGCCGGTCTGGTTCTTCCTTGCGCCAATACCAGGGCGATGACGGCGCACCTCAAGGAGATCAGCCGGGCCGTCAGGCCAGGCGCCCATGCTGTCCTGGTCATGGACGGCGCTGGCTATCACGAGAAAGCCATCACCCACCTGCCGTCCAACATCTCGCTGCTGACGTTGCCGGCATACGCCCCCGAACTCAACCCGGTCGAGAATGTCTGGCAGTTCCTGCGCCAGAACCATCTCGCAAACCGCGTCTTCAAAGACTACGACGCCATCCTCGATGCTTGTTGCGACGCTTGGCGAAGCTTCCTCAGAAACCCAGACAATATCGCCTCGATAACCCAAAGATCATGGGCCAAATGTGTCAACCACTGAGGCCGTTGGTATAATCATAGACAAAGGTCCACCGACACTGAAACAAACATTTCAAGTGAGGATTGCTGCGCGCATTGCGTTTATATCCGGTGTGGGGCTGTTTGACCTATCGAGTATCGTCCCGCCGCCGGCTCCAGACGAGCCGCGCCTCCCTGCCCTCGTCCGCGGCAAATAGGGCTGCTGTGATGGCCTCTGGCCAGGAGGGATCGTCCAATCGGACGCTGAGATAGTCCTTGGGATTATCACCCCCGGACCGTCGTTGCCAGGCCGCACCAATCTCTGACTTCCCGGCAAACACACGAAATGCCGGCGCCTGCTCATTCTCCCGGTTGTCATTGGGGACCAGGCGAACCTTGGTCTCGATGGTGAGCGTATGAATCGTCCCGCTCCAGCCGCCATCCTTGCTGGGTGTGAACGTGCCGATCTGTGCCATGCCGGCTCCTTTCAGGTTTTCGAGGTCTCATCGCCGCTGTTGCGGCGTGCTGATCGTGATGGCGGTGAGGCACCGTCCTCCTTCATCGCCTTGGAAAAGTTTCGGTCGCTTTCGAGGAAGCCCTGCAACATGTAGGGGATGAGTTCAGCGATGGTCTCGTCCTCGCCATAGCTCTCGCGATAGAGATCCGCATAGGCGCGCAGCGCGTTGTTTAGCGCCGGCTGCACCGTGATGGTGATCTTCACCGGATTGCGATCGGGTAGTCTTTGCAGCTTAAGTTCGGCAGCCATGGTCTTTATCCCGCGTAGGGCCGTGGAAACACTATATCTTTCGTGACGATGACCCGGAGCGGCCAGCCCGGCCGCACGGTGATCGTCGGCTGGATGTTCAAGTTCTTCTCGGTGAGCTGCTGTCCGGCCTGGTTGACGCTATCCTGTGTCGATTGCCGGATCGCCGTAACAAGATCGCTCTGACCGCTCAAGGTGAGTTGCGTGCTGACACCCAAGAGTGTCGAGAGCGCCACGCCCTTGAGCAACGCCCAAGTATGATAATCTACATCGTCTTCCAGGCCCGCGTAGCCGGAGGTGTCGCTGGCGGGCACGTTGTCGATCTGCACCGACGAGCCGTCGGGCATGATGATGCGCTGCCAGACGACCAGCGCACGGCGCTGCCCGAATGCGACCACGGAATCGTAGGAGCCGACCAGGCGCGCACCTTGCGGACGGAATAGAACTTGCGGGTTGCGGCGCTGCGCGGCAGGCCAAGCGCGACATTGGAAGATTGCCAAGGCCGCACCCAAGGCACACAACCCTGTTCCAGTTCGCGGACGATGCGGTCGGTGACTTCTTCATAGAGGGAAGTCTTAGCGCCAGCGTCAGGACGGCTCGCGCCGCTGGCTGGCTGCTGGTGGGTCTGGCTCATAAGGTGCCTCCTGCTCGGACCTCGCGCCCGCAATTCCCCGGAAGCGGGGTGGGCGGCGTCTTCGACCGGAGAGGCCCGCCGTCAGAGGGGTGGCGCATCCGAAGGAGCGGAGCGCATGTGTGGACGGCCCCGGTTTGGCAAGGAGATTTTGGGCTGTGACGGGAGCGGTGGATGCGGTCATGTGTACGGCCTTTTGGTGCGGTACGCGGACCGCTGGCCCTGATGAAATCCGCGGACGCGCCATTCCATCAGCGAAGCGGGCTCGAAGGCTCCTTGCGCTTTGCGAATTGAGCGGTCCCCGGCTCGACCGGTTCGTCGTCATGGCTCAAGCATTTCCCTGCCTTCCCGGAGCGGTTTGCGCCCCGGGAATTGCGTGTGCCCTATGCGGTGAGGGGCCTGCGGTAGGTTCCGCCTTTGACCAGGATCGCCCAGACGATACGGGCCATTTTGTTGGCGAGGGCGACGGCGGCGACGAGTGCCGGCCTGCGGCCGAGCAGCGAGAGCAGCCAGGGCGAGGCCTTTTCGGGATCGGTCCGTGCGCGCCGGATCATGGCAAAGGCACCCATCACGAAGAGGGTCCTCAAGGTCCGGTCGCCGGCCTTGGTGATGCGGCCGAGCCTGGTCTTTCCGCCGGAGGAGTCCTGTTTGGGCGTCAACCCGACCCAGGCGGCGAAATCGCGGCCCGAGGCGAAGCGCGAGACATCGCCTGCCAACGCCGTGACCGTGCTGGCGGTGATCGGTCCGACGCCCGGGATCGTGCGCAAGCGTTTGCAGGCTTCGTTCGTCTCGGTGTCGGCGGCGATCTTGCGGTCGAGGCCGACGAGGCGCGCCTCGACGGCTCGGATGGCAGCGGCCATCATGGCGTAGACATCGCGCGCAAGCTCCGGAATGCGGGCGTCGCCGGCCTGGGCGATCTTGAGGATCTCGTTGGCGCCGCGTTGCCCTTGCGCGGACACGATGCCGAACTCGGCCAGACCGGCTCGAAGGGCATTGAGCATGGCGGTACGCTGGCCCACCAGCTGGGTGCGGACCCGATGGACCAATGCCAAAGCCTGGGCCTGCGGCGTCTTGATCGGCACGAACCGCATGGTCGGCCGCGTCACCGCCTCGCAGATCGCCTCGGCATCGGCGGCGTCGTTCTTCTGCCGCTTCACATAAGGCTTCACATAGTGCGCCGGCATCAGCCGCACCTCGTGGCCCAGCGCCGTGAGCTGCCGTGCCCAATGGTGGGCCGTGCCGCACGCTTCGATCCCTATCAGGCAGGGCGGGAGCCGCTCGAAGAACGCGAGAACCCGGCTGCGCGCCAGGCGCTGACGAACGACCACGGCGCCGGCGCCATCAACGCCGTGTACCTGAAACACCGACTTCGCAATATCCAATCCGATCGTGCTAACTTGCATGGGGCGGCTCCTTCCCGTGTGGGTCCTGAAACGGCCACACCTTGGCACATCGATGTCGTAAGGAGGGGCCGTCCACCCCATCAGCGGAGCACCCGTAGCGCAGCGCAGGGTTGCGCCACCCCGCGGTGGGCCTAGCAGGGAGCGCCGCCCGCCCCGCGGAGGGGAATTGCACTTGAACAAAGCCGGCGCGCGGCAGCGCGGCGTCCGTAGCAATTGCGCCAGGGGGCGACGCGCGAAGCGCCGAGACGGCGACTTTGCCGGCTCGGTTCACGAGCACCCGGCCGCGCGGCGTTAGCCGCGCGGGGCGTCCGAATCCCGCTTGGCCATCACGGGCACCTACACATGGCTGGAACGCAGAGTACGTCAGGCACCCAGCCGGGCGGATGTAACACCCCGGCACTTTCGGCTCCTATAGTCTGAGGGCCGCGTGCCTTCGTCCGACGCCAATAGCGGTGTCACAAACCTTGGAGACGAAAATGGAAGCCAACGACAGCGAAAATCTGAATGTAAACGACGCGACCGACGGTCCCGATGATGTCGGAGAAAAATTCAGCCCCAATTGGGCTGGTGATGCTCCGCGCGGGGGCCGTGCGGTTCTGACGCGCATCTTGAAGGAGTCGGCCACCGTCCCTCTCTTCTTCGCGCAAACCCTCGTCCAATCCCTGCGCGATGTTGGCTACAACACGACGACTTCGGCGTTGTGCGAACACGTCGACAACGCAATCGAAGCCGGCGCGACCGAGATTCGCATCTTTTTCCGGCAGTTCGGCCGCAAGGGCGCCTACGAGACCGACACCCTCGTCTATGACAACGGCAAAGGCATGCCGGCGAATGTGCTGAAGGTTGCGACGTCCTTTGGCGGTTCAATGAGTTACGGCAACCGCAAGGGCATTGGCCGGTTTGGCATGGGCATGAAAACCGCGGCCCTCAGCATGAGTCCCGTGATCGAACTCTACTCGTGGCAGGAGCTGCGAGCGTTTTACAACATGACGCTCGATACGAACGAGATCGGCCGGGACAAGAGCAATCTCGTCAGTTTGCCGGAACCAACCTTCAACTCCGCCCTTCCAGCACCGGTAGCCGAGATGTTCTCGCGCGCAATGGGTTTTCCGAAGGATGCTTCGGAGCAACATTTGGTCGCGCCCGCCGAGACCGACGTCTATGAGCGGTTGGGACCCCATGGCACGATCGTTTTCATGCCCGATTGCGACCGTCTCACCTACGCGACCGATCGCAAGCTGGTAGAAGACTGCGTGAAGGAAATGGCGCGCGTCTATCGCCGGCAGATTTCCAAGGGCCTGCGCCTCTACATCAATAACCGCCTTACGCAAGCGGTTGATCCCACATATTCCATGCCGTCCGCGCGCCATACCGCAGTGGAAGGCCTCGGTGCCAAGACAAGCCGGTTGATTGTGGCGCGCACGGTGCAAATCCCACTGAGCGACACCACCACAGAGACGGCGCCGATACACGTCAAGCTATACGCGCTGCCGATCGAGGATTGGTCGAAACTGTCCAGAAAGGTGCAAAGCAGCGCCCTTCATCTGTTCGATGGTCAGGTCGTGTCAATCCTGCGCAACGATCGCGAGGTTCACGCCGGTTATCTACAGGGCGTGGTGGCCAAACACGGCGAAACACACTGGCTGCGCATCGAGATCGACTTTTCAGGAGAACTGGATGAAGCCTTTGGTGTGGCCTCCAACAAACAGGGCGTCCGCCTCAAATCCTACGTTGCCGACCTGATCGCCGCCGCCATTGACGGCGATATCAAGACAGTCCGCCAGGAGATCAGGCGCGTGCAGGCGAAGAATGCAACGGAAAAGGCCGGCGCAAAGCAGAGCACAAGTGAGGCCCGCGCAACCGAGGCCGATGCCTTTCAGCCACAACGGTTTGACACGCCGCTGACGCCGGAAGAACAGCAACAGATGGAGGCCAACTTGCGCGGCTTGGCCGTCGGGCTCAAGCGCGACGGCGAGACCGATGAGGAAGCCTATCAGCGCGTGGTCTCATCGCGGTATCTCATCACCTTCCGCGATGATCCGTACTGGCCGTTCTATCATGTCGAACACAAGTTCGGTCGCGTGATCCTCACGATCAATACGGCGCATGCGTTCTTCACGCATCTCTACAAGCCGTTGATCGATCTGGAGATCAAGGAGGCCGTTGAAGGCGAGGCCCCGACGGATCAATCGGTTCCCCCAAGCAAAGGACCGATTTTGGCGCTGGAATTGCTGCTGCTCTCCATGGCGCGGGCACAGAGTATGATGTCACTCGACAATGCGGAGGTCGCGAACACCTTTGAGACGTTCCGGCGCAGCTGGTCGGACACCTACCGCATCCAGTTGACGGCCTAGTTCGTTCGGTGTGGCGGCGCTCCCAGACGCGCCGCCACACCTGTAGCGGTTCCGGCCTGTCCGCTCCTTAACAATGAGGGGCACCCCTCTGGCGCGACTGTTGTGGCTGCGCTATCTTACAACCGTTGCGTGGCAGACCCACCCAGGGTCCGGAACGCTTCATCTGACCAAAGCGCGTCTGATGAAGAACCCGGAACACCGAAGTGATGGCCCTCCATGCGGCGATCCCCAGACAACAGAGTCTGGATAAACCCTGGAGACACGAAAAATGACGGATTCCGTCTATCCCTGGCCTTATTATGCCGACCTGCAGCAGCGCAGCAGGAAGCTCTCCCGCATAAGCGATTATTGGTGGGGGATGGAAAGCGCCCTTGCCTATCTCCTCGCCGCCATCGCGGCCGGCACCGTGCCGGCGAATCCCGAAGATCTTGTCGTGACGCTGAACCGCACGATCGCGTCGGGGGCTCGCCTGCATCGCAGTCGCGCCGCCGCGTTGGCCGAGCTTGCCCCGTTGGCAGAGCCGGCGCCGTCTGGCGATGGAGCCGCCGAAGCAAGAGTCGAACTCGCGAGGATCGTGCGCCTGGTCAGTTCGCGGGATGAACAGCTCCTCGTCGACGTCGGTCTCGGCCATACGGACCGCGAGATTGCCGACCGTCGCGGTTCGACGTCCGGTGCGGTTCGCGTTCGCCTGTCGCGCTTGCGCCTCAGACTGGCTGCCTAGGCCTGCGGAGAGGACCGCGCCATCCTCCGGCTGTCGCCACCGGCGTCGCCCCCACGAGCCGACAGCGAGAAAATGGGGCATTGCTGGTTCCGTGAACCCGCCAAAGACTCGCAAGGCTGTCGAATTTTGAGCGGCTGCTGTGAGGATTTATCCGCGGGAAGCGTTTTGGTGGCATGGGTCGGCGGCTCCAAGCTGGTGTCCCTGTTCCGGTTCGCACAGCTGGAACCCCCTAACTTATCGCCGCCGCCAGTCTCCGTGCCGGCGGCGGCGATTTTCGTGCGGCGGCCTGAAGGCGCCGCGAACGGCAAAACCCGATGGCTCGACACCGGTCCGGATCAGAACAGGCCAAGGCCGCACGCCGGTCTGCGATCATGCGCACGCATGTGCTCGACAGTGTCGATTTGCGGATCCTGAGTGCGCTCCAGATCAAGGGCCGGGCGACCAATGTCGAGATTGCCGAGTACGCCGCCATCACGGCACCGCCGGCACTCCGGCGGACCAGGACGCTGGAAGAGCAACGTGTCATACACGGCTATTACGCGGTACTCGACGCCAAGAAACTAGGCTATGACACATGCGCCTTCATTCAGGTCCGGCTGGAATCCCAGGCCGCACCGCTCGTTCGCGAATTCGAAGCGCTGATGCGCGATGTGCCCAATGTGCGCGAGTGCCACGCGCTGTCGGGGCAGCGGGACTTCCTGCTCAAATGCGTGTTCCGCAACCTCGCCGATGCTCAGCATTTCGTCACGGAGACCTTGCTGAAAACCGGCAACGTCGCGTCGGTCGTCACCTCCTTCTGCATCCATGTGACCAAGAATGAGCCCGATGTGCCGCTGGCGCTGGTCGAGGCGCCGCCGCCGCCAAGCGCGGCACGCAAGCTCAAACTGCTGCCCCTGCCGCGCACCTGACGTCGGGCAAGCGCCCTAGGACAACAGCGTGCGATAGCCGCCAGCCACGAGCCAGTCGCCGCGCACGACCGCGCGGTGCATCTGGGCGCGCATGGCGCGGCGATTCTCTTTCCACTGATCGCGCATGCGGGTTTCGCCAAACAGGACGAGCGCCGTGTCCCGCAGCGGCACCCGGCTTTGCGCACCGTCCCGCGCCAGCAGGATGAACAGCAGGCGATGCGCACCGGCTTCGGGCCGGTGCATCCGCCGCGGCAACCGGCCGTGGGCAACCAGGTGGTCGAGCGCCAGCACGAGTTCGGCGCGACGCGTGACGCCGGCGCCGGCGGGTGCCGCCAGGGGACTGAGGCAGACACGATCTTCCAGCGACGCGCCGCTCAGGCTGATCTGAAGACGCCGGCCGCTGTCCAGAAAGAGCACATCCTGATGTGCCCCACCTGCGGGCACGACGTGCATGGCGCAGTGCAGGTCGTGGCGATCGAACGCTTTGGCATGGCCAGCAGGCCACGGCGGGGTGCCCGCCACGGCGATTGCAAACCGGGATACCCGAGGATTCCAAAGGACGGGAGCGATGTCAGCAGACAGCGAGGGATCGACGAAAAGAGCACAAGTCCCAAGCGCCCGCCGATGCGCCGGGCGCAGGATGGTTGCAGGTGGACCGATAGGCCATGTTGCGCCGTAGGAATTCCCATGCCCAGCCGTCGCGCGCGACCTGCGCGAGGAAGTGATAGGCCGACGGCGCGCGCGCCAGAAGCGCAGCGAAGGCACTGTGATAGGACGGCATACGGTAACTCCTTTTGACAAAGCGTCAGCACGCAGCACGCATGTCGGCGCGACATCGCTGGGATGCGCCGCTTCCAGTGAGGGGTTTCGCCAAAAGTGTTGGCGAAAATTCGACGACTTAAACGTAACCCATGCGTGCATCCTCATCCTCCAACGCGCATGGCTGGAAGAAAGAATTTGCACGCCCCATGGACGCCGCCATGCGCTAGTGCATGCAGCAACGACGAGACCGACGATGGCCAAGATCTGGGTGATCAGCGACACGCATTTCGGACACGCGAACGTGGTGCACAAATTCAAGCGTGCCGACGGCACGCCGCTGCGCGACTTCAAGAACGTGCACGAGCACGACGAAACGATGATCCGCAAATGGAACGAATGCGTGCGGCCGGAGGACCATGTCTACCACCTGGGCGATTTCGCGATGGCGCGCGTGCACCTCGCGACCGCGCACAGGTTGAACGGTCACAAGCGGCTGGTGCGCGGCAACCACGACATCTTCAAGACGCGCGACTACCTGGACGCGGGCTTCGAGGAAATCTATGGCGTGCGCGTATTCCGCCCACAAGACCAGCAAGGCAAGAGCGGCTTCATTCTCAGCCATGTCCCCCTGCATCCGGGCTCGGTGCAGCGCTGGGCGCGCAACGTCCACGGCCACACCCATGCCAATGTCGTGCTCGACGAGCATGGCCACCCCGACCCGCGCTATGTCTGCGTGAGCGTCGAGCACACCGGCTATGCACCCGTTCTTCTGAACACGCTCTGACGCGGTGGCGCTGCGATGCACGCCCGCGGGACATGGCTGGCGTTGCGCACTCAAGGCGTACGGACGTTGCTGGTTGAGCGGCCGACCACGCGAGCGCATCCATGAAGACCTCGCTGTCGGTTTGTTGGGGCGGCCGTGTCGCCGGCCGCCTCAGGCTCAGCGATCACGGCGACATGGCGTTTGCCTACGAGGCCAATTGGCTTGCGGATCCGCACGCAGGTCCGATCTCGCGCTCGCTGCCAAAACGCGACACGCCGTTTGGGCGCCGTGAAGCGCGGCCGTTTTTCGCCGGCCTGTTGCCGGAAGACCCTGCGCGCGACGCAATCGCGCGGGTGCTCGGGCTTTCGCCCGGCAACGACGTTGCTTTGTTGAATGCACTGGGTGGCGATGTCGCGGGCGCTTTGACGTTCTGGCCCGAGGGCGAAATCCCGCCGCCCTGCGATGGCGGGCCCGCCAACGAACCATTGAGCGATGATGCGCTCGTCGCGCTTCTCGACACCCTGCCGACTCATCCCTTTCTGGCAGGCTGCGGATTGCGCCTGGCGCTCGCCGGTGCACAGACAAAATTGCCGGTCGTTCTGGTGGGCGACCGGATCGCCCTCCCCCGGCCAAGCCAGCCGACCACGCACATCCTCAAGGCGCCGATCGACCGCTTTCCCGCAACCACCGAGAATGAAGCGTTCGTCATGCGCTTGGCGGCGGCCTGTGGTCTCGATGTGGCCGAAGCCCAGCCATGGAAGGTCAAGGGCCGTCCCTTTCTTCTTGTCACACGCTACGACCGCGGATGGCAGGAGCGTGGCGGCGTGGCCCGCCTGCACCAGGAAGATTTCTGCCAGGCACTTGGCATTCCACCGGAGCGCAAATACGCCGCCGACGGCGGACCGACCTTCAAGACCGGCTTCGCGCTGCTGCGCGACGCGGCGGACGACCCGACAAAAGAGACGCGAAAGCTTCTCGATGCGGCTGTGTTCAATCTGATTGTCGGCAACGCCGACGCGCATGGCAAGAATTTCGCCCTGCTCCCTGCATCCGGCGCCACGCGCCTCGCACCGCTGTACGACCTGTTATGCACGATCGCCTATCCGCAGCTGTCGGCAAAGCCCGCGATGAAGATGGCGGGTGCCGGCGCGCCCCAGGATTTCAACCCACAGACCTGGGAGAAGTTCGCACGCGACAGTGAAATGGACCCGTCGTTCCTGCGTCAACGGGTCCGCGAGCTTACCGACTTGGTGCGGCAGCACGCCTCCGAGACGGCCGACAGAATTGCCAGCGAGAATTTCGAGAGGGAGGCACTGGCCAACTTTGCGGGCGTCGTCACCGCGCGCGCCAAAAGCGTCGCGGCCTCAGCCTGACGCCGCTTCACGTCCTGATCTGTCCCTCGGCGTTCGCCGGAACGTGACGGATACTACAGACAGACGTGTCTGCGCCGATTTCACAGGCTGGCCCTCGGCATCAATATTCTTCTTCGGGCGGCGGATCGCCCAAGGGATCGTGGAGCTCATCGATATGGGGGAACAGCGCCTCGACGTGGAGATCCTGATCGATCCCATCCGCCTCGGCCGCAGCCTCAAGCTGCGACAGGCGTGCTCTGGCCCAATCGATCATCCGGGCTAAATCGTCGTATTTGCCGATGTCGGGGCGGCCGATGTCGACGAGCCAGGCGCGAAGACGGTTGGTCTCGCCATGCAGGTCCAGGAGTTCGCGCAGATAGTCGATGCGACGCCCTTCCCGCTCCTCGCGCTCTTCTGCCATCGCAC
The DNA here is from genome assembly GCA_037200985.1 of Rhizomicrobium sp. NCBI lineage: Bacteria > Pseudomonadati > Pseudomonadota > Alphaproteobacteria > Micropepsales > Micropepsaceae > Rhizomicrobium > Rhizomicrobium sp. The sequence continues at coordinate 1,628,487 of JBBCGJ010000001.1, forward strand.
GGCGGCGGTCCAGTTCGCGTTGCTGGCGCCGCCATTCCTCGCGCTCTTCGCGTTTCGCCTTGCGCGCCGCGAGCAGGGTGTCGATCCCCACGGCGATGTTCTCCAACAGGGATTCGACCGTCTGGGTCCGTCCGTCGCCCCACGACCGCCGGATGCCGTCGCTGTAGCCTTCGACCTGGAGGACGAACCCACCGGTGTAGATCCAGTCGAACTCCGGATAGCTCGGCCGATAGAGTTCGTCCCATGACGTGGAAGGCTGCCACGGTTGCTGAAGCTTGCGTTGTCGCTTTTTTTCCGCTGCCTCTTCGGCAGGCGTCGGAATGTGCTTTTCCCGCCGGGTCCGCTCCTTCAGCGTGAACACGGCGGAATCTTCGCCTCTCTCGACCTTCATGGCCTGCCCTGTCGGCTGTAGCGGCAGGTTCCTGCCGTCCAGCCGTCGCGCCAAGCCGTCGAGAAACGCCACCGCGCGCTCGACCTGGGCCGCGGCGATATCGACACCGCACAATCCTTCTCCGAATGCCGTGGCCACCTCGCCCGCATTGCCGGACGATTTCCGCAGCTTCTGTGCCGTGCGCGCGATCGCCGGGTGCACGTCGGCGACCGGTTCAACCGGCGGCCGGACGGCGGGCAGCCGCGGTCGGCGACCTTTCTTCCTGTGCTCGGCGCGCGCCTCTTCGATCACGAGCTTTGCCGCTTCCGGCAGCTGGGACAGCGCGCCCCGGATCACGATCCGGTTGAGTTGCGCGTTGTCGATGTCGACGAAGATCGCGCGCTTGGCCTTCTTGCCGGCGGCCAACTTCGCCCAGTAGCCGCGCACGGGTCTGGGTACGCGGTGACGTTCGCAGACCTTGGCCAGCCCTACGTCGGAAATGCCAAAGTCGGCCGCGACGTCCCGCATCGGCTTCGACCAGACGAGATCGTAGAGTTCACGGCGCGAGAGCAGCACCGGCTCCGGCATCGCCAAATTCCCCGTAGACAACCGCGTTGGACCTGCGGCGGCGATGGTGGCGGATCAAGGCGGTTTTCCGCGCTGGCGTGGATTCGTGACCTTCGCCGGCCGCTCGAAGACCGGCTGCTCATGACGCGTCGCAGGCCGCGTTTCCATGATCGATAGGCTAAATTCTATCGATCACCGGATCGCGCGGTCCTGCGTTTGGCATGGGTTGCCGTCGCAAAGGGCTGGCAATGCAGGGTTTCGGCCACTACGGGGCCGTTTGGAGTATTTATGTCGCCCGTGATCCACACAAATGCCATTTATGATGTCTGCAAGCAACATTATTGACAAGTGGCCAAAGTGGCGCTACGGTGTCTATAGTCAACATAATGGCGCTTAAAGATGGCTATAACCACCCGTAAATCGAAGAGCACCCTGCTCTCTTCGCTCCCGCATGCCGTGGAAACCACGCTGAAGAAATTGGGCCTCAATCTTAAAACCGCCCGGCTGCGGCGCAATCTGACGATCGAAGACGTCGCCGAGAAGATTGGGGCGAGCCGCTACGTCGTTGCCGACGCCGAGCGGGGCAACCCGCCGACGGGCGTCGCCGTCTATGCCGCGCTGCTTTGGACCTACGGCCTTCTCGACCAGCTAAGCGCGGTGGCCGAGCCAAGCCGCGACGACGAAGGTACGGCACTCTCCCTGAATCATGAACGGGCACGGGCCCGCCGGCCGCGAAAGCTCGACAATGACTTCTAAAATTCCGCCAACAGAATGTTACGTCTACATCACGCTTCCGGAAACGACCGAAGCGGTGACCGCGGGGCGCTTCGAGCTGGCGACGGGGCGCAACGGCGATCCGCTCGGCCGCTTCGTCTACGCCAAGTCCTATCTTGAACGGCAGGACGCCGTGCCGATCGATCCCGTCGAACTGAAGCTCGCGCCGCGCGTGTATGAGACCGTTGCGATGAAAGGCGTCTTTGGGGCGTTGCGCGACGCCGGTCCCGACTGGTGGGGGCGGCGCGTCATCGAGCGTCATGCCGGGAAGGTCCAGCTCGGCGAATTGGACTACCTTCTCTATTCTCCCGACGACCGCGCCGGCGCCTTGGGCTTCGGGCTCGGCGTCAAACCGCCCGCTCCCAAGCGCGATTTCAACCACCGCATCGATCTCGCCAAGCTGCAGGCGATCGCCGATGCCATCGTCCAGGACGAAGAGCTGCCGGCAGATGTCGCAAAAGCGCAGGTCGAGGAGCTGCTGCTCGCCGGCACGTCGATGGGCGGCGCCCGCCCCAAAGTTGTCGTCGAAGACGACGGCGCGCTGTGGATCGCAAAATTCAACCGCCCCGATGACAAGTGGAATAACGCCCGTGTCGAACACGCGATGCTGGTGCTTGCACAGGCCTGCGGCCTGAACGTCGCAGAGAGCAAAATCGTGACCGTTGGTAACCGCGACGTTCTTCTCGTCAAGCGGTTCGACCGGGAAAAGGCAAAAACAGGATATAGGCGGGCGCGTATGGTGAGCGGGCTCACGCTTCTGCGCACCGAGGACTCGCACCAATCCCGCGACAGGTGGTCCTATATTTTGCTCGCAGAAGAACTGCGCCGGGTCAGCGCCGAAGCCAAGCGTGACGCAAACGAACTGTTTCGCCGCATGTGCTTCAATGCCCTGATCTCGAACACGGACGACCATCCGCGAAACCACGCCGTGATCGCAAAGGGCCGCGACTGGCGGCTGTCGCCGGCATACGACCTGACGCCGACGCCGCTCGTGAGCCTCGAACAGCGCGATCTTGCACTTATCTGCGGCGACCAGGGCCGTGTGGCACGCGTCGGCAATCTGCTGTCGCAGGCGGCCCGATTTCTGCTGGCCGACGAGGACGCAACCGAGATCCTGTCGAAAATGCGCCACATCGTTGAAACAACTTGGTATGACACGGCCCGGCGCGCTGGCGTATCCGAGGCGGATTGCGAACGAATTTCTGGAGCCTTCGCCTATCCCGGCCTGGATATTGATCTCAATCGATAAAGAGAGTTTCCGGCGATGCCTTTCTGCCCTCTCGTATTCGCCGCGGCTTACCTCGGCCACGAAAGGATATTGACGGCCAGCCACAACCGCCGAATCGTTTGAGCGTCCAAAGAATGCTCACGCGCGGTGGTGAACAATGGCGACAGAACGAATCCCCTTTTTGCAGCGTTTAACTTGCACAATACCTGAGGCCTGCGAGGTCAGCGGATTGGGCCGAACGAAGTTGTACGAGCTGATCGGGAATGGCCGCCTCGACACTCGGACCATTGGTCGGCGGCGGCTGGTCGTCGTGCGCTCGCTAACCGGTCTGCTCGAAGCAATCCCTCGGACTAGTAGCGATGCTGAGGAGCGCGACACAACGCGATGACCAGGACGCTTTCTCAAATCTTGTTGGCCTTTTGCCTGACCGCTCCGCTCAGAGGATTAATGCCAGGCTCTAGACTGTTTTGCGATTGGTTCAAACGTCGAACCTGATCCTGTCAAATGAGGGCTGCAAAAGTTGCGACGCCGAAAGTGATACGTCGCGCCTTCGGAGTTGGTTCGGTTCAGAATAGTGCGGCACTGAAACATCGCGTAACAATCGATGGGCATACTCGAATCGAGACGACCGCAACTCATGCTGATGCGATTGGGAAAAAAAGAGCGCGCGCTCACCGTGCGTTCGTGGCGATCGCTTGAACTATGATTGACAGAGGCATCGTTTATCAATCAAAACCTAGCGTGGGCTGGGACTACCGCCATAGAGCGGGATCACATTTTATGCGCTGCCAGTGTTGAGCGATTGCCGATCCTGCTGGCACTATGCTGCTCAATTTAATTTTCTGTCCGTGCCCTCCTGCCAATAGAACGCTCAAATTGGACGAGCTATTTCGCACGTCTGGCTTTACCAACACCCGAAAATCGTTATCAAGGGTGAATATTCCAACTTCAAAAGCTTTGTCATGCATTAGACACAAACATAAGCCATTGCCGAGTTCGCCACGGATCATTTTGTTGTCTGTCCATCGTGCGATATGCGATGCGACAAGAAAACGGCCATCCGTGATCTGGCAGGATGGAAAGCAGCACGCATTTCCATAGAGCTCACGAACTTCCTTCGAAAAGGCGGCTTGACCCAAGCGCCGATGCACCAGAGCAAGCTGCTGCCCTGTCTTGACGGAGACAACGGGCAAAGCCGAATTGCTTGGCGAAGGAGCAAAATCAAACAGCGCCGAAAATAGCTCTTCATCAATTTCCGAGAGATATGCACCGTTCAAACACTGGAGTTGGCCACTTTGTCGCACGAAGAAAATATTGCGTCGTTTTGTTTTCTGCTTGTTTCCGTCGAAATAGGCATCCAGCGCAGCGCGCCGGCCGGCAAACACCTCGGTAAGCAAAATCGGGCGGTCGAATGGACTAAAGTCCGTCACGTCCGCGCGATAGAAACGCTTTGAGAAATCCCATTGGCCCGGCTGCGGAGGACGCGAAGCGGTTTCATATCCATCTTCAGCCGTGATCGAATAGCCTTCGAACGCCGCTTGCTTTCCAACACCGCGCAGATGGACGACGGTATCGCCTGTTCTTAGGTCGAGAATCTTTGACCAAAATGGCCACTTACCGCCGGTAGCCTTTTCGACCGGCGCCCAGACGCAAGTCCGGTATCCCCAGCCCTCGTCGCCGTGGACTTCGTCGCGTGACATTTCGAGGTAGATCATATCAATCGACTATGTAAGGCGGCCTCAATTTATCACGTCCGCGCGGTCCACCGTTGCAACGCTAGCAAACTTATCCCAACCGGAACATATTGTGAACACCCGCATGCACGCTATAATCTGGATTGTTGAATCAGGTGAGTCGATTTCTGATTCCACGACCGTGCAGGGAAATTTTTTGAAACCACCACCTTCTTAGTCCTTGTTGGTGTTACGAGCCGGGGCCGCCGTGTGACGGAATGCCGATTTTTTCCAATCGACAACTTCAAACTATGCTGGACCAGCTCGACCCGTGGCTCTCGAGTTCAAAGGCAAAAGATCTGCTACGCCGGCTCAGAAGCGAGAATCCCGATCAGAGCATACCAAGCGAATACGAGCTCGCCTTGACATGGGGCGTCTCAAGAGTCGCCGCGCTTGAAATCGAAAAGCCTGCTGGTGCCAAATTTCCTGACCTGTTTTCTGCCGATCTTTTCGGCAGCGGGCCCACCTTCGTCGAAGTAACTGCTCTTTCCGACGCGCCTCTTTCAGACGAAGTGGCGATGAAACGTGCTGCCAACATCATATCGAACTATTGCAATTCGATTCGCGGAGGATCCGGCCGGCATTTGGTCTTTCAGTTTCTAGAAAAGAGTGGCAACGAGACTGTCATACGGAAGGGTCGATCTTACTCGACCTTCGTCCGCCGGCGTCTCATCACCCGCAGTTTTGATCTCGATGATACGTTGCGCGAGCTGCTACGTCGTTGGCTTACCCAATCCGCGACACTGCCCGCGCTCACTCTCCGCAGCAAACATATCGGCGTTGTGATCACCTGGCAGGATCGGCCGCATGAACGTGTGAGGGCATTCTCGTTAATGCCTAGCGAAGCATACGATCTCCGCGACAATCCTCTTTATCGCGCGCTGAAGGACAAGGAGAGGTCGCAACTACGGAATGTGCCGCCCGGCGTGAGGCGAGGTATCTTCTTGGGAGACGCTGGATGTGCCCTGCTGCGCAACCTCAGACCAGGACGCAGCTGGTATGCGGTGCGCGGTGAGGACATCATTCGAACTTTTATGGCCGAGTCAGCTATCGACGTGGTCTGTGTGTTTTCACCAAAACGCCTAAACGAGAATTCACTGGACGCGCTTTCTGATCCACGCGTTTGGCACCTGCATGTCTTTGATCGTCGGTCCGCCGTCCCCTCTGGCGAGTACGATCGTGTTCTCAAACTTCAGGAGCAGCTGCCGCCACCTCGATTGCATGGCTATCAAGCCCGCTCTTGGGTGCAAAATCGTCTATTCGATAGCGCCTACCTTCCAACAAATCTTACTTCCAACCACAAGGGGTTAACTGTGAGAATATCAGCTAGAGGATTGCGGGATTTGCTTGCAGGTCACATTACGCATGACAAAATCATCGAGCGCCTCGTCGGAAACGGAGAGTTCTTCAACGAGGCCGTTCGGTCTAGAGAGGTCATCTCGGACGTTCGTCTTGAACGCGGTGCGGACGGTTCCGACGACGACTACATTGTCATCCAATTTTCTCCCGACGTGAGTGTTGGCGGCTTGCGAATGCCTGCAAAGACAACGCCACGCTAGTGGCGATGTTCGCCATGGTGGTGCGGTACATGGCTAGCCAAAAAGAAAGCGCCAACTTGAGCAGACCGGCCGTCCAGGCCATTTTTGGCAGGGCTCAAGCGCTGACACGCTACTTCGTAGATGCGAACCAGTCATTTCCGGATTGCTCAAATTCGACGGACAACTTGTTGATCGTGTAGGGCGCACAGCTACATATCTCGGCGTCGTGGACGTCGAATAGCACGATATTGTAGCCGGGATCTCCAAAGCTGCTCCGATAGACAATGCCTTCATAGCCCGTCTCTCGAAAGGCCTCAGCTAGAATTTGTGTCGGAACATAGTCATAGGTCTCTTCCGACCGAGATACAGGGCGCGAGAACGCGCTGTCGATGTCGGTCCACACTGCCCGCCGTTTGGTGTCGCGATCCACGGACGCCTCGCCCATGAGTTGCTCCATCGTAAGCAGCCCAAAGCCAAATTGCTCGTGCCCTTTGGTGAGGTCCAACGCTCTAACGTCTCGTCTCACTTCGAATTGCGCTACAGAAACGCCAGCTCCCAGCCACGGTCGCACTTCCGAGACAGCGGTTAACTTCTGTGACGCCAGATAAAGATAGGCGATCCCACTTGGATTCGCCCTGCCCGCTTGAACTTTCTCACTGTTGGGCATCATCCGGTCGAGGGCATGTCCAACAATCTCGATACGCTCAGCGCCGTCGTCATCCTGAAATACGCGCTCTTCGACGTCCAGTTGTGCCCGATAGAGAATCAAACCCTTGTTAATGGTGAGGTCGCGGACGGGCGCGGTCGCCAACACCGTCTGAATAAACGCCCTCGATGCCGGGTCGGTGGCGTAACGACGCTCCCGGCGCACGCGCCGCGCAAATTCCTGGTAGCTCTTCCAGGACGCAAATTCCGGCGTAGCGGGTTCATCCATCATGGTTCACATCCTCCTTGGTCGGGCCTGACGGCCAGATAACGGCAGGGCTGTGGCCACAGCAACCCAAGACCGGGCGCCCCGACTGCCCTCTTGGGAGCGGCCTTGGCAGGGAGGCGTTTCGCGACCGGTTCCGTGTATTATCCCCGGCAAATCAGTGGACCCTCCCAGGCCTAGCGATGGCCGAACACGAGCAAACGGATTTCTGGCAGTGACCACAGGCGAACAACATCTGCGAGTCGGCGCCCACGTGCTCGTGCAGCTCGGCAGCGAACTGGTGACCGATGCCGAGCAGGCAATTCTGGAGTGTGTTAAGAACTCATATGATGCCGACGCGCCGTGGTGTCGGATCGAGATTGATACCAGGGAATGCGGAAAAACCACCGAGACTGGGCCCGCCAGCCTACGTCAGTTCGCAGCGCCGTTTGAGACCGTAACAGTCGAATTCGTGAACGGCACGCCAGAGAGCACCGCCGGCGGCAAGACGGATGCGCAGGCTGTGACACGCCAGCTACACTATAAAGGGCGCGTTACCATCGAAGACAGCGGAGACGGATTGTCCGTCGACAGTATTCGCAACTCGTGGCTCGTCATCAGCCATTCAGACAAGCGCGCCGGCCGTGATGCACGAAAGCAGAAGACGAAACTCGGTCGCACACCTCTTGGTGATAAGGGCTTGGGTCGACTCGGCTCGATGAAACTGGGCGACATACTGCGGATTGAAACCAGCACCGGAGAAGACCAGCCCCTGGCGATCGCGCAGTTCAGATGGACCGACTGCGAGTCAGCGTCCATTGTCGAAGACATCCCTGTGTATACCGAAGTCCGCGAGAACACAGACAGATTCAAGGGTACGCGCGTTTCCGTTCTTGGCTTACGCGATCTGGACGACTGGCGCCGAAAGGATCGCATTCACGAAGTTACGCGAAGTTTGGCACGACTGATTTCGCCGTTCGAGGTGACATCGACGTTTCCCGTCGGCATTTCTCTGGACGGGGTCGACTATTCGCTTGTTACGATCACGGAGGAACTCCTCAACCGTGCGATGGCCGAATTTACGTTTGCTTGGACGCGCGATGCCACGTCCGGAGAGCCCCTGTTGGTCGCAGAGGCACGCATTCAGAAACAATTGCTTATGTCGCGACGCTCAAAGAATTTGAAGGCACGCACGGAAATCGTCTTCGACGTCGACGGCGGAGCCGGCTTCGCCGAATACCTTCCGACCTACAATCGCCTCAAGCCGTTCCAAATGGATCCCATTAGCCTTGAAGGCCGCTGGTTCGCCACGCTTAAGCGGACGTACCGCCTGTCGGAGATCACATCGGGACAGGGAGCGGCAATACAGGATCCTGGTCCGTTCTCCGGAGCCTTTTATTTCTTTCACCTCGATGCGTCGGATGAACCCGACGAGGGAGCGCCCGCGGGGATCCCCATCGACAAGACTCTAATAAAGAGTATGTCTGGCATCTCGATACTGCGAGATGGCTTTCGCGTTCGATCCCATGGCGACTGGCTCGAACTCTCTTCAGGCATGACGTCCGGTAGTACCTACAGCATGCGTCCAGAGAATACGGTTGGATATTTCGCGCTCACGGGCGAAAACAATTATCTTCTGACCGAAAAATCCGACCGCGAAGGCTTCGTGGAAGACGCGGCCTATCGCGGGTTCTATGTAGTGGCCACGACGTGTCGAGACTTCGCAAATGATGCGCTGGAGCAAGTGCGCCGTGCTCTCGATGACTACGCTCGGGCGAAAGTGGTGCCGAAGGGTGCGCCTATGGCAGCTACGCCCGAGGCGTCGTTTCAGGTGGTAGAGGAAAACCTTCGGTCAGCGCGCGAGGCTCGGACAGAAGCTGACGCCGTCGCTGCAACACTTCAGACAGAAATCGAGAAACTTGAGAAAGATGCTACGACGGATCGTTCCGGGGCCACGGCACGAGCGCTGAAGATGGCATCAAACGCCGCTCGCGCAATCGAAGTTGTGCGAACCAAGCTCACATCCGGGTCACTACCGCCCTACGACCTCTTGCGTTTGAAGCAGGAATTCGACATCCGAAGTGAACAAACACTTTCCCTGCTCGAGAGCGCAGCTGTGGGGCTTAGCGCGCGAGGACTCTCGCACGAACTTCGGACCCATTTGACCGAAATTCGGCAAAGCGTCTCGTCCATCGAGAAGACTGCAAAGAAGGGCAGCGCGCCCGCCAACGCAATCCTGCCATACCTGCGATCGATCCGCGCGTCTTGCGGCGCCATTTCAAACGCAGCCGCGCTCATCGACCCCATGCTACCGCGGACAAGGACGGCAAAGCAGATCATCGAACTCAAGCCGTTGGTCGAAGAGTATATAAAGACCCGAATTGGCACGCTGGATGGCGCCGGAATTAGGACCGTCATTGCCGGCGCGGGAAGAACCGTGCGCGCGAACCGCTCGCGCCTCATCCAGGTCATCGACAACCTCGTTCGTAACAGTGTCTATTGGCTTCGTCGCGCGGACGCCGCGGGCGAGCAGAGCCGGCCAAAGATCATCGGTTTCGATCTCACACGTGTCGGGTTCACGATCTGGGATAGTGGGCCCGGTGTGGACCCGCGGTACGAAGACTCGCTCTTCGAGATGTTTGTAACGGCGAAGCCGAAGCAAGATGGCCAGGGACTGGGTCTCTTCATCATTCGGCAGCTCCTCGTGAACGACGGTTGTGATGTCGTCTTGGCGAAGGATCGCAATGCTGACGGGCGCCGCTACAAATTCGCGGTGAACCTGTCACCTTACCTAAAAGAGTAGCGTGCCATGGATGTTGGCGATGCGCTCAAGATCCTTGGCTCCAAGACTGTCGTCTGGATCGACGACAAGTTCAACGACACATCCGACCAACTCGCAGGCTTGCTATTGCGCAATCGCGAGATTGCGTCCGGATTGGGCTTCCAAGAACTCGCGGAGACCTTCGCCCTGGCGCAGGTCGATGAGGATCGCGCCAATATTCAGATGGCCGATATCTTAGGAAGTCTCGATCTGGCGCGCCTAAAGGCGATTCGCAAGGCGTTCTTCGAGCAGGAAAACATCGCGGAGCAGTTTCCTACAAATGAACTCTCCGACGAGGCCGTAAGCCAGGTCTGTAAGGTTCTTCAGGTCCCGCCGGAAAATCGGTGGACATTTGACCGCGCCGCCGAAGAAATCCAGAAAGTGCAGGACGGTGACGACGACGGTACGACGTATATTGTCGATCTGAACGAAGCGGGCGGCTCCAGCACGCGTGGCTTGGAGATTCTTCAGCAGCTATGGACCCGAAAATCAAAGGGCAATCCCTTTATCCTGACCCATGAGGCCACGGTCGCTACAGAAGGACAACGAGAGGCTGAGCTCAGAGCAACATTAGCGCGAGATGGGGGTGATGCACTCGGACTCCCAATATGCGTGATCGCTAAGGAGCGGCTTTTCGATTTCGAGAATGCAGAGGCGCTCAACACGGCGCTCGTCACTGCGATCAAGCGCGCGGGCCTTCGCCGCTCGCTTTTCGAAGTCATCGACCGCGCACGCGGCAAGATTGATCAGTCGTTCCGTGACGCCGCTGACAAGTTGTTGAGCGTACCGCCGGAGCAACTGGAAGCATTCGTCTTCGAGCGCGGCTACAAGGAAGGTGTTTCAGAACTGCACGTCGTCGAGCGGATCATCACCGCGCAACTTGGCCAAGACATGCGGATGTTCTTCGGAACAGATGAAGCGGCTCTTCGAAGCGTCTATCGCCTACGTGACCTGCGCGAGATCCCTCTGCCCATAGAGAACGTCGTCCCGGATGAAAATCTAGCGCGATTTCGAAAGGCGGAGATCTGGGAAGACGAGGAGTTGATAAACCGCAGCTACTCACCTATTGCATGCGGGGATGTCTTTGAATATGACCGCGGAGAAAAGGAGACTGCGGCCAATCCACGGCGCTTCGTGGTCCTTGCTCAGCCTTGCGATATCGCGCTGAGGCCCAATGGGAAGAGGGCCCACGATTTAGCGTTCCTCGCGCAATTGAAGAAAGGTGACGCCGCACAAGCGACAGGGAAAGTGTATCCGCTCCCGTTCAAATTGGACGGCGAGCAATGGCTCTGCAGCTTTCATGATGTCACGGTCGTGAGACTATCTGTCCTCGACCTCGCGTCATTTCGCCATGACGGAAGAGTCCGCGTCGATGATGGTCACGGCGCGCCGCATGGTCTCCTCGCATCCCAACACAAGATCTATGGTCGCCGCACTGCACCAGCGACAAAAGTCCTTGCGGCCGCGACAGCAGTAAAGGGCGGTGGATTGCTTACCGATGGCCTCCAGCTATGCGTCTCCCAAGACAGTCCTTTCAAAAAGGTCTTCTGTCCGACATTCGAGCCCGTTCGCGATCCCAAGCCCGAGGACGATCCGTCGGACAATCTGAAACGCGTGACGTGGCGCCTGCGTCGCCGTGGCCGAATCCGTCACCCCTATGTCGCTGCGTTGCTGGATCAGTACTTAGAAGTCATTGGCCGGCATGCCTTTGATCTCGACTTCATGGATGTCGACATCGTTAATCCTGCAGAAAGCGAAGCGTCGGCAGTGGTTGAATCCTCGGCTGCGCCGATCGCCGCAGTGTCAGGCGGCGACCAAGCCCAATAGCGCCAGCCCAATACAACACGGCCAACGCCAGTCGACTCAGTGCTCCCGTTTTCGGAAACGCTGTTGTGATCTCGCGGACATTCTCGTCAGCGATGGGCCGATGGTGGAATCGCGAGCGGGATTCTGAGGGAAGTCTTCGAAGATCGTAACCAATTTCATGTCGTTGACGGCCAGCGTCTTCATCGCCGGGATCGGACCGCGGTTGTCCAGCTTCAAGTCGAATATCAGCCCGCAGACGATGAACCGCCAAAAGCGCAGTCGCTCTTCACGATAAGCAAAAGGCAGCGTCCCCATGTTGAGAAGAGCCCCGCTGCGATCCTGATACCCATGCCGTGAGATGAGCAACAAGGGGTCAAAGGCGCCACCTCGAAACAGCATCTCCTCCAATTTGGCGGCGTAAGGCCCAAGCAATTTGCCTGGATTACCTTGCGTACGGGACGCCGCAAAACGCCATACACAGGCGCTCGCAAACCCGACCAGTCGTTCCGGCTGGGGATTTTCGATCACCGCCCGAACTTTCCCCGCGCGCAGTTGGGTGAGAAACGCTTTGCAAAATACTGCGCCATATTCGTCATAGATCCCGAAGTCGGCCTCGTGCTCCGCGCACAATATTGACTTGTCCCAATGTCCCGACTGGAGGATTTGGTAACCGATGCCTGACGGCGCGTTGGCGATGATCGGCTTGTTGGGTCGCTTAGCAGCGTGGAAAAGACTGCGCGGAATGATGTGAGATTTTACGGTATTGCTGGCGCCGCAAATAACACAAATCATTGGGATTGACGGCTGCTCAATTGGCCCTTTGCTCAACAAGCGGTTCACTCTGTTGCATGCGGTCGTAAGTCATCGGACGTGCTTGTCCCTGCCGCCGCCTGTGGAACAGCACAACTTCTTGAGAGCCTGGCGTTACACCACGCTGGTCGCTGTACCACCGGCGACCAGGTACTTGACGCCAAAGCCGGCCATCATCACAACACGACAAGCTCTTCAAGAAGACCTCGGTTAACCCAGCTTCTTCCATTGTGGCGAGATAGCGATCCAACTGCCACTCCGGCTGAGAAAATGCCAACATCTGAACGATGACGGTATCCTCACCTGCCAACGCGGCGGTCGATGCAAATGTGGATCGCACGTTGTCAAAGTACGTCTTGAGTTCAGGATATTTTCGATCGCCCATTGTATAGAAACTGCTGCCGGCGCCATCCAGCTTGTTTGCGATCATGAAGGGCAGCGGTGCTTCTTTGCGTCCATCAACCTGCCAGCGATGGTACAGGACATGGACCCCCGGGTAGGGGGGCGAGGTCAGCACGAGTTTTGGCTGCGACCAGCCTTTCAGCCGATCATCATCTTCCATCCCAGCCGCCGACCGGTTGAGGACAGTTATCTTTGGCTGAGCCACGCCAGACACTGTCACCGCGACGATCAGAGCCTCGGCGCCGATGATCATCTCTGTCGCAGTCGCGGAGAGTACCGTCCGAAACTCCTCGATGGTGGGCAAGTGTTTCCGTCCATCCAACGCCCATTGCGCTGTCCGAAGGACAGCGCAGCGCGCGAAGGCAACGAGTGAGGCGGCACTCAGGCGATCTGCGCTGGCCAACGCTTGGTCGATCGCCTTGCTCAGCCGCCATCGGCTCGGGTGATCGAGATGCTTATAATACCCGAGCTCTTCGTAGGCGGCAGAGCGCGAGGACGATTTCCTGATATCGACCGCCGCTTTGACACGCGCGGTCCAAGCTTTCAGCCTCAAGATTTCAAGCGGACTGAACACCGTCGTCTTAGTGCTCGTGACAAACTCCGCAAGCGTGCTGATATCCACGCCAATTGCATTTCGGCCCAGCGCGAGCGCTTCGACGAGCGTCGTGCCACCGCCGACATGGGGATCGAGGCAAACATCTCCAACGTCCGTGAAGGCCTCGATCGCAGCCCGCACGAATTCGGGGCTGAACCGCGCGGGATATTTGTAGTAGCCATGCGTGAGGCCTTTGACGGGTGCCGCCGATCGCGCACCGGAGATAAGTGCGATTTCGGCATCGACCGACAAGTCGAGGTACATCCGCTTCGGTAGCCGCTTCATGCTTTTCCCCTGTCGTGAAGGCTAGCACACAAGACCTGTCGACCGGTTACCGCCATCACTTCGCCCTCCTCTGGCGGTTTCGCCCATTCAGGTAGTCGCGTACAGCCTGTTCGGTGATCAGATACGCAGGCCGCTCCTCATCCAAAGCCGCGATCTTCAGTCTTCGAATGACGTCTTGTGGCAGATAAACCAGAAACGACTTGCGCCCATCCGGTCGCGACCGCGTCACAGCATGGGCGGAGGCTTTCGTCATATCCCTATTTAGCTATCTAGCCTTCTAAGTGTCTAGATAGCTAGATGTCTTGTCAATCGCCGCTTCTAGACTGCGGTTGGCCAATAGGGATCTGTCCGCGATTGCCGGCTGCGGTTGACGTGGCCGCGCTAGCAAAGGGCGTGGACGGCGCTAGGCAGCATTGCCCGATGGGATGGTTGACCATTCTGGGTCCGGTGGAGAAAGAGGCTTCGCAAGCTGTCGCTTTCGGCAGGCACGCCGCCGCGGCCTTTCCTTCCGACGCGCATTTCGCGAAAATGCCTACGTTCCCGCCGTTGCGATTTGGCACCTGCGATGTAGTACGCCCGGTCGTGGGCATAGGTACCAGACGAAAAACCGGGTATCTGACCGGGTATCAGACGAAGAGGTCGGAAACTTATTGTAGTAATATCAATGAGATAGGTGCGACGTGCTTCTCCTGATCGATAATTATGACAGCTTCACCTACAACCTGTTCCACTATTTGGGGCAGCTGGGGGCGGAGGTCGTCGTCAAGCGGAACGACGAACTCACGGCGGCGCAGGCGCTGGCGCTGAAGCCGGAAGCCATCGTGCTGTCGCCGGGGCCGTGCACGCCGAACGAGGCGGGCATCTGTCTCGATCTCATCAAGCTTGCCAATGGGCGGTATCCGATCCTCGGCGTGTGCCTCGGCCACCAGGCGATCGGGCAGGTCTATGGCGGCACCATCGTGCGCGCGCCCGAGCCGATGCACGGCAAGCTGTCGACCATCCATCACACCGGCAAGAGCGTCTTCCGCGGCCTCAACAACGACTTCCAGGCGACGCGCTATCACTCGCTGACCATCGCGCCCGAAAGCATGCCCGCGAGCCTCGAGATCACCGCGACCAGCGAGGACGGCGTGATCCAGGGCGTGATGCACAAGACCCATCCGGTGCATGGGGTGCAGTTCCATCCCGAGAGCATCGCCTCCGAGAACGGCCACGCGCTGCTGAACAATTTCCTCAAATTGGCGAAAGAGACCGTGCCGGCATGAGCGGGTTCCTCACCCTGCTCAAATACGTGGCCGCCGGCGGAACGCTCACTGCCGACGAGGCCGCGCTCGCGTTCGGCGCCATCATGGCCGGCGAGGTCAGCGAGACGCGGATCGCGGCGCTGGCGACGGCGCTGGCGGTGCGCCGGCCGACCGTCGACGAGATCGTGGGCGCGGTGCGCGCGATGCGGGCCAAGATGACGTCGATCGAGGCCAATCCCTACGCCATCGATCTGTGCGGCACGGGCGGCGACGGGATC
This sequence comes from Rhizomicrobium sp., assembly GCA_037200985.1. Classification (NCBI taxonomy): domain Bacteria; kingdom Pseudomonadati; phylum Pseudomonadota; class Alphaproteobacteria; order Micropepsales; family Micropepsaceae; genus Rhizomicrobium; species Rhizomicrobium sp. The sequence continues at coordinate 1,643,848 of JBBCGJ010000001.1, forward strand.
GGAACGCTCAACATCTCCACGGCCTGCGCTTTCGTGGTCGCGGCATGCGGCGTGCCGGTCGCCAAGCACGGCAATCGCAGCATGTCGTCAAAGAGCGGCACGGCGGACTGCCTGGAGGCGCTGGGCGTGAATATCGCGCTGTCGCCGGCCGCCGCGTCGCGCTGCCTGCGCGAGGCGGGGCTCTGCTTCCTGTTCGCGCAGGCCTATCACCCGGCGATGAAATACGCCGCGCCGGTGCGCAAGGAACTGGGCTTCCGCACCATCTTCAATCTCATCGGGCCGCTGTCCAATCCGGCGCGGGTGCGGCGGCAATTGGTCGGCGTCTACGACAAGGAATGGTGCGTGCCGCTCGCCGAAGTGCTGGGCAAGCTCGGCGCCGAGCGTGCCTGGGTGGTCAATGGCGACGGGCTGGACGAGCTGGCGATCTCGGGGCCGAGCCATGTCGCGATCCTGGAAGACGGCAAGGTGACGACGCGCGAGATCGGACCGGAGGACGCGGGGCTGTCCTGGGCGCCGCTCAAGGCCATCGCGGGCGGGACCGCCGCCGAGAACGCGGCGGCGCTCCGGCGGCTGTTCGACGGCGAGCCGAGCGCCTATCGCGACATCGTGCTGATCAACGCGGCGGCGGCGCTGATCGTGGCGGACAAGGCGAAGGATCTGCGGGAAGGCGCGAAGCTCGCCGCCCGGGCGCTCGACAGCGGCGCGGCGAAGGCCAAGCTCGAACAGCTCATCGCGGTATCGGCCGCATGACCATCCTGGACGACATCGCCGTCTATAAGCGCGAGGAGGTCGCGGCCGCGAAGGCGCGTGTATCGACCGCGGAGATCGAGACGGCGGCGCGCGCGGCGCCGCCGGTGCGCGGCTTCCGCGCGGCGCTCGAGCGAGCGCGAGCGGACGGACGTTATGGGCTGATCGCCGAGATCAAGAAGGCGAGCCCGTCGAAGGGGCTCATCCGCGCCGATTTCGATCCCCCTGCCCTGGCGCGGGCCTATGAACGCGGCGGCGCGGCGTGCCTGTCGGTCCTGACCGACAGGCCGTCTTTCCAGGGCGCGCCGGAATTCCTGATGCAGGCGCGGGCGGCGACGCACCTGCCGGTGCTGCGCAAGGATTTCATGCTCGATTCCTACCAGGTGGCGGAGGCGCGGGCCTGGGGCGCGGACTGCATCCTCGTCATCATGGCGATGGTGAACGACCTCACGGCGAAGACGCTGCTGATGGACGCGGTGCATTGGGGCATGGACGCGCTGGTCGAGGTGCATGACGAGGCGGAACTCGCCCGCGCCCTGGCGCTTGGCGCCAACCTCATCGGCATCAACAACCGCGACCTGCGCAGCTTCGTCACCGATCTCGGCGTGACGCTGCGGCTCCTGCCGCGCATCGCGAAGGACCGGCTGGTCGTCGCGGAAAGCGGACTGGGCACGCCGGACGACCTCAAGCGGCTTTCGGAGGCCGGGGTCACGACCTATCTGGTCGGCGAGAGCCTGATGCGGCAGAGCGACGTCGCGGCGGCGACAGCAAGACTGATCGGCGCTAAGCTGACGGCATGAACAAGCTTACCCATCTGGACGAGACCGGCGCGGCACGGATGGTCGACGTCTCGGCCAAGGACGCGACGGTGCGCGAGGCGACCGCCGAGGCGACGATCGTGCTGTCGGCGGAGGCCTTCGAGGCCGTGGTGAACGGCACCGCGAAGAAGGGCGATGTGCTGGCGACGGCGCGGATCGCCGGCATCATGGCGGCCAAGAAGACCAGCGAGCTGATCCCGCTCTGCCATCCCATCGCGCTGGCCAAGGCGAGCGTGGATTTCGAGCCGGACGCGGCGCGCCATGCGATCCGCATCCGGGCGAGCGCCAAGACGACCGGGCCGACCGGGGTCGAGATGGAGGCGCTGACGGCGGCCAGCATCGCGGCGCTCACGATCTACGACATGGTCAAGGCGGTGGACAAAGGCGCCGTCATCGAGGGCGTGAAGCTGCTCGCCAAGTCGGGCGGCAAGAGCGGCGATTTCGTCGCCGAGGCGCCGAGGCCGGCGAAACCGGCCTACCGCTCGGCAGGGATGATCGGGCGGGCGAAGCCCTCGGCCATCATGGGCGAAGTGGCGGCGCCCAGGCCCAACGCCGATAAGCAGCGCGAGACCGGTCAGCAGCGGGAGTCGTTCCGTGCCTTCATGACCTCCAATCGCCTGCGCGCGACGCAATGGGCGAAGGACGCGGATGTGCCGGTGTCGGAGATCTATGCCTTTCTGACGGGCAAGACGCGGGCGATGCCGAAGGACGTGGCCGAGAAGCTGGCGCGGGCCGCGCGGACGCGCACGGAAGACATGTTCCGATGATTTCGGTCGAGGACGCGGTCCAGCGGATCGTCGCGGCGTTCGCGCCGGTGGAGGCGGAAACGGTCGGCATCGACGCGGCGGCGGGACGTGTCCTGGCCGAGGACGCTATCGCGCGGATGAACCAGCCGCCCGATCCGGTGTCGTCGATGGACGGCTACGCGGTGCGCAGCGCGGACGCGACGGCGGCGGGCGTGATGCTGCGCGTGGTGGGCAGCGCGCCGGCGGGTCATCCTTTCGGCGGGACGCTGCGCGCCGGCGAGGCCGTCCGCATCTTCACCGGCGGCGTCGTGCCGGACGGCGCCGACAGCATCGTCATCCAGGAAGACGCGCAAGCAGACGACGGACGCGTGACGCTGGGCGTTCCCGCTATCCCGATGCGGCACATCCGCGTCGCGGGATTGGACTTCAAGACGGGAGACCCCATCGTCGAGGCGGGACGGCGGCTGACGGCGCGCGACGTCTCGCTGATCGCGGCAGGCGACATTCCGACGGTGCGGGTGCGCCGGCGCCCGCGCGTGGCGCTCGCGGCGACCGGCGACGAGCTTTCGCTGCCGGGCGCGCCGAAGAAGCCGGGCGGCATCGTCGCCTCGTCCGGCTATGCGCTGTCCGCGCTGATCGCGCGCTGGGGCGGCGAGACCATCGACCTGGGCATCATCCCCGACAAGGCGGAGGCGGTCGCGGCCATCGCCGACCGCGCGGCGGGCGCCGACCTGATCGTCACGCTGGGCGGCGCCTCGGTCGGCGACCACGACCTGGTGCAGAAGGCGCTGGGACCGCGCGGCTTCGAACTCGATTTCTGGAAGATCGCGATGCGGCCGGGAAAGCCGCTGATCTTTGGCCGGCTCGGCGGGACGCCGCTGCTGGGATTGCCGGGCAATCCGGTGTCGACGCTGGTCTGCGCGACGCTGTTCCTGAAACCCGCTATCGCCGCGATGCTGGGAGATGCCGCGAAGGCGGAAGCGCCGACGGCGCGGCTGGCGAGCGACATGAAGGCGAATGACGTGCGCCAGGACTATGTGCGGGCGCGGCTGGAAACGCGCGACGGCGAGCGCTTCGTCGCGCCGTTCGGCCTCCAGGATTCGTCAATGCTAAGCGTTTTGGCGCGGGCCGATGCCCTGATCGTGCGGCCGCCCCGCGCGCCGGCCGGCAAGGCCGGCGACATCGTGCCGATCGTGATGCTGGAATGAGAAAAGAGCGGGCACGAGGCCCGCTCTTCGCATCTGTCAGTGGTGGTGGCCGCCGCCATGGCCGCCACCGCCGTGTCCGCCGCCATGGCCGCCACCACCGTGGCCTCTGCCACCATGTCCGCCGCGATGACCGCCGCCATGACCGCCGCCGCCCCAATGACCGCCGCCATGCCTGTGGCCGCCGCCGCCGAAACCAAAGCCGAACGCTATGCCCGGCCCATAATAATGATGCCGATGGACGTGCCAGCAGTGATACCTGTTGCACACGACCCGCGCGCCGGCCGGGGCGGCGGTCGCCGCGAGCACCGCGCCGGCGACGCTGGCCGCGAGCGCGGCACGCACGACGATATTGCGAAAATTGGACATTGCGAACTCCTTGGTGCAGGCCCCCTGGTGGGAACTCCCGCGCACGCAATGTGTTGCGCAAAAAAGAGCGGGCCCGAGGCCCGCTCTTCCGTTTGTCAGTGGTGATGTCCGCCGCCGTGGAAGCCGCCGCCATGGAAGCCGCCGCCATGGAAGCCACCGCCGTGGCCGCCATGATAGTGACCGCCGCCGAAATTGAACCCGAAGGTCACGCCGGGGCCGTAGTAGCTGGGATAGTAGTATGGGTCGTAGTACGGATCGTAGTAGCCGTGCACATGCCAGCAGTGGTAGCGGTTGCACACGACACGCGCCGACGCCGGTGTCGCCGTGAGCGCCGCCGTACCGCCGAGTATCGCCGCGGCCAATGCCGTCCGTGTGAGGACCTGTCCGAGTTTCGTCATCGCAGCCTCCTTGGCTTTGCTCCTCCTGCCGACAAAACGTGCGGCGAAACCCGGCGTTCCGGTCATGACAAAATGCGACAAAAAAAGAGAGCGGGCCTTGCGGCCCGCTCTCTCCAGAAGCCGGTCAGAGCTTTCAGAACGTCACCCAGAGGCCGTTGCGCCAATAGCCGCGGCCTTCGTGATAGCCGCGCCAGCGATAACCGTGGCGATGGCGCAAGCGCCAATTGTCGCCGTAGAAGCGGACGCCGAGCGTCGCGGGATAGTTGTAGCGGTCCCTCACCTGCCAGCAATCGCCGAAGCGGTTGCAGGCGGTGCGCGCCTCGGCCGTCGTGGCGGTCGCGGCAAGCGCGCCGACGCCGAGCACTGCGGCCACGGCGCCTGTGGTCATGAGTTTGCGGATGGTCATGGGGTTCTGCTCCATGGTGGATGCGCCCTCTCCGGTCTTTTGAACGGGTCGGCCGGAGTCCCGTTCCGGGAACCGCTGGAGTTTCATAGATGTTGTACGTTGACGCTTGGAAAGAACTAAAGTAGAACGATTCTCCATGTTTCGGCTTTGTTCGCCCCTGCTTCGGGCGGCACCACACAAAGGGACGTGGAACCCATGCTTACCCGCAAGCAGTACGAACTCCTGATGTTCATCCATGAACGCATCCGGGAGTCCGGCGTGCCGCCGTCCTTCGACGAGATGAAGGATGCGCTCGACCTGAAGTCCAAATCGGGCATCCACCGGCTGATCACCGCCCTGGAAGAGCGCGGGTTCTTACGGCGCATGGAAAAGCGGGCGCGCGCGCTCGAGATCATGAAGCTGCCGGAAAACGTGTCGGATACGCTCCGGCCCGCGACGACGCGCAGCCAGTCGATGCGCGCGGCCAGCCCACGCCACGGCCGCAGCGAAAACCGGATATCGAACGATGCCCGCATGGCGGGCGGACCGCGCCGGTCGGTGGGCGACGGCGAGGCCGCCGTCAACGTGCCGCTGGTCGGGCGCATCGCGGCCGGCACGCCGATCGAGGCGCTGCAGAACAAGGTCGGCGACGTGCCGGTGCCGGGCGGCATGATCGGACGCGGCGACCACTACGCGCTCGAAGTGACGGGCGATTCGATGATCAATGCCGGCATCCTCGACGGCGATACGGTGATCATCCAGGAAGCCGACGCGGCGAACACCGGCGAGATCGTGGTGGCGCTGGTCGACAACCAGGAAGCCACGCTGAAGCGGCTGCGCCGGCGCGGCGATTCGATCGCGCTGGAGGCGGCGAACCCGGCCTATGAGACGCGGCTCTACGGCGCCGACCGGGTGCGGATTCAGGGCAAGCTGGTGGGCCTGATCCGGCGGTATTGAGGGCGGGGCTGGGCGCTCCAGGGGCGCACGCCCCTGTCCTGCTCCACGGTTTCCACGCGCAGCGGCGGACCGAGCCACACCGCATAGCCGTTGTTGCGTGCGATATCGAAGCGGTCGATCACGAGTTTGGGGCCGGTGCATCTGCGTCGCGTCGGCACGGCGCTGACGACGATGGCGGCCACGGCGCAATCCTCCGCCAGGGCATCGATGCGCGAGACGTCGGCGATCAAAAGACCGCTCGCGGTCCGCGCGATGCAGCCCAGCGCGTCGCAATGCACGCCGTCCGCGGGCGTGGCGATCGCGTCGCCGCTGTCGCGCTCGTCGCCGTCGCGCTTGAGCCATTCGGCGGCGGAGTAATTGTCCTTGGCCTTGCGGAAGAGCTTCAATGCTCCGTCGGGGCCGCGGACCGCGACGGTCAGGCCGTCGCGCGCGACCAGCAGGTCGGGCGGCGTCGCCGCATAGGCGAGACCGATGCCGAGGAGCAGCGGCGCGAAGCCGAACCAGCGCCACGATGTGCGCCATAGCCCGAGCCACAGGCCGCCCAGCGAAACGAGGACCAGCGCGCTCACCGGCCAGGCCGGCATGACCGAGACGGCGCCCGGCAGGCCAGAGACCCAGCGGCCCATCGCCAGCATGATCTCGATCCCGAAGCCGAGCACGCGCAGCGGCCAGGCATCGAGGCCGAGCGGCATCAAGAACACCGACAGCGCGGCCGCCGGCATGGCGATGAAGCCCATGATCGGCATGGCCAGGAGATTGCCCAGCACGGCGTAATGCGTGGCGCGGTCGAAATGATAGATGGCGTAAGGCACGGTCGCGATGCTGCCGACCAGGCTGGTCGTCGCGATGCCGCGCATGTAGCGGCGCACCGCCTTGAAACGCTTCGGCCCGAAGCTTTCGCTGCGCCGCCGCGCCTGCTCCCACTCCGCCACCGCGATGAGCCCCACGACGGCGGCGAAGGACATCTGGAAGCCCGGCTCGATCAGGCTTTCGGGACCGAGCCAGAGGATGATCGCGGCGGCGAGCGCCAGCGTGCGCATCGAGAGCGCGGGGCGGTCGACGAGGACGGCCGTCAGCATGCTCGCCAGCATGACGAAGGCGCGGGTCGAGGCCGAAGAGGCGCCGGAGATCATAAGATAGAACGTCGCCGCTCCGAGCGCCGCGACCGCGGCCCATTTCTTGATCGGATAGCGCAAGGCTATCGGGGGAAACGCCGCGAGCAGCGCGCGCAGGACCCAGAACAATCCGCCGCCGACCAGCGCCATGTGCAGGCCGGCGATGGCGAGGACATGGGCGAGGCCCGCATCGCGCAGGGCCTGCTCGTCGGCGTCGGAGATCGCGGCGCGGTCGCCGGTGATCAGCGCCGAGGCGATGCCGCCGGTGCTGCCGGGCAGTATCTCGTGGATGCGGGCCGTCATCCGTGTACGGAGCGTCTCGACGAAGAGATGCCAGCGGTCGCTCGAGGAAGGCTCGCCCAAGGGCGCGATGGGCTTGGGCCTGCCATAGGCATAGCCGACGCCGCCGAGCCGCAGGTAATAGGCGGCACGGCCGAAATCATAGGCGCCGGGCGCGGCCGGCGCCGGGGGCGGCATCAGAACGGCGGTGACATGCACCCAGGAGCCGGGCGGCGGCAGCGGCGTGTCGGCGCGCACCGATATCCGCACGCGGGCGGGCGTGCTGCCGGGCGCAAAGCGCTTGCCGCGGATGTCGCCGAGGACGAAGCGGATGCCCTTGCCGTGCAGCTCGGCGGACTCGACGCGGCCGTCCAAGCCCAGGGGACCGACCCGCTGCGCGAGAACCGGCGCGGCGACCATCTCGGTACGCAGCTTGGCCAACGCGAAACCGAAGGCGATCGCGGCCAGCGCGGCGAGGAGGACGCGTAGTGCAACGTTCTGCGTGCCCGATGCGCCGAAGATCGCCGCAACCGTGGCGAGCGCGGCGAGGCCGGCCCAGGCCAGGGACGGTTCGAACGGCAGCGCGAAATAGACGCCGATGCCGGTACCGAGACCGGCGGGCAGCCAGAGCGGCCAGCGGTCCCGCTCGGCCAGCGCCGCGCGGCCGAGCGCGGCCAAGGCGAGGCCCGGAAGCGCGGTCCAGCGCACCGGCGCGGGCCAGGCGCCGGAGGGCACGAAGCGGCGGAACGGGAGGAACCGACCTGCTGTTCCCACAAAGGGTACCGTTTGCTAGAAGCTCGCCGCAAACGCCGGCCACACCTCCAAGCGAAGCATAATGACCGAGAACAAGAAACCCGTCCTGCGCTTCGCGCCCTCGCCCACCGGCTACCTGCATATCGGCGGGGCCCGGACGGCGCTGTTCAACTGGCTCTATGCCAAGCACACCGGCGGGACCTTCGCGTTGCGCATCGAGGATACCGACCGCGAGCGCTCCACGCCGCAGGCGGTGGACGCGATCCTGAAGGGCATGGCGTGGCTGGGGCTCGATTGGGACGGCCAGACCGTCTACCAGTTCGCGCGCGCCGACCGGCACCGCGCTGTGGCCGAGCAATTGCTGGCCGAGGGCAAGGCCTATCGCTGTTTCGCGACGGCCGACGAGCTGACGGAGATGCGCGAGGCGCAAAAAGCGGCTGGCAAGCCGATGCGCTATGACGGGCGCTGGCGCGATCGCGACCCGGCCGAGGGCGGCGGCAAGCCGTTCGTGATCCGGCTGAAGGCACGGCAGACCGGCGAGACCGTGGTGCACGACAAGGTGCTGGGCGACGTCACCTTCCAGAACGACCAGCTAGACGACATGGTGCTGCTGCGCAGCGACGGCACGCCGACCTATATGCTGGCGGTGGTGGTCGACGACCGCGACATGGGCGTGACGCATGTGATCCGCGGCGCCGATCATCTGAACAACGCGGCGCGGCAGCTCCAGATCATCGAGCAAATGGGCTGGCCGGTGCCGGTCTATGCTCATGTGCCGCTGATCCACGGGCCGGACGGCGCCAAGCTGTCGAAGCGCCACGGCGCGCTGGCGGTCGATGCCTATCGCGACATGGGCTATCTGCCCGAGACGATGCGCAACTACCTGCTGCGGCTGGGCTGGAGCCATGGCGACGACGAGACGATCTCGACCGAGCAGGCGATCGAGTGGTTCAACCTGGAGAGCATCGGCAAGAGCCCGGCGCGGATGGACTTCAAGAAGCTCGACAATCTCAACGGCCATTACATCCGCCAGTCGAGCGACGCGGCGCTGACGGCGGAGGTCGTGGCGCTCCTGGACAACAAGGTGCCGCCGCAGCCGCTCAGCATGGAGGCCCGCGCGCGGCTGACCAAAGCGATGCCGGGGCTGAAGGAGCGGGCCAAGACCATCGTCGAGCTCGCGGCCGCCGCCGATTTTCTGTACACGGACGGTCCACGCGTGCTCGACGCCGCGGCCGAGAAATTGCTGACGCCGGAGGCGCGTGCCACGGTGGCCGGGATGCTGCCGGCCTTGGAGGCCGCCGACTGGTCGGGGCCGGCGCTGGAGGCGGCCGCGCGGATGTTTGCAGAGAGTGCAGGCCTCAAGCTCGGACAGGTGGCGCAGCCGCTGCGCGCGGCGATCACCGGCAAGGCATCGTCGCCGCCCCTGTTCGATACCATGGCCCTCTTGGGGCGGGAGGAATCCCTCACAAGGCTAAGGGCTTATGCCGGCTGATGCGCCGGTAGGCAGCGACAAAATCCGGGCAGGCAGGTGACGCGGTTAACCTGTCCGCCTATACTTGCTGCACTGCGATATAGCCCCCCGGCTCCGCGCCGGACCTCAAGGAGCCATCGATGAGAGAGAGCAAGATCAAGCCCGCCGGCTCGGCCACGCTGACCTACAGGAACAAGGACTATAAGCTGCCGACCTTCGCCGGCACCGAAGGCCCCGAGGTCATCGATATCCGCAAGCTCTACGGCGACGCGGACGTCTTCACCTACGACCCCGGCTTCACCTCCACGGCGAGCTGCGAGAGCGACATCACCTTCATCGACGGCGACAAGGGCATCCTGCTCTATCGCGGCTATTCCATCGACCAGCTCGCGGAGCATTCCGACTTCCTCGAGGTCTGCTATCTGCTGCTGCATGGGGAGTTGCCGGACAAGGCGGAGAAGACCAAGTTCGACCGCTCGATCACCATGCACACCATGGTCCACGAGCAGCTGGCGCAGTTCTTCCGCGGCTTCCGCCGCGACGCGCATCCGATGGCGGTGATGTGCGGCGTGGTCGGGGCGCTCAGCGCCTTCTATCACGACTCGACCGACATCAACGATCCCAAGCAGCGCGAGATCGCGAGCCACCGGCTGATCGCCAAGATGCCGACGCTGGCGGCAATGGCGTACAAGTACACGATGGGCCAGCCCTTCGTGTATCCGCGCAACGACCTGGGCTACACTGAGAACTTCCTGCGCATGACGTTCTCGGTGCCGGCCGAGGAGTACAAGGTGAACCCGGTGCTGGCCAAGGCGCTGGACACCATCTTCATCCTGCATGCCGACCACGAGCAGAACGCCTCGACCTCGACCGTCCGGCTCGCGGGCTCGTCCGGCGCCAATCCCTTCGCCTGCATCGCGGCGGGCATCGCCTGCCTGTGGGGCCCGGCGCATGGCGGCGCCAACGAGGCGGCGCTCAAGATGCTGGAGGAGATCGGCACGGTCGACCGCATTCCGGAGTTCATCCGGAAGGCGAAGGACCCGAACGACAATTTCCGCCTGTCGGGCTTCGGCCACCGCGTCTACAAGAACTACGATCCGCGCGCCAAGGCGATGCAGATCCAGTGCCACAAGGTGCTGGACGAGGTCGGCCATGGCGACGATCCGACGCTCAAGGTCGCGATGGAACTGGAACGCATCGCGCTGCAGGACGAGTACTTCGTCAGCCGCAAGCTCTATCCCAATATCGACTTCTATTCCGGCATCACGCTCAGGGCGCTGGGCTTTCCGACCAGCATGTTCACGGCGCTCTTTGCGCTCGCGAGAACCGTCGGCTGGATCGCGCAGTGGAAGGAGATGCTGGAGGACCCGCACCAGAAGATCGGCCGGCCGCGGCAGATCTACACCGGCAAGGGATTGCGGGACTACGTGCCGCTGACGAAGCGGTAAATAAAACGTCCCTCCCTCAAGGGGAGGGTAGGACGAGGCCAAGCTTCTTCGCCCTGACGAAATCCACGATGGCGTGCGCCGCGCGCAGGGACGGCGCTTCGCTGCCTTCGCCCAAGAGCCTGGCGACTTCGTCCAGGTCGGCGACCTGGCGGGCGGCGGCGGCTTTGTCGGTCAGGAGCGGCGTTACGGCGTCGGCTAGCGCCTGCGGCGTCGCCTTGTGCTGCAGCAGTTCCGGCACTGCCATGCGGTCGAGTAACAGATTCACCAGCGCGAAATACTTAAAGCGGAACAGCACCCGCGCCAGCGTGTAGGTCAGGCCGCCGACGCGATAGGCCACCACCATCGGCGTGCGGGCGAGCGCAAGCTCGGTGGTGACCGTGCCCGAGGCCGCGAGCGCGGCGTTCGCGGCCTTGAACGCCGCGTATTTGTCGGCGTCGCCCTCGATGATGTGCAGCGGCGCCGGCCAGTTCTCCGTGGCGGCTCGGACGCTCGCGGCGACATGCGGCACCGTCGGAAGCAGCGTGATCAGGCCTTGGACGCGCCTTGCGATCTCCGCCACTGCGCCGCGGAAGATCGGCAGGATGAAGCGGATCTCGCTGGTGCGGCTGCCGGGCAGGACGCAGAGCACCGGCGCGTCAGGGGCGATGCCGAGCCGCGCGCGCAGCTCGGGACCGCCTGTCATCAGCCGGGCGCGCTCGATCACGGGATGGCCGACGAAGACGGTGCGAAGACCGTATTTCTCGAAGAAGGGCGGCTCGAAAGGGAGCAGCGCCAGCAGCAGGTCGAAGTCGCGCGCCATGGCGCGGGCGCGGTACTGGCGCGAAGCCCAGACCTGCGGCGCGACATAGTTGATCGTGGGTATCTCCGGCGCGAGGCGCTTCAAGCGGCGCGCGATGCGGTGGTTGAAGTCGGGGCTGTCGATCAGGACGACCGCGTCCGGCTTGCGCGTCATCGCGACGCCGACGATGTCGCTAACGCGGCGCAGGATGACGGGGATTTTCGGCACCACCTCGCGCAGGCCCATCACGGCGGTATCCTTGAGCGGGAAGAGCGAGGTCAGGCCCTGGGCGGTCATGGCCGGCCCGCCCATGCCGTAGATCGTCACGCTGTCGCCGGCGACGGCCTTCAGCGCGGCCATCAACTGGCCGCCCAGCAGGTCGCCGGACGGCTCGCCCGCGACCAGCATCAGGGACAGCGGCTTGGCGGGGAGCGTGCTCATGATCCCGCCGGCACGCCGACGACGAAGAGGCCGAGCGCATCGGCGGCCTCGGTCACCGCGGCGCGGCCGAGCACCAGCGCGGTGTGCGCCTCGACGGCGATGCCGGCGAGGCCGCAGGCGGCGGCGTTCCGGACCGTCGCGACGCCGATGGTGGGAAGATCGGTCTTGCGGTCCTGGATGGGCTTCAGCGCCTTGGCGAGGACGCCGCGGCCGGGCGGCAGCGTGCCGAGGCGGGTCAGCATCGCGTCGGTGCCGTCCCTGCCTTCGATCGCGAGAATCCGGCCATCGCGCACGACGACCGCCTGGCCCACATCGCGCGTGCCCTGTGCGCGCGCCTTGGCCATGGCAAGGGCGATGTCCGTCTCGTCTTCCGGCTTCGGCGCGACGCGGCCGAGGGGGCCTTCGCCGATCTGGAGCCAGGGCGCGACGCTGTCGATGCTCTTGATCGAAAGCCCTTCGCGCTCGAACAGGCCGACCATGGCGTCGAGCAGTGTGTTGTCGCCCTTGCGCATCGCCCACAGCACGGGCGGAAACCAGGATAGGCCTTTCAGGTCGTAGCGGAGCTTGAAGAAGTTCGGGCGCGAGACATAGCCGGCGAAGACCACATCCTTGCAATCATGGGCGTGCAGCAGCCGCAGGGTCTTTCCGACGAGGCCCATCGAGCTGCGGTCGTGCGGAAAGCGGTTCACCCAGTCTCCGGCCCGTTCCAGCGCCACGACGAAGACGCCCCGCCCCGCCTCGCGCGCGCTCTCGGCGATGGCGCGCGGCAGCTCGCCGCCGCCCGCGATGATGCCGAGCGCGCTCACGGCCGCTCAGTCATCGGCGCCGCCGCGCCGGCGATAGAGCGCGAGCGGCTGCTTGGCGTCGGCGAGGATGAAATCGGCGATCTCGGCGACTTCGCGCACCTCCGGCCATTTCGCCTTCGCGTCGCGGGCGCGCTTTTCCACATCGCCGTCCGCGCCCTTGAAGATCAGCCGGAAGGCGGCGCGCAGGACGTTGATCGTCTCGCGCGAGAGGCCGCGGCGCTTCAGGCCGATCAGGTTGAGGCCCGCGAGCTCGATATGATCGCCGAAGGCCATGGCATAGGGAATGACGTCGCGGTTGACGCCGCTGATTCCGCCGACCATCGCGCCTTTGCCGACGCGGCAGAATTGCTGCACGGCGGAGAGCCCGCCCAGGATGACGCCCTGCCCGATCTCGGAATGACCGCCGAGAACAGCGCCGTTGGTGAAGGTCACGTCGTCGCCGACATGGCAGTCATGGCCGACATGGCTCATCGCCATGAAGTAGCCGTTGTTGCCGACCGTCGTGACGCCGCCGCCGCGGCGCCCGCCGCCGCTCATGGTGACGCCTTCGCGGATCACGCAATCCTGGCCGACGACCAGCCTGCCGTCGAAATCATTGCCGCGAATCTGGCCCTCGCCGCCGAGAACGGCCTGGGGATGGATCACGGTGCGCGCGCCGATCTCGGTCCTGCCCTTGACGATCGCGTGGGAAAGAAGCCGCACCCCGTCGCCCAGCACGGCGCCCTGGCCGACGAGGCAGAAGGGGCCGATCTCCACGCCCGCGCCGAGTTTCGCGCCGTCTTCGACGATCGCGGTCGGATGAACCGCCATGGGTTCAGCCCGAGACGTCGATGCGGATCATCGCGCTGAATTCGCCCTCGGCGCACAGCGCCTCGCCGACATAGGCTTTGCCCTCGAACTTCCAGACCGGGCCGCGATGCTGGAGCGCCTTGACGTGGAGGCGCAGCATGTCGCCGGGGACGACGGGCTTACGGAAGCGCGCCTTGTCGATGCCCATGAAGAACACGTTGGGGGTCTTTTCCAGACCCATCGAATGGGTCACGAGGGCGCCGGCGGTCTGGGCCAGGGCCTCGACGATGAGGACGCCCGGCATCACCGCGAATTGCGGAAAGTGTCCGGCGAAATGCGGTTCGTTGAAGCCGACCGCCTTGTAGCCGTTGGCGCTTTCGAAGGGCACGATGTCCGTCAGCCGCTCCACGAAGAGGAACGGCGCGCGGTGCGGAATGAGCTTTTTCAGCGCTTCCACATCCAGGACCAGACCCGACTGACCTTGCTCACCCATGGCTGTCAGATTTCGGCTTCTTTGCGAGTTTCGTCAATGCGTGCATTTCGCGAATCCATTCGCGGACGGGCCGGAGCGGCGCCCCGCCGTAATCCTGGCCCCCGGCATACTCGATTCCCGGCTGAGAGGCGGAGCGGGCCGCCACCCGCGCGCCGGAGCCGATCTTGACATGGTCCGCGATGCCGACCTGCGGCCCGATGATGACGAAATCGCCGAATTCGCAACTTCCGGCAATGCCGGACTGCGCGACGAGAATATTATGACGCCCGATATGGGTGTTGTGGCCGATCTGGATGAGGTTGTCGAGCTTGGTGCCCTCGCCGATCACGGTGTCGCCCAAGGCGCCGCGGTCGATGGCGGTACAGGCGCCGATCTCGACCCGGTCCTGCACGATGACGCGGCCGATCTGCGGAATCTTAATGTGACCGGACGCCCCGGAAGCAAAGCCGAAGCCCGGCTGGCCGATCTGGGCGCCGGGGAGGATGAGCACCTCGTCGCCGATATGGGCGTTGGAAATCGTGCAGTTGCTGCCGATCTCGCAGGACCGGCCGATCGTCACGCCGCGGCCGATGACGGCGTTCGGACCGATCCGCGTGCCGTCGCCGATCTCCGCCCCCGGGCCGATCACGACGCCGGGACCGAGCACGACGCGCTCGCCGATGGCGGCCGAGGGATCGACCGGGGTCTGCTGCGACCAGGCGACCAGGCTCGAATCCGGATAGAACATCCGCGCGGCGGCGGCGAAGGCGTGCTGCACCGAGGCGCAGGGAATGGCGATCGTCCCGGGGCGAACCGCGAGCGGCTTGGCGGTCTTCTCCGGCACGAAGCAGAAGCCGGCGGCGGTCTGGGCCAGATCGGCGCCGCGGCCGCCGCCCGCGAAAAAGCTCAGATGATCGGGACCGGCGCCGGCGAGGCTGGCGAGATCGCCGATCCGGGCACGGGCGTCCGCCGCCGCGGGCAGAGCCGCGCCGACGGCCTCGCACACTTCGCCGAGCGCGAACGGTCCGCGATTGTCGTAGAAGCGTGGATCGGCCATTCCGTCTTTCAGCCCCTATTGCTGCGGCGGTCCGGCGTTCTCCGGCATGGGCGTCGGAACGACCTTCACCGTCGACAGCACCTGGTTGAGGCGCTGGATCGCAAGACCCGTGATGTCGAAGGCCGGGAGCCATTCCAGCACGGCGTTGCGGTCGAACAGGAGATTGCCCCCGCGCTCGATCATGATCTTCTGCAGAATCGGCCGGAGCGCGTTCAGCGCCTGGCTGCGCGCGGCGAGCAGGCCGCCCTGGATCAGGCTCTGCTGCTTCTGCAGGTCCATCTGGAGCGCGGTGCGCTTGTCGTTGAAGGCCTTGATCTTGGCGTTCTTCACAGCCGGCGACAGGATGGCGATCTGCTGCTGCAGCGCCTGGCCTTCCTTCTGGAGCGCGATGTCGCGCGCCTTCAGGCTGTTCTGCGCCGAGGCGATCATGCCCTTGACCTGGTTCATGATGCTGATGCCGGCGGCGGACCGGCTCAGGACCTCCGCGCGGTCGACCAGGAGGATGCGCGGCATCGGCGCGCCTTGCGGCGGCGTGCCGGGAGGCGCCGCCAGGGCGGCCTGCGAAAGGCTTGCGAGGACGATGACCGCCGCGCCCAGGCGGACGATGTGCGATGTGAGTTTCATGGTTCTACAACCCCGTTCCTGCACTGAAGTAGATGATCTGCGCTCTGTCGTAACTTGTCTTGATGAAGGGCACGCCCAGATCGATCGTGATCGGGCCGAAGGGCGATTTCCACGCCACCGCGAGGCCGGCCGAGGCGCGCATCGCCAGATTGTCCCGGACGCAGGACGTCGTCGTGCACGGCCCGAGCGGCACGTCGAGATGGCCGAGCGTTCCGAAGTCGCTGAACAGCGCGGTCTGCACGCCGTAGCTGTCGGGCAGGAAGGACGGAAGCTTCAGCTGCGCCGTTCCGATGGCGTAGAAATTGCCGCCCACCGCGCTCGAATTGCTCGGCACGGCGATGTCGCGCGGACCGATACCGGCCTGCGCGAAGCCGCGGAAAGTATCGCCGCCCTTGAAGAAGCGTTCCTGGATCGGAATGTTCTGGCCGTCGAAGCCGGTGATGTAGCCGGTCTGCAGATTGAGCGATCCCACCAGCGCTTCGCTGAAGATCGGGCGGTAGAAGGCGAGCGACCCCTGGCTGCGCAGGTATTTGAGCGTGCCGCCGAGGCCGGCGAAATCCTGCGAGATCGAGAATACCATGCCGCGCGTCGGCTTAATGGGATCGTCCAGCGTGTTGTAGATGAAGTTGTAGGAGATTTCGGAGGTCTTGGTCTCGCCGGCCGCCGCGATCACCTGCTGCGGCGCGTTGCCGAACGGCGTGATGCGGTTGATCGCATAGGTGTAGCGCAGGCCGACGCTGCCATATTCCGAGGTCGGGAAGCCGAAGCGGAAGCCGGCCGCCGTGGTGTCGCCCTCATAGCCCGCCTGGGTGTAGTCGGTGACGATCTTGTAGAGATCGATGCCGGCGTTCAGCGGCTTGTCGAGGAAATGCGGCTCGGTGAAGCTGAGCTGGTACTGCTTGGAGATGGTCGAAAGCTGGATGCTGGCGCGCAGATACTGGCCGCGGCCGAACAGGTTGCGCTCGGTATAGCTGAACTCGCCGACGAAGGAGCTGGTCGAGGAATAGCCGGCGCCGAGCGACAGCTCGCCGGTCGACTGCTCGGTGACCGTGACCGTGAGGTTGGTGCGGTCGGGCTGGCTGCCGGGCGCGTTCTTGACCGAGACGTCCTTGAAGAAGCCCAGGCCGCGGATGCGGGTGCGCGAGCGGTCGACCAGGACGCGGTTGAAGGCATCGCCTTCCACCAGGCGGAATTCGCGGCGGATGACTTTGTCGAGCGTGCGGTTGTTGCCGACGATGTTGATCTTCTCGATATAGACGCGCGGGCCCTGGTCGATCTTCAGGATGACGTTGATGGTGTTGTGGTCGCGGTCGCGGGCGATGCGCGGATGGACCTCGGCGAAGGCATAGCCCTTGGTGCCGGCGGCGTTGGTGAGCGCGTCGATACCCTTCTGGATCAGATCGGCGTTGTAGATGTCGCCGGACTTGATCTTGATCAGCGGCCGCAAATCCCTGGCCGTCAACTCGCGGATGCTGGAATCGATGTCGACCTTGCCGAAGGTGTACTTGGCGCCCTCGTCGACCGTGAAGGTGATGTAGAACGATTTGCGGTCCGAGGTGAGCTCGGCGACCGCCGAGACGACGCGGAAATCGGCGTAGCCGTGGCTGACATACCAGCGCCGCAGCATTTCGCGGTCGAAGGTGAGCCGGTCGGGATCGTAATTGTCGTTGCTCGAGAGAAACTTGTACCAGTCGCTCTCTTCGGTCGCGACCTGGGACTTCAGCGTGGCGTCGTCGAAGACGTGGTTGCCGATGAAATTGATGCGCGCGACGCCGGTCGACGGACCTTCGCTGATCGAGAAGATCAGGTCGACGCGGTTCTGCGGGCGCTGGATGATCTGCGGATCGACCGACGCCGCGAACTTGCCGTTGCGGCGGTAGAGCTCGATGATGCGCTGGACGTCGGCCTGGACCTTGGAGCGCGTGAAGACGGTGCGCGGCTTGAGCTGGACCTCCTTCTCGAGGTCCTTCTGGCTGACCTTGCTCTGACCCTCGAAGTCGATCTGGTTGATGATCGGGTTCTCGACCACGTTGATCGTGAGGGTCGAGCCGTCGAAGCGGAGCTTCACGTCGGCGAACAGGCCGGTCTGATAGAGCGTCTTGAGCGCGAGGTCGACGGTCTGCTCGTTGAAGATGTCGCCTTCGCGGAGCGTGATGTAGGAGATCACCGTCGACGGCTCGATACGCTGCGTGCCGTTGACGACGATGTGCTGGATCAGGTGCGGCGCCTGGGCGGGCGCGGCCGGCGCGGATGCGGGCGGTGCGGTCGGCGCCGGAGAGGAAGCGGGACTGGCAGGCGTCTGGGCGAGCGCCGATGGCCCGACCACGGCAAGCCCCAGGGCCAGCGCCGGAGCCGCACGCACAAATCGGGCGAACAGGGTGATGTGGCTCATCCAGTCGTCTCTGGCACTCGCTAAAGGCCCGGCCGCTTCGTCGGCAGCCCGCCGAAGTTTCAGAAAAGATTCAGGAGGTCATTCCAGGTCGCCAGGAGGAATATTCCCGCCACGACAGCCAGCCCGAGCCTAAATCCAACGTCCTGGGCCCGCTCACCGAGCGGCCGCCCCAAAACACCTTCGCATGCATAGTACAGAAGATGGCCCCCGTCGAGCAGCGGAATCGGAAAAAGGTTTACCAAGCCGATGCTTACAGAAAGTAGAGCTATGAGATGAACCAGCGCAATGAAGCTCACGGCGGCGACTTGACCCGATAGTTTCAGAATGCCAACCGGCCCGGCGAGCTGGCTCGTGTTGCCCCTGAAGAGCTGGGTGCGGGCGCGGAACGTCACCGAGATGATGTCGCCGATTTCGCCGAAGGCGGCGCCGACCGAGGCGATGGGGCCGAGATGCGTCACGGTTCGGGGAACCGCGAAGGCAAGACCCAGAAGGCCCTTGCCGTCCTTGTTGCGGTAGGGGCTGCAGTCGATCGACACCAAGGCATCGCCGCGCTGGACCACGATGCGGAGATTCTTGCCGGGATTCGTGGAGACGAGGCGCTGGACCGCTTCCATGTTCGCGGTGGCATGGCCGTCGATGGACACGATGCGGTCCTGCGGACGGATGCCGGCGCGCTGCGCCGGTTTGCCCGGCAGCACGCTGTCGACGACGGGCGGCGCCAGCGGGGCGATGCCCAGATCGCCGATCCGCTGCCGATTGCCGAAATCGTCGGTGATCGCGGTGTCCTGGGGCGTGGCCAAGACCGTCAGCCGCCGGCCATCGCGATCGA
The DNA here is from genome assembly GCA_037200985.1 of Rhizomicrobium sp. Classification (NCBI taxonomy): domain Bacteria; kingdom Pseudomonadati; phylum Pseudomonadota; class Alphaproteobacteria; order Micropepsales; family Micropepsaceae; genus Rhizomicrobium; species Rhizomicrobium sp. The sequence goes on from JBBCGJ010000001.1 coordinate 1,662,727, forward strand.
TGACGATCGGAAGGGTCTGGCCGGCGCTGAGCGCGACGATCTGAGCGAAATCGGAAAAGCTCTGAACATCCGCGCCGTCGATCGCGACGATGCGGTCGCCGCTTACGATGCCCGCGCGCGCGCCGGCGCCGTGCGGTGCGACGTCGCCCGCCACCGGCGGAATGACGACCTTGCCGTGGAACAGGAAGAGGCCGGTCAGGATCACGACCGCCAGGACGAAATTCGCCAGCGGGCCGGCGACGACGATCAGGGCGCGCTGCCAGAGCGGCTTGAAGGGGAAGGCCACGGCGCGGTCTTCCGGGCTCATGCGCGCCGCCGCTTCGCGGTCGGGCGTGCTGGCGCCGTCGGCGTCGCCGAAGAACTTCACGAAGCCGCCGAGCGGCAGCCAGGAGATCTTCCACTGCGTTCCTTTGCGGTCCTTCCAGGAGACGATCGGGCGGCCGAAACCGATGGAGAAAGTCTCGATCCGGACGTTGAACAGGCGCGCCACCGAGAAATGGCCGAGCTCGTGGAAGAATACCACGACGGTGATGAGGAAGAGGAAGGCCGGAATCCCGTAGACCGACCAGCTCAGAAGGGCTTGAAGCTCGCTCAACATCGCATGGATCCCGTCAGTTCACGACACGGCGGCAGATTTGACCGGCAAGCTCTCTCGCGCGCGCGTCGGCGGACAGGACGGCGTCCAGCGTGTCGCATGGCGCGTTCGCCTCCGGCGATTGCGCGAGCGTCGATTCGACGACCCGCGGAATGTCGAGGAAGCCGATGCGGCGGTTCAGGAAGGCTTCGACCGCGATCTCGTTCGCCGCGTTCAGGATGGTCGGCGCCAGCGCGCCGGCCCGCATCGCGTCCAGGGCGAGGCCGAGGCAACGGAAGCGGTCGTGATCGGGCTTGCGGAAATCGAGCCGGCCCACGGCCGCAAGATCGAGGCGGCGCGACGGCGAGGCGATGCGCCGCGGCCAGGCGAGCGCGTGCGCGATGGGCGTGCGCATGTCGGGAGCCGACAGATGCGCCAGCGTCGAGCCGTCCTCGTACGAAACCAGACAGTGGACGATCGATTGCGGGTGCACCAGAACGTCCAGCTTTTCGGGGGCAAGCGCGAAAAGGAAATGCGCCTCGATCAGCTCCAGGCCCTTGTTCATCAGCGTGGCGCTGTCGACCGATATCTTGGCGCCCATCGACCAGTTGGGATGGGCGACCGCCTGCTCCACGGTGCAGACCGCCATCTGCTCCAGCGTCCAGTCGCGGAACGGACCGCCCGAAGCGGTGAGCGTGACCTTTTCGACCTCGCGGGCGCCCTCCCCGTTCAGGACCTGGAAGACGGCATTGTGCTCGGAATCGACCGGGATCACGCAGGCCGTCGAATTGGCGAGGGCGCGGTGGAACACGCCGCCGGCGGCCACGATGCATTCCTTGTTGGCGAGCGCCACGGTCGCGCTCCGCGCGACGGCGGCGAGGGCGGGCTCGAGCGCGGCAGCGCCCATGATCGCGACCATCACCGTGTTCGACGGACGCGCCGCGGCTTCGATCACCGCGCCGCGGCCGGCCGCGGCCTCGATGCCGGTGCCGGCGAGGCCGTCCTTGAGCGCGCCGTAGAGCGTCTCGTCGCCGATCACCGCAATCCTGGGGTTCATCGCGCGCGCCTGCTTGATGAGATCGTCCACCCTGCCCTGCGCCGTGATCGCTTCGACCGGCATGACGTCGGCGCCGTAGACGGCACGGGCATGGGCGACGACGTCCAGCGTCGAGACGCCGATCGATCCGGTCGAGCCCAGGACGGTCACGCTGCGCGCGAGCACGGGCTCCAGCGCCTCGATCTCGAAGGAAGGGCGGGTTGCTGCCAGCGCGTTCACGGTTGGGCTCCAAACATCGGATTGAGTCCTGCGAGCAGGACGAAGGCGGCGACGACCGGCGCCGCCAGCAGCGTCGAATCGATGCGGTCGAGCATACCGCCATGACCGGGGATGATGCCGCCGGAATCCTTGCGCTGGAACACGCGTTTGACCCAGGACTCGAAGAGATCGCCGCAATGCGAGAGGACGCCGATGGCGGCGCCGTAGAGCCCGCCTTCGACGGCATGGCCGCCGAGAACGGCGACATAGATCGCCTCGACCACGGCCGCGACGGCAACAGCGCCCAAGGTGCCGGACCACGTCTTGTTCGGCGACAGCGACGGCCAGAGCCGTGGGCCGCCCACGAGATTGCCGACGATCAGCGCGCTGGTATCGGTGGCCCAGATGGCGAGGAATACGCCCACGACGATCCAGGCGCCGTGCGGCGCATCGCGCAGCATCATCAAGGCGAGCAGCGCGGTGCCGATATAGAGCGGGCCGAAGCCGTGCCAGGCGGGACGCAGCCCGGCGATGGCGGCGTAGAGCGCCGCCGCTATCGCACCGCTTGCCAATATCGCCCAGCCGGTTTCGCCATGCGGCCAGATCGCCTGGGCCGCCAAGGCCGCGACGATGAAAGCCGCCGCGACGAAGAAGGCGACGCCGAAGACGCGTTCGCCGACCATGCGATGCCATTCGCGCGCGGCGGCGATTCCCGCGATGGCGGCCAGGGAGGCGATATAGGGCGCGCCGCCGAAGATCGCGGCGGTGACGGCGGCGGCGAGCGCGATGCCGAACAGGGGTCGGGTGATCCAGTCGAGATTGAAGCGAACCGCGCGGTAACCGGGGGCCGGGCTCGCCGGCGCGGAGATGTGACCCGAGCGCGTCACGCGACCGCTTCCGAAATGCCGCCGAACTGGCGCTCGCGCTGGGCGAACTGCTCGAGCGCCTTCAGAAGCTCGTCGCGCCCGAAATCCGGCCACAGGGTGTCGACGAAGAGCAGCTCGGCATAGGAGGACTGCCAGAGCAGGAAATTGCTCAGGCGGTGCTCGCCGCCGGTGCGGATCAGAAGGTCCGGCTCGGGCAGGCCGCCGGTGAAGAGGCGGGTGGCGAAAAGCTCCGGTGTGATGGTCTCCGGATCGAGGCGGCCTTCCTTGGCGGCGCGCGCCAGCTCACGGGCGGCGTTGGCGATCTCCTCCTGTCCGCCATAGTCGAAGGCGAAGGTCAGGTTCAGGCCGGTATTGCCGACCGTGCGATGCTCGGCCTCCTCGATCATCTTGTTGATGTCGCCGGCGACGCGCTCGCGGCTGCCGATGATGCGGACGCGGACGCCCCGTGCATGCAGCTCGTCGAGATCGCTGCGGAAATAGCCGCGGAACAGACCCATCAGCGCGTTCACTTCGGGCCGCGGGCGCTTCCAGTTTTCGGAGGAGAAGGCGAAGAGCGTCAGATATTCGAGCTTGATGTCGGTGGCGGCGCGGACGACGGCCCGCACGGCGCTGACGCCCGCGACATGGCCGGCCTCGCGCGGCAGCATCCGCTTGCGCGCCCACCGCCCGTTGCGGTCCATGATGATCGCGACGTGGCGGGGAAGAACTGTCGGCGTCTTTGGCGCAAGCGCCATATATTACCTCACGGGCAGGCTCTTCAGACCTGCATTATTTCCTGCTCCTTGCCGTGCAGCGCGGAGTCGATTTCCTTTATGTGCGCGTCGGTGACCTTCTGCAATTCATCGCCATGCTTATGGTGTTCGTCCTGGCCGATCTTGTGGTCTTTTTCGAGGCGCTTGAGCAAATCCATCCCGTCGCGGCGCACGTTCCGGACCGCGACCCGGGCGGCTTCGGCGTATTTCGAGGCCAGTTTTGCCAGTTCCTTGCGCCTCTCCTGATTAAGTTCGGGTAATGGAATGCGCAGCAACTGGCCGTCCATCTGCGGGTTGAGGCCCAGATTGGCGTCCCGGATGGCCTTGTCCACCGCCTTGGCGAGGCCCTTGTCCCACACCTGAACCGTCAGCATGCGCGGCTCCGGCGTCGAGATGTTGCCGACCTGGTTAACGGGCACCAGGTTGCCATAGGCCTCGACCCGGACGGGATCGAGCAGCGCCGGGCTGGCGCGGCCGGTCCGCAGGCCGGAGAACTCCTTTTTCAGGGTCTCGATGGCGCCGTGCATGCGCCTTGTCAGTTCGTCCTTGCTGTAGCTCTCAGCCATGGGGTCCAGTCCTTGCGGGGTGCCCGACGGTCGTCAGGTCCTGTCTTCGATAATTGTCGACCGACCCTTGCCCTTCAGGACCTGGGCCAGCGATCCGCGATCATGGATCGAGAATACGATGATCGGAATCTTATTTTCGCGCGACAGCGAGATGGCCGATGCATCCATCACCTGAAGATCGCGCGATAACACCTCGTGGTAGCTCAGATAATCGTAGCGCTCGGCGTCCGGGACCTTCTTGGGGTCGGCGCTGTAGACACCGTCTACTTGCGTCGCCTTCATCATCGCGTTGCAGTTCATCTCGGCCGCCCGAAGGGCGGCGGCGGTGTCGGTGGTGAAGAAGGGATTGCCGGTGCCGGCGGCGAAGATCACGACCCGGCCCTTCTCCAGATGGCGGATGGCGCGGCGGCGGATATAGGGCTCGCAGACCGTGCTCATCGGAATGGCCGACTGGACCCTGGTGGGGATGTCGATCCGCTCCAGCGCGGCCTGCATGGCCAGCGCGTTCATGACGGTCGCCAGCATGCCCATATAGTCGGCGGTCGCGCGGTCGATGCCCTTGGCGGCGCCGGAAAGGCCGCGGAAGATGTTGCCGCCGCCGATCACCATGCAGACCTGGGTGCCGCCGCGGATCGCCTCTTCTACGTCGGACGCGATGCGGTCGACGGTCGCGACGTCGATGCCGAATTGCTGGTCGCCCATCAACGCCTCGCCGGAGATTTTCAGGAGCACCCGGCGGTATTTCGGCGTGATGGCCATGGACGATTCCGTTGTTTGAGACCCGCCATCCTACCCTCCCCTTGAGGGAGGGCCGATACGATCCCGAGCCTAGACGTCGACCTTGTCGCTGTCTTTTTTCGTGCCGCTCATCTTCGCCACTTCGTCGGCGAAGTCGGATTCGGTCTTCTCGATGCCCTCGCCCACCTGGAAGCGGACGAAGCCCTCGATGGTCACAGGAGCGCCCAGATCCTTGGAGGCCTTCTCCAGCACCTTCTCGATGCGGGTCTCGCCGTCGATGACGAACGTCTGCTGGAGCAGGACCGTCTCCTCGTAATATTTGCGCATGCGGCCTTCGAGCATCTTCTCGATGACGTTCTCGGGCTTGCCGGACTGGCGGGCCAGTTCGGCCTGGATGTCGCGTTCCTTGGCCACCAGGGCGGGGTCGAGATGGCCCGGCGTCAGCGCCAGCGGTGCGGCGGCGGCGATGTGCATCGCGATCTGCTTGCCGAGCGCGTTCAGCTTGTCCTTGTCGGCGGTCGACTTCAGCGCGACCAGAACGCCGATCCTGCCGAGCTCCGGCGAAGAAGCGTTGTGGACATAGGCCGAGACCACGCCGGGATCGACCGCGAGCATGATCGTGCGGCGCACGCTCATGTTCTCGCCGATCTTGGCGACGAGCTCGGTCAGGGTGTGCTGCACGCTGGCCTGGCCGATCTGGCGGGCGAGCAGCTTTTCCAGATCGCCCTCCTCTTCCAGAGCGATCCGGGCGGCGGTCTTCACGAAGTCCTTGAACTCGTCGTTGCGCGCGACGAAGTCGGTCTCGGCATTGACCTCGACCAGGGCACCGACATGGCCGCCCGTGGCGACCCCGACGAGACCCTCGGCGGCGGCGCGGCCGGCCTTCTTGGCAGCCTTGGTGATGCCCTTCTTGCGCAGCCAATCCATGGCGGCTTCCACCTCGCCATTGTTCTCTGCGAGCGCGGTCTTGCAGTCCATTATGCCCGCACCGGTCTTGTCGCGCAGGTCCTTCACCATCGATGGGGTGATGTTCACCATGGTCGGCTCCGTTCTATCGTGCTTTAAGCGGTCGCTTCCGCGTGTTTTTAAGCTGTCGCTTCCGCGACGGGGGGCGCCTCGGCGATGGGCGTGACGTCGGGCAGCACTTCGGCTTCGCCCGTGTCGACGCCAGACGCCGCCTGGCCCTGGCTGAGCCCGTCGATGATGGCGCGGGCGGCGAGATCGCAATAGAGCGCCAGCGCGCGGGCCGCGTCGTCATTGCCCGGGATCGGATAGGCGATGCCGTCCGGATCGCTGTTCGAATCCAGGATGGCGGTAACCGGGATGCCGAGCTTGCGGGCCTCGGAGATCGCGATCGCTTCCTTGTTGGTGTCGATCACGAACAGCATGTTGGGCAGGCCGCCCATCTCCTTGATGCCGCCGAGCGAGCGGTCGAGCTTGTCGCGCTCGCGCAGCATGCCGAGCAGCTCCTTCTTCTTGAGGCCCGAGGACTGGGCCGAGGTCAGCGTCTCCTCGATCTGGCGCATGCGCTTGATGGAGTTCGACACGGTCTGCCAGTTGGTCAGCGTGCCGCCGAGCCAGCGGTGATTCACGTAATACTGGGCGCAGCGCTTGGCGGCCGCGGCGAGCGGCTCCGAAGCCTGGCGCTTGGTGCCGACGAATAGGATGCGGCCGCCGCCGGCCGCGACGTCGCGCAGCGCGACGAGCGCGGTGTGCAGCAGGGGCACGGTCTGCGTCAGGTCGAGGATGTGGATGTCGTTGCGCGAGCCGTAGATGTAGGGCGCCATCTTCGGGTTCCAGCGCTGCTGGCGATGGCCGAAATGCGCGCCGGCTTCGAGCAGCTGACGCATGGAAAAATCTGGCAGAGCCATGGATTCGTCTCCTTTACCGGTTGGCCAGACGCGTGAGTTACCCCCGTTTGGGAGCACCGGACGGCGACGCAGGAACACCCTGCGAAAGCCACTCAGCGTGCGAGATGGCGCGGCTTATAGGGGCAGGACCGCCCGCAGGCAAGCCCTACCCGCCGTTCAGGGCTGAACGCCGCCCGGAAGCACTTGGGCGCTCAGGAGCCTGCCCCGCGAGGCCGAAAGGCCGGCGCTTCCCACTTTTTGAACCTGGGTCCCGATCAGAGCATAGAGGTCGACCTGGACGTCGGCGCCCTCGCGCCAGCCCACGCCCTGGCGGGCGGCGACGGCGAAATAGACCTTTCCGCCCAGGACCAGAGGACCATAGGACGGCTCGTGAAAGTCGAGGTCGACGGCGGTCCTGGCATCCGCCAATAGCCGATTCCAGCTCTCGCGCTGCGCCGCCGGAACCGGACTGAAGGCCACGTATTGTCCGGTTCCGAACTGGCCGGCGCGCGCCAGGGCGAGCGCGGCCGCTTCCAGCGCGCCCGAGGCGCTGCCCGGCGGCGCCGAGACGTCGCCAGCGGCATAAAGCGTTTGAAACTTCGCATCGACGCGGCAGCCTTCGCCCCAGCGGTCGCCCTCCAGCGGCACGACGCCGAGCTGGTATTCGAAATCGGTGATCCCGAAATACCGGTAGAGGAAGGCGGCATGGCCGTTCACGCGCGCAAGGCCGCCGGCTTCCTGCCAGCAGAAGGCGCCGTTGTTCTCGCCCCGCGCCAGTTCGGGAAGCATCCGGCTGGACGTTCCGGCCGTGAAGAAGATGAAGGTCTGACAGTGCATCGTGCCGCCGGTCGCGATCAGCGCATGCACCGGGCTTCCCGGCAGGGAGGCGAGTTGGGGATCCTCGGGGACGTAGTCGGCGAAGGCCCTTGCGAGTTTAGCATCAGGGTGGAAGCGGGAGGCGAGCGTGGCGCGATAGGCCGCCCAGTCGTCGGCGGAATCGCCAGCGGTCTCGGCCACCGGTTCGGGAGCCTCGATCCAGGGATGCGAGCCGGCGGTCGCGAAGGCGAAGGGATCGTCCGTCTTCCCGTCCGCGTGCGGCTGGCCGCGGATACGGGCGGCGACGCGGTCGCAAAGCGCCCTGTCGCCGGCGTCATCCGCGGTCGATGCGAATTCGGCGGCGCACGGCAAAACACCGGATAACAACAGCGTGGCGAGAAACGCGGCGGCGCGGCTCATGCATCCCCCGATGACCGACAACGGAGTCATCGCAGAGCTTTATGTCCAAATCAAAGCGGCACCTCCGCATTTGCAAGGTGCCGCACGCGCGCCGCGGCGTCTAGATGCGGCGGATCAGCCGGATGATCAGGAGCAGCACGACGGCGCCGATGGTGGCGCTGATAATGATGGCAACGATTCCGACGCCCAGATGCAGGCCCAGCCGGGGCAGGAGCCAGCCGCCGACGACGGCACCGACGATGCCGACGACGATGTCGCCGACCAGGCCGAACCCGCCGCCCTTGACGATCACGCCGGCGAGCCAGCCGGCAACGGCGCCGACGATGAGCCAGATCAGAATGACTTCAAGCGGAATGTTCACGGAAATTCTCCCCCTTATTTGGAAAACGGCTGCGCGGACCTCGCGGTCCGCGCAGTAGATGGTTATTCGGAATGACGAAGCGTGATCGAGCCGATGCCGGCCGCGACGTTCAGGCCCTTATTGCCGGAGACGCTGAGCGGCTGCAACGCGAAGGACTTGTCGAAACCGCCGACAAGCACGTTCGCGCCGACGCCGACGCCGACCGTTGCGCTGGCGCTGGCGCCGACATAGTCGCCGTCGAGCGCGCCCGAACGGACGTCCGAGCTGGGAGCCACGACGCCCCAGACCAGAACGCCGCCCTCGGTGTAGCCGATGTCGACGCCGAACTTCGAGATCGAGCCGGTGTAGTGGTCGGCGTGCCGGTTGTTCTGGCGGAAGGTGCAATGCAGGTCCTTGGAGGATCCGAAGACGAAGCCCCAGCCGCTCGCGACATTGCAGGTCAGCGTGCCGACATTGACGCCATGGGGGGCGGCCTGTGCGGGCGCGGCGACGGCGACGGCGGCGAGCGCGACGGCGCCGAGCAATCCGGTGGAAATCTTCATTGTGGCTTTCTTTCTGTTGGAAAAGCGCGCGGGTAAAACAGCGCCGGTCAGGGGGAGCGTCCAGGCGCTCGACCCATAGGGAACTCGCTCGTGCCACATTCGATCCCTTGCCGGCCCAAATGCTTTAGCGACGGTGCGCGGCAGGCATGCTCCAAACGGCTTGGTAGACCGGAAAAATTTCCGCTAAGACGGGGTCCATGACATCTCCCATCCGTCCCGCCATCGAGGCGCTCGAACCCAACGGCATCGGCCTGGTCGCCATGATGGGGCTGGGCGAACCCGACCTCATCCCGTTATGGTTCGGCGAAAGCGATCTCGTCACCCCCTCCTTCATCCGCGAGGCGGCGAAGGCCGCGCTGGACGACGGCAAGACCTTCTACACCCAGTCGCGGGGCATACCCGTGCTGCGCGAGGCGATCCGCGACTTCCACAGGCGCACGACCGGCGCCGACGTGGCGCTGGAGCGCATTTCGATGCCCGGCGCGGCGACGCTGGCGGTGGTCACCGCGCTCCAGATCCTGTGCGAGACCGGCGACAATGTCGTGATCGTCTCGCCGATCTGGCCGTCGATCTTCCAGGCGGCGCAGATGGTGGGCGCCGAGACGCGCTTCGCGCGGCTGGACGACGATTGGCGCGCCTCTCCTGCCCGCTGGCACCTGGATCTGGAGAAGATCTTCTCGCAATGCGACGCGCGGACCAAGGCGATCTTCATCGCCTCGCCCGGCAATCCGACGGGCTGGGTGATGCGCCGCGACGAGCAGCGCGCCGTGCTGGATTTCGCGCGACGGCGCGGCATCGCGATCATCAGCGACGAGGTCTACGGCACGCTGACCTTCGACGGTTCGGCGCATGCGCCGTCTTTTCTGGAGATCGCCGAGCCCGAGGACAATCTCTTCGTCATCAACAGCTTCTCCAAGGCTTGGGCGATGACGGGCTGGCGCATCGGCTGGCTGGTGCATCCCGAGCATCTGGGCAAGCAACTCGGCGTCATCACCATCGCCAACAACACCGGGCCCACGACCTTCGCGCAGTACGGCGCGCTGGCGGCGCTGTCGCCCCAAGGCGACGCCTTCCGCGAGGAAATGCGCGAACGCTGCCAGACCGGCCGCGAGGTCGTGCAGACATTCATCGACGCGCAGAACCGCATCCGCTGGATCAGGCCCGAGGGCGCGTTCTATGGCTTCCTGCACATGGACGGGCTGACGAATTCGCTTGCCTTCGCACGCGACCTCGTCAGGAAGGCGCGGGTCGGCGTGGCTCCGGGCTCGGCCTTCGGGCCGGCCGGCGACGGCCAGGCCGATTCGTTCGTCCGTATCTGTTTCGCGCAGGACAAGGCGCTGCTCGGCGAGGGCCTCGCCCGCATCGAAAAAGCGCTCGCCGGTTTGTGACCGCCCGGTCGCGCTATACCGACTCCACCTGCGCCACGCCGGGGAGCGACTTGATCGCGTTCTTCAGAGCCACTGTTACCTGATAGGGCTTGGGGAGCTTGATCTCGACCTCTTCGCCCGGGCCGCCGGGGACGACGAAGGTGACGATGCCCTTGCCGGCCTGCTTGAGCTGGGCGGCGATGGCGCCGAGCGGACTGGCATCCTGGAGATAGACCTTGAGCCCCTCCCCGGCATTGGCGGCGGCGGCGTCGAGGTCGGCGATAGCGGCGGCGCGCAATTTGAGCTCGTCCCCGTCCCACTCCGCGCTCGCGGTGATCAGGACCGACTTGCCGGCCTCCAGCAGCGGGCGCGAGGCAGCCAGCACTTCGGGGAACAGCATCACCTCGAACATGCCGGTGGGATCTGAGAAGGAGACGAAGGCATAGCTTTCATTGTTGCGGCTGCGCCGCTCATATTTGCGGATCATGGTGCCGGCAAGGATGGCCTTGAAGCCAGAGCGGCGGCGATCCTCGGTCAACGCGGCCAGGGTCGTGGCGCCAAGGCGCTTCAAGGGCGCCGCATAGGCGTCGAGCGGATGGCCCGACAGATAGAAACCCATAGCGGCGAATTCCTCGCTCAGCCGCTCATGCGAGGGCCAGTCGGAGACGGACGCGAGACGGATGTCGTCCTGCGCCGGGCCGCCGAACAGCGCGATCTGGCCGGATTCGCGCTCGCGGGCATTGCGCTGGGCGCTGCCCAGCAGGATGTCGGCGGATTCCACCACCTGGCGGCGGTTGCGGTTCAAGGCGTCGAAGGCACCGGCGCGGGCGAGGCTCTCGAAGGCGCGCTTGTTGACGAGCTTGGGATCGATGCGGCGGGCGAAATCGCCGAGGCCGCGGAAGGGGCCGTTGGCGCGGCGCTCCTCCACCACGTGATCCATCGCCTGGCGGCCGACGCCCTTCACGGCGGCGAGCGCGTAGAAGATCAGGTTCTTTTCGGCATCGCAGGTGAAGACGGATTCGGAGCGGTTGACGTCCGGCGCCAGGACCTTGATCTCCAGCCGCTGGGCTTCCTGCTTGAAGACGTTCAGCCGGTCGGTGTTGCCGATATCGAGCGTCATCGAGGCGGCGAGGAATTCGACGGGATAATTCGCCTTGAGATACGCCGTCTGGTAGGCGACCTGGGCATACGCCGCGGCATGGCCCTTGTTGAAGCCGTAGCCGGCGAATTTCGCGGCCTGCTCGAAGATCTGCGCCGCGACGCCCTTGGAAATCCCCTTCTCGACGGCGCCCTTGATGAAGCGTTCTTCGTGCACCGCCATTTCGGAAGCGATCTTCTTTCCCATGGCGCGGCGCAAGAGGTCGGCCTGACCGAGCGAATAGCCGGCGAGCTCGCGGGCGATGTTCATGACGTCTTCCTGATACGTCATGACGCCGAAGGTCTCTTTCAGGATCGGCTCGAGCAGCGGATGCAGATATTCCGGCGGCTCCTTGCCGTTCTTGACGGCGATGTATTTGGGGATGGAGTCCATCGGGCCGGGGCGATAGAGCGCCACGAGCGCGATGAGGTCGTGGACGCGGTCCGGCTTCATCTTGCGCAAGAGGTCGCGCATGCCCGCGCCTTCGAGCTGGAAGACGCCGACGCTGTCGCCCTTCGACAGCATCTCGTAGGTGCCCGCATCGTCGAAATCGATGTTCTGGGTGTCGAGGTCGATGCCGCGCTTCTTGAGCAGCTCCTCCGCCTTGGCGATGACGGTGAGCGTCTTGAGGCCGAGGAAGTCGAATTTCACCAGGCCTGCCTTCTCGGCGTCCTCATAGTCGAACTGCGTCACCGGCATTTCGGAGCGCGGATCGCGGTAGAGCGGCACGATCTCGTCCAGCGGCCTATCGCCGATCACCACGCCGGCGGGATGGGTGGAGGCGTGGCGATAAAGACCCTCGATCTTCTCGACGATGGAGAAGAGTTTCTGCGCCGTCGGTTCCTGCTCGGCGATCTGCTGCAGCCGCGGCTCAGAGGCGAAGGCGTCTTCCATCGAGACCGGCTTGCCGGGCGGGTTGGGCACCAGCTTGGCGATGCGGTCGACCAGGCCGAGCGGCATCTGCAGCACGCGGCCGGCGTCGCGCACCGCGGCGCGCGCCTGGAGCGATCCCAGCGCCATGATATGGGCGACGCGGTCGCGGCCGTATTTCTCGCGGACATAGCGCACGACTTCGTCGCGCCGCTCCTGGCAGAAATCGATATCGAAATCCGGCATCGAGACGCGCTCGGGATTGAGGAAGCGCTCGAACAGGAGGCCGAAACGGATCGGATCCAGATTGGTGATGTCGAGCGCCCAGGCGACCAGCGAGGTCGCGCCCGAGCCGCGCACGCCGACGGGGATGCCCTGCCCGCGCGTCCATTTCATGAAATCGGAGACGATCAGGAAATAGCCCGCGAAATTCATGCGCAGGATGACGTCGAGCTCGAACTCCAACCGGTCGAGATAGACCTGCAGATCGGCATGCAGGCCGTGCTGGGCGAGCTTGGCCTTGAGCCCGGCCGCCGCCTGCTCGCGCATCTCGTCTTCCGGCGAGCGGCCGGATTCGGGGACGAATTGCGGCAGGATCGGATCGCGCTTCTTGGGCCTAAAGGCGCAGCGGCGCGCGATCTCGATCGTATTCTCGATCGCCTCGGGCAGGTCGGCGAACTGCGCCGCCATCTCGGCGGACGACTTGAAGCGGTGCTCCCGCGTCAGGCGGCGGCGGTCTTCCTGGCTGACGAAGGCGGCATCGGCGATGCACAGGAGCGCATCGTGCGCCTCGTACATGTCGGCCTTGCCGAAATGCACGTCGTTGGTGGCGACCAGCGGAATGCGCCGCGCATAGGCAATGTCGATCAGCTTGTCCTCGGCGGCGCGCTCTTCCGCGAGGTTGTGACGCTGAAGCTCGATATAGAGCCGGTCGCCGAAGATCGCGTGCAGCCGGCCCACCAGGGCGTCGGCGGCCTGGAGCTGGTTTTCGAGGATCAGCTTGTTGACCGGCCCGCCGGGGCCGCCGGTAAGCGCGATCAGGCCCTCGGCATGATCGGCAAGCTGGGCCGCGGTGACATGCGGAAAGTCGCCCGGCTCGGCGCCGAGGAACGCGGTGCTCAGGAGCTTAGAGAGATTGCGGTAGCCGGTGTCGTTCTGGACCAGGAGCGCCATCGCCGGCGGCTTCTTGCGGGTGCCGAGGACCTGGATCGCCGGCGCCTCTTCCAGCTCGACCGAGACCAGGCAGCCGACGATCGGCTGCACGCCGGCCTTGGCCAGCGTGTCGGAAAGCTCATAGGTCCCGAAGAGGTTGTTGACGTCGGTGACCGCGACGGCGGGCATCGCGTTCTCGCGTGCCAGCGCGGCAAGCTCGCCAGGCCTGACCGCGCCTTCGAGGAGCGAGTAGGCGCTTTTCACCCTCAAATGGACGAATGCCGCCGGTTTGCGCTCCATGGCCGTCCCGATTCGCTTTGCTGTTCACAGGATCAGTATCGGATGCGGCGAGCGGCGGCACAGCAATCGCGCCGCCATCCACAGCTCCGAGCCTTGGCGGCGTCAAAAGGCCGAGAGCAGCGCCTGCGCCACCGGAACCAGCAGGTAGGACGACGCCACGAAGACCACCAAACTCACGCCCGCTGCCGCATCCTTGATCCACATGACCGTCCTCGCTCGTTTGAGGTGCCAATGTTCTCTTTGCGTTCCCGCCTGTCAAGAACAAAAGGTGATCGTTTGTGAGTCGGGAATGACGAAAACCGGTCCATAGGCCTCGCGTTTCACGAGTTCCATCAATGTTTTGTGCCGCTAACCCGCAAGGCACCAGACGTCGCCGTGGAGCCAGCAGGTCTCGGCGCGCGGATGCGGATCGCGGCGCAGACGGGAGACGTTCAAGAACGCGCCCTTCTCGAAGGCGCCGGCCAGAGCCCGCTCGGCCGCCGCGTGGCGGTTGCCCTCGCAGGGGAAGATCGCGACGGGCGAAATCCATTTCGCGTCATAGGCGTCGCCGTGGCGGGTCACCAGGAACACACCGCCATGGAACGCCATCTTGCGCGGGTCGACCTCGCCGAAGCCCTTGGTGGTGGTGAGCGGCAGAATCAGGCGGCCACTCTCCTTGAGCCGGTCGAGCCAGGCCGGCGCGGGCTGGGTCGCGCCGGCGTTGACGTAGACGACGTCGGCCGGATCGAACGGAACGGTCGCGCCGTCGCCGGCGAGGATTTCGACGTTCGGCCAGAGGGCGAAGTTCGCCTTCGCGCGCGCCGCCAGATCGGGATCGAACTCGATGCCGGTGACGCGGCCGCCGGGCCCGACCAGCTTCGCCATGATCGCGGTGTAGTAGCCGACCCCGGCGCCGACATGGACGACGTGCTCGCCGGGCCTCGGTGCCGCCTTGTGCAGCAGCCAGGCATGCAGCGAGGGCTGGCCGTTGTTCAGCCTGCGCTCCGCCACGATGCCGAACAGGCCGTCGGTGTAGAGGTAGACCGGATCGTCGGACGGCGTGTCGCAATAGCCGCGCGCGGCGCGCAGGGCGGCCCAGGGACCGGGCCCGAGAAAATTCTCGCGCCGGACGGCGGCGAAGGCGGCCTCCAGCGCCGCGTCGCGCACCTCGACCTCGGCCAGTATCTGCTTCGCATAGGCCGCCCGCACCACGGCGAGTTCCTGCTCGCGGTCCATTCCCACCTCCCGGCCGCCATGCGGCTCTGCTAGTGTGTGTCGATTAACACACGCATCGTTAGTGTGTGATATCACACACCGAACAGGAGCACCAGATGGCGTCCAGGCTCTACCCAGCGATCCTCGAAAAGGCGGAAAAGAAGACCTTCGCGGTCTGGCTGCCGGATTTTCCGGACTGTGTCGCGGTCGGCCGCACGCAGGACGAGGCGGTGGAAAAGGTGCATGGCATCGTCGCCACCTTCGCCGAGACGCTGGCGGAACAGGACCGCGAGCTGCCGCCGCCCACTCCGATCGCGGACATCGCGCGGCCCAGGAACTTCCTCGCCTTCGTGATGGTGAACGTGGCGCCGCCGGACCCGTCCGAACGCGTCAACGTCTATCTGCCCAGGCGCCTGATCGCCCGGGCCGACGCGCGGGCCGCCGAGCTGGGCATGAGCCGGTCGAGCTTTTTCGGCTTCGCGCTCAGCGTCGTGCTCGGCGTCGCGCTGGGGCCGGGCATGCTGCACGCCGACGCGGCGCTTGCGCGCGCGCTGAAGAACGCCCTGGTGCCGGCGGCGAAGCCGAAGCGCTAAGCCGCCGCGGCCTTACGGATTTCGCCCAAGAACCAGTCGACGCCGCTGTCAGAGCCTTCGCGACGCACGGCGTAGACCGGGATGCGGTCCTGGAGGAAAGGCGTGGTGATCACCTGAAGGCCGAGACGTTTCGCCTGGCTCTTCGCCAGACGGAGCGGGCAGGTCGCGATCGCGTCGCTGGCCGATACGACGATCAGCGCGGTCAGCCAGCGCTGCACCGAGGCGGTAGACGCGATGTTATCGACCGGCGGCGCCCGGTTCTCGACGCCCTCCTCCAGTTGCGTGTCGGCGAAGACGTGGCCGGTCTTGAGCCAGGCCGGGTAGGAGATGCGGCCCTTGATCGCCGGATGGCCGCGGCGCGCGACGACGCAATAGCGGTCCTCGAACAGAAGCTCGGTGGCGAGGCCGTAGGCGACGGAGGGATAGCGGCCGATGGCGATATCCAGTTCGCCCCGGCGCACCGCATCGAGCGGCGAGCGGCGGCCATGGAACTGGACGGCGAACGAGGCCTTGGGCGCCCGCCGGCGGAACGCCGTCACGAGCTTTGCGCCCATCAGCGCCGTGACGAATTCCGGCGCCGCGACGGCAAAGCGGCGCGCGCTGTGCGCGGGATCGAAGCCGGCCTCGCGTCCCAGCGTCTCGCCGGCCAGATCGATCAGCGCGTCGATGCGCGGCGAAAGCTCGAGCGCGCGGCGCGTGGGCTCCAGCCCATGCGGGCGGCGGATGAAGAGCGGGTCGTCGAACAGGTCGCGCAGCCGGGAGAGCGCATGGCTGACCGCCGATTGGCTGAGGCCGAGCTCGCGGCCGACGGCGGTGGTGCGGCGCTGGCGCAGGAGGCCGCGGAAGACGAGCAGCAGGCCGCCGTCGATCCGCCGGATATTGTTGATGTCGATATCGGCCATGGGTGAATTCAACCGCGCAAGCGGACCGAAGTCGACGGAATTCCGCGGCTCAGGCGGGCTGGCGCGCGCCGAGCTTGCCGCCATCGAGCAGCTTGCCCTCGTGCAGGATCAGGGCGCGGTCCATCCGGCCGGCGAGTTCGAGATTGTGCGTCGCGACCAGGGCGGCGAGGCCCTCGGAGCGCACCAGATCGACCAGCGCCTGGAAGACGCCGACGGCGGTGCGGGTGTCGAGATTGCCGGTCGGCTCGTCGGCCAGGAGGATCTTCGGCCGGTTGGCGAGGGCGCGGGCGATGGCGACGCGCTGCTGCTCGCCGCCGGACAGCTGCGAGGGGCGGTGCGTCAGCCGCTCGCCGAGGCCGAGATAGGTGAGGATGTGCTCGGCGTCGCGCTCGGCCTGCGCGCGCGGCCGTCCCGCGATGCGCTGGGGCATGACGACGTTCTCCAGCGCGCTGAATTCCGGGAGCAGATGATGCGCCTGATAGACGAAGCCGATCGTGTCGCGGCGGATGCGAGTGCGCTCGGCGTCGGGCAATGTCGAGGCCGCGACGCCGCCGATATAGACCTCGCCGCTGCTGGGCGCCTCGAGCAGGCCGGCCATGTGCAGCAGGGACGATTTGCCGGCGCCGGAGGGCCCGACCAGCGCGACCAGCTCGCCCTGGCGGAGCGTGCAATTCACGTCGCGGAACACTTCGAGCGTGGCGGGACCCTGGGTGTAGGTCCGCGTGACGTTTTCCAGGCGCAGCGCCTCACTCATAGCGCAGCACCTCCACCGGATCGAGGCGCGCGGCGCGCCACGCGGGATAGAGCGTGGCGAGGAACGACAGCCCCAGCGCCAGCACCACGGCGGCCGCGACATCGCCGATTTCGATCCGGGCCGGCATCCGTTCGAGGAAATAGATCGTCGGATCGAACAGCGTCGTGCCGGTGATGTGCGACAGGAGCTGGCGGATGCTCTCGATGTTGGCACAGAACAGCGTGCCGACAGCAAGTCCGGTCGCGGTTCCTGCGATGCCGATGCTGGCGCCGGCGATGAAGAAGATGCGCGTGACCGCGCCACGCGTCGCCCCCATGGTGCGCAAGATGGCGATGTCGCCGGACTTGTCCTTCACCAGCATGATGAGGGTGGAGACGATGTTGAAGGCCGCGACCAGGGTGATGATCGCCAGGATCAGGAACATGACATTGGCCTCGACCTCCAGCGCCTGGAACAGGCTGGAGCTGATCGCCTGCCAGCTCAGCACGCGCGCGCTGGGACCCACGACGTCGCTCAAGGGCTTGAGCATGCGGTTCACGTCGTCGGGATTGGACACCATGACTTCCAGGCCGGTCACGCTGTCGCCCAGGTTGAAATAGAGCTGCGCCTCGTCCAGCGGCATGAAGACGAAGGTGGAATCGTATTCGCTCATGCCGATGTTGAAGGTGCCGGCCACCGTATAGGTCTTGATGCGCGGGGTGACGCCGAAGGGCGTGACGTTGCCGCGCGGCGCGATCAGGGTGATCGACCCACCCGGCCCGGTGCCGAGCTTGGCCGCGAGCCGCGCGCCGATGATCACGCTGTCGCCGCCCTTGAACAGGGCGAGCGCATCGGGCGACAGCGAATTGGAGACCGCCGTCAGGCTCCTGAGGTCGCCGGCGCGGATGCCGCGCACGACGACGCCGGGCGAGGTGCCGGCGCCGGAGGCCAGCGCCTGGCCGTCGACGATCGGCGCGACGTCGACCACGCCCGGAACGGCGCGCACCCGGGCGGCGATGGCGTCGAAATTCGCAAGGTTGCCGCCATAGCCCTGGACGATGGCATGGCCCTGCAGGCCCAGGATGCGCGCGAGCAGGTCGTGCCGAAAGCCGTTCATCACCGACATCACGATGATGAGCGCGGCGACCGCCAGCGCGATCCCGGCGAGGGACAGGATCGAAATGAACGAGATGAACCCGTCCTTGCGCCGCGGGCGCAGGTAGCGGAACGCCACCATCCATTCGAAAGCCGCGAAGGGGTGGCCGGCCGCGGGACGCACCGCCGCTGCGCTTGGTGCCACGGCAAACGGTGGCAATTCGGTCGCCGCAAGTGCGGTGCCGGCGGCACGCGCCGCGCGCGGATCGAGCTCTGCGGGATGATCGACCATCAGGCGGCAAGCTTCAGCTTGTAGCCGAGCGCGTTGACCACTTTGAGCACCGTCAGGAAACCCGGATTGCCGTCTTTGGACAACGCCTTGTAAAGACTTTCGCGGCCCAAGCCGGTCTTCCTGGCGATCTTCGCCATGCCTTTCGAGCGTGCCACGACACCCAGTCCGTGGGCGATCAGCGCGGGATCGCCGTCTTCGAAAATGGCATCGAGATAGTTCGCAACGTCCTCTTCGGTCTTGAGGTAGGCGGCGGAGTCATAGGGGCTGAGCTTCACTCTTGTCACTTTGGCCATGTCGCCTTCACCGCTTCCATGAGTTCAAACGCCGTCACGATGTCCCGTTCCTGCGTTTTCTTGTCACCGCCGGCCAGAAGCACGACGACTTCCTGCGCATGGCGAAAATAATAGGCACGATAGCCCGGACCGTGGTCGATCCGCATTTCGAACAGACCCTTGCCGAGCGCCTTCACGTCTCCCGGATTTCCCAAGGCCAACCGGTCGAGCCGCTTGTTGATCCTGGTTCGCGCGACACTGTCGCGCAAACCGCCCAGCCACCTGGAAAACGTGTCTGTTTGAAGCAGACGGAGCATTTGTATTCCGTAGGATACAACCGGTCAAGCCCGGCTTCGGTTGCAAATCGCCCCGATCCTTCTTACGAAACCCCGGTTAACAGAGCAATTCGCGAGAAATTCATGGCACAGCGCGCCCTCAGCGTGTCCCGGACGACCGGCAACCGGTCGACCTTCGCCCAATGGTACCAGGCCGTGGTGCGCGAGGCCGACATGGCGGAGCCGTCGCCGGTGCGCGGCGCCATGGTCATCAAGCCCTGGGGCTTCGGCACCTGGGAGGAGATGCAGCGCGATCTCGACCGCCGGATCAAGGAAACCGGACACGAGAACGCCTATTTCCCGCTGTTCATCCCGCTCTCCTTCATCGCCAAGGAGGCCGAGCATGTCGAAGGCTTCGCCAAGGAGATGGCGGTCGTCACCCATCACCGGCTCAAGAATATCGACGGCAAGCTGGTTCCCGATCCGGAGGCGAAGCTCGAAGAGCCCTATATCGTGCGGCCGACCTCGGAGACCATCATCGGCGATGCCTTCTCACGCTGGGTCAAGAGCCATCGCGACCTGCCCCTGCTGATCAATCAGTGGGCCAATGTGGTGCGCTGGGAGCTGCGCCCGCGCCTGTTCCTGCGCACGACCGAATTCCTCTGGCAGGAGGGCCATACCGCGCACGCCAACCAGGCGGAGGCGGTCGAGGAGACCATGCGGATGCTCGAAGTCTATCGCGCCTTCTCCGAGGAGACGCTGGCGGTGCCGGTGATCTCGGGCGAGAAGCCGGAGAACGAGCGCTTCCCGGGCGCGGTCGCGACCTATTCCATCGAGGCGATGATGCAGGACGGCAAAGCCCTGCAGGCCGGCACCTCGCACTATCTCGGCACGCATTTCGCCGAGGCGCAGAATATCCGCTTCCAGAACGACGCGGGCGAGCTTTCCTTCTGCCACACGACGAGCTGGGGGCTTTCGACCCGCATGGTCGGCGGGGTGATCATGACCCATGGCGACGACGACGGATTGCGCCTGCCGCCGGCGATCGCGCCGCGCCAGGTCGTGATCGTGCCGATGCTGCGCGACAAGCCGGAAGACGCCCAGGTGCTGGAATTCGCCGAAGGCCTGGCGACCGCGCTGAAGGCCGAGCGCGCCTTCGACGAGCGGCTGCGCGTTCTCGTGGACAAGCGGGCGACCAAGTCGGCCGACAAACGCTGGAACTGGGTGCGCCGCGGGGCGCCGGTCATCGTGGAGATCGGCGCGCGCGACGCGGCGAGCGGAACGGTGACGTTCATGCGCCGGGACGCCTTGCGGGACGGTGACAAGGTCAAAAGCCACGCCCTGCCGCGCGACGAATTCGTGGCGATGGTTCCGGTCCTGCTGGCCGAGATCCAGGCGACGCTCTTCAAGGAAGCCAAGGCGCGGCTGGACGCGAACATCAAGACCGACATCGGGACCTGGGACGAGCTTGCGGCCTATTTCGGCGCGGCCGGCGAGGACGACAATGACGAGTTCAAGGGCTGGGTACGGGCGCCGTGGTGCAAGGCGAGCGGCGCGGAGCTGGAGGCGATCGACGCCAAGCTGAAGACGCTGAAGCTCACCCTGCGCAACGCGCCGATGGATCAGCCGGCGACGTTCGGGCCGTGCATCTTCACGGGCAGGCCGGGCGTGGAAGAGGTGTTGATCGCGCGGGCGTACTAAACCCGATTGTCACGGCCCGCGAATGCGGGCCATCCAGTTGGGTTCGCGAGCAGGTTCGCGAGATCGCATCGCGCGCAAGTCCGAAGAGCGTACCGCTATCACCCGGGTGGCCCGCATTCGCGGGCCATGACAATGTTTTTTTGTTATTTGCCCACTGTTTCGCTACCGCCCCACCGGAACCATCGCAGCCATGGGCGTGCGGTCGGGCATGGCGTCGATCAGCGCTTCGATGTCCACCGGCGGCGCATGGTCGATGCCGCTGCCTCTCGCATGCGCGTTCAGCTCGGCGATGCTGAAGCCCATCTGCAGATCGTAGGTCCGGTCGGACTGGTTGCGCAGGCGCTGCTCGGCCTCGTACCAGCGCTGCTTCGCCTTGCCGTCGGTGCAGCTCTGGCGCTCGTCGCCGTCGGCGCCCCAGCGCAGCTCGACGCAGTGATAGGGATCGAAGGAGAGCGCGAAGAGGCGCTTGGCCATGTCGTCGAAGGTCATCGCCACCGGCCGTTTCGACGAGTTGAGATAGGTGATGGTGCAGGCCTGGCTCTGCTGCGCATAGGCGCGCCGCAGGTCGTCTTTGAGGAAATTGCCGTCATAGACGATGCGCGGGTCGCGCTTGACCCACAGGTCGATCATCTGGGCCATGTCCTTGTAGAACTGGACGAAGGCGGCCTTGATGCGCGCGTCGCGCGAGGGCGTGGAATAGGTCTCCCATTCCAGGTTCTCCGAGCCGTAGATGTTGTCCGGCAGGCGTTCGGGATGCGGCTTGACCGCGATGCCGTCCTTGAGGTCGAGGTCCACATACTGCGCGCGGTCGTTCAGGTCGTTGCACAAGGTCTTCATCGTCGCCTTGAGCTCATAGACCGGATTGAAATCCATGCGCCCGCCCGAAACCGCGACGCGGACATATTCATAAAATCCCAGTTCCTCGCCATTGTAGAGGAACCGCGCTTTCTTCACGTCCATCTTCGGGTTGGGCTCGGTGCCGGTATACTGGACGAGCGAGAAGTCGCCGATCTGGTCGTTCTCGGCATAGGCGAGACGGCCGCCGATCAGATGGCCGGCGGGATCGCGATGGGCGCCGACCAGCATGAACGGCCGCCAGTTCTTCAGCCCGCCGCCGAGCCGCACCGGGCTCTGGCCGAACTGCGCGCCATAGACGCTGCGGGTGATGGTGAAATCGGGGTGCGCGTCCATGTAGTAGATGCGGCCGTCGTCGTCGACCTTCCAGACGATGCCGACATGGCCGTTCACGTCGTAGACCACGGAACCGGGGTGGATCGAGCCGGGCTGCAAGGCCGGCGAATAGAAGTCCGACAGCACGCCGCGGCGCTCGGCGGCATCGGTCCGGTAGGTGCCGGAGAACACTGTGTCGATCATCTGGCGCAGGGCGGCGGGGCCGTCGATGCCCTGCCCGCGGTCGACGATGTCGTGACGTCCCGTGGCCCGGTTGGCGGCCTTGGTGTAGCGCAGGTCCCCGCCCTCCCCGCTGACGCCGTCGACATAGCCGAAGGGCAGGCCGTTCTTCCAGGCGTAGTAGCCGCGCAGGAGATAGGGAAGCTTGGCGCAGTCGACGTCGATGTCGATGAAGCGCTGGTCGGTCTTGCGGTAGGGATTGGCCTCGTCGCGCAGGCAGCTCTCCGAGGAGCTGCAATTGCTGGCGCCCAGGGCCGCCACGAACCTGCCGAATCCCGCCTCGTCCTCCGCCGTCCAATGGTCGCGGACGATGCGCCATTGGCCGGCCGCCTCGGCACCGCCGGCACCCAGCCACAGCACAATCATCGCAAGCAAAACCGCGCGCATAGCCCCTCGACCCTTATCCGCCACCACGCTCCCGGCGCAGCCCAGCCCTGTCAAGGCAACGCCGCAAACGGGGGCGAAGGTCCGCCCGCGGCGCGCTCAACCTCGGCATTCGCGGAAGTTGGTGTGGCTGACATTTTCTTGCGCAGATTTCTTGTCAGTTTGCGAGATATTTCGTGACAGGCAGCGCGAATTCCAGTATGAACCTGCACCACGACGAACAAAAAAGCGCTTTTTAGAGCGGCCAAGTTCGGGGAGCATAACCGCGAAGGCGGATGAAAGGCCGGGCGACCGGCCTTTCGCATTTTCAGAACATCCGGCAACGATGGACCCAGCGACTCTCTCGCTGGGGGCTTTGGGATGTTCGAACGGGTGTTCGCGCTGCATGCGCATGGCACGACGGCGCGCCGCGAACTTGTCGCTGGGGCAACGACCTTCCTGACCATGGCCTATATCATGTTCGTGAACCCGCAGATCCTGGCGCGGGCGGGCATGGATCCGGGCGCGGTGTTCATGGCGACCTGCGTCGCCTCCGCCGCCACGACGCTTCTGATGGGCCTCTACGCGAACCTGCCGGTGGCGCTGGCGCCGGGGATGGGGCTGAACGCCTATTTCGCCTTCACCGTCGTACCGGCGCTGGGCGGCGACTGGCGCCTGGCGCTTGGCTGCGTGTTCCTGTCGGGCATCCTGTTCGTGATCGTCTCGATCACGCCCGCGCGCGAATGGCTGATCAATGCGATCCCGCAAAACCTCAAGCTCGCCATCGCGGCGGGAATCGGATTCTTCCTGGCGCTCATCGGATTCGAGAACGCCGGAATCGCGGTGGCGAGCCCCGCGACGCTGCTCCAGCAGGGCGTGCTGACCGATCCCAAGGTGCTGATCGCGGCCGCCGCCTTCGTGCTGATGTTCGCGCTGGCGGCGGGACGGATCGTGGGCGCGGTGCTGATCGCCATCGTGGCGGCGACGCTGGCGGCGGTGCTGCTGCATCTGGAGCCGGTGCCGTCGATCCTGGCCCTGCCGCCGTCGCCGGCGCCGACCCTGTTTCAGATGACGTTCAGCGGCGTGTCGGGCGGCGCGATCGCGACCGCGGTGTTCGCCTTCCTGCTGATCGACATGCTGGACACGTCGGGCACGCTGGCGGCGGTGGCGCAGCAGGCGAGGCTGCTGGAGCCGGACGGGCGGCTGAAGAATGCGCGGCGGGCGCTGACCGCGGACGCCGTCGGCACCATGATCGGCGCCGCCCTCGGCACCTCGCCGGTCACGGCCTATATCGAGAGCGCGGCGGGGGTGCAGGCGGGCGGGCGCACCGGCCTGACCGCCGCGGTGGTGGCGGTGCTGTTCCTGCTGAGCCTGTTCTTCGCGCCGCTGGCGGGCGCGGTGCCCGCCTATGCGACGGCGCCGGCGCTGGTCTTCGTGGCCGCGCTGATGGCCAGGGGCCTGAAGGAGATCGACTGGGACGACATGACGGAAGCGGCCCCTGCCCTCGTCACCGCGCTCGCCATTCCCTTCACCTATTCGATCGCCGGCGGTATGGGAATCGGCTTCATCGCCTATGCGGCGATCAAGATCGTGTCGGGGCGCTGGCGCGACGTGAACGCGGCGGTGGCGATCATCGCCGTCGCGTTCGCGGCGAAAATCGCGCTGGCCGGCTGACTACAGGTCGAGCACCTTGAACGCGATCAGCAGGTAGAACACGACCCAGAGCACCGCCGCGATGCCGGTGGCCAGCAGAGCCTTGCGGCCGAGCATGGGGGTCAGCGGGGCGCCGGATTCGGGGTCGGTCTCGGCGCCGAGGCCGACCGGCAGGAGGCAGAACAGCGACAGGAACCAGAGGATCGCATACGTGGCGAACAGCACCACACCATGGATGAACGAGACGATGGTCACGCCTGTTCAAGCTCGACCAGCGTGCCGACGAAATCCTTCGGATGCAGGAAGAGGACCGGCTTGCCATGGGCGCCGATGCGCGGCTCGCCCGTGCCGGTGATGGTGGCACCTTCCGCCTTCATCTTGTCGCGCGCGGCGTAGATGTCCTCGACCTCGTAGCAGACATGGTGCATGCCGCCGTTCGGGTTCTTCTTGAGGAAGTTCGCGATCGGCGAGTTCTCGCCCAGGGGCTCGAGCAGCTCGATCTTGGTGTTGCCGAGATCGACGAAGACCGTGGTCACGCCGTGGTCGGGCTGCGCCACTTCCTCCGAGACCTTGCCGCCGAGGACGTCCCGGTAGATGGCGGCGGCTTTCTTGATGTCGCCGGTGGCGATGGCGACGTGGTTGAGGCGTCCGATCATGAGGCTTTCCAAGCTGATGACTTCGAAGCGCCAAACTATCATGCTAACGACGGCCGCAACAAATGCGACCGATTTACGGAGGGGCAAGTGGGCAAGCGCGTGACCGTGGCGGGACTGGAACCACCGCTCGTCGACTTCGCCAGGACCAGTCCGTCGCTCAATCCGCAGACGCTGGTCGCGGCGCTGAACGAACAGGTGATGGCACTGGCGGCCGCGGGCTATGAGGCGAGCGTCCTCTATCTCGACACCGGCGCAACGGCCGAGACAGTGCTGGCCGATGCGCTCGAAAAGCAGAAGCCGGATTGCGTCTGTATCGGCGCCGGCGTGCGCAACAACCCGGCCTTTCTGCTTCTGTTCGAGAAGCTGGTGAACGTGATCCACGCCAACGCACCGGGGGCGAAGCTGTGCTTCAACACCGGGCCGCACGACACGATGGACGCGATCCGGCGCTGGATCTGACGGCGGGCCGCTTGCCTATATCTGGACCACTTCCACCCGCGTCACCGGCTTCTTGCCCCAGGCGTTCTCGGCGGCCCGGCGGGCGGCGCGCCGGACGCTCTCTTTCAGGCTGTGGCCGTCGAGGTCGCGCTTGGGATTGTGGCGCTTGAGCGGCTCTTCCAGCGCGGCGCGGATCGCCTCGTGCACCGGCTCCGGGATGCCCTCAATGATGACGGCGGGATCGGCGGCGGGGCGGCCCTTGCCGTCCAGCACCAGGGTGATCGCGATCATGCCGGCGAAGGCGAGTGCCCGGCGGTGGCGGGAAAGACCCGCGCCCTCCCCGATCAGCACGCGCCCGTCCATGTAGACGCGGCCGGACGGCACTTCGTCGATCACCCCGGCGCGACCGGGGGCGAGGCGGATAAGCTGGCCGTTCTCCGGCACGATGGCCTGCGGCACCTGGAGCGAGAGCGCGAGGCGCGCATGCTCGGCCTGGTGGCGCGGCTCGCCATGGACCGGGATGGCGATCTGCGGCCGGGTCCAGCGGTACATCTCGGCCAGCTCGTCGCGGCAGGGATGGCCGGAGACGTGGACGAAATGGTCGTCGGCGGACAGGACCTCGACGCCCAGGAGCGAGAGCTTGTTGTGCAGCTCGTGTATGGCGATGTCGTTTCCGGGGATGACGCGGGACGAGAAGATCACGGCGTCGCCCTTGCCGAGGCTGACATTGGGATGGTTGCCCTCGGCGATGCGGGCCAGCGCGGCACGCGGCTCGCCCTGGCTGCCGGTGCAGAGATAGAGCACGCGGTTGGGGGGAAGCTGGGCGGCCTCGGCCTCGTCGATGATCGCGGGAAAGCCTTTCAGATAGCCGGTCTCGCGCGCGGCATCGGTGATCTTGTGCATGGCGCGGCCGACGAGGGCGACCTGGCGGCCATGGGCCTTGGCGGCGCGGGCGATGGTGTCGAGCCGGGCGACGTTCGAGGCGAAGGAGGTGACCGCGACACGGCCCTTCAGCGTGCCGATCAGGGTGGTCAGCGCCTCGCGCACCCGGGCCTCGGAGCCGGACTCGCCGGCGACCAGCGCGTTGGTGGAGTCGCAAACGGTGGCGAGCACGCCCTCGTCGCCCAGCGCCTTCAGCGCGGCGATGTCGGTGACTTCGCCGACCTGCGGCTCGGGATCGATCTTCCAGTCGCCGGTGTGGACGATGAGGCCGAGCGGCGTGCGGATGGCGAGCGCGTTGGGCTCAGGAATGGAATGGGTGATGGAGATGAACTCGATCGCGAAGGGGCCGAGCTCTATCTTGCCGGAGAGCGGCACGCGCCTGGGATGCACCTTTGCCGAAAGACCGGCCTCCTCCAGCTTGCCCTCGATCAGCACCGCGGTGAATGGCGTGGCGTAGATCGGACAGCGCAGCGTCGGCCACAGATGCGGGATGGCGCCGATGTGATCCTCATGCGCATGGGTGGCGACGATGGCGAGCACGTTCTCGCGCTGCTCGGCGAGGAAGCGGATGTCCGGCATGATGAGGTCGACGCCGGGCGTGGTGGTCTCGCGCCCGAACAAGACGCCGCAATCGACCACGATCCATTTGCGGTCGTCGGGCGGGCCATAACCATAGGCGTTGAAGTTCATGCCGATCTCGCCCGAGCCCCCCAGGGCCAAGAAGACGAGTTCGTCGTCGCGTTCGGGATGGTTCATGCGGGCGCGGGCTTCGCCTTGGCGCGTTCGGCGTTGCGCGCGTGAATCTGGATGAGGCCGCGGATGGTGAGGTCGGGATCGAGATGCTCGATCGCCGCGGTCTGGCGGTGGAACAGGTTGGCGAGGCCGCCCGTGCCGATGACGGTCATCGGCTTGCCGTACTCCTCCTTGATGCGCGCCACAATGCCTTCGATCAGGCTGACATAGCCCCAATAGAGCCCGGACTGCATGGCGGGCACGGTGTCCTTGCCGATCACGCTCTGGGTGCGCACCACCGCGACGCGCGGCAGCATGGCGGCCGCCCCATGCAGCGCCTCGGCCGACAGGTTGGCGCCCGGCGCGATGACGCCGCCTTCGTAGTCGCCGGCCTCCGACACCACGTCGAAGGTCGTGGCAGTGCCGAAATCGACCACGATCAGGGCGCCCTTGTAGCGCTCATGCGCCGCCACGGTGTTGACCAGGCGGTCGGCGCCGACGGCCTCGGGGTGGTCGACGTTTATCTTGATGCCGAGGTCGAGATCGGCGTCGCCGATCACCAGCGGCTCGCATTTGAGGTAGCGGCGGCAGAGCTGGCGCAGGTCGAACAGCGCCGAGGGCACCACGGTCGCGATGATCGCCGCGTCGATGTCGGCGAAGCTGATGCCCTGGAGCTGGAGCAGCGGCTGGAGCAGGACGGCATATTCGTCGGCGGTGCGGCGGGTTTCGGTCACGGCGCGCCATTCGGCGCGGATCTCCCCACCTTCGCTGACCGCGAAGACGATGTTGGTGTTGCCGGCGTCGATGGCGAGAAGCATGGGACGACCTTACGCGAAAAACACTTCGCCCGCAGCGATGTGGCGGACGGTTCCGGCGCTCTCCCGCAGGATCAGGGCGCCGGTGTTGTCGATGCCCTCGAATACCCCTGCGGTCTCGCCGATCGCCAGCCGGGCGCGGATGCGGGTGCCGAGGCCGGCGGCGCGGGCGAGCCAGGCATCGCGGATGGGCGCGAAACCCTCGGCCTGCCAGCGCCCGTACCATCGGGCGAAATGGGCGGCGAGGTGCAGCAGGGCGTCATCGGCCGTCGGGACAGCGGCGCCCTCCGCCTTGAGCGAGGTGGCGGGGAATTCCGTGCCGCCCGGATGCGACGCGAGGTTGATGCCGATGCCGATGGCGAGCCAGGCGGGAACCTCGCCCGCCGGACCGGAGGATTCGAGCAGGATGCCGGCGATCTTGGCGCCGCCCGCCAGAACGTCGTTCGGCCATTTGACGCGGACGTCCGAAACCTGCGCGAAGTCACGCAGTGCATCGCAGGCCGCTATCGCCGCGGCAAAGGAAAGCTGGGCGCAATCCTGGGCGGGCTTGCCGGGACGCAGCATCAGGGTGGCGGCGAGATTGCCGGTGGGGGATTCCCAGACGCGGCCGCGCCGTCCCCTGCCCGCGGTCTGGCGCGCCGCCGAAATCCAGATCGGGCCGGCCTCGCCGCGGCCGGCGAGGCGCTTGGCTTCCTCGTTCGTCGAGTCGATGACGTCGAACGTCTTCAATGCGTAGCCTTGCGGCCAGGACGTCACGGGAAAAGCGCGTGCGCCGCGCTGCCGGCAATGGCGATCGTGGGCGCCGGGACGACGACGAAGAACAGCGAGACGGCGCTGGTGCCCCACATGATCGCCTGCGTGCCGCCGCCGACGCCGCGGTCGAAGCCGCGCACCGGCTCGTCGAAATACATGATCTGGAGGATGCGCAGATAGTAGAACGCGCCCGCCACGCTGGCGACGATGTTGATGATGGCCGGCACGTAGAGATGGGCCTGGATCGCGGCGCCGAAGACGTAGAGCTTGGCGAAGATGCCGGCGAGCGGCGGCAGGCCGGCAAGGCTCAGCGTCAGCGCCGCCATGGCGAAGGCGAACCAGGGCTGGGTGCGCGACAGGCCGGCAAGCTGGCGGATGTCCTCCACCGGCTCGCCGTCGCGGCGCATGGCGGAGACGCAGGCGAACATGCCCAGATTGGTGAGCAGGTAATAGGCCAGATAGACCAGCATGCCCTGGATGCCGAGCTGCGTGCCGGCGGCGAGGCCGAGCAGTGCGTAACCGACATGGCCGATGGAGCTGTAGGCGAGCAGGCGCTTGATGTTGGTCTGGCCGATGGCGGCGACCGAGCCGAGCACGACGGACAGCACCGAGACCACCACGACGATCTGCTGCCACTGGTGGATCAGGCCCGGGAACGGCGCGACCACGGCGCGGATGAAGAGCGCGAAGGCGGCGACCTTGGCGGCGGTGACGAAGAAGGCGGTAACGGGAGTCGGCGAGCCCTCGTACACGTCCGGCGTCCACATATGGAACGGCACAGCGCCGACCTTGAAGGCGAGGCCCGCGACCAGGAAGACGAGACCGAAGATCAGGCCGAGATTGGCGCCGCCACCGGCGGTGGCCTTGGCGATGATCGCGAACTCGGTCGAGCCGGTGAAGCCGTAGATCAGCGAGATGCCGTAGAGCAGCATGCCGGACGACAGCGCACCAAGGACGAAATATTTAAGACCTGCTTCGGTCGAGCGCAGCGAATCCCGGTTGAAGGCGGCCAGCACGTAGAGCGCGAGGCTCTGCAGCTCCAGGCCCATATAGAGCGCGATGAAGCTGGAGGCCGAGACCATCAGCATCATGCCGAGCGTCGCCAGGAGCATCAGCACCGGCAATTCGAAGCGCCTTGTCTTTTCCAGGCCGAAGAATTCGTCCGCCATCAGGATGGAGAGCGCCGAGCCGGCGAGGATGAGGATCTTGCTGAACCGCGCGAAGCCGTCGACCACGAAGGCGCCGCCAAAGGCCGAGGCCGGCCGGGCGTGCGAAAACACCAGCCAGCCGGCGACGGCCAGGAGCGCGATCGCGAGCCAGGACACGATGCCGGCGGCGCGATCGCCCGCGGTGACGCCGCCGATCAGGAGCGCCATCGCGCCGATCGCGAGCAGAAGCTCCGGCAGGAGGACGAGAAGGTCGGCTTGCAGGGTCATGGGCGAAGTCCCCGCGCCGCGAGCTTGGGCGCATGGTCGATGGCGAGCGCGGTCTGGTGCTCGGCGATCAGGTTGGCGACGGACGCCGAGGTCACGTCGAACACGGGCTTGGGGTAGATGCCCATCGCGATGGTGAGGACGACCAGCGGCGCCAGGATGGCGATCTCGCGCAGCGAAAGATCCTGGATGGTCTTCAGCGCCGGCTTGACCAGCTCGCCGAACACGACGCGGCGGTAGAGATAGAGCGCATAGGCGGCCGAGAGGATCACGCCGGTGGCGGCGAAGATCGCGACCCAGGTGTTGGCCATGAAGGCGCCCAGCATGGTCATGAACTCGCCCACGAAGCCGCCGGTGCCCGGCAGGCCGATATTGGCGAGCGTGAACACCATGAAACAGGCCGCATAGATCGGCATGCGATTGACGAGACCGCCATAGGCCGCGATCTCGCGCGTGTGCATGCGGTCGTATATCACCCCGACGCAGAGGAAGAGCGCGCCCGAGACCACGCCGTGGCTCAGCATCTGGAAGATGCCGCCGTCCAGGCCCTGCTGGGTGAGCGTGAAAAGGCCCATGGTGACGAAACCCATATGGGCGATGGAGGAATAGGCGATGAGCTTTTTCATGTCCTCCTGCGCCAGCGCCACCAGCGAGGTGTAGATGATGGCGATGACGGAGAGCGCGAAGACCAGCGGCGTGAAGGTGACCGAGGCGCTGGCGAACATCGGCAGCGAGAAGCGCAGGAAGCCGTAGCCGCCCATCTTCAGGAGGATGCCGGCCAGGATGACGGAGCCGGCCGTCGGCGCCTCGACATGCGCGTCGGGCAGCCAGGTATGGACCGGCCACATCGGCATCTTGACCGCGAAGCTCGCGAAGAAGGCGAGCCAGAGGAAGGTCTGGAGCCTGGGATCGAAATGGTAATGCAGCAGCGTCGCGATGTCGGTGGTGCCGGCGGTATAGTACATCGCCAGGATCGCGAGCAGCATCAGGAGCGAGCCGAGCAGCGTGTAGAGGAAGAACTTGAAGCTGGCATAGACGCGGCGCTTGCCGCCCCACACGCCGATGATGATGAACATCGGGATCAGGCCGGCCTCGAAGAAGACGTAGAACAGCACCAGATCGAGCGAGGTGAAGACGCCGATCATCATGGTTTCGAGCGCGAGGAACGCGATCATGTATTCGGCGACGCGGTCCTCGATCGATTCCCAGCTCGCCAGGATGCAGAACGGCATCAGGCCGGCGGTCAGCACGACGAACAGCATCGAAATGCCGTCGACGCCCAGATGATAGCCGATGCCGGGCGCGAGCCAGGCCGCGGTCTCCTCGAACTGGAAGGCGGCAGTGTGGCCGTCGAACTTCGCCCAGATGACGAGCGAGACCGCGAACTCGACGATGGTCGTGATCAGGGCGATCCAGCGGGCGTTGCTGGCAATGGTCGCCGCCGAACCGCGCGCGAGCAGGATGATGGCGGCCGCGCCGATTAGGGGCAGGAAGGTGACGATGCTGAGAATGGGCCAGCCGCTCATGGGTGCGCTCCCGCGAGCATGAACCAGGTGGCAAGGGCGACCACGCCGATCAGCATCGCGAAGGCGTAGTGGTAAACATAGCCGGACTGGAGCCGCACCGCGCCGCGCGTCGCGTCGAGCACGCGGGCCGCAACGCCGTCGGGGCCGAGCCCGTCGATCACCGTGCCGTCGCCGCGCTTCCACAGGAAGCGGCCGAGCTTCAAGGCCGGCTGGACGAACAGGAAATCGTATAGCTCGTCGAAATACCACTTGTTGTAGAGGAAGAGGTAGAGAAGCCCGCGCTTCGCCGCCATCCGGCGCGGCAGGTCCGGGTGCAGGATGTAATAGTAGTAGGCGACGCCGAAGCCCAGCACCGTCAGCACGAAGGGCGCCAGCTCGACCCATTCGGGGAATTCCTCGACCTGCGGCTTCAGGCCGTCGCCGGCGATCGCGGCGAGCGTGCCGTGCCAGAAGCCGGCCGAGTCGTGGCCGATGAAGAAATGGTCGAAGGCGATGCCGGCGAACACCGCGCCCAGCGCGAGCACGCCGAGCGGGATCAGCATCACATAGGGCGACTCATGGACCTCGGACAGCGCCGGCGCGTGATGGTGATCGTCATCCGCGTCATCGGTATGGCTGTGGTCGTCGGAATGCGAGAGTTGGACGTGGTCCTGCCCGCGATAGCGGCCGTGGAAGGTCATCAGGAACTGGCGCCAGGAATAGAACGAGGTCATGCCGGCGGCGACCAGGGTGAGGATGAAGGCATAGGCCGCCATGCCGTGCTGCGAGAGATAGGCCGCGTCGATAATCGAGTCCTTGGAGTAGAAGCCGGCGAATCCGACATGGACGTTCGGGATGCCGACGCCGGTCAGCGCCAGATTGCCGATCAGCATCATCGCCCAGGTGAAGGGGATCGCCTTGGCGAGGCCGCCCATCTTCCGCATGTCCTGCTCGTGATGCATCGCGTGGATCACCGAACCGGCGGAAAGGAACAGCAGCGCCTTGAAGAAAGCGTGCGTGAAGAGATGGAACATCGCCGCGCCATAGGCGCTGACGCCGGCGGCGACGAACATATAGCCGAGCTGCGAGCAGGTCGAATAGGCGATGACGCGCTTGATGTCGTTCTGGAAGAGGCCGACCGAGGCGGCGAAGAACGCCGTGGTGGCGCCGATGAAGGTGACGAATTCAAGCGCCCGGGGGCTGAGCTCGAACAGGGGCGAGCAGCGGCAGACCAGGAACACGCCGGCCGTCACCATGGTGGCGGCATGGATCAGGGCGGAGACCGGCGTGGGGCCTTCCATCGCGTCCGGCAGCCAGGTGTGCAGGCCGAGCTGGGCGGACTTGCCCATCGCGCCGACGAACAGCAGCAGGCAGAGCGTGGTCAGGACGTCGACGTCCCAGCTTCCGAAATGGAAGGTGTGGCCGACCTGGGCCGGCGCGGCGGCGAACACCGCGTCGAAATCCAGCGTCTTGAAGATGTAGAAGATGCCGAAGATGCCGAGCGCGAAGCCGAAATCGCCGACACGGTTGACGACGAAGGCCTTGATCGCCGCGGCATTGGCCTCCGGCTTCTTGTACCAGAAGCCGATCAAGAGATAGGAGGCGACGCCGACGCCCTCCCAGCCGAAGAACATCTGGACGAAATTGTTCGCTGTCACCAGCATCAGCATGGCGAAGGTGAAGAACGACAGATAGGCGAAGAAGCGCGGGCGGCTATCGTCGTCGGCCATGTAGCCGATGGAATAAAGATGGACGAGCGAGGAGACGCCGGTGACGACCACGAGCATCACGCCGGTCAGCGCGTCGACCCGGATCGCCCAGTCGACCTTGAGGTCGCCGGAATAGATCCAGGGCACGATCTGGATGATGTGCGAATGGCCGAGCATCGTGGTGTCGTAGAAGGCGACGATCGACAGCGCGGCGGAGATGAAGAGCGCGCCGGTGGTCACGATCTCCGAGGCGCGCGCGCCGATCACGCGGCCGAACAGGCCCGCTATGGCGGAGGCGATGATGGGAAGGAAGACGATCGCGGCGTACATCTCAGCCCTTCATCAGGTTGACGTCTTCCACGGCGATCGTGCCGCGGTTGCGGAAATAGACGACGAGGATGGCGAGCCCGATGGCGGATTCCGCGGCCGCCACCGTCAGGATGAAGAGCGCGAAGACCTGCCCCACCAGATCGTGCAGGAAGGACGAGAACGCCACGAAGTTGATGTTGACGCTGAGCAGGATCAGCTCGATCGACATCAGGATGACGATGACGTTCTTGCGGTTCAGGAAGATGCCGAACACGCCGATGGTGAAGAGCACCGCCGCGACGAAGAGATATTGTCCAAGACCGATGGCCATGTTCAGGCTCCCTGCCCCGGCTTGACGTCGACGACCGTCATCGCCTCGCCCACCACGCGCGCGTTCTGCTTGCCGATGTTCTGGCGGCGCACACCGGGCCGGTGGCGCAGCGTCAGCACGATGGCGCCGATCATGGCGACCAGCAGCACGAGCCCGGCGATCTGGAAGTAGTAGACATAGTCCGTATAGAGGATGCGCCCGATCGCTTCGGTGTTGGTGAGCGTCGTGGGCGTCGGATGCGCCAGCGCCGATGGCGACGCGGCCCCGAGATTCCACTTCGTCGCCACGAAGAAGACGAGCTCAAACAGGAGCAGCAGGCCGACGCCCGCGCCGACCAGGATGTATTGCTGCACGCCGCTTTTCAGCTCCGCGAAATCGACGTCGAGCATCATCACCACGAACAGGAAAAGCACGGCGACCGCGCCGACATAGACGATGATGAGTATCATCGCCAGGAACTCGGCGCCGAGCAGCACGAAGAGGCCCGCGGCGTTGAAGAAGGCGAGGATCAGGAAGAACACCGAATGCACGGGATTGCGCGCCACGATCACCATGAACGCGGCCGCGAGCATGATCGCGGAGAAGACGTAGAAG
This sequence comes from Rhizomicrobium sp., assembly GCA_037200985.1. Taxonomy (NCBI): domain Bacteria; kingdom Pseudomonadati; phylum Pseudomonadota; class Alphaproteobacteria; order Micropepsales; family Micropepsaceae; genus Rhizomicrobium; species Rhizomicrobium sp. The sequence continues at coordinate 1,697,015 of JBBCGJ010000001.1, forward strand.
GCGATGGCCTGCAGCAGCATCTATGCCTCCCTCCGGCCGGCGCGCCAAGGCGTGCCGGAGACGGTTTCACGCGGAGACGCGGAGGCGCGGAGGATCGAGTTCCACTCCGCGACTCCGCGGCTCCGCGTGAAACCGTTTGCGCGCTCACGCGCGCGAGGGATGAGGTTCTCGGTCATCTGTACGGCGCGTCGAGTTCGAGGTTGCGCGCGATCTCGCGCTCCCAGCGGTCGCCGTTCGCGAGCAGCCGCTCCTTGTTGTAGTAGAGCTCCTCGCGCGTTTCGGTCGCGAACTCGAAGTTCGGGCCTTCCACGATGGCGTCCACCGGGCAGGCTTCCTGGCAGAGGCCGCAATAGATGCACTTCACCATGTCGATGTCGTAGCGCGTGGTGCGGCGGGAACCGTCGTCGCGCGGCTCTGCCTCGATGGTGATGGCCTGGGCCGGGCAGATCGCCTCGCACAGCTTGCACGCGATACAGCGTTCCTCGCCGTTGGGATAGCGGCGCAGTGCGTGCTCGCCGCGGAAGCGGGGACTGAGCGGGCCCTTCTCGAAGGGATAGTTGATCGTCGTCTTGGACGCGAAGAAGTATCGCATCGCGAGGAAGAAGCTCGTGATGAACTCCCAGAAGAAGAGCTGGCGGGCGGTGCGGTCGAGTGTAGCCATGGCGGCCTCACGCATGGTGGTGGAAGACGAGCACATAGCCCGCCGTGACCACCACCCAGATCAGCGACGTCGGCAGGAAGACCTTCCAGCCGAGCCGCATCAGTTGATCGTAGCGATAGCGCGGCACTATGGCCTTCACCATCGAGAAGAGGAAGAAGAAGAACAGCATCTTCAGCGCGAGCCAGATCACGCCCGGCACGAACGTGAACGGCACGACGTTCAGCGGCGGCAGCCAGCCGCCGAAGAACAAGACCGAGCACAGCGCACACATCAGAAGGACGCTGATGTACTCGCCGAGGAAGAACAGCAGGAACGGCGTCGCCGAATATTCGACGAAGAAGCCGGCGACCAGTTCGGACTCGGCCTCCACCAGGTCGAAGGGCGGGCGATTGGTCTCGGCCAGCGCCGAGACGAAGAAGATCGGCAGCATGGGGAAAAGGATCGAGAACACATTCCAGCCGGCGAAGGCGAAGACGCTGGAGGTCTCCTGGGCGCGCACGATGGCGGAGAGGTTCAGCGAGCCGGCGAACAAGAGCACGGTGATGATCACAAAGCCGATCGAGACCTCGTAGGACACCATCTGGGCCGCGGCGCGCAGCGCGGAGAGGAAGGGGTATTTCGAGTTCGAGGCCCAGCCCGCCATGATGATGCCGTAGACGCCGAGCGAGGACATGGCGAAGAGATAGAGGACGCCGACATTGATGTCGGCGGCGACCCAGCCGTCGTCCAGCGGCACCACGGCCCAGCCGGCGAAGGCGAGCGTCGCCGTGACGAGCGGCGCCAGGATGAAGATCACCTTGTTGGCGCCGGCGGGAATGATGACTTCCTTGAGCAGGAATTTGAAGGCGTCGGCGAAGGTCTGCAGCACGCCGAAGGGGCCGACCACGTTCGGGCCGCGGCGGAGCTGCACCGCCGCCCAGATCTTGCGATCGAGCAGGATGACGACGGCGACCATCAGTAGCATGAGGAATTCGAGCACGCCGAGAACCAGGACCTGGCTCAAGGTCCAGGCCCAGCCGTAAGGAAGCCCCAGCGCGTTGAAGTAGTGCGTCAGCAGCATCGCCCTACTCCGCCGCCATCTGGGTGGCACCGGTGACGAATTCGCGGCTGCACTCGGCCATGGTGGCGCTGGCGCGCGCGATCGGGTTCGTCAGATAGTAATCCGCCATCGTGCTGCCGAGCGGCAGCGACGGGTCGAGCGGCAGGTCGGCGCCAACCGTCGTCCAGTCGGTCGCGCCGGCGCCGCCATGCGGCACCAACTCGTGATGATCGGCGAAATGTGGCGCGTCGGCGACCATCGCGGCGCGCAGCGCCTCAAGCGTGTCGTAGGGCAGCTTCTTGGCCAGCACGTCGGACAGCGCGCGGACGATCGCCCAATCTTCCTTCGCCTCGCCGGGCGGGAAGACGGCGCGGTGGCCGGGCTGCACCCGGCCCTCGAAATTGAGGTACAGGCCTTCCTTCTCGGTATAGGCGGCGCCGGGCAGGATGACGTCGGCATTGTGGGCGCCGGCATCGCCATGGCTGCCCTGATAGACGACGAAGGCGCGGCCGAGATGGGCGACGTCGCACTCGTCGGCGCCCAGCAGATATATGAAGTCGATCTCGCCCTTCTGCGCGCCGTCGACGATGCCGGCGACGTCACGCCCGCCCTCGCCGGGCACGAAGCCGAGATCGAGCGCGGCGACGCGGCTGGCGGCGGTGTGCAGCACGTTGAAGCCGTTCCAGCCGCTTTCGGCCACGCCGCCGGCGGGGCCGATCATGCCGGTGTCGGCGGCGATCTTCGCGGCAAGCTTCAGGATCGCCGCGCCGTCGGCGCGCGCCACGGCACTTGCGCCGAGGATGAGCATGGGCCGCTTGGCGTCGCGCAGGACCTGCGCAAAGGCGTGGCCGCCATTGGCGATCTGTTCGAGCACGTCGACGCCGGCGCCGAGATCGGCGACCGGATAGGTCTGGTTCATCGTCACGCCGATGCCCGCGATCTTGACGTTGCCGTTCGACCAGGCTTTGCGGATACGCGCGTTCAGCACCGGGGCTTCCCAGCGCGGATTGGCGCCGACCAGGAGGATCGCATCGGCCGCTTCGACGCCGGCGATGGTCGTGTTGAAGAGATAGGACTGGCGGGCACCGCCGAGCTTGGCGCCGTCCTGGCGGCAGTCGATGTTCTTGACGCCGAGCACGGACATGAGGTCCTTCAGCGCCTTGATCTCCTCCGCCGCGGCGAGATCGCCAACGATGGCGGCCATCTTCTCGGGCGTGGTCCGCGCCACGCGCGCGGCGATGGCAGCGAAGGCCTCGCCCCAGGTGGCGGGCTGGAGCTTGCCGGACTTGCGGACATAAGGCCGATCGAGGCGCTGGCGCACCAGGCCGTCGCAGGCGTGGCGCGCCTTGTCGGATATCCACTCCTCGTTCACGTCCTCGTTCAGGCGCGGCAGCACGCGCATGACCTGCGGCCCGCGCGCGTCGACGACAATGTTGCAGCCCTGCGCGTCCATCACGTCGACGGAGTCGGTGTGGCGCAGCTCCCAGGGGCGCGCGGTGAACGTGTAAGGCTTGGAGGTCAGCGCGCCGACCGGGCAGAGATCGACGACATTGCCGGAGAGCTCCGACGCAAAGGCCTTTTCGAGATAGGTCGTGATCTCCATGTCCTCTCCGCGGCCGGTGGCGCCGAGGTCGGGAACGCCGGCGACTTCGGTGGCGAAGCGGACGCAGCGGGTGCACTGGATGCAGCGTGTCATCACCGTCTTGACCAGCGGGCCCATATATTTGTCTTCGACGGCGCGCTTGTTCTCGTGGAAGCGGTTGAAGGCGGCGCGGCCATAGCCCATCGCCTGATCCTGCAGGTCGCATTCGCCGCCCTGGTCGCAGATCGGGCAATCGAGCGGATGGTTGATCAAGAGAAATTCCATCACGCCTTCGCGGGCGCGGCGCGCGATGTCGGAATTGGTGTTGATTTTGGCCGGCGTGCCGTCGCGGTTCGGCATGATGTCCTTGATCTGGAGCGCGCAGGAAGCCTGCGGCTTGGGCGCGCCGACCCATTCGACCAGGCACATGCGGCAATTGCCGGCGACGGAGAGCCGCTCGTGATAGCAGAAGCGCGGAATCTCGGCGCCGGTCTGCTCGCAGACCTGCAGCAGCGTGGCGTTGTCGTCAGCCTCGATTTCCTTGCCGTCGATGATCAATTTACGCGACGCCATCACACCGTCCCCGTGTCATGGCCCGCCACAGCGGGCCATCCAGGTGAAGTCCCGCCCAGTCCTGCGACGACGCGCAAGATGTCAACTGGATGGCCCGCATTCGCGGGCCATGACCGAGAGGGTCGATGATGGGCTTGTGAGGGCATCGGCTACTCCGCCGCCATCGGTTGCTCGGCGCGCGCGGCGATGCGCCGTTCGAGCTCGGGACGGAAATGGCGGATCAGGCCCTGGATCGGCCAGGGCGCAGCGTCGCCGAGGCCGCAGATCGTGTGGCCCTCGCACTGCTTGCCGACTTCCCAGAGTTGGTCGATCTCCTCGACCCGGGCGTCTCCGGTTTCCAGCCGCTTCATCACCCGCCACATCCAGCCGGTGCCCTCGCGGCAGGGCGTGCACTGGCCGCAGCTCTCGTGCTTATAGAAATAGGCATAGCGCGCGATGGTCTTCACCAGGTCCGTCGACTTGTCCATCACGATCACCGCGGCGGTGCCGAGCGAGGAGCTCGCCGCCTTCAGCGCGTCGAAATCCATCAACACGTCGTCGCACACCGATTTCGGGATCATCGGGCAGGAGGCGCCGCCCGGGATCACCGCGAGGAGATTATCCCAGCCGCCGCGGACGCCGCCGGCATATTTCTCGATCAATTCGCGCATCGGGATGCCGAGGCTCTCCTCGACCACGCAGGGCGTGTTCACATGGCCGCTGATCTGGAACAGCTTGGTGCCGGTGTTGTTGGGTCGGCCGAAGCTCGCGAACCATTCGGGGCCGCGGCGCATGATGGTCGGCACCACCGCGATGCTCTCGACATTGTTCACCGTCGTCGGGCAGCCATAGATGCCCATATTCGCCGGGAAGGGGGGCTTCATGCGCGGCAAACCCTTCTTGCCCTCGAAGCTTTCGAGCAGCGCGGTCTCCTCGCCGCAGATATAGGCGCCGGCGCCGTGATGGACGTAGCAGTCGAAGTCCCAGCCATGGACATTGTCCTTGCCGATCAGCCGGGCGGCATAGCACGCGTCGATCGCGGCCTGGAGCGCCTCGCGCTCGCGCACGAACTCGCCGCGCACATAGATGTAGGCGACATGCGAGCGCATGGCACGGCAGGCGATCAGGCAGCCTTCGATGAGGTGATGCGGATCGTTGCGCATGATCTCCCGGTCCTTGCAGGTGCCGGGCTCGGATTCGTCCGCGTTGACGACGAGATAGTGCGGACGGTCCTTCACCTCCTTGGGCATGAAGGTCCATTTGAGACCGGTGGCGAAGCCGGCGCCGCCGCGGCCGCGCAGGCCGGATTTCTTGACGACGTCGCAGATGCCTTCCGATCCGAGCTCGAGGATTTTCTTGGTGCCGTCCCACAATCCGCGCGACTGCACGCCCTTCAGGCCCTTGTCCTGAAGGCCGTAAATGTTGGTGAAGATGCGGTCCTTGTCGGCGAGCATCAGGCGACCCTCGGGATCAAGTTGTTGCCGCCGTGCTTGAAAGCCAGCGCCGGCTTTTCGATGAAATGCCAGGACAGCATCGCCAGCGCCAGCACCGCCGGCAGCGAAACGAACGTCACGGTCCAGAAGCCGGCGGACGGTCCGAGCCACAGATAGGCGAGCTGCTGAATGGGAAAGGCGAAGAGATAGAAGCCGTAGGAGAAGTCGCCGGCCAGGATTCCGCGGCGGATGGCGGGAAAGGCGAGCAGCCTGCTGTTCCCCAGGACGACGACCAGATAGGCGCCGACGAAGGGAAAGAGAACGAAAAAGGCCGGGCTCGCAAGCGCGGCGGCGAGGCCCGCCAGCGCTGCGACGATCCATGCCGTTCCGACCGGAATTTTGGCGGCAAAGAGCGACAGGCTGGCGCCGCCGAAGAAATAACCCGTGACCGTCAGGCCATGATAGGCCTGCACCATGACGAAGCCCGTGCCGGGGTTGTGGCCGGCCACGAGCAACGTTTCCATGGCGAGGCCGCAACCGAGCGCGATTGCGATCGCGATCCAGGGCCGCGCGAGAAACAGCGAGCCGAACAGCGCCACGGCCAGGTAGCAGACGATCTCGAAGCGGATCGTCCAGAGGCTGCCGTTGATGATGTCTTGCGGGTTCGTCTCGAACACGCCCGGCAGCGCGTTGTTGAACGGGATTACCGCGTTCAGCAGATACAGGCCGGTCGCCTTGCCGGAGAAGTAGGCGGAGAGCGGCAGCGTCGTGACCAGCGGCCCCAGCACGAAGACGGTGAGCAGCACCAGAACGATCAGCGCCGGATAGATGCGCAACGCCCGCTTGCGCAGAAAGGCGGCGGGCCGGCCGTCGCGCTTGACGCTTTCCGTGATCACAAAACCGCTCAGCACGAAGAAGACGGCGACGGCGACCGCGCCCAGCGAAACGACGCTGTGCGTGAAATTCGGAATGAGGCGGCCGGTGATGACCGCGCTGTGCGAGACCAGCACCAGGACGGCGGCGAACAGCCGGATTATGTCGAAGCTCGGGCCGAACCGGCCATTGGCTTCGAACAGCGTCGCGATGGTCTTGCCGCCGGCCGTCATGTCGCGGCTCCCGGCGGCTTTTGAACCGGCGCTTCGCGATCGGACGCGGCCTCGGTCGGCATCTTGGCTTCGGCGTCGGGCGAATCCGTGCCGCCCTCCGTCGCGGACGGCTTGGCGTGACCGTCATAGAGCGCCGGATCGATGAGGGTGGCGGGGCCGCCGGCAGGCTCGGAGCCCGTGCGGCCGGCCTGTGGGCCGGCCGCCGGATTCTCGCCGCGCCGGAATGCCTCGATCAGCTTCGCCGTCGTTTCGGCGGTGAGGTCTTCGTAGAAATCCTTGTAGACCTGGAACACCGGCGCGTTGGTGCAGGCGCCGAGGCATTCGACCTCGGTCCAGGAGAGCATGCCGTCCGCCGTCGGCGTCATCTGCGCCGGGCCGATCAGCTTCTTGCAGACGGCCATCACGTCGTCGGAACCGCGCAGCGTGCAGGGCGGCGTGGTGCAGACCTGCAGATGGAATTTGCCGACCGGCGCGAGGTTGAACATCGTGTAGAAGGTCGCGACCTCCAGCACGCGGATGAACGGCATGTCGAGGCGCCGGCCGATGGTTTCGATCATCGGATGGGTGACCCAGCCTTCCTGCTCCTGGCCGATCCAGAGCGCCGAAATCACCGCCGAGGCCTGGCGGCCCGGCGGATATTTCGCGATCTCCTTTTCGACGCGCGCCAGGTTCTCGAGGTTGAACGCGAAGGAGGCAGGCTGAAGCTCGGGCGGGGCGAGACGGCGGAGAGACACTACGCGGCCTCCGTCAGGATGTTGATGGAGGTGACCGCGATGCTGTCGCCGGAATGGGCGGCCCAACACACGGCGAGGTCGCTGTCCTTCTGCAACAGCAGATAAAATCCGTCGGTCTCAGGACCGTCGGTCTCGGCGCTCATCGCGGTGGTCTGCTGGAAGCCGGCGACCTTCCAGCCCTGCGCCAGCATGTCCTTGAGCTGCGATGCGGCGCTCATCGGTCGACCTCGCCGAACACGATATCGAGCGAGCCGAGCACGGCGGAGACGTCGGCGAGCATGTGGCCCTTGTTCATGTAGTCCATCGCCTGCAGATGCACATAGGAGGGCGCGCGGATCTTGCAGCGATAGGGCTTGTTCGAGCCGTCCGACACCAGATAGACGCCGAACTCGCCCTTGGGCGCCTCGACCGCGGCATAGGCCTCGCCTTCCGGCACATGGAAGCCCTCGGTGTAGAGCTTGAAGTGATGGATCAGCGCTTCCATCGACGATTTCATCTCGGCGCGCTTGGGCGGCACGACCTTGTGGTCGGTCGAGGAAACGGGACCATCGGGCATCTTCTCGATGCATTGCTTTATAATCTTCACCGACTGGCGCATCTCTTCCATGCGCATGACGTAGCGGTCGTAGCAGTCGCCGTTGCGGCCGATGGGAATCTGGAAGTCGAGTTCGTTGTAGCACTCGTAAGGCTGGGCGCGGCGCAGGTCCCAGGCGACGCCGGCGGAGCGCAGCATCACGCCGGAGAAACCCCACATCTCGGCTTCGGCGCGATTGATGACGCCGATGTCGACATTGCGCTGCTTGAAGATGCGGTTCTCGATCAGGAGGCTGTCGATGTCGTCCAGCACCTTCAGATAGCCGTCGCAGAATTTGTAGATGTCGTCGGCCAAACCGGGCGGCAGATCCTGGTGCACGCCGCCGGGGCGGAAATATTTCGCATGCATGCGGCTGCCCGAGACGCGCTCGTAGAACGACAGCATCGTCTCGCGGCTTTCCATGCCCCAGAGCGGCGGGGTCAGCGCGCCGACGTCTAGCGCCTGGAAGGTGACGTTGAGGATGTGGTTCATCAGCCGGCCGATTTCGGAGAACAGCACGCGCACATACTGGCCGCGCTTGGGCACTTCGAGGCCAATCAGCTTCTCGATGGCGAGCACGAAGGCGTGTTCCTGGTTCATCGGCGCGACATAGTCCAGCCGGTCGAAATAGCCGATGTTCTGCAGATAGGTTTTGTGCTCGATCAGCTTCTCGGTGCCGCGATGCAAGAGGCCGATATGCGGATCGACGCGGGTTACGATCTCGCCGTCGAGGTCGAGGACGAGGCGCAGCACGCCGTGCGCGGCCGGGTGCTGTGGGCCGAAGTTCAGCGTGATCTGCGCTTCCTCGTTGCCGGTATCTTTCTTGACGTCGGGGAACGCGCTCATGCCTTCTTCCCCGGATTGCCGGACGCGGCCTTGTCGCCGGATGGCAGGATGTGCGGCGCGCCTTCCCACGGGCTCATGAAATCGAAGTCGCGAAATTCCTGCACCAGCTGCACCGGCTGGTAGACGACACGCTTGAGCTCGTCGTCATAGCGCACCTCGACATAACCGGTGAGCGGGAAGTCCTTGCGCAGCGGATGGCCGGAGAAGCCGTAGTCGGTGAGGATGCGGCGCAAATCCGGATGATCGGCGAAGGCGATGCCGTACATGTCGAAGGTCTCGCGCTCGAACCAGTTGGCGGCGGGATAGACGGCGACGACCGAGGGAACCGCCTCGTCTTCCGCGACATGCACATGCACGCGCAGGCGCAAATTCTTGGTCAGCGACAGGAGGTGATAGACGACATCGAAGCGCTTGGCGCGCTCGGGCCAGTCGACGCCACAGATGTCGACCAGGATCTTGAACTCGCAGGCCGGATCGTCGCGCAGGAAGCCCATGACGCGCACGATCTCGCCGACGGCGACGTCGATCGAGAGTTCGCCGACGTTCAGCCGGTGGGCGGAGACCGCCCCGGGAAGCGCTTCGCTCAAATGTGCGGCGAGAGTGGAAAGATCGGCCATCTAGCGCTCAATGGTTCCGGTACGGCGGATCTTCCGCTGCAAAAGCATGATTCCGTAGATGAGCGCTTCCGCGGTCGGCGGACAACCGGGCACGTAGATGTCGACCGGCACGATGCGGTCGCAGCCGCGCACCACGGCGTAGGAATAGTGATAGTAGCCGCCGCCATTGGCGCAGGAGCCCATGGAGATCACATAGCGCGGCTCCGGCATCTGGTCGTAGACCTTGCGCAGGGCCGGCGCCATCTTGTTGGTCAGCGTGCCGGCGACGATCATCACGTCGGACTGGCGCGGGCTGCCGCGCGGCGCGGCGCCGAAGCGCTCCAGGTCGTAGCGCGGCATGTTCGCCTGCATCATCTCGACGGCGCAGCAGGCAAGCCCGAAGGTCATCCACATCAGGGAACCGGTGCGGGCCCAGTTCACCAGCGCCTCGGCGGAGGTCACGAGAAAGCCCTTGTCGGCCATCTCCTGCTGCATCGCCTTGAAATAAGGTTCGTCGTCGCGCGCGGCGCGGCCGCCCTCGACGCCGCCGCGGGCGGCGGTTCCATAGGGCAAGGGCGATGTCGGGCCGGCCGGGATCACTCCCATTCGAGCGCTCCCTTCTTCCATTCGTAGATGAAGCCGACGGTCAGGACACCGAGGAACGTCACCATCGACCAGAAGGCGAAGACGCCAGTGGCGCCCAGCGTGATCGCCCAGGGAAACAGGAACGCCACTTCCAGATCGAAGATGATGAAGAGGATGGAGACGAGATAGAAGCGCACGTCGAATTTCATGCGCGCGTCGCCGAAGGCGTTGAAGCCGCATTCATAGGCCGAGAGTTTCTCGGGATCGGGCTTGGACGGCGCGAGGATGACGGGAGCAAGGACCAGGGCGGTGGCGATGACGCCCGCAATGCCGATGAAGAGCAGGATGGGGAGATATTCCAGGAGCTGCTTTTCCATTCCCGAGCCTTTTCATCCGGCCCTGGCGCGGGCGCGCTCAAGGAACAGGCCGGACTCTGGTATTTCGCGGGTGCAGTATAAGAGCCGGCCACCCGCGAGCAACGCGGGTGTAGACCAAGATTCGACCGGAAAAAACAGGATTTTTGCGGGTAGTTGCGAACGATTCCCAACAGGGAAATTGACCTGTGAATCAGGCCCTTTCGGGGAGCCATTTCGCACCGCGTTCGGGATGGAAATGGCGGGAGCGACGGGGCTCGAACCCGCGACCTTCGGCGTGACAGGCCGACACTCTAACCAACTGAGCTACGCCCCCGCATCGGGGCCCGATGGCCCGTTCCGCGAAAGGGGGCCGGTGTAGGGCGCCCGCTCCGTCGCTGTCAAGCTGAGCCGGCGATTTCCGCAGGAAAATGCGCGCCGTCAGGGCGGAGCGCGGCGAAACTCGTCGATCGTCACCTTGCCGTCGCCGTCGAGGTCCAGCAGCTCGAACTGGGATCGCACGCCGCCGGCGAATTCGCGGAAGTCCACAGTGCCGTCATGGTTCCAGTCGATCAGCGGAATGGCGGCCGTCCCGTCCTTCTGGATGCGGCGCTGATTGGCCGCGGCCACTTCGTCGGGATCGAGCGTTCCGTCGCGGTTGGTGTCGGCCTGCATGAAATATTGCCGCAAGCCCGATTCCAGCTCTTCGCGCGTGACCGTGCCGTCATTGTCCGTGTCGTAATTGGCGATCATCATCCGGCCGGAATGCCATTCCTCGGAACGCGGCGTCACGAAGGGCGACCAGCGCGGCTTGTGCGACGTCGAGCACGCCGCGGCCAAAAGCGATGCCGCCAATAGTATGAGTCGACGCCCCCGCATCGGCGGAGTTCGGCATTGTCGGCGACATGCCGTCAAGCGGCAGATGGGCGTGGGTTACTGGCCGGGCGGCATTCCGCCGCCTCCTCCGCCATGACGACGGCCATGGCCGCCGCGGCCGCCCTGGCCGGTGCCGCCCTGCCCCGCGCCCGCTGGGCGCGCCGCGCCGCCCAGTTCCTGCGCCGTGAGCTGGCCGTCGCTGTTGACGTCCAGCGTGTCGAACAGCGACAGCGCGGCGCCGGAGAATTCGCTGAAGTCGATGCAATTGTCCTGGTTCCAGTCGACCAGCGGCGAGGCCTGCGAACCGTCCTGCTGCACGCGGAGCTGGTTGATGGCGCGGACCTGCTCCTGGCCGAGGCAGTTCTTGTGCTCGACGTCGTAGGTGTTGAACTCGGCATGGAGGCCCGCGACCAGCTCAGCGCGGGTCAGAACGCCGTCATGGTTCGCGTCGTAGCGCAGCAGCGCGGCGGCCGGCGAATGCCAGTTCTCGTCGCGCGGCACGGCATTCGGATTCCAGCGGCCTGGACGTGGCGGTGTCGAGCTGCAGGCGGCCACCAGCACCAGGACGAGCGGGATGACGGCGAGCGCGGTTTTGTTCATGCCGTCACCCTAGACCGCCGCGGGAGCAACCGCGAACTGCGTTGTGTCGCAAAGCGTCGCTGGATTGCGGTTCCGCAATCGTCGATAGAGACCGGACTTGGCCCTTCAAGGCATCGACCGCGGCACGACCAGGGAAGGCTGCCAAGGGCCGAAGATGCTGCTATAAGCCCGCCGAATGGGCGGTTAGCTCAGCTGGTAGAGCATATCGTTTACACCGATAGGGTCGGCGGTTCGAGCCCGTCACCGCCCACCATCCTGCGCGGCAGCAGTGGATGGTGTGTCCTTCCGAAGCTCCGGCCGAGAAGGACCGCCTGACGCCGCGCGGCTTCGGATGGCAGGCCGGGTTTCGGTTCGCTGCATGGGGGATCGCATGTCTGCTTTGAGCGAATGGGACAGCTTCTACATCATCGTCGGATCGGCCGCGGGTGCGCTGATCGGTCTGCAATTCGTGGTCATGACCCTGATCGCGGAGCGCCCGCAGCCGGGCCTGTCGGAAGCCGGACGCGCCTTCGCCACGCCGACCGTGGTGCATTTCGCCGCCTGCCTGCTGTTGTCCGCGCTGGTGCGGGTGCCGTGGCCCGCGGCGGTCCATGCCGCCTGGGCCGGCGGCGCAATGGGCGTTTGCGGCCTGCTCTATATGGCGCTGCCCGTGCAGCGCATGCGGCACCAGCGCGCCTATCAAATGGATATGGAGGACCGGGTTTTCCACGTCCTGCTGCCTTTCGCGGCATACGGCCTGCTGGTGCTGTCCGGCCTTCTGGCGCTGGCGCATCTGGAGCCGGCACTGTTCGGCATCGGCGCCGCGGCGCTGCTCCTGCTGTTCGTCGGCATCCACAATGCCTGGGACGCCGTCGCCTACCAGGTCTATGTCCTGCGCAACCAGCCGGAGGAGAAATCCTGACGGTCGCGATGCTCAGTCCGAGCCCAGCACGAAGCGATTGCCCTCCGAGTCCTTCATGATCACGAAGCTGCCCCAGGCCTGCTTCCTGGGCGGCCCCTCGAATTCGACGCCGCGTTCGCCGAGCTGCCGGTAGGTCGTCTCGACGTCGTCGCAGGAGAGCGAGCAGTTCATCCGCGTGCCGACCCGGCCCTCCTCGCCCTCCATGGTGAAGAGCACGAAGCGGGTTTCGGCCTTGCCGATGCGCAGCTCGATCCAGCGCTGACCGCCCGGGCCCATCTCCTGGTCGGTGGCGATCCGGAAACCGAGCTTCTCGGTGTAGAATTTCAGGGCGCGCTGCTGGTCCTTGACCGGGATCGAGATGAACTTGACCTGCGTGATCATGGGGTGACGTCCGACGGTGGCGCGCAAAAGCTAGAATCGGGCGGCTTGCCCGGACAAGCGCCCCGGCGAATACTATAGCAATGGTTCGTAGAGTGCCGCCGGACGACTACGTCGTCGAAACCCTGATGCCCGACCTCGTGGCGCACGACCGGTCGCCGTCGGCTTTCATCGTATATGCCAAGCTTTGGCACGCCTGCGGCGGACCCGGCCGCGGCGTCCAGATCAGCCTGTCCACGCTGGCGGTCGAGACCGGGCTTTCCAAATCCTCGGTCCAGGCGGCGCTGCGGCATTTGAGGAAGCGCGGCTTTCTGGCCACACGGCGCGCCGCGCCGACGGCAGTCCCCACGCATGCGGTGCTGGCGCCGTGGCGGCGCTGAGCCGCATGGGCGAGGGCCCCCAAACCATGGATAAGGCGCGCGCGATCGGGCGCGGAGGCGACTGCCTTGAAAGAGATCACCGTCTTCAGCGGGAGCGCCCATCCCGAACTCGCGGCCGAGATCTGCCAGCATCTCGGCGTGCCGCTGCACCCCTCCAAGCTCGTGCGTTTCGCCAATGACTGCCTGGAGGTCCAGCTCCAGTCCAATTGCCGCGAGCGCGACGTGTTCATCATCCAGCCGCTGGTGGCGCCGGTGCAGGAGCACCTGGTCGAAGCGCTTCTGATGCTGGATGCGGCGCGCGGCGCCTCGGCGTCGCGCATCACGCTGGTGATGCCGTTCTATGCCTATTCCCGCTCCGACAAGAAGGACGCGCCGCGCATCTCGATCGGCGGACGGCTGGTCGCCGACCTCATGGTGACGGCGGGGGCCAACCGCGTGCTCGCGATGCAGATGCACTCGCCGCAGGTGCACGGCTTCTTCTCGATCCCGGTCGACCACCTGCACGCGCTGCACGAGATCGCGGACCATTTCCGGCAATACGACCTGTCGAACGCGGTCGCGGTGTCGCCGGACCTGGGCAACGCCAAGGATACCGCAGTCTTCGCGCGACTCCTGAAGATTCCGATGGCGGTCGCCACCAAGCAGCGCATCTCCGATCACGAGGTCCGCATCGGACCGATCATCGGCGACGTCGAAGGCAAGGACGTGATCGTGCTCGACGACGAGATCGCGCGCGGCACGACGACGATGGAGCTGCTGCAGCGGCTGCGCGAGGACAAGGCGGCGTCGATCCGGATCGCCTGCACCCACGGCCTGTTCGCGGCGGGCGCCGCTCAGCGGCTGAGCGACCAGCTGGATGTGGTCGAGATCGTCTGCACGAACACCGTGCCGATTCCGCCGGAAACGCGGGGGACGAAACTGACGGTGCTCTCAATCGCCCGGCCCTTCGCCGAGGCGATCCGGCGCATCCATGACGGCCAATCCGTCAGTGCGCTGTTCCACGCCTGACGGATCGGCCGGCGCCGCTAGGTGTTCAGCGAATCCTTGAGCTGCTTGCCGGGGCGGAACCGGGGCTGTTTGGACGGCTTGATGACGATCTCTTCGCCGGTCTGCGGGTTGCGGCCCTTGCCGCCGGCGCGGGTCGCGACGACGAAGACGCCGAAGCCGGTCAGGCGGACTTCTTCTCCCGCCTTGAGCGTGGCCGCGATCAAATCGAACACACCATCCACGGCCTTGGCCGAGGTATTCTTGTCCAGTCCGGTCTGCTCGGACAGTTTCTGGATGAGATCGTTCTTGTTCACGGCGACGGCTCCTTTGCGCGATTCGCTCCGACACGCCGACTTTATGGCCAGTTGGCGCGCGGTCAAACCGAAAAACCCAAGATTTCAGCGGAAAAAGGTAGGAAAAAGGCCCCGGCCGGTTAACCCGCCGGGGCCTTCTTTTTAGGCTAACGCCTTGTCAATGCGTGACGATGGCGTCGTTTTCGGGTGCGACCGGGGGTGGCGTGACCACATCCGTCTCGCTCCAGTCGATCGGCTCGGGCTGGCGCACGAGCGCGACCTTCAGGACCTCGCCGACATTGGCGACCGGGACAATGGTCATGCCGGACTTCACATTGTCCGGGACTTCGGCCAGGTCCTTCTCGTTCTCCTGCGGGATGATCACCGTCTTGATGCCGGCGCGCAGGGCCGCGAGCAGCTTCTCCTTCAGGCCGCCGATCGGCAGCGCCCTGCCCCGCAAGGTGACCTCGCCGGTCATCGCCACGTCGCGGCGCACCGGGATGCCGGTGATCACCGAGATGATGGAGGTGGCCATAGCGAGACCCGCCGACGGACCGTCCTTGGGCGTCGCGCCTTCCGGCACGTGCACATGGATGTCGATCTTGTCGAACAGCGGCGGCTTGATGCCGAAGCTGGTCGCCTTGGAGCGGACATAGGACCGCGCCGCGTCGATGGACTCCTTCATCACATCGCCGAGCTTGCCGGTGGTCTGCATGCGGCCCTTGCCGGGCAGCATGACGGACTCGATCTGCAGCGTGTCGCCGCCGACCTCGGTCCAGGCCAGACCGGTGACGACACCGACCTGATCCTCGCCCTCGACCTCGCCGTAGCGGAACTTCCGCACGCCGGCATAGGTGTCGACATTGGACTCGTCGACCACGACACTGGTCGCCTTGTGGCTGACGATCTCCTTCACCGCCTTGCGGGCGAGATTGGCGATCTCGCGCTCCAGGCTGCGCACGCCCGCTTCACGGGTGTGATAGCGGATCAGGTCGCGCAGGCCCGCATCGGTGATCTTCCACTCGTCGTCCTTCAGGCCGTGCGCCTTCATCTCCTTGGCGATGAGGTGGCGCTTGGCGATCTCGACCTTCTCGTCCTCGGTGTAGCCGGGGATGCGGATGATCTCCATGCGGTCCATCAGCGGGCCCGGCATGCGCAGGGAGTTCGCCGTGGTGATGAACATCACGTCCGAGAGGTCGAAATCGACCTCCAGATAGTGGTCGTTGAAGGTGTGGTTCTGCTCCGGGTCCAGCACTTCGAGCAGCGCGGACGACGGGTCGCCGCGCCAGTCGGCGCCGAGCTTGTCGATCTCGTCCAGCAGGAAGAGCGGATTGGCCGTCTTCGCCTTCTTCATCGACTGGATGACCTTGCCGGGCATCGAGCCGATATAGGTGCGGCGGTGACCGCGGATCTCCGCTTCGTCCCGGACGCCGCCGAGCGACATGCGGACATACTCACGGCCGGTCGCCTTGGCGATCGACTTGGCGAGCGAGGTCTTGCCGACACCGGGCGGGCCGACGAGGCACAGGATCGGGCCCTTCATCTTGCCCGAACGCTGCTGCACCGCGAGATATTCGAGGATGCGTTCCTTGACCTTTTCCAGACCGAAATGGTCCTCGTTCAACACGCGCTCGGCCTCGACGATGTCGCGCTTGACCTTGGAGCGCTTGCCCCAGGGCAGCGAGAGGATCCAGTCCAGATAGTTGCGCACCACCGTGGCCTCGGCCGACATCGGTGACATCGATCGGAGCTTCTTCACCTCGGCCTGCACCTTGTCGCGGGCCTCCTTGGAGAGCTTGGTCTTGCGGATGCGCTCTTCCAGCTCGTTCATCTCGTCGCGGCCGTCGTCGCCTTCGCCGAGCTCCTTCTGGATCGCCTTGAGCTGTTCGTTGAGGTAGTACTCGCGCTGGGTCTTCTCCATCTGGCGCTTCACTCTGGAGCGGATCTTCCGCTCGACCTGAAGCACGCCGATCTCGGATTCGATCAGCGAGAGGACCTTCTCCAGCCGCTGGACGGTGCCCAGCGTCTCGAGCAAGGCCTGGCGGTCGGCGATCTTCACCGACAGATGCGAGGCGACGGTGTCGGCGAGCTTCGCCGGCTCGTCGATCTGCGCGACCATGGCGAGCTGCTCGGCCGGGACCTTCTTGTTCAGCTTGATGTACTGCTCGAAGTTGGTCTTCACGGTGCGGACCAGCGCCTCGACTTCCTTGGCGTCGCTGACGCCGTCCGGAATGCGCTCGATGGTCGCCTGGAAGAAGTCGGTACGGGCCACGAAGCCGGTGACGCGGGCGCGGCTCTTGCCTTCGACGAGGACGCGCACGGTCTGGTCGGGCAGCTTCAGGAGCTGAAGCACCGTCGCCAGCGTGCCGATCTGGTGCAGGCCGTCGGCGCCCGGATCGTCATCGTCCTTGTTCTTCTGGGTGAGCAGCAGAATCTGCTTTTCGTCGTTCATCACCTCTTCGAGGGCGCGCACGGACTTCTCGCGGCCGACGAAGAGCGGAACGATCATGTGGGGAAACACGACAATGTCGCGGAGCGGAAGAACCGGCGCCAGAAGGCCGCCATTCTCGCTTTTTGGGGTACTGGGAATGCCTTCGAAATCGGACATTTTGTTCTCCTCGCCGCCCCACTATCCGTGGAACGGGTGCTGATCGGTGCCAGCCCCTTGCGATGGGCACCGGTACCGGGGTGATGGAGCCTCCCGATGGACGACTCCTTGGAAAGGTAAAGTGGCCCCCCGGTGGGGCGGTTTCAAGATATTGATGCTAGCCGCATTTTTCCGAGCCCGAACCCTAGAGGATCAAGGTTTCCGCACTATTGCTTAGCGACATGTTGTCCGCCGATGACTCGGCGTCACGCAAAAAGGCTCAACTCGCCTTGTTTTCGCGGGCCTCGGCCTTGTCCGAGTAGGTGTACAGCGGACGCGCCTTGCCTTCGACGACGTCCGACGTGATCACCACTTCCTGCACGCCGTTGAGCGTCGGCAGTTCGAACATGGTCTCCAGCAGGAAGCCTTCCATGATCGAACGCAGGCCACGGGCGCCGGTACGGCGCGCGATCGCCTTGCGCGCGATCGAATGCATCGCCTCTTCCTGGAAGCGCAGCTTGACGCCTTCCATCTCGAACATGCGCTGATACTGCTTGGCCAGCGCGTTCTTCGGACGCGTCAGAATCTCGATCAGCGCCGGTTCCGACAGATCGCCCAGCGTCGCCAAAATGGGTAGGCGGCCGATGAATTCCGGGATCAGGCCGAACTTCAGCAAATCTTCGGGTTCCACCTCGCGCAGAACCTCGCCGGTACCGCGCTCGTCGGGGGCGCGGACATTGGCGCCGAAGCCCATCGAGGAACCGTGGGTGCGCGACGAGATGATCTTGTCGAGACCGGCGAACGCGCCGCCGACGATGAAGAGGATGTTCGTCGTGTCGACCTGCAGGAACTCCTGCTGCGGATGCTTGCGGCCGCCCTGCGGCGGAACCGACGCGACCGTGCCTTCCATGATCTTGAGCAGGGCCTGCTGCACGCCCTCGCCCGAGACGTCGCGGGTGATCGAGGGGTTGTCCGACTTGCGGCTGATCTTGTCGACTTCGTCGATATAGACGATGCCGCGCTGCGCCCGCTCGACATTGTAGTCGGCGTTCTGGAGCAGCTTGAGGATGATGTTCTCGACGTCCTCGCCGACGTAACCGGCTTCGGTCAGCGTCGTGGCGTCGGCCATGGTGAAGGGAACGTCGAGGATGCGGGCGAGCGTCTGCGCGAGCAGAGTCTTGCCGCAGCCGGTCGGGCCGATCAGCATGATGTTGGACTTCGCCAACTCGACGTCGCCGTTCTTGCCGGACGAATTGATGCGCTTGTAGTGGTTGTGGACCGCGACGCTCAGGACCTTCTTGGCGTGCTGCTGGCCGACCACATAGTCGTCGAGGACCTTGTAGATCTCCTGGGGCGTGGGGACGCCCTCCTTCGACTTCATGAAGGAGGTCTTGTTCTCCTCGCGGATGATCTCCATGCACAATTCGACGCATTCATCGCAGATGAAGACGGTCGGTCCGGCAATGAGCTTGCGGACCTCGTGCTGGCTCTTGCCGCAAAAGGAACAGTACAGCGTATTCTTGGATTCGCCGCCGCTCGCTTTACTCATTGTTTCTCCAAGGCTTTTTGCCCCGTTCGATTCCGATGTGACCCTTGCGGGCCGACACATTCCACGTTTCGCGCCATTCGAAGCGGCACCGACATCCGTTCATTCGACCACGTTAGCGCCGGGCGGATCAAGAATTGTTTAATCGGGGTCAATTCCTTGAGAATCCGGCGCTTTTTGGAACTTCAGCCGCCGTCCGGGCCTTCCGGGCGCCGCGCCATGATATGATCGATCAGGCCGAAGGCCTTCGCCTCCTCTGCCGTCATATATGTATCGCGATCGAGCGCTCTTTCAATCTCCGCCACCGTGCGGCCTGTGTGCCGGGCGTAAATCTCGTTGAGACGGTGCTTCAGCTTGACCACTTCCTCGGCATGGCGGGCGATGTCCGCCGCCTGGCCATAATAAGAGGCGCTCGGCTGGTGCACCAGGACGCGGCTGTTGGGCAGCGCGAAACGCTCGCCCTTCTTGCCCGCCATGAGCAGCAGCGAGGCGGCGCTCGCCGCCTGCCCAACGCAGAAGGTCTGGATCGGCGGACGGATGAGCTGCATCGTGTCGTAGATCGCAAGTCCCGCCGTCACCACCCCGCCCGGCGAGTTGATGTACATGTGGACTTCCTTCTTCGGGTTCTCGGCTTCGAGAAACAGAAGCTGCGCGGTGATGAGGCTGGCGCCGTAATCCTCGATCGGGCCGGTGATGAAGATCACGCGCTCCTTCAGGAGGCGCGAATAGATGTCGTAGGCGCGCTCGCCGCGGGCGGTCTGCTCGACCACCATCGGTACCAGCGTATTCATATGGACGTCGCGCGGGTCTGCCATCGCTTCCAGCCTTTCGAATCAGCGTTCCGAGAGTCTTACGCACCCGGTGACGCGTCAATGACACATATATAGCGCCGCAGAGGCAGATGCGACCCCGCGGTTCAAATGGTTATTGCCGCACGAATTGGGGCATTTCGCCGGCCCTTCCCGAGGCGAAGGCCGCTCGATCCGTCAGCAATGCGCAACTTTCGCGGCATCGCGCGCCAGCATGTTCGCAGCTGCGCGGTTCAAATGCGTACCATCGGACGTCACCCGGTTTTCGCGTGGCAGTTCGATCCAGCGGAATCGCGGCGCGGGAAATTCCGCCTGCAGCAGGTTCCGCGTCATGCGTGCGCGAACGGACCCGTCCAGCACAGGCTCGCGCGGGATGTCCATCAACGGGACGCAGCTGCCGTTTCGCACCAATGTCGCGAGATCGGCCCTGACGTCCGCCGCCGCCGTCTTCAAGGCGCGCACCTCGTCGTCAGACAACGGCTTCGCCTCCACGGCCGCGATGGCGCGAATTTGCCGATCGCGCAGCGACGCGACGATGAACTCGACGCGGACGTGATGCGTCACGGCCTCGGCGACCCGGATCGCGACGTCGATCGGTTTGTACTCCGTCTTGAACATCGGCAGCGCCCGACGCAGTCCCCTGCTCCAGGGATTGAATACCGAACCGAGGAGATCGGCGTCTTTCTCGCGCGCTATCACTCCGTTTATCTCGACCACGACCACGCGGCTGGGCCGATGGGAAGCCTGGATCGCCGCCAGGCCCGTCCTGACGCTGCCGCCCGACATGCCGAGGTTCTGAGCGCCCGGCACGGCCGTCTCCCAGGGAATATTTGCGGTGAGCGAGCTGCCGACGGCGACCAAAGGTACCGGGGCCGCATCGTCGGCCGATCTGGGGAAAGAAGGACTGCGCCTTCAGGACCGGGCCCGCGATCAGGTGCGGAAAGAACGCGATGAACAGCGCGGTGTCGCGTAGATGATCGAGAAATCGCCCCTCCCGCACGACATAGGAGGTGACGGGTTTTGCGTTGTCGGGATCGCGGCCTCGGAAAACGTCGACCACGAGACTGATGCCCTCGAACGTATAGAACGAGATGCCGATCGGCAGCGGTAGAGCCGCCAGCGCAGCGACGCCGCTCGATGCGTTCCCCGCCCCGATCAGCCTTCGCGCCAGGTCCATGATGAGCACGTCGTATTTGAACAGGCCGAGCAGGAGGAGGTTGAACACGACGCCCCCGACCGCCCAGGCCCGCATCGCACCGGCGTCGCGGGATTTGGCGACGCGAAAACTGACGACAGCGTTGGTCAGGATCGAAAGCAGGAGCAGCGCCAGGAGCGCGGGCACGTTCCAGGCGTAGAATACGAAGCTTGCGCCGATCAGCAGCAGGACCTGCGCCCCTCCGCTCGGCAGAGCGTGGAACCCGACAAAGGTCGCCAGGTAGAGGACGACAAATTCGACGCTGGTGAAAAGCATCGGCGCCCCCCGTGCTTTCGCCGAATGCGGCCGGTCAGCCGGCCTTCAGCTTCTCGACCGCCTCGTCGGGGTCCATGAATAGCGTGTCGCGGTCGACCTTGCGGTCGGTCACGTCCGCGAGCTCAGCGATGAAATCGACGACCTTGTCCTCGAAGATCGGGGCGCGCAGTTCGGCGGCGGCTTGCGCGTTCTGGGCGTAGAATTGCAGCACCTGCTGCTCCTGCCCGGGAAACTGGCGCGCCCGCGCCGCGGCGGCGCGCTGGACCTCTTCGGGGGCGACGGTGATGCCGTTCTGCTCGCCCAGACGCGCCAGCACCAGGCCGAGGCGCACGCGGCGCTCGGCGATTTCGCGGTATTCCTTCTTCAGCTCGTCCTCGGACTTGCCTTCGTCCTCGGCGGTCTTGCCCTCGCGCTTGAGTTCGGCCTCGACCTGTTTCCAGATGCCGTCGAACTCGCTGTTCACCATGCCCTGCGGCAGGGCGAAGGAATGGGTCTCGTCGAGCGCATCGAGGATACGGCGCTTCATGTGCAGACGGCTGGCGCGGGCGAAATCGGACTTGATCTGGTCGCGCACGCGATCCTTGAGCGTGGCGAGGTCTTCCATGCCGAGCTTCTTCGCAAGCTCGCCGTCGATGGCGACGGGGTCGGGCTTCTTGACCTCCTTCACCGTGACCTCGAACACCGCGTCCTTGCCCGCCAGCGTGGCTTCCGGATAGTCGGCGGGGAACGTCACCTTCACCTCGCGCGTCTCTTCCGGCTTGGCGCCGACGATCTGGTCCTCGAAGCCGGGGATGAGCTGGCCGGTGCCCAGGCCGAGATTGAAGTTCTCCGCCTTGCCGCCCGGGAATTCGACGCCGTCGATCTTGCCGACGAAATCGATCACCACCGTGTCGCCGCTCTCAGCCGGTTCGCCCGGCTCGCGCGGCGAGAAGGTCTTGGCCTGCTCGGCCAGGCGCCCCAGCGCCTCGTCGACATCCGCATCGCCGACGTCGCCGACCAGACGCTCTATCTTGAGCTTGGACACGTCGGTCAGCTCGAAATCCGGCATCAGGTCGACCTGGACGGTGAATTCCAGATCGCTCTTGCCGTCGACCACCTGCTCGAACTGGCTGACGAGATCGACCTTGGGCGGCGCGGCCGGCTTCAGCGCGTTGTCGCTGACGGCCTTCTGGCTCGACTCGTTGACGGCGGCCTCGACGATCTCGCCCATCAGCGACTTGCCGAAGCTCTTCTTGAGGAACGAGACCGGCGCCTTGCCCGGGCGGAAGCCCTTGAGGTTCACGCGCGGCTTCATCTCTTCAAGACGGCCGGTGAGGCGCGAATCGAGATCGCTCTGCGCGATGACGACCTTGTATTCCCGGCGCAGGCCTTCGGAGACGGTCTCGGTGATTTGCATCGTTCTGCTTCCCTGAAAATACGCGTTCCCGAAGTGGTGCGGGCGGAGGGACTTGAACCCCCATGACTTTCGCCGCTGGTACCTAAAACCAGTGCGTCTACCAGTTCCGCCACGCCCGCGCCGGGGCCTTGCCGAAAGCCCGGGTTTTCAAGCCCGACCCGTCGGAAGGCGGGCCGTATAGCAGGGGTTTGGGGGGGTGGCTAGGGCCTTGCCGGAACGCCGTCAGGCGGGCGCCGCGCGCCCGCCAACGGCCGAATTTCCGGCCGATCCCTCCAAAGCCTTCAGCACCGCCGGAAGATGTTCGGGCAGGTCTTCCGCGATCAGTCCCACGCCGTGGAGGCTCGCCGCTTCGCCGTGCAACCAGACGGCGCAGGCCGCCGCGTCGAAGGACGACAACCCCTGCGCCATCAGGCCGCCGATAAAGCCGGCGAGGACATCGCCGGAGCCGGCGGTCGCCAAGCTCGGCGGCGCGTTGGCGTTGACGACGGCGCGTCCGTCCGGCGCGGCCACGACGGTGTCCGCGCCCTTGAGCAGCACGGTGCATTTCGCGCGCGCGGCGGCGGTGCGTGCGGCTTCGATCCGGCTCTTCGACGACGCGAGAAGGCCGGGGAACAGGCGCTCGAATTCGCCTTCGTGCGGCGTCAGGACGGCCGGCTCGCGCAGCATGGCGAAGAGAACCTTCGGCTCCGCGCGAAAGGAGGTGAGCGCGTCGGCGTCGAGCACCGTCGCCGCGTTGCTGCGGAGCACGGCCACCACGAGTTGCTGCGTCTCAGGCCCGACGCCGCAGCCGGGACCGATCACCACCGCGTTGAAGCGGGCGTCCTTCAGAAGGCCGGCAAGCCCGGACGCGCCGTCGAACGGCTTGACCATGATGGCGGTGAGCGCCGCAGCGTTGACCGCGACGGCGGACGACGGGCTGGCAACGCTGAGCAGGCCGGCACCGATGCGCAGCGCGCCCCGCGCCGCCAGCCGCGCCGCGCCGGTGGCGTGCGCGGGGCCGCTGACCACGATGCAATGGCCGCGGGCGTATTTGTGGCCCTGGGCCTTGGGCCAGGGATAGGTCCAGAGCGCCGGACCGTTCTCGAACAGCTTGGGCGCGATCGCGTCGATGGCGGCTTCCGGGATGCCGATATCGGCGACGACGACCTCGCCGCAGCGTTCGCGGCCCGTCAGCAGAAGATGCGCCGGCTTCTTGCGGAAGAACGTAACGGTCAGGCCGGCGTCGAAGGCGATATCGCCCAGCGGCTTGCCGGTGTCGCCATGGACGCCGCTCGGAACGTCGATGGCGATGACGCGGTCCTTGTATTGCGGCGAGGCCAGCGCGAGGCGCTTCGCCTCGCCCTCCAGCGGCCGCGACAGGCCGGCGCCGAACAACGCATCGACGAACAGGTCGGCCATGCGGTTGCTCTCGGCGATGGCGATGGTCTCGCCGGTCCAGCGCCGGGCCATCTCGGCGGCATCGCCCTTGAGGGTCCTTGGATCGACAAGGCTCTCCACCCAGACGTCCCAGCCGCGTTCGTTCAGATGGCGCGCCGCGACGAAGCCGTCGCCGCCATTGTTGCCGGGGCCGCAGAACACGACGATGGGGCGCGGCGTCCAGCGCTTGGCGATCGCATCGGCGACGGCGCGGCCGGCTTGTTCCATGAGTTCCAGCGTCGCCACGCCATGCGCCGCCGCGTAGCGATCGGCGGCGTAGCATTCCTCGACGGTCAGGACTTCAGAGGTCATCGTACCCGATAGTGATAGCGGTAGAGCTCGTGGTTGAAGCCTAAACGCTCATAGAGGCGAATGGCAGCGTAATTGTTCGCCACCACCTGCAGGCAGGCGCCGGTGGCGCCGGCTTCCAGGCCGCGACGGAGCAGCGCGGAAAGCGCGGCGCGCGACAGGCCCTTGCGGCGCTGCGCCGGGTCGGTGACGACCCATTGCAGGCAGACCAGCTTGTCGTGGATCGCGCCGAACCCCACGGAGGCGATCTCGCCATCGTCGTCGCGGGCCTCGGCGAAGAAGGCCGGCACCGAAAGCTTGTCGAGCACATCGCGCCGGCCTTGCGCCTCGGCGTCCGTGCAGCGGGAATGCCGCTGATAAGCGGCGAGCCATTGGCGGGTGGGACGGCCTTCGAGGATGTCGACGGCGGCACCTTTGTTCGGCACCGGCGGACGGTGCTTGCGGAAATTCATGTAGAGCGTCCTGGTTTCGTCCTCCTTGGCATAGCCGCGCGCCGCCAGCGCCGCGTCGAGATCGGGCGGCGCGGTCGACAGGATGCGGAAATAGGTCGCCTGCGCATGGGCGCGGTAGACGCTTTCGCAATAAGCGATCTTGTCGCCGAGCGGCCGGCGGCCCGGCCCGATGACATTGACGGAGTTGGTGCGGCGCGTGGCGCCGTTGGCGAGACGGATCAGCCAGCCGTCGTAAAAGACCTCTTTCAAGGCCGGCCAGGCGTTCATGCAGGTCTCTTCGACCTGTGCGTGAAGGTTGGGCATGTCCATGGCGTTCTCCGGTCGAGGCCGGGACGCGAAGGGTGAGAAAACGAAAAAGCCCCGCGCGTTTCCGGCGGGGCTGTTTGAGATAACTCGCGGCTCAGGCGCGCGTGCTCATCCACCCCATCGGAGGGAGATACGGCGTCGCGAACGGGCAAGCATCGAGTTCATGGGCGGGCACGATACGGAAAATGCTCGCCGGCGCAAGTCAAAATCCCTTCGGCGTCTTGTCGAAATGCGGGTCGGTCATTTCGTAAGCATAAGACGCGGCGAGCACGCCGGCGTCGTCGAACATGCGGCCGACGACCTGCAAGCCGACCGGCAAGCCGTCGCGCGTGAAGCCGCAGGGCACCGACGCGGCGGGCTGCTGGGTCAGGTTGAACGGTACGGTGAAGGGCGTCCACGCCATCCAGGCATTGCCGTCATCGTCCAGCGGCGAGAGCTTGCCGACGTCGAAAGCGGCCGTCGCAAGCTGCGGCGTCAGGAGGAAATCGTAGGTCTCCATGAACCGGCGCATCGCGCTGCCATAGGCGCCGCGTGCCAGCGCGGCGTTCATGTAGTCCTTCTTGGAGATCGCCATCCCCTCCTCCGCCATGCGGCGCAGGCCGGGATCGAGCTTGGCCATCTGTTCCGGCGTGTAGTCGCCGAGCAGGCTGCCGGCGCCGGACCACCATAGGGTGCGGAAGGTCGGGCCCGGATCGCCGCCGGGCGGATCCACCTGCTCGACATGCGCGCCAAGCTGTTCGAAACGCTTCGCGGCGGCCGCCACCAGCGTCTCGATCTCCGGCAGGATGCGGGTGGCGAAGCCCATGCGCGGGCTGAAGGCGATGCGCTTGCCGGCGAGCGGGGATTCGATCTCGGCGGCGTAGTCGGTCGGGAAATACGGCAGAGAATACCAGTCGCGCGCATCGGGCCGCGCGATCACGTTCATCAGCATGGCGCTGTCGAGCACGGTGCGGCTCATCGGGCCGACATGGGCGAGCGTGCCGAACGGCGAGAGCGGATAGGCGGGGACGCGGCCGAAACTGGGTTTGAGGCCGTAGGTGTTGGTGAAGCTCGCCGGGATGCGGATCGAGCCGCCGCCATCGGTGCCGAGCGCGAGCGGACAGAACCGCGCGGCCAGCGCGGCGGACGAGCCGCCGGAAGAGCCCCCGGGCGTCTTGGCCTTGTTCCACGGATTGCGCGTGATGCCGGTGAGCGGGCTGTCGGTCGAACCCTTCCAGCCGAATTCCGGCGTGGTGGTCTTGCCGATCAGCACGGCGCCGGCTTCGCGCAGGCGTGCGACGGTCGGGGCATCGGTGTCGATATAGGCGGATGGCTCGACGGTGTAGGAACCGCGCCGGGTCGGCCAGCCCTTGGTGACCAGCAAGTCCTTCACGGCCACCGGAACACCGTCCAGCGGCGACAGCGGCTCGCCGGCCAGCCAGCGCGCTTCCGACGCTTCGGCCATGGTCTGGCTGGCATGCGGATCGGAAAAGCAGAAAGCGTTGATCTCGGCATCGAGCGCCTCGATGCGGGTGAGGCAGGCTTCCGTCACCTCGACCGGCGATAGTTCGCGCGACGCGAACAGCGCGGACATTTCCGAGGCGGTGAGTTCATGGGGTTCTTTGGACATGGTAACTCTCGGCGAGTAGCGAGTAGCGAGTAGCGAGTAGCGAGTAGCGAGTAGTTTAGCCCCCCATTCGCTATTCGCTACTCCCCATTCGCTCAATTCACCTTCGTCAACGCCGCCTCGCTCCCCTTCTCCAACAATCGCAGCTTCGAGCCCGCGTTGTCGAACACCGTGACGGAGCAGTTCTCCGGCGAGAAGACGACGACGCGGTCGTCCGCGACCGCTGAGCCCATCAGCACGTTGATCGCGACATAGTGCGAGAACACCACCGCGTCCTGCTTCAGTGCGGCGACCGCCGCCACGCAGGCCTCGCGCCATCGCGCCAGGTCCGGCGGCACGTCGCGCCAAGACCCGGCCATCAGCGCGCGCAGCCAGACGACGCGCTCTTCCAGGCTCATGCCTTTCGGCGAGGGAATCTCCGCGACGGCGGATTCGATGACGGGCGTCGCGTTCCAGACCTTCGCGAGCGGCGCTGCGGTCTCCCGGGTGCGTCGGAGGGGACTGGACAGTATGAGACACGGGCCGATGTCCTTCAGCCGGTCGGCGACGGCCTCGGCCTGACCGCGACCCAGATCGTCGAGGCCGGGGTCCATGTCCTCGCCGAAGCCGGCGGCGGCGCGGCCGTGGCGGACCATATAGATGCGTGGCATGGGCTGGATCCGTGATGTATGGCGGCCTTTCGTTTGTCATCCGGCGCCGGCGGCCGCCACCTCATTTTCTTGATTTCTCGACTTCGATTTCCTGGAATCTTCCTAAGCTATTGGGAATAAAAGAGAATATTGAAAAACCGGGAGGCCAGCCCGGTGGTTCGGCACCGCGGCTGTCGGTTCGAAGGGCCGGAAGGAGGTCAGGCCCCCGCCGGCTTGACGAGCTTGGGAAGGTCGTCGTCCTGCTTTTCGGTGGTCTCGAAGAAGGCCGAGGCCTTCTCGTTCAGCCATTGCAGAGCCCTTTCGGCCGCCACGCCCGCGAACACCCCCAGCGATGCCAGAGCCGGCGCGGAGAGGCTGTTCACCGCGTCGGTGGCGGAAGCGGCGCCTGGCTGAACCAGGAAGGCGGCCCCCGCCGAAACCACGAAGAACACCATGAACCCCGCCATCGCGCCCAGAACCGGGCGCACGCCATAGGATATCCAGGCGCCGACGACGTCGATGCTGATGGTCTTGTTGATCGCCTGCTGGAGCAGGGAAAACACGCAGGCACCGATGGAGCCCATCAACGCGGTGAAGAATGCGACGACGACGCCGGGCGGCAGGCGAAACAGGAACTCGAAGAACCACATCGACTGCATGTTGTTGTAGGACGTGGCTACCGAGCCGATGCTGTCGGTCGGCGTCGGGGCCTCGGACGCCTTGGCCGCCGTGGCCGGCGCCTGTGCGGCGGATTGGGAGCCTGGTGCCGTCGGTGCGGCGGAAACGTCGGACCGGTCGTCCAGGATGGTCGGATTGACGGCGATCACGACGGTGGTTCCGGTCACGCCGACCAGCGCGCGGTAGGCCGACGCGGCCGCCGCATAGTCCTGCTTGGCGGAGCGCGCGGCCGCGCCGGCGACGTAGAGCTCGCCCGCATATTGCTCGAACAGGGACATGTCCTTGAGCAGGGGCGCGAGCAGATTGTTGACGAGCGCGCCATGCGCCGTCTCTTCCTTGCTGGCATCCAAGGCCACGCCCTTCTGCGTGATGGGCGCCGCCAGGCTGAGAAGCCTGCGGCCGCAATTGAGGACCGCATCGCGGTCGTAGCTCCCGTCGCCGGTCTGGCAGGTCTTGCTGTTGAACGTGGTGTCGGGAATGGCGGCGGCCAGGAACGTCTCGTCGTCGACGAATTTCTCCTGCAGCGCCGTCCATTTGGCGAAGAGCAGATCGTAGCTGTTCTGCGCCGCGCGGGCCGTCTTCGCGAAGCCCTCCAGCGTCGTGCCCATAGGGGCGATCTGCTTCGCCCGCGTGATGACGATGTAGGTCGCCAGCTTCGTGTTGCTGCCCGTCGCGGCCCTGGCCGCAGATTGCAGTTCGAGCACCGAATAGAGCAGCATGAAGAAATAAGGTACGACCACGAGCCAGAGCAAAAACAGCGGAAGATATTCGCCGATCACTTTTGCGCGCGAATAGAGCGATTTCAGGAAATCCATGCCGCACCCCCGAGCTCGACATGCGAATACTATCTCCTCGGGGCAGGCTGTACAATAAATGTTCTTTCAGTCCTTTATGGCCCGCCACATCGCGAAAGCGAGGCCAATGCCTCGCAAATCGCCGGTCGTGGTGCCCAGCATGCGGTTCATCGCGTAGCCGATGCTCATCTTGGCATCCATGTCGATGATGGCGAGCGAGCCGCCATAGCCGCCCCAGAACATCGCGTTGGGGTTGGGCAGCGGCATCAACCCGCCGGGCAGCCCGAAGCCGAGGCCGAACTTCGCCGGCACGTTCATGATCAGGTCGGTGCCTTCGATCTGCGGCTCGAGCGCCTTGCGGGTGCCTTCCTGCGAGAGGAACCGTTTGCCCTGGGCGACGCCGTCATTGGCGAGGATGGCGTGGATCCGCGCGATGGAACGGGCGTTGCCGGTGCCGCCGGCGGCCGGGATTTCGGCACCGCGCCAGGCGCGCGTCCTGGTCTCCGCCACGTCGATGCCGGGATTGGTCGCCATGTTCGCCATGAGCTCGCTCATCGCCGGGCCGTCCGCCACGGCCTCGCCTTGCGGCGGCGCGAGCAGTTCGGCGACCCGATCGTCTTCCGAGGCCGGAAGGCCGATCCAGAAATCGGCGTCCAGCGGCTGGGCGATCTCCTCGCGGAAGACGGTGCCGACCGTCTTGCCGGTGATGCGGCGGATGACTTCGCCGACGAGATAGCCTTGCGTCAGCGCGTGATAGCCGGGCGCGGTGCCGGGCTCCCAGAAGGGCGCCTGGGCGGCAAGCAGCGCGGTCGCCTTCTCCCAATCGTAGATATCGGATTTGGAGACTTTCTCCTTCCAGCCCGAGAGGCCCGCGGAATGGCTCATCAGATGGCTGACCTTGATGTCGGCTTTGCCGTTGGCAGCGAATTCCGGCCAATAGCGCGCGACCGGCGCGTCGAAATCGAGGAGGCCGCGATCCGCCAGCAGCAGCGCGGTCAATGCCGTCATCGTCTTGGTCGTGGAATAGACGTTGACGATGGTGTCCTTCTCCCACGGCCGCGTCTTCGCCGGATCGGCATAGCCGCCCCAGAGATCGACCACGGTCTCGCCGTTCACGGTGGCCGAGAACGACGCGCCGATATCGGCGCCGCTGGCGATGTTCTCTTCGAACATCTTCTTGACCTCGGCGAACTTGTCGTGCGCGAAACCGTGGACTTCGGACATGGTGTTTCCTCGCTCTTCCCTGTCATCCGCCGCATGCGCGGCGGGATGGCTTTTCTTGTCGATGGCACGTCATGTGAATCTGAAAAGATTCGTCGGATTGCCCGCCGTCACCGTGCCGGGCTTGCCCAAGACTTCCTCGCGCATCATCCAGTCGAGCGTCGCGTCGTTGTCCGGCGTGTGGGCGAGGAAACGGCCGCCATCGGCGAGGCGGCCGACGACGATCCCGAAACGCTTGCCGCGGCGATCGAGGACGACCGTGTAAGTCTCGACGGTGGCCGGGCCCTCCGGCTTCTCGACGACGGCGGGATGCGCCATGGCATCGATGTCTTTCTGATAGGACTTCGGATCCTCGCGCCGCCATTTTCCGCGGGTCGGCTTCGTCGAATAGATGCCGGCGGAGTGCTTGGTCACGTACCAGCCATTGCCGGTAACGAGACCGAACTTGCCGGCGCTGCCCCGCAGCTTGTCGGCCATCTGCGCGATGGAATGCATGACGTAGTTATTGCCCGGACCGCCGAAATACGGAAGCCCGCCGGTGATGGTGAGGCCGCGCGGATCGTCCGTCGCGATGCCGAGCTCGAGGCAGCCGATCTCCACCGCGCTCGGGAAGCAGGAATACAGATCGATGAACGAGACGCCGCCGACGTCGAGGTCGGCCATGGCGAAAGCTTTCTTGCCGATGGTCCGGATCGCCGGCGAGGAATGGAAATTCACGCGCTCGGAGACGTTCCAGATGTCGGCGGCGTCGCCGCAGCCATGGAGGAAGACCCATTTGGATTCGGGGATGCCGAGTTCGCGCGCCTTGGCGACGGAGGTCATCACCACGGCGGCCGCCATGTCGACCTCGATCACGGCGTTGAGATACTTCGTGTAAGGAAAGCCCACGAAGCGGTTCTTTTCGGTCGGCGTCGAGATTTCCGCCGGCGAGCGGTAGGTGGGAAACCAGGAATGGGGATTCTCCGCCGCGACCTTGGTGAGGGGCGAGAAGAATTCGCCGAGCCATTTCAGATGCTCCGCCGGCGCGCGGCGCTTCATGCCGCGCAGGCCGTTCTCGAACAGGGGATAGACGTTGACCGGAAAGGCGAGGCCGTGGCGGCGCTCATAGTCCGTCGTGCCAGAGCGCATGTCGCCGATCTCTTCGGGGTCGGCGCCCGGATCGGCATCGGGGCCGTTCGCCCAGCCGAGATCGACGCCCTGCTTCATCGCGCCGAGCAGCGAGGCGATGTATTCCGCACCGGCCAGCAGCGCGACGTCGCATTCGCCGCCGGCTATCTCTTCCGCCGTGCGGTTGACCAGCCATTGCGGCGTGTTGCCTCCCGTCGCGGTGTAGAAGGCGCGGCGCGGCTTCGCGCCGATGCGGTTCGCAAGACTCAGCGGCGGATTGCGGAACATGCGCTTGGGCAGACGGCCCTGGTCGCCGGGCGAGTCGGCGGTGAAGCGGACGACGGAAACGGTGTCGACCGCGGAAGCGAGGTCGCGCGCGCCGGTATCGGCGAGCGCCTCCGCCGAGACCTTCGCGAGCATCTCGATCGGGCTGAGACTGGCGCGGATGTCGCCCTTGGCCGTGCGCTGGGTGAGCTGCGCGCCGCCGACGAGGATGGGCGTGCGCGGATCGATGTCTGTCATGCTTCGTGCCCGGTGTTGTCGAGCGCGATGACAGCACGGCAACGCATCAATTTCAAAGCAATGACCTTCCGTTGCGGAAGAAGACTCGCGCGGAGTCGCGGAGAGGCCGGTTACACTCTGCGGCTCCGCGGCTCCGCGTGAAAATACTTCGCCAGCCGCGCCAGCGCGTCGTCGATCACCGCGTGCTTCTTGCAGAAGGCGAAGCGCACCATGTGGTCGGGCTTGCCGTCGTCGAAGAAGACGCTGAGCGGGATCAGCGCCACGCCGGCTTCTTTCGCCAGCCGCTCGCAGAAGGCACGGTCGGGCTCGTTGGTGAGGTCGCGAATACCGGCTGTGAGGAAATAGGTGCCTTCGCAGGGCAGCACGTCGAAGCCCAATGTCGCGATGCCGGCGGCGAGCTTGTCGCGTTTGCCCTGAAGGTCCTTCGTCAGGTTCAAGGTGAAATCGATCTCGTTCTCGATGCCATGAGCGACGCCGAGCTGAAGCGCGGTCGGCGTGGTAAAGGTGATGAACTGGTGCGCCTTGGTCACGACCTCGACCAGCGGGCGGGGACCGGCGACCCAGCCGACCTTCCAGCCCGTCAGCGAGAACATCTTGCCGGCCGAACCGATGCGCACGCAGCGCTCGCCCATGCCGGGGAGCGCGATCAGCGGCGGAACGGTCTTGCCGTCGAAGACGAGATGCTCATAAACCTCGTCGCAGATCGCCACGGCTTCGGTGTCCTTCACCACGCGCGCCAGCGTTTCGAGTTCCTCGCGGTCGAAGACGCGGCCGACCGGGTTGAGCGGGGTGTTGATCAGGATGGCGCGGGTCCTGGGCCCGACGACGGCGCGCAGGTCCTGTTCGGTGAGGCGGAAGCGCGGCGGCGACAGCTTCACGCTTTTCACCGTGGCACCGACGGCCAGCGCGATGGGGCGATAGGAATCGTAGGACGGCTCGATCAGCACGATCTCGTCGCCCTGCCCCACCAGGCCCATGATCGAGGCGGTCAGCGCCTCGGTGGCGCCGGAGGTGATCAGCACCTGCGTCTCGGGATCGAAGTCCAGGCCGTGGAAGCGTTTGGCGTGGGCGGCGACGGCGCGGCGCAGCTCCACTCTGCCCTTCATCGGCGGATACTGGTTGGGGCCCTCGATCAGCGCGCGCGCCGCGGCCTCGCGGACGGCGAGCGGGCCGTCCTCGTCCGGGAAGCCCTGGCCGAGATTGATCGCGCCATGCTCGACCGCCAGCGCCGACATGTGGGTGAAGATGGTGGTGGGGAGGGACGAGAAGACCGGGTTGAAGCGCATGTCGGCAGGATGCACCAAAACGCGGCCTCCGTAGAACCCCTGATATGGGATTGGATTCAGGGTCCGTTGGCCGGCGCCCGACTAGTGACGCCTGAATTCTACATGGAAAATTTGAAATGTATTTGAGCGAGGAAGAGGCCAAGGAGCGCTGGTGCCCGTTCGCACGGGTGGAAGGCAGCAATCGGATGTTCAACACCCTCAGCGACGGCTTCAAAGACTCGCCCGCGCCCTATCACTGCATCGCCGGCGAGTGCTTGGCGTGGCGCGAAGTTCATGTGACCTATTTGAAGGTCGGCACCGGTAAGGCGATGGCCAATCACGGCTATTACGGCTTGGCCGAGCGCCCCGAATTCGGTTGATTTGGTCTGGCTGTTTTTCAGGCCAATTGCCTAATTTTCGGTCTTTCTTATTTGCGCCCATCGCCGGCGCGCCGCTAAGCCATTGATTTTACAGATGGGACGGCTTGGCACAGACCCTGCTTCTTCGTTAACGACGCGGTGTATCCAAGCCGCACGGGAGAGATAAATGAAGAAGATCGAAGCGATCATAAAGCCGTTCAAACTCGATGAAGTGAAGGAGGCGCTGCAGGAAGTCGGCGTCCAGGGCATCACGGTGACGGAAGCCAAGGGCTTCGGCCGCCAGAAGGGCCATACCGAACTGT
The DNA here is from genome assembly GCA_037200985.1 of Rhizomicrobium sp. Taxonomy (NCBI): domain Bacteria; kingdom Pseudomonadati; phylum Pseudomonadota; class Alphaproteobacteria; order Micropepsales; family Micropepsaceae; genus Rhizomicrobium; species Rhizomicrobium sp. Next base: position 1,730,287 of record JBBCGJ010000001.1, read on the forward strand.
ACCGCGGCGCCGAATACGTCGTGGATTTCCTGCCCAAGGTGAAGATCGAAATCGTGGTCGACGAGGGCCGGGTCGAGGCCTCGGTCGAGGCGATCCAGAAGGCTGCGCGCACGGGCCGCATCGGCGACGGCAAGATATTCGTCCTCAATGTCGAGGAAGCCATCCGCATCCGCACCGGCGAGACCGGCGCGGACGCCATCTGAAGAGTCTCAAGAGTCTCGCGTTGGGTAAATTCAACTTCTTGAAGGGGAAGACGTACGACCATGGCAAATAGTCCGGCAAGCATTCTGGCGATGATCAAGGCCAAGGAGGTCAAGTTCGTCGACGTGCGGTTCACCGATCCGCGCGGCAAGTGGCAACACGTGACCTTCGACCTTTCCATGGTCGACGAGGACTTCCTGACGAACGGAACGATGTTCGACGGGTCGTCCATCGCCGGATGGAAGGCGATCAACGAGTCGGACATGACGCTGGTGCCCGACCTCGACACGGCGGTGATCGATCCGTTCTTCGCGCAGACCACGCTCGTCATCATCTGCGACGTGGTCGAGCCGACCACGGGCCAGCGCTATGGCCGCTGCCCGCGCTCGATCGCCAAGGCGGCGGAGAAATACGTCAACGCGTCGGGCGTCGGCGACACCACCTATTTCGGCCCGGAAGCGGAGTTCTTCATCTTCGACGACGTGCGTTTCGAAGTGGGCATGAACAAGGGCTATTATTATCTCGACGCCATGGAAGGCGCCTACAACACCGGCACGGAATACGAGCAGGGCAATCTCGGCCACCGTCCCGGCGTCAAGGGCGGCTATTTTCCGGTCCCGCCGGTGGATTCGGCCCAGGACATGCGCGGCGAGATGCTCGCCATCATGGGCGATATGGGCATCCAGCCGGAAAAGCACCATCACGAAGTCGCGACCGCGCAGCATGAGCTTGGCTTCAAGTTCAACACGCTGACCAAGTGCGGCGACTACATGCAGATCTATAAGTACGTGATCCACCAGGTCGCCGCCGCCTATGGCAAGTCGGCGACCTTCATGCCCAAGCCGATCTACGGCGACAACGGTTCGGGCATGCACGTGCACCAGTCGATCTGGAAGGGCGGCAAGCCGCTCTTCGCCGGCTCGGGCTATGCCGATCTGTCGGACACCTGCCTCTACTATATCGGCGGCATCATCAAGCATGCGAAAGCGATCAACGCCTTCACCAACCCGCTGACCAACTCCTACAAGCGCCTGATCCCGGGCTTCGAGGCGCCGGTGCTGCTCGCCTATTCGTCGCGCAACCGCTCGGCGTCGTGCCGCATCCCGTTCAGCGCCTCGCCGAACGGCAAGCGCGTCGAAGTTCGCTTCCCCGATCCGGGCGCCAATCCCTATCTCGCCTATGCATCGATGCTGATGGCGGGCCTGGACGGCATCGAAAACAAGATCCACCCGGGCGACCCGATGGACAAGGATCTCTACGCCCTGCCGCCCGAGGAACTGAAGCTGGTGCCGACGGTTTGCGGCAGCCTGCGCGAAGCGCTGGAGAATCTCGACAAGGACCGCGGCTTCCTCAAGAAGGGCGGCGTGTTCAGCGACGACTTCATCGACGCCTATATCGAGCTGAAGATGGGCGACGTCTACGCCTTCGAGCACACGCCGCATCCGGTCGAGTTCAAGATGTACTACTCGGTCTGAACGGACCGAAACCCGGAATGGAAAAAGGGCGCGCCGGTGGCGCGCCCTTTGTCTTTTCGACACGTTGCGGGTCTCGCTACGCGGCGACGACTTCGCCGTCCTGCTTGGCGTCGGGCTGGACCGCGGGGAGCACGACATAGGCGCAGCAGCCCTTGCCCGGCTCGCTCTCGAGCCAGGCGCGGCCGCCATGCAGCTCGGCGAGGCCGCGCACCAGCGCAAGACCGAGGCCCGTGCCGCCGGCCTGGCGGTCGTAGCGGTTGTCGACCTGGCTGAACGGCGTGAAGATCTTGTCGAGCTTCTCGCGCGGGATGCCGGGGCCGTTGTCCTGCACGGAGATCTGGAAGCCGCCGCAGCGCGCGAGCTCGGCGCGCACCGTGATGCGACCGCCTTCGGGCGTGAACTTGACCGCGTTGGAGCAGAGGTTGATCAGGATCTGCTTGAGGGCGCGCTCGTCGGCGTAGAGCGGCGGGGCTGCGGGATCGACCTCGATGGCGAGCGTCTGCTGGCGCTCGCGCGCCTTGGCGCCGATCAGCTTGAGTGCGATGTCGAAGGTGCGGCGCGCGTCCAAGGGATGCGGCGCGATCTCCATCTTGCCGGCCTCGATCTTGGCGACGTCGAGCAGGTCGTTGATCAGGCTGAGCAGATGCGCGCCGGACGAATGGATGTCGCCGGCATATTCCTTGTAGCGCTGCGAGCCGACGGGCCCGAAGCATTCCTGCGCGATGATCTCCGAAAAGCCGAGGATGGCGTTCAGCGGCGTGCGCAGTTCATGGCTCATATTGGCGAGGAAAGCGGTCTTGGAGGCATTCGCGGTCTCGGCCTCGAAGCGCTTGCGCAGGGCCTCGTCGCGGGTCTCCTCCAGCTCGCGCGCCAGATCCTCGACCTGGAAGCGCAGGCGGGCGTCCTCGTCGACGCGGCGCGCGAGGCGACGGCCGTCGAAGAAGAGCTGCGCCGCGAAGGCCGGGATGACCAGCGCGGTGCCGTAGTCGAGCATCGAATCGCCGAACGCGAAGCGCAGCGCCGCCACCGCCGAGATCGGCGCGAGGCAGGCGAGGAACATGTCCATGTGCGTGGCGCGGCTGACGATCAGCGTGGAGAGCATCGCGAGCGTGGCGCCGGCGAGGAAGATGTGGTTGAGCTGGCTCGCCGGGTCCCACAGGAGCCAGGGCACCAGGCCCCAAATCGTGCTGATGACGACCTGAAGCACGGTCATGCGCGCGAACCACGGGCGCACCGCCTCGTAGTCGGTCTGGCCGGCCGTCGTCATCTGGTAGAACGAGACGATGTTGGAGGCGAGGAACATCGTGATCGACACGATGATGGGCAGGAGGATCGCCTGTTCGAACGGGCGGCTGCCGAGATAGCCGAAGCCGTCGGAGCCGAGCCAGGCCAGCGCCAGCGCCCAGAGCGGCGAGGTGAAGCGCGTCGTGCGCATTGCGCCGGCGACAAGATCGAGCTGCGCGTTCAGGACGCGCACATCGGCGCTGCGTCTGACCCTCAGCTGCTGTCCGAAACCCACTGGGCCACCCCTGCCTTATGCCCCGACATGCGAGGCAGCGAAGATCGTACGCATGGGTTCTTAAAATTCTCTGAGACGCATAAAGGTTAGCCGCTCGCGACGGCGCGACCGCGCTCGTCTTCGATCGCTAACGGAAAGTAAACGAAAACCATCGTGCCGCGGCCGAGCGCGCTCTCGATCCAGCAGCGCCCGCCATGCAGGGCCGCGAGCCCTTTCACCAGGGCGAGGCCGAGGCCTGTGCCGCCGGCCTGCCGCCCATAGCGATTGTCGATCTGGTTGAACGGCTTGAAGAGGCTTTCGAGCTTCTCCGGCGGAATGCCCGGGCCGCTATCTTCCACCTTGAGCAGTGTTCCGCCCTCCGCCGCGCGGCGGAACGCGACCGTGATACGGCCGCGCTCGGGCGTGAACTTGACGGCATTGGAGAGCAGATTGAGCACGATCTGCTTGAAGGCGCGCTCGTCGGCGAGGACGTGCGGCAGCCCGCTATCGACGTCGTAGCCGATCGTCTGGCCGCGCGCGGCAGCACGCGGCGCCATCAGGCGCTTGATCTCCGAGAAGACCCGCGCGGCTTCGAGCGGCTGCGGATCGATCTCCATCTTGCCCGCCTCGATCTTGGCGACGTCGAGCAGGTCGTTGATCAGACAGAGCAGATGCGTGCCGGACGCGTTGATATCGGCGGCGTAGTCGGAATAGCGCGCCATCTCTCCCGGTCCGAGCGCCTGGCGCGCGATGATGTCGGAGAAGCCGAGGATGGCGTTCAGCGGCGTGCGCAGTTCGTGGCTCATATTGGCGAGAAAGACGGTCTTTGCCGCGTTCGCGGTCTCCGCCTCGAAACGCTTGCGTTCGGCCTCGTTGTTGCTCTCGCGCAGGGCCAGAGTGAGGTCTTCCTTCGCGAAGCTCGTCCGGAAGGCCGCGTCGACGCGGACGCGCCCGCTGATGCCCAGCATCACGATATAGGTCGCCCAGATCGGCAGGAGCTGGGCCAGCACATAGGAGACGGAATCCGCCGCGGTCAGGGCGCGGACCCAGAACGCTACGACCATCGGCAAGACACCTGCGAGGAAGATCGGCGTGTGCGACATGCGCGTGAAGAGGACGTTCCACACCACCGTCACCATGATGAGCGCGACATAGAGGTGATTGACCGGCGAGACGGGGTCCCAGAACAGCCAGATCGTCGCGCCCCAGGCGGAGCTGACGGCGAATTGCAGCACGATAAGCTGCTGTTCGAGACGGCTTGAATCGGCGATCGCGCCGCGATTGCGACTATACAGACCGAACGCCCACAATGCCCCGACGATCTGAAGAGCCAAGGCAAAGACCAGATGGCTCCAGGGCAGACGGCCGAAGAGCGCCTGGGATTCGAGAAAGGGAATAAAGGCAACCGCCGTGCCGATCGGATTGAGACCGGTCGACAGCGGCAGCGCGGCCAGTATCGTGCGCAGGCGCGCCTGCGTAAAGCGCGCTCCCTTCAGACCGAATGCGGAGTCCATGTGCATATCATCGTGCCCGCGCGGCGATGATCTTCCGCGCGGCTTGCATTCACTGTAGGGAATGCAGCGTTAAAAAATGCTCAGCGGATACAGTACTTTCCTGGGAACTTAAGCTGGTATCATAAGCTCCCTCGCGAATCGCGAAGTTCCACAACCCCTCGTCAGCGCAGTCATGGCCAAACCACCCGATCTTTTCGACTCCGACGCCCCCCAGGGCAGAAGCTATACCGCCAAGGACATCGAGGTCCTGGAGGGCCTGGAACCCGTGCGCCGGCGGCCCGGCATGTATATCGGCGGCACCGACGAGCGGGCGCTGCACCATCTGGCGGCCGAAATCCTGGACAATGCGATGGACGAGGCGGTGGCCGGTTTCGCCAACCGGATCGAGGTGGAGCTCGAGGCCGGCGACGTCCTGACGATCCGCGACAACGGCCGCGGCATCCCGACCGATCCCCATCCCAAGTTCAAAGCCAAGTCGGCGCTCGAAGTGATCATGACGACTCTGCACGCGGGCGGAAAGTTCGGCGGCAAGGTCTACGACACCTCGGGCGGATTGCACGGCGTCGGGGCTTCGGTCGTGAACGCGCTGTCGGAGTGGATGGAAGTCGACGTCGCCCGCGACAAGCACAGCCGCAAGATGCGGTTCGAGCGCGGCCACGCGGTCGGCAAGCTCAAAGACATGGGGCCGGTCAACCGTCGCGGCACGATCGTCTCCTTCCATCCCGATCCGCAGATATTCGGCAAGGACTGTCACTTCTCGCCGGCGACCCTCTACCGGATGGTGAAGTCGAAGGCCTATCTGTTCCGCGGCGTCGAGATCCGCTGGAAATGCGATCCCGCGCTGATCAAGGGCGACACGCCGGCCGAGGACACGCTGAAATTCCCCGGCGGCCTGCTCGATTTCCTCAAGAGCGAGGTTGGCTCCAGCAATACGGTCACCCAGCGCGAATTCTTCGGCCGCACCGAGAACAAGGACGGTGGTCAAAAGGGAATTGGGGGTGCCGTGGAATGGGCGGCGGTGTGGACGCCGCAGATCGATCCCTTCGTGCACTCCTATTGCAACACGATCCCGACCAGCCAAGGCGGCACGCACGAACAGGGCCTGCGCAACGCGCTCACGCGGGCGCTGCGCAGCCATGGCGAGCGGGTCAACCACCGCAAGACGGCGCTGGTGACGGCCGACGACGTGATGAGCGCGTGTTGCGCCGTGCTTTCGGTCTTCATCCGCGAGCCGGAATTCCAGGGCCAGACCAAGGACAAGCTGTCCTCACCCGACGCGCAGCGCCTGGTCGAGACGGTGATGCGCGATCACTTCGACCATTGGCTGGCGGAGAGCCCGGCGGAAGCCGACAAGCTGCTCGATTTCGTCATCGAGCAGGCGGAAGACCGGCTGAAGAAGCGCCAGGAAAAGGAGACGCAGCGCAAATCGGCGACGCGCAAGCTCCGGCTGCCCGGCAAACTCGCCGACTGCACCCGCGACGGTCGCGGCGGCACGGAGATCTTCCTGGTCGAGGGCGACAGCGCCGGCGGCTCGGCCAAACAGGCGCGCGACCGCGCCACCCAGGCGGTGCTGCCGCTGCGCGGCAAGATCCTCAACGTGGCGAGCGCCGCGGCCGGCAAGCTGGCGCAGAACCAGGAGCTGAGCGATCTGGTGCAGGCGCTGGGCTGCGGCACGGGCGCGAAATACCGCGAGGGCGATCTGCGCTACGACCGCGTGATCGTGATGACCGACGCCGACGTCGACGGCGCCCATATCGCCTCGCTGCTGTTGACCTTCTTCTATCGGGAAATCCCGCAGCTCGTGCGCGAGGGTCATCTCTATCTCGCCATGCCGCCGCTCTACCGCCTGACGCAAGGCGCCAAGACGGAATATGCGCGCGACGAGAAGCATCGCGACCAATTGCTCAAGACGGTGTTCAAAGCCAATGCCAAGGTCGAGGTCGGCCGCTTCAAGGGCCTGGGCGAGATGATGCCGGCGCAGCTCAAGGAAACCACCATGAAGCCGGGCGCGCGCTCGCTGTTGCAGGTCGAGATCGCCGAGGACAATCGCAAGGACACGGAGAGCATCGTCGAGCGGCTGATGGGCAAGAAGCCCGAGCTGCGCTTCCAATACATCCAGGAGAACGCCCAGTTCGCGACCGGCGTGGATGTTTGACGATCGCTAACGCATCAGCAGCCTGGTGAACACGATGGTCGTGTCGCCGCTCTGCGAGGCGACCGCCTCGGGCGGGCGGGCCGCCTGGAATTTTGCGCCGTCCGCCGGCAGGCCGAAATGCTGTTCGCCCAGGACGAGGTGCTTGGGGCCAGGGCGCCAGAAGACGAGCTTGACCGACTTGTCGCGGCAGTCCGCCGTCACACAGGCGATGATCGTGCCGACGGGGTTGAGGCTGCGCGCCGCCGGCAGGAAGACGTGGCCGTCGATCTCGGCGCGCAGGAGGCCTTCCTCCTTTGGCACCACCAGCACCATGCGATCTGCCAGCGGCGAGCCGTGGAACGTCAGCGTCATGGAGCGGCCGCCGGCGACGGGCTCCGCCGTCACGGCGACGCTCGGCTCGGGATAGCGCAGAGCCCCGGCGGGCGCGACATAGGATTTCTGAAAGGCTATCGGCGTCGCCGTGACCGCCTTGGTGCCGAAGGGCGCGACGGCCCGCAGCGCCTTGGGCAAGGGCGCGCCGGCATCGGCGGCCCAGAGCGCCCTGCCCGTTTCGTGATCGTCGACGAAATCGATGTTCAGCCGCTGCGGTGCGTAGGCGCTGTAGGCAGGAACCAGGCCGGCGACGATCGCGAAGGCCAATGCGCCGCCGGCGAGCGCCGCCACGACGGCGTTTCTATCGAGCCGCCGAAGCGGACGCGCGGCCAGCAGCGGGAGCAGCGGCAGGACGCCAAACGCCACGGAGACCGTGAACAGCGGATGCAGCGCGAGGCCTTGCACGGTCTCTGCCGTGCTCGCTAGCGAAAGCCAGACCACCATCATCGGGAGCGCGGCAATAAAGAGGGCGATCTCGCCGGCCGGCCCGGACCAGGCGCCGGTCAGGCGCGTCCGGGCGAGCAGGATGACCGCGCCGATCACGCCGGGAAAAAGGAAATACGGACTGATGCCGGGCAGCAGAATGGCCGTGAGAAGGCCCAGCCCGCCGATCCAGGTCCAGATGGACAGCGCCGTCATGCGCACGCTTGCCCAGCGCGAGAGCGGAAGCGTCACCGCGGCGATGCCCAGCGCGAGCGCGATGCGCAGCCAGATCGGATAGGCGTAGGACGGATCGGGCCCGCCCGAGACCGTCGCCGCGACGACATGCAGGAGCCAGCCGAGGACGGCACTGCCTACGATGGCTACCAGCGGGATGGAAAACGCCGCGAACCGCCGGCCGAGACCCAGCACCTCGCCGCGCGACGCCCAGGCCGCAGCAAAAAGAATCGCCAGCACCAGGATCGCGAGCGGCACCGCCCAGGACGCCGGAAGGCGGGGCAGAAGATGGCCGAACACGGTGAGATAGATATCGTCGCCGCCCTTGAGCGCGGCGAAATCGGTCTGCATCAGACCGCTGGCGACGCCGAGCACGTTGTCGCCATGGCTCTGCAGCGTCGCCCGGCCGAGATTGGCGCGCCGGTCCTGCGCGGTGTGATAGTCGGCGACGTGGCCGAGGAAAGAAAAATTGTAGCCCGGCAAACCGTGGTCGAGGAACACCGTCAGATCGGTGTCGTTGGGCAGCATCTTGTAGACCACCGGGAACAGCGAACCGGTCGCATAGGCCGGAACGTGCTTCGCGTAGAGATCGATCAGCCGTCCGTCGCCCGGACTGGTCTGGAAAAGAAGGCTCGGCCCCCGATTGCCCCGCCCCTCGACATTGATCGCGATGCCGACGCGGGCGCGGAAAGCGGGATTATCGAGGAACGCATGCGCGCCGAGCAGTCCGGCCTCTTCGCCATCGGTGATCAACGCGACGACCGGGTGTTTCGTCTTCATCCCGCGCGCCTTCAGGGCGCGGACGGTCTCCAGGATCGTCGCGACGCCGGCTTGGTCGTCGCCGGCGCCGGGGCCTGCCGGAACGGAGTCGTAGTGCGCCACCAGGACGATGGCCTTGCCCTCGCCCGGCGCCACCTCGGCGATGATGTCCTCGGCCGTGCCGCAGGCGAAGAAGCCGTAATCCGCCCGGCTGGCGCAGCCCAAGGCGCGATAGAGGCTGGTCTTGACGCCGAGCGCGGCGAACTCGGCACGGATGCGGCCCTGCACCGCCTTGTTGGCGGGCGAGGAGACGGGATGCGGCACTTCGGGGCCGAGCAGCCGGCCGAGGGTCGCGTCGGCGCGCGCGGCGGAGAATTCCGCCACCGGGGCATCGGGGCCGAGCGGGCGCGGCAGCCCGTCGAAGGTGGCGCCGCAGAACCAGATCGCGACCGCGACCAGCGCGAGCACAACGAGGCGCAGGCCTGCGCCGGACGATCTCGATTCCATGGAACACCCTCCCGCTGCCGCGACTGTATCGCGGAAACGCGGGCACGTCAGGCCGCGGGCTCGGCGCCGAGCGCCGCAGCGGCGCGCCGACGGAAGGGCTGGAGCATCTGGCCGAAGAAACCCCCGGGCATCGGATCGGCGATGCCGAACGCAGTCGGCTGGCGGCGCGGCATGTAATAGGTGCCGAAGAGAATGTCCCAGACGGGAAAGGCCCCGGCGAAGTTCTTGTCCAGTCCCTCATCGGCCTTGGTGTGGTGCCAGCGATGGAAGGCAGGGCTGACGAAGACGGCGCGGAACGGGCCGAGGTCCCAGTTCAGATTGGCGTGGACCATGATGGCATAGAAGGTGGCGACCGGTGCGTAGAGCGCGACCGTCGTCAGGTTGAAGCCGAGCGCGACCAGCGGCACCGCCTGGATCAGCTTGGCACCGATATCGTTGACCGGATGCAGGCGGACGGAGGACAGCCAATCCAACTCGGTGGAGGAATGGTGGACGGCATGAAACGGCCATAGCCGCGCCTGATGGAACAGCCGGTGCTGCCAATAGCCGAAGAAATCGCCGATCAGGAAAATCTCGCCGGCCTGGAGCCAGAGCGGCTGGCGGCTGACCACGCCATGGCCCTGCGCCAGCGTCTGATAGTGAAGCCCGAAGAGCAGGACGAGCGGAAATACGACGATGCCGATGGCGAGCGGCGTGACGGCCTTGGTGATGATCGGCGTCCACAGCCAGTAGACGCAGTCGGTCCAAAAGCCTTTGCGGAAGACCTTTTGCCCCGGCACCGACGGCCACAGCCTTGCCAAGCCCCAGTAGAGGACCGTTAGCACACCGAAGGCGATGATGAGGCCGACGATTTGGCGAAGCAGTTCCTTGTCATGGCCCACGCCGGAGGTTCCCGTTCTCGACGACGGTCAAACGCACCCGCCGGCGGCGGTCCGTCGACGGAACTCCCCGCGAAATCGACACGAGTTGAAAAGTAAGAAAATTACGCTTATATCCAATCCCACACACGAGTCGGGCCGATACGGGCCGGCGACTTCGGGCGCTCGAAATGCGCCCCATCAGGAGCGTAAGACGAGCATCGAGACGACCGCCGGCGCGGAAGCCGGCATTGCAGAAGTACTTGAATCCCCTGTTTCTTCTGTCGAGCCTAGCCCCCCTGCCCCCGCCGAAGCGAACGGCTTCGAGAGCCTTGGCCTGTCGGCCGACGTGCTGAAGGCGGTCGCGGCGAGCGGCTATACCGTTCCCACCCCGATCCAGGCGCAGGGCATCCCCCATGTGCTGCAGCGGCGCGACATCATCGGCATCGCCCAGACCGGCACCGGCAAGACGGCGTCGTTCACCCTGCCGATGATCGAGATGCTGGCGCGCGGCCGCGCCAAGGCGCGCATGCCGCGCTCGCTGATCCTGGAGCCGACCCGCGAGCTCGCGGCGCAGGTCGCCGAGAGCTTCGAGAAATACGGCAAGTACAACAAGCTTTCGATGGCGCTTCTGATCGGCGGCACCTCGTTCGACGACCAGGAGAAGAAGCTGGATCGCGGCGTTGACGTCCTGATCGCCACGCCCGGCCGCCTGCTCGATCATTTCGAGCGCGGCAAGCTGATGCTGAGCCAGGTGCAGATCCTCGTCATCGACGAGGCGGACCGCATGCTCGACATGGGCTTCATCCCGGACGTCGAGCGCATCTGCAAGCTCATCCCCTTCACGCGCCAGACCCTGTTCTATTCGGCGACCATGCCGCCGGAGATCCAGCGGCTGACCGACCAGTTCCTGCACAATCCGGTGCGCGTCGAAGTCGCCCGCCCGGCGACCGCGGCGTCGAACATCACGCAGGAAATCGTCAACATCCCGGCGAACGACTGGGCCAAGCGCGAGGCGCTGCGCCGCCTGATCCGCGAGGCGGAGCCGACGCTCAACAACGCCATCGTGTTCTGCAACAGGAAGCGCGACGTCGATGTGGTGTCCAAGTCGCTGGTCAAACACGGCTTCGACGCGGCGCCCCTGCACGGCGATCTCGACCAGTCGCTGCGCACCAAGACGCTGGATCGCTTCCGTGCCGGGGATCTCAAGATCCTCGTTGCCAGCGACGTCGCGGCACGCGGCCTCGACATCCCGGCCGTCAGCCACGTATTCAATTTCGACGTGCCGTTCCATCCCGACGACTATGTCCATCGCATCGGCCGCACCGGCCGCGCCGGGCGTAGCGGAGCGGCCTATATGCTCGCGACGCCGCGCGACGAACGCCAGGTCGAGGCCATCGAGAAGCTCACCAAGACCACGATCCCGCGCAAGACGATGGAGAACATCGAAGTGCGCGAGGACCGCAAGCCGCGCCGCGACGAAGAGCGCCGCGGCGGGCAAAAAGGCGGCGGACGGGGACGCGGCGATCGCCGCGACCGGTTCCGTCCCGATAAATTCCACGACCATGTGGCGCCGATGGAGCCGGCGCCCGCGGTCGAGGCCCAGCCCGTTCCGGCGCCGGTCGAGCAGCCCGCGGCGCGGGCGCCCGAACCGCCGCGTGCGCCGCGGCCCGAGAAGAAGCATGAGCCGCGCCGCGAGCATCGCGAACCGCAGGCGCAAGCACCCGCGCAGCCCAAGCGCGAGCGGCCGCACAAGGCGCATCAGGACCGCAAGAACGACGCGGCGCCGGTGAAGCCGGAGAAGCACGAATTGCCGGCCTTCCTGCTGCGGCCCGTGAACCTGCCGAAAAAGGCCGACGCGTAGGGTTTCGTGGCGCCGTTGCCCGACCCTCCTCTGCGCGAGCACATTGAGCGATGGGGCCTGGCGCCGGACGGCGCGCCGTTCGAGACGCATTCGTCGTGGCTCGTTTTCGTAACGCGTGGGCGCGAACGCGCGGTTCTCAAAGTATTCAAGCCGGACAGCGATGAGGCGCCGAGCGCGCGCTATCTCGCGCTGCATAACGGGCATGGCACGGCGCGGGTGCTCGAAAGCGGCGACCGCGCCATCCTGGTTGAACGCATCGTGCCGGGCATGATGCTCAAGACCTGTCCGCTGGCGGGCCGCGACGACGAGGCAACGCACATCGTCTGCGACACGATCGAAAAGCTGCAAAGCGCCAAGGCCGATCCGGCAGCCTGGCCCGGGCATGACGAGCAGAAAGCCGAATACGCCCGCCACGTCGAACATCCGCCGCTGACCAGGAGTATCGTCGATCGCGCCCGGGCGCTGTTCTTCGAGCTTGATGCCTCGCAGCAGGCGCCCGTGCTGCTCCATGGCGATCTGCATCACGAGAACATCCTGTTCGACGAAGCGCGCGGCTGGCTGGCGATCGATCCGAAAGGCACTCGCGGCGAACTGGCCTTCGAGCTCGCCGCGCCGCTGCGCAATCCGCTGGAGCGGCCCGACATCTTCGCGTCGAAAACGCAGATGGACCGCCGGGTGCGGATCTATTGCGAGCGGCTGGGGCTGGACCGCCAGCGGGTGCTGGGCTGGTGCTTTGCGCGCAATTGCATCGCCGCGCTGTGGAACGCCCGGCACCGGCCGCAATCCGCCGGCGGCGCGGCCTGGGCGGCCGCGACGCTGACCGCGCTGGAACTTCTCGGCGGCTGAAACCGAACAAAAGTTTCACCTTGGACTGGTGTACTTCCGGGGCGGCAGCCTATATTTGCTGCGGTGCAATATAAGGCGCGCGGGATGGATTCGGTCACGACCCAGGCTCCCCGAACCGGCGACGGGGCGCGGCGCGTCCTGGTGCTCCAGGGCGGCGGGGCGCTGGGCTCCTACCAGGCCGGCGTCTATGAGGGTCTCGCGGAGGCCGATTTCCGGCCCGAATGGATCGCGGGCATCTCCATCGGCGCGATCAATGCGGCGCTCATCGCCGGCAACAAGCGCGAGGACCGCCTGCCCCGCCTGCGTGCGTTCTGGGAGACATCGAGCGTCGGCGTGCCGTTTGCCGCCGACGTTTCCAACGCCACGGCCCGTTCGTTCCTGAATGAGGCCGCGGCCGCCTGGACGGCAGCGGCGGGCGTCGCGGGCTTCTTCCGTCCGCGCATGCCGCCCGCCATGTTCTATCCGCCCGGCGCGCCAGAGGCGCTCAGCTATTACGATACCGGGCCGCTGCGCGAGACGCTGAGCCGGCTCGTCGATTTCGACCGCATCAACGCCAAGGAGATGCGCCTCAGCCTTGGCGCGGTGAACGTGCGCACCGGGCAGCTCGTCTATTTCGACAACACCGAGCGCAAGATCGGGCCGGAGCACGTGATGGCGTCGGGTGCGCTGCCGCCGGGCTTTCCACCGATCGAGATCGACGGCGAGCATTATTGGGACGGCGGCGTCGTCTCCAACACGCCGCTGCAATACGTCATGCAGACTGTGACGAAGGACGATCTGATCATCCTCCAGGTCGATCTGTTCAACGCCTTCGGCCGGCTGCCGCGGACCCTGCTGGAGGTCGCCGAGCGGGAGAAGGACATCCGCTATGCGAGCCGCACGGCGCACAACCTCGAACTCGGGCTGAAGGTCCACGAGGCCAAGGTCGCGCTGCGGGCGCTGCTGGATTCGCTGCCGCCCGAGCTGCGCAGCACGCCGAACGCCGAGATGCTCGGCGATCTGACCTACGAGAACGCGGTGACCGTGGTGAAGCTGATCTACCGCCGCAAGCCCTATGAGGGCCCGTCCAAGGACTTCGAATTCTCGCGCCAGACCATGCTGGAGCATTGGGCGGCCGGCCTCGCGGACCTGCGCAAGGCGATGGAGAAGCGCGGCGAGATGGTGTGCGAGCGCCGCAAGGCCACGACGAGGCTGATCGAAATGGAGCCCATCAAGTGACCCGCGACGACATCCTGGCGGCCTCCTCGATGCCGCTGTTCAGCCCCAGCTATCCTCCGGGTCCGTTCCGCTTCGTGCGGCGGGAATATCTGATCATCACCTACCGGACCGACCCGGCCGCGATCCGCGCCGCCCTGCCCGAGCCGCTGGCGCCTGCCGGCGGCGATCTCGTCTATTACGAGTGGATGAAGATGCCAGACGCCTCGGGCTTCGGCGACTACGAAGAGAGCGGCACCGGCATCTTCGCCACCTATAACGGCGAGCCGTGCAATTTCTCGGTGCAGATGTATCTGGACGACGAGCCGCCGATCACCGGCGGGCGCGAGATCTGGGGCTTTCCCAAGAAATACGGCGTGCCGCGGCTGAAGGTCATCAAGGACACGCTGACCGGCACGCTGCACTACGACGAGGAGCGCGTGGCGTTCGGCACGATGAGCTACAAGCCCGTCAGCCTCGCCGGCAAGCTCGACCAGGTGAAGGCCGGCATCGCCAAGCTGAACGTCAACCTCAAATGGATTCCCGACGTCGACGGCAAGCCGAAGATCGCCCAGCTCGTCGGCTACAATCTCGAAGACATCGTGGTGCATGAGGCGTGGGATGGGCCGGCGCGGCTGCACCTGATTCCGCATGTCAATTGCCGCGTCGCCGACTTGCCGGTGCTGGAGATCGTCGGCGGTCGGCACCAGATCGTGGACTTCGTGTTGCCTTACGGTCGTGTGCTGCACGACTACCTCGCCCCATAAGGAGATCGCCATGTCGCTCAAGGGAAAATCCGCCGTCGTCACCGGTTCCACCAGCGGCATCGGCCTCGCCTATGCCCGCGCCTTCGCCAAGGAAGGCGCCAATATCACGCTGAACGGCTTCGGCGCCGCCGCCGACATCGAGAGGGAGCGCGCGAGCATCGAAGCCGATTTCGGCGTCAAGGCGATCTACTCGCCGGCCGACATGACCAAGCCCGACGAGGTCTCGGCCATGGTCGCGCTGGCGGAGACGACCTTCGGCGCCTGCGACGTGCTGGTGTGCAATGCCGGCATCCAGTTCGTGGCGCCGGTCGAGGAGTTTCCGGTCGACAAATGGCAGCAGATCATCGCCATCAATCTGGTCTCGGCGTTCCTGTGCATGCGCGCGGCGGTGCCGGGCATGAAGAAGCGCGGCTGGGGACGCATCATCTCGACCGCGTCGGCGCATTCGCTGGTCGCCTCGCCGTTCAAGTCTGCCTATGTCGCGGCCAAGCACGGCATCGCCGGCCTGACCAAGACCATAGCGCTGGAGACCGCGACCCACGGCATCACGGTCAACTGCATCAGCCCCGGCTATGTGTGGACGCCGCTGGTGGAAAAGCAGATCCCCGACACGATGAAGGCACGCAACATGACCAAGGAGCAGGTCATCAACGATGTCTTGCTGGACGCCCAGCCGACCAAAGAGTTCGTGACGGTCGAGGAAGTCGCGGGGATCGCGGTGTTCCTGTGCTCCGACGCGGCAAAGAACATCACCGGGGCGAATATCTCGGTCGATGGTGGGTGGACGGCGGAGTAAATCCACGCGTCGTCATCGCCCGGCTTGTCCAGGCGATGACGTTTTTTTGGGGACGTGGCTTACGCCTTGATGCTTCCCGCCAGCATCTTGCGGATGCCGGGGCCATAGGGCGGGCGGAGCATCGCTGTCAGGTCGCGGCCGGTCTGCTGGAACACGGCCTTGGCGTGGCTGAAGGTCCGGAACCCGTCGATGCCGTGATAGGCGCCCATGCCCGACGGGCCGATACCGCCGAACGGCAGGTCCTCCATCGCGACATGCATCACCACGTCGTTGACCGACACGCCGCCGGAGGTCGTGCGCGCCAGCACCTTCTCCTGCTCGGCATTGTCGCTGCCGAAATAGTAGAGACCGAGCGGGCGGCTGTGCGCGTTGACGTAACCGATGGCCTCGTCGACCGCGCCATAGGTTTTCACCGGAAGCAGCGGGCCGAAGATCTCGTCCTGCATGATCTTCATGTCGTCGGTCGGGTTCAGCACCAGCGTCGGCGGAATCTTGTGATAGGGCTGCTGCCGGAAATCCTCCTTCGCCGGGTTGAGCTCGACGATCTCGGCGCCCTTGGCGCGGGCATCGTCCAGATAGCCCTGCAGCCGGTCATAGTGCCGCTGGTTGATCACCGAGGTGTAGTCGGAATTGTCCTTCAGGGTCGGGAACATGGCGCTGACGGCGTCGGCGGCCTGCTTCACGAACTCGCCCGACTTCGCCTTCGGCACCATCACATAGTCGGGCGCGAGACAGATCTGGCCGGCGTTCATCGTCTTGCCGAACATCACGCGCCTGGCGGCGAGCGTCATGTCGGCGCTGTCGCCAACGATCACCGGAGACTTGCCGCCGAGCTCCAGCGTGGTCGGCACGAGGTTTTCGGCCGCCGCCTTCATCACGTGATAGGCGATCGAGGTCGCGCCGGTGAACAGGAGGTGATCGAAGGCGAGCCGCGAGAAGGCCGCGCCGACATCCGCGCCGCCGGTGAAGACGGCGACCTCGCTCTCGTCGAAGGCGGAACGGAACATGCGCGCCATGAGCTCCGACGAACGCGGCGTGAACTCGGACGGCTTGATCATGGTGCGGTTGCCGGCGGCGAAGACGCCGGCCAGCGGCGTGAAGGTGAGGTTGAACGGGAAATTCCACGGGCTGATCACGCCCACCACGCCCTTGGGCTGATAGTCGATATGGGCCCTGGCGCCGAACAGGCCGAGGATCGAAGGCGTCACCTTGCGCTTCTCGCGCCTCATCCAGGTCTTCAGATGCGCTTTGGCGTGCTTCAGCGGGCCGATGGAGCCGGAGACGTCGGTGAAGAGCGAGGATTCGACCGAACGGTGGCCGAAATCCTCCCGGAGCGCGTCGGCGATGGCGTCCTTGTGGCCGACCAGGAGCGCGATGGCGCGGTCGATCCATTCGATGCGTTTTTCGGCGCTGGGGGCGCCGTCCTTGAGATGGGCCTTCTTTTGCAGCTCCAGGACGCGGCGCATCTCGGCGGCCGGATCGGGTCTCGCTTCAGCAGCGCTCATATCGTGTCTCTTTCCCTGGATTTTTCTGATATTTTGTCAATCTAGTCGCTGCGCCGCACCGCCTCAATGGCGCCCTTAAGAGTTTTTTACGAACCCTCGGCCACACTCGCCGGACGCTCGAATGGCGGGCCTCGGCGGTGGAGTGGGGAGTTGCGTAGCGAACGCGAACTGGCGCTGGCCAAGACGACGCTCGCCCTGATGGGCGAGTGCGATGTCTCGCCGACGCCCGACAATTACGAATTGTTCTACACCTATGCCGCCGGCGAATCGCCGGCGGTCGGCCGCATCATCGGCGACATGATCGCGGCGCGGCATGCCTTCACGCCGTCGCTGCTCAAGGAACTGCGCGAGCGTTGTTTCGCGCGCGACCGCGCCGAACGCGCGGTCGAGGCGATCGGCGAAACCGTGACCGTCTCGCTGGACGACGCCATCGCGAAAATGGAATCGGCGGCGAATTTCGCGGGCGAATACGGCAACGCGCTGTCGGCGGCGAGCGGCGAGCTCGGCGACGACCAGTCGCCGGAAGCCGTCCGCAAGCTGGTCGGGAGCCTGGTCGCCGCGACCAAGTCGATGGAGACGCGCACCCGCTCGCTCGAGCAGGAATTGCAGAAATCCTCCCATCAGGTCGGCGATCTGCGCGCGCAGCTCGAAAATGTGCGTCGCGAGAGCCTGACCGATCCCTTGACCGGCATCGCCAACCGCAAGGCCTTCGACAACGAGCTCGCCACCGCCATCGCGGAGGCGCGGCAGAGCGGCGAGCCGTTGGCGCTCTTCATGTGCGACATCGACCGGTTCAAGCTGTTCAACGACACCTGGGGCCACCAGACGGGCGATCACGTGCTCAAGCTCGTCGCGGCCTGCATCTCGGAGAACGTCAAGGGCCGCGACACCGCGGCGCGCTTCGGCGGCGAGGAGTTCGCGGTCATCGTGCGGAAGGCCGACCTCGCCTCGGCCAGGAAGCTTGCCGAGCAGATCCGCTCCAGCGTGCAGAACAAGAAGCTGGTCAAAAAGTCGACCGGCGACATCCTGGGCTCGATCACCGTTTCCATCGGCGTGGCCGAGCTTTCGAGCGGCGAGGACGGCACGATGCTGATCCAGCGTGCCGACATGTGCCTCTATCGCGCCAAGCACGCCGGCCGCAATCGTGTGATCGCCCAGGAAATTCCGCGGACCGCCGATCTCGAAATCGACGCTGCTTAGCCGAAATTGACGCGGCGTAGCCTTACGCACCGACACCCCCTTCAAGGGGAGTGATATTTCGCGCCGACACCGCTTATGCTTCGCGCGGCAAACAGGGAGAGCCGCATGCGGACGGAATTCGATCGGGCTTATGTGACGGCGCACGGCAAGGTCGCGGTGCTGACGCTGAACCACCCCGAGGCGATGAACGCCGCCGGCGTCAAGCTGGTGCGCGGCGCGGCGGCTGCGCTCAGCTTCGTCGAGAGCAAGGAGAACGGTTTCCGCGCCATGATCCTTACCGGCGAAGGCCGTGGCTTCTGCTCGGGCGCCAACCTCTCGGAGCGCGGCGGCGAGGATACCGGCGTGGGTCATGCGCTGGAGACCGTCTATCATCCCTTCCTGCGCCGGCTGCGCGACCTTTCCATTCCCTTCGTCACCGCGGTGAACGGCGCGGCGGCCGGTGTCGGGATGAGCCTCGCGCTGATGGGCGATCTCGTCGTTGCGGCGCGCTCGGCCTATTTCCTCCAGGCGTTCACGCGCATCGGCCTGGTGCCGGACGGCGGCTCGACCTGGCTGCTGCCGCGGCTCATCGGGCTGGCCCGCGCCAAGGAGCTATCGCTGCTGGCGGAGCGCCTGCCGGCGGAGAAGGCGCTGGAGTGGGGTCTGATCAATCGTGTTGTCGATGACAACGCGCTGATGGAAGAGGCGCTGCGGCTGGCGGGCCAGCTCGCGGACGGGCCGTCTTCGCTCGCCATCACGCGCAGCCTGTACTGGCAGAGCCCGCTCAACACTTACGAGGAGCAGCTCGACCTCGAACGCATAAGCCAGGAACGAGCCGGAAAGACACAAGATTTCGTCGAAGGCGTCTCGGCCTTTCTGCAAAAGCGCCCGGCGAAGTTCCAAGGGAAATAACCTGCCGCGTCGATTCCGGCGGTCAACTCGCGCGTCCGTGACTTGCGCGCGGCCGGTCAGTTCTGACCTATTGGTGACGGATTCCTGACAGGCCGGCGCTCCGCCGCGCCTCCTTCCCTTGGAGACATCGGCGATGCGACGCAGCCTTATCCTATTGGCCGGAGCCTTGAGCGTGAGCTGCGCACTCGCCGCCGACACCGCCGGAAAGCCCGAACTCGGGGCATGGGGCGTCGACCTCACGGCGATGGATACGACCGTCAAGCCCGGCGACGATTTCTTCGCCTATGCCAACGGTGCCTGGATCAAGAAGACCGAGATCCCGCCGGAGCGCAGCGGCATCGGCGCGTTCCAGAACCTGCGCATCCTGAGCGAAACGCGAATGAGGGACATCGTCGCCGAACTGCAGACCAAGCCCGCGCTGACGACGGAAGAGAAGAAGCTCGTCGATCTCTATGACGCCTTCGTCGACCAGAAGGCCATCGACGCCCAGGGGCTGGCGCCGGCCAAGGCCGACCTCGACCGCATCGCGGGCGCCAAGACGCTGGACGACGTAGCGCGACTGATGTCGTCGCCCAGGCTGGCCGCTTCCAGCGTGTTCAACATGTATATCGGCGTCGACGAGAAGGACCCCAAGGCCTATTCGATCGTGCTGAGCCAAGGCGGGCTGGGCATGCCGGACCGCGAATATTATCTGGGCACCGAAGCCGGCGAAGTCGCGGCACGCGAAGCCTACAAGAAATACCTCACCTCCATCCTGACGCTGGCCGGCTTCACCGACGCCGACAAGCGCGCCCAGGCAATCTACGATGTCGAGGCGAAGATCGCCCAGCTCCACTGGTCGCGCGCCGACAACCGCAACGAGGACAAGACCTACAATCCGATGCCGGTGTCCGAGCTTAAGAGCTTCGCGCCGGATTTCCGCTGGGACGCGTTCTTCGCCGAGCCCGGGGTGCCGATGACCGGACCCAAGGGCGAGCGCGTTGTCGTGGTGACGCAGAAGTCGGCCTTCCCGGGCCTGGCCAAGGTGTTCGCCGAGACCCCGGTTTCGGTGTGGCGCGACTATCTGACGGTGCATTACCTGCACGCCTTCTCGGCCTATCTGCCCAAGGCGTTCGACGACGTGGATTTCGCCTTCTACGGCACGGTGCTCGGCGGACAGCCGCAGCAGCTCGACCGCGCGACGCGCGGCGTGCACCTGCTCGACAACATCCTGGGCGACGCGCTGGGCAAGATCTATGTCGCGAAATATTTCCCGCCCATCGCCAAGGAGAAGGCAAAGGAACTCGTCGACAACCTGATGAAGACCTATGAGGCCGACATCCGCACTCTCACCTGGATGTCGGACGCGACCAAGCAGAAGGCGCTCGACAAGCTGCACAAGTTCACGCCCTATGTCGGCTACACCGACAAATGGCTCGATTATTCGACGTACAACATCGTTCCGGGCGCGCTTCTGGCGGACGTGCAGGCGGGCGCCGTCTTCGAATGGAATCGAGAGCTCAAGCGCCTCGACGATCCGGTCGACAAGGCCGAATGGGGCATGACCCCGCAAACGGTGAACGCCTATTACGATCCCTCGGCGAACAAGATCGTGTTCCCGGCGGCGATCCTGCAGCCGCCCTTCTTCGACCCTTACGCCGACGACGCGGTGAATTATGGCGGCATCGGTGCGGTGATCGGCCACGAGATGAGCCACGGCTATGACGACCAGGGCGCGAAATACGACGGCGACGGCGCCCTGCGCGACTGGTGGACGGCGGAGGACTTCAAGGACTTCAAGGCGCGTACCCAAGCGCTGTCCGACCAGTTCGACGCCTATGAAGCGCTGCCGGGCCTGCACGTGATCGGCCCCAACACGCTGGGCGAGGACATCGCCGATCTCGCCGGTATCACCATCGCGCTCAAGGCCTATCATCTGTCGCTCGACGGCAAGCCGGCGCCGTTGATCGGCGGCTATACCGGCGATCAGCGCTTCTTCCTGTCCTTCGCTCAGATCTGGCGTTCGAAGACGCGGGACGCGGCGCTGCGCACGCAGGTGCTGTCGAACGAGCATGCGCCGGCCAAGTTCCGCGCCATCAGCGCGACGCGCAACACCGACGCCTGGTACGACGCGTTCGGCGCCAAGCCGGGCGATAAGTACTACCTGCCGCCGGACCAGCGGGTTCATCTTTGGTAGCCGATATCGTGCCGCCGGGCCTCAGCCCGGCGGCATTTTTCTTGATTGGATGAGGACGGTCTCATGAAACGCAGTCTCGTTGTTCTGTGCGCGCTCGCCTTCGCCGGCACGGCCTTTGCCGCCGAGCCGCAGGTCAAGCCCTGGGGCGTCGATCTTTCCTATATCGACAAGACCGTGAAGCCGGGCGACGACTTTTTCGCCTATGCCAACGGCAACTGGATCAAACACGACACGATCCCGGCCGACCGCACCTATTCGGGCGTCAACCTGGAACTCGATCTCAACAATGAGGCGCGGCTGAAGGGCCTCGTCGCCGATCTTTCCAAGACGCCGGACGACAAGCTGACGCCCGAAGGGCGCAAGCTGCGCGACCTTTACAACGCCTATATGGACACAAAGCAGATCGAGGCCAACGGCCTTGCGCCCGCGAAGGCCGATCTCGCGGCGATCGCGCACTACACGTCACTCAAGGAGGTCGCCGGCGCCATCGGCGATCCGCGACTGGGCGTGGACGGACCCTTCGGGTTCTATATCGGCGTCGACGACAAGAATTCCGACGTCTATTCGATCAACCTCTACCAGTCCGGCCTCGGCATGCCGGACCGCGACTACTACCTGAAGACCGACAAGGAAATCCTCGACACACAGGCGGCGTACAAGAAATACCTCGCCGACATGCTGACCATCGCGGGCGCGACGGACGCGGCGGCGCGAGCGCAGAAGGTCTACGAGCTCGAAGCAGCCCTCGCGCAGGTGAGCTGGCCGGCCGCCGACCGCCGCGACGCGGACAAGATCTACAATCCGATGACGATCGCCGAGCTGAAGGCTCTGGCGCCGGGCTTCGACTGGGACGCGCTGTTCACGGCGGGCGGCATTCCGGAGAACGGCGGCGCGCGCAAGGTGATCGTGTCGGAGAAATCCGCCTTTCCGAAACTCGCCGAGGTGTTCGCCGCAACGCCGGTCGCGGTGTGGCGCGACTATCTGACGACGCGCTATCTGCACCGCTGGGCTGCCTATCTGCCGAAGACGGTCGACGATACCGATTTCGCGTTCTACGGCACGGCGCTGGCGGGCAAGAGCGCACAGCTCGAGCGGCCGACGCGCGGCATCCGCCTGCTCGACAACGCGATGGGCGAGGCGCTGGGCAAGCTCTATGTCGAGCGTTATTTCGGCGGCGACGCCAAGTCCAAGGCGCTCGACCTCGTGCACAACCTCATCAAGGCCTATGAGGCGGACATCCAGACACTGGCCTGGATGACGCCGGCGACTCGCGCCAAGGCGCTCGAGAAGCTGCACGCCACGGCGCTGAAGATCGGCTACCCCGACAAGTTCCGCGACTATACCGCGCTCGCGATCGACCGCGGCACGCTGCTCGCCGACGTACAGGCGGCCGGGGTGTTCGAGTGGAACCGCGAGCTCAAGCGGATCGACGATCCGGTCGACCGCACCGAATGGGGCATGACGCCGCCGACCAACAACGCCTACAACAATCCGAATCTCAACGAGGTGGTGTTCCCGGCCGGCATCCTGCAGCCGCCCTATTTCGATCCCAATGCCGACGACGCGGTGAACTATGGCGAGATCGGCGCCACGATCGGCCACGAGATCAGCCATTCCTTCGACGACCAGGGCGCCAAGTACGATGCGCGCGGCGTGCTGGAGAATTGGTTCACGCCCGACGATCTGAAGGCATTCCAGGCGCGGGGCGACGCCATCGCGGCGCAATACGACCTGTATGAGCCCCTGCCCGGCCTGCACATCAATGGCCGGCTAACGCTGGGCGAGAACATCGCCGACATCGCGGGACTGGCGATCGCGTTCAAGGCCTATCATATCTCGCTCGGCGGCAAGCCGGCGCCGGTGCTCGACGGGCTGACGGGCGACCAGCGCTTCTACATCGCCTATGCGCAGAGCTGGCGCGAGCGGCACCGCGACGCGGCGATCCGCAGCCAGGTGCTGTCCAACCCGCACAGCCCGTCGGAATTCCGCGTCAACGGCGTGGTGCGCAACATGGACGGCTGGTACGCCGCGTTCGACGTTCAGCCGGGCGACAAGCTCTATCTGCCGCCGGACAAGCGCGTGCCGGTATGGTGAGTTCGAATTGGTAACAAGGACATCGTCATGAAGAAGTTGGCTTTCGCTCTTGCCGGCCTGGCCGGCGTCGCCTGCATCGCTGTCGCCGCGACGCCACCGGCGCAGAAGCCGGAGTTCGGCGCCTGGGGCGTCGACCTCACCGGCATGGACAAGACCGTGAAGCCGGGCGACGATTTCTTCGACTACGCCAACGGCGCCTGGTTCAAGCGTACCGAAATCCCCGCCGACCGCACCAGCACCGGCTCGTTCCAGAACCTGCAGATTCTGAGCGAGAACCGCATGAAGGAGCTGATCGCGGGGCTGGAGGCGCGGGACTACGCCACGCTGTCGCCGGAAGAGAAACAGATCCGCGATCTCTACGACGCCTTCACCGACACGGCGGATATCGAAAAGCGGGGCCTGGATCCGGTGAAGCCCGATCTGGCGCGCATCGCGGCGCTTCAAACGCCGGAAGACATCGCCAAGCTGATGGGCGAGCGGGCGTTCCCTTCCTCGTCCGACGGCTACAGCATCGTCGCCGACGGCATCGCGCCGGATGCGAAGAATTCCAACGTCTATGTCGTGACCGTCGGACAGTCCGGCCTCGGCATGCCGAACCGGGACTATTATCTGAAGGACGACCCGGCGCTGGCCCAGACGCGCGACGCCTACAAGAAATATCTCGCGACGATGCTGACGCTGGCTGGCGAGACCAAGGACGTCGAGGCGCGCGCCGCCGCCGTCTATGCGCTGGAAAACGGCATCGCCACCGCGCAGTGGCCGGCGGCCGACCGGCGCAACGCCGAGAAGGTCTACAACCCGATGACGGTCGCGGACCTGGCGACCTTCGCGCCGGGCTTCGACTGGACGGATTTCTTCCAGGTCCAGGGCATCGCGCCGACGCGCAAGGTGATCGTGCGCGAGAACACGGCGTTCCCGGTGCTGGCGCAGACCTTTGCCAAGACGCCGGTCTCGGTGTGGCGCGACTATCTGACGGTCCACTACCTGCACGCGATGGCGCCATTCCTGCCCAAGGTGATCGACGATGCGGATTTCGACTTCAACGGCAAGGTGCTGGGCGGACAGACCCAGCAATTGCCGCGCGAAACGCGCGCTGTGCGCCTGATCGACCAGACGCTGCCGCATCCCTTCGGCAAGCTCTATGTCGCCAAATATTTCCCGCCGGCGACCAAGGCGAAGGCCGAGACGCTGGTCGCCAACCTGCTCAAGGCCTATGACGCCGACATCCGCAAGATCACGTGGATGACCGACGTGACCAGGCAGAAGGCGCTGGAGAAGCTGCACGCCTTCACGCCGCATATCGGCTATCCCGACAAGTGGCGCGATTTCTCGGGCCTCATCGTCAAGCGCGACGACCTGACTGGCGATGTCGCGCGCGCCAACGCGTTCGAGTGGCAGTATCGCCTCGCCCGCATCGACCAGCCGGTCGACCGCAACGAATGGAACATGACGCCGCCGACGATCAACGCCTACTACACGCAGCTCTTCAACTCGATCTTCTTCCCGGCGGCGATCCTGCAGCCGCCCTTCTTCGATCCGAACGCCGACGACGCGGTGAACTATGGCGGCATCGGGGCGGTGATCGGGCACGAGATCAGCCACGGCTTCGACGACCAGGGCAGCAAATACACCGGCGGCGGCATCCTGGAGAGCTGGTGGACCGACGACGACCGCAAGGCGTTCGAGGCCCGCGTCTCCATGCTCGGCTCGCAGTTCGATTCCTATGAGGGTCTGCCGGGCCTGCACGTCAACGGCAAGCTGACGATGGGCGAGAATATCGGCGACCTGTCGGGCATCACCATCGCGCTGCAGGCCTATCACGCTTCGCTCGGGGCCAAGAAGGCGCCGGTGCTCGGCGGCTATACCGGCGATCAGCGCTTCTTCCTCGCCTTCGCGCAGGTCTGGCGCGCCAAGTACCGCGACGGACAGATGCGCCAGCAGATCCTGTCCAACCCGCACAGCCCACCGCGTTTCCGCGTGATCGGGCCGCTGCGCAATGTGGATGGGTGGTACGCGGCGTTCGGCGTGAAGCCGGGCGACAAAATGTATCTGGCGCCCGATCAGCGCGTGAAGCTCTGGTAGTCTTTCAGCGCGTCTTGCGCGGGCGCGCGGGCCTGACGGCCTTGCGCGCCCTTTTCTTTGCCGTCGGCGAAACTTCGGCAACAGCGAGAGCTGCGCGGGCCCATCGTGCGAGTTCGTCCGGATCATCGTAGAGCCGGTCGGGAATGGCGAGCCAGGTCGTGGTCACCAGTTCCTTGCCCTTCATAAAGGTAAAGGGCTTGCACCCTTCCGCATCGAACGGCTTGCGGCTTTCCGCATCAGTCTTGAAATAGAGCGTGTCCCGGAAGATCGAGCCGATCATCGTCGCGCCGGCATAGATACCCTCGCCGCCGAAGAACCGGCGCAGCACGATGGGGCCGAATTCGGCGAAGAGATCGTCGTAGCGGTGCGGGTCGGTCGCCATAGCTAAGGCAAGAGGGTTGGTGGAGGTCTCAATTCCAGATTGTCATTCCCGCGTAGGCGCGAATCCAGTCTTGGCAATCCGCCCAGTCGCCGGATGCCCGCCTTCGCGGGCATGACATGACTGTTTTTCTCGATGACGATCATGCACTAATTGGCGGCATCCGCCGCGGGCGTGATCGAGACGCTTTCGCCGCAGCCGCAGGCCGCCGTCTGGTTCGGATTGTTGAACACGAAACGGGCGCCGAGCTTCTCGGTCACGAAATCCATTTCGGTTCCGATAAGAAACAGGATCGCCTTGGGCTCGATGAATATCTTGACGCCCTTGTCTTCGACCACCTCGTCGAGCGGCCTCACCTCTTCGGCATAGTCCATGGTGTAGCTCATGCCGGCGCAGCCGCCATTGGTCACGCCGACGCGCACGCCCTGATACTTGCCTTCGGCATCCGCCATGATGTCGCGAATGCGCGCGGCGGCGGAATCCGTCAGGCGGACAGCTTTGGGGCGTTCGCGACGCGGCTTCGAGGGTATCGACGTCTGGGGCGTGGTCATGGTCAGTACATGTTCAGTTCGAGTTTGGCTTCTTCGCTCATCCGCTCCGGCGTCCAGGGCGGATCGAAGGTCATGTTCACGGTGACTTCGCCGATGCCTTCGACGCCTTCCAGCGCCGACTTCACCATGCCCGGCATCTCGCCGGCGACGGGGCAGCCCGGCGCGGTCAGCGTCATGTCCACCGTCGTGTCCTTGTTGTCCGCGACATCAACCTTATAGATAAGCCCGAGTTCGTAGATGTCCACCGGGATCTCCGGATCGTAGACGGTCTTGAGCGCCGTCACGAGCTTCTCGGTGAAATCGGCCAGTTCCGTCTCGCTGAGCGCGGAAGAGGCGATATCGGCCTGGTTGGGTTGCGCGTTCATTCCGATTTGGCGGCCCCGCCGCCCTCCAGAGCTGATTTCATGGTGTGCCAGGCCAGGGTCGCGCATTTGACCCGCATGGGGAAGGCCGACACGCCGGCCATGACGTCGAGCCGCTCGCGATCGTCCTCGTCCAGACCCTCGACCTCTTCGCCCTTCACGAGGTTGAGGAAGCCGCCCATCAACTTTTCCGCTTCCGCGACGGTGCGTCCGACGATCATGTCCGTCATCAGCGAGGCGCTGGCCTGGGAGATCGCGCAGCCCTTGCCCTCGAACATGACGTCGGCGATGCGGTCGCTCGCATCGACCAGCAACTGCACCGTGACGCGGTCGCCGCAGAGCGGATTGTGGCCCTGAGCCGTGTTGGTCGCGCCTTCCAACTTGCCGAAATGGCGCGGATGCTTGGAGTGATCGAGGATCACGTCCTGGTAGAGCTCGCGGAGGGAATCGTCCATGGCCTAACTCAATATCTTCCGCGCCTTGGCGAGCGCTTCGATGAGCACGTCGACCTCGGAACGGGTGTTGTAGAGCGCAAAACTCGCGCGGGTGGTGGAGGCGACGCCGAAGCGCTCCATCAGCGGCTGGGCGCAGTGATGGCCGGCGCGCACCGCGACGCCTTCGCGGTCGAGGATGGTGGCGAGGTCGTGGGCATGCATGCCGTCGGCCTCGAAAGAGAGGATCGATGCCTTGCCCGGCGCGTCGCCGATCACGCGCAGCCAGTTGAACTGGCGCACGCCGTCGCGGGCATAGGTGAGCAGGTCGTGCTCATGCGCCTTCACCGCGACGCGATCGAAGGAATTCATGTAGTCGAGCGCGGCGGCGAGACCGACGCTTTCGATGATCGGGGGCGTGCCGGCTTCGAACCGCGCCGGCGGATCGGCATAGGTGACGATGTCGCGGGTGACCTCGCGGATCATCTCGCCGCCGCCGTTGAACGGGCGCATCTGCTTGAGCAGCGCCCGCTTGCCGTAAAGCGCGCCGATGCCGGTGGGGCCGTAGAGCTTGTGGCCGGTCAGCACGTAGAAATCGATATCGAGGTCGCGGACATCGACGATCTCGTGCACCGCACCCTGGCAGCCATCGGCCAGCACCGGCGCGCCCTTGGCGTGGGCGCGGGCGGCGATCTCCTTCAGCGGCGTCGTGGTGCCCAGCACGTTGGAGATGTGCGTCACGGCGACGAGCTTGGTCTTCGGACCGATGGCGGCGTCGAGCGCCTCGACATCGAGGCTGCCGTCGTCGCGCACGTCCACCCATTTGAGCACGGCGCCCTGGCGCTCGCGCAGGAAATGCCAGGGGACGATGTTGGAGTGATGCTCCATCACCGTCAGCACGATCTCGTCGCCCAGCTGGATGCGGGGCGCAAGATAGGAATAGGCGACAAGGTTGATCGCCTCGGTGCCGCCCTTGGTGAAGACGATCTCGTCTTCGTGGGCCGCGTTCAGGAATTTCTGCACCGTGCGGCGCGCGGCCTCGTAGGCATCGGTCGCCTTGGCGGAAAGATAGTGCACGCCGCGATGGACGTTGGCGTAGTCGCGGCTCGCGAAATCGCGCATGGCGTCAAGCACTTGGCGCGGCTTCTGGGCGCTGGCACCGTTGTCGAGATAGACCAGCGGCTTGCCGTAGATGGTTTTCGACAGGATCTCGAAATCGGCGCGGGCAGCGACCGGATCGAAGGCGGTGTCGATCTTGCCTTGCGCGGTCATGGCTGCATCGCTCCCGGGAGCGCGTCTTCCACCGCCTGCCAGACCGTCGCGCGGATGGCTTCGTCGGCGACCTCGTCGACGGCTTCCTCCAGGAAGGCGCGGACCAGCATGTTGCGGGCTTCGGCCTCGGGGATGCCGCGGGCGCGCAGGTAGAACAGCGAATTGGCGTCGAGATCGCCGACCGCGGCGCCATGGGCGCATTTCACATCGTCGGCGAAGATCTCGAGCTCGGGTTTGAGGTCGGCCTCGGCGCGTTCGCCCATGAGCAGCGCCTTGGCTGTCTGGCGGGAGTCCGACTTGTCGGCGCCCTGCTCCACCGTGATGCGGCCCTGATAGACCGCGCGGCTCTTGCCGCCGGCGATGTGCTTGAAGAGCTGGGTGCTCGTCGTCTGGCCGACGGCGTGCGTGATGTGGGTCGTGATGTCGGCATGGGCCGCGCCGCCCAGGACCGAGACGCCGGAAAGATGGGCGGCGGAGTTTGCGCCCGCGAGCGCGATCTGGAATTCGGCTCTGGCGAGCTTCGCGCCGCCGTTGAACAGATGCGCCCGGTAAACGCCGTCGCGGGCCACACGAACGGCGTATTCCTCAACCTGCACCGCATCGACCGCCTGCGGCGCCATGCGGATGTGGGTGAGCTGGGCATTGGCGCCGACGACGAATTCGAGGCCGAGATTGGAATAGCCGTCGGTATTCTGCGTCTCGCACAGGGTCAGCGCGGCGCCGTCTTCCAGCACGATCAGCGCGCGGACACTGCCGGCCTGCGCGAAGGCGACGTGCAGCGGCCCGGCCGCCTTGTTGCGCGGGACGCGAACCGCGAAGCCGGTGCGGGCATGAGCGAAGGAGGACGATGCCATGGCGTTCTGCGGCAGTGTGCCGAGATGGGTCTTGACCCAGTCGGGCGCGGCATCGGCGTTCGCGAGATCGAAGAGTTCGACGCCTTCGGGCAAAGCACCGACTGTCCATGCCGCAGCGGTATCGTCATTCGCGCCGTCGATCGCGGATTTCAGGTCGGAGTACTTCCAATCCTCGATCCGGCGATGCGGCACACCAAGCGCGGCGAAGCGGTTCGCGGCTTCGGCGCGGCGTTCGTCCAGCCAATGCGCGGTCACGTTCATGCCGCCTTGCCTATGATGTGCTCATAGCCCTTGGCTTCGAGCTCGTGCGCCAGCTCCTTGCCGCCCTCGGCGACGATGCGGCCGCCAGCCAGCACATGGATGCGGTCGGGCACGATGTAGTCCAGCAGGCGCTGGTAATGCGTGATGACCAGCATGGCGCGCTCAGGCGCGCGCAGCGCGTTGACGCCTTCTGCGACGAGCTTTAGCGCATCGATGTCGAGGCCGGAATCGGTCTCGTCGAGGATCGCCAGCTTGGGCTCGAACAGGGCCATCTGAAGAATTTCGAGGCGCTTTTTCTCCCCGCCGGAAAACCCGACATTGAGGGCGCGCTTGAGCATCTCTTCACTGACCTTCAGCGCCGCGGCGCGCTTGCGCACGGTCTTGAGCACCGTCATGGCGTCGACTTCCTTTTCGCCCCGGGCGCGGCGCTGCGCGTTCAGCGCGGTCTTGAGGAAGGTGAGTGTGGTGACGCCGGGAATCTCGACCGGATATTGCATGGCGAGGAACACACCCTTGGCGGCGCGCGCTTCAGGCGCAAGCGCATTGAGGTCTTCGTCGTTGTAGAGGATCGAGCCGGAGGTGATCTCGTAGCCGGCGCGGCCCGCCAGCACATAGGACAGCGTCGACTTGCCCGAGCCGTTCGGACCCATGATGGCATGCACCTGCCCCGCCGCGATGGAGAGCGTCAGCCCCTTGAGGATTTCTTTGCCGTCGACGGCAACGTGAAGGTCTTTGATCTCGAGCATGACTAACCGACGCTGCCTTCCAAACCCCAATTGTCATGGCCCGCGACTGCGGGCCATCCAGTTGGAGAGCCAAAACTGCAAATGACGACGCGGGGCGTCACCTGGGTGGCCCGCAGTCGCGGGCCATGACACGCGGGGAGTTGGCGGATCATCCCACACTCCCTTCCAGCGATATGCCGACGAGCTTCTGCGCTTCGACCGCGAACTCCATCGGGAGCTGCTGCAGGACTTCCTTGCAGAAGCCGTTGACGATCAGCGCCACCGCCTCTTCCTGCGGGATGCCGCGCTGCAGGCAGTAGAAAAGCTGGTCCTCGGCGATCTTCGACGTCGTCGCTTCGTGCTCGATGCGCGCGGTGGGGTTGCGGCTTTCGATATAGGGCACGGTGTGGGCGCCGCACTTGCCGCCGATCAGAAGCGAATCGCACTGCGTGTAGTTGCGCGCGTTCGACGCCTTGGGATGCACGCTGACGAGGCCGCGATAGGTATTCTGCGCCTTGCCCGCCGAAATGCCCTTGGAGATGATCCGCGAGCGTGTGTTCTTGCCCAGATGGATCATCTTGGTGCCGGTATCGGCCTGCTGGAAATTGTTGGCGATGGCGATGGAGTAGAATTCGCCCACCGTGTCGTCGCCGCGCAGGATGCAGCTTGGATATTTCCAGGTAATCGCCGAGCCGGTCTCGACCTGAGTCCAGGAGATCTTCGAGCGGTCGCCGCGGCAATCGCCGCGCTTGGTGACGAAGTTGAAGATGCCGCCCAGCCCGTTCTCGTCGCCGGGGTACCAGTTCTGCACCGTGGAGTATTTGATCTCGGCGCCTTCCAGCGCCACGAGCTCGACCACGGCGGCGTGAAGCTGGTTCTCGTCGCGCTTGGGCGCGGTGCAGCCTTCGAGATAGGAGACGTAGGAGCCTTCGTCGGCGACGATCAAGGTGCGCTCGAACTGGCCGGTCTCCGACGCATTGATGCGGAAATAGGTCGAGAGCTCCATCGGGCAGCGCACGCCCTTGGGCACATAGACGAAGGTGCCGTCGGAGAACACCGCCGAATTCAGCGTCGCGAAGAAATTGTCGGTCACCGGCACGACGGTGCCGAGGTACTTGCGCACCAGATCGGGATAATCGCGGATCGCTTCGGAGATCGGGCAGAAGATCACGCCCGCCTCGTTGAGCTTGGCCTTGAAGGTCGTGGCGACCGAGACGCTGTCGAACACCGCATCGACCGCAACGCCGGCCAGCGCCATCTGCTCGTGCAGCGGGATGCCGAGCTTCTTGTAGGTCTCCAGGAGCTTGGGATCGACCTCATCCAGGCTCTGCTTCAGCGGCGTGCTCTTGGGCGCCGCGTAGTAATAGGCGTTCTGGTAGTCGATCTTGAGATAGTGAACGCGCGCCCAGTTCGGCTCGCGCATTTCCTTCCAGCGCGCGAAGGCGGCCTGGCGCCATTCGAGCATCCATGCCGGCTCGGACTTCTTGGCCGAGATATAGCGCACCGTGTCTTCCGACAGGCCCTTGGGCGCGCGCTCCATCTCGATGTCGGTGACGAAGCCGTATTTGTACTTCTCGCCGATTTCGGCGACCTGTTTCCTGGTATCGGGCGCGGCGGACATCAGGCGACTCCTCCGGCCAGAGCCAGTTTGCGGCCGAGCAAGCCCTTCAACGCGGCTAGGAATTCGCTCGTCTCCTTGAGGCCCGTGTCGGGACCGAAGCTGACGCGCAGGGCGCAGCGCGCGAGGCTGTCCGGAACGCCCATCGCGGCCAGGACATGGGGGGACGCCACCGAGGCGATGCAGAAGCCGTCGCGGTCGAGCGCGGTCAGTGCGTTTTCCGCCTGCAATTGCGGGATGGCGAAAGAGGAAACGTTCTTCTGACGCAGCTCCTCGGAGGCGAAGATCACCGCATTGGGCGCCAGATGGCGCAGCGCGCGCTCGAAATTCTCGCGGATGGAGGCAACCGCCTCGCATTCGGAATCGAAATTGGCCTGGAGCGCGCGGGCGGCGGCGCCGAAACCGGCGATGCCGGGAATGTTCTGCGTGCCGCCGCGGCGCCCGCCTTCCTCGGCACCGTCGAACAGCGGCGCCAGCGGCACGCTCTCGCGCAGGATGAGCGCGCCGGCGCCCTGCGGACCGCCGATCTTGTGGGAGGCGAGCGACAGATAGTCCGCGCCCCAGGCGGAAAAGCGGATCGGGCTGTAGCCGCTAGACACCGCATCGATGTGCAGCAGCGAATCCGTTCCGCCCTCGGTGCGCAGGATCGCGGCGAGCGGCGCGATATCCTCGATCGTGCCGATTTCGTTGTTCGCGAACAGCAGCGAGACCAATGCCCGGCCCTTGCCGTTCATCAGAAGGGAGCGGAACTGTTCCGGTTCGATGCGGCCGTTCTCGTTGACGGGGATCTCGGTCAGCTTCAGGCCCGGCGTCGTCTCGGCGAGCGCGGCGGCTGTGGCGCGGACGCTGTCATGCGCGGTCGCCACGACGAAGAGCCGGATGATGCGCTCGCCCGACGCCAGAGCGCCGGCCGCCGCGCCGCGCAGCGCGAGCGCGTTGGCTTCGGTGCCGCCGCTGGTGAACACGACTTCGCTTGCCTTGGCGCCGGCGAAGGCCGCCACCTGCTCGCGCGCTTCCGTGACGAGGGCCGCCACGGCACGGCCGGCGGCATGGCCCGAGGAGGGGCTACCGCAAAGGTCGAGCGCCTTCAGCACCGAAGCCTTCGCTTCCGGACGCAGCGGCGACGTCGCGTTGTGATCCCAATAGAGCATGATGAAACGATCAGGCCGCTTCTTCGTGCGGCGGTTCGCTGTTCGCGGCCACGGTGCAAGGCTGGGTGCGCCCGAGCACGCGCTTCTCCACCACATCGGCGAGCGACACGGAGGAGAGGAAGACATGGATCTGGCGGCCAAGCTCTTCCCAGAGGTCGTGGGTCACGCAGCGGGCGCCCTGGCCGGTGCAGCCCTTGGCGCTGCCCGGCTTGCAGCGGGTGGCGGCGATCGGCTCGTCCACCGCGACGATGACGTCGGCGATGCGCAGCTCGCTGGCCGGCCGGGAGAGGCGGTAACCGCCGCCGGGGCCGCGCACGCTCTTCACCAGGCCGCCGCGGCGGAGCTTGGCGAACAATTGTTCCAGATAGGAGAGCGAAATCTCCTGCCGCTGGGCGATATCGGCCAGCGAAACCGGCTTGTTGGCCGCCTCGTGCTGGGCCAGATCGGCCATCGCCATCACGGCGTAACGTCCTTTGGTGCTGAGCCGCATGACGGTTCTCCTTTGTCGTCCAGCGCGATTTGCCTTGCTTTCGAGGGGCCTCACCGGTGTAAGAACAGGCCCGCCGCGCTGGAATCTTCCAGCCGGATATAGATATCCCCACTAGGACGGTCAAGTATTAGCGTGATCCTCTCGCCGCATAGCTGCATTTCGTTGGATTTCTGGCTGTTTCCCAGGCTTTCGCGGCGCGGCAAAGCCGAGTTATCCGCTACCAAATCGTCGCACGGAAAGCCCCATGCCTGATATCATCCTGCCCGGCCCCGCCGGCCGCATCGAAGCCCGGTACCAGCGCCAGAAGGCCCCCGGCGCCCCCATGGCCCTGGTCCTGCACTCCCATCCGCAGTTCGGCGGGACGATGAACAATCCGCTGGTCTATGACCTGTTCCACATGTTCCACAAGCTGGGCTGCACGGCGGTCCGGTTCAATTTCCGCGGCGTGGGGCGGAGCCAGGGGACCTTCGATTCCGGCGCGGGCGAGCTGTCGGATGCGGCCGCGGTGCTCGACTGGATGAACACGCTTTATCCGAACCCGACGAATGTGTGGGTGTGCGGCATCTCCTTCGGCGCCTGGATCGGCATGCAGCTTCTGATGCGCCGGCCGGAGATCACCGGCTTTGTCTCCATCGCCCCGCCGGCCTCGATGTACGACTTCGCGTTCCTGGCGCCCTGCCCGGCCTCGGGCCTGATCGTGCACGGCACCAAGGACCAGGTCGTACCGGAGCCCGATGTGCAGAAGCTGGTCGACCGGCTGACGGCGCAGAAGGGCATCAAGATTACCTACGATAAGATCGAAGGCGCCAACCACTTCTTCGACAAGAAGGAAGCCGAGGTCGTGGAAGCCGTCGAAACCTATGTCAAAGAGATGATGAGCAAGCCGCGCGAGGGGCGCTGAGACGGACATGTGGACTATCGCAATCGTGTTGGTCGGCATGCTGACGGGACCGCAGGTCTTCGTCGTGCCCGAGGCCGGAACGTTCAAGGACAAGGCGGCATGCCAGGCCGGCATCGCGGCCTCGGTCCCCGCCAAGCTGGAGCCCGGCGCCAAGAAGGAGTGGCAGGACGGCTATCGCCAATATGTCTGCGTGCGCGTCCACGGAGTCCCCGCCCACTAAGGGGCGCCGTGCAGCTTTCCACCCGTCATCGGCGCCTTCACGCCGGTCGTCGTGGGCAGGCTGAGCGGCAGTCCCTTCACGGAGCGCGCGGCGAGATAGGCGAAGGCTTCGGCCTCTATGAAATCGCCGTTCCAGCCGGCGTCTTCGGCGGCCAGCACCGGCGCGTTCACGCGGGCGCGCAGACTATCCATCAGCGTTCGGTTGTGACGGCCGCCGCCCATCACGATCCAGGCATTCGGCGTGTCGGCGAAATGTTCGCGCGCCTTGGCGATGGAGGCGGCGGTGAAGGCGGTGAGCGTCGCCGCGCCATCCTGGGGCGACAGGCCCTCGACGGCACCGGTCCCGAAATCGAGGCGGTCGAGCGATTTGGGGGGCACGGCGTCGAAGAACGTGTTCGCGAGCATCTTGTTCAGCGCGGCGGCGTCGACCTTGCCGGTGCGGGCGAAGTCGCCGTTCTCGTCGACCGGGCGGCCGGAGTGACGGTGCATCCAGTCGTCGATAGGCGCGTTGCCGGGGCCGGTGTCGAAGGCGAGCACGCCGTCCCTGCCGATATAGGTGACGTTGGCGACGCCGCCGATATTCACCAGGACGACGGGAAGGTCGTAGTGGCCGGCCTTGCGCACCAGGGCCGCATGGTACAGCGGCACCAGCGGTGCCCCCTGCCCGCCCGCCTTGACGTCGGCGGAGCGGAAATCGTTGACCACGTCGATGCCGGTCAGCCGCGCCAACAGCGCGCCGTCGCCGATCTGCCAAGTCCAGCGCTGCGCCGGGCGGTGCAGGATGGTCTGACCGTGGAAACCGATGAGCGCCACCTGGCGGGCGTGCAGGCCCGCCTTCGCGAGCAGCGCCTTGACCGCATCTGCATGAGCCTCGGTCAGGCGGCGCTCGGCGTCGCGAATGGAATACGGTACCGGCGCGCCGGCAGCGACGGTCTGCGCGTCGTCCAGCGCCTGGCGCAGCAGGGCGCGCATTTCGGGATCGTAGGGCAGGCCGAGCGCCGGGCCGGGGACGGCGATGTCCTCGCCGTCGGTCTCCACCAGCGCCGCATCGACGCCGTCGAGCGACGTTCCGCTCATGAGACCTATGATTTTCTGAACATCGGCCATTGTGCTACACACCCTGCCCTTCCAAGCCCGTCATCGCCCGGCTTGTCCGGGCGACCCATTTTTCCGGTAAGAAAATTGGGTCGCCCGCATAAAGCGGGCGATGACGAGATGGAGGAATAACACGACAACCCCCTGCATCGAGTAATTTCCATGCCGCCCGCGCCCGCGTTCCGCTCCGACTTCCTCCGCACCTTCGTGGAGCGCGGCGCCTATTACGACTGCTCGGCGCCGGAGGACCTCGACGCCCTGTTCCTGAAGGAGCGGGTCACCGCCTATATCGGCTTCGACTGCACCGCCAAGTCGATGCATATCGGCAACCTCGTGCAGCTCATGACCCTGCGGCGGCTGCAGCAGGCGGGGCACCGGCCGATCCTGTTGATGGGCGGCGGCACGACCAAGGCCGGCGATCCCTCCGGCAAGGACGAGACCCGGCTGATCCTGACGCCGGAGCAGATCGAGGAGAACAAGCAGAGCATGCTGTCGGGCGTGCGGCACCTGCTCAAATTCGGCGACGGCCCGAGCGACGCGATCATGGTCGACAATGCCGAATGGCTCGACAAGCTCGAATACATCCCGTTCCTGCGCGAGGTCGGCAGGCATTTCTCGGTCAACCGGATGCTGACCATGGACAGCGTGAAGCTGCGCCTCGACCGCGAGCAGCCGATGAGCTTCCTGGAATTCAACTACTCGATCATGCAGGCCTACGACTATGTCGAGCTCTACAAGCGCTTCGGCTGCCGGCTGCAGTCGAGCGGCTCGGACCAGTGGGGCAATGTCGTGTCGGGCATCGATCTCGGGCGGCGGATGGAGAACGTCCAGCTCTTCGGGCTGACGACGCCGCTGATCACCACCTCGTCGGGCGCAAAGATGGGCAAATCGGTGTCGGGCGCGGTGTGGCTGAACAAGGAGATGCTGAGCGTCTACGACTACTGGCAGTTCTGGCGCAACACCGAGGACGGCGATGTCGGCCGCTTCCTGCGCATCTTCACCGATATGCCGCTCGCCGAGATCGCGCGGCTGGAGGCGCTTCAGGGCGCGGAGCTGAACAACGCCAAGAAGATCCTGGCGACGGAAGCGACGGCGGTGCTGCACGGCCGCGCCGCCGCCGACGCGGCGGCGGCGACGGCGCGGCGGACTTTCGAGGAAGGCGCGCTGGCGGAGGGCTTGCCGACGGTCACGGCGAAACTGCCGGAGGGCATCTTGAACCTCGCGGTGGCGACGGGGCTGGCAGCGTCGAATTCCGAGGCGCGCAAGCTGATCGCGAACAACGGCCTTAAGCTGAACGACGTTGCGGTGAGCGATCCCAGGCTGATCGTCGAGCCGTCGGCGCTGACCGCGGACGGCGTGCTGAAGCTGTCGAGCGGCAAGAAGAAGCATGTGCTGGTGAGGCCGATCTAAATCGTCACCGCCGCCCTCGTGCCGGCGACCCATACGCACGATCGGCGGGCGTGTTAATGGGTGGCCGCCACAAGGGCGCCCATGACGATAGAAGTTAGTGCGGCGGCTTTTCCTGCGGCGGTGCCGGCGCCGCGTTCGACGGGGCGTTCGCGGCGCTGGGCATGTCGCCTTCGAAGATGCGACGGAAGAAGCCGGGCGTCACCATCGACAGGGGATTGATGCTGACCTGCGGCTCGTCGGCATTGCCCTCGACGCTGTAGACCATGCCGATGATGCCCTCGCCCGGCTTGGAGACCAGCAGATCGCCGAGCAGCGGGATGACGCCGAGTGCGCTGTTGATGCCGAACAGCGGCACCAGCGTACCCTTGAGCGCGATCTCGTTCTTGGGCCGGTCGATATAGCCTTCGGCGCTGACGCCGATCGCCGGGCCGGTGGCGCGCGCGTTGAGGATGCCCCAGACGCCGTTCCTGGCGGTGAACGGAACCTTCAGGTCGTCGACCTCGATGCCGCCGCCCTGCATCAAGTTGCCGAATCCGACGAGCGAGCCGGCGCTGAACAGCCGCGCCAGGAAGGGCTGGTTGAGCAGGCGGAAATCCTTGAGGCGCACCGTGCCCTCATAGTCGTTCGCAGGGTCGGTCGCCGTCGCCGGCGACGCCGCGGCGGGACCGTGCAACGTAGCCTGAAGGTCGAGCTTGCCGCCCTTGATGCTCGCGAAGCCGAACAGGCCGTGGGCCAGCGTGCCGAAATCGTTGGTCTGCAGCGTCAGCCGGCGGTCATTGCCGGACGGCGCGATGCTGCCGTTGAGCGTTCCGGTCTTTCCGATCCGGCCCGACAGCGTCATCGCCGCGGGACGCTCCGCCGTACCGCTGACGTCGAGCGCGAAAGGCGCGATGGCGACGCCGCTGCGCAGCGCGAGGCGGTCGAGCTTCGCATTGATGTGAAAAGGCTCGTCGAAGGTGGTCTTGGCGGCCGGCGATGCCGGATCCTTGGCGGCACCGCTGCCGCGGCGCGCGATCTGCGTGCCGTCCAGGGAGCGGCCATGGACAGCGATGTCGAGCCCGGCCAGGCCGCGGGCCAGGCCGAAGGCAAAGTCGTTGGCGGCACCCGATTTTATCGACGGCGCGTTTAGCGAGACCAGCCTTCCGTTGTCGTCGAAGGCGGCGGTCATCGCGGCCTGGAGGCTGGGGCCGGCGATGGTGACGTTCGCGCTGCGCAGCATGCTGCCCGCCCCGAAGGCCAGCAGCGCGTGCGCCGAAGCCGGAAAGCCCATGGGCTTGCTGATGCCCAGGAGATCGAGCGAGAGCGTCGAAGGCGTGAGATCGAGCGCGAGATCGCCGGCGACGAGCTGCCCGCGCTTGCCGGTCAGCGTGCCGGCGACGCCCACAGGGCCTTTCAGATAGTCGACAGCGTGGAAGCCCAGCGCGTCGCGGCCGGCCTGGTCGAGCAGGCCTTTGATGCCGACCACGGTGGTGACGGCACCGGCGGACTTGAAGTCTTCCACCCAGTCGATGGCGAGGCGCGACGTCGCGAGGCCGGCGCTGCCATAGGCGTGCAGGTGCGTGTTGTCGATATCGAAGGTCACCGCGCCGTCGCTCAGCCGCGTGTTCTTGCCGAGCGAAATGCCGAAGCCGGTCGAGACGGCTTTGATCCCGATTGCGATGTCGTCGATGCTCAGGTCCTTGCGCATCGGCAGATGGACCGTGAGGTCGATCGCGGCCTTGCCCTCCGTCGCGTCGGGGTCGATGCCGAAGCGCGTGGCGTAGTTCAGCGGCTTCAGGTCGGTCAGCTTGAGGATGTCGGTCATCGAGCCGTCGATATGGGCCGAGATGTCGCCGGGCGAGCCGGGGGCGCTGAGATCGGGAATGGCGGCGCGGCCTTTGGACAGCAGAAGCGGGCCGATGCGCGCGCGCAGGATGTCCGCGCCGAAGGAGTTTCCCGTCAGCTTCGCATTGGCGTTGACGCCCGTCATATGCGTCAGGCCCTGGACGTAGTTCAGCTCGGCATTGGTGATCGGAAAGGTCATCAGCAGCGCGCCGTCGGGAAGCACCGGAAGATCGAGCGCGCCGGCCGGCAGATGGGTCTCGAACACGACGGGACCGAGCGTTCCGGCGAAGATATTGCCCGCGATCCAGTCGCGGGCGCCGCCGCCGATGTCGAGGGGCCAGTAGTGCAGCATGTCGCGAATGGCGAGCGGTTCGATGCGGCCCTTCAGGTCCATCACAGGCGATTGCTTGTCCACCAGCGTGATCCGGCCCGACGCGGCGAGCACCAGCGCGCCGCCCGTCGTGCTCAACCGATCGATCAGGACATCGTGCGTCGCCGGGACATAGCTGCCCTTGATCTGCGCCAACGGCACGAAGACGGGCTGCGCGAAGGTCCCGGGTATCTGAAGCGCGGTCTTGTCGGCGGTGAGATCGACGCCGAGGCGCGAGATCGCGCCGCTCGAATCATAGATAAGGTCCATGCCGCCCACGAGATGGGCGCGCAGCCGGTCCGAGACGAGCGAGGCGTCGGCGAGCGAGAGACGCGCCGTGGAGCGGTCGTAGCGTCCGGACAGATGGAGCGAGGTCACGCGGACCGGTCCGCGCACACCGACCATCGAGGCGGTGCCCGAACCGTCGAGCGAGAAATCGGCGTTCAGCAGATGCGAGCCCGAAACGGCGAAGTCGGACGAGAAGTCGGCCGTCATCGCGACGCTGGAAAGGAAGGCGAACATCTTGGCGTTGCGCCCCAGCGCCGCGACGTCGAGATGATGCACTTCGATTCGGCCCCTGACCGGCCCGGTGCTCGGCGGCAGGCGCAGCTCGCCCGCGATATGCGCGGCGCGGCCCGAGACCTCGATATCGGCCTCGATCGAGGCGACCAGATCGGGCCCGGAATTCGCGATGCGGACGTCGGCCTTGGGCGCCACGAGGAAAAGCCCGGTGGTCTCGTCGAGGAAGGCAACGCGCGCGTCGCGCACCGCGAAGGATTCGAGCGAGGAGGCGCTGGAGCTGTTCTTGTTGATGGCGTCGGTGATGCGGCTGATGATGTCCTTCTGGCTGTCGTCATGGTCGACGCCGAGGCGCAGCGTGCCGTCGGCGTTGCGCACCATCGTGAGCTGCACGCCGACCAGCGTAATGCGTGTGACGACGACGTCGCCCTTCAGGAAGGGCTGGGCCGCGAGATCGATGTCAGCCTGCGGCGCCTGGGCGATGATGCGGCCCTTGGAGTCGAAGACCCGTGCACCCAGGACGACGAGATTGACCCGGCCCTGGTCGCGCGACCATTCGACGGCCGCCTGGTCGTATTTGACCGTGATGCCCGGCAGCGCGTGGGCCAGGGCGTCGGAAATCTGTCCCGAGAGCGGGCCGAGCGAGATCGGGCCGACCAGAAGGCGCAGCGCCGCACCCACCGCGAAGAACAGGACGGCAACACCCAGCGCCGACACGATCAGGGC
Source organism: Rhizomicrobium sp. (assembly GCA_037200985.1). Taxonomy (NCBI): domain Bacteria; kingdom Pseudomonadati; phylum Pseudomonadota; class Alphaproteobacteria; order Micropepsales; family Micropepsaceae; genus Rhizomicrobium; species Rhizomicrobium sp. The sequence goes on from JBBCGJ010000001.1 coordinate 1,770,855, forward strand.
CGTGCGGCTGATATGGTGCGACTTCACGTAGCGGCCGACAAAAGAGGCGTTCCAGGCCTCCGCCAGGGTCGCCCGGACGGCAGCACCACGATCAGCGCCAACGGGGTGGTCTTGGGTCAACGGACCTTCCTCTAACCCCCGGAAAATTGCGGATAAAGCAGGCCCTCGCTTGGCCCGCGATCTCAATTCAGGTATCAGCTTATGGCCCATAGTTAAGGGCCGGGTAAACGCCTCATCTCACCGACGAGACACCATGGACCTCAAACCCGGCGACAAGGCCCCGAAGTTCCGCCTTGCGGCCGACGCCGGCGGGGAAATATCGACCGCCAGTCTGAAAGGAAAGCCCTTCGTCCTTTACTTCTATCCCAAGGACGACACGGCGGGCTGCACCAAGGAGGCGATCGGGTTTTCCGAGAGTCTCAAGACGTTCGAAAAGCTGGGCGTTTCGGTGATCGGCGTGTCGAAGGACACGGTGGCCAGCCACGACCGGTTCAAGGCCAAATACAAGCTGAAAACCGCCCTGGCGTCCGATCCGGAGACCCAGACGGCCGCCGATTACGGGGTCTGGGTGGAGAAGAGCATGTACGGCCGTAAATACATGGGCATGGAACGGGCGACCTTCCTGGTCGACGCCAAGGGCGTCATCCGCCATATCTGGCGCAAGGTGAAGGTCGCGGGCCATGTCGCGGACGTGCTGGCGGAGGCGAAAAAGCTCGCATGAAACCGCACGAGCCGCGCCGGGGGATCGGCCCAAGGTTAACCTCAAGGTCGTTTTTCTGGGGTAAGAGCTTGATTCGACGCCGACACTTAAGTGAAATGCGCCCGGTCGGGTTTGGCGCAAAAGACGCAAGCAAGGGAAATGAAGGCATGGCGGGGACGCTCGTCGAGCGCGTCTGGGCTTGGCTCCATGAGACGTTTCCGGAGCGGCAGGTCTACATCCGCAGCGATGGGCGGGTGCAATTCTTCACCTTCGGGCCGACGCTTCAGGCCACGCTTGCCGGCCTCTCCCTGATCTTCCTTGGCTGGGTCGCATTCGCCACCGTCAACGTCATCTTCAAGGACCGGATCATCGCGGCGAAGGATCGTCGCGCCCAGCAGATGCAGCTGGCCTATGAGAATCGGCTGTCCGACCTCCAGCTTTCCTACGACGAGCTGAACGGCGCCGTGGTCGGCGCGGAGGATCGCTTCACCGCGGTCGCCAGCGAGCTGCAGACCAAGCAGAACACCATCATGAAGTTCCTCGACCGCCGCCGGCAGGTCGACGCCACGATCGCCAGCCTGAACGGCAACGGCGTGCGCATCGGGGCCGCCACGGCACCCCCCGCCGACGCCGGCGACAACGGCGCACCCAGCGACAGCATCGAAGGGATGCCGCCGCCGCCCGGCGCAGCGCCGATCGACGCCAGCGGCTCGTCCGAACTTTCCGTCATGCCGCAGCCGCCGGCGCCGCAGCCGCGCACCGCCAAGCCGACCAAGGCGAGCTTCCTGGATTTCGGCGGCGCCGTGGATCACATCAAGGGCCTTCTGTTCGGTTCCAGACCGTCATCACCGACGGCGCCTTCGTCGGCGACCTTCGCCCAGCACCCGGCCTTGCGCGTGCTCGCCGAGCAGACGACCCGCGTGGCGCAGATCGGCCTGGTCGAGACTCAGTTGATGGCGCGGACGCAGAACGAGGTCGCCGAGGGCGTCGCGCGCATTCAGAACGTCATCCGCCACACCGGCATCAATCCCGACGACTACACCCGCCGCCTGGCGGCCGTCGAAGGCGTCGGCGGACCGGAAATGCCGCTCTCCGACGTGCGCGTCGACGGAATTGCCGATCAGGCCTTCACCAATGCCTATCTGCGCGCCTCCGCCGTGCTCGACCAGATGAATTCGCTGCTGGGCGCGATGCGCCACATCCCCCTGACCACGCCGGTCGCCGGCCCGCAATTCGAGCGCACCAGCGGATTCGGCGCCCGCATCGATCCGTTTACCGGGCGTTATTCCTTCCATCCCGGCGTCGATTTCGCTGGCCCGTGGGGCTCGATCATCGAATCGACGGCGCCGGGCACCGTGGTGTTCGCGGGCGACCGCGGCGGATATGGAAACATGGTTGAAATTGACCATGGTTTCGGAATCCATACACGCTACGGCCATATGTCATCGATTCTTGTGCACGTAGGGTCTAAGGTCGCCAAAGGATCGCCCATCGGCAGACTCGGATCGACGGGGCGCAGTACCGGACCGCATGTTCACTACGAGGTCTGGTACGACAACGTGATGAGAAACCCGAGCACCTTTATCGAGGCAGGTCGCCATGTTTTCGAGTAAGAAGGACAAAGACGCCGCTCCCCCGCCCGTACCGATGAACGTTCCGCCCGCCAAGCGCGCGGCCCGTTCCTCGGCGCCGTCGATCATCAGCGCCGACCTGGTCGTGAACGGCACGCTGATCTCGACCGGCGACATCCAGATCGACGGCCGCGTCGAGGGCGATGTGCGCTCCGCCGGTCTCGTGATCGGCGACAAGGCCTTCATCCATGGCGAGATCCTCGCCGAGGAATTGACCGTCCGCGGCCGCGTGCAGGGCTCCATCCGCGCGCGCAAGGTCTTGCTCTGCGCCACCAGCCATGTCGAAGGCAACATCCTGCACGAGGCCTTCGCGGTCGAGACCGGCGCCTTTTTCGAGGGCAATTGCCGTCACGCCGACAATCCGCTGGCCGACGATGCCGTCAACAAGAAACCGACCGAATTCCGTTCCACGCCGGCCGCCGCGCCCGCGAGCGCGCCGTCCGCCGTCTCCTCGATGGTTTCGCGTCCGATGACCAACGCGCCGGCCGCCGCCGGATTGGCGACCGCGAAGCCGTAGTCGCCCGACATCACGGATTGGTTTTCAACCCCGCTTCGAGCGATCGCGGCGGGGTTTTCATTTGCGGACCGTCACGCGTGGCCGGTGATCAGCCACAAGATGATGATGATCGGAATCGGAATGCCGATCAGCCACAGCAGCAAGGAGCGCATGTAAATCCCCTGATAAACTCGGCGAGGTAATCCCCAACGTCCCCATGAGTTCCGCCTGCTCATTCGTGCGGCAGCGGCGGAACGGGTTCCTCGGCCGGACGTTGACGCGCTGCCACCAGCGGGGATCAGTATGTCCACCACCACCGTCGTCGACGAAGGCCCCGACCACACCACCATCGTCAGCGAGACCGCAGAGCCGCTTCGCTTTTCCTGGAGCGCGGCTTTCGCCGGCGCGTTCGTCGCCGCGGGCGTCACCTTTCTTCTCGTGACGCTCGGCTCCGGTGTCGGGCTCTCGCTCGTGACGGTGCGCCATGCGACGGCGGGCGGCACGACCACCTTTCTGACGCTGGGCGCTGTATATTTCCTTGCTGCGCAGGCCTTCGGTTTCGCCGCGGGTGGACACATCGTCGGCCGCCTGATCGGTCCGGCCGTCGAGACAAGCCGCGAAGAGGACTTCCGCGCCGGCACGCACGGCCTCGTCGCCTGGGCTATTGCCGTGGTCGCGACGGCAGCGGTCGTCGGACTGTCAGCACTGGTCGCCGGCACGGCGACCACGACCAGCGCCGTAAACGGCGCCCTGGCGACGGCCACGGCGAACGGCACGCGCGGCGACGCGGGCCAGCCCGCGGCCACGTCCTATTGGGTCGACAGGCTGTTCCGTCCCGCGACCGCGCAATCGGCGTCCTTGGCCGGACGGCAATATGCCCAGGCGGACACCGGCACGACGACGGATATGCCTCCCGCGGGCGAGCCGGTGCCGCTTTCGCCCAGCGACACGCAAATGACGCCCGACGCGACGCCGGTCCGCAACAACGGCAATCCCGTGTTTCTCGGCGACGGACCTTCAACCGCGCCAGTGACGCCGGTGACGACGGTATCGTTGCCGGCGTCACGGCCGCTCGGCGCCGACAAGGCGGAGGCGGGTCGCATCCTCACGGTCGGCATGGCCGATGGCGAACAATTGTCCGGCGAGGACCGGATGCGCCTTGCGATGCTGGTCGCCAGCGATACCGGCCTGACGGCCGGAGCGGCGGAGCGGCGCGTAGACGACGTGACGCGACGCATCCATGACGGCGAGGTGGCCGCCGCCGAGGCGGCACGCAAGACGGCGGCGATGGCGAGCCTGTGGACGGCGTTCGCGCTTCTGTTCGGCGCGGTGGTGGCAGTGTTTGCCGCCCTGTCGGCCCGCTGGGAAGACGACCGCGAAGCCGGTCTGCTTCCGGGAACCCGGGTGAGCGAGACGCGCTTTTGATTGTCTGGCGCCTCGTCTGAAAAAAAAACTGCCTATAAAATAGGCGGCTGACGCCGGCGAGATCGTGCTTTTCGCCTACAGGATTGGGAACAGTTGGTATAGTTCACTCCCGCCGCACTCCTGGAGCGTTGAGGCGAGAGTTGGCCGAGACTGCGTTAACCTTTGGACCGTTCCGGCTATTGCCGCAGAGCCGGTTGCTGCTGCAATCCGGCAAGTCGCTCCGGATCAGCAGCCGCGCGCTCGACATCCTGATCCTCCTGACCAGACGCGCCGGCGAAGTCGTTCCCAAGGACGAGATCATCGCCCACACCTGGCCGAGCGTATTCGTCGAGGAGTCCAACCTTCGCGTGCACATGGTCACGCTGCGCAAGGTCCTGAACGAGGGCAAGGACGCCATACGCTACATCGCCAACGTGCCCGGCCGAGGCTACAGCTTCGTGGCGCCGCTGGCGCATATCGAGGTGGAAGACGAACCGGTCGAGCACGCCGAGGGTCCGCCCGCTGCGTCCGACAACATTGTCGGTCGCGCGGAATTCATCGAGTCCGTCGTGCGCCAGTTGCCGAAGCGCCGGCTGGTGACCATCGTCGGACCGGGCGGAATCGGAAAGACCACCGTTGCCCGCGCCCTGGCCGGCCGGCTCGGCGGCGCTTACGGCGACGGCGCCGGCTTCGTCGATCTCTCCTCGCTCGATAAACCGGAATTCGTCGCGAACGCCGTCGCGTCGACCCTATCCTATCCCGTTGCGGACTACTCGACCGCGAGCCTCGTGCGCGTCCTGAAGGACCGCCACCTTCTGCTGGTGCTCGACAATTGCGAGCATCTCATCGATGCGGCCGCCCAGATCGTGGTCGCCATCATGAGAGGCGCACCGCGCGTGCATATCCTGGCGACCAGCCGCGAGCCGCTTCGGGTCGACGGCGAATGGCTCCGCCGCCTGCCGGGCCTGGAGACGGCGCCGCTCTCGGAGACGATGACGGCGTCCCAGGCCCTCGCCTATCCGGCCGTTCAGCTCTTCGTCGAGCGCGCGACCCAGACGATGGATTCCTTCGAATTCACCGATGCGGACGCGCCCTCCGTCGCGACCATATGCAAACGGCTGGACGGCATACCCCTTGCCATCGAGCTTGCGGCCGCGACGATCGAATCGCTCGGCGTGCGCGGTCTCGCCGCCCAGCTCGACAATCTTTTCGACGTGCTGACGCGGGGCCATCGCGGGGCTTTTCCCCGCCACCGCACCCTGCGAGCGGCGATCGACTGGAGCTACGGGCTTCTCACACCGCGCGAGGCCACGATCCTCAACCGCCTGTCCGTCTTCCGCTGGCGTTTCACGCTCGAGGCCGCGCAGTCCGTCGTCGCCGACGACGAGATCCGGCGCGCCAATGTCGTCGCCGGCCTGGCGGAGCTGACCTCCAAATCGCTGGTTGCGGCGGATATCAGCCAGAGCGTCGTGCAATACCGTCTGCTCGAGGTCACGCGTGCCTACGCGGCGGAAAAGCTGAAGGAGACGGACAGCGCCGCCGACGTGCAAAGGCGCCATGCGCAGTCCCTGCGCAAGCTCCTGGAAGCGGCCGAACGGGCGTGGACGGGCGAGAACGGGATCGTCTGGATCGCGGAATACGGCAAATGGGCCGACGACGTGAGTGCCGCCCTCGAATGGTGCTACGCGCCGTCGGGCGATGGCAATCTGGGCGCGGACCTCACCATCGCCTCCGTGCCGCTGTGGCTTCGCCTTTCGCGGATGCGCGAATGCCGCGAGCTTCTCGAGCGGGCGCTTGCGCGCGCGACGGAGGCCGGGCCGGTCGATCCGCGCCGGGAGATGGGCCTGCGTGCCGGCCTCGGCGCCGCGCTCATGTATACTGGCAGCGACAGCGCAAGGCCTTCCTTTGTCCGGACGCTGGAATTGGCACAGTCGCTGGACGACAGGGACTATCGCCTCCTCGGCCACTGGGGAATCACGATCAACAGCTATTATGGCGACGACCAACGCGCGGCGCATGAGCACGCCGAGGCCTTTTCGGATCTCGCGCTGCAGGGCCCAAACTCCGCCGAACACAGAGCGGCGCACCGGCTGATGTCGGCGGCGCATTTCATGGCCGGAGATCTGGCGCTGGCACGCTTTCACTCCGACGAGTCATTGAAGCGGCGCCCGGTCTCCACCGAGGGCGTCGGCGCGACGCGATTCCAGCTCGACCAGACCATGTCGGCGTATTTTGCCCGCGCGCGCCTGCTCTGGGTGCAAGGCTATCCCGAGCAGGCCATCGAGGCCGCACTGCGCAGCGTGAAATCGGCGGAACGGTCCGGACACGCGCTGACGCTTTGCTTTGCCCTCGCCGACGGGCTCGCGCAATTGGCCCTGCTGACGCGAAACGCCTCGCTCTTCGAACAGACGCTCGACCGCTTCTATACCGAGCTGGCCCCTTACGTCGCCCACTATCCGCGCCATCTGCGCGAGGGCCTGGAATCGGCGCTGGCCTTCGACCGCAACGACCGGGAGAGTGCGCCGGGCTTCGTGCTGACCGCCACGCCCGACGCGATCGGCGGAACCCTGCGGCGCTTCCCGGGGGTCGTGGGGCGCGTCGCGGAAACGATGGCGCGCGCCGGCCGCATCGCCGACGGGCTCAAGATCATCGACGACGGACTCCTCAAAGGCGAGGCATCGTGGTGCATTCCGGAATTGCTTCGCGCGAAAGGCGCTCTTGTCCTGTTACGCGAGCCCGATGCGGCCTCGGTCGCGGAAGACATTTGGCGCGACTCGCTGGCGCAGGCGCGCCACAGGGGAGCCGCCTCGTGGGAGTTGCGCACCGCGACGAGCGTTGCCCAGTTCTGGAGCGCCCGCAAACGCAAGGCGGAAGCGCAGGATCTCCTTGCGCCGGTCTATGCGAAATTCACCGAAGGCTTCGATACGGGCGACCTCAGGGCCGCGAAAGCCGTGCTCGACACGCTGTAAGGGCGTCGAATTCTATTCCAGGTCCTCGATCTTCTCTTTCGGCTTGCCGCCGACGGCCTGCGCCAGGGCGGCGGCCATGAAGGGATCGATGTCGCCATCGAGGACGTCGGAGGGCGTGCGGCTCTCGACGCCGGTGCGCAGGTCCTTCACGAGCTGATAGGGCTGCAGAACGTAAGAACGGATCTGGTGGCCCCAGCCGATATCGGATTTCTCGCCGATGAAGGCGCCGGTCTCGTCCTGCTTCTTCTTCAGCTCGATCTCGTAGAGCCGGGCGCGCAGCATGTCCCAGCAATTGGCGCGGTTCTGGTGTTGCGACCGCTCGGTCTGGCAGGCCACCGCGATACCGGTCGGGATATGCGTGATGCGCACCGCGCTTTCGGTCTTGTTGACGTGCTGGCCGCCGGCGCCGCTCGCGCGGTAGACGTCGATGCGCACGTCCTTCTCCGGGATGTCGATCTCGATCGACTGGTCGATCACCGGATAGACGGTGACCGAGGAAAAGCTGGTGTGGCGGCGCGCGTTGGAATCGAAGGGCGAGATGCGCACCAGCCGGTGCACGCCGGCCTCGCTCTTCAGCCAGCCATAGGCGTTCTCGCCCTTGATCATCAGCGTCGCCGATTTGATGCCGGCGCCCTCGCCTTCGCTCTCTTCCAAATATTCGACCTTGTAGCCGTGCTTCTCCGCCCAGCGCGTGTACATGCGCTCGAGCATCGAGGCCCAGTCCTGGCTTTCCGTTCCGCCGGCGCCGGCATGGATTTCAAGATAGGTGTCGTTGCCGTCCGCCTCGCCGGAGAGCATCGATTGCAGCCGCTGCTGCTCGGCGCGGGCGGCCAGGACCTGGATGGTCTTCTCGGCATCGGCGACCATGGCGGCGTCGTTTTCGCCTTCCGCCATCTCCATGAGGCCGAGCGCGTCGGCCAGCTCGTTGTCGAGCGCCCGCACCGCGCCGATCGACGCGTCCAGCTTCTGACGCTCGCGCATCATCTTCTGGGCGGCCTGGGGATTGTTCCAGATGGCGGAATCTTCGGCCTTGGCGTTCAGTTCGTCGAGGCGACGCAGCGCGTTATCCCAGTCAAAGATGCCTCCTCAGCAGGGCGATGGCCTGCTGGATGTCTTCGACGGTGCGTTCGATCTCGGGGCGCATGGGAATCTCCGGCGCGGGATATAGGGCGCGGGCCGCATCAGTACAACCCGCCGTTCCCCGGATCGACGGTCGGGGCGCCGGTTTCGCCGGGGGTGGTCGGCGGCGGAGAGGTGCCGGCGAAGGGCGAACTGCCGATCACGGCACCGGGGGCGTCTGGCTCGCCGGGGGCGGTATTGGGCTTGAAGACCTCCGGAATGCCCGAGGGCGACGGGACGCCGCTGTGGTAATCGACCTTGACGATCTCGACGCCCGGCGCGACGCGGAACGGGATGCCCGGCGTGTTCGACAGCGCGCCCTTCATGAAATCGCGGAAAATCGGCGCCGAGACGGTGGCGCCCTGTTCGTAACCGCCCAGCGTCCTGGGATTGTCGAAGCCGGCATAGACGCCGCAGACCAGATCGGGCGAGAAGCCGACGAACCAGACGTCCTTGGATTCGTTGGACGTGCCGGTCTTGCCGCCCAGAGGCTTGCCGACCGCGAGGACCGAACGGCCGGTGCCGCGCAGCACGACGCCCTCGAGCAGCGAGACGATCTGGTAGGCGGTCTGCGGATCGAGCACCTGTTCGCGCGTGTCGGGCAGGAGCGGCTCCTGCTGGCCGCGATAGTCGGCAAGGTTGCAGCCGTCGCAGGCGCGGCCGTCATGGCGCCAGATGGTCTTGCCGTTGCGGTCCTGGATGCGGTCGATCAGCGACGGCACGATCTTCTTGCCGCCATTCACGAACACCGCATAGCCGGTGACCTGCTTCAGAAGCGTGGTCTCGCCCGAGCCGATCGAGTTGGAGAGCAACGGCGCCAGACGGTCATAGGCGCCGAAGCGGATCGGGTACTGCACCACCTTGTCCATGCCCACGGCCTGGGCGAGGCGGATGGTCATCAGGTTGCGCGACAGCTCGATGCCGCGGCGCAGCGTGGTCATGCCGAGGTAGTGCTTCTCGAAATTCTTCGGCCGCCAAATCTTGCCCGAGCCGTCGTTCATCTCGAACGGCGCGTCGAGGATCTTGCTCACCGGCGTATAGCCGTTGTCGAGCGCGGCGGCGTAGACGTATGGCTTGAAGGACGAACCGGTCTGACGCATCGCCTGGAAGGCGCGGTCGAACTGGCTCGACGCATAGGAGAAACCGCCGGAGAGCGCGAGCACGCGCCCGGTATGGGGGTCCATCGCAACGATGCCGCCATTGATCTCCGGCACCTGGCGCAGACCGAACAGGCCCGGCTTGCCCTCCAGCGGTTCGGCATAGATGACGTCGCCGATCTTGAACACGTCGGACGGCCTCGTCGGCGCGGGACCGGCATAGGGCGAATTCTTCGGCTCGCGGCGCGCCCAGGTGAGCTCGCTCCAGGGAATCGTGCCCGTGGTGCCGTCGCCCAGGCCGATCTTCGCGTCCTTGCCGTCGAAATCGAGGACGACGGCGATGCGCCAGGTCTCGATGCCCGACTGGTTGGCCACCGCCTTCAGCGTGTCCCGCCAATTGCCCGAGACCGCGATGTTGCTGGCGGTGCCGCGCCAGCCGTGGCGGCGGTCGTAGCGCACCAGGCCCGCGCGCAACGCGTTCACCGCATAGTTCTGCAGCGCCGTGTCGAGGGTCGAACGGACCTGAAGGCCGCCGTCGTAGAGCGCCTGCTCGCCGTAGCGGGCATAGAGCTCGCGGCGGACTTCCTCGACGAAATAGTCGGCGTCCTCGGTCTGCGAGCCGGCGGCGCGGGGCTGGGTGACCAGCGGCTCGGCCTTGGCGGCACCCGCCTGCTCGGCGGTGATGTAGCCGTTTTCCTCCATCTGGCCGATGACCCAGTTGCGGCGGTCGAAAGCGGCCTTGTGGTTGCGCACCGGATCGAATTCCGACGGCGCCTTGGGCAGCGAGGCGAGGAAGGCGACCTCGGCGATGTCGAGCTGGTCGAGCGACTTGTCGAAATAGTTCAGCGCCGCGGCGGCGACGCCGTAGGAGTTCGCGCCGAGATAGATCTCGTTCAGATAAAGTTCGAGGATCTTGTCCTTGGAATAGGTCGCGTCGATCCGGATGGCGAGGATCGCCTCGCGGATCTTGCGGGAGAATTTCACGTCCGAATTGAGCAGGAAATTCTTGGCGACCTGCTGGGTGATGGTCGAGGCGCCTTCGAGGCGCTTGTGCTGGAAGACGTTGAACACGTCCTTCACCGCGGCGCGCGCGATGCCGGACGGATCGATGCCCGGATGGTTGTAGAAATTCTTGTCTTCGGCCGAGGTGAACGCCTCGGTGATCAGCTTGGGCACGAAGGCGATCGGCACGAAGATGCGGCGCTCGCGGGCATATTCGCGGATCAGCGTGCCGTCGCCGGCATAGACGCGGGTGGTGACCGGCGGCTGGTAGTCGCGCAAGGTCTCCACGCTCGGCATGTCGCGGGTGACGAGATAGACGGCGACGACGGCGGCGAGCACGCCGGCCGCAGCCAGGACCCCCAAGCCCAAGCCTGTGTATGCAAGTATCCGCCGGAACATGGCGCTGTTATAGCCCTCTTTACGGCCGCTTTCTTATCGGCGGATTGTGGCGGTGGGAAGGATTAACAAAGCTTCGCCAACGGCTATTTCTCCCCCTGCTGCGCCTCGTACGCGGTAGGCGCGGACCTTCAAGGAGCGGGCGATGCGGTTATCGCGGGTGCGAAGTACCCGTCCACCGCCTGGGCGATGGCCTTGGCGACGCCGTTGCGCCAGCGCACCGTGTTCATCTGCCCGGCATCGCCTTCGTTCGATAGATAACCGAGTTCGATCAGGACGGCGGGAACATCGGGCGCCTTGAGCACCACGAAACCCGCCGAGCGGTGCGGCTGACGCGGCAATATGTCCGTCGCGGCGGCCAGCGTGGCGACGGCGCCGGTCGCGAAGCGTGACGAACGGTTCATGGTGTCGCGCTGGGCGAGGTCGATCAGGATCGGAGCCACGGTGGAGTTGCCGCCGCCGAGATCGACGCCGGCGATGACGTCGGACTGATTCTCCTTGCGCGCCAGGGCGGCCGCTTCCTTGTCGGACCCCGATTCGGAGAGGGTGTAGATCGACAGGCCGTTGACGCCGGGATCGGGGTTCGAATCGGCATGCAGCGAAATGAACAGGTCCGCGTGCCAGGACCGCGCGATGGTCACGCGCTCCTTGAGCGGGATGAAAACATCGGTGTCGCGGGTCAGGTGGACGGTGTAGTTGGCGCGGCGGACCAGCTCGCGGCCGAGCCGGAGCGCCTCATCCAGCACGAGATCTTTCTCCTGCAAGCCATTGACGCCGCTGGTGCCGGAGTCGATCCCGCCATGGCCGGCGTCGATGACGACGATGCGCTTCTCGGGCGTCGGCGCGACCGCCTGCGCCGGGATCGAGGCGAGCTGCTCGGCCGCCGCCTCGCGGGCCTTCAGGTCGGCCGGCCAGCCGGAATTGTGCACGAACTGATCGGGCGAAACGGGGAACAGATCGATCACCACGCGGTAGCCATAGCCGCCGCTGGGCGGCAGGACGAGCGGATCGCTGACCTTCACCGGCCTGTTCAGGTCGATCACGAAGCGCGAATTGCCGGAGCGGAACAGGCCGTAGCGGTAGCTGCGGACGGCGCCGTTGCCGGTGGGGCGCGGCGGCCCGTCGAGGTGCCATTGTACCGCCGGCATATCGATCACCACCCGGTCGGGATTGGAGAGGGTGAAGACCCGCATTTTGACCGGATCGGACATCTCGACGACGAAACGGGTGCGGTCCTCGTGTTCCCCGATGCGGGCGCTCATCACGATGGGTTCCGGACCGGGCTTCGCGGCCGGCGCCGGGGGCGCCCCGGGTAGGGGTGTACCGGGCTGGGCCGGCGCCGGTTTCGGGGCGGGGGCGTCCTTCAGGATATGGGCGATCAGGTCGTCGGCGTCCCGGGACGGGTCGGACGCCGCCCAGGCGGCGCCGGCGAGCACGACGGCGGCCCCAAAGCCCAAGATCATGGCCAGACGGCGATTCATCCGCAGCGCCCCGAAGGTAGTGGAAACTGGCCGTAAACCATTGACGAATCCTTAGCACTTGCGGCCTTTACAATGAATTCGAGGGTTTCTCTTGCCGTTCCGCCAAGGGACCCCTACAACATGTACATGCTGCGCCGGCCGGTCACAGGGGTGACCGGATGAGACGGTGCGGTGGTCCGGAGATCGCGCCGGCTGGCTCTTCGAGCGCCCAGCGCAGGAATCCCTCCATTGCAGCAGCATCCCGCCGCCGGCCCGGCCGGCTGAAGATCAATTTTGCAATGACCGACATCGCGCGAGCCCTTTTCCCCGATCCTGCAGCGGCGCTGCGGGCGGCGGCGGCCCGGCGCCTGTCCCCAACAACGCGGCCCCTCCCCCTTCTCGCGCCAAGGCGCGCGGGTGCGCGAGCGCGGCCGCTCGGAGACTTAAATGCCCAAACGCATGCTCATCGACGCCAGCCACCCGGAGGAGACCCGGGTCGTCGTTCTCGACGGTAACAAGGTCGAGGAATTCGATTTCGAGGCCGCAACCAAGCGGCCTCTCAAGGGAAACATCTATCTCGCCAAGGTGACGCGCGTGGAGCCTTCGCTCCAGGCGGCGTTCGTAGAATATGGCGGCAACCGCCAGGGCTTCCTCGCCTTCTCGGAAATCCATCCCGACTATTACCAGATCCCGATCGCCGACCGGCAGGCGCTGATCGCCGAGCAGGAGGCCGAAGCCCGCCGCCGCTCCGAGGACGACATCGAGTCGTTCGAAATCTCCTCCGGTCCCAAGCCGTCCGTCGAGGAGGACGAGGAGGAGGAGGAAACCGCCGAAGCCTTCCCCGCGGCGCCAGCGACCGACACGGTCGATGTCGCGCCCGACGCGCTGCCGACCGAGGACGGCCCGGAACCGGAACGTCCGATCGAGACGGCCGCCGCGGACGATCACGACGACGTCTTCGAGCATCCCGGCGTCGCCAGCGCCGAGGACATCGACGAAGACGACGATGATGAAGAGGACGAAGACGAGCCGGTCGCCGCCGCGCCGCCCGACCATGTCCATCACAATCACGAAGACGACGAGATCGATGCCGTCGCCGAGGCCGAGCAGCGCGCCGGCGTGGTCGACGAACAGACCGTCGCGGCATCGGCCGCGCATGTGCCGGCCGAAGAGGGCTTCCACATCGACACGCCGGTGCCCGAAGTCACCGAGAACGTGCCCGACATCCAGACCGCGTCGGAGCAGCCCATCGAGGCGGCGCAGCCGCTCCAGGCGCAGAAGCCGTCGCAGCGCTGGGTCCGCCGGCGCCACTACAAGATCCAGGAAGTGATCAAGCGGCGCCAGATCATCCTGGTGCAGGTCGTCAAGGAAGAGCGCGGCAACAAGGGCGCGGCGCTCACCACCTATCTGTCGCTCGCCGGCCGTTACTGCGTCTTGATGCCGAACACGCCGCGCGGCGGCGGCATCAGCCGCAAGATCACCAACCTGGCCGACCGCAAGCGGCTCAAGAGCGCCGCCCAGGCGCTGGAACTGCCCGAGGGCATGGGCCTGATCATCCGCACCGCGGGCGAGAACCGCACCAAGGTCGAAATCCGGCGCGATTACGAATATCTCCTGCGCATGTGGGACACGATCCGCGAGACGACGCTGAACTCGATCGCGCCGGCCTGCGTCTATGAGGAAGGCGACATCATCAAGCGCGCCATCCGCGACCTCTACAACAAGGACGTCATCGAGATCACGGTCGAGGGCGAGGCGGGCTACCGCAACGCCAAGGACTTCATGCGGATGCTGATGCCGACGCATGCCAAGAACGTGAAGCCCTATGCCGAGCCGGTGCCGCTGTTCCAGCGCTATCACATCGAGGCGCAGCTCGACGCCATGTTCCAGCCGACGGTGACGCTCAAATCCGGCGGCTATATCGTCATCAACCAGACCGAGGCGCTGGTCTCCATCGACGTCAATTCGGGCCGCGCGACGCGCGAGCACTCCATCGAGGAGACGGCGCGCAAGACCAATCTCGAAGCGGCCGAGGAGATCGGCCGCCAGCTTCGCCTGCGCGACCTGGCGGGCCTCATCGTCATCGACTTCATCGACATGGAGGACGGCCGCAACGACCGCGACGTCGAAAAGCGCATCCGCGACGCGGTGAAGAACGACCGCGCCCGCATCCAGATCGGCAAGATCAGCCAGTTCGGCCTTCTTGAGATGTCGCGCCAGCGCCTGCGCGCCGGCGTCATCGCGGGCTCGACCGTGCCCTGCCCCCATTGCGGCGGCCAGGGCATCGTGCGCTCGGTCGAATCGACCTCGCTACGCGTGCTGCGCGGCCTCGAGGAAGAGGCGCAGAAGCAGCGGGCCGAGGGGCTGACCGTCAAGGTCGCGGCCGACGTCGCGATGTACACGCTGAACCAGAAGCGCCGCGAGCTGTCGCGGCTGGAAAGCGAATATTCCATCGTCATCAATTTCGAGCCCAAGCCCGAGCTGATGGCGGGCGCGTTCGAGATCGACCGCGTCGGCCATCGCAATCCGGAAGACTTCGTGCGCCCCGTGCATGCCGCGCCGGCGCCGATCGCCGAGGACGACGAGGACCTCGACGTCGTCGAGGAAGAGGAACTCGAAGCGGAAGACGAGGCGATCGAAGCGGTCGAGACGCCGGCCGAGCCGGAAGAGGAACAGCGCCCGCGCGAGGAGCAGGCCGAGAACGGCGACGGCCGCCGACGCCGGCGCCGCCGAGGCGGACGCAATCGCAGCGGACGCGGCCGCGACCAGCGCGACGGCGGCGCACCGCGCGAGACGCCGGCGCCGGTTGCGCCGGACGCCGCGCCCGAAACTCTGCTGGCCGGCGACGGCGAATTCGCCGCTGGGCCGGACGACATGGTCGAGGGCGGCGAGGCGTTCGCCAGCGAACATCAACCCCAGGCGAACGGTGCCGCCGGTCAGGATGCCGAAGGCCAGCGCCGCAAACGCCGCCGCCGCCGGGGCCGGCGGGGCGGCAACCGCGAGCGCTTCGCGCCGAATGGCGAGCGTATCGAACAGCCCGCGGAAGCGGCGGGCGAACAGGCCCTCGCGCCCCCGCCTCCTTCCGCGCCGGAGCTTCCGCCCGTGTCGCAGACCCCGGCGTCGTTCGGGGTGGGCCGCTTCGGCGAACCCGACGAGATCGACACCACGCCGCGCGACGACGCTCCGCGCGTGAGCCCGAACACGGCGTCGACGCCCTCCTGGTCGCTGAGCGACCCGGCGGAGATCGACACCACGCCGAAGGACGAGACCAAGCCGGCCGAGCCGGCCGAGCCGGCCGCACCGCCCAAGAAGGGCTGGTGGCAGCGGGCGTTCAAGACATAGGCATTCGCAACGCCGTCGTTCCCCTCGCCTTGCTTCGCAATGCGAGGGGATGACGGATGCTTGTGTGACCAAGACGGATTCGCGGCGCGAGCGATTGCGCGTGTTGCGAGGAGCGGTCCGTCGAGCGATGCATTTCCTTTCGATGCGACCACGCGCCCGCGCCGGAAAACCGGTGCGCCGTTTACGTCGATGCAGTTGCGGGGATGTGATGGATTTGGTGCGTAGACCGACTCGGTTCAAGGGGCGCGCGAAAATTTTCCGGCGACGCCATTGCCCGGCGGTTATCCGACAGGAGCTTCACGCGGAGCCGCGAAGAACGCGGAGGGTTTCGGTTTGCCGCGGGGATAAGTTTTTGTGCTGCGCTGCGGCGAACGATATTTTCTTGCCGGAAAAATAATTTTCCCGACGTCGCTACGCGCCGCTTCGAACTTTTTCGACCCGCCCTCACGGGAAGGCCGATTCAGCGCATGTCTCCGCTCGCGCCCAAGCCGTTCGAGGCGGGGTCGGGAAGCGCGACGCAGGTGCCGCTCTGGCAGACGATGGCGTTGATCGTGTCGTAAGGCGCCACGCCGGTGGAGCGCAGATCGGCGCGCCGGCTGACGGATTCGCCGCGCGACAGGCGCGCCAGCGCATAGCCCAGGGCGGCGGTGCCGTTGGGCCCGCCGGCGCTCGCGCCGGCCAGCGTGAGCGCACCGCCGCTGTCGGTCGCGATCAGCGGCGTCATGAAGGCGGCCGCTACGCCGGACGCGCCGCTCGACGGCGCGCGCGCCAGCGTCACGCCGGTGCCCAGCGCGTTGCGGCCCGAACCGAACGGGCCGTTCATCGTCACGGCGCAGGCGACCGCCTGTCCGCTCGCGTCGGTCGCGGCGAAGCCGGTCGCGCCGAGATCCTGCGGCAGGTCGGTGACGCGAAAGCGCGCAAGCGCCTGCTTCACCGCGACGACGACCGCGGCCTGCAGGTCGCCGGCGCCGGTGCTCGTATCCATCGCGCGCTGCAGGGTCTCGAACAGGGCGCCGGAGAAGGCGCCGGCACCGGTGCGCTGCGACGGCAGCAGGACATATTGATTGCCGAGCTGGATCGCCTGCGGCGCGGTGCGCGTCGCGCGGTAGCGCGCGAATTCCTGCACCGCGATGGCGCCGCCCTGCTGGCCGGAATAGGCCAGGATGCGCGCCCCGAGATTGCCGGTATAGAACGCATTCGGTCCGCCGGTGCGGATGACGGCCAGCGTCGTGGCGAGATCGGGATTGGAGACGATGGTGCCGGCCGGCTTGGCCTCGCCGGACTCGTCGAGGAATTCGGCGGCGAGCGCGGCATCGAGACGGATCACATCCTTCAAGGTCGCGATGCGGGCGGACAGCGCATGGCTGATCGGAAAGCCGGCCGAGGCATAGCCTTCGCCGGGCGCGACATCGCGCTGCCAGGGCAGCGCGCCGTAGATGCCCTGCATCAACGAAAAGCCCCGGACGTTGCCCGGCACCGCATAGGCGCCGCCGCCGCTGGAATCGCGCGCGAGGAAATCGAACTCCTCCGTGCGGCTGGTCACCGGATCGCGCACGATGCAGATGCCGCCGCCGCCCAGGCCCGCGGCGACGGGATAGGTCACCGCGAGCGCGAAATACATCGCGGTCGCGGCGTCGGCGGCCGAACCGCCCTGCTGGAGGATCGAGGCGCCGACCCTGACCGCATAGGGCTCGTCGCCGACCGCCAGCGCCCTGGCGCCGGCGCCGCTGCCGCCCAGGCCGATGAGGCTTGCGATGCCGCCGGAGCTGCTGCTCGGAGTGCTGGGCGTGCTGGTGGGAACGGCGCCGCCCGAGTCATCGCTGCCGCCCAGCGAGCCGAGACCGACGGAACAGCCGGACAGAAGCAGCAGGCTTGAAGCGCAAGCCAAAATCCGCGAACGAAGCCTCAATGTTACAAATCCTTGATGGTTAAGGACGCAGATATGGCGTCCGTTGACGCGGGTTCCTGGCCCACCTACGGTCCCGACCGGACGGGGGGCGCTTCGAACCGTTAGGAGAGTTCAAGCCTTGGCGTTTTGCAACCCTTCGACCCGTCTGACGCGCGTGAAAGCGGTCTTGTCGCGCCGCGCGAGAGCCTTGGCGTTCCTGGTCGGGTTTTTGGGAAGCCTCGGCGTGCTGGCAGGCCCCGCCGCGGCCCAGGGCATCCTCCTGCTGCGCGACACCGAGACCGAGCGCGCGCTGCGCTCCTACGAGGATCCGCTGCTGAAGGCCGGCGGCCTCGATCCGGCAGGCGTGCGTATCTACCTCGTCAACGATCCCACGGTGAATTCCTTCGTCGCCGAGGGCCAGAACATGTTCATTCAATCGGGAATGATCATGTTCGCCCACAATTCGCTCGAGCTCAAAGGCGTGATGGCGCACGAGACCGGGCACATCGTGGCCGGCCATCTGTCGCGCAGCTCCGCGGCGATCCAGAAGGCGACGATCCCGATGCTGCTCTCCATGGTCGTGGGCATCGCGGCGATCGCGGCCGGCGCCGGCCAGGCGGGCATGCTGATCCTGATGGGCGGCCAGGGCATCGCGCAGGACCAGTTCAACGCCTTCAGCCGCGTGCAGGAATCCACCGCCGACCAGATCGGCCTCAAGCTGCTCAACAAGACGCACCAGTCGCCGCGCGGCCTGCTGGCGACCTTCACCCGTCTCGCCGACGAAGAGGCCCGCGCCTATGACCGCATGGACCCTTACGCTTCGGATCATCCGATGGGGCGCGACCGCGTCGCCAATCTCGAGGCCGAGGTCGAGGCCTCGCCCTACAAGGACGTGCCGGAGGATCCGGCGGTCGAGCACGAATACGAGATGATCCAGGCCAAGCTCGCGGGCTATATCGAGCCGCTGCAGGTGGTGTTCAACCGCTATCCGCTGACCGACAAGAGCGAGACGGCGCGCTATGCCCGCGCCATGGCCTATTCGCGCAAGCCCGATCTGCCCAAGGCGCTGGAGGAGATCAACAGCCTGATCAAGGACGAGCCGAGCAATCCCTATTTCTACGAGGTGCTCGGCCAGATCTATGTGAGCATGGCCAAGCCCGAGCTCGGCGTCGTGGCCTATCAGAAGTCGGTCGACCTGATGCCGAGCGCGCCGCAGCTCCGCGTCGCGCTGGCCGCGGCGCAGCTCGCGACCGAACGGCCGGCGCTCGCCAAGCCGGCGCTCGAGAACCTCAAGGTCGCGCTGCAGCAGGAAGACGACGATCCCTTCGCCTGGTACGAGGCGGCGCAGGCCTACAGCCAGATGGGCAATGAGCCGATGGCCGATTTGGCGACGGCGGAGCGCTACTACTCGATCGGCGCCTATGCCCCGGCGGCGATGTTCGCCAACAAGGCGCGCCACGGCCTGGACCAGGGCTCGCCCGATTGGCAGCGCGCCAACGACATCGTCGCAATCTCCATGCCCGCTGCGCGCGCGCAGCAGCGCTAGGCGGCCGGACGAAAAGGCCTTCGGAAGGTACGCCATGACGACACAATGGAAGATCGCCGCGCTGAGCGCGCTGGGCGGAGCGGTGGTCGCGGTGGGCGTGGTGTTCGGCGCCGCGGCATTCGGCTATTTCCCGACCGCGCGCGTCGATACGCGGCAGGTCCATGCCTATCTGCTGAAAAATCCGCAGATCCTGGCCGAGATGCAGGAGCGCTATGCGGCGCTGCAGGAAAAGCGCGAGGACGTCGCCGAGCGGGCGCGGCAGATGGCGGTCGATACGGCGGGGCCCAAGGCGTTCTTCGATCCGGCCGTCGCCTATGTGACGGGGCCGGCGAACGCCAAGGTCTCGCTGGTCGAGTTCTTCGACTACAATTGCGTGCACTGCCGCAACACCTTTCCGACCGTCAAGGCGTTCTACGAGGCGCACAAGGACACGGCGCGCTTCGCCTTCGTCGATTTCCCGATCTTCGGGCAAATGTCGACGGCCGCGGCGCGGGCCGCGGTCGCGGCGCGGCGCCAGCCGGACAAGTACATCCCCTTCACCTTCGCACTGATGAGCGAGCCCGGCGCGATCGACCTCGACGTGCTGATGCGGGTGGCGCAGACCACCGGCCTCGACATCGCCAGGCTGACGGCGGACATGAAGGATCCGGCCACCGACAAGACCCTGGCGAAGGCGCGGGCGCTGGCGAAGCGGGTGAACGTCGACGGCACGCCGACCTTCATCGTCAACGGCAAGGTCCATTCCGGCGAGATCGACGAGGACACGCTGAAACAGATGACGGGGACGTGAGCGGCTAGATCAGCCCCGTCATCGGGCTCGACGGATCGCCGTAGTTCTTCTTCGGCATGCGCCCGGCGAGCCAGGCGAGGCGGCCGGCTTCGACCGCGAGCTTCATCGCCGCCGCCATCTTCACCGGATCCTTCGCGTGCGCGATGCCGGTGTTCGAGATCACCGCGTCGCAGCCGAGCTCCATCGCCACCGCCGCGTCCGAGGCCGTGCCGATGCCGGCGTCCACGATCACGGGGACTTTCGCGTCCTCGATGATGAGGCGGATGTTCACCGTGGACTGAATGCCCATGCCCGAGCCGATCGGCGAGGCGAGCGGCATGATCGCCACCGCGCCCAGGTCTTCCAGCCGCTTGGCCATCAGAGGATCGTCGCTGCAATAGACCATCACCTTGAAGCCGTCCTTGGTCAGCATCTCGGTGGCGCGCAGCGTTTCGAGCATGTCGGGATAGAGCAGCTTCTTCTCGCCCAGGACTTCGAGCTTCACGAGGTCCCAGCCGCCGGCCTCGCGCGCCAGGCGCAGGGTGCGCACCGCGTCCTCGCCGGTGAAGCAGCCGGCGGTGTTGGGCAGATAGGTGACTTTCTTCGGGTCGATGAAGTCGACCAGCTTGGGCTGGCTGGGATCGGTGAGGTTCACGCGGCGCACCGCGACGGTCACGATCTCGGCGCCGCTGGCTTCCAGCGCGCGGGCATTGTCGGCGTAAGTCCTGTACTTGCCGGTGCCGACGATGAGGCGGGACTTGTAAGTCTTGCCGGCGAGGACGAAGGGCTTGTCCTCCACCGGCGGGGTGACCGGCGCGTTGCCGCCGCCGATGAAATGCACGATCTCGTATTTGTCGCCGTCCTCGACCAGCACCGCGTCATAGGTCGAGCGCGGCACGATCTCCAGATTGCGTTCGACCGCGATCTTCCTGGGGTCCAGCCCGAGAACGGCCAGCAGGCCGTGCACGCTGAGGCTCGGCGGGACACGGCAAGGTTCGCCGTTGACGATGACGTTCAGGCTCATGGTTCTCCTCTCCCTACGCCGGTACGAGCCGGATCAGGTTCAAAGGGACTGGGCGGGATGCCCATCTCAGCCGCGAACGGCGCCCCTGGGACTGTCGCTCAACCATAGCCCCGGCCGCGGCGGCGATAAACCCCGTGTTTGCGGGACGCGCGCATGCGACTATAAGGGGCGAATCCGCCTCCTTTCCGGAGTTCCCTTGGCCAAATCCGGCAACCGAAACAAAGCCTTGCCGATCTACGTGCTGAACGGTCCGACGCTCAATCTGCTGGGCACGCGCGAGCCGGAGATCTATGGCACGACCACGCTGGCGCAGATCGCAAAGCTTTGCGCCGCACGGGTGAAGAGCCATGGGCTGAGCGTCGTGTTCCGCCAGTCGAACCACGAGGGCGAACTGATCGACTGGATCCAGGAGGCGCGGGAGAAGGGTTCGGGCGTGATCCTGAACGGCGCGGCTTACACCCACACCTCCATCGCGATCCACGACGCGCTGAAGGCGCTGGGCAAGCCGATCATCGAAGTGCATCTCTCCAATCCGCATGCGCGGGAACCATTCCGCCATCGCTCCTTTGTCAGCAAGGTGGCGACCGGCGTGATCTGCGGATTGAAGGAACAGGGTTATCTGGCCGCCATCGACGCGATGGCGGTCCTCATCGAAGGCACGTCATGAACATGAAGGATATGAAATCGATCGGCGCCAGGCTGTCCGCCGGCGGCAAGGCGAAGAACGGGCTGGTCGATGCCGGCGCGATCCGCGAACTGGCGGAGCTCCTCAAGGAGACGGGGCTGACCGAGATCGAGATCGAAGCGAACGGCGCGAGACTGCGCGTGTCCAAGCAGACGGGCGGCACCGTGATGGCGGCCGCGCCGGCCGCAGCCCCCGCGGCGGGCACCGCTGCGGCGCCCGCGAAGCCGGCAGGACCGCATCCCGGCGCGGTGCCTTCGCCGATGGTGGGCACGGTCTATCTGTCGCCCGAGCCCGGCGCCAAGGCGTTCGTCAGCGTCGGCCAGACCGTGAAGGAAGGCGACACGCTTTTCATCGTGGAAGCGATGAAGACGATGAACCCGATCACCGCGCCGCGTGGCGGCACGGTCAGCGAAGTCTGCGTCAACGACGCCCAGCCGGTCGAGTTCGGGCAGACGCTTTGCATCCTCAACTAGGCATGCTGGGTTCGATGGTCATGTGCCCGGGCAAGGCAAGGATTCACGCGGAGCCGCGGAGAGCGCGGAGCCTTGTCGAAATCTCCGCGTCTCCGCGGCTCCGCGTGAATCTTGCGCGCATGCGCGCGCGGGGGGCGGTCGCCCATGTTTGAAAAAGTCCTCATCGCCAATCGCGGCGAGATCGCGCTTCGCATCAACCGGGCGTGCAAGGAGATGGGCATCGCCACCGTGGCGGTGCATTCCACGGCCGACGCCGACGCGATGCATGTGCGGCTCGCCGACGAGAGCGTGTGCATCGGCCCGCCGCCCTCGGCGCAGAGCTACCGCAACATCCCCGCCATCATCGCCGCCTGCGAGATCACCGGCGCGGAGGCGATCCATCCCGGCTACGGATTCCTCTCGGAGAATGCGCGCTTCGCGGAGATCGTGCGCGAGCACGGCATCACCTTCATCGGGCCGACGCCGGAGCACATCCGCATGATGGGCGACAAGATCACCGCCATCCAAGCGGTGAAGGCGGTCGGCATTCCGACCGTGCCCGGCTCGGGCGGCGCGGTCGAGGACGCCGATGCGGCGCGCATCGCCGGCGAGATCGGCTATCCGGTCCTGATCAAGGCGACGGCGGGCGGCGGCGGCAAGGGCATGCGGGTGGCGCGGAGCGAGACGGAGCTTGCGATGGCGCTCTCGACCGCGCGCGCCGAGGCCAAGGGCGCGTTCGGCAACGACCAGGTCTATATGGAGAAATATCTCGAGAAGCCCCGGCACATCGAGATCCAGGTGCTGGCGGATGGCGTCGGCAACGTCATCCATCTGGGCGAGCGCGACTGCTCGCTGCAGCGGCGGCTGCAGAAGGTGTGGGAGGAAGCCGGTTCGCCTGCGCTCAACGCGACACAGCGCGACGAGATCGGCGCCGTCGTGACCAAGGCGCTCAAGCAGCTCGGCTATCTCGGCGCCGGCACCATCGAATTCCTGTTCGAGGACGGGCAGTTCTACTTCATCGAGATGAACACGCGGCTGCAGGTCGAGCATCCGGTGAGCGAGGCGCTGACCGGCATCGACATCGTGCGCGAGCAGATTCGTATCGCGGCCGGCGGCACCTTGGAGATGCGCCAGGAGGACGTGACGTTCAACGGCCACGCCATCGAATGCCGCATCAACGCGGAGAACCCTTTCACCTTCCAGGCCTCGCCCGGAAAGATCACCCAATTCCACACGCCGGGCGGTCTGGGCGTGCGCTTCGACAGCGCGATCTATTCCGGCTACAGCGTCCCGCCCTATTACGACAGTCTGGTCGGCAAGCTGATCGTGCATGCCAAGAACCGCAACGAGTGCCTCTTGCGGCTGCGCCGCGCGCTCGATGAATTGGTGGTGGGCGGCATCGACACGACGATCCCGCTGTTCCAGCTCCTGGTCCGCGACAAGGACATCATCGACGGCGAGTACAACATACACTGGCTGGAACAATGGCTGGCGAAGAACAAGCCGAAATAGCCGGGCTGGCGCCGCCGGTCGCGGCGATGCTGGAGCGGATGCACGCCAACATCGGCGCATCGATCGACGCGGCGCGGATCGCGGCCTTCCGGCCGATCTATTCGGCGAGCCAGAAGGATCGCACCGTCGCGCCAGGCGTCGGCGTGCGCGATATCGACATCGACGGTGTCATGGTGCGGCTCTACCGGCCCGAGAGCGACGCACCGCTACCGCTGCATCTCTACTGCCATGGTGGCGGCTTCGTGATCGGCTCGGCGCTGTCGGGCGAATTGGATGGGCCGCTGTCGCGGCGTGCCGCGGCGGCGGAGTGCGCGGTTGCGTCGGTCGAGTACGCGCTGGCGCCGGAACATCCTTTTCCGGCCGGGATCGAGGATTGCTATCGCGCCATGACCGGCCTCGCGGCACGGGCGGAGGAGCTCGGCCTTGCGGCGCAGGCGATCAGTGTCGGCGGCGCGTCGTCGGGCGGCAATTTCGCCGCGGTGCTGGCGCTGCTGGCGAAGGACCGCGGCGGGCCGAAGCTCATCCTGCAATTGCTGGAGATCGCGGGCGTCGACCTGACCAAGACCTCGCATGCCTGGCGCTACCCGCTGCCGGAGCACGACACGACGCGCGAGCGCGATCTCGCCATGCTCGATCTCTATATCGCGAAGAAGGACCGGGCAGCGCGCTACGGCTCGCCGCTCTTCGTGCCCGATCTCGAAGGGCTGCCGCCGGCTTACGTCATGAACGCGGAGTTCGACCCGCGCCGCGACGAATGCGAGGCCTATGTCGCGCGGCTGACCGATGCCGGGGTGGACGCGGTGGCGCGCAAGATGGAAGGCCATATCCACGGCTCCCTCATGCTGGCGGGCTGGGAGCCGGCGGAGCGCTGGCAGGCGGAAGCCAACGCCGTGCTGCGCGAGGCCAATCGCGCCGCGTTGGCGGGCGAGACGGTCGTTCTGCGCAGGCCTTGAAGGTCACTCGTAATAGGCGACTTTCGGCGCGACGCAGCGGTCGACCGGCGCGGGATGCAGCCCCTCATAGGCGCCCTGCCAGCATTCGTTGAACACCGAGCAATAGCAGGCGCGGGCGCGAAGGCGTCCGCCCGCCGCCGCGTCGCGCAGCGCCAGCCACGCCTTTCCGTTCGCCGCCGTCCGCGGCCAGTTGAAGAACACGCGATCCTCGCCGGCGCGCAGGATGGTGCCGCCGACATTGCCTTCGATCCAGGTTCCGATCTGCGGCGCGTGCTCGACGATGGGACGCGCCGTCCCCGGATCGAAGCCGCAGCATCTCGCGAGCATCTCGTTCGACGACGCCAGCGGCTTGCCGTCGAACGTGACTTCGAAATACTCGACCAGCGCCGGCCCGACCCCGGCATTGACGACGTCGAATTTCAGGATGTCGCGCCCTGCCCCGTCGCTGTCGCTGGTCGCGACCTGGAGAAACGGCCAGGACGCCGCCGCCACCATCTTGGTGTTGGCATCCTCGGTGCGGATCGCCACCCAGAGCGAAATCGCCGAGATCAGAAGGGCCGCGGCCGTGGCGACATACTCGATCCAGTGCCGCCGGGCACGGATGGGAAGCTCGCTCATGACGGATCCGTTTGTGCTTTGACCGCGTATCGCATTAGCTAAAGCCATGGCCTATGCGCAAGCCATCGGTTCGACCCGCTACGTCTTCGACGATCTGAAGATGCTCTTGGCGCGCGCCTCGCCGGCCCGGTCGGGGGACCGGCTGGCGGGCTTGGCGGCGCAGACGGCCGAGGAGCGGGTGGCGGCGCGGATGGCGCTGGCCGACCTGCCGCTGGGCGAATTCCTGAAGAGCGAGCTCGTGCCTTACGACAGCGACGAGGTCACGCGGCTGATCGCCGACAGCCACGACGCGGAGGCTTTCGCGCCCGTGAAGGCGATGACGGTCGGGGAATTCCGCGATCTCCTGCTGGCGCATGAGACGACGGCGGCGCGGCTGGCGGTGCTGGCGCCGGGGCTGACGCCGGAGATGGCGGCGGCGGTGTCCAAGCTGATGCGCAACCAGGACCTGATCGCGGCGGCGCGCAAGGTGTCGGTGGTCACGCGGTTCAACAATACGATCGGCTTGCCGGGGCGGCTGTCGGTGCGGCTGCAGCCCAACCATCCGACCGACGACGCCAGGGGCATCGCGGCCTCCATCGTCGACGGGCTGCTCTACGGCAGCGGCGACGCGGTGATCGGGATCAATCCGGCGAGCGACAATGTCGCCACCGTGACCGACCTGCTGCGCATGATCGACGGGATGCGGCGGCGCTGGGACGTCCCGACCCAGTCCTGCGTGCTCGCCCATGTTACGACGACGCTGGCGGCGATGGCGCAGGGCGCGCCGGTCGATCTGGTGTTCCAGTCGATCGCGGGCAGCGAGGCGGCGAACCGCAGCTTCGGCGTGGACCTCGCCCTGCTGCGCGAGGCGCGCGAGGCGGCGCTTTCGCTCAAGCGGGGCGCCGTCGGCGACAATGTGATGTATTTCGAGACCGGCCAGGGCGCGGCCTTGTCGGCGGGGGCGCATCACGGTGTCGACCAGCAGACCATGGAGACGCGCGCCTATGCGGTCGCCCGGCACTTCCAGCCGCTGTTGGTCAACAGCGTGGTCGGCTTCATCGGACCGGAATACCTGTTCGACGGGAAGGAAATCGTCCGCGCGGGGCTGGAGGATCATTTCTGCGGCAAGCTGCTCGGCCTGCCGATGGGCGTCGACGTCTGCTACACCAACCATGCCGACGCCGACCAGGACGACATGGACAATCTGCTGACGCTGCTCTGCGTCGCGGGCTGCACCTATGTGATGGGCGTGCCGGGCGCGGACGACGTGATGCTGTCCTATCAGAGCACCTCGTTCCACGACGCGCTCTATGCGCGCGAGGCGTTGAGCCTCAGGCCGGCGCCCGAGTTCGAGACCTGGCTGCTCAAGATGGGGATTCTGGACACGGACGGACGGATAAGGCCGAGGCTTGCCGGGAGCGCGGCGGCGCGGCTGCTCGACTTCGTGCCGTGAGCGACGCGGACGAGTGGCACGCCCTGGCCGCCTTCACGCCGGCGCGGGTGGCGCTGGGGCGGGCGGGCGCCGCGCTGCCGACGCGGCGGGTGCTGGAATTCCAGCTCGCCCATGCACGGGCGCGCGACGCGGTGAACGCGCCGTTCGATGCGGCGGCGCTGGCCGCAGCGCTGGACGCGATATGCCTGACGACGCCGGCGGCGGACCGCGCGAGCTATCTCGCCAATCCCGATCTCGGACGCGCGCTGAGCGAGGCGTCGCGCGCCCGGCTCGAACGCGGTGCCTATGACGCGGCGCTGGTGATCGCCGACGGGCTGTCGGCGACGGCGATCCGGATGCATGGCGCGGGCCTGGCGCGGGCGATCCGCGACAGCCTGCCGGAGCTTGCCTGGGCGCCGACCACGGTGGTGACGAACGGGCGGGTCGCCGTCGGGGACGAGATCGCGCAGGCGCTGGGCGCGACGCTGGCGGTGGTGGCGATCGGCGAGCGGCCCGGGCTGTCGGCGGCCGATTCGGTCGGGCTCTACCTGACCTGGCGGCCGCGGCCCGGCGTCACCCGGGACGCGGAGCGCAACTGCATCTCCAATGTGCGGCCGGACGGGCTCGCGCCGGACGAGGCGGCGCACCGGCTGGCTTGGCTGGCCCGGCAGGCATTGAAGCTGCGCGCGACCGGTGTCAGCCTGAAGGAGGACGCGCCCGAGCGGCTGACTGACGCCGGCGCACCGGACTGATAGACTTCCAAAGTCCATTTCCAAAGGTGAATTTCAATGGCGTGGCTGTCCAAATTTCAACTGCAATTGCTCAGCGTCCTGCGCATCGTGACGGGGCTCCTCTTCCTCGAACACGGCCTGCAGAAGACCTTCAACTTCCCGCCCATGGCGGCGGCGATGGCGGCGGGTCACGCCAAGGCCATGCCGATCATCGTGGTGGCGGGGCTCATCGAGCTGATCGGCGGAGCGCTGGTCACGATCGGGCTGTTCACGCGGCTCGCGGCCTTCATCTGCGCCGGCGAGATGGCGGTCGCCTATTGGATGGTGCATTTCGCGCGCGGCGGCTTCTTCCCGGCGAACAATGGCGGCGACGGGGCGATCCTGTTCTGCTTCGCGTTCCTCTATATCGCGGCGGCGGGACCGGGGCCCTGGGCGGTGAGCCGGTCCGAGAAGATCTGACGGCGCCGCTGTCGCAGCCCTCGGCGGGAGGGTAGAGTTCTTCGATGCACGGCACGCCGCAGCTGACGCCGGAACTGCTTCTTCGCGCCTATGCCGAAGGGCTGTTTCCCATGGCCGAGCGGCGCGACGACCCGGACCTCTACTGGGTGTCGCCGGAGAAGCGCGGCATCCTTCCGCTCGACCGCTTCCATGTCCCGCACCGGCTGGCGCGGACGGTGCGCGCCGACAAATACGAGATCGCCTTCGACCGGGCCTTCGTCGACGTCATGAGGGCCTGCGCCGCGACGCGCGACGAGACCTGGATCAATGCGGAGATCCTGCGGCTCTACACGGCGCTGCATGCGACCGGCTATGCCCATTCGGTGGAGTGCCGGCTGGACGGCGCGCTGGTGGGCGGACTCTACGGCGTCAGCCTGGGCGGCGCGTTCTTCGGCGAGAGCATGTTCTCCACGGCGCGCGACGCCAGCAAGGTCGCGCTGGTGCATCTGGCGGCGCAGCTCATCCGCGGCGGCTATGTGCTGCTGGACACGCAATTCCTCACCGCGCATCTGTCGCAGTTCGGCGCCGTCGAGATCGCGCGCGAGGCCTATCTCGCGCGGCTGAACGATGCCCTCAACCGGAGGGGCTATTGGCTGGCGTCCTCGGGCAGCGCGACGGCCTTTTCGGTGTCGGGCGCGTCGGGCGAGACGGGCTTGACCGGCTTCTCCGGGCCGACGACGACGGTCTCTCCGGGCGCGATGGCTTTGCAGGTCATCACCCAGGCGTCGTAGAGCGGATGCTCCACGCCGTTGAGGCCGGGGCTCGACGCATACATCCAGCCGGAGAAGATGCGCCGGGCGGGCTGGTCGGGACGGTGGTCGTCGACCTGGACGAAGGCGGCGGTCTCGGGCGTTTCGGTCGAGGGCGTCGAATAGCAGTAGCGCGCGGTGATGGTCAGCGTCGCGAAGTGGACCGATTTGCCGATCGGGATCAGCAGCGTCGTGGCGCGGCCGGTGATCTTGTCGAGCCCGCGCATCACCAGGGTGAGCGGACCTTGGGGCTTGGGCACCACCGGAGGGGCGGAAGGCGTCGTCGCCGGCTTCGCGGCCGGTTTCGCAGCGACGGGCGCCGGCTGCGCGAGCGCAGGCGCCGCGACGGCGATCAGCACCGCGCCGGCGATGACGAACGCCCTATGGATGCTCATTCGGGATGCCTGGCTGGGTCGCGGGCTTGGATTGGCCGCCGCCATTGCTGCCGCCGATGAAGCGGCCGAGCAGGCCCATCAAATCGATGGCGCCCTGCACGTTGGTGATCTGGCCGCCCGGCGCAAGCATCTTGTCGCTGCCACCCGGCGTGATCGAAAGATAGGAGCCGCCGAGCAGGCCCGACGAGGTGACCATCAGCGAGGAATCGTCGGGGATCGGGACATCCTTGCGGATGTCCATGTGCAGGGTGACGAGATAGGTTTTGGGATCGAGCGTCAGGGCGCTGATGGCGCCGACCTTGATGCCGGAGAGCCGTACATCGGTGCCGGTGGCGAGCCCGTCGACCCGCGGCATGCGGGCGGTGATCTCGTAGCCGCCGAGGCTGCCCGAATTCGTCGCCGTATAGGTGTACCAGAGGAAGACCGCGGCGATCGCGACCACGATCGCGCCGATGATCGTCTCGACAGTGTTGTTGCCCATCCCCTACTCCGGCTTCCAGGCCTGGTAGTCGCCCGTCGCGCGCGGGCGCACGCCCGAGGCGAGCAGGCTGCCGTCCGGGCGATAGGCGCCGGCGGTGCCGGTGAGATTGGGGATGTGATCCTTCTCCCACGGCTTGGTCTTGAAGGGGTCCGAGGTCGGCGGCTCGGCGAAGGTATGGTGCAGCCAGCCATGCCAGTCGGCCGGCACGCGGCTCGCCTCCACGAGGCCGGAATAGATCACCCAGCGGCGGTTGCCCTTCCTGGAACGGTAATAGCGATTGCCGTGGGAATCGGTGCCGACCAGCACGCCGGAGAACCAGGTCGTGGTCAGGGTTCCCAGCGTGGCGTTGTGCCACCAGCTATAGAGCATGCGGATGAAGGACATGAACCGGCCGAACCCCTGACGGAATCGTGCGGGACTATAGAAGGCGGCCGCCGGCGATGCCATTGCGACGATGGCGACATGGTGACGTTTTGATGCGGGCGGCGCAAAGCGGCCGCCACGCCAACCTGTTTGCCGGCCCGCTTTTGCCGTCGCGCGATTTTCGACAATCCACAATCGATCCAAAACGGTGGACGAAGTTCCGACTGTCATAAACGAGAAAAAAATTTCGGCACGTTTCTCGTTAACGGCTTGACACGCGACTTTCCCCAACAAAAACGCGCTGTCATCGACCTACCACATATGGTGGGTAAGATTTCGTTTACTACTTTTCGCTTGCGAGCGTTTTCGAACAGTGCCCATACTTAGGGCCTGTCGCTGCTCGCGACACCAAATCTGGCGGACGGAATTCAACTCCCCGCCGAGGGTCCTGCCACACAGGCGGCGATCCCGGCGCCGGAGAACCGTCCCTGAAATGGTGCCGAAACCGGCGATCACAACGGGCCTAACAGATATCTCGGGGATCATGTCCATGCGCATTCGCCGTCAGTTCACGGTTGAGGGTCGTTCGCCTTACGAAGGCATCGCGTTCCGGTCCGCCACCAGCGAGATCAAGAACCCCGACGGCTCGGTCGTCTTTTCCCAGTCCGACATCGACGTGCCGGAAAGCTGGAGCCAGGTCGCGTGCGACGTGCTCGCCCAGAAGTACTTCCGCAAGGCGGGCGTGCCGACGGCGCTGAAGCCCGTGCCGGAAGACGGCGTGCCGGAATTCCTGTGGCGCAAGACCGCCGACAGCGACAAGACCCGCGGCGAGAACTCGGCCAAGGAAGTGTTCGACCGCCTCGCCGGCACGTGGGCCTATTGGGGCTGGAAGGGCGGCTATTTCGACTCGGAAGCCGACGCGTCGGCCTTCAAGGACGAACTCTCCTACATGCTGGCGACGCAGATGGCGGCGCCGAACTCGCCGCAATGGTTCAACACCGGCCTGCACTGGGCTTATGGCATCGACGGCCCCAGCCAGGGCCACTACTACGTCGACCACAAGACCGGGCGGCTGACCAAGTCGGCATCGTCCTACGAGCATCCCCAGCCGCATGCCTGCTTCATCCAGTCGGTCGCCGACGACCTCGTCAACGAGGGCGGCATCATGGATCTTTGGACGCGCGAGGCGCGCCTCTTCAAATACGGCTCGGGCACCGGCACGAATTTCTCCTCGCTGCGCGGCGAGAACGAGCGGCTGTCGGGCGGCGGCAAGTCGAGCGGCCTGATGAGCTTCCTGAAGATCGGCGACCGCGCGGCGGGCGCGATCAAGTCGGGCGGCACGACGCGCCGCGCGGCGAAGATGGTGATCGTCGACGTCGATCATCCCGATATCGAGGCCTTCATCGACTGGAAGGTGATCGAGGAGCAGAAGGTCGCCGCCATGGTGGCGGGCTCCAAGCTCGCGGAGAAGCACCTGAAGCTCGTCATGAAGGCCTGCATCAACTGCCAGGGCTCGGGCGATGACTGCTTCGATCCGAAGAAGAACCCGGCGCTGCGCCGCGAGGTCAAGGCCGCGCGCAAGGCGATGATCCCGGACAATTATATCGAGCGCGTGATCTCCTTCGCCCGGCAGGGCTACAAGGAGATGGAATTCAAGTCCTA
This sequence comes from Rhizomicrobium sp., assembly GCA_037200985.1. NCBI lineage: Bacteria > Pseudomonadati > Pseudomonadota > Alphaproteobacteria > Micropepsales > Micropepsaceae > Rhizomicrobium > Rhizomicrobium sp. The sequence goes on from JBBCGJ010000001.1 coordinate 1,802,208, forward strand.
CGACACCGACTGGGATTCGGAAGCCTATCTCACCGTGTCGGGCCAGAACTCGAACAATTCGGTGCGCGTGACGGACGAATTCCTCAACGCGGTGCTCGAAGACAAGCCGTGGAACCTGACCTATCGCGGCTCGAACAAGATCGCCAAGACGGTGCAGGCGCGCGAATTGTGGGAGAAGATCTCCTACTCCGCCTGGGCCTGCGCCGATCCGGGCATCCAGTTCCATTCGACCATCAACGACTGGCACACCTGCCCGGCCGGCGGCGCCATCCGCGCCTCCAATCCGTGCTCGGAATACATGTTCCTGGACGACACGGCGTGCAATCTGGCCTCGCTGAACCTGATGGCGTTCCGCAAGGAGGCCGGCGGCGGCGCCTCGGCCTCAAGAAGCGAAGCGGTAGGCCAAGGTAAAGTGTTCGACGTGGCGGCGTTCGAGCATGGCTGCCGGCTGTGGACCGTCGTGCTCGAAATCTCGGTGCTGATGGCGCAGTTCCCGTCCAAGGAGATCGCGCAGCTTTCCTACGACTACCGTACGCTGGGCCTCGGCTTCGCCAATATCGGCGGCCTCCTGATGGCGGCGGGCATCTCCTACGACAGCCGCGAGGGCCGCGCGATCGCCGGCGCGATCTCGGCGGTGATGACGGGCGTCTCCTACGCGACCTCGGCCGAGATGGCGGGCGAGCTCGGCCCGTTCCCGGAATACGCCAAGAACAAGGACGCGATGCTGCGCGTGATGCGCAACCACCGCCGCGCCGCGCATGGCGACAAGGACGGCTATGAGGGGCTTTCCACCCTGCCCGTGCCGCTCGACCTCGCGGCCGTGCTGAACAAGGACCTGGCCTATGCGGCGCAGCGGGCCTGGGACGATGCGGTCTCGCTCGGCGAGGGCTTCGGCTATCGCAATGCGCAGTCCACCGTGATCGCGCCGACGGGGACGATCGGCCTCGTCATGGACTGCGACACGACGGGCGTCGAGCCGGACTTCGCGCTGGTGAAGTTCAAGAAGCTGGCCGGCGGCGGCTATTTCAAGATCATCAACCGCTGCGTGCCCGAGGCGCTGGCGACCCTGCAATACACCCAGAGCCAGATCGACGACATCGTCGCCTATGCGGTCGGCCATGGCACGCTGGAGGGCTTCTCCGGCGCGCTGAACCACGACGCGCTGCGCGCCAAGGGCTTCGGCGAGGACCAGATCAACGCGGTGGAAGGCGCGCTGGAATCGGCGTTCGACATCCGCTTCGTGTTCAACAAGTGGACGCTGGGCGCGGCGTTCTGCACCGAAGTGCTCGGCGTCGACGCCGCTTCGCTGGAAGCGCCGGACTTCGACATGATGAAGCATCTGGGCTTCTCCCGAGCCGATGTCGACCTGGCGAACCTGCATGTCTGCGGGGCGATGACGCTGGAAGGCGCGCCGCATCTGCGGACGCAGCATCTGGCCGTGTTCGACTGCGCCAATCCTTGCGGCCGCATCGGCAAGCGCGCGCTGAGCGTGGAGAGCCACATCCTGATGATGGCGGCGGTGCAGCCCTTCATCTCGGGCGCGATCTCCAAGACCATCAACATGCCGAACAGCGCCACCGTCGAGGAATGCGGCAAGAGCTACATCCAGTCGTGGCGGCTCGGCCTCAAGGCCAACGCACTCTATCGCGACGGCTCCAAGCTCAGCCAGCCGCTGTCCAGCCAGGTTCTGCAGATCGACGACGAGGAGGAAGGCGAAGAGGTCAGCGCCGTGGCGCGCACCACCATCGTCACCGAGCGGATCGTGGAGCGCGTGATCGAGCGGGTGCGCGAGCGCGACCGCGAGAAACTGCCGCAGCGCCGCAAGGGCTATACCCAGAAGGCGATCGTCGGCGGGCACAAGGTTTACTTGCGCACCGGCGAGTACGAGGACGGCCGCATCGGCGAGATCTTCATCGACATGCACAAGGACGGGGCTGCGTTCCGCAGCCTGATGGACGCCTTCGCCATCGCGATCTCGATGGGCCTGCAATACGGCGTGCCGCTGGACGAGTTCGTCGACGCATTCACCTTCACGCGCTTCGAGCCGGCCGGCATGGTGATCGGCAACGATTCGATCAAGAACGCCACCTCGATCCTGGACTACATCTTCCGCGAGCTGGCGGTCTCCTATCTCGGCCGCAACGACCTCGCCCATGTCCAGCCGGAGGGCGACGAGGATGTCGGCGTCGGCACGGACGAAGGCAGCGACGGCGCGACGGAAGTTCGCCGCGTGGTCTCGCCGGGCTTCGTGCGCGGCCGCATCCCGCGCACCATCGCGGTCGTCCGCGGCGGCGCGGCCCGCAAGCTCGATCCCAATGCCGAGCACGCGCATCTGCATTCGCATCACACCCATCAGGTGGAAGAGGTCGAGGAATTCCTCACCGCCGACGATGTCGAAGTCAGCGATGCCCTGTCGGAGATCCGCGCCAGCGTGCTGGCGGAGGCTTCCAACCCGGTCGGCGATCTGGTCGATGCGCTGGGCACCAAGCTGCGCGAACGTGCCGACAGCGCGGCGGGCAAGGCCGGCAAGGCGCGCGAGCTCCAGGCCAAGCGCGCGGCGGAAGCGCGGATGAAGGGCTATGAGGGCGACGCCTGCGGCGGCTGCGGGAATTTTACTTTGGTAAGAAACGGCACCTGCATGAAGTGCAACACCTGCGGCTCGACGAGCGGCTGCAGCTGAAGAGACACCTCGCGATGGGTGGGAAGGGGTGGGTGGCTCGCGCTCCCGCCCCTTCCGCTTTTGGGGGGGAACGCGACTCAGGACGACAACGTTGAAGCGCGACGGAGAATTGAAATGGCGAAGCAGCTTGTCGAAGTGATCGATCGCAAGGGGCATGTCCTCGACCGCTATATGGTCGAGCTCGACGATGCGGATTGTCACGATGCGGAGTACGAGGAATTCGCGCTGATCCTTGCCGAGAAATCGGGCCGCATCGAAGCGGCGGAGCATGTCCGTCTGCGGGCGCGCTGCGTGAAATAAAGCTGCGTGCTTTCGCGCGCGCAGCAAGAACGCGCGGATGATTCGTTTCTGTGGACAAGTGATTCGCGGCGCTCGACTCAAAAACAAATCCGTCGCAATCTTTCCTCGCGCCTGGGGCACCCGCGCACACGGGAAAAGCCCAAGGCACCTGCAAAGGTGACCGGCGCACACCTTGCACCGGCCGAAGAGGGCGCCAGCCCGCGACGGACCGGAGTGCGGCAAGGGCCACCGAAAGCGTTCTAGAGCGCTGACGTGGACCGGGAATCCAGGGAACGGCGGGGAAACCGTTCGAACTGGGCGCGACGCGCGGAACCTAAGGCCGTGCAAGCGTGACGTGGAAGGCCCAACGAAAGGCGGGACGGAAGCGTCGAAAAAGATCGCACAGGATCTGTGACGAACCGCACTGCGAAGCGCGGGAAACGAGCAGGCAAACCAGTGTGCTGACCGTGGACGGGGGCCATCGCGAGGGGCCTCCGTTTGCGTTTGTGGGGTTTCAGTCGCGTCGCGGTGTCCGTGCCTCCCCATCGTCCCGCCAGATTCGCAGCCGGGCGCCCCATGGTGGACATGGGATCCCGGCACGGTGCTTGCGACGCAAGGGGCAGCCGTTTCACTTTGGGACAAGCCCCGTGTCCAGACTGACCGCTTTCGCCTTTGCCCTCCTGATGACCCTGGGATCGCCCGCTTTCGCAGGCCCGGCCTATGATGCCGCCGCCGTCGCGCGCATCCATGCCGCCATCGTCGACTGTCCCGGCTGCAATCTTGCCGGCGCCGACCTCACCAATACCTGCGTCAAGGCGCACGACCTGACCGGCGCGAATTTCGACGGCGCCACCGCCGTCCTGATGTGCATGTCGTATGCGAATTTCTCGAACGCCACCTTCCGCGGCACCGACCTGTCGGGCGCGAACCTGGCGCATGCCAGGCTCGACGGCGCCGACCTGAGCGGCGCGGTCCTGGACATCACCTCGATCAAGGGCACGGACCTGACGCGCACGCGCGGCCTGACCCAGAAGCAGCTCGACCAGGCCTGCGGCGACGCCGATACGCGCGTGCCGGCGGGCCTGAAGGTGCATCTCTGCACCTGACCGCTTTCGTCTCCTCCTTGGGACACCTCGACCCCGTCCGCGGATGTACCGGACGGGGTTCTTTTTTGCGCGGCGCGCGACTACTCCGCCGCCTGCGGCAGCTCCCGCTTCTTCCAGCGCAGCACCGGCTTGCGGGCGGCGGCGGTTTCGTCGAGGCGCCGGCGGGGAGCCAGGCGCGGGGCGCCGGCGAAGCGCTCGGTCTTCTTCGCCTTGGCCTCCAGCGCGAGTTCGCGCAGAACGTGGACGAAGCGGTCGAGGGATTCCTTGGACTCCGATTCCGTCGGCTCGATCAGCATCGCGCCGTGGACGACCAGCGGGAAATACATCGTCATCGGGTGGTAGCCCTCGTCGATCATCGCCTTGGCGAAATCGAGCGTGGTGACGCCGGTGCCGGCGAGGAAGCTGTCGTCGAACAGCGCCTCGTGCATGCAGGGGCCGTCGCCGAAGGGCGCGCTCATCACGTCCTTCAGGGAGGCGAGGATGTAGTTGGCGGAGAGCACGGCGTCTTCCGACGCCTGGCGCACACCGTCGCGGCCGTGGCTGAGCATGTAAGCGAGCGCGCGGACGAACATGCCCATCTGGCCGTGGAAGGCGCTCATGCGGCCGAAGGGCCGGGCGCCTTCGGGAAGGTCGTCGCGATCCTCGATCAGGCGGAAGCCCCTTTCGTCGTGGACGAGCAGCGGCAGCGGCGCGAAGGGCGCCAGCGCGGCGGAGAGCACCACCGGCCCTGCCCCCGGACCGCCGCCGCCATGCGGCGTCGAGAAGGTCTTGTGCAGGTTGATGTGCATGGCGTCGACGCCGAGATCGCCGGGCCTGACGCGGCCGGCGATGGCGTTGAAATTCGCGCCGTCGCAATAGAAATAGGCGCCGGCCTTGTGGGTGGCGTCGGCCATGTGGCGGATGTCGCGCTCGAACAGCCCGCAGGTGTTGGGATTGGTGAGCATGATGGCGGCGACGTCGGGGCCGAGCTTGCCTTCGAGCTCGACCATGTCGACGCGGCCGTCCGCGGTGCCCTTGACCTCGTCGATGGCGAAGCCGGCGAAGGCGGCGGTGGCGGGATTGGTGCCGTGGGCGGATTCAGGGACCAGGATGCGCCGCCGCGTCTCGCCGCGCGCGGCGATGGCGGCGCGGATCGCGAGCAGGCCGCAGAGCTCTCCATGGGCACCGGCCTTCGGGCTCATTGCCACCGCCGGCATGCCGGTCAGCGTGGTGAGCCAAGTCATCAATTCGGAGATCAGCGCCAGCGCGCCCTGCGTCGCCGATTGCGGGCTCAAGGGATGCAGGTCGCCGAAGCCGGGCAGGCGCGCCATCTTCTCGTTGAGACGCGGATTGTGCTTCATCGTGCAGGAGCCGAGCGGATAGAGGCCGGCATCGATGGCGTAGTTCTGGCGGCTGAGCCGCACATAGTGGCGGACGACTTCCGGCTCCGAGAGGCCGGGAAGGCCGATGGGGCCGCGGCGGCGCTGGCCGCCGAGACGGGCGTCGGAGAGCTGGACATCGGGGAGATCGACGCCAGTCATGCCGTCGCGGCCGATCTCGAAGATCAGCGGCTCTTCATGATCGAGTCCGCGGTCGCCGGAGATGGTCGGCAATTCGTTGGCCTCGATGGTGCCTGGCGCGACCATCTTATCAATCGAAGACGGGCGGCCCTGGTTGTTCATGGTCATCAGAGCACCTCGCTCAAGCCGGCGACGAGCGCGTCGGCATCTTCGTCGGTGGTGGTTTCGGTGACGGCGACGATCAGCAGATCGCGCAGCGCGGGATCGTGCGGCAACAGGCGCGACGCGGGCACGCCCGCGAGGATGCCCTTCGCGGCCAGCGCATCGACGATGGCGGCGGCCGGCTTCGGCAGCTTGATCGTGAACTCGTTGAAGAAGGTGGGTGTGACAAGGCTGACGCCGTTCACCCGCGCCAGCTTGTCGGCCAGCGCGCTCGCCTTGGCGTGGTTCAGGCGCGCGAGGCGGGTGAGCCCCTCTTCGCACAGGAGCGAGAGATGGATGGTGAAGGCGAGGCAGCACAGGCCGGAATTGGTGCAGATATTGCTCGTCGCCTTTTCGCGGCGGATATGCTGTTCGCGGGTGGAGAGCGTGAGGACATAGCCGCGCTTGCCGCTGGCATCGGCGGTCTCGCCGGTGAGGCGGCCGGGCATCTGGCGGAGGAATTTTTCGCGCGTGGCGAAGAGCCCGACATAGGGGCCGCCGAAATTGAGGCCGTTGCCGATCGACTGACCCTCGCAGGCGACGATGTCGGCGTCCTGGAAGCCGGGGCCTTCGAGCAGGCCGAGGGAAATCACCTCCGTCACCACCGCGATCAGCAGCGCGCCCTTGGCGTGGGCGGCGGCGGCGATGGGCTTGAGGTCGCGGATCAGGCCGAACACGTCGGGGCTCTGCACCACGACGCAGGCGGTGTCGGCGTCGATCAGCGCGGCGATGTCTTCCGCCTTGCCGGGCGTCGCGGGCGCGCGGGCGACAGTGCCCGACAGCGCGGCGACGGTTTCGACCGTCTCGGCATAATGCGGATGCAAGCCGCCGGAGAGGATCGCCTTGGAGCGGCGCGTCACGCGCATCGCCATCAGCACCGCTTCGGCGGTGGCGGTCGAGCCGTCGTAGAGCGAGGCGTTGGCGACTTCCATGCCGGTGAGCAGCGCCACCTGGGTCTGGAATTCGAACATGTATTGCAGCGTGCCCTGCGCGATCTCGGGCTGATAGGGCGTGTAGGAGGTGAGGAATTCGGAGCGCTGGATCAGGTGATCGACCGCGGCGGGGACATGATGCTTGTACGCGCCGGCGCCCAGGAAAGACGGGCCCGCGCCCGCGGCGGTGTTCTTCGCGGCCATGCGCGAGAGCTTGCGCTCGACCTCGATCTCGCCCTGCCCGTCCGGCAGGCCGAACGTGGACAGCGGCACGACAGCCGATTGCGGTACGTCCTTGAACAGCGTGTCGACCGAGGGGACGCCGATCTTCGCCAGCATAGCGGAACGGTCGGCGGCGGTTAGGGGATGGTATCTCACGCTCTCACTCCCAAACTTGTCATGGTCCGCGAATGCGGACCACCCAGGTGACACATGTGCCGACGTCGGCAGGTCTTCTTCACAACACCTCCCAGCAGCGTGCCTGTATCAGCTGAGTGGCCCGCATTCGCGGGCCATGACACCGTTCTGGGCTACTGCCCCTTCACGAACTCTTCGTACTGCGCCGCCGTCATCAGCTTCGCCACTTCCGACGGATCGGCGAGCTTCAGCTTGAAGAACCAGGAGGCGCCTTCCGGATCCTCATTGACCTTGGCGGGGTCTTCGACGAGCGCGACGTTGTTCGCGGTCACCTCGCCGCTGACGGGCGAATAGACGTCGCTCGCGGCCTTCACGCTTTCGACCACCGCGATCTCGCCGCCGGCGCCGACCTTGCGGCCGGCCTCGGGCAGTTCGACGAAGACCACGTCGCCGAGCTTCTCGGCGGCGAATTTGGTGATGCCGATGGTCGCCTCGTCGCCGTCGACGCGGACCCATTCGTGCTGATCGGTGAAACGGACTTCGCTCATAGGGCTCTCCGGTAGCGATGGGGGACGAAAGGCAGCGGCACGACACGCGCGGCCAAGGGCTTGCCGCGGACGATGAGGTCGAGTTCGGTGCCGTCGCCGGCAAAGGCGGTCTCGACATAGCCCATGGCGATGGGCGCGTTCAGCGAGGGGCCAAAGCCGCCGCTGGTGATCTTGCCGATGACGCGGCCGGATTTGTCGGCGATCTCGGCACCTTCGCGGGCGGGCGCCCGGCCGTCGGGACGGATCCCGACGCGCTTGCGCGGTGCGCCGTGGAACAGACGATCCATGATCGCCTCGGCGGCGGGAAAATCCTTCGCGATCTTGCGGCGCTTGGCGATGGACCAGACCAGATTGGCTTCGACCGGATCGGTGGTCTCGTCGATGTCGTGGCCGTAGAGGCAGAGGCCCGCTTCGAGGCGCAGGCTGTCGCGGGCGCCGAGACCGATGGGAAGCACTTCGGGTTCGCCGAGCAGCGCGTTGGCGACACGCTCGGCATGGATCGCGTCGATGGAGATCTCGAACCCGTCTTCGCCGGTGTAACCGGAACGGCTGACGATGGCCGGTGCGCCGGCCACCGTCGCACGCACGACCTTCATGAAGCTGAGCCGGTCGATGCCGGGCGCATGCCGCGCCAGCACCGCGGCGGCGGCGGGGCCTTGCAGCGCCAGCAGCGCACGGTCGGGGCGCGGTTCGAGCGTCGCGATGCCGTCCAACTGCTCCGCGATATAGGCGAAGTCGCCGTCCTTGGTGCCGGCGTTGACGACGAGATAGAGCGCGCTCTCGCCCAGAAGGCGCGAAAACATGAAATCGTCCCTGATCGTGCCGCGCTCGTTGAGCAGCAGGCCGTAGCGCTGGCGGCCCTCGTTCAGGCCGGCGACGTCGGCGGGCGTGAGGCGCTCGAGGGCACGGGCCGGATCGTCGCCCGAAAGGAACGCCTGGCCCATATGCGAGACGTCGAACAGGCCGGCCTTCTCGCGGGTGTGGAGGTGTTCCTTGAGCACGCCGGCGGGGTACTGCACCGGCATGTCGTAGCCGGCGAAGGGCACCATGCGGGCGCCGAGCGCGACATGCAGCGCATGCAGCGGCGTCTGCTTCAGGGTCTGATCTTGTTCGGCCACGGACAGTCCGTATACAGAGGTTTATCCGGCGCGCCCGCGTCGCCGCGGAGCTCGCGCCCCTCTGTCATTGGGACCTGAGAGATTTCCCCGCAGGTCTTCCGTGAAGACCGGCGGATTACCCCTTCGGTGAGGACGCCGAGATGCGGCGCCCTGCTTTCCAGAAGTTCATCACCTGTCGCGGTCCTTTTGCCTGAGAGTTTCCGGGGCGGTTGCTCCTTCGGCCTTCGCCTTCGGCTACGGCCGACAGGTCGGCTTTGCACGAAGTCAAACGTCTCCCGCGAGGGATCGATTGTATGGCCGAAACGGCGCGCCATCCGGCGGGCTGTCTCGTTGCAGAGCATCATAGGGGACACGCGCGCCAAGTCAACGAAAGGCGCACCGATACGCGTCAAAAAGCGAAACGCTCACATTCTTTGCGGGACTTCGATGCCCAGGAGCGACAGGACGCGGATCAACACGTCCAGCGTCAGCCGGCACAGGCCGAGGCGGGCGGCACGCAGCGCGGCGTCCGGCTCGGAGAGAATGTGATGCTCGCCGTAGAAGCGGCTGTAGAGCTGGGCCAGCGTGAAGACATAGTCGCACAGGATGTTGGGCGCGCGCGCCTTCTCGGCCGCCGCCATCGTATCGGACAGCGCGAGAAGCTGGAGGAACAGGGCGCGCTCCTCCGGCGAGCGGATCGCCGGATCGGCGGGGGCGAAGCCCTGATCCGCCGCGCGGCGCAGGATCGACTGGATGCGGACCGCCGCGTATTGCAGATAAGGACCGGTCTTGCCTTCGAACTTGGAAAAGCGCTCGAGATCGAAGACGTAGTCCGTCAGCCGCCAGTTCGACAGGTCGGCGAATTTGAGCGTGGCGATGCCGACCTTCCTGGCGATGTCGGCGCGCTCCTCGGCGGAATAGTCCGCGCCGATGCCCTGCTCGGCCAGACGCTTCTCGGCCTCGGCCGTCACCATCGCGATCAGGTCGAACAGCTTCATCACGCCGCCGGCCCGGGTCTTGAAGGGCTTGCCGTCGACGCCGTTCATCGTGCCGAAACCGGCATGTTCCAGCGTGGCTTTCCCCGCGATGCCGGCCTTTTCGGCGGCGCGGAACACTTGCTCGAAATGCAGGCTCTGGCGCTGATCGACGACGTAGACGATGAGATCCGGATTCTGCTCGGCGACGCGGTCGATGACGGTGGCGAGGTCGGTGGTGCCGTAGAGCACCGCGCCGTCCGACTTCACCAGGATCAGCGGCGGCATCTCCTTCTTGTCGGTGCCGCGCGCGACGGGCACGACCAGCGCGCCGTCGCTCTCCACTGCGATGCCGCGAGCCTTGAGGTCGGCGACCATCGGGGCGACGAGCGGATCGACGCTGGCCTCGCCCTTCCAAAGATCGAAATGGACGTCGAGGCTGCCATATTCGCGGTCGAGGCCGACCTTGGAGACGTCGAAGAAATGCTTCCAGAGCGCGCGGTAGCCGGGACGGCCGGCCTGCAGATCAGCAGTCGCCTGACGTGCCTCGGCGAGCCTTGCCTCGTCCGCTTTGCAGGCGGCGGCGGCGGCGGGATAGAGCTCTTCGAGGTCGTCCATCGTCACCGGCGACAGGGCGGGATAGGGACCTGTGAAACTTGCGTCGAAATAGACCGGCGCGATGCCGCGATGGCCGATCTCGGAAATGAGCTGGCCCATCTGAAGGCCCCAATCGCCCAGATGGATGTCGCTGGTCGCGGTCCAGCCATTGGCGCGGAACAGCCGCTGCAGGCAGTCGCCGATGATCGCCGAGCGCAGATGGCCGACATGCATCGGCTTGGCGATGTTGGCGCCGCCGAAATCGAGCACGACGGACTTGCCGGCGCCGGTGGCGGGCGCGCCGAGCGTCGCGTCCTTCGAAAGCGCCACGCCGCGCGCGGCGAGCGCCGCGTCGGTGACATCGAGATTGATGAAGCCGGGGCCGGCGATCTCGACCTTGGCGAACAAGGGATCGGCCTTCAGACGCGCCGCGACCTTTTCCGCGATGGCGCGCGGGTTCGTCTTGGCGGCTTTCGCAGCGGCGAGCGCGCCGTTGCACTGGAATTGCGCGAGATCGGGCCGGTCGGAGCGGCTCACCTGGCCGAAGGATTCGGACAGCCCCTCGGCCGCGAACGCGGCGCCCGCGATCGCGCCCAGGTCCGAAAGCAGCGACGTCATGGGCCGAGCGGTCCGTGCGTCTTGGCGAAGTCGAGCTGTTCGCGCGTCAACTGAAGGCCGGCGAGCAGGCCGTATTCGTAAGGCTTCTTGCCGTTGGCGAAATGGATGACGGTCGACGGCACTTCCGCGGTGAAGGTGGTCGTCGCCTCGCCGGGCTGGAAGGTGAAGACCGTCGCGTAGATGTGCTTGTCGATGATCGCGGCGCCGTTCAGCATGGTGGCCAGATAATAGGGCACGGTGTAGTTCGCCGCCTCGCCGCTGGGCGCGCGCCGCGCGCGGAAGCTGAGCACGACGTCGGAATCGGTCGTGCCCTCGTCCTTGTCGAAGCTGCAATGCAGGCTCACGCCGGTCAGCTCGACGGTGTAGATCTCGCCGGACGGATCGCCCTCCATGCCCTTCTTGAAGGCGGTGAGCGAGGCGGTGTTGGCGAGCACGTTCGAGGCGGGGCACATCGCCCTTTCCTTCGCCGACTGGCAGGCGGCAAGAAGCAGAATCGAAAGCACGGCGACGCTGCGAAGAATCGGGGTCATGGAGCCACTCTAAAGTGTGTTGTGCGCGCCGTCGCACCGGGGCGCGGCGAGGCCGCGGACGAACCGGACCGTCCCCTCGGCCGAAAACGGAGATTTCTGCGCCACAAACGGCTCAGACATGACGACGCCCTTCGCTTGACTTTTGCCGGGGCCCGGCCGACTTCTCGGCGCACGGGCCTTCGAAAACGCGGCCGGACAATAGCCAAGCGGACGCTTCAGGGGAAGCACGCCGGCGGGTGGATGAACGGGCCATGGCGGTCTACACCGACGTCTCCTTCGAGGAGCTGGAATCGCTGCTGCGCGACTACGATGTCGGCCAGCCGCTGAGCTTCAAGGGCATCGCGGAAGGCGTGGAGAATACCAATTTCTACCTCCAGACCGATCGCGGCGCCTATTTCCTGACGCTTTATGAAAAGCGCGTCAGCGAGGCCGATCTGCCGTTCTTCCTGGGGCTGATGGAGCATCTGGCAGCGCGCGGCATCGCCTGCCCGCAGCCGATCCGGCGGCGCGACGGGACGCAGTGGAGCACGCTCAACGGCCGGCCGGCGGCGCTGGTGACGTTCCTGAACGGATTGTCATTGAAGCGGCCGGATGTCGCGCATTGCGCCGCGGCCGGCGCGGCGCTCGCCAAGATGCATGCGGCGGGCGCCGGCTTTGCGATCGTGCGGCCGAACGCGCTGGGGCCGGAAGGCTGGGGCGAACTGGTCGAGAAGACGGCCGAGGGCGCCGACGGGATCGAGGCGGGGCTGCGGGCGCTGATCGCGGACAGCCATCGCGACATCCTCGCGCGCTGGCCGACGGGACTGCCGGGCGGCGTGATCCATGCCGACCTGTTCCCCGACAATGTGCTGTTCATGGCCGCCGAGGTTTCGGGGCTGATCGATTTCTATTTCGCCTGCAACGATGCCTATGCCTACGATCTGGCGGTGATGCTGAACGCGTGGTGCTTCGAGACAGATGGCGGGTTCAACGTCACCAAAAGCGCGAGCCTGATCGGCGCCTATGCCCGCGAGCGCGCCTTGTCGGATGCGGAGATCGCCGCCCTGCCCGTGCTCAGCGCGGGCGCGGCGCTGCGCTTTCTCCTGACGCGGCTCTACGACCGGCTGAACCACGATCCCAATGCGCTGGTGCGGCCGAAGGATCCGCGCGATTTCTCGCGCCGCCTGCGCTTCCATATCAAGGTCAGACACGCGACGGAGTACGGATTGTGAGCAAGCCTGAGGTCGAGATGTTCACCGACGGCGCGTGCTCGGGAAATCCGGGGCCGGGCGGATGGGGCGTCATCCTGCGCGCCAAGGGCGTGGAGAAGGAATTGTCCGGCGGCGACCGCGCCACGACCAACAACCGCATGGAGATGATGGCGGCGATCCAGGGCCTGGCGGCGCTGAAGACGCCGTCGGCGATCACGCTCTATACGGATTCGCGCTATGTGCTGGACGGCGCGACGAAGTGGCTGGCGAACTGGAAGAAGAACGGCTGGAAGACCGCCGACAAGAAGCCGGTGAAGAACGACGATCTGTGGCGGCTGCTCGAGGTCGAGATGGCGCGGCACGACATCCGCTGGCAATGGGTGCGCGGGCATGACGGGCATCCGGAGAACGAGCGCGCGGATGCGCTGGCCAGAGGGGCGATACCTTAGCGCCTTTCCTCCCCCGCTGTTGCGGGGGAGGTGCCGAGCGAAGCGAGGCGGAGGGGGCCTGCGGACAGACTTCGCCCAGTCGGGCCCCCTCCACCGCTTCGCGGTCCCCCTCCCCCGCAACAGCGGGGGAGGAAATTCTTACAGCTGCCCCAGAACGTGCTCCGCGCTCGAAACCGAGAACGCGCCCGGCTCCTCGACGTTGAGTTCCTTCACCACGCCGTTGTCGACGATCATCGCATAGCGCTGGCTGCGCTTGCCCATGCCGAACTTGCTGCCGTCCATCTCCAGGCCCATCGCCTTGGTGAAGTCGCCATTGCCGTCCGCCAGCATGTGGACCTTGCCGCCGGCGTTCTGGTCCTTGCCCCAGGCGCCCATCACGAAGGCGTCGTTGACGGAAACGCAGGCGATCTCGTCGACGCCCTTGGCCTTCAGCGCGTCGAAATTCTGCACATAGCCCGGGACGTGCTTGGCCGAGCAGGTCGGGGTGAAGGCGCCCGGCAGCGCGAACACGACCACCTTCTTGCCGGCGAAGAAATCGTCGGTCTTCACGGGCTTGGGGCCGCCGTCCTGCATCTCCATCAGGGTTGCGGAAGGAACCTTGTCGCCGACATGGATGGTCATGGGTGTCTCCTGGAGGGATTGGAAAGGCAGGATGCGGGTTTTAGCCCAGCGCGAAGCGGGTCGCAAAGCCTTCCCCAAGAATGGTAGCGTTGTCCCATGGCATCGGCGCTGCACGAGCAACCCCAGGAGAAACAAGGCTTTCTGCACGGAAAGCTGCTGATCGCCATGCCCGGCATGTCCGATCCGCGCTTCGAGCAGAGCGTGATCCTGATGATCTCCCACTCCGACAGCGGGGCGATGGGGCTGATCGTCAACAAGCCGATCCCGGCGCTGGGCTTCCGCGACCTGATGCAGAAGATGGACATCGCGGTGACCGATGCGACGTCGTCCAAGCCGGTCCTGTTCGGCGGGCCGTGCGAGACCGATCACGGCTATGTGCTGCACGGTCCGGAGCGCAGCAGCCGGCAATCGACCCTGCCGGTGTCGACGGACATCCTGCTGACGCCGACCGTGGACATGCTGCGCGCCATCGCCGACGGGCGCGGGCCGGAGCGCTGGCTGATGGCGCTCGGCTATGCCGGCTGGGGACCGGGGCAGGTCGAGAGCGAGATCGTCGCGAACGGATGGATCCATTGCGACCCCGATGCCGGCCTGGTGTTCGACGCCGAGGCCGACGACAAATGGCGGCTCGCCTTCGGCAAGCTGGGCGCGGGATTGTCGGGACTGTCGTCGGAAGCGGGACGGGCGTAGAGACCCGATCGCCGTCAATTGAAAAATTCCAGATTGTCATTCCCGCGAAGGCGGGAATCCAGTCTTGGCGGATCGCCGGTCCCCTGGATGCCCGCCTTCGCGGGCATGACATTTTTTGGGAATGCTTACGACGCCGCGTCGCGCGGCTGGCCGCCGAAATGGAGCGCGATGTATTGGAGGGCCTGGGGCGAGGGCAGCGGCTGCGAATAGTAGAACCCCTGGCCGAATTCGCAGCCCAGCGCCTCCAGCCATTGCGCGTCGCGCCCCGTCTCCACGCCCTCGACGACCACGGTGCGCTTGAGGCTTTGGGCCAGCGCGATGATCGATTTCAGGATGGTCTCGCCGTCGGCCGCCGCGTCGGCGCTGGCGTGGCGGGCGAGGAAGCTCTGGTCGATCTTGATGGTGTCGAAGGGCAGCGTCTTGAGCTGGCCGAGGCTCGACACGCCGGTGCCGAAATCGTCGATCGAGATGCCGGCGCCCAGCGCGCGGCAGCGCTCCAGCGCGGCGCGCACGTCCTGGTTGGCGGCGACCGTGCTCTCGGTCACTTCGAGCTTGAGCGTGCCGGGCGCGATGGTGCCGTTGTGCAAAAGGGCGCCCAGGAAGACGGCGAAATCCTCGTCGCGCAACTGACGGCGCGAGACATTGACGCTGACGAAGAGCGGCGGATCCAGCGGGAAGAAGCGCTGCCAATGCGCCATCTCATGCGCCGCGCGCTCCAGCGCGAAGCGTCCGAGCGCAACGATGGTGCCGGTCTCCTCCGAATGGGCGATGAAATCGGCCGGCGAGACCAGGCCGCGGGTCGGATGGTTCCAGCGCAGCAAAGCCTCGAAGCCGGCGACGGTGTTGTCGGACAGCCGGACGATGGGCTGATAGTAGAGGTCGAGCTGGTCGTCCTCGATGGCGCGGCGCAGATCGGTCTCCAGCGCCACGGCGTCGCCCGGTGCCAGTTCCTCCAGCTCGCGGGAATAGACCCGCATGCAGGTGCCGCCGGCGCGCTTGGCCTGCAGCAGCGCCAGTTCGGCATTCTTGAGCAGGTCGAGCGGATCGCGCGCGCCCTGCGCGACGCCGATGCTGGCCGGCGCGAAGACGTTGCGGCCGTCGCGGGCATAGGGCGCGGCGCAGACTTCGAGCAATTCGTTGCCGATCGAGGCCGGCTCGCCGGCCGCCTCGGCGAACAGGACCGCAAAGGCATCGCCGCCGACACGGAAAACCTCGGCCACGCCGTCGAAGCGCTTGGCGACGCGGTCGGCGACCTGGGTCAGGAGTTCGTCGCCGCCGGCATCGCCCAGGCTGGCGTGGATCTGCTTGAAGCGGTCGATGTCGAGCAGCGCGAAGGTGACGCCGGAGAGACGCGGGCCGAGCCGCTCCAGCTCCTCCATCAGCGCGACGCGGTTGCCGAGCCCGGTGAGCGGATCGCGCAGCGTGCGCTGCAGGAGATCGGCCTCGGTCTCCTTGCGGGTGGTGACGTCGGCCATGAGGCCGAGGCAGCGCTCCGACGGGCCCCGCTCGCCCTGCATCGTGGCGCGCAGTTCGAGCCAGGCGTAACGGCCGCTCTCGCTCTTGACGCGGAATTCTACGCGGAAGGCGATGCCGGGATGGCTGCGGTAATCGTCGAGCGCCTGGGCATAGGTCTCGCGATCGTCGGGATGGATGCGCTCCATCCAGTCGCCATGGGCGACGCGGGCGCTGGCCTGCGGCAGGCCGATCAGGATGGCGGCCTCGCGGCTGAGCTTCACGACCTCGCTGTCGAAATCGAGGTCGAACACGCCCTGATGCGAGGCGCCGATGGCCTGGAGCGCGGTGCTGGTGAAGCCGCCGCCGACGGGGGCCTCGCGCGGCGGGACTTCGGGATCGGCGTCGGGATGGGCGGCGACGGACTGGAAGGGCAATACGGCGATGCCCTCCCCCGCCGCGACGGCCAGCGCGAGCAGGAGCGCGCCGGCGGCGGCGAAACCGCCGGCGGCGGAGGTCGCCCAGGAATCGCCGGCATTGTTCATCGTGGCGACGGCGGAGGCGAAC
Source organism: Rhizomicrobium sp. (assembly GCA_037200985.1). Taxonomy (NCBI): domain Bacteria; kingdom Pseudomonadati; phylum Pseudomonadota; class Alphaproteobacteria; order Micropepsales; family Micropepsaceae; genus Rhizomicrobium; species Rhizomicrobium sp. The sequence goes on from JBBCGJ010000001.1 coordinate 1,818,595, forward strand.
ACGACGAGCGAGAAGACCAGCGCGCTGGGGGCCGCGACGCGCGCCGCCTGGGCGCCCAGTCTTCCGCGATAGACGAGATAGGCGGCGATGGCCGGCGTGCCGAGGACGACGAGCGTGTCGGCGAGCACCGCCGCGCCGGGAATGCCGAACCAGGCGAGGATGCCGATCAGGCAGACCGCGGCCAGGGTCAGGCGGAACCGGCGCACTTGGCGCGGCCACAGATCGTGCAGCGGCACGATGGCGTCGGCGAGCATGGCGCCGGCGGCGAGGGAGAATCCCGCCATCATCGCCATCAGGCCATAGGGCCCGCCGACCGCGGTGGCGAGGCTGGCGTCGAACAGACCGGTCTCGGAGAGGCGCTCGAGCAGGATCATGATGAGCGCGATGGCGGCCCAGCGCGCCGGGGCGTGGCCGAGGGTCACCGCGAGGCCGGCGACCAGCAACGCCGCGGCCGCGATCACCGCCCACACGGCGGTGGTGAAGATCGCAAGCTGGCGGTTGTGGCCGGCGAGCGCCGGCTCGGTCCAGGCGAGCAGCGCCGGCGGCTCGGCGGCGTTGGCGATCTCCACCGCGATGGCGACCGAAGTCGCGGGCGGGACGATGACGCGGAAGGCGCGGCGGCCATAGGCGCTCAGATGGCCGATATCGACCAGCGAATCCGAACTGGCGACGCCCAGGATGGCGGGGCGCGTCGGACGCGGCAGCAGGCGGAAGCTGACGCTCTGCGGCTGCGCGGCCTGGAGCACGCGCGCCGAGGGACGGATCGAGGAATTCGTGGCGGTGAAGATGTACCAGGCCGTTCCGCTCGGCTCGGCCTTGCCCGAGGGTGCGTGATAGGGGGCGAGCGCGTCGGAGACCTCGACCACGCCCTCGGGCCCGGCGAAATCGATCGACGGCCGCGCCGGCGCCGGCGGCGCGGCGGCGAGCGCCGCCGCGAGCACGGCCCACAGGGCGGCGATGAAGGCGAATCGTTTCATCGCCACGTTATTGTCATGGCCCACGAATACGGGCCACCCAGGTGACGCGAATTTCGATTCGCGCAGGACGAAATATCGAGCGTCTGAAAACAATTCCAGGCAGTCATTCTCGCGAAGGCAGGAATCCAGGTTTGGCGACCCGCCCAGTCACTGGATGCCCGTCCATACGCTGTCGCTATGGACCGCGGGCATGACAGAACGGATTGATCCAGATCCTTCACGCCGGCTTCATTTCGTCGGCGAGGAGGGCGAAGAGGACGTGGTCGCGCCATTCGCCGTTGATCTGCAGATAGCGCAGCGCCAGCCCCTCCTGCCGGAACCCGGCCTTGCTGAGGAGGTTGCGCGAGGGCTGGTTCGAAGGAAGACACGCCGCCTCGATCCGGTGCAGGCCGAGCGTGCCGAAGACGAAAGGCAGAAGGGCGCGCACCGCGTCGTACATGTAGCCCTGGCGCGCGAAGCGCTCGCCGACCCAGTAGCCCAGCGCGCAGCATTGCGTGACGCCGCGGCGGACATTCGACAGCGTGCAGCCGCCCATCAGCGCGTCGTCCTCGTGGCGGAAGACGAAGAAGGCGTAGGCGCCGTCCAGCCGCGCCTCCTTCTGGTAGCGCTTGATGCGGCGGCGGAAGGCGCCCTTGGTGAGCTCGTCGCTCGCCCAGACCGGCTCCCAGGGTTCGAGGAAGGCGCGGCTCTCGCCGCGCAGCCGCGCCCAGGCCGGAAAGTCGGCCATGCGCGGATAGCGCAGATAGACCGCGCCCGCCTTGATCACCGGCTGCTGGCCGCCCGGGAAGGTCAGGCCCCGCATGAACGCCATGGGGCCGGTATTCATTCCGCGGCACGAAGCGCGGTTCCGAAGCGTCGCGCGAAAGTGTCGTGGGATTCGAGCTTGCCGATCGGGCCGATGGCCGCGATCGCCGGATCGGCGGCCGCCATCACGCGCGCGCCGAAGCGGCGCACCGCGGCGGCGTCGACGGCGTCGAGCCTGGCAGTCAGTTCCTCGATCGAGAGCACGCGGCCATGGGAGAACATGTGGCCGGCGATCTGCTCGGCGCGCTGGCCGGGACGTTCGAGACCCATGAGCAGGCTCGATTTCATCTGCGCCTTGGCGCGGGAGACTTCGGCCTCGCTCGCGGTGGCGGCGAGGTTCTCCATCTCGCCGGCGATGACGGCGGAGATCTCGCCCGCCTCGGCCTCGCCGGTGCCGGTGTAGATGCCGATGGTGCCGGAATCCTTCGAAGCCTGGGCGAAGGCGGAGATCGCGTAGCACAGGCCGCGCTTCTCGCGCGCCTCCTGGAACAGGCGCGAGGACATGCCGCCGCCGAGCGCGGTGACATAGACCTGGGCGACGTAGAAATCCTCGTCCGTCACCGACACGCCGGGCAGCGCATAGGCGATGTGGGCCTGTTCGAGATCCTCTTCGACGCGGATATCGCCGCCGGCATAGCGCGCGGGCAGCGGCGGCGGCGTGGGGCCGGAGCGCAGCCCGGCGAATTTCTCCGCGACCAGCTTCACCATCTCATCGTGGTTGACGGCGCCCGAGGCGACGAAGGTCATCCCGCCGGCGCAATAGTTCGCGTTCGAATAGGTGCGCAGATGATCCTGCGTGAAGGCGCTGACGCTTTCGACCGAGCCCAGGATCGGCCAGCCGATCGGCTGGTCGGGATAAGTCACCGATTGCAGATGGTCGAAGATGATGTCGTCGGGCGTGTCGGCGGCCTGGCCGATCTCCTGCAGCACGACATGGCGCTCGCGCTCCAACTCGCCCGGCTCGAAGGTCGGGTTGATCAGGATGTCGGCGAGGAGGTCGATGCCGAGCGGCACGTCGGGCTTTAGCACGCGGGCGTGGAACGCGGTCTGCTCGCGGCTGGTATAGGCGTTGAGATAGCCGCCGACGGCTTCGATCTCTTCGGCGAGGTCGCGGGCGCTGCGCGTGGTCGTGCCCTTGAACGCCATATGCTCGAGCATATGGCTGACGCCCATGAGCGGGCGGGTCTCGTTGCGGCTTCCCGCATCGACCCAAACCCCCAGCATCGCGCTCTGAAGCTGCGGCATGGGGTCAGTCACAACGGTCAAGCCGTTGGAAAGTCTTGTGATTTCAGGTTTCATAGACCCAGCTTAGACTCGATATGAGCCCTAACCAAGGCCTTGACGTTGGGCAATATTTCGAAGCTTTCGGGGCGGTCGAGCAGGCCTTTGAGGCGCGCCGGGACCGGCGGCCGGGCGCCGGTGGCTTTGGCGACGGCGTCGGGGAATTTCGCGGGGTGGGCGGTCGAGAGGACGACGACGTCATGCTGTTTCGCCTCCCACCAGGGCAGCGCTGCGGCCAGGGCGACGGCGGTGTGGGGATCGAGGATCTCGCCGAAGTCGCGCCTGGCGCGCGCCATGGTCTCAAGCGTCAGCGCGTCGTCGCAGGCAAAGGCAGTATAGCGGGTGCGGAGCGCTGCGAGGACGTCCGGCCGAATGGCAAGTTGGCCGTCGCGCGCGAAAGCGGCCATCGCTTCGCGCAGCCATGCGGAGTCGCGGTTCGAGGCCTCGAACAGGGCGCGCTCGAAATTGCTGGCGACCTGGATGTCCATCGACGGGCTGAGCGAGGCGTGCACCGCGCCGCGGGCATAGACGCCGTCGTTCAGGGCGCGCGCGAGGATGTCGTTGGCGTTGGTGGCGATGACGAGCTTCTCGATGGGAAGGCCCATGCGCATCGCGGCCTCGCCGGCGAAGACGTCGCCGAAATTGCCGGTCGGCACGACGAAGACGCTAGCCCCGCCGATCCGCGAGGCGGTGAAGTAGTAGACCGCCTGCGCCGCGATGCGGGCGAAATTGATCGAATTGACGGCGGTGAGCGAGATCGCGTTCGCGAAATCGGTATCGGCGAACAGCGCCTTCACCAGGCTCTGCGCGTCGTCGAAAGTGCCTTCGAGCGCGATGTTGTGGATGTTGGCGTGGGACGCCGTGGTCATCTGGCGGCGCTGGACCTCGCTGACGCGGCCCAAAGGATGCAGGACGAAGACGTCGATGTTGGGAAGCCCGCCGAGCGCGGCGATGGCCGCCGAGCCGGTGTCGCCCGAGGTCGCGACGACGACGGTCGCCCTGCCCCCGCGCCGCTGCAGCGCCCGCGCGAAGAGCCGGCCGAGGACCTGGAGCGCCAGGTCCTTGAAGGCGAGCGTGGGGCCGTGGAACAGCTCGAGCAGGTGCAGGCCCGGCGCCAGCGTCTTGAGCGGCACAATGGCGGGATCGTCGAACTCCGCATAGGCGGCCGTCACGTCGGCGTGGATCTCGTCGCGGCGGAAGGAGCCGCCGGCGAAACGGAAGAGGATTTCGGTGGCGACCGCGATGTAGTCGGTGTTGCCGCGCAGGTCGGCGGTCTCGGCGGCGGATAGGCGTGGCCATGCTTCCGGCAGATAGAGCCCGCCATCCGGCGCCAGGCCGGCGAGCAGCACGTCGGCGAAGCTCGCGCCCGGGGCCTCTCCCCGCGTGCTGATGTAGTCGGGCGCGTCGCTCACGGCTTCTTTCCGAATGTCAGCCTTCCGGCCGAGACATGATAGGCGATGTAGACCGCCAGGAGTCCCGCCGCCATCAGGAACCAGGTGATGGCGTATTGCAGATGCTCGTTGCGGAAGGTCACGACGGTCTGGCCGCCCCGCGGCCAGCCGCCGGGATTGGGCGTCGCATCGGCCTCGATCAGCGCGGGGGCGGACAGCCTGACGCCGAGATTCCTGGCGATGGCGGCGGTGTCGCGGTCGAACCAGATGCGGGATTTGAGGTCGGGCTGGGGCGTGAAGGCGCCGCCGGTGTCGGGGGCGCGCCAGACGCCGACGAGCTTCGTCTCGCCCGCGACGACGCCGCGCGGGCGGGTCGCGGGATCGCGCAGGTCGCGCGGGACGATGCCGCGATCCACCAGGAGCTCGCGGCCGTCATCGGTCTGGAACGGCACGACGACGTGGAAGACCGGCGCGCCCTCGACGCCGATACCGAAGATGTAGGCCTCCTTCGCATTGTCGAAGCGCCCCGCGAGGGCGACGCGGCGGTATTCCGCCTTCGGGCCCAGAGCGAGGATGCGGTCCAGCGGCAGCGGCGGCGCGGTGAGGTTGCGATTCACCTGCTCGATCAGGGCGAGCTTCCATTGCAGCCGCTGAAGCTGCCAGACGCCCAGCCCGATCAGCAGCGCCAGCAGGATCGCGGCGGCGACGGTGATGCCGGGAAGCGGACGGAAACGCATTTTTCGACCTCTCCCGCAAGCGGGAGAGGTTGTCGGAGCGCGCCCGCTCACCCTTCCAGCCGCCCCTCGCCGGCCTTGTGGCGGTACTGCAGGACGAGGAGCGCGGATTTGGTGAGGCGCAGGAAGACGACCGTCAGGAGCGCGATCAAGGGCGCCCAGAGCACGGCATGGACCCAGAGCGGCGGCTGGAAGGTGAACTCGGTCCATAGCGCGAGGCCGCAGACGATGGCGCCGACCACCAGGATGACCAAGGCCGCCGCGCCGTCGCCGACGTCGAATTCCTTGAAATCCTGGCCGCAAACCGTGCAGGCCGGCGCGATGTTGAGATAGCCGTCGAACAGCTTGCCCTGGCCGCAGCGCGGACACCGGCCCAGCAGGCTCGCCCGCAGCGTGCTGGGTGCGGTCATGCCATCAGCCGGCAATGACCGGCCCGGCGCCCCAGACATAGATGCAGGCGAACAGGAACAGCCACACCACGTCGACGAAGTGCCAGTACCAGGCGGCCGCCTCGAACCCGAAATGCCGGGTCGTGGTGAACTGGCCCGCGATGGCGCGGAACAGGCACACGGCCAGGAAGATCGTGCCGATGATGACATGCAGGCCGTGGAAGCCCGTCGCCATGAAGAAGGTCGAGCCGTAGATCGCGCCGAGGTCGCCGCCGCCGGCGATCAGCGCCTTGGACGCCGGGGTGATCAGGTTGATCACCGGATTGAGGTTCGACGCCGCGAGGTTGATATGCGCCTGATCGGTGAAGGCCGTCAGCGCCGCGCCGTTGAAGCCGAAAGTGAAGGGCGCATGGGCGTATTCATAGGCCTGCACGCAGGTGAAGGAGGCGCCGAGCAGGACGGTGATGACGAGGCCCTGGATCGAACCCTTGCGGTCGCCGTGCTGGATGGCGTGATGCGCCCAGGTCACCGTGGTGCCCGAGGTCAGGAGGATCAGCGTGTTGAGCAGCGGAAAGTGCCAGGGATCGAGCGTCACGATGCCCGAAGGCGGCCAGGAACCGATCGAGACGTCGTTGAAGAAGATCGCCGAATTGAAATAGGCCCAGAACCAGGCGACGAAGAACATCACCTCGGAGGCGATGAACAGCAGCATGCCGTAGCGCAGGTTCAGCTTCACGATGGGCGTGTGCTGGTGGCGATAGACCGACTCCGCCACCACGTCGCGCCACCATCCCGCCATGGTGAAGAGCACCAGGAACAGGCCGATGGCGAAGATCCAGGGCGTGCCGTTCACCGGCAGGCCGAAGAAGCCGGTGTAGTCCGCGTTCATCCAGAACACGGCGCCGATCAGCATCGTGAAGGCGGCGATCGAGCCGACGATCGGCCAGGGACTCGGATCGACGAGATGGTAGTCGTGCTTGACCTCTGAATCGGCCATCTTGAAACCCTCTCCTACGGGTGAACCCGCACCAGCGTCATGACGTAGAACAAAACAACCAGCGCGCCCAGCGTCAGGGCCAGCGCGATGTTGCGCCGGCGCCTGGCCTTGTCGCCCTTCTCGTCCACCGCGGTCACAGCCATGACGCGAAGGCCGCGATATGCGCCAGGCGCTCGACGATCAGCGAGGCGAATAGCGCGAACATATAGATCAGCGAAACGCGGAACAGCCGGTGCGCGGCGGGTTCCTTGACCGCGTCGCGCTCGAAGAACACGGCGACGGCCTCGACCGCGAACCAGGCGCCGATGCCGGCGGCGGCGGCGAGATAGACCGGGCCGGCCGTGCCGATGGCGGCGGGCAGGAGGCCGAGCGGGACCAGGACGGCGGTGTAGGCGAGGATCTGGCGGCGGGTCGAGGTCTTGCCGCGCACCACGGGCATCATCGGCACGCCGGCGCGGGCGTAATCCTCGGAACGCCACAGCGACAGCGCCCAGAAATGCGGCGGCGTCCACAGGAAGATGATCGCGACGAGAAGGACCGGTGCCAGCGACAGATCGCCGGTCACCGCGGCCCAGCCGATGGCGGGCGGCAGCGCGCCGGCGAGGCCGCCGATCACGATGTTCTGCGGCGTGCGGCGCTTCAGCCAGAGCGTATAGATGCCGACATAGACGAAGATCGTGAAGGCCAGCAGGGCGCAGGCCGTGAAATTCACGAACAGGCCCATGAGCGTCACGGCGGCGACGCTGAGCGTCCAGCCGAAGCCGAGCGCCTCGCCCGGCGCGATGCGGCCCATCGGGATCGGCCGCGTCGCGGTGCGCGCCATCACGCGGTCGATATCGGCGTCATAGGCCATGTTCAGCGCGCCCGAGGCGCCCGCCGCGACCGCGATGCAGAGCAGCGCGACGAAGCCGGTCATCAGGTCGATATGCCCCGGCGCCGCGACCAGGCCGGCCAACCCTGTGAAGATCACGAGCGACATCACCCGCGGCTTCAGCAGCGCGAAATAGTCGCCGACGGTGGCGACGCGCATGGTGTCGTAGGTGGAGACGAGAGCCATCAGTGTCCCTTTCCTCCCCCGCTGTTGCGGGGGAGGTGCCGAGCGAGCACTTCGCGAGCGAAGCGGAGGGGGCCCGCCCAGTCGGACCCCCTCCACCGCTTCGCGGTCCCCCTCCCCCGCAACAGCGGGGGAGGAAATGAATCGTGCAGGCTCGACACAGAATTTCTCACGTGATCTTCGGCAGCTCGTTGAACTGGTGGAAGGGCGGCGGCGAGGGCAGCGTCCATTCCAGCGTGGTCGCGTAGGGACCCCACGGATTGTCGCCGGCGACACGCTTCTTGATGAAGGCCTCGGCCAGCATGGTCAGGAACACCAGCACGCCCAGGCCGGCGATGAAGGCGCCGATCGAGGAGACGTAGTTCCAGCCCGCGAAGGCCTCCGGATAGTCCGCATAGCGGCGCGGCATGCCGGCGAGGCCCAGGAAGTGCTGCGGGAAGAAGGCGATGTTCACGCCGACGAAGGTGATCCAGAAGTGCAGCTTGCCGAGCGTCTCGTTGTACATGTAGCCGCTCATCTTCGGGAACCAGAAGTAGAAGCCGGCGAAGATCGTGAACACGGCGCCGAGACTGAGCACGTAGTGGAAATGCGCCACGACGTAATAGGTGTCCTGCAGCACGACGTCGACGCCGGCATTGGCCAGCACCACGCCGGTCACGCCACCGACGGTGAAGAGGAACACGAAGCCCACCGCCCACAGCATCGGCGTCTTGAATTCGAGGCTGCCGCCCCACATCGTCGCGATCCAGGAGAATATCTTGATGCCGGTCGGCACCGCGATGACCATGGTCGCGAAGACGAAATAGGCCTTGGTGTCGACGGAGAGGCCCACCGTGTACATGTGGTGCGCCCAGACCAGGAAGCCGATGAAGCCGATCGCCACCATCGCATAAGCCATGCCGAGATAGCCGAACACCGGCTTCTTGGCGAAGGTCGAGATGATGTGGCTGATCATGCCGAAGCCGGGAAGGATCAGGATGTACACTTCCGGGTGGCCGAAGAACCAGAACAGATGCTGATAGAGGATCGGATCGCCGCCGCCGGCCGGATTGAAGAACGACGTGCCGAAATGGCGGTCGGTGAGCAGCATGGTGATCGCGCCGGCGAGGACGGGCAGCGACAGCAGCAGCAGGAACACCGTCACCAGGATCGACCACACGAACAGCGGCATCTTGTGCAGGGTCATGCCCGGCGCGCGCATGTTGAAGATGGTGGTGATGAAGTTGATGGCGCCGAGGATCGAGGAGGCGCCCGCGATGTGCAGCGAGAAGATCGCCAGATCCATCGCCGGCCCAGGCGAGCCATAGGTCGAGAGCGGGGCGTAGAGCGTCCAGCCGCCGCCGACGCCGGTGCCACCCGAGTCGCCTTCGACGAACATCGAGAGCACCAGGAGCGCGAAGGAGAACGGCAGCAGCCAGAACGAGATGTTGTTCATGCGCGGGAACGCCATGTCGGGCGCGCCGATCATGAGCGGCACCAGCCAGTTGCCGAAGCCGCCGATCATCGCCGGCATGATCATGAAGAACACCATGATCAGGCCGTGGCCGGTCACGAAGACATTGAAGGTGTGCGGGTCCTTGAAGATCTGAAGGCCCGGCTCCATCAGCTCGGCCCGCATGAACATCGACAGCGTGCCGCCGATGATCCCCGCGCAGATCGCGAAGATCAGGTACATCGTGCCGATGTCCTTGTGGTTCGTCGAATAGACGAAGCGGCGCCAGCCGGTCGGATGACCGTGGGCATGGTCGTCGGCAGCGTGGGCGAGATCAGCCATGGACTCTGTCCTTGTTACTTCGCCGCCAGACGCGCGGGTTCACCCGCGTCGGCGATCGGAGAATAGACCTTGGTGTTCTTCTTGGCGGCGGCGAGCCAGGCGGCGAAATCGGCGTCCGACACGACCTTGACCTCGATCGGCATGAAGTCGTGGTTGGGGCCGCAGAGCTCGGAGCACTCGCCGTAGAAGGTACCGGTCCGCGTCGCCAGGAACCAGGTGTGGTTCAGCCGGCCGGGGATGGCGTCCATCTTCACGCCGAACTGCGGCACCGCCCAGGAATGGATGACGTCGGCGCCCGTGGTCTCGACCTCGACGACCTTGTTGACCGGGACGACCAGGACGTTGTCGACGCCGAGCAGGCGCGGCTCGCCGGCCTTCTTGGCGGCGTCGTCGTTCAGGGGATTGGAGTCGTAGGTCAGGTTGCTGGCCGGGTACTGATAGGTCCAATACCACTGCTTGCCGATGGCGCGGATCTTGAGATCGGGCTTGGGAATGTCCGCCTCGAAATAGAGCAGCTTGAAGGACGGCACCGCGATGATCACCAGGATGATCACCGGCGCGATCGTCCAGACCACTTCGAGCAGCGAGTTGTGGTGCGTCTTGCTGGGGACCGGATTGGCCTTGGCGTTGTAGCGCAGGACGATCCAGACCAGGAGCGCCAGCACGAAAATGCAGATCGCCACGATGATGTAGACCAGCAGGGTGTGGAAGCTCTCGATCCGCTCCATCACCGGCGAGGCGGCCGGCTGCATGCCGAGCTGGTAGTTGTAGGGCAAAGCCAAGGCGGAACTGGCCCAGGCCAACGCCCCCGCGACGACGCCAGCGCCGATGCCGGTTTTTCTCAAGGACATGAGGCCTTCCTCACAAAATAAGCCGGCGGGGCGTCTGAAACCCCCGCTTTCAGATTCTTGGCGGCGATTTAGAGGCGCTAAGCCCCTAAAGTCATTGCGACCTTCTGGCACGGGGTGGGTCCGGAGGGGCCTGCGGCGGGGCGTCCCGATCCATGGGCAAGGCCCGGCAAAAGCACCTATATGTATAAGCCAGCGAAAACACGCGTTTTGGAGCCCGACATGACAGACGACCTCTTCTTCTCCCGCACCGGCATGGACCGCGACCGGGTGCTCGGCACCGTGGGCGAGGCGCTGAAGGGAGCCGATGACGGCGAGTTGTTCCTGGAATTCCGCCAAAGCGAATCGTTCTCCTTCGACGACGGGCGGCTGAAGGCGGCCTCGTTCGACACCACCCAGGGCTTCGGCCTGCGCGCCGTGGCCGGCGAGGCCACCGGCTATGCCCACGCCACCGACCTCTCCGAGGAGGCGATCAAGCGCGCCGCCGACACCGTCCGGGCGGTCGCCCGCGGCCATGGCGGCACGGTGGCGCTGGCCCCGGCACGCACCAATCGCAAGCTTTATACGGATATCGACCCGCTCGGCAGCGCCGGTTTCGAGACCAAGGTCAAGCTGCTGGAGGACATGAATGCCTACGCCCGCGACAAGGACAGCCGGGTGCGGCAGGTGTCCTGCCACCTCTCGGGTGAGTGGCAGCAGGTGGAGATCGTGCGGGCCGACGGCTCGATCTATCGCGACATCCGACCCCTGGTGCGGATCGACGTGTCGGTCGTGGCGGAACAGGACGGAAGGCAGGAGTCGGGGCATTTCGGCGGCGGCGGGCGCGGCGACTACGCGACCTATCTGACGGCGGACTACTGGCACGCGGCGGTGGACGAGGCGCTGCGCCAGGCGCTGGTCAACCTGGAATCGATCCCGGCGCCGGCCGGCGAGATGACCGTGGTGCTCGGCCCGGGCTGGCCCGGCATCCTGCTGCATGAGGCGATCGGCCACGGACTGGAAGGCGACTTCAACCGCAAGGGCACGAGCGCCTTCGCCGGCCTGCTCGGCGAACGCGTCGCGGCGCCGGGCGTGACGGTGGTGGACGACGGCACGATCGAGGGCCGGCGCGGCTCGCTGTCGATCGACGACGAGGGCACGCCGACCTCGCGCACCGTGCTGATCGAGGACGGCATCCTGAAAGGCTATATGCAGGACCGGCAGAACGCCCGGCTGATGGGCGTGGCGCCCACCGGCAACGGGCGGCGGCAATCCTATGCCAGCCAGGTCATGCCGCGCATGACCAACACCTACATGCTGGGCGGCAAGACCGATCCGGGCGAGATCCTGGCCAGCGTCAAGAAGGGCATCTATGCGCGCAATTTCGGCGGCGGGCAGGTCGACATCACCAACGGCAAATTCGTGTTCTCCTGCACCGAGGCCTATCTGGTCGAGGACGGCAAGCTCGGCGCGCCGATCAAGGGCGCGACGCTTATCGGCAGCGGGCCGGAGGCGCTGACGCGGGTGAAGATGGTCGGCAACGACATGAAACTCGACTCGGGCGTGGGCACTTGCGGCAAGAACGGCCAGAGCGTGCCGGTCGGCGTCGGCCAGCCGACCCTTAGGCTCGACGGGCTGACGGTCGGTGGGACGGCGCAGGCCGCGTGATGATCTTCAAGATCGCGACGGCGGCGGATTGGGCCGCCGCGGAGCGCGCCAGCCGGTTCGACGGTTCGGCGCACGACAAGGCGGACGGGTTCATCCATTTCTCGACCGCGTCGCAGCTCGCCGAGACGCTGCGGCTCTACTATGCGGGCGTGAATGACATCCTGCTCATCGCGGTGGACGAGGCGGCGCTGGGGCCGGCGCTGAAATGGGAGCACGCGCCGTCGCGCGGCGAGGACTTTCCGCATCTCTTCGGGCCGCTGCCGCTGACGGCGGTGCACTGGGCCCGACCGATCGGGCGGGACGCGCAGGGGACGGCGGTCATTCCCAGCCTTGCTTGAATGCGCAAGGGCCTGCGCATAGGCTGTGCGCATGGCTCGCAAGCAACTTCAGGATCCGCCGAAACGCTTTCGCCGCGAAACGGAAACGTCGCCTGCCCGCCAGCCCTTCGGTCGCAAGCCGGGACCGAAGAAACCGGTGAACGTGTCGGTCGACGCGGAGTTGCTGAAGGTCGCGAAGGAGATGGGGATCAACGTTTCCAATGCGACCGAGGACGCGCTGCGCCGCCTGACCGAGCCCGAACGCATCCGGCGCTTCCAGGAAGAGAACAAGGCATTCTTCGAATCCTACAATGCCTATATCGAGCGCAACGGTGTGTTCGGCGAAGAACTTCTCGATTTCGAAGATGACCCGCCAGTTTGACGTCTTCCGCAATCCGTTGCGCGCGGGTCGAGAGCAGCGGCCGTTTGTGATTGCAATGCAGCACGCATTCTTCGATCGCCTGCCGACACGCGTTGTCATGCCGCTCGTCGTCAAGACGGCGCTGGACTTTCAGCCGCGCCTCAATCCCGTTTTCAATATTCAAGGTCGGCAACTGCATCTGTCCCCGACCGAGCCATTTGCCCTGTCGATACGCTTCTTGCGCGATCCGATCGACAGCCTCGCGAGCGAACGCGACCGCATCGTTGCGGCGCTCGATCTCGTCTTCACCGGCATTTGACCGGCCATGGACAGGGACACCTTCACCGCAGCCGTCCTCGCCAATCCGTTCAATCGGGAAATCCTCGCGCGGCTGGCGGCCCTCGACGCGCCGGATTGCTGGCTGGTGTCGGGGGCGCTGTTCCAGACCGTGTGGAATGTCCGCACCGGAAGGCCGCCGACCCATGGCATCCTGGACTACGACGTCTTCTATTTCGATCCCGATCCGTCCTGGGAGGCGGAGGATGCGGTCATAAAGAAGGCAGGTGCCCTGTTCGCCGACCTCACCGTCGACGTCCAGGTACGCAATCAGGGCCGGGTCCACATCTGGTACCAGGAGAAGTTCGGGTCGCCCTACCCGCCGCTGGCGCGCACGACGGACGGGATCGACCGTTTCCTGTGCGATTGCGCCATGGTCGGCATGCGACCGGCGGGCGCGGGTTTCGAGATCTATGCCCCCAGGGGCTTCGCGGACATCGCGAGTACGACAATTCGCCCCAACCGCGCGCCGAATTTTCATCCCGACCGTTATGCGGAGAAGGCGGCGCGCTGGCGCGATGTGTGGCCGGAGATTACTATCCTGCCGGCCTGACTGCAGGACACACCCATGCGCGATCTCAAAGGCAAGGCACGCGAACTCGGCGACGGCTTCCGCGTGGCGCGGGTGCTGCCGCAAATCGGACAGCACACCGTCGGCCCCTTCGTGTTCTTCGACTATTTCGGACCGGTCGAATTCCCGCCCGGCAAAGGCCTCGACGTGCGGCCGCATCCCCATATCGGTCTCGCCACCATCACCTATCTGTTCGACGGATCGCAGGTGCATCGCGACACGCTGGGCAGCCATCAGGAGATCCTTCCCGGCGATGTGAACTGGATGACGGCGGGGCGCGGCATCGCGCATTCCGAGCGTACCGGCCCCGATGTGCGCGCCGCCGGACATCGGATGCACGGCATCCAGAGCTGGGTCGGCTTGCCGACGGCGAACGAGGAAGACCCGCCGAGCTTCCAGCATATCGCCAAGGCCGACCTGCCGGTGCGGGAGCGCGAAGGCGCGGTGCTGCGCGTCGTGACCGGCAAGGCCTACGGCCTGACCGCGCCGGTGCGGGTGCCGATGGAGATTTTCTACGTCGATGCCCAGATCAAGGCCGGCGCGACCGTCACCCTGCCCGACGAATACGAGGAACGCGGCGCCATGGTGGTGGGCGGGACGATCGAGGCCGGCGGCGGCGCCCATGGCGACGGCGACATGATCATCTTCGACAAGAACGAGCGCGCCGCGATCAAGGCGGCGAGCGATGCGCGCGTCATGCTGCTGGGCGGCGCGCCCTTGGACGGCCAGCGCCATGTCTGGTGGAATTTCGTCTCCAGCTCGAAAGAGCGGATCGGGCGCGCCAAGCAGGACTGGACGTCCGGCGTCTTCGGCAAAATCCCCGGCGACGACGTCGAATTCATCCCCCTGCCCGAGCAGCACTAGGACGAACGCCATGATCCGCGACTGGAAAGACTATCGGGGCCAGATCGGCGCCGCGGTGAAGGAAATGGGCGCGGCCAATCCCGACCTGGTGAAGGCCTATGCCGCGTTCCACCATGCCAATGCCGCCTCGAAACATCTGGACGCCAAGACACGCGAGCTGATCGCGCTCGGCGTCGCGGTGACGCTGCGCTGCGACGGCTGCATCAACGCGCATACCGAGGCGGCGGTCCGCGCCGGCGCCAGCAAGGAGGAGATCACCGACGCGCTGGGCGTGGCCATCATGGTCAATGCCGGCGCGACGATGGTCTATTCGGCGCATGTCATCGACGCCTTCCATACCTATGCACAACAGAACGAGGTCAAACCATGAAGTACAACCAGCTCGGCCATAGCGGCCTGTTCGTCTCCGAAATCTGCCTCGGCACCATGACCTTCGCGGGCGACGTCAAGAATGCCGGCATCTGGGCCGCGATCGGCGATGTCGGCCAGAAGGAGGCGACCGCGCTCGTCGCCAGGAGCCTCGAAGCCGGCGTGAACTTCCTCGACACCGCCGACGTCTATTCGCTGGGCAATTCGGAGAAGCTGACCGGACAGGCGCTCAAGGATATCGGCGTGAAGCGTTCCGACGTCGTGGTGGCGACCAAGTGCTACGGCCGCGTCGGGCCAGGACCGAACGACATCGGCGCCTCGCGCGGCCATATCATGGATTCCGTGGCGCGCAGCCTGGAACGGCTGCAGACCGATCACATCGACCTCTATCAGATCCACGCGACCGACGCGGTCACGCCGGTCGAGGAGACGATGCGGGCGCTCGACGATCTCGTGCGCCAGGGCATGGTGCGTTACGTCGGCTGCTCCAACTGGCAGGCCTGGCGGGTGATGAAGGCCAACGGCATCGCCGAGCATCGCGGCTTCGCGAAGCTGCAGACCATCCAGGCCTATTACTCGATCGCCGGGCGCGACCTGGAACGCGAGATCGTGCCGATGATGCAGGACCAGAAGGTCGGGCTGATGGTGTGGTCGCCGCTGGCCGGCGGCCTGCTCTCGGGCAAGTTCGGGCCGGGCAGCAACGGGCCGGAGGGCGCGCGCCGCGTCGCGTTCGACTTCCCGCCGGTGGACAAGGACAGGGCCTGGAAATGCGTCGACGCGATGCGCGAGATCGGCCAGGCGCACGGCGTGTCGGTGGCGCGCGTGGCGCTCGCCTATGTGCTGGCGAAGTCCTTCGTGACGAGCGTGATCATCGGCGCCAAGACGATGGAGCAGCTCGACGACAATCTCGAAGCGGCCAAGCTGACGCTCGGCGCGGACGATCTGAAGAAGCTCGACGAGGTCAGCGCCCTGCCGCAGGAATATCCGGGCTGGATGGTGTGGCGCCAGGGCGCCGAGCGCGTGCCGCAGCCGAAATAGCGGCACGTTTTTGGGGAGTGGGGACGCGATGCGCGGATTTTTTCGGACGCTTTTGTTCGTCGTCGGCATACTCGCCGCGCTCCTCGGCGTGTGGTGGGTATGCCAGGGAACCGGCCTGGTTCCCATCGGTTTCATGGCGAACCACATGCAATGGGCGTATCGCGGCGCGGTGCTCGCCGCGTTCGGACTGGTGCTGATCTTCGCATCGCGGCGGATCTGACGCGCGTGCTGGCCGGGCGCACCGGCGCAGGCTAGAACGGGGCCATGACATGGCTTCGCCGCGCCGCAATCGCCGTCGGCGGTTTCGTCGCGCTGATCATCGCCGTCTGGGTCGCGCGCGTGCCGCTGCTGCAGATGGCTGCCCGGCTGTACTTGGAGGCGCAAGGCGTCGTCTCCGACGTCGAGGTGCGGAACTTCGATTTCGGCGGCGCGACGCTGCGCCTGCGTCTGGGCGGCGCCGACGCGCCGGCGATCACGGCGGACGCGATCCGGGTGGTGCTGGAGGGCGGGCCGATGCCGCGGGTGAGCGCCGTCGTGGTGACGCGGCCGGTCATCCGCGCGCGCCTGGGCGCCGACGGAACCATCACCCTGCCCCAGCTCCAGGACTGGATCGAGCGGCTGAGGAACAGCGCCGGCGGACATTCGCGGTTCGTGAGCGACGATCTTGTCGTGACGCTGGAGGCGGCGCGCGTGCTGCTGGAGACGCCCTATGGCGCGGCGGAAATCGACGGCGATGCGCGGCTGGAGCACGGGCGGCCGGTGACGCTGGCAGGACGTCTCCTGCCCACGACGCTGCGGCTGAACGGACGGACAATACGGCTCGGCGGAGCGGTGTCGGCGCAGGCGCGCGCCGGCGGCTATGACGCGCGCGGCGAGTTCGCGGTGGACGACGACGCGGTCTCGCTGCGCGGCGGCGCGACCCTCGTCGGCCTGCATTGGACGAGCGGCAACGGCGTGACGGTGGCAGCGACGTCGGCGGAGATCGCCGTCTCGCAGGCCGCCATCCGGACGGCCGAGCTTGCGGCCACGGACGGAATGCTGCGGCTGTCGCTCAAGGCGCCGACGGCAGCGGCCGGCGCGGACGGCAAGCTCTCCGGGCAGACGGATGTCGTGATGCAGGCATCGGCGCAGGTGCCGGCGGACCGGACGCGCGCACTGCTGGCGCGCCTGCCCGGCGTGGACAAGGCGCTGCTCAACGCATTGATCGGCGCCGCGTCCGGGACGGTGTCGCTGACGATGGAGGCGCATGTCGCGGCGCGCGACGGGCTGTTCGGCGTGGCGCTGCAGCGGCCGGCGCGCGTCACGGGCGGCAACGGCGCGGTGCTGGACGTCGCGGCACTCGACGTCTCGGGCCTTCCGCAAGCCGCGACCGGATCGGTCGCGCTGACGCTGGCCGGGCCGGGACTGCCACGCGTCGCGGCGCAGTCCTCCCGCTTCCAATGGACGCCGGAGCGGTCGCAGGCCGATCTGGAACTGTCGCTGCAGGGCTCCTATGGGCCGTTGCGCGCGGCGGCGGTCGAGGCGGCGGCGCACGTCGCGGTGGCGGGCGAGACCATGCGGGTGTCGCTCACGCGGTGCGCGTCGCTGCGGGTCGCGCAGGTGACGGGCGGCGGGCGCGCCGCGGCGGCGAATGTGCGGGCGCGGCTGTGTCCCTCGGGCGCGCAGCCTTTGATCTTGCGCGATGGCGCGGGCTGGTCGGCCGCGGCGCGCGTGCAGGAGGCCGCGGCCGAGATCGCGTCGGCCAATGCGACGCTCGGCGGGGCATCCGGCATCGTCGCGCTGCGCGGCGGATCGCAGGCGCAAAGCGGCACGATCTCGTTCGCCGTGGCGCGCGTGACGGACCGCACCGGCAAGCGGTTCGCGGCGCTGAGCGCGACCGGAACGGCGGTCCTGACGCATGGCGTGGTGCGCGGACGGGCCATGGTGCGCGAGGCGCGCGGCGGCATCGCGATCGGCACGGCGGATTTCTCCCATTCGCTGGCAAGCGGCGCGGGCGCGGCGCAGCTCCATGTGGCGAAGCTCGCCTTCGCGGACGGCAAGCTCCAGCCCAAGGACCTGTCGCCGCTGCTTGCGCCGGTGCAGCGCGCGGACGGCGCGGTGGCGTTCGAAGGGACGGTCGCCTGGTCGCGCAAGGGGCTGAGCAGCCAGGGACGGCTGACGCTCCAGGACGTCGCGTTCCGCACGCCGCTGGGCATGGCGCATGGGGTGAACGGAACCATCGCGCTGAGCTCGCTGCTGCCGCCGCGCAGCCTGCCCGGCCAGACGCTCACGGCGGCGAAGGTCGACTGGACGCTGCCGCTGACCGCGTTGTCGGCGCGCTTCGCGGTCGGGCCGGACGCGGTGACGATCGAGGCGGCGCGGACCGCGATCGCGGGCGGCACGCTGGCGCTCGACGCCTTCACGCTGCCGCTCAGCGGATCGGCGGCGATCGGGACGACGGCGCGGCTCGACGGCATCGACCTGGCGGAACTCGTCACCGCCACCAATGTCGGCGAGAAGGTGAAGCTCACCGGGCGCGTCTCGGGCACCGTGCCGTTCGCCCTCGCGGACGGGAACTTCCGCATCGCCAAGGGGCATCTGCAGTCCGACGGCGCGGGCCGGCTGGAGGTGAACCGCACGGTGTGGACCAAGGGCACGGTCGCGAGCGGCGGTTCGATACAGGACTTCGCCTATCAGGCCCTGGAGCATCTGGCGTTCGATTCGCTGACGGCGGAACTCAACAGCGTCGCCAATGGCCGGCTGTCGGTGCTGTTCCACATCAAGGGCAAGAGCGACCCGCCGACCCATCAGGAGGCGCATATCGGCCTTTTCGACCTGATCAACGGCAATGCCTTCGCCAAGCCCATCGACCTGCCGAGCGGAACGGCGGTCGACCTGACGCTCGATACCTCCCTTAATTTTGACGAACTCCTCCGATCCTATAGGACTGCTTGGCCGGGCGGCGGAACGCCGTCCGCACCGGCGCAGCCAGGAGGCCTTAAATGACCGATCCGATCCGCGCCGTCCTGCTGGGCGTGCCGCTCGCGGCAGTCCTTTGCGCGTGCACCCCGACCATCAAGGTCGAAGTCGCGCCGATCAACATCTACGCCAAGCTGGACGCCGATGTGCGCGTGCGGCTGGACAAGGAAGTCCAGACCGCCATCCAGCAAAACCCCGACCTCTTCTGATCCGAAGGACCCTCTCCCATGAACGCGATGTTCGATACGCTGAAGAGCAAGAGCCGCGCGGCGGCGCTGGGTTTCGTGCTGGCGCTGGCGGCGGTGCCGGCGGCTTCCGTCCTGGGAGCGGTTCCCGCGCTGGCCGATCTCGCGAGCGACAAGGCGACCGTCGATGCCGCCAAGGCGGCCGGCACGGTGGGCGAGCAGGCCGACGGCTATCTCGGCTTCGTCAACGGCAGCGCCGACGCGGCGACCACCGCGGCGGTGTCGGAGATCAACGCGGCGCGCCGCGCCGTCTATGCCAATACCGCGGCCAAGTCGGGCGTGACGCCGGAGGCGGCGGCGCAGGCGACCGGCGCGCAGCTTCTGGGCAAAGTGCCGGCGGGGCAGTACTTCAAGCCGCTCGACGGCTCCTGGTCCAAGAAGTAGCCGCTCAGAGGAAATTGTATTCTTTGAACAGCGGGGTCAGGTCGCGGCCCCAGGCGCCGTAGTAGTTCTTCAGCAATTCCTCGGCGCGGGTGTGGCCGCGCGAGACGAGCTCGCGCAGCGGGTTGAGGAACCCGTCCTCGCTCATGCCGCCGCTGTCGAGTTCGGCACGGCGGCGCAGGCCCGCCGACGAAATCTCCAGCATGCGGTGCGCGATGGCGTGCACGGTGGTGTTGCGGAACGGCGTCTTGAAGGCCTGTTTGGGGACGGCATCGCGCATCGCCTGGCGCTCTTCGGCCGTCCAGTCCTTGACGAGATCCCAGGCGGCGTCGAGCGCGACCTGATCGTAGTAGATCCCGACCCACAGCGCCGGCATGCCGCAGATGCGCCGCCACTGGCCGCCGTCGGCGCCGCGCATCTCGAGGAATTTCTTGAGGCGGACTTCGGGGAAGATCGTCGTCAGGTGATCGGCCCAGTCCGACATCATCGGCTGGATGTCCTTCACCTCGGGAATCGTGTGGCTAAGGAAGTCGCGGAAGCTCTTGCCGGCGACGTCGATATATTTGCCGTCGCGGTAGACGAAGTACATCGGGACGTCGAGCGCGTAGTCGACATAGCGCTCGAACGACATGCCGCTCTCGAATACCCAGGGCAGCATGCCGGCGCGGGCGTTGTCGACGTCGGTCCAGACCTGGCTGCGATACGACAGAAACCCGTTGGGCTTGCCTTCGCGGAACGGCGAGTTCGCCAGGAGCGCGCTCGCGACGGGCTGGAGCGCGAGGCCGACGCGGAATTTCTTGACCATGTCGGCTTCGGAGGAGAAGTCGAGATTCACCTGCACGGTACAGGTGCGGAACATCATCTCGAGGCCGTAGCCGCCGACCTTCGGCATGTAGCGCCGCATGATCTGATAGCGGCCCTTGGGCATCATGTGGGTCTCGTCCATCGACCAGGTCGGCGCGAAGCCGAGGCCGATGACGCCAGCGCCGATCTCGCCCGCGACTTCGCGCGTCTGTTCGAGATGCAGGTTGGTCTCGGCGCAGGTCTCGTGCACGGTCCGGAGCGGCGCGCCGGAAAGCTCGAACTGGCCGCCAGGCTCCAGGCTGAGCGAAGCCTGGTTCTGCGTCAGCCCGATGATGTTGCCCTCTTCCAGGACCGGCTCCCAGCCGAAACGCTTCATGCCATCGAGGAGCTGGCGGATGCCGGGCGAGGTGTCGTAGGCGAGCGGCTTGTGGGTCTTCAGGTCGTAGACGAATTTCTCGTGCTCGGTGCCGATGCGCCATTCCGAACGCGGCTTGCAGCCGTCGGACAGATGGCGGACGAGATCGTCGCGCGACTCGATCGGGCCGCCGGCTGACTGTGGAATGGACATGCGCCTCGTTCCCCTGCGCGGGGATGCAAAGTCCCCACATCGTCACGTGAATATTGAATTGGCCGTTCAGCGATTCGCTATCTAGATAGCCCTTTACACAAGTGCAAGCGAATGCCTTGAGGGCCGCTTCAGCGTCACCGGAAATTCGCATGGCCGTCTTGCGCCGTTCCTTCTTTTGCGGCGTTTTTCGTAGCGGCGCGAGGGAGGGAAACGTGCGCTTTCGACGACTGCTGCTGGCTGCTCTGGCCCTTGGATTGACCGTCGCGCCGGCGGATGCCGCTGTCACCATCTCCTTCTATGCGCATCAGCTCGGCGGCAAAGGCCTCTGGGTCGAGTTTCCGCATGCCTATGTCACGCTGGTCGGCACGCCCGACGCGGGCGGCGCGGCGGTTAAGGCGAATTTCGGCTTCACGCCGCCGGTGGTGGGGCCGTCCATCCTGTTCGGCCGGGTCGACGGCGCGGTCGTGGCCGTCGACGACGACTATATCGCCAAGGACCGGCCCTACTTCTCGTTTCCGTTGACCGACGCGCAGTATGCGGCGGTGCTGGCGGTGGTCGAACGCTGGCGCAACGACAAGCAGCCTTCCTACGATCTCGACACCCATAACTGCGTGATCTTCGTGAAAGAGGTCGCGGCCGCGGTCGGCCTGACCACCAGTGCCGACGACCCGTTCGTGCGCGATCCGGCCAAGTTCATGGCCGATCTCAAGAGCCGCAACCAGACCTTCCTCGCCGGCATCGCCAGGCGGCTAGCCCACACGGCGCCAGCAGCCAAGACCAGCGTCGCCGCCCAATAGGTCCCGCCCAAATCGGCCGGGCATGTCATGCGGTACTTATTTTCGTATTGACTTAATTAAGTATATACTACATCTTTTGAACATGGAATCTCTCGCCGCCCTCGCCGATCCGACGCGTCAGCGTATTTTGGAAATGCTGGCGGGAGGCGCCCTGTCGTCCGGGGACATCGCCCGGCGGTTCGAGGTCAGCGCGCCGGCGATTTCGCAGCATCTGAAGACGCTGCGGGACGCCAAACTGGTGCGCGTGCGCCCCGAAAAACAAAAACGTTTTTACGAACTCGATCCGGAAGGGATCGGCGAGGTCGCGAACTGGATCGCCGGCCTTCGGAAATTCTGGACCGACAAGCTCGATGCACTCGAAGCGGAGCTGCGAAAGACATGAAGCTCGACGGGATACTGACACGGCGGAGCGACGGGAGTCACGCCCTGACATTCGAGCGGCGGATCGACCGGCCGGTGGCGAAAGTCTGGGCGGCGCTGACCGACGCGGCCGTCCTGAAGAAATGGCTGGGCGAGGTGGAGGTCGAGCTTCGCGTCGGCGGAAAATATCTCATCTATTTCCGCGGGCCCGCAGTGGTGGTGACGGGCGCGATCACCGCGCTGGAGCCGCTGCGGCTGCTCGAATATTCCTGGCTCGAGGATTACGGCATGCCGCAATCCTCGGCGCGCTGGGAACTGTCGCCGGACGGCGACGGCTGCCGGCTGCGGCTGACGCACAGCTTCCCGCCCGGATGCCGGATGCGCGAGATGGTGCCGTTCATGGGCGGCTGGGAGGCGTTCCTCGACATCTTCCCGCGCGGCGTGGACGAAGAATTCGTCCCCTATGCCGATCAGAACGAGGCCGAGATCGCCGCCGCCTATCGCGCCCGCCATGCGACGGAGCTTGGCGAGGAAGAGAAGGCCCGTGCGGCGCGCGTTGCCGCCGTGCGGTTCGAGCGTTTCCTGCCGGGGCCGATCGAGAAGGTGTGGGCTTTCCTGACCGACACCAAGCACCTGCCGCAATGGTTCGACGCGGACAGCACGATCGAACCGCGGGTCGGCGGCGCGGTGCGGCTGATGGGCGGACATATCCGCGGGACGGTGACGCAATGGGCGCCGCCGCGCCGGCTCAGCTACACCTGGAACGTGTTCGGGGCGGAGGACGGACCGGATGCGGTGTCGGCCTACCCGGAATCGTATCTGTCGTTCGCGCTGGAGACGCGCGGAAAGGAGGTTCTGCTGACGCTGGACCATTTGCCGATCCTGGACCGCTTCGAGACACAGAACGCGATGGGCTGGCACAGCTTCCTCGACATGCTGGGCGCGGGGTTGCGCGGCGAGGCGGTCGAGGAGCGAGACGTTTACATGAAGAAGAACGCGGCGGTGTATGGGGCGGATCTGGAGAAGCTGGAGCGGTAGAGGACTTCGCAGTTCCTGAACAAATTCCAGATGTCATTCCCGCGCAGGCGGGACTCCGGTCTTGGCGGACCGCCCAGTCACTGGATGCCCGCCGGCGCGGGCATGACAGTTTCGATTGCGGCGCAAGACGATCAGGCTTCGTGCCAATCGCCTTTCACCGCCTGCCATATCGACAGCGCCGCCAGCGCCGCCGTGTCGGCGCGCAGGATGCGGGGGCCCAGCGAGACCGGCGTCACGAAGGACAGCGCGCGCAAGGCTTCGCGCTCGGCGGGATCGAAGCCGCCTTCGGGGCCGGTGAAGATCGCGGCCGGGCCGTCCGCCAGAGCGCGCAAGGCATCGGCCATCGACGGCGCACCGCCCTCATCGCAGAAGATCAGGCGACGGTCCTTCGGCCACGCCGCCAGCAGCTTGTCGAAAGCGAGCGGCTCGCGCGTCTCGGGCACGCTGAGCCGGCCGGACTGCTCGGCGGCCTCGACGGCGTTGGCGCGCATGCGGTCGAGATTGACCCGGGTGACGATGGTGCGGCGGGTATAGACCGGCTGGAGGACGCGGACGCCCAATTCGGTCGCCTTCTGGACCACATAATCGGCCGGCGTCTTCTTGATCGGCGCGAAGCAAAGCCAGAGGTCGGGGACTTCCGTTTGCGGTTCGACGCGGCGTTCGCATTCCAGCACGCAGGACCGTTTGGAGACCTCCGCGATGCGCGCCAGCCATTCGCCGCCGGCGCCGTTGAACAGCAGGGCGCGATCGCCGGCCTTCGCCCGCATGACGTGCAGCAGGTAATGCACCTGCGCATCGTCGGGAACGACCCGCGCGCCCTGCCCCAGCGGCGCCTCGACAAAGAGACGCAGCTTGCCGCCGGGATAGGTGAGTTCTGGTGCCAAGAAGCCTCGACCGCACGCTGCGCAACTGGTATTACGTAATACGTATTACACGGATGGACCATGAACAAGCCGCTGATGACGCGTCTGACGTCCAAGGGACAGGCTACGATTCCGGTCGAGGTGCGCAAAGTCCTGCGGTTGAAGGAAGGCGATCGGGTTCTTTTCGAAGTGGAAAAGGGAAGGGTCACGCTGAGGCGGGTCGACGCGGTCGACCATGCGTTTCTGAAACTCTCCGAAGATGCATTCCAAGAATGGAACAGCGCCGAAGACGAAGCCGCGTTCCGTGACCTATAAGCGCTGGGACGTCGTCGCGGTGGCCTTTCCTTTCATCGAGGGCACGGATTCGAAACGCAGGCCGGCCCTGATCGTCTCTTCCGACAGACTTCGTGCCGAGCAAGGCGTCTACTGGATCGCGATGATAACAACCGCCAAGTCCGGAGTCAGGCGTGACGACGTGCAGATCTCCGATCGTGAAAACGTCGGCCTTCCCGAAGATTGCGTCATTCGTCTCGCGCGCCTGGCAACCGTGAGCGACTCGCTGATTGCAAGACGGATCGGCGAGCTGACGCCAAAGGATCGAAATGCCGTGGCGGCTCTGTGGAAACGATACGCACCATGACGGTCGATGCCGCCAAACCCGCCGACGCGATCCCCTCAAGCTGGGTCGATGGCATGCCGCCGGGCCTGCGGCCCTATCTGCGGCTGATGCGGCTGGACCGGCCGATCGGGACCTGGCTGCTCTATTGGCCCTGCGTGTTCGGGCTGGCGCTGGGCGCCATCGCGAGCGAGCGGCCCTTCGCGGCATGGCACGACGTCTACCTGCTCGTGCTGTTCGGCATCGGCGCGCTGGTGATGCGCGGGGCGGGCTGCACCTATAACGACATCGTCGACCGCGATATCGACGCGAAGGTGGCGCGGACGCGGGCGCGGCCCATCCCCTCCGGCGCGGTGACGGTGCGCCAGGCCTGGCTGTTCCTGGCGGCGCAATTGGCCGTGGGACTCGCCGTGCTCGTCCAGCTCAATCTCTCCGCCATCGAGATCGGCGCGGCATCGCTGCTGCTGGTCGCCGCCTATCCGTTCATGAAAAGGATCACCTGGTGGCCGCAGGCCTGGCTGGGGCTGACCTTCAACTGGGGGGCGCTCGTCGGCTTCGCGGCGCAGACCGGGACCGTCGATGCGGCCGATGCGATGCTCTATGCGGGGCTGTTCTTCTGGACGCTGGGCTACGACACGATCTACGCGCTCCAGGACAAGGAGGACGACGCGCTGATCGGCGTGAAATCGACCGCGATCCTGTTCGGCGCCCGGGCGCGCGACTGGGTGCTGGGATTCTACGCGGCGTCCTTCGCGCTGATCCTGGCGGCGGGGTTCGCGGAACATGCCGGCTGGCCCTTCGCCATCGTCATGTTCGCCGCCGGCGGGCATTTCCTCTGGCAGGTCCACACGCTGAAGATCGAGGATCCGGCGCGCTGCCTGACCTTGTTCCGCGCCAATCGTGACGCAGGGGCACTCATCGCGGCGGCCTTTGTGCTTTCGAGCTGGATTTGGTGAGCGTATAATTCCCTCATGAACGTGCAGCGCTTCGATCCGACCACCGTGTTCACGCCCGCGGAAATGGAGAGCGTCCGCGCGCGCTCCGACCTCACCGGCATGCTGTGCGTGATCCATGCCTGGGCGGTGATCGGCGCGGCGATGGCGGTCTATGCCCTGTGGCCCAATCCGCTGACCTTCCTCGCCGCGGTGATCGTGATCGGCAGCCGCCAGCTCGGTCTCGCCATCCTGATGCACGACGCGGCGCATGGCGTGCTGATGAAGACGCGCCGGCTGAACGAATGGGCCGGGCAGTGGCTGTGCGCCTATCCGACCATGGCCGACATGATCGGCTATCGGCACTATCACCTCGTGCACCACCGCCGCACGCAGCAGGCGGACGATCCCGATCTCGGCCTGTCGGCGAAATTCCCGATCACCCGCGACAGCTTTCGCCGCAAGATGATCCGCGACCTCACCGGGCAGACCGGCTACAAGCAGCGCAAGTCGCAGTTCCTGCGCTCGCTGGGCGCGCCGGGGCAGCCCTTCGCGGTGCGCGCGAAATTCTTCTGGGACCGGATCGGGCGGCAATATCTCGTGCAGCTCGTCCTCCTGGCGCTGATGACGGCGTTCGGCAAGCCGCATTATTTCCTGATGTTCTGGGTGCTGCCCAATCTCACCTGGCAGATGGCGATCACCCGGGTGCGCAATATCGCCGAGCACGCGGTGGTGCCCGACAACAACGACGCGTTCCGCAATGCGCGCACCACCTATGCCAACTGGTTCGTGCGGGCGCTGGTGGCACCCTATTGGGTGAACTACCACGTCGACCATCACCTCCTGTTCTACGTGCCCTGCTACAACCTGCCCAGGCTGCATGCGCTGCTGCTGGCCAAGGGCCTGGGGCCGAAGATGGAAATCCAGCCGGGTTATCTCGCGGTGCTGAAGATGGCGACCAGCAAGCCGGACGCGCCCGCCGTGCTGGCGGCCTGACGTGCATCTTCCCATGACGGGACACGGGACCGGCGTCGGAGGCGACGCCGCGGCCGATGCGCGGACCGCCGCGCACTTCGCCGAGCATCGCGTGCTCGAACTGCCGGACCTGTTCGCGCCCGATGTCCGGGCGGTGCTCACGCAGGCATTGGCCGGCAGCGTTCGTGCCCGACGACATCCATGTTCCCGGAAACCGGCTGCGCGAAGACCCGCCGCGCACCGGCCCGCTGCTGTGCTGGCTGCTGGGACGGCCGGCGTTGCGGCGCTGGGTCGAGACCGTCACCGCGACGGCGCCGCTGGCCGCGGTGGGCGGCGCGACCGCGCGTTTCGAGGCCGGCGGCGGCCAGCATCTTGATTGGCACAACGACCTGGTGCCGGGACACGCGCGGATGCTGGCGGTGACGGTCAATCTCGGAACCGAGCCTTACGAAGGCGGGCGCTTCGAGATGAAGCGGCGCGGCGCCGAAGCCGCGTTCTTCGCGCACGCGCATGTGCAGCCCTTCGGCGCGCTCATCTTCGCCATCGACAAGACGCTGATGCATCGCGTCACGCCGGTGACGGCGGGCGGGCCGCGCACCGTGTTCGGCGGCTGGTTCCTGTCCGAACCGCCGGCGATTTGATCCTTGGCCCAAACGCGATAAGAACGGGCGTGACCGATCCCAAAGACTTCATCCGCGCCAACACCGCCTTGGCCGCGCCGCCGCTGGTGCCCGAGATCGTGCTGCACCTGGCGACCGAGGTCGTGCCGCTGTGGCGGCTGACCGAGGAGGAGCTTCAGGCGCAGGGCGTGCCGCCGCCCTATTGGGCGTTCGCCTGGGCGGGCGGCCAGGCGCTGGCGCGCTATGTGCTCGATCATCCGGCCGAGGTGCGCGGCAAGGACATATTGGATTTCGGGTCGGGGTCGGGGCTCGTCGCCATCGCCGCGGCGATGGCGGGCGCGGAGCGCATCATGGCCGCGGACGTCGATCCCTTCGCCTATGCCGCGATCAAGCTCAACGCCATCGCCAACAGCGCGATCCTGGGCGCGACGACCAGCGACCTGATCGGATCGGACGGCAATTGGCGCGTCATCCTGGTCGGCGACATGTGCTATGAGCGGCCGCTGGCGGAACAGCTGTTGGCGTGGCTGACCGACCGCGCGGTACATGGCGCCAGCGTGCTGCTGGGCGATCCGGGGCGCAGCTATTTCCCGAAGGGCGGCGTCGAGAAGCTCGCGACCTATCGCGTGCAGACGACGCGCGACCTGGAAGACCGCGAGATCCGCGAGACCGGCGTCTACCGGCTGATCGCCTGAGCGTCACGACTTCGTAGCAAGTTCGTCACGCCAATTTCGCAAGAGCGCCTCGGAACGATATTGCGGCGCAGCAATTATTCCAATGCGTGTCGAAGCGGCTTTCGCGCACCCTGTGCGGCACGCCCACCAAGCGAAGGAGATCCGCAATGGACGCCAGAAACACCGTTCGTGACATGGAACGCAACACGATGGCCATGTTCGCGCCCTGGAACGAAGCCATGAACCAGTCCCGCGTGTATTTCGAGAAGAGCATGAGCGCGATGCGCGGCGAGACCATGGACATGCTCAACCGCCTGCACAGCCTCAACGGCGAAGTGCTGGCGCATTGCGCCAACCGCACCGATCTCGCCAGCCTGGCGGCGGCGCAGGAGAAGTGGTTCACCGAAGTCAGCCGCGACATGTACAGCCGGTCGCTGCGCCTGCACGAGACGGCGCGGCACTTCCTTGCCGACGGCATCGAGAGCGTCGGCCAGAGCATGCGCAACGGCGCCCAGGCCGCGACAGAAGCGGGCGAACACGCCGCCGACACGGCGCAGGCCGCCGCCAAGGACGCGCAAGACGAGGCCGAGCACGCCTGGCACGGCAACGGCTCCGAGCCGGCGCATCCCGAGCACAACGCTTAAGTCAGCGCTTGCGCAACGGCGTCGGCGCGGGACCGGTGTAGCGGGCGCGCGGGCGGATGAGCTTGCGGGTTTCGAGCTGTTCGCTCGCATGCGCGACCCAGCCGGCGAGGCGGGCCATCGCGAACAGCGTGGTCTCGCTGCCGGCGGGCATGTCGAGGGCGCGGCGCATCACGGCGAGGGCGTAGTCGCAATTGGCGAAGGCGCCGGTCGCTTCCTTGATGCGCTCGGGGATCTCGACCGCGAGGCGCTTGTCGATGCCGGTCTTAATCAGCGCGCCGAGCAGCGACACGGCGCGCGGATCGCCGCCCTGATAGACCATGTGGCCGAACCCGGGGAAGCGCTCGCCCAGCGCGACGCGCTCGCGCACGACGGCGGCGATGTCGCCCTCCAGGAGTGTATCGAGCAGCTTGGCCGCGAGCGGCCCGACGCCGCCATGGCGCGGACCCTTCAGCGCGACGAGGCCGGCGATGATCGCATCGTAAAGGCTGACGCCGGTCGAGGCGGCGCAGCGCACGGTGAAGGTCGAGGCGTTGAGCTCGTGGTCGGCCAGCAGGACCAGAGCGCGGCGGATCAAATCCTCCGCATGTTTGTGCTTGGGCGCCCAGGCGCGGGCGATCTGCTTGTGCAGCGGCTCGGCGGAGGGCTCGGCCTCGATCATCGCGGCGACGGCGAGGCGCAGGATACGGGCGCCGGTGGCGGCGCGGCCCTCGGCGACCGAATTGTAGGCGCGCGGATCGGCTTCGGCGGCCTGGGACAGCACCGCGACGGCGCGGTCGATCGGCGGCGCGCCGCGCGTCGCCGCCAGGATGGCGCGCATCGCGGGCGAGACCACCGGCAGGTTCGCTTTCGCGAAGGGGTCGGCGGATTTGGAATCCCACAGCAGCGTGGCGCATTGCTCGAAGGTCGCGCTCTCCGCCAGCGCGGTGGCGCGCACGCCGCGATAGATCGGGCCCTCCGCCGTGATGGTCGAGACGGCGCTGTCCATCACCGGCAGGTCGGCGGATTTGAGGCCCTGGGTCTCGACCAGGGGCGCACGGCGGTTCTTGAGGCCGCGGACGTCCTCGGCCCGGTAGCGGCGGCTGCGCGGGGTCTCGCCGGGCTCGGAGCGGATCAGGCCGCGGGAGACATAGGCGTAGAGCGTGGCCGGCGAGACGGCGAGCTCGGTGGCGGCGTCGCGGGCAGAGAGGTAGAGGGCGTCCTCGGAATTATTCATGTTGATCATGCTAATCAAGATTGATCAATACGTCCAGGCGGCCGATCTTTTGTGCAACGCAACAGAACACGGGACCGACGGCCATGACCCTGCAAAGCAGCAAATCTCCCATCGGGCTGGACGGCGTGGCGGCGGCGGAGACCGCGCTCAGCCATGTCGACGGACAGAAGGGCGAGCTGATCATCGCCGGCGAGCGGGTCGCGGACCTCGCGGCCAAATCGAGCTTCGAGGGCGTCACGGCGCGGCTGTGGACCGCGGCGACGGCCACGCCGATCAGCGAGGCGGAGGTCCGCGCGGCCCTGGGCGAGGCGCGGGTGCGGGCGTTCGGCCATGTCGGGCAGTTTCTCGCCGCGAGCGAAGGGCTTTCCATCGTCGACGGCATGCGGGCCGCGATCGCGACGCTGCGGGCCGAGCACGGGCTGACGCCGGACGCGACCATCGTCGGCGCCCTGCCCGTCATCATCGGCGCGCTGGTGCAGCGAAGCAAAGGCAAGCAGCCTTTCATCCCCAACGCCACGCTGAGCCATGCGGCGGACACGCTGTCGATGCTGCACGGCCGCGCGCCCAGCGCGGCGGAGGCGGCGGCGCTCGACGCCTATTTCGTCACCGTCAGCGATCACGGCATGAACGCCTCGACCTTCACCGCGCGGGTGATCGCCTCGACGCGGGCCGATCTCTTCTGCGCGGTCACCGGCGGCTATTGCGCGCTGACCGGCCCGTTGCACGGCGGCGCGCCGGAGCCGGTGCTGGAGATGCTCGATGCCATCGGCACGCGCGAGCGGATCAAGCCGTGGATCGACGGCGCGCTGGCGCATGGCGAGCGGCTGATGGGTTTCGGCCATCGCGTCTACAAGGTGCGCGACCCGCGCGCCGATGTGCTGAAGACGGCGATGGCGAAGCTGGCGAACAATGCCGTCGACCTGCCCTTCGCGGCCGAAGTGGAGGCCTATGCGCGCGAGGCGCTCCGGCGGAAGAAGCCGGATCATCCGCTCGACACCAATGTCGAGTTCTTCACCGCGATCCTGCTCGATGCCTTGCAGATTCCGCGGCAGGCGTTCACGCCGATCTTCGCGGCGGCGCGGGCGGCCGGCTGGACGGCGCATGCCCGCGAGCAGCAGCGGCGCGGGCGGCTGCTCCGGCCGAGCTCGGCCTATATCGGAGAGATGCCGGCGTAGCGCGATTGTCGCTGGCGCTCCAAAGGGTTGGCGCACTTTCGGCAATATAATTGTTTTCGAGGTTTTGCGCAGCTCACCCGCCGCCAACCTTTCCAAATCATGGCGGCGGGAGGGACTTATCCACGCAGCGGGGCGTGCGGATGCGCGAGCACGGCCGCTTGCGCTCGCACACGCGACCAAGCTTCGTGCCCGGATTTGCGGGCATTGATGAGTACGGCTCGATTTCATGCGACCATCCTACGGCCGGTGCGCGGGGTGTTGGATAAGCTGTTTTCCTCCCCCGCTGTTGCGGGGGAGGTGCCGAGCGAAGCGAGGCGGAGGGGGCCGCCCCGTCGTGCCCCCTCCACCGCTTCGCGGTCCCCCTCCCCCGCAACAGCGGGGGAGGAGAGGAGAGGCACCGATGTTCGTCGTCTCGCTTTGCAGCGCCTTCACTTTGGCCGCGCTGGTCATCGTATTGGCCCGCCATCGCGTCAGCCCGCGCGGTCGCATCGCCGCCGGAATATTTCTCTTGTTCATGATCGGCGTCGACGCCTGGGTCGTGCACGTCCTGCGGACGGATCCCGACGCCTGGATCCGCGAGACCTGCGGCTGGGTGGAAGGCAAGCGCGGCTGGCGCCAGGTTTGTCTCTGACGTCGAACGAAATGCCTTGCCATCGCGTATGGACGAAACGGGAACGGCGCGCGATACTGCGGCATGAAAACCCGCTTCCTCGCCGTCGCCCATTGGGCGCGCGCGCTGTTCCAGCAGCACCAGGACGGCCTGCTCATCGGAGGTCGGGTCGGGATATCGGCGGTGCTCGCCTATCTCATCGCCACGCTGCAGCACGTGCCGGAGACCTATTGGCCAGTGATGTCCGCCGTCATCGTCGCGCGCGGCGGCGCCCGGGGCGCGGGCGGGTCGGCGACGGATCGGCTGATCGGCACCCTGGCCGGCGCCGCCGTCGGGCTTGGCGCGTCGTTCCTGCACGGCTTCGGCTTGCCGCAATGGGCGCTGCTGTTCATCGCCATGGCGCCGATGGCGTTCCTGTCGGCGGACAATCCGGCGTTCCGCGCCGCGCCGATGGCGGCGATGATCGTGCTGTCGGCGACCGCAAGCGGCAAGACGGGCGTCTTCGGGCTCGGTGTCGCGGGCTTGCGCGTGCTGGATGTCGGCATGGGGACGCTGGTGGCGCTGTTCGTATCCTATGTCGTGCTGCCGTCGAACGCGATGAAGAACCTGCGCCGGAATGCGGCGGCGCTGATGATGCCGCTGGCCAATCTGCTGGCGCTCGGCATGCGGCCGGAGGATGCGGAGGCTTTGGACAAGTTCAAGCGGCTGAACGCCCGGACGCGGCGCGACATGCGCGAGCTGGTCATCGCGGCGCGGCAGATCAAGGCGAAGCGCGGTGGTCAAGATTCTGGGCGCGACCTGGCCGAGACGCAGCCCAACCAGTTCACCGGGGCGCTGTCACGCACCCATGGGACCATCGTATTCATCGCCCGCGCGCTCAGCGGCGCGCCCTTGCCGGATGGCGTTATGGACGCGCTCAGGCCGTTCCTGCGCGATGCGCGGGCGCGGCTGGGGGCGATTCATCATCTGCTGGCCGAGGGCACGCCGGCGGGTTCGGGCGCCGAACTGGCGGCCAGCGTCGATGCGGCGGCGGCGCGGATCGAGCGCGCGGCGATCGATCCGGCGGCGCATCTGGAGGCGTTGCCCTTCCTGATGCAGACGCTGCGGGACGATCTGAACGACCTGGCGGCGACGGCGGGCGCGATCGGCGGGCCGCCGAAAGCACGCGGCGCGGAAGCGGCGGCGGCGGTCGTCGCGGAAGGATAGAGAGATTTCGTGCACGCGGAGCCGCGGAGGCGTATCGCTTCTCCGCGTGAATTTCACCACGCTTCGCGCGAAATCAAAAAAATGTCATCCGCCGCGAATGCGGCGGACCCAGGTGATCCCGGATCAAGTCGCACAAATCGTGCGAGGCAACCGCCCGACACTCGCAACACCGCACAGAACCCAACTGGGTGGCCCGCATTCGCGGGCCATGACAACGTTTTGTTGCTGCGCGCGGCTCGCCGGGGATGACAGGGGTTGCTACTTCACCACCCGCGAATCCAGCGGGGGTTCGAGGGGCGGCGGCTCATGGCCGGTGGCGCCGCCGCCGTGGCGCAACAAGGAATGCCGATAGCCGTAGAAAATGTAGAGCAGCGCCCCGATGACGGCGTAGCCGACCAGGATATAGAGCGCGATCGGATCGTGCGGCGCATCGTAGCTCGGCTGCGGCGCTCCCGGCGGCAAGGGGCTCAGCAGGCCGAACAACCCGCCGATCAGGTCCTTGCCCATCGCCGCGCCGGTGATGTCGAGCAGGATCGGGCCCATCATGAACACGATGCAGAAGAAAACGCCCAGGATCGGCGTCCAGGGATAGAACGGCACCTTGAAGGGGCGCGGGATGTCGGGCTCGGCCCGGCGCAGATAGATCACCGTGGCGCAGACGATGGCGAAGGCGAGCGCGGTGCCGAGGCTGACCAGATTGCCCATCACGTCCAGCGGCAGCACGGCGGCCGCCACCGCGATCACGCCGCCGAGCAGGACGGTGCCGGCCGCCGGCGTCTTGAAGCGGGGATTGACGTGGCCGAACAGCCGCATCAGGAGGCCGTCCTTCGCCATCTGGTAGAAGACGCGGGTCTGCGCGTAGCACAGCACCAGCATCACCGAGCTGAGGCCGGTGAAGGCGCCGACCTTGATGATGAAGGAGAAGAGGTTGAGCTGGTGGTTCTCCGTCAGCGGCCAGGAAACGATCGCCCAGGACGGGTTCATCTTGTCCACCGCCACCGCGATGGGATCGGGGACATTGAGGGTGCGAAACGGCACCACGCCGGTCAGCACGGCGGCGACCGCCATGTAGATGATGGTGCAGATCACCAGCGAGCCCAGGATGCCCACGGGCAGGTCGCGCTGCGGGTTCTTCGCCTCGCCGGCCGCGGTCGAGACCGCCTCGAAGCCGACATAGGCGAAGAAGACATAGGACGCGGCGCGCAGGATGCCGGCCCAGCCGTAGTGGAAGCTGCCCTCGTTCTTCGGGATGAAGGGATGCCAGTTGGCGGGATCGAAATACTGGATGCCGATCAGGATGAAGGCGAGCAGCACCGTCACCTTGATCACCACGATGACATTGTTGATGCGCGCGGATTCGCGGATGCCGATGACGAGCAGCGCGGTCACGGCCAGGATGCCGATGGCGCCGACGATGTTGACCGCGCCGGTGACCTGCAGCGCGCCATGCGCCGCCGGGTTGTTCGCGTTGGGCACGATGTACTGCATGGTCGAATGCGAGACGGCATCGCCGATATGGATGCCGAAATCCTTGGCCAGGCTTACGACGTATCCCGTCCAGCCGGCGGCGACGGTCGAGGCCGAGATGCCGTATTCCAGCAGCAGGAGCCAGCCCATGGTCCAGGCGAAAACCTCGCCCAGCGTGACGTAGGAATAGGTGTAGGCGGAGCCGGAGACCGGCATGGTCGAGGCCAGCTCGGCATAGCAGAGGCCGGCGAAGGCGCAGGCGAGGCCGGAGATCACGAAGGCGTAGATGACGCTCGGGCCCGCCATGGTGGCCGCGGCGTGGCCGGTGAGCACGAAGATGCCGGCGCCGATGATGCAGCCGATGCCGAGGGTGACGAGGTTGAAGGGGCCGAGGGTGCGGCGGAGCTCGCCGGAGGAAAACTCGCTCACGACATGCGAAACAGGCTTTCGCATGAAAATGCCCGCCATTGCGCTGGTCCCCCTCAAGCACCGGATTCGCATTCGAGCCTAGTGGGGCTCCTTCCGCGCGGCAAGCGGCGCAGATGGCGAAAATGATGGCGGAACGGGCATTTGCGGTGCAAAAGGTGGCGCGTGCGCGCGAGATCTTCGTCCGATGGGATTCACGTTTCGATTGTCATTCCCGCGAAAGCGGGAATCCAGCCTTGGCAGAACGCCCCGTCGCTGGATGCCCGCCTTCGCGGGCATGACAGCCCTCCGTCCGCACGCTGAAGATCGCACGAGCGGGAAGCGGCCATGACCTATCGTTCCTTGCGCGACTTCATCGCCAAGCTCGAAGCCGAGGGCGAATTGGTGCGGGTGCGCGAGACGGTCTCGACCGTGCTCGAGATGACCGAGATCCAGACGCGGCTGATCGCCCAAGGCGGGCCGGCGGTGATCTTCGAAAAGCCGGTGAAGGCGGACGGCACGCCTTCGGACATGCCGGTGCTGGTCAACCTGTTCGGCACGGTGAAGCGCGTCGCGATGGGCGTGACGATGGGGGC
Organism: Rhizomicrobium sp.; assembly: GCA_037200985.1. NCBI lineage: Bacteria > Pseudomonadati > Pseudomonadota > Alphaproteobacteria > Micropepsales > Micropepsaceae > Rhizomicrobium > Rhizomicrobium sp. The sequence goes on from JBBCGJ010000001.1 coordinate 1,853,494, forward strand.
CAAGGAGCGGCGCGATGCGCTGGCGCTGCGCGAGGTCGGCGAGGTGCTCGCCACGCTGCGCCAGCCGCAGCCGCCGCGGTCGTTCGGCGAAGCATTCGAGCTGTTGCCTCTGGCCAGGACCATTCTGGCGATGAAGCCCAAGAGCGTGTCGCGCGCGCCGGTGCAGGAGGTGGTGCTGCGCGGCGATGAGATCGATCTCGGGCGGCTGCCGGTGCAGACCTGCTGGCCGGGCGAGCCGGCGCCACTGATCACCTGGCCGCTGGTGGTGACCAAGGGACCGGGCGAGGCGCGCGAGGACAATTACAATCTCGGCATCTATCGCATGCAGGTTCTGAACAAGACCCAGACGATCATGCGCTGGCTGAAGCATCGCGGCGGGGCGCAGCATCATCAGCGCTGGGCGAAGGAGAAGGCCAAGCCCCTGCCCGCGGCCGTGGTGCTGGGCGCCGATCCGGGGACGATCCTGGCGGCGGTGACGCCGATCCCGGAGACGCTGTCGGAATATCAGTTCGCGGGGCTGCTGCGCGGCAGCCGCGTCGATCTCGTGGACTGCGTATCGCAGCCGCTGAAAGTGCCGGCGGAGGCGGAGATCGTGCTCGAAGGCGAGGTGTCGCTGACCGACTATCGCGACGAAGGGCCTTATGGCGATCACACCGGCTATTACAATTCGGTGGAGCAGTTCCCGGTCTTCACCGTCACCGCGATCACGATGCGGCGGCAGCCGATTTATCTCTCGACCTATACGGGCCGGCCGCCGGACGAGCCGAGCGTGCTGGGCGAGGCGCTGAACGAGGTCTTCGTGCCGCTGCTGAAACAGCAATTCCCCGAGATCGTCGATTTCTGGCTGCCGCCCGAAGGATGCTCCTATCGCATCGCCGTGGTGGCGATGAAAAAGGCTTATCCGGGACACGCCAAGCGCGTGATGATGGCGGTGTGGTCCTATCTGCGCCAGTTCATGTACACCAAATGGGTGATCGTGGTGGACGACGACATCGACGCGCGCGACTGGAAGGACGTGATGTGGGCGCTCTCGACCCGCATGGATCCGGCGCGCGACATCACGCTGGTCGAGCATACGCCGATCGACTATCTCGACTTCGCGTCGCCGCAGAGCGGGCTGGGCTCCAAGATCGGGCTCGACGCGACCAACAAGCTGCCGCCGGAAACCGCGCGGGAATGGGGGCGCAAGATCGCGATGGATGCGGACGTGATCGAAACCGTGTCGAAGAAATGGAAATCCCTGGGGCTGCCGGGCGACGGCAAGCCCATCTGGAAGGCGTAAGCCGAAACCGAACCTCGAAAATCGGACTTCCAGCGGTTCCCGCGTCCTCCGCTTGACCGCGTCTCCGAAGGCTCTACTTATGGCGCCGACACCCAGGACATCCCGCCCCCCATGGACGATCCCTTTTCCTCGCCCGTCGCGATGGTCGCGTTCTACGCCGCGATCAACGCGCTCATCATGCTGGTGCTGGGCATGCTGGTGACGCGGGCGCGGATGAAGACCCGCACCGAGATCGGCGACAGCGACGATCCGGCGCTCCTGGGGCCGCTTCGGGCACACGCCAACAACACCGAGACCGTGCCGATGGCGATCATCCTGCTGATCCTGCTGCTGGGGCTTCAGGCGAACATCTTCGTGATCCATGCGGTCGGGAGCACGCTGACGCTGGGGCGGCTGCTGCACGGCTACGGCCTGTCGCGGAATATCGGCGCCTCGACGCCGCGCCTCGCCGGCATGATCCTGACCTGGATATCCACCATCATCGCCATCGCCGTCACGCTGTGGCTCGCGCTGGCCGGGAGCTGACGCCATGGCGAAGATCGATCCGAAGGACATTCTGAGCGACCTGATCCGCGGCGCGAGGGCCGCCGGCGCCGACGCCGCCGACGCGATGATCGTGGAGAATGTCGCGGCGAGCGTGTCCTACCGGCTGGGCAAGCTGGAGGACGTGGAGCGCGCCGAAAGCCAGGACATGGGCCTGCGCGTCTTCGTCGGCCAGAAGGTCGCGTTCGTGTCGTCGACCGACTTCTCGAAGGATTCGCTGGCGCAGCTTCCCGGCCGCGCCGTTGCGATGGCCAGGCTCGCGCCGGAGGACAAATATGCAGGCCTGGCGCCCAAGGATCGGCTGGCCAAGGAATTCCCCGATCTCGACCTCGAGGACAAGACGGAGCCGCCGGCCGACACGCTGGTGGAATGGGCGCGCTCGGCCGAAGGCGCCGCGATGGCGGTGACGGGCGTCACCAACTCCGAAGGCGGCGGCGCCAGCTTCAGCCGCACCGGCATCGCGCTCGCCACCAGCGACGGGTTCTTCGGAAGCTATGCCGGCACCTCGTCCGGCGTCGGGGTCTCGGTCGTGGCCGGCGAAGGCACCAATATGGAGCGCGACTACGACCAGGCGAGCGCGCGCCATGCCGCCGACCTGACGGCGGCGGAAGAGATCGGCCGCAGCGCCGGCGAGCGAGCCGTCAAGCGCCTGGCGCCCCGCAAGGTGAAGTCGCAGGCGGTGCCGATCGTTTACGATCCCCGCGTGTCCGGCGGCCTGGTCGGCCATTTCGTGGGCGCGATCTCCGGCAGCTCGATCGCGCGCGGCGTGAGCTTCCTCAAGGAGATGATGGACAAACAGGTCTTCGCGCCGTCGATCAGCATCATCGACGATCCGCACCGCTTGCGCGGGCTGCGCTCCAAGCCGTTCGACGGCGAGGGCGTGGCGAACCGGCGCTGGGCGCTGGTCGAGAACGGCATCCTGAAAACCTGGCTGCTGGAGAGCGCGAGCGCGCGGCAGCTCGGCCTCCAGACGACCGGGCACGCGGCGCGCGGCACGGGTGGGCCGCCCGCGCCGTCGCCGACCAATCTCTACATGGAGGCCGGCACGCTGACGCCCGAGGCGCTGATGAGCGACATCAAAGAGGGCTTCTACGTCACCGAGCTGATCGGCATGGGCGTGAACGGCGTCACCGGCGACTACAGTCGCGGCGCGGCGGGTTTCTGGATCGAGAACGGCCGACTCGCGTTTCCGGTCTCGGAGATCACCATCGCCGGGAACCTGAAGGACATGTTCCGCGAACTGACGCCGGCCAACGACCTGGCGTTCAAGCACGGCACCAACGCGCCCACGGTGCGCATCGAAGGCATGACACTTGCGGGAGCCTGACGACCTTCTGAATCTCCTGGAGGCGAGCGTGCGCGACGCCGGCACGATCGCGCGGCGGTTCTTCGGCGGCGCGTTCAAGCGCTGGGACAAGAGCAAGGGCAATCCCGTCACCGAGGCCGATATCGAGATCGATACCTTCCTCAAACGGACGCTGCGCGCCGCACGGCCCGATTTCGGCTGGCTGTCGGAGGAGACCGAGGACGATAAGGCGCGGCTGGCCACGCGGTCGCAATTCGTGGTCGACCCGATCGACGGCACCATCGCCTTCATGAAGGGGCGGCCCTATTTCACGATCTGCGCCGGGATCGTGACGGACGGCGCCCCGGTCGCCGGCGCGGTCTACAATCCGATCTCCGAGGAATGTTTCACGGCGCGCAAGGGCGCCGGCGCCTTCCTGAACGGCGCGGCGATCCATGTCAGCGACCGCGCCGAGCTCGAGGGCTGCCGCATGCTGACCGACAAGGCGATGCTCGCCCATCCGGCTTGGGACAAGCCGCCCAACCGGCCCTGGCCGCCGATGCATGTCGAGACCCGCAATTCCATCGCCTATCGCATGGTGCTGGTCGCCGCCGGCCAGTTCGACGCCGCCCTGGCGCTGTCCAGCAAGCGCGACTGGGACCTGGCGGCGGCGCAGATCGTGGTTACCGAGGCCGGCGGCGTCGTGACCACACACACCGGCGCAAAGCTGGACTATAATCGCCAGAGCACGATTCACCCCTCGCTGGTGGTGGCGGGGCGGAAACTGCATGCGGAGCTGCTGGCGCGGGTGGCGCATCTGGAGCTGCCGCGCGGATAGGAGGACGAGTGACCGATCATGCGCCGACGCAATTGCTGCACCTGGTGTTCGGCGGCGAGCTGACCGCGCCGCACAGCATGGAGTTCAAGGACCTCTCCAAGCTCGACCTCGTCGGCATGTATCCGAACTATGCCGAGGCCTACAAAGCCTGGCGCGGCAAGGCGCAGGCCACGGTGGACAACGCCCAGATGCGATATTTCGTCGTGCACATCCACCGCCTGATGGAACCGGACGCGCCTTAACGCCGGATTTGTCGCTCCCGGTTCAGGATGGTAGACACCGCCATCCCGGTCAGAGAGACGCATGCAGAATACGAGCGCGGAGCGCATCCACAGGAACTGCCCGCTGTGCGGGACGCCGCCGCCCGGCGGCGCGCCCGTCCGCTATTCGCATCCCGACTGGCCGCTGAAGCAATGCCCCAGTTGCGAGCTCGTCTATCTCGAATACGCCCCGGCCTATGTGCGGCTGGAGGAGGAGCTGGGCTTCACCCAGCAATACGACAAGCAATGGGAGCGCCGGCTGAAGGAACAGCCCATCCTGGCGCGGCTCGACAAATGGACGATGTGGCGGCTGGGCATGTTCGGCGACCCGACGCCGGCCAGCGGCATGCGGAGCTGGGCCAAGCCCGGTCCCGTGCTCGACGTCGGTTGCGGCACGGGCGACGAATTCGCCAAGCTGCCGGACGGCTATATCCCCTACGGCATCGAGATCGAGAAGAGCGCGGCGGCTGAGGCGCGCGCGATCTTCGAGCCGCGCGGCGGCCAAGTCCTGAATGCGGACGGTGTCAGCGGGCTGGCGCAGCTGCCGGCCGACTATTTCACCGGTGCGGCGATGTGGGGCTATCTCGAACACGAATCGCAGCCGAAGGAAGCGCTGTCGGCCCTGCGCCGCGTGCTGAAGAAAGACGCCGTCGTCGTGGTCAAGGTGCCGAACTACGATTGCTGGAACCGCAGCATCCTGGGCGACAAATGGACCGGCTTCTGGCACCCCGACCACACGCAGTATTTCACGCCCGCAACCATGGCGCGCCTTGCGAAGGATTGCGGTTTCGCCGCCAAATTCCGGCTCTATGGCCGCATTCCGCTCAATGACTACATGTATGCCATTTTGACGCCGGCCTGAGCCGCCTCGCCCGGGTCGCGGCAGCCATGCTAGAGCTTGCCCCATGACAGTTCCCACAATGTCCAGTGCGCCGGCACCGGCGACGGACAGCATCACGATCATGACGCGGCTGGCGCGCGATTACATGCGGCGCCAATGGCGGACGCTGATCCTCGCCGTGCTCTGCATGATCGCGACGGCGGCGGCGACGGCGGGCCTCGCCTATCTGACCGATCCGGCGATCAAGTACCTGTTCATCGACAAGCGCAGCGACCTTCTGGTGCTGCTGCCGCTCTCGATCATGGGGGTGGTGACGCTGCGCGCGGTCACCCAATATGTGCAGCAATCGATGATGGACAGCGTCGGCGAGCGCGCCGTCGCCGCCACCCAGCGCGACATGCTGTGGAGCATCGTGCACCAGGACATCGGCTCGCTCGCCACCGTGCATTCGGCGCAGTTCGTGTCGAACTTCATCTATGACGCGACGCTGATGCGCGACGCGATCGTGCGCGGCGTCGCGGGGATCGGGCTCGAATTCATCTCGCTGATCGCGCTCGCGGCGGTGATGATCTACCAGGACTGGCGGCTGGCGGCGATCGCGGTGGTGGTGATGCCCTTCGTCGCCTGGGTGACGCAGATCATCGGCGCGTCGCTGCGCCGCTCCGCCTCGCGCGGCATGGAGAAGACGGCGGAGCTGTCCATCGCGCTGTCCGAGGCGCTGGACGGGCGGCGCATCATCAAGGCCTATGGGCTGGAGGGCCATATCTCCGGCAAGGCGAATGAGCGGCTGGCGCAGCGCCTGCGCTTCCTGCTGCGCGTGGTGCGCACCCGCGCCGCCGCGGTGCCGTCGACCGATCTCTTCGGCGGCGCGGTGATCGCGGCGACCATCGGCTATGCCGGCTACCAGGCGATCCACGGCCAGCTCGGCATCAACCATTTCGCGTCCTTCCTGACCGCGCTGCTCTTGGCGCTGCAGCCGGTGCGCAACCTGACGCAATTGTGGGCGACGGCCTCGTCGGGGATCTCGGCGGCGGACCGGATCTTCGCGGTGATAGACAAGAAGCCCAAGATCACCGACCGCGCCGACGCGAAGACCCTGTCGATCGAGCCGGCGCCGCATGGCGGGGCGATCGCCTTCGAGGACGTGCATTTCTCCTACGACTCGCGCACGCCGTCGATCCGCGGCGTGTCCTTCGCGGTGGCGCCGGGCGAGAAGGTCGCGCTGGTCGGGCCGTCCGGCGCGGGCAAGAGCACGGTGTTCAACCTGCTGCTGCGCTTCTACGACATCGAATCCGGGCGCATCGCGATCGACGGGCAGGACATCGGCGACGTGACCCTGGCCTCGCTGCGCGGCGCCATCGCGCTGGTGACGCAGGAATCCATCCTGTTCGACGAGACGGTGGCGGAGAATATCAGCCTCGGGCGGCTGGGCGCGTCGCGGGCCGATATCGAACGCGCGGCGCGCGACGCGGCGGCGCACGAATTCATCACGGCGTTGCCGGAGGGCTACGACACGCGGGTCGGCGAAGGCGGCCTCAAGCTTTCCGGCGGGCAGCGCCAGCGCATCGCCATCGCGCGCGCCATGCTGCGCGACGCGCCGATCCTCCTGCTCGACGAGGCGACGAGCGCGCTCGACACCGAGAGCGAGCGGCAGGTGCAGGAGGCGCTCACCCGCCTGATGAAGGACCGCACCACCATCGTCATCGCGCACCGGCTTTCCACGGTGCTCGACGCCGACTGCATCTATGTGCTGGACAAGGGCCGCGTGGTGGAGGCCGGCCGGCATGGCGAGCTGATCGCGCAGGGCGGGCTCTATGCGCGGCTCTACCAGCACGATTTCGTCGAAGACGCGGCGTGACCATGGCGCCGATCGGGATCGTCCTCTACCGGGCAGCGACGCTTCTGTTGGCGCCGGCGGCGCCGATGCTGCTGCGCCGGCGCGGGCGGCGCGGCAAGGAGCATCGCGACCGCGCGGCGGAGCGGCTGGGCCGGACCGACGCGGCGCGGCCGGCGGGAAAGCTCGTCTGGGTGCACGGCGCGAGCAACGGCGAGTGCCTGGCGGCCCTGCCGCTGATCGAGGCGCTGGCGGCCAAGGGCGTCGCCGTGGTGATGACCAGCGGCACCGTCACCTCCGCCGAGCTGATGCAGGCGCGTCTGCCGCCGGGCGCGATCCATCAATTCGTGCCGATCGACACGCCGGGCGCGACGCGGCGCTTCCTCGACCACTGGCGGCCGGACGCGGGACTGTTCGTCGATTCCGACCTGTGGCCGAACCTGATCCTGGGCGCCCATGCGCGCGGCGTGAAGCTGGCGCTGGTCAATGCGCGGATGTCGCGGCGCTCCTTCGAGGGCTGGCGCTGGGCCAGGAAGACCGTGGCCGCGATCCTGTCGGCGTTCGACGTCTGCCTGGCGCAGGACGAGGAGATCGCCGAGCGCTTCCGCAAGCTCGGCGCGCCGGACGTGCGCGTGGCGGGAAGCCTGAAGGAGGACGCGCCGCCCCTGCCCTTCGACGCGGCGAAGCTGGAAGACCTGACGACCGCGATCGGGACGCGGCCCATCCTGCTGGCGGCGCAGACCCATCCGGGCGAGGACGAGACGATCCTGCCGGCGCATGACGCGCTCCGGCGCACCCATGCCGATCTTCTGACCGTCATCGTGCCGCGCCATCCCCCGCGCGGCGCCGACATCGCGATGCTGTGCGATACGCGCAAATCGGCGCGGCGGGCGCTGGGCGAGCCGATCGAAGCCGACACCGAAGTCTATATCGCCGACACGCTGGGCGAGCTCGGGCTGTTCTACCGGCTGACGCCGTTCTGCTTCGTCGGCGGGACCCTGATACCGGCCGGCGGGCACAATCCGCTCGAGCCCGCGCGGCTGCATTGCGCCGTGATGGCGGGACCCCATACGGACAATTCGGCCTCCGCCTATGCCGCGATCTTCGCGAGCCAGGGACTGGGCCTGGTGCGCACCAGCGCCGAGATCGCGGCGCTGGCGGGACGGCTGCTGGATCGTCCGGAAGAGGCGAAGGCGCTGGGCGACGCGGCGGCGCGCGGCGCGGCCTCGCTCGGCGGCGCCGTGGCCAAGACCATCGCCGTCGTCGATTCTCTGCTGGGCGGCCATGCGACCGCCTGATTTCTGGACCCGCAAGGATTTGGTCTCGCAGCTCGCGGTGCGGCTGCTGACGCCGCTGGGCTGGCTCTATGGCTTCAGCGTGCGCTATCGCGCCCGTCATGCCACGCCCTACCAGTCCGCGGCGCGGGTGGTGTGCGTCGGCAATCTCACCGCGGGCGGCACGGGCAAGACGCCGATCGCGCTCGCCATCGCGCGCGAACTCATCGCGCGGGGCGCCCATCCGGTGTTCCTGACGCGCGGTTATGGCGGCAAGGTGAAGGGGCCGGCCTTCGTGGCCGCCGACGACCGCGCCACCCATGTCGGCGACGAGCCGCTGCTGCTGGCCTCGGTCGCGCCGGTGATCGTCTCGGCGGATCGCGCCGCCGGGGCGAAGCTGGCGGAGGACCACGGCTTCGACGTCATCATCATGGACGACGGCCACCAGAATTTTTCGCTGGCGAAGGACCTGTCGCTGATCGTCGTCGATGCGGAGGCCGGGTTCGGGAACAATCGCGTTCTGCCGGCCGGCCCCTTGCGCGAACCGGTGGCGCAGGGCCTGGCGCGCGCCGACGCGGTGATCGTGAGCGGCGCCGGCCAGCCGCCGCCGCTCGGCGATTTCGCGGGGCCCGTGGTCCGCGCGATGCTGGTGCAGGACAGGAGCGTTGTGGGGGCGGGAACGCGCGTCGTGGCGTTCGCCGGCATCGGCCGGCCGGCGAAATTCTTCGCCGCTCTGGAGGCGCTGGGCGTCGAGATCGTGGAGCAGCGGCCTTATGGCGACCACCATGTCTACACGCAATCGGAGATCGCGCGGATGCGGGCCCGGGCCCGCGCCGAGAACGCTTTGCTGGTTACAACCGAAAAGGACTATGTGCGGCTGACGCCGCCGGAGCGCGAGGGAATCGTCGCGGTTCCGGTACATTCGCAGTTCGACGACCCCGCCGCGCTGGGCGCCTTGCTTGACAGGCTCGCCGGGCGTGCGCTACCGCCCAAGGCCTGATGACCGACAGGCCAACCCTGCCGCTCGCGATGAGGCTGCGCTACGGCGCGGAAGCGGCGGCGTTCTTTGCGTATATCGGATTCTGCCGGATGCTCGGCCTTCGCGCCGCATCCGCGCTGGGCGGATTCATCGGCCGCAACGTCTTCTACCGTGTGCGCGGCATCATGAACCGGGCGCGCGAGAATTTGCGCGCGGCGTTTCCGGAGAAGAGCGACGCCGAGATTGAAACGATCGTGCTGGAGATGTGCGACAATCTGGGGCGCACGGTCGCCGAGTATGCGCATCTCGACAAGTTTTCCATGCACGGGCCGAACCCGAGGCTCGAGGTCGTCAACCGCGAGGCGGGCGCCGAGGCGATGGCGAGCGGCAAGGGCGTGATGTTCTTCTCCGGCCATTTCGCCAATTGGGAGATGATGCCGTTCGTCGCCCGCCAGCTCGGCTTCGAGGGCGGCGAGGTCTACCGGCCGCCGAACAATCCGATCATCGACCGCTGGCTGGTGGCGCAGCGCATCAGACACGGCCCCGCCGCGCAGATCGCCAAGGGCCCGGCCGGCACGCGCAAGATCTTCACGCTGCTCCGGCGCGGCAAGGCGATCTTCCTTCTGACCGACCAGAAGACCAATGAGGGCATCGCGGCGCCGTTCTTCGGGCGCGAGGCGATGACGACGCCGGCGCCGGCGATGCTGGCGCTGAAGCTGGGCTCGATCCTGCTGCCGGCCTCGAACGAGCGGCTGCCGGGCGCGCGCTTCCGCATGACGATCCATCCGCCGATCCGGTTCACCCCGACGGGCGACCAGGACCGCGACGTCCACACGCTGACCTGCCTGATCAACGACGCGGTGGAGGAGATGATCCGCTACCGGCCGTCGCAATGGCTGTGGATCCACCGCCGCTGGCCGACCGCGCGGGCGCAGGACCAGATCGGCGGGAAGCGGTCGGTCCAGGTGCTGAGGGACGAACCGGTCTAGGTTGCGGGTTGCAACAACTACGTTTGTCATTCGCCGCGAATGCGGCGAACCCAGGTGACACCTTGCGGTGAAGACGTCACCTGGGTCCGCCGCATTCGCGGCGGATGACATCGTTGTATATGCGGCTCACGCCTTCGGCGGCGCCGGCGTGCGCGTCGAGAGCGACGGGTCGAGCTTGACCTGGAACCAGTTCATGCCCCAATGCAGATGCGGCCCCGTGGCGCGGCCGGTCTTGCCGATGTGACCGATGATGTCGCCGCGCTTCACCATGTCGCCGACATTCGCCAGGCGCTTGCTCTGATGCATGTAGTGGGTGAACACGCCGTGGCCATGGTCGAGCAGCGTGAAGCCGCCTTCGAGATAGAAATCGTCGGTGAGCAGAACCACCGCGTCGGTGGGACTGCGGATCGGCGTGCCCTCGACATTGGCCATGTCGACGCCGAAATGCGGCGACATCGGCGTGCCGTTGTCGATCCGCTGGCTGCCGAACACGCCGCTCATGATGCCGGGCGCCGGCCAGTCGAACGGATCGGCGAACCAGACATGCTCGCTGTCGGTCTTGCGCGCCTCGGCGAGGCGGGCGTGCTCGGCCTTGATGCGCTCGACGACCTCGGCCGGCGGCGTGACGGTGTTCTGCGGCAGGCCGTTGACGTGCTGGACGTTGTATTGGCGCACGAGGGGCGTGACGTCGCGCGCCTCGGTCGCGCCGTCGTCGAATTGCGCCGAGAGATGCGCCGGGGCGGTCCGGTTCCAGTCGAGCCCGAAGGCGAAGATGCCGTCCGGCGAAACGTGAAGCGGCTGGCCGTCCAGCGCGGCGCGGCAGCCGGGCAGCGAGCGGCCGACGACGAGACCGCCCTGCTCCATCGAACCGGTCAGCGACAGGCGCTGCGGCGCGGCGCGGACGAGGGACGGCGCGAAGGCCGCGGCAAGGCCGGTCGCGAGCGCCAGACGGCGGGTGATCACTTATCGGTACCTTGGGGAGTCTTCCCGGCTTCCTGCATGCGCTTCAGGGCGACGACGGGATTGGCGTAGGGCTCCTGGAGATCGACGCTCCAATAGCGCAGCGCCTCGACCGGGATGTGCACGCCGGTGACGGCGCAGGGCACGAAGGAGCCGGCCTTCACGACGCGGAATTCGCCGTCGAGATATTCGAGAACGGCCTGGCCTTCGGGGCGGAGATCGCGGTCCATCTTGTTCATGGGGACACATTAGAGCCGTTTCCCGGTGGACGAAATCATAAATTGGGTGTCATGGCCCGCGAATTCGGGCCACCCAGGTCACGCCTTGAGAGGACTCGCAAGTTTTTGTGACCCGAAATCGTCGCGCACTGTGCCGAACCCAACTTGGTGGCCCGCATTCGCGGGCCATGACAGCTTGGAGGTGGGACGCGACTAGAACAAACTTCCCTGCCCGCCGGGCTTGGGTTTCGCTTTCGGTTTCGGCGGCGTGGTGCCGTCGGCGGTGGCGCTTTGCTCGCCGTCGGCGAAGGTCAGCGTCAGGCGCTCGCCCGGCGCGATGGATGCGGCGCGGCGGCGGACAGCACCGTCCTCGCCCCGGACCAGCGCGAAGCCGCGCTCCAGCGCCGAGCGGTAGGACGAGCTCTCCAGGACGCGACCGAGGGATTCCAGATGTTTGCGCCGTTCCGCAAGATGCGTGCGCTGGACCCGCGCCAGGCGCTGGCCCAGCGCGGCCGCGCGCTCGCCGCCGAGGCCGATCTGGCGGGCGATCCGGTTGGGACGCAGCACGGCGGCGGCCTCGGCGAGGGCGCGGCGGTGCTCCTGGAGATTGGTGCGCAGGGCCTTGCCGAGATTCTCGCCGGCATAGTCGAGGCGCTGGCGCGGCTGGGCAAAGAGCGTCTCGGCGCGCGGCAGCACACGGGCGAGCTGCGCCAGATGGCGGCGGCGGTCGTCCATGCCCTTGGTGAAGCAGCGCAAGAGGCGGCGGGTGAAATCCAGCGTCTGGCCGAGCAATTCGGTGCGCACCGGCACGGCGAGCTCGGCGGCGGCAGTCGGCGTGGGGGCGCGGACATCCGCGACGAAATCGATCAGCGTTGTATCGGTCTCGTGGCCGACGGCGGAGATCAGTGGGATCGTGCTCTCGAACACGGCGCGGACCACGGCTTCTTCGTTGAAGGCCATCAGGTCTTCGATCGAGCCGCCGCCGCGCGCGACGATCAGAAGATCGGGCCTCGGCAAGGCGCCGCCGGCCGCCAGTGCGTTGAAGCCGCGGATGGCGGCGGCGACCTCGGCGGCGGCGCGCTCGCCCTGCACCGCCACGGACCAGAGCAGGACGCGGCGCGGGAAACGCGCCTCCAGCCGGTGCATGATGTCGCGGATCACGGCCCCGGTCGGCGAAGTGATCACGCCGATCACCTCGGGGAGGAAGGGCAGCTTCTTCTTGTGCGCGGGGTCGAACAGGCCCTCGGCGGTGAGCTTCTTCTTGCGCTCCTCCAGCAGCGCCATGAGGGCGCCCAGCCCGGCGAGCTCGACCTGCTCGACCACGATCTGGTAGCGCGAGGAGCCGGCATAGGTGGTGAGGCGGCCGGTGCAGACGACCTCCAGGCCGGCCTGGGGCTTCACCTTCAGCCGCTGCGCCGTGCCGCGCCAGATCACGGCGTTGAGGACGGCCTTATCGTCCTTGAGGTCGAAATAGACATGGCCGGAGGAATGGAATTTCAGGCCCGAAATCTCGCCGCGCACCCGCACGAAGGCGAAGGCATCCTCCACCGTGCGCTTGAGCGCCGAGGATATCTCGCTGACGGAATATTCCGGCAGGTTGGCAAGGGGCTTGGCGGCGGGTTCGGACATGATTCACAGCATACAGGAAGGACGGGCACTCAGGGCTTCCAGATTTTCAAGGCGCAGTAGCGCGCCATGTGATGGAAGTCGCGATCCGCCGTCAGCATTGTCAGATCGTAGTGAAGGCAAAGCTGCGCGAAGAGCGTATCGACGGACTCGATTTGAATCCCCGCCCGGCGGCAGCGATTGAACAAATCGGCGGCCTTCAGATGGTCATTCCATTCGGGCTGCAGGAGAAACAGGGACGCGAATCGCGCGAGGATTTGATCGCGTTGGCGCGGGCCTGAAACGCCCTGCAGGATTTCCTGCAGCACGAGACCCGTGGTGACGATCTGGTCGCCGGCGTTGATGGCCCGGTTCAATTCCGCGACGAACGGACCGCCGGGCGCGTCGCGGCGAAGGGCCAAAGACCAGACGCTCGTATCGACGAAAAGGCTCAACGGCGTCTACGCGCCGCCTTGTAGTCGTAGGTCGGATCCCAGTCGATCTTTCCGAAAAGCTCAAGGATGCGCTTCTGCTCCCGGCGACTGACGAATTCCTCCAGCGCCTTCGTGACCGCGGCCTTCTTGGTCTTTTCGCCGCTGACTTTCAGCGCCCGATCGAGAAGATCGGGATCAATGGATAGATTCGTCGCCATGTGTAACTCCTCACACATAGCTTTACACACACACTTGTGATTTACAAATGCCATGAAAGTCCTTCTCGTCGGTTCCGGGGGCCGGGAGCATGCGCTGGCCTGGGCGATTTCGGCCAGTCCGCTGCTTACCAAGCTCTATTGCGCGCCGGGCAATGCCGGGATCGCGCAGGTCGCGGACTGCGTGCCGATCGCGGCGATGGATTTTCCGCGGCTGGTGGCCTTCGCCAGAGAGAACGCGATCGATTTCGCGGTGATCGGCGCCGACCCGCCGCTGGTCGGCGGGCTGTGGGACGCGTTCGAGGCGGCGGGCATCCGCGCCACCGGTCCGAGCAAGGCGGCGGCGGTGCTGGAAGGCTCCAAGGGCTTCGTGAAGGACCTCTGCGCGGAGCACGGCATTCCGACGGCAGCCTATCGGCGCTTCACCGAGGCCGCGGCGGCGAAGGCGTTCGCCGAGACGCTCGGCCTGCCGGTGGTGATCAAGGCGGACGGGCTGGCGGCGGGCAAGGGCGTGATCGTGGCGGAGACGCGGGCCGACGCGCACAAGGCCGTCGACGTCATGTTCGAGGGCGGTTTCGGCGACAGCGGCCACGCGATGGTGGTCGAGGAATTCATGGCGGGCGAGGAAGCGAGCTTCTTCGCGCTCAGCGACGGCGAGACCGTCATCCCGCTGGCGGGCGCGCAGGACCATAAGCGCGTGTTCGACGGCGACAAGGGACCGAACACCGGCGGCATGGGCGCCTATTCGCCCGCGCCGGTGCTCACCCCCCAGATGGAGGCGCTGGCGATGGAGCGCTTCATCAAGCCGACGGTGGCGGCGATGCGGGCCAAGGGCATCCCGTATGTCGGCGTGATGTATCTCGGGCTGATGTTCACGGCCGAGGGGCCGAAGCTGGTCGAATACAATTGCCGCTTCGGCGATCCGGAAACCCAGGTGCTGATGCCGCGTCTGAAGAGCGACCTTCTGACCGCGCTGATCGCGATGCGGGACGGCATGCTGAAGGACATCGACCTGCGCTGGAGCGACGAGGCGGCGCTGACCGTGGCGATGGCGTCGAAGGGCTATCCCGGAGCCTATGAGAAGGGCCAGGTCATCACGGGCCTTGAGGAGGCGGCAGGGCTGCCCGGCGTGCAGATCTTCCATGCCGGAACGGAGCGGCGCGACGGCCGCATCGTGGCGGCGGGCGGGCGCGTGCTGAGCGTCACCGCGACCGGCAAGACGGTGGCGGAGGCGCAGGCCCGCGCTTATGCGGCGGTCGACATGATCCACTGGGACGGCTGTTTCGCGCGGCGCGATATCGGCTGGCGGGCGATCGCGCGTGAGAAGGCTAGCCAATGAGCGAACCGGTCGAGGCGCTGCTGTTCGACCTGGGCGGCGTGGTCTTCGACGTCGATTTCGCGCGGGTGACGGCCCGCTGGGCCGAGCATGCCGGCTGCGATCCGGCGCTGGTCGCGGCGCGCTACAGCCACGACGAAGCCTATGAGAAGCACGAGCGCGGCGAGATCGACGCCGCGGCCTATTTCGCGGCACTGCGCAAATCGCTGGGCATCGACATTTCCGACGCGCAGTTTCTCGACGGCTGGAATGCGATCTTCGGCGGTCCGATTCCCGGCACCGAGACGTGGATCGGGGCCGCCTGCGCGCGCCTGCCTTGCTACGCGTTTTCGAACACCAACCGCGCCCATGCGGACCACTGGCAGCCGCTCTATGCGCAGACCATGAAGCCGTTCCGGCGCGTGTTCCTGTCGTCGGAGATCGGCCTGCGCAAGCCCGACCGCGCCGCGTTCGAGCATGTCGCGCGGGAGATCGACGTGCCGACGCCGCGCATCCTGTTTTTCGACGATGCGCTCGCCAATGTGGAAGGCGCACGCGCCGCGGGTCTGCAGGCCGTCCATGTGCGGTCCAATGCGGACGTAGCGGCAGCGCTGGCGCCGATTTTCGGCGGCGCATAACGCAGCGAAAGCCAATGGCTTTGCGCCTTGTGCGCTCGGCGCATCCGGTCAAAAATGCCGGCAACAAGAAATCCGCACGGGGAGTATGGCGATGAGCGAGCCCAGCCGGCAGGAGACCTTTTCCGGCACCAAGGACGTTGCCGACGCCCATGCCTTCGACGTCAAAAAGCTCGAAGCCTATCTCGCCGACCGCATCGAGGGCTTCCGGACGCCGCTCGAAGTGCGCCAGTTCAAGGGCGGGCAGTCCAACCCGACCTATCAGCTCGTCACGCCGAACCGCAAATACGTCATGCGGAGGAAGCCGCCGGGCAAGCTGCTTCCCAGCGCGCATGCGGTGGACCGCGAGTTCAAGGTGATCTCGGCGCTGCATCCGACCGGCTTTCCGGTCGCCAGGCCCTATCTGCTGTGCGAGGACGAAAGCATCGCGGGGACGATGTTCTACGTCATGGAATGCGTCGAGGGGCGCGTGTTGTGGGAGGCGCTGCTGCCCGGCATGGAGAAGAAGGAGCGCTGGGCGATCTACGACGCGATGAACGAGACGCTCGCGCGGCTGCACAATCTCGACTATCTCAAGATCGGGCTGGAGGACTTCGGCAAGCCCACCGCCTATGTGGCGCGCCAGATCGCGCGCTGGACCAAGCAATACCAGCTCTCCGCGACCGAGACGATCGAGGAGATGGACAAGCTGATCGACTGGCTGCCCAAGCACCTGCCGGCCGAGGGCCGCCCGTCGGTGGTGCATGGCGACTACCGCCTCGACAACATGATCCTGCATCCGACCGAACCCAGGGTGCTGGCGGTGATCGACTGGGAGCTCGCGACGATCGGCGATCCGCTGGCCGATTTCACCTATCACCTGATGCAGTGGCAGATGCAGCCGGGCGGAACCTCGGCCGGGACGCAGTCGCTCCTCTCGGCCGACCTGGATGCGCTGGGCATCCCGACCATGGACCAGTATGTGAAGATGTATTGCGAGCGCACCGGGCGCCGCGAGACGCCGAACATGGACTACTACGCGGCGTATAATTTCTTCCGCCTGACGGGCATCCTGCAGGGCATCGTCGGCCGGGTGCGCGACGGCACGGCGGCGAACGCCAACGCGGCGCAGAACGCCGCGGCGGTCCGGCCGCTGGCGATACGCGGCTGGCACTTCGCCCAGCGCGCGGGCGCCCAGGGTTAAGGCTTTCCTAAAGCGCAACCTGTGGACGCGCGGCAAGCGTTGCTTAACCCTGTCCGGCCTAGATTGCCCGTCCGCGGCAAGGGCCGCTCCCGGGGAAGACATGAGCGAAGAGGAAAAACGGCTGCATGCGATGCGCCTCAAGCGCATCCGCACGCATCTCGACCTCGCCGAGCGCGCGGCGCAGATCGGCCATTGGCGATTCGACCTGGCCGACAGCGCCTATTCCTGGTCTCCGGGCATGTACCGGCTCTTGGGGGAGAACCCCGACACGCGAAAGCCCGACGCCGAATGGCTGTTCGAGCAGATCACGCCGCAATCGCGCGTCGTGATCGAGGCGGCGCTGACCGAGGCGATCCGCACACGCTCGCCCTTCACCTACCGCACCTATGCGCGCGATCCCAAACGCGCGGTGCAGATCGTCGACACCCATGGCGAGGTGGAGATCGGCGAGGACGGCCGCGTCACCGCCGTGCTCGGCGTCAGCCATGACGTCACCGCCCAGGTCCGCGCCGAGGAAGAGCGCGAGAAGGCGCAGGCGATGTACCGCCTGATGACAGAGGAATCCGGCGACATCGTCATCCTGTATGCCAGGGACGGCAAGCTGGTCTTCGTGTCGAGCGCGCTCGAACGCATCACGGGACACACCGCGGACGAGATCCGCGACGGCGGTTACAAGCGCTTCATCCATCCCGACGACCAGGACGAAGCCGCCAAGATGATCACGCGGCCGGTGGACGCCGACACGACGGTCGCGACCTGGCGCATCCGGCACCGCGACGGCCATTACGTCTGGCTCGAAACGACGATCCGCACCGTGTTCGATCCGGCGACGGGCGAGCCGAAGAACGTGATCAGCGTGTCGCGCGACGTCAGCGCGCGGGTCGAGGCCGAGGAGGCGCGGCGCAAGGCCGACGAGATGTACCGCGTGATGACGACGGAGGCCTCCGACGTCATCCTGCTGTTCGCCCCGGACCGCAGCATCCTGTTCGCGTCCGAAGCGCTCGACCGCCTGATGGGCCGCACGGCGGCGGAGATCGAGAACGGCGGCTGGATGCGGTTCGTCCATCCCGACGACCTGGCGCAGCTGCGCAAGCTGGAGCTGCCGCCCAAGCGGACGGAGGAGTTCACCGTCGCCTATCGCCTGATGCGCCGCGACGGGACCTATGTCTGGCTGGAGGTGAAGACGCGGGCGCGCTGTGCGCCGGACGGCACCTATCTCGGCTATATCAGCGTGGCGCGCGACGTCACCGAGCGCAAGCAACGCGAGATCGAGGCCAAGGCGGCGCAGCAGCGCGCCGAGACCGCGAACAAGGCGAAATCGCAGTTCCTCGCCAATATGAGCCACGAGCTGCGCACGCCCCTGAACGCGATCATCGGCTTCGCCGATCTGATGAAGGCGCAGGCCTTCGGGCAGCTCGGCAATGCGCGCTATGAGAGCTATGCGACGCTGATCTACGATTCGGGCCAGCTCCTGCTCGACCTGATCACCGACATGCTGGACATGGCGAAGATCGAGGCCGGCAAGATGGAGCTCAATTTCGAGCAGGTCGATCTCGGCGAGACCATCGCCGACGTCGCGCGCCTGCTCGACGACCGGGCGCACACCGCCGGCGTGGCGCTGGATGTCGCGGTGGGCACGAAGCTGTCCCTGGTCGCCGACCGCCGCGCGGTGAAGCAGGTGGTGATCAACCTGCTCAGCAACGCGCTCAAATTCACGCCCAGGGGCGGCACGGTGGCGGTGCGCGCCGCGCAGGACGGCGATCTCATGCGGGTGAGCGTCCGCGACACCGGAATCGGGATCCCCGAGAGCGAGCTGGGGCGGCTCGGACGGCCGTTCGAGCAGGTCTGTGCCGATCCCAACCTCGCCAAGTCCGGCACCGGGCTGGGACTGGCGCTGGTGCGGTCCCTGACCGAGCGGCACGGCGGCGGGATGTGCATCGAGAGCGCCGAGGGCATCGGCACCGAGGTGACGGTGACCTTCGCGCTGAAGCCGGCGCAGCGGGCGGCGGCGTAGTTTTCATCAGAAGAAAAATCGTCATCGCCGGTCCCGTGCCGGCGACCCATAAACACGGACGGCGCACTGGAATATGGGTGGCCGGGACAAGCCCGGCCATGACGGTTGTTGGTTAGGAAACGGAACTGGCTTGAGCGGCCGTCCATCGTGCGAAGCGCATTTCAAAGGATTCACGCGGAGCCGCGGAGTCGCGGAGGCCAACGAAGAACTTCGCGGCTCCGCGTGAAAATTTGGGCGCGGACGCGCGCACCTGTTCCGAACGTGCAGACGTCAACTGGGTGGCCCGCATTCGCGGGCCATGACGCCGTTCTTGTTGCGGCAGACAAAAAGGGCGGCATCGCTGCCGCCCTTTCCTTCAATCTGAGCGAGCCCTATTCCGCCGCCTGACGCTTGGGCATTTCGGCGTGCTTGCCGAATTCCAGGCGCGCGATGGTGCGGCAGTGGACCTCGTCCGGGCCGTCGGCGAGGCGCAGCGTGCGCTGGCCGGCATACATCTTCGCCAGCCCCGGATCGGTCGTGACGCCGCCGCCGCCCCAGGCCTGGATCGCGTCGTCGATGATCTTCAGCGCCATGCGCGGCGCCGCCACCTTGATCTCCGCGATCTCGGTGCGCGCGACCTTGTTGCCGACCTTGTCCATCATGTCGGCCGCCTTCAGCGTCAGGAGACGGCACATGTCGATGTTGATGCGGGCCTCCGCGACGCGCTGCTCCCACACCGAATGCTCGGCGATCTTCTTGCCGAAGGCCTCGCGCGTCAGCAGGCGCTTGCACATGATCTCCAGCGCGCGCTCGGCGACGCCGATGGTGCGCATGCAGTGATGGATGCGGCCCGGCCCGAGACGGCCCTGCGCGATCTCGAAGCCGCGGCCCTCGCCGAGGATCATGTTCTCCACCGGCACCTTGACGTCCTTGAGCACGACCTCGCCATGGCCGTGCGGCGCGTCGTCATAGCCGAACACCGGCAGCATGCGCTTGACGGTGACGCCGGGCGTGTCGCGCTCGACGAAGATCTGCGACTGGGCGCTGTGGCGGCCGCCGTCCGGATTGGTCTTGCCCATCACGATCATGATCTTGCAGCGCGGATCGCCGACGCCCGAGGACCACCATTTGGTGCCGTTGATGACGTAGTGATCGCCGCGGCGCTCGATATGGGTCGCGATGTTGGTCGCGTCCGACGAGGCCACCGCCGGCTCGGTCATCAGGAAGGCGGAGCGGATCTCGCCCGCGAGCAGCGGCTTCAGCCATTTGTCCTGCTGGTACGGGCTGCCGTAGCGCTCCAACACCTCCATGTTGCCGGTATCGGGGGCGGAGCAGTTGAACACCTCCGAGGCGAAGCCGACGCGGCCCATGATCTCGGCCAGCGGGGCGTATTCCAGATTGCTGAGACCGGCGCCGTGCTCGCTCTCGTTCAAGAAGAAATTCCACAGGCCCTGCGCCCTGGCCTTCTTCTTGAGGTCTTCCACCACCGGCACGACGATCCAGGGATTGCCCTTGGCGCGGGCTTCCTCCATCTGCGCGGCATAGACCGGCTCGGCCGGGTAGACATGGGCGTGCATGAAATCGCCCACCTTGTTCATCCACTCGCGCTGGCGCGGCGAATAGTCGAAATCCATAGTTTCCTCCGTGAGATCGATATCGAGTGGGCGGGACTTTAGCCCGCTCGTCCCGGCCCGGCCAGACGACAAAGGAGCGGATTTGACAGGCGCCTCCCGCCACGGCAAGCAGCGTCCATGCTGCTTTGGGCGGGCGTTTTCCTCATTGTCCTGGGTTTCGGCTGCCTGCCCTTCGACCGGCGGGCGGCGCATATCCTCTACGACCAGGAGAGCGCCCGGTTCGAGCGGTTCCTGGAGGCCACCACCCATTGGGCCAAGGCGGCGCACTGGCTGGTCGCGGCGCTGGTCGCGCTGGCGGCGGCGCAGGCGGGGCTGGCGCTCTGGGGCGAGAACGAAAGCCTGCGCGAGGCGTCGAACGACGCCTGGGCGTTCATCGTCTGTCTCGGCGCGGGCAGCGCGATCCTGCACAGCATGAAGCTGGTGGTGGGACGGCGGCGGCCGCGCGACGACATGGAGATGGGCAAATACGAATTCGTCTGGTTCGAGTTCCGGCTGGACTACAACTCCTTTCCGTCGGGCCATGCGCTGACGATCACGACGGTCGCCACCATCGCGAGCTGCGCCTTCCCGCATCTGGCGGTCCTGTGGTTCGCGATCGCGCTGTGGCTGGGCGTGACGCGGGCGCTCTTGACCGCGCATTTCTTCAGCGACGTGTTCATCGGCGCCGGGATCGGGCTTCTCGCGAGCCGCGAGACCTTGCTATACGTCTTCCCCCAACTTCCGCCGCCCTGGTTCTGAGACGCTCCCATGTTCGCGCCCTTCTTCACGCTCGACGGATGGATATCGCTTCTGACGCTCGCCGTGCTCGAGATCGTGCTCGGCATCGACAATGTGATCTTCCTGGCGCTGGTGGCGAACCGCGTGGCGCCGGAACGGCGCAAGCTGGCGCGGCAGATCGGGCTCGGCCTGGCGCTGATCCTGCGCGTCGCGTTCCTCTCGAGCATCGCATGGATCATCCATCTGTCCCAGCCGGTCCTGTGGATCTGGGGCGAGGGATTTTCGTGGCGCGACCTGGTGTTCATCGCCGGCGGGCTGTTCCTGCTGACCAAGAGCACGCGGGAAATCCACGAGATGACCGAGGACTATGAGACGCACGCCCACAAGCCGGCCAGTTCGCTCGCCACGGCCGTCGTCCAGATCGCGCTGTTCGACATCGTGTTCTCGATCGATTCGGTCGTGACGGCGGTCGGGATGGCGGATCACCTGTCGGTGATGATCGCCGCCGTCGTGTTCGCGATGTTCGTGATGCTGGTGGCGGCGGGCGCGGTCGGCGAATTCGTCGAGCGGCATCCGACGGTCAAGATGCTGGCGCTGAGCTTCCTGCTCCTGATCGGCACGGCGCTGATCGCCGACGCGCTGCATTTCCACATTCCGCGCGGCTATCTCTACTTCGCGGTTGCGTTCTCCGGCCTGGTCGAGGCGCTCAACCAGTTCGTGGCGCACCGGCGGGGACGGCGGAAGAAGGAAAAGACGCGCTGATGGACCGACGCTGGGCGCGGAGCACCGTGAACGGCGGCCGGCGCTTCGGCGAGGGACACGACACCGTCTATCCGCTGCTCGCGCGGCTCGAGCCCGGTTTGATGATCGACGCGGGCGCCGCGATCGGCTTGAAGACCGCCAAAATGCTCAAGCACAGCCCCGGCTCGCATGTGATCGCCTATGAGCCCTTTCCGGGCAACCTGCCCTATCTCAACCGCTATGCCGAGCGGGAGCCGCGCGTCACGGTGCGGCCCGCGGCGCTCGCCGATCGCAAGGGACGCGAGACGCTGAACGTGGCCAGCGTCGTCTCGCCCGACGAGGCGAGGGCCGCAAAGCGTCTGCCGGGCTTCTCGGCGCTCGGGCATCTGGGCCGGTGGCGCCGCAAGCTGAGGGTCGAGGTCGACGTGGTCACGATCGACGACGAGGTCGCCGAACATGTCCGCTTCGTCAAGATCGACGTGCAGGGCGGCGAATTGCGGGTTCTGAAGGGCGCGGCGCGGACGATGGAGCGTTTCGGAATCGACCTCATCTTCGTCGAATTCACGGGCTCGCTTCGGGTGCTGCGCTTTCTCGAAGCCCGGGGCTACGTCATCTTCGACAATCTGAACCTGGCCTGGCCGACGCGGCGCTATTACCGCAACTGGTTCCGCTCCGCGCCGACCGAGATGCCGCGCTGGGACGGCCTCCGGCCGATCCGCAACACGATGGGAGGACGGTCCGCCGTCGTCTGGCTATCCCCGCCGTTCCGCGGCTTTCGCGCCTATTGCGCGTGGTTCTTGCTCACCTATGTCTTCCTCAGCGGAGTGCAGACGGACCTGCTCTGCGTGCATCGCAGCTATCTGGACCGCTTCTTCGACTCGATCGCCGACCCGCCGCCGGCCTAGTCCGGCGCCATCAGGCGGCGGCGCGGAAGCGCATGACGAGCGGCGTTTCTTCGTCGATCAGCGTCCGGAAGGACGGCCGCGCATGGAGCCGCGCGACATAGGCGGCGAGGCCGGGCCAGCGCGCCGGATCGACGCTCTCGCCGCTGTGGACGAAGTTGACGAACTGCGTGCCGACCGAGATGTCGGCGATCGAGAACGTCTCGCCGACGAGATAGTCCTTGTCCGCAACCTCGACCTCCAGGTGATCGAACAGCGGCGGCAGCTTCTCGGTCAGGGATTTCTGGCAGGCCGCCTCGTCGGTCTGGCCGCGCATCATGCGCTTGACGATGCGCTCGAAGAACAGGCCCGGCCCGACGGCGGCCGCCATCGCGGAATCGGCATATTCTTCGTACCACAGTGCCCTTGCGCGCTCGAACGGATCGGCGGGATAGAGCGCGGGCGCGGGATATTTGTGCTCGAGATAGTCGCAGATGATCGAGGAATCGGGGAGCGTGTTGGGCTCGGGACGGTCGGTATCGCGCAGCACGGGGATGCGCTTCAAGGGCGAGATGGCGAGGAAATGCGGCGGCGGATTGAACGGGCTGATCTGCTCGAGCTGGTAGTCGACGCCCTTCTCCGCGAGCACGACGCGCACCTTGCGCACGAAGGGCGATACCGCGCCGCCATAGACGATGAGGGCCATGCTTTCCTCCCGAATGTTTTTCCAACCTCTCCCGTAAACGGGAGAGGTTATCCAATCACGCCGGCGCCATCACTTCCAGCCTCGGCGAATGCTCTTCCGGCAGGTTGTCGAGGAGATCGGCGATCAGGTCGCTCTTCACGCCCTTCCAGGCCGGGTCGTTCCATAGATTCACGAATTGATGCGGATCGTTCTTGAGGTCGTAGAGCTCGCCTTCCGTACCGTCATATTCGATGTGAGTCTTGAAGCCGTTATAGGCGGGGAAATGCGTCTCCAGCCCGTTCGGCCGCCCGACCGTCGATTTCTCGTAGCGCGTCAGCATCACGCCGTCG
Organism: Rhizomicrobium sp.; assembly: GCA_037200985.1. Lineage (NCBI taxonomy): Bacteria > Pseudomonadati > Pseudomonadota > Alphaproteobacteria > Micropepsales > Micropepsaceae > Rhizomicrobium > Rhizomicrobium sp. The sequence continues at coordinate 1,877,185 of JBBCGJ010000001.1, forward strand.
CGGTAGATCGAGCGGAAATGCATGCCGTAGCCGGGAAACTGGCTGTCCCATTCGCAGAAGGCGCGCCGGCGCGTGCCGTCGTCGGTCGCGGGCAGCGCCGTGCCCTGCATCCAGTCCGGCCGTTCGATGCCGGCGATGGCGCAGGCGGTGGCGGCGATGTCGACCTGCTCGACCGGCTGGGTGACGGTCGCGGGCGCGATCTTCGCCGAGGGCGCCGGGCGCCAGATGAACGGCAGCCGCATCAGCGCGTCGACATGGAACGGGCCCTTGTACATCAGGCCGAAATCGCCCTGCATCTCGCCGTGGTCGGTGGTGAAGATCACGTCGGTGTCCTGGTCCCAGCCCCTGGCCGCGATCTTCGCCATGACCTGGCCGACCGCTTCGTCGATCAGCTCGTTCATCACATGGACCTTGGCGTTGATCTCGCGGATGTTGTCCGGCGTGAGCTGCTGGGGGCGGAAATTCTGCGGCCCGCCCTCGGCGTTGACGAAGCTGCCGTCGTAATAGGCCAGCCAATGCGCCGGCTTCATCGCCAGCACTTTGCGGATCTCCTCCGGCGAGCCGGGATAGCCGTCGGGCAGCGGCAGATCGCGCCAGTCGCAGCGGCGGTTCTCGTCGGCCGGCGGGCCCCAGGGGTGATGCGGATCGGGGAAGCTCAGCCACAGCATCCAGTCGTCGTCGGCGTCCAGCGTATCGAGCCAGCCGAGCGCGAGGTCGCGCAGCCAGTCGGTGTGATAGAGGCCGCGCGGGATGTGATGGTTGGTGGTCTCGGGCGCGCCGGTGTCGCCGCCCGGCGTGGCGTTGAGCAAAGGCGGCCAATTGTCGAACGCCGCCTTGTCCTTCTCGCGCAGCCAGCGGCCGTAATGGCCGACGGGACGGCCGGCGAAGCTCGCGATGTGCATGGCGTGGACGGCGTAGTCGAAGCCGCGCCAGGGACCGAGATTGCCCTCGCGCTGGCGGATGTTCTCGCGGAATTTGAACTGCGGGTCGAAGCCGGGCTCGAAATGCGCCTTGCCGATCAGTGCCGTCTTGTAGCCGGCCTTGTCCTTCAGATATTGCGCGAAGCTCGGCGCGTCTTCGGGCAGCGGCACGCCGTTGGAGAACACGCCATGGGTGCGGACATACTGCCCGGTCAGCATCGAGGAGCGCGCCGGCATGCAGACGGTGTTCTGGTTGTAGGCGCGCGCATAGTTGATGCCGCTCGCGGCCAGCGCGTCGATGTTCGGCGTGCGGCAGAATCTGTTGCCGTTGCAGCCGAGCGAATCCCAGCGCTGCTGATCGGTGGTGATGAAGAGAAGCTTGCGGCCCATATGTGTCAGCCTTTAGCATGGAATGCGAACTTGTATTCCGGTTTCAACTTAGGCAGTGTCGCCGCCGCCGTCAATGAGGGGTTCGCGTGACGCTGTCCATCGACGTCTTCTGGTCGTTCCGCAGTCCCTATTCCTATCTGGCGACGCCGCGCCTGTGCGAGATGGCAGCGGAATACGACCTGACCGTCAACGTCCGGCCGGTCTATCCGCTGGCGGTGCGCTCGGGCGAATTCTTCTCGCAGGTCAATCCGCTATGGGTGCCGTATCTGATGCGCGACACGATGCGGATCGCGCAAATGCTCGGCCTGCCCTATCAGTGGCCGAGGCCCGATCCGGTCGTGGTCGATTTCCAGACGCGCGCCGCGACGCCGGACCAGCCTTATATCCATCGCCTGACGCGGCTGGGATGCGCCGCCGCCGAGATCGGGCGCGGCCTGCCCTTCCTGAAAGAGGTCAGCCACACGATCTGGTCCGGGCAGCACAACGGCTGGAACGAAGGCACACATCTCGCCGAGGCGGCGGCGCGGGCGGGCTGCGATCTCGCGACGCTCGATGCGAAGATCGAAGCCGATCCGGACAAGTACGAGGCCGTCATCGTCGCCAACCAGGATGCGCACAAGGCGGCCGGCCATTGGGGCGTGCCGACCATGGCGTTCGAGGGCGAGCCCTTCTTCGGGCAGGACCGGCTCGACGTCCTGCTGTGGCGGCTGAAACAGAAGGGACTCCGGAAACGATGAGACGCATCCTGATCGGTGTCGTCGCCGCGATCGTGGTGATCGCCGCAGGCGGCGCGCTGGCCCTGCGCTCGACGGCCGTCGATGTGTGGCTGTTCCGGCATTTCGTGCGCGCGGCGGTCAGCGGCGGCGATGCGAAGCTGGCGCAGGACGGCGCGCTATCGGTGCTGCTGGTCGGGACCGGCACGCCGCTGCCCGACGTCAGCCGCGCCGGGCCGAGCACGATGATCGCGGCGGGATCGCATCTCTATCTGGTCGATGCCGGAGTCGATGCGGCGCGCAACCTGCAGCTCTGGAAAGTGCCGCTCGACCGGATCGACGGCGTGCTGATCACCCATCTGCATTCCGACCATATCGGCGGGCTGGCCGAGATAAGGCTGCAAACCTGGGTCGCGGGGCGCAAGGGACCGCTGAAGGTCTATGGCCCGCCGGGGATCGAGCGCGTGGTGGCGGGCTTCAACGAGGCCTATGCGCTCGACGACGGCTACCGCACCAAGCATCACGGCGCGGCGATGCTGCCGCCCGAGGCGGCTTTGCTGGTCGCCGTGCCGGTGATCATTCCGCCGGACGCCAAGACCGCGCCGGTGTTCGACGCGCTGGGGCTTAAGGTGACGGCGATCCGCGTGAAGCACGAGCCGGCCAATCCGGCCTATGGCTACCGCTTCGATTTCGGCGGGCGCAGCGTGACGGTGAGCGGCGACACGATCTATGACGAGGACCTGGCGCGCGCGGCGCACGACACCGACGTGCTGGTGCATGAGGGGCTGGCGCCGGAGCTGGTCGGGATCATGGAGAGCGAGATGCTGGCCGCGGGGCGGCCGCGCCCGGCGAAGATCATGCACGACATCCCAGGCTATCATACCGCGCCGGTCGACGCGGCGAGGATCGCCAACCTGGCGCATGCCAAGCTGCTGCTGTTCACCCATCTTCTGCCGATCCTGCCCAACGCGATCGCGGTGCGGGCGTTTTTGAAGGGCGTTAGCGACGTGCGGCCGGACGGCGTGACGGTGGGGCATGACGGGTTGATCGTGCGGCTGCCCGGACATTCGACGGATATCGATGTGGGGGATATGAATTAACCTCTCCCGCAAAGCGGGAGAGGTTATTTTCTCCGTGTACGGAAGAAATCCTTCAACACCGCCCCCGCTGCCTCGGCGTCGCCGGCTCTCGCCACAAGCGGGCGGTGGTGGCAGGTGGGTTGCTCGAAGAAGCGCGGCCCGTGCAGGACCGCCCCGCCCTTGGGGTCCTCCGCCGCGAAGACCAGCCGCGCCACGCGGGCGAGGCTGATCGCGCCGGCGCACATCGCGCAGGGCTCCAGCGACACGTAAAGCGCGGTGCCCAGCAGCCGCTCATTGCCCAGCGCCGCGGCGCCGGCGCGCAGGGCCAGGATCTCGGCATGGGCGGTCGGATCGCGGTTCTCCACGATGCGGTTGCCGTCTTTTGCCAGCAGTCTGCCCTCCGCCGACAGCAGGACGGCGCCGACCGGCACCTCGCCGCGGGCGGCGGCGGCTTGGGCTTCCGCTATCGCGAGTGCTATGGCTTCGTCATCAGTCACGGCGGATGTTAAATTGGCAAAACCGAGCAAAGGCAAGTGGACGCCCTCGACCGATGCCGAGCCGGTCGAGCGGTTCGCGGAGGAGACGGGCAAGACCGGAGAGCGCATCGCCAAGGCGATCGCGCGGGCCGGCATCTGCTCGCGCCGCGACGCCGAGAAGATGATCGCGGAAGGCCGCGTGGCGGTGGACGGCGAGACGCTGACCTCTCCGGCGCTGAACGTGACCGAGCTCAACGTCATCACGGTGGACGGCAAGCCGATCGCGGCCAAGGAGCAGACGCGGCTGTGGCGCTATCACAAGCCGTCGGGCCTCGTCACCACGCACAAGGACCCGCATGGGCGGCCGACCGTGTTCATGAGCCTGCCCAAGCAATTGCCGCGCGTCGTCTCGGTCGGGCGGCTCGATTTCAACTCCGAGGGGCTCCTGCTGCTGACCAATGACGGCGACATGGCGCGGCGGCTGGAACTGCCGGCGAGCGGCTGGACGCGGACCTATCGCGCGCGGCTGTTCGGCAAGGTGACCCAGGCCGATCTCGAAAAGCTCGCGACCGGCATCACGATCGACGGCGTGAAATACGGGCCGGTGGTCGCCGATCTCGAACGCTCCAAGGGGATGTATTCCTGGGCGAGCGTGCAGCTCAAAGAAGGCAAGAACCGCGAAGTGAAGCGGCTGATGGAACGGCTGGGCCTCAAAGTGGCGCGGCTGATCCGGGTGCAGTACGGCCCGTTCCATCTCGGCCATCTCGCCGAGGGCGCGGTCGAGGAAGTGCCGGCGAAGCTGTGGCGCGAGCATCTCGGCATCGGCCGCAAGAAGCGCTGAGCCGCGTCCGATAGCGTACGGCGAAACGCCGCGCGGAACCGAAGCGCGCCGCCTCGCGTTGGCCTGTGGCAACCCCACGAGGAATTCGATCATGGCCATTCTGGACGTCTTTTCGTCTTCCGACGCCAAACGCGCGAAGCGCGCCAACGGCGCGCGCGCCGAAGCCGACGAGGCGGACATCCTCGATACGCTCAAGCAGGAGCATGACGAGGTCAAGGAACTGCTCGGCAAGCTGGTCGACACCGAGAAGGCGGCGGAGCGCACCTCGCTGGTCAAGCAGATCAAGGCGGCGCTGATCCCGCATGTCCGTGCCGAGGAGAAGGTCGTCTATGACGCGATCATCGCGCAGCGCGACAAGGACGCGAAGGTCGACGGCAACGAAGGCTATATCGAGCACAAGCACGCAGACATCGCGCTCAAGCGGCTGGACACGATCCGGCCGGCCTCGTCGCCGGAATTCACCGCCGCGGCGAAGGTGCTCAAGGAACTGGTCGAGCATCACATCAAGGACGAGGAGAGCAATGTCTGGCGCGACGTGCGCAAGACATTCGACGGCGACCAGCGCATCGAGATGAACCGCAAATACGAGGCGACCAAGCAGAAGGTGAAGGTCGCCTGAAACAGCCGCCGCCCGCGCCGGACGGCGCGGGCGGCGTTTCGTCCCGCGCCGCGTCAGCTCGACGGCTTGGCCGGAGCGGCGGCGCCGGCCGGGCTGGCGACCGTGGTGGGCGGCGGCGCGTCGGCCGCGGGCGCCGCGACCACCGCGTCGGCCGGATCCAGCGTGACATCGACCTTTTCGGGATAATTGTAGTTCGCACCGGTCGCGGCATCGACGCCGATACCGATGATGCCGCCGGCTAGGACATTGCCGACCGTCGCGCCGTTGAAATGCGACGCCACGACGGTGTGAGCATCCTTGAAGCCGTCGAGCTTGCAGGTGACGTCCAGGTCGTTCTTCGTCTTGTGGACGATGGCGTTGCCCGGCGTGGTGACGTAGTAGGTGCCTTCCGAACTCGTCAGGACGCATTTGGCACCGTCCTTCGGTATCGTCGCGACCGCGACCGATTGCGTCGTGCCCTCGACGATCGAGGCGCAGCCGGACACGGCAACGCCCAACGCGGCGAATGCCGCGACAGTTGTCAATTTCATGAATTTCCCCTTCGCCTAGTAACGGGAAATCTAACACGCGCCCGTCATCTTGTCTTCGCCCTCCGCGATTTGGTAAATACAGGCTTCGCTGCACTGCACACGCGGCCGCCGCGCGTTGATCCCGATCAATCTCTCCCACTGCTATTTTGACTGACAATATGTCAGTGAAATGCGCTAGGGTTCTGGCGACAAACAGGGAGACGGGATCGTGACCGCAACGGACGTGCTTCAGCGGCCCAAGGCCGAACAGACGGCCGAGCATTTCGACGTGCTGATCGTGGGCGCGGGAATCTCCGGCGTCGGCGGGGCCTATCATCTCGCCAAGCAATGCCCGGATCGCAGCTTCGTGGTGCTGGAGTCGCTCGAGAGCTTCGGCGGCACCTGGCTGACGCACAAATATCCGGGCATCCGCTCGGACAGCGACCTCTACACGTTCGGCTATCGCTTCAAGCCGTGGGTCGGCGCGCCGATCGCGAGCGCGGCCGAAATCCTGAAATATATGGGCGAGGTGATCGACGAGAACGATCTCGCGCGGCATATCCGCTATCGCCACAAGATCCTGTCGGCGGCGTGGTCGGACGACGACAATCGCTGGACCGTCGAAGCGGAACTCGGCGACGGGTCGCGCAAGACCTTCACCGCGAATTTCCTCTGGATGGCGCAGGGCTATTACCGGCACGCGGAAGGCTACACGCCGCGCTGGAAGGGGATGGAGCGCTTCCAGGGCCGCATCGTGCATCCGCAGACCTGGCCCGAGGATCTCGACTACAAGGGCAAGCGCGTGGTGGTGATCGGCTCGGGCGCGACGGCGGCGACGCTGGTGCCGGCGATCGCCGGCGACTGCGAGCACGTCACCGTACTGCAGCGCTCGCCGACCTATTTCATCCCGGGGCGCAACGCCAACGACCTCGCCGACACGCTGCGCCAGCTTCAGATCGACGAAAGCTGGATCCACGAGATCGTGCGGCGCAAGATCAACTACGACATGGCGGCATTCACGAAGATGGCGTTCGACTATCCGGATGCGGTGAAGACCGAGCTGCTCAACGGCGTGCGCGCCCATCTCGGCGACGACTACGACATGACGCATTTCACGCCCAACTACCTGCCATGGCGCCAGCGCATCGCTTTCGTGCCGGAGGGCGATCTCTTCAAGGGGATCAAGGCCGGCAAGGCCTCGATGGTCACCGACGAGATCGAGACCTTCACCGAGGACGGAATCCTGACGCGCACCGGCACCGAGATCAAAGCCGACATCGTGATCACCGCGACGGGGTTCAATCTGAACGTGCTGGGCGACATCGCTTTTTCGATCGACGGGGCGCCGCTCGATTTCTCCAAGACGGTGACCTATCGCGGCATGATGTTCACCGGCGTGCCCAACCTCGTGTGGGTGTTCGGCTATTTCCGCGCGAGCTGGACGCTGCGCGCCGACCTGATCGGCGACTTCGTGTGCCGGCTGCTGAACCACATGAAGGAAAAGGGCGTGGCGCGGGTCGTGCCGGCGCTGCGCCCGGAGGACCAGGACATGACCCTGGGCCCGTGGATCGATCCGGAGAATTTCAATCCCGGCTATCTGATGCGCGGGATGCATCTGCTGCCGCAGCGCGGCGACAAACCGGAATGGCAGCACAGCCAGGATTATTGGACGGAGAAGGACGTATTTCCGACGATCGATCTGGACGACAAGGCGTTTGTGTACGGGTAGCCGTGGCTAACGGGACCGCATCGCATCGCGCAGTCCGCGGAAGCTGACGCGGCGGATGCCGGCGGCGTCGAGCTTGGCTTTCAGCGCCCGGTCCACGCCCGCCGCCGCGTCGTGTTCGCGGATCGCCTTTTCGGTCTTGTCGTAGGCATCGAGTTCTTCGCCCGGTTCGACGGGATGCAGAATCATCTCCGTCACGCCGGGGCGCGGGGCGGCGATGTAGGCGGCGAGTTGATCCGCCGTCGGCGTGCCCCATTGGAAGCGGAAATGATCCGGGTACGGAATGCCGGCCGCGTCGCACTGGGCGCGTCCGCCGAAGCCCAGCCGCGCATCGGCGGCCGCGCCCGCCATGCGCAGCGGCAGCTTGTATTCCCGCGCCAGCTTCACATAGATCGGGAACAGGTCCCGGCTCGCCTGCAGCGTGCCCATGTGGTTGTCGAGATGGGTGACGTCGACACCCCAGGCCAGCGCCTGGTCGATCTGGGCGCGGCACTCGTCCTCCACCTCGCCGGCGTCGGCCTGGGCCCATAGTTCGGCGGCGGTGCGCGGCAGATAGCCTTGGGCGTCGCGCAGGCTCGGCGCGCCGGTCAGGGCGCGCCAGCGATAAGTCGGGTATTCGCTCGTCAGCGTCAGGTGAATGCCGATATCGAGGCCGGCGAAACGCTCCACCGCCTCGCGCGCCCAGGGGCACGGCACCATCAGCGTCGCGGAAGTCGCGAGGCCTTCGCGCATCGCCCGCTCGCTCGCGACATTCGCGGCGTGAGAGGAGCCGATGTCGTCGCAATTGACGATCAGGAGGCGCGCGTCGGCGCCATAACCGAGGCGTTCGGCGAGGCTGGGCATGGGCGGGGTCCTGTTTTGACGAAGAATATAGAACGACTTTACCCTCCCTTGAGGGAGGGAACATCATGGCCGATATCGACATCCGCCCCTATCGCGCCACCGACCTCGACGCGCTCTACGACATCTGCCTGAAGACCGGCGATGCGGGCGCCGACGCCAGCGGGATGTATCGCGATCCGAAGATCCTCGGCCATGTCTATGCCGGGCCTTATGGCGTGCTCGAGCCGCAGAGCTGTTTCGTCGCCGAGGATGCGGAGGGCGTCGGCGCTTACATCATCGGAACCGCCGACACGTACCGCTTCGAGACCCGGCTGGAGGCCGAGTGGTGGCCGGCGCTGCGCGCGGCGATCGCCGACACGGGCGGGGACGATCCCGATGCGCGGATCGCGCGGCTGATCCACCGCCCACCGAAAACGCCACGGCGGATCAACGAGCCCTACCCCGCGCATCTGCATATCGACTGCCTGCCGCGCTTCCAGGGCATCGGGCTCGGCAAGCGGCTGATCGACACATGGCGCGGGGCGATGGCGGCGCGCGGCGTTGCGGCGGCGCATCTGGGCGTGGGACCGCGCAATGCGCGGGCGGTCCGGTTCTACCGCGCCTATGGCTTCCACCTGATCGAGCAATTGCCGGAACCCTGGAACACGATGTGGTTTGGCATTTCCTTGACGGGCTGATAGAAGCCGCGCGCGCTATTCCCGAAAGTACCCACATGAAAAAGAAGAAATACGAGACGCCGAAGCCCTATGCCGCCGAAACCAAGGATGCGCGCTTCGCCGGCACCTTCGAGGTGCTGATCCCGGTCGAGGGCCGCAACAAGCCGCTGCGCGCGCCGCGCCAGTTCGACACGCTGCAGGCGGCGGAAGCCTGGCTGCACAGCCCGGACGGCAAGGATTCGATCGCCGAGCTGATGGAAGAAGAAGCCAAGGTCCGGGCGAAGTAGGAAGAGCATTCGACCTCGCCCTTTGCGGGGAGGTCGAAAAATCGCGAAGCGCAGCGCAGCGATTTTTCGGGTGGGGGGCGGTGCCCGACGCCCCGCGCCGCCCCCCACCCGAAAAACATCTTCGCTTCGCTCGATGTTTTTCGACCTCCCCACAAGGGGGAGGTGATGAGAGCCATGCAGAAAAGCCTGTTGCCGATGCGCGGTCGCGCGGGCACGGTCCGCCGCCCATGACCGATACCGCCGCCGCGCACAGGCCCGCGCCCATCCAGGTCCATTCCACCGTGTTCGCGATCCTGTTCGCGGTCGGGTTCTGCCATGCGCTGAACGACATGATGCAGTCGCTGCTGCAGGCGATCTACCCGAACCTGCAGGCGACCTTCGATCTCGACTTCGCCCATATCGGCCTGGTGACCTTCGTGTTCCAGGTGACGGCGTCGCTGCTGCAGCCGCTGGTCGGGCTCTATACCGACCGCCGCGCCGTGCCCTGGGCGCTTCCCGGCGGCATGGTGTTCACCCTGATCGGCCTGGTCGGGCTGGCGCTGGCGCCGACCTATCCCCTGTTGCTCGCCGCCGCGGCGCTGGTGGGGATCGGCTCTTCGACCTTCCATCCGGAAAGCTCGCGCGTCGCCTATCTGGCGGCGGGGCCGAGGCGCGGGCTGGCGCAATCGATGTTCCAGGTCGGCGGATCGATCGGCGGCGCGCTCGGCCCGCTGCTCGCCGCGCTCGCCATCCGGCCCGGCCAGCGCGAGGGCGTGGCGTTCTTCTCGTTCGCGGCGCTGCTCGCGATCGTCATCCTGTGGCGGGTGGGCCGGTGGTATGCCCGCAACCGCACGACGCGCGCGGCGGCGCACGGCCATCTGCACCTGACCGAAGCGCTCTCGCCCCGCCGGGTGAAGGCGGCGCTCGCGATCCTGGTCGTGCTGATCTTTTCGAAATTCGTCTACATGGCGAGCATCGGCAGCTATTTCACCTTCTACCTGATCCACCGCTTTCATCTGAGCGTGCCGGCGGCGCAGCTTCACCTCTTCCTGTTCCAGGCGGCGGTGGCGGTCGGGACGATCTCCGGCGGGCCGCTGGGCGACCGCTTCGGGCGCAAATACCTGATCTGGTTCTCCATCCTGGGCGCCCTGCCCTTCGCGCTGGCGATGCCCTTCGCCAACCTGTTCTGGACCGGCGTGTTCAGCGTCGGCGCGGGGCTGGTGCTGTCGAGCGCCTTTCCGGCCATCGTGGTCTACGGCCAGGAGCTTCTGCCCGGGCGCGTCGGCATGGTGAGCGGCCTCTTCTTCGGCCTGTCCTTCGGCATGGGCGGATTGGGCGCGGCGGCGCTCGGCGTGCTGGCCGACGCGAAGGGCATCGAGTTCGTCTACCGCGTCTGCGCCTTCCTGCCGCTGATCGGATTGCTGGCCGCGTTCCTGCCCGACCTCAAGCCGCGCCCCGCCGCGTCATAGGATGCGGAAGCGGCGCAGCAGGACATAGGCCGCTGCGACCACGGCGCCGCACAGCCCGATGACCCACCAGAAGCCGTTGGGATCGGCCGCCCGGGGAATGCCGAGCAGGAGCGTTCATGGGCGCAAAGTGGCAGGCGGGGTGGCGGGGTCAAGATGGGGACGCGGTGGACCGTCCTATTTTGCAGATGACAACAAAATGACGATCAGGTCGTCCCCGTCACCCGCGTCGCTGTGACGAGGACCACTCACACATGCTGCCCGCCATTGATGTGCAGCTCCGCTCCCGTCACGTAGCTGGATTGCTCCGTGCACAGATAGTAGATCGCCTTGGCGACTTCCTCGGGCAGGCCCAGTCTCCGCAACGGGATCGTTTCGACCAGCTTGTCGGTGCCGGGGCTTAAGATCGCGGTGTCGATCTCGCCGGGAGCTATGGCGTTGACGCGCACGCCCAAGGGGCCGAAATCCGCCGCCATCTCGCGCGTCATCGCCGCCAGGGCCGCCTTCGAGACCGAATAGGCCGAACCGGCGAAGGGATGCACGCGGCTGCCCGCGATCGAGGTCACGTTGACGATGGCGCCATGCGCGGCCGCGAGCTCGTCGATCAGGCCGCGCGCCAGCCACAGCGTCGCGAACAGGTTCACCTCGAACACCTGGCGCCACACCGCGCGCGGGGTGTTGAGGGTGCTCAGGCGGACGGCGGAGGGGGATGCGGCGGCGGCCAGGCCCTCACCCGGAAAATCGCCGCGCGATTTTCCGGCCTCCTGCTCCGCTTCGCTCCGCGTCCGCGACGCTGTCGCCGCGGACCCCGCTTCGCGGGAGAGGTTGGCGCGGCCCTTCGGGCTGATGCCGGCGTTGTTCACCAGGGCGTGGAGCTTGCCGTCGGTCAGGCGCTCGCGCATCTCGGCGATGGCGCGGTCGGTGTCCTCGGGATCGGAGAGGTCGACCTGGATGTGGTCCTCCGGACCCGCCGCCCAGGGGCAGCTCTCCGGGAAGGCATGGCGCGAACAGGTGATCACGCGCCAGCCGGCGCTCGAAAAGCGCTTGACGGTGGCGTGGCCGATGCCGCGCGAGGCGCCGGTCAGGATCAGCGTGCGGGTCTCTTCGTTGGATGGCTTGGGAGCGGTCATGGGGGGGAGATTAGCAGGTCCGAAGAGGGTTTGGATCGGTCGAATTGACGGTGTCGCGGCCGCCGTGCCGGCGAAATTCGCACGCGGAGCCCCACGCCTTGCGGGCCTTGCGCAGGCGTCAACTGGGTGGCCCGCATTCGCGGGCCATGACACACTTGGCGAAATGACGTGCTTGGCCTGAAGCGGCCCGGAAAGGACCATGGACGATCTGACAGCCCTGGCTCTGGTGCTGGCGGCCGCGGTGGTGGCGGGGCTCGCGATGAACCGCGTGCGCCTGCCCGCCGCCTCCGGCTTCATCCTGGTCGGGCTGGTGCTGGGGCCGACCGGGTTCGGCATGATCGCGCACTCCGCCTCGGTCCAGACCCTCGCCGATCTCGGCGTGCTCATGCTGCTCTTCATCATCGGCATGGAGCTGCGGCTCGCGTCGTTCCGCAAGCTGCTGCCGCTCGCCATCGCCATCGCGGTCGCCGAGATCGTGCTGTTCACCGCCTTCGCCGCGGCGCTCGCCCAGCTCGCGACGGGCGAGACCGCGAGCGCGGTGGTGATCGGCTTCATGCTCGCGATCTCCTCCACCGCGCTCGCCTTCAAGATGATGGACGATGCGGACGAGGCGGCGACGCCGGCCGGACGGCTGACGGCCGCGATCCTGGTGGCGCAGGACCTGGCGGTGGTGCCGCTCCTGCTGCTCACCGGCGCGCTGGCGCCGCACGCTCCGGCCAACGCGCTGGCCTTCGCGGGCGTGAAGCTGGCGCTGGCGGTGGCGCTGCTCGCCGGCTTCATCCTGTTCCTGACGCGGATCAAGTCGTTCCGCTTTCCCGCCTCGTCCTTCCTGATGAAGGACGTCGATGTCGGTACGCTGGGCGTGCTCGCCGTGTGCTTCGTGGCGGCGGCGGCGTCCGGCCTGCTCGGCCTGTCGCCGGCGCTGGGCGCGTTCCTCGCCGGCCTCGCGGTCGGCCATTCGACGCTCCGGCGCACCGCGCGCGAGCTGGCGCAGCCGGTGCAGAGCATCCTGCTCTTCATCTTCTTCCTGTCGATCGGGCTTTTGATCGACCTCGACTATGTGGTGCATCACCTGTGGCTGATCGTGATCGTGCTGGCGGTGGTGACGGTGGGCAAGACGGCGCTGAACCTCGGCCTTCTCACCGTCGTCGGCCAGCCGGGCGAGGTGGCGTTTCCCGCCGCCCTGTTCCTGTCGCCGGTCGGCGAGTTCTCCTTCGTGCTGGCGAGCGCGGGCGTGAGCGCCGGCGCCCTGACGCCGGAGGGCCACAAGCTCGCCATCGCGGTGATCGCGCTGTCGCTGCTGGTCAGTCCGCTGTGGTTCGTGGGCGCCAGGCGGGCGCATGCGCTGGCGCTGCGCGGGATCACGGAGGCGGATTCGCTGTTCCAGGAATCCTATGCGCGCGAGCTGTTCTTCCTCAAGCATTGGGGCGAACGGGCGGCGAAGGCGGGCGCCCGCGCCGCGGCGGCGGCGGTGGCGGCGGGCAGCGAGGTGGTGCGGCAAAGCTCGCCCGAAACGCGGCGGATCGAGCCGAGCGTGCCGGACGCGGACGCCTATCACGAGCCGTTCGGCGACATTGCGGGCCCCGGGATACTGCCGACGAATCGGGACGAGAATCGGTAGGATCCGGTATTTTTCCCGGGCTGTTTTCTTATTGTCGTGGCGTGGCGGCCGGGCATTCCATCGCAGCGGATCGCCCCGTCGCCGGATGCCCGCCTGCGCCGGCACGACAATGTTGTTTTGGAGACCGCGCCATGGATTTCGCAAGCACCGACCTGGCCCTGGCCATCGGACACCATCTGCCGGTCTTCGCGCTGGCGGCGGTGCTCGCCTTCGAGGTCGGCGCGATCAAGAAGGGCATGTCGGGCGCGGACGCGGTGCGCGTGCAGCGCGTCGACCTGTGGTACGGCATCGTCGCGGCGCTCATCGTCATCGTCGGGCTCACGCGCGCGATCTATGCGGCGAAGGGCTGGGCGTATTATTCGCACAACTATTTCTTCTGGGCGAAGATCGCCGCCTTCGCGGTCGTCGGGCTCCTGTCGATCCCGCCGACCGTCCTGCTGGTGCGCTGGCGCGACGCCCATGCCAAGGATCCGTCCTTCGGACCCGGCGACGGCGCGGTCGCCGCCGCGCGGCGCTTCCTGTGGCTGGAGGTGTTCGTCTTCGCGTTCATCCCGGTCTTCGCCGCCGCCATGGCGCGGGGCTATGGCGCCGTCACCTGAGGCTGGGCCGTCCAGCCCGCTGACCGGCGCGCGCAATCCCGTCTAGGCTGGGCGCCTCGAGTCGGGGGGATTTTGGGATGACGCTCACGGATCTCGCATCCATCGGCAGCTTCGTCAGCGGCGTGGCCGTGATCGTGTCGCTGGTCTATCTCAGCCTGCAGATACGGCAGAACACCAAGCACTCGCAGGCCCTGATCCAGCAGGGCCGCGCCGCGCGCATCTCCGAAACCGCGCTGGCCCTCACCGAGCTCGCGGCCTCCGAAGGGATGGAGCGCTGCTTCGAAGGCTCGGCGGAGGTTTCCAGCAACGACGTGCGCCGCTTCCTGTTCCTGTGCCGCGCCATCTTCATCAGCGCCGAGGATTCGTTCTTCCAGAACCAGCAAGGCCTGCTCGACGGCGCGATGTTCGAGAGCTTCGAGAGCAGCATGCGCTCCGGGATGGGTTCGCCCGGCATCGCGGCGGCGTGGCGGATGACCCGCGACATGTACGAACCGCAATTCCGCGACTATGTCGACCGCACGATGGGCGATCTGACCGGACAGGCGGATGACGCGCGCAGTCTCGCCCGCTGGAAGTCCGTGATCGCCGCGCGGAAGACGCCGGCGGCGTCCTGACGGCGACGCCAAGCATGCGCGGCGTTCAGGTCGCCGCAAGCTCCGGCGGCATTTCCACGCCGGCGGGGTCCTGGTGGATGATCACTTCGGCGTTGGGGAAGGCCCGGCAGACGTCGCGCTCGACCTCGTCGCTGATCTCGTGGGCGCGGACGAGCGCGATCGCGGGATCGAGCTCGATGTGGAACTGGATGAACTGCCGCACCCCGGCGGCGCGGGTGCGCAGGTCGTGCAGGCTCCGCACGTCGGCATGGCCCCGCACGATGGCCTTGATCTTCTCGCGGTCGTCGTCCGGCAGCTCGCGGTCCATGAGCTGGTCGTAGCTCTGGCGGAAGACGTGCCAGGCGCTCCAGCCCAGGATCGCGGCCACCGCGATGCCGATGATCGGGTCGGCGATCAGGATGCCGAAGCGGGTGGCGGCGACGATGCCGACGATCACGCCGAGATTGGTCGCGATGTCGCCCAGATAGTGCATGCGGTCGGCGCCGACCGCGAGGGAGCCGGTCTTCGCCACCACGATGCGCTGGGCGACGACGAGGACGATGGTCGTGCCGATGGAGACCCCCATCACGACGAGGCCGATCAAGGGATGCTCGATCGGATGCGGCGCGACCAGGCGGCTGACGGATTCGATCACCAGGAAGGCGGCCGAGCCGGCGATGAAGGCGCCCTGCCCCAGCCCCGCCAGCGGCTCCGCCTTGCCGTGGCCGAAGCGGTGCTCGCGGTCGGCGGGCTGCAGCGCATGACGGATCGCGAGCAGGTTGACGGCGGAGGTCGCGACGTCGAGCGCGCTGTCGGCCAGCGAGGCCATCATCGCGATGGAATCCGTCACGATATAGGCGACGGCCTTCATCAAGACGAGAAGCGTCGCGACGCCGACCGCGGCGAAGGCGACGCGCATCATCATCCGGCCCTGCGTCGCCGGCATATCGCTCACGGGAACAGGCGCTCGGTACGCCAGGGCTCGCGGCCTTCGCGGCGATAGACCAGGCGGTCGTGCAGGCGGAAGGGACGGTCGCGCCAGAACTCGATCTCGAAGGGCGTGACGCGGAAGCCGCCCCAATGCGGCGGGCGCGGCACTTTGGCGAGCGCGTATTGCGCGGCGACCTTGGCGATCTCCTTCTCGAAGGCCCAGCGGCCCTGCATCGGGCGCGACTGCGCCGAGGCCCAGGCGCCGATCTGGCTGTCCTTCGGGCGGCTGGCGAAATAGGCGTCCGATTCGGCGGCGCTGGTCTTCTTCACGCTGCCGCGGATGCGCACCTGCTTGCCCAGGCTCTTCCAGTGGAAGCAGAGCGCGGCGAAGGGCTGGCCCACCAGCTCGACGCCCTTGGCGCTCTCGTAATTGGTATAGAAGACGAAGGTGCCGTTCTTCGCCTCCTTCAGCAGCACCATGCGGACATTGGGGCGGCCCTGGCCGTCCACCGAGGCGATCGACATCGCGTCGGGATTGTTCGGTTCCTTGTCCTTGGCTTCCGCCAGCCAGGCGTCGAACAGGGCGAAGGGATCGTCCTTCTGCGCCAGGCCGCCGTCGTCGATGGGTCCGCCGATGTCGCTCATGAGGGGGAGATAGCATCCGCGCCGCGACCACGGTAGCCTGAACGCCCCGGGAGGTGCCATGCGTTCACGGTTGCCGGCGGTTTTCGCCGCCTGTCTTTGCGTCGCGTTTGCAGGCGGCTGCGCCATGGTGCATGACGGCGACGAGCTGAAGACGATCTTCGACAAGGGCGTGGCCGCCTACGATGCCGGCCGCTATGAGGAGGCGTTCCAGCTTTTCCAGTCCATCGATTCCGAAGATGTGGCCGCGATGCGCAACGAAGGGCTGATGCTGCGCAAGGGCCTGGGCACGGCGAAGGACCCCAAGGCCGCCGAGGACATGCTGGGCCGCGCGGCAGAATCGGGCCTGCCGACGGCGCAGTACGACCTGGCGGAGATGCTGCTCAACGGCGAGGCCGGGCCGCCCGACCCGAAGGCGGCGCTGCCGCTCCTGACCCAGGCGGCGGCGGCGCATCACCCGATCGCCGAGTACCGGCTGGGCGTGTTCTACGAGGAGGGCACGCTGGTGGAGAAGAATCTCGGCTTCGCCCGCACCCTCTATACCGACGCGGCGGCGCGCGGTGTGCCGGAGGCCAAGGAAAGGCTGGCAAAACTGGGCGGACCGGCGCCGGCGACGCCGCCGGCCGGCAACCCTTAAACTTCGCCCGTCACGCTCTATATTGGGAGCGGCCCGCCGGCCGATTCCGTGCGGCGGGTGGGAGACGTCATGCGCGATCCGTACGAAGTCCTGGGCGTATCCAAGGGCGCCAGCGAGGCCGAGATCAAGAAGGCCTTCCGCTCGCTCGCCAAGAAGCATCACCCCGACAAGCATGCCGGGGACAAGGACGCGCAGAAGAAATTCCAGGAGATTTCCGGCGCCTACGACATCGTGGGCGACAAGGAGAAGCGCGCCAAATTCGATGCCGGCGAGATCGACGCGGCCGGCAATCCGCGCGGCTTCGATCCGCGCCAGGGCGGCGGGTTCCAGGGCGGCCCGTTCGGCGGCGGCGCCCGGCAGGGGCCCGGCGATTTCCACTTCACCTGGGACAATGCCGGGGCCGAGACCCAGGAAGGCTTTCGCGCCGAGGACCTGTTCTCCGACCTGTTCGGGGGGCTCGGCGGGCGCGGACGGCGCGCCGGCGGCGGCGCGCGGCAGCCGGCCAAGGGCGAGGACTTCTCCGTCGCGACCACGATCGCATTCGACGAGGCGATCAAGGGCGGCACGCGGCGCGTGATGATGCCGAACGGCGAGCAGATCGACGTCAAGATCCCGATCGGCGTTAAGGACGGCCAGCAGGTGCGCGTGAAGGGCCGTGGCGGCGCGGGCCGCAATGGTGGACCGCCGGGCGACATCCTGATCGACATCAAGGTGGCGCCGCATCCCGGGATGACGCGCGAAGGCAACGACATCCGCATGGACCTGCCCGTGACGCTGAAGGAGGCGGTGCTGGGCGCCAAGGTGCCGGTCGCGACGCCGAGCGGGACGGTGGCGATCACCGTGCCGCCGAATTCCAATTCGGGCACGGTGCTGAGGCTCAAGGGCAAGGGCGTGGCGCCGGCGGGCGCCGCCGCGGCGGGCGATTTCTACGTGAAGCTGGTGGTGACCCTGCCGGACCGCCCGGATGCGGAGCTGCAGAAATTCGTGGAAGGCTGGAAGACCGACTACGATCCCAGGGCGAAGGGGAAGTAGCCGACGTAATTTTCCTCCCCCGCTGTTGCGCGGGAAGAAATCATCCCGCCGCGAATTTCGCCGCGGCGCGGCCGACTTCGAGTTGGAAGAGAATCGCGTCGTGGCCGGCGCCGGGGCGCAGGAGCTCTTCGCTCGGCGGATGCGCGGCCAGTTCGGCCTTGAGATCGGACAGCGTCGCGATCGCGTCGGCGGGATCGTGGATGAGCAGCAGACGCCTGGGCAGATGCGCGGCAACGGCGCGGATCGACAGCGCGGCAAGCTTCGCATCCGTCGCGGCCTCGACGCCGGCGACGATATCCGCGATGTCGGCGTCGCTCGACGCGGCGGCGGCGGCGTAGGAATCGACGACCGTCGGCATGCCCGCGGCGCCGGCGATCATGACCAGCGATCCGGCCGTCAGCGGCGCGCCGCCGGCCCAGGGTCGCGGCCCCATGGCGAAGGACGCCGCCAACCCGCCGAAGGAATGCGCGATCACCGAGCGCCATTGCGGCACGCCCAGCGCGGCGGTCGCGGCGATCAGCGTCTCCACCCATTCGACCAGGGTCGAGGTCGGCTTGTGCGGATTGGCGTCGCGCGTCCGGCCGTGCGCCGGCATGTCGAAGGCGTACACCCGCAGGCCCTGACGGGCACAGGCGGACAGGAGCGGCAGGAAGAACTCGGCTTGCGCGTTCCAGCCATGCACGGCGAGGACCGGCGGGCCGTCCGCCGGGCCGGCGGCAAGGCCCATGAAACGGCCGAAGGAAAGCTCGAGCGCGATGCGCTCGAACTTCGCCGACGGCGCCTTGCGCCGCTCAAGCTGGACGGGCGTGCAGAAACGGTCGAATGCGGCACCCAAGCAAAAGCCCTCTTCGCTAATTGCGCGACGATAGCAGCTTCGCGAGGCCCCCTGCCGGGTTCGCTGTCGCTACGAAGCCCCCGCGACAGCGGGGGAGGAAAGAACCGCCGTCACCTCGAGATGTGCAGCGCCTCCGACACGGCCGCAAAGCCGGCGCGCGCATAGATGCGTTCGGCCTCGGCGCCGCCCGGTGTCAGCCAGAGCAGATCGAAGCCGCGCGCAAAGGCTTCGCGGGCGAGAAGCGCGGTGAGGGCGCCGGCGGCGCCGCGGCGGCGGAAACCGCTGTGGACGCCGATGCCCGCGATCTCGCCGATGCCGGCATGCGGGGGCATGGCGACGCCGCCGCCGATAACGGCGCCGGTCGCCATATCTCGCGCCCCGGCGACGAGGCCGCCGGCGCGCAGGGCGCGCTTGTGCCCGCCGGGCCCGCGCGGCGGCGCGCCATAGGCCTCGGCCTGCGCTTCGTCGACGGCGATCAGATCCGGCATCTCGGTTGCGAGGAAGACCGCGATGTCCTGCGTCGCCGGCGCATGGACCGCCATGTCCGGCGTGCAGTGCATCACCGGAACGCGCGCCTCCGCGATAAAGCCCGCGCCGAGCAGCGCCGCTTCGACCTTCGGCGCGGCGGCGGGGATGTATTCGAGGCGCGGCTTGCGGCCATAGGCCTCGAACAAGGCGATCAGGGCCGCCACGTCGTCCGGCGACGGATCGGCATCGTCGTCGGGCATCGCATAGTTCAGATAGATGTTGGGATCGGTGGCGAAGGTGGCGAGAAACGGGCCGGCGCGCCGCTTGAGCGGCCGCCGCTCCGCCGCGGCGCGCAGATAGGCCAGCAGCTTGCGGTTCAGGGCATGCAGGTCGTGTTCGTTCAGCGAAATGGTCATGGATTCTCCATCGCGCCCGCGCGAGGCGCGGGCGGCTTCCGTCGGTCGGGATCAGCGATGGGAGATCAGCCGGCGGCGCGCACGCCCGCCCATCGCGCAGATGCGCGACCCGCAGCGGTGAACATGGCGCCTCCATCGAACGGAACTGGAGAAGGTTAGCGCGGCGCGGCCGCCGCTTCCAGCGCCGTTTTACGCCGCTTCCCGCTCCTCCACCGTCGGCAGGGTGAAGCGGAAGAGCGTGCCGCCGCCGGGCGCGGGCTCGGCCCAGATCGCGCCGCCATGGTCGGTGACGATGCCGTGGCAGATCGAGAGGCCGACGCCCATGCCCTCCTTCTTGCTGGTGACGAAGGGCTGGAACAGGCGCTGCGCGATCTCCTTGGGCAGGCCGGGGCCGGTGTCCTGCAGGCTGATCTCGACCATGCGATCCGGCTTTCCGAGCACGCGCAGCACGAGCTCGCGCCGCGGGCTGCCCCGCATCGCCTCGATCGCGTTGCGCATCAGGTTGACCAGCACCTGCTGCAACTGGATGCGGTCGATGAGGACGGGGGGCACGGACGGCTCGACCAGGGTCTTGAGTTCGACCCCTTCCTCCAGCGTGCCCAGCAGCATCACCGCGTCGTCGATCAGGATGGCGGGACTTTCGACCGAGCGCTCGGTGTCGCGCTTGTCGATGAAGCTGCGCAGACGCTTGACGATGCCGCCGGCGCGCTGGATCTGCAGATGCGCCTTCTGGGCCGCGTCCTCCATGCGGGGCGCCATGGGCGCGGCCGAATTCATCGCGAGGCGGCGCAGCGCCGCCAGATAGTTGGACGCGGCGGCGAGCGGCTGGTTCAGCTCATGCGCCAGCATCGAGGCGGTCTGGCCCATCAGCGCGAGGCGCTGGGTGTGCATCAGCTCGGTGCGCATCTCGCGGATGCGGTGCTCGCCGCGCGCGCGCAGCAGCAGGTGAAAGCCCCAGATGCCGCAGCCGAGCGCGAACACGCCGGCCAGGATCGCGAAGAAGATCGAGCCCGTGGCGCGGCGGTCGGCCTCCTTCTGCCGGGCCGCGAGCAGCGCGAGCTCGGCGTTGCGCATGGCGTCGAAGCGGCCGCGGATCGTCGCCATGAGCTGTTCGTTCTCGCGCACGCGACCGGCGATGCGGGCAGCTTCCGCCGGATCGCGCGTCTGGATCGGCCTGGTCACGGGCGCCCGGGCGAGACGATCGAGGCGCGTCGCGACCAGCGGATGCAGCACCGCGAGGCGGTCGACCTGCGCCGGATTGTCGGCGACGAGCCGGGCGAGCGCCTGCATCCGGCTTGCGGCCTCGCCGCGCGCGTCCTGCATCGTGGCGAGCGCCGCCGGACCGCCGCCGAGGACATAGGCGCGGCCGGAGGCCTCGGCCTGGAGCAGCGCCTCGCGGACATGCTCGACCTGGAGCAGGACTTCCTCTGTGTGGCCGACCCAGCCGAAGCTCTTGCGCAATTGGGTGATGTTGACGCTGACGAACAGCGCGGCGAGGCAGACCAGGACGACGCCGGCGATCAGGATCGCGGTGCCGGCCGCCCAGCTCGACCATGGGCGCGCGGTGGCCGCGCCCAGCCGGTCGAGAGACTTGCGCGCCGCGCTCCAATGCCCGGCGGAACCGCTGGAAGTATTCCCGGTCATGGCGGTGCTTTGAGCGCGTCCCCCACATGCTGGAGCACGGCGAGGATCGTCCGCCGGTTCACGCGCAACACGACGACCGTCGCGACGGAGACCGCCGCCATCGGGAGATAGATGAGCAACACCGCCCACCACGGCCCCGTCTGCATGATGAAGAGCATGGCGAAATGCGAAGCGCCGCAAAGCGTGATGAAGCCGATGAACAGCAAGACGATCGTCGAGCTCGCCGCGAAGGGCAGTGTCTTGCGCCAGCCGCGCAATTCGTTCGGTATCGCGAAATAGGCGATGGCGGTCAGGAAGTTCGCGACGCACCAGAGTGTTGCGCGCACCCAATCGAGCGGTGTTTCGATCCGGTACCAGCTGTGACCGTTCAAGAGGACCTGCACGCTCTCATGCGCAGACGCCATTTCCATCGCGTCCCTCCGCTCGTGCCCGTGGAAGCAACGCAGGCTGTCTTCACAAATACGTAATTCATCCCCCGATGAAAGACAACCGAAATGGGTAGGGACGCGCGACGTGCTGCGATGCATCCGCGGTCATCGTAAACTCTCGCGTCGGTTGCAGCAGCGAGAGTTCCGGGTCGATGCGTGTACGGATGAATTTCGCGCCACGGCGCGCGATCGGGCACCCGTTCGCGCATGCGACGCCGCGAGCGCAGCGGTGGACGCGGCCCGCCGCGCCTGATATTTTCTGGCTGCCGCGCGACTGGCGAGAAAGATGGGTCACCATCGGGGAGCGCGGCCCTGGTCAAGCCGTTCGCCTGGGCAACCGACGGGATCGTCGGTTCATCCTTTCGACAAGGAGAAGCCCATGGACGCGCATCGCCGGCAACTGCATTCGTTCGATCCCGACATCGACGCCGCCATCGCGGGCGAGGAACGCCGCCAGGCCGACGGCGTGGAGATGATACCGTCGGAGAACTATACCTATCCCGAAGTGCTGGCGGCGCTGGGTTCGGTGCTGACCAACAAATATTCGGAAGGCTATCCGGGGCGGCGCTATTACGGCGGGCAGGAATTCACCGACCGGATCGAGAGCCTCGCGCGCGACCGGGCCTGCGCCCTCTTCCGCGCCGAGCACGCCAATGTGCAGCCGCTGTCCGGCTCGCCGATGAACCAGGCGGCGTATTTCGCCTTCCTCGAACCGGGCGACACGGTGCTGGCGATGGACCTCAGCCATGGCGGGCATCTCACCCATGGCGCGCCGGTCAGCCATATGGGCAAGGTGTTCAAATTCGAGCGCTACAAGACCGGCCCCGGCGGCGCCATCGATTTCGACGCGCTGATGCGCCGCGCGAAGGAGACGCGGCCCAAGCTGGTGCTGTGCGGCTATTCCTCCTATCCGCGCGACTACGATTATGCGCTGTTCAAGCGTGTGGCGGACGAAGTCGGCGCGCTGACCATGGCGGACATCTCCCATATCGGCGGGCTGGTCGCGGCGGATGCGATGCGCAATCCGTTCGACGCGGGCTTCGACGTGGTGACGACGACGACCCACAAATCGCTGCGCGGGCCGCGCGGCGGACTGATCCTGTGCAAGGCCGAGCACGCGAAGAAGATCGACGCGGCGGTGTTCCCGGGACTCCAGGGCGGGCCGCATATGAACAACGTCGCGGGCGCCGCGATCACCTTCAAGAAGGCGGCGGAGCCGGGGTTCAAGGACTATGCGCGGCAGATCCTCGCCAACGCCAAGGCGCTCGCGGACGCGCTGATCGCGGAAGGCGCGGTGCTGGTGACGGGCGGCACCGACAACCACCTCCTCGTCATCGATACCGTCGCGAGCTTCGGGATCGACGGGCGCGCGGCGGAGGAAGCGCTCGACCGCATCGGCATCACGACCAACAAGCAGGTGATCCCGGACGATCCGCGCCCGCCGCTGCGCCCCAGCGGCATCCGCCTGGGCACGCCGGCCTGCACCACGCGCGGCATGGACGCGGACGACATGCGCCGGATCGCCGGATGGATGGTGTCGGCGCTGCGCAGCCCCGACGATGCGGCCGCAACCGAGGGGACGCACGCCGCGGTGCGCGATTTCTGCCGGGGGTTTCCGGTGCCGGGAATCGCGTAGCGACGGCTCACGACCCCAGCGGCTTGCCTTCGCGCTGGGCCTTGGCCATCTGGCTGCGGACGATGGCGGGGAAGAAGCGCGTGATGAACGCCATCTGGCGGCCCCGCGCGCCGACGATGTGCTTGAGCTCCTTGGAGCCGACCGAATTCCAGATCACGGCGGCGCATTCCTCCACCGTGTAGACCGGCACGTTCGCCTCCTTGAGCGGGTCCGACATCTTCTCGTTGGAGTTCTTGGTGCCGGCGTCCAGGATCGGCGTGTCGACGAACCAGGGCATGATGCATTTCACGCCGACGCCGAAGCGGGCGAACTCGATGTCGAGCGCTTCCGACAGGCCGCGCACCGCGAATTTGGTCGCGGCATAGACCGAGAGCTTCGGCGCGCCGTAGAGCGAGGCGCAGGACGAGACGTTGATGAGCTGCGCGCCCGGCGTCTTCTTCAGATAAGGAAGCGCGGCGCGGGCGCCGGCGATCACGCCCCTGATATTCACGTCGAGCTGGCGCGCGATCTCCTCGTCGCTCTGCTCCTCGATATAGCCGTAGGAGGCGACGCCGGCATTGTTGAGAAGCACGTCGAGCCGTCCGCCGCTGGCGGCCGCGAAGACCGAGAGCGCGTCGGTCCAGGCGGCGGTGTCGCGCACGTCCATCAGATAGGTCGCGCCGTTCTCGCGCCCGATGGCGTCGAGCGCCGCCCTGAGGCCGGCGGCGTTGATGTCGGCAAGGCCGACGAACCAGCCTTCCCGCGCAAAGCGCAGGGCGGTTCCCAGGCCGATTCCCGAAGCGGCGCCCGTGATGAAAACTGCCTTGCGATCGGTCATGCGCCGTCCCTGCCCTTGCGTCAATCTGTACGTCGGGAACGCGGGATTGGACCACCCCTGGACCATGCGTACCGTGCCTTCTAATGTCCGCCGCCACAATTATCCACCGGGAAGGAAGTCCCTCATGAGCCGAGAAGCCGTCATCGTTTCCTATGCCCGCACGGGCCTCGCCAAGTCGGGCCGCGGCGGGTTCAACATCACGCCGACCATGTCGATGGCGGCGCACGCCGTGAAGCACGCCGTCGAGCGCGCCGGCGTGGACAAGGATTTCGTCGAGGACTGCTACATGGGCAATGTCGCCCATGGCGGCGGCAATGTCGGGCGCCTGGCGGCGCTGCTCGCCGGCCTGCCGCTGACGACGGCGGGCGCCACCATCAACCGCTTCTGCTCCTCGGGCCTGAATTCCATCGCGCTGGCAGCGAACTCGATCAAGGGCGACAACGCGCAGTGCATGGTCGCGGGCGGCGTGGAGTCGATCTCGATCCCCAATCCCGGCATGGGCGCGGGCAATATCGATCCCCAGATCACGCAGGACTATCCGGCGATCTTCATGCCGATGATCGACACCGCCGACATCGTGGCCAAGCGCTACAATATCAGCCGCGAATACCAGGACGAGTACTCGCTGGAGAGCCAGCGCCGCATGGCCGCGGCGCAGCAGTCCGGAAAGTTCAAGGACGAGATCGTCCCGATGAAGACCAAGATGAAGTCCGTCGACAAGGCGACGAAGGAAGAGAAGATCGTCGACTATGTCGTGGAGAAGGACGAGTGCAACCGTCCCGACACGACGCTCGAAGGTCTCGCCAAGCTCGAGCCGGTGCGGGGCGCGGGCAATTTCATCACCGCGGGCAACGCCAGCCAGCTCTCCGACGGCGCCGCCGCGGTGGTGCTGATGGAAGCCAAGGAGGCCGAGAAGCGCGGACTCCAAGCGATGGGCCGCTTCATGGGCTGGGCCGCCGCCGGCTGCGAGCCGGACGAGATGGGCATCGGCCCGGTCTTCGCGGTGCCGCGCCTTTTGCAGCGCTTCGGATTGAAGGTCGACGATATCGACCTGTGGGAGCTGAACGAGGCGTTCGCGTCGCAGTGCCTCTATTCGCGCGACACGCTGAAGATCGATCCGGCGAAGTACAATGTGAACGGCGGCTCGATCGCCATCGGCCATCCCTTCGGCATGACGGGCGCGCGGCTGACCGGCCATGTGCTGATGGAAGGCAAGCGGCGCGGCGCGAAATACGCGGTCGTGACGATGTGCATCGGCGGCGGCCAGGGCGGCGCGGGACTGTTCGAGGTGTATAACTGAGGACGGGGTCTGGCCGACTGAAATGCGAAAGGCCGGGGGCGAAGGCTTCCGGCCTTTCTGTTTGCGCGCCTACCGCGCCGGCCAGGGATCGCGCCAGGCTTCGAGTTCGCTCAGCCGGTCGTGCCAGCGGCAGACGGCGGGGAATTCGTTGAGCGGCATCTGCGCCTCCTCCGCATAGGGCAGCGTCACGGCGACGGAGAAATCGGCCACGGATAGCCGCTCGCCCAGCAGCCACTTGCGATCCCTGAGATGATCGTCCAGCACGGCGGCGAAACGGCGGAATTCGGCCTGCGCTTCGGCAACCACCGCCGGATCGGCGGGGCCGATGGCGAAGCGCGGCTTGATGATGTGCTCGAAATAGAGCGCGCCGCCGGCGCGGCCGAAATGATGCGCCGCCCAGCTGAACCAAGTGACGATGTCGACCTGCGCCGCGCGGTCCGCAGGCCACAGATCCGCGCCCGTGCGGTCGGAGAGATGGCAGAGGATCGCATCGGCCTCGCACACCACGCGGTCGCCGTCCGCGAGCGTCGGCACCTTTCCGCTGGGATTGAGCGCCAGCATGGCGGGCGTGCGGTGCTCGGCCCTGGGGAGATCAAGATAGACGTATTCGACCGGCGCGCCGAGATATTTCGCCACCGCGCAGGCCTTGCGCGGCGACAGGACGTCGGACCAGTACAGCCGCATCATGACATCGCCTCCGCTCCGTCTTCGAAAATCGCTTCGAGCTTGTCGAGCGCGCCGCTCCAGCCTTCGCCGTGGCTGCGCGCGCTTTCGTCGTCGGCGAGCCGCGCATGGGTGAAGGTGAGCTCGGTGCCGCCGGCAATCGGCCGCAGCACCATCTCGACGACGGATTCGCCGGGATCCGCCCCGCCGGCCGTCCAGCGCCAGGTCATCCTCACGCGCTCGGGGCGCACGACCTCCAGATATTCGCCGGTGCTTTCATGCTCGCTGCCGTCCAGCATGCGGAAGCGGACGCGGAACCGGCCGCCGACCCGCGCGTCCGCCTCGGCGACCAGGACCGGGCCGGCGTCGGGCCCCCACCATTGCGCGATGCCTTGCGCGGTGACGAGCGCGTCGAACACGATGGAGGGGCGCGCCTTGATGCGGCGGATCAATGTGAGGCTTGTCATTTCTTCTCCTTTCGCGCCTGCGCTTCCTGGGCTTCGGCATAGGCCGCAAGGCGATCCAGGCGCGGCGACCAGAAGCGCTCATAGCGGCGCAGCCAGTCCATCGCCTCGCGCATCGGCCTGGGCTGGAGGCGCACGGTCACCGTGCGGCCCGTCTTGGCGCGCGTGATCAGGCCGGCATCGGCGAGCACGTCGAGATGCTTCATGACGGCCGGCAGCTTGATCGCATAGGGCCGCGCCAGTTCGCTGACGCTCAAGGCCTCCTCGCGCTCGAGCCGCGAGAGCATGGCGCGGCGCGTGGAGTCCGACAGAACCGCAAAGGTGCGGTCGAGACGCTCGGCCCGGTTCATGGCTCGGCCATCTCCATCGCCGGGCTGCCGTCGGACCATTTCGGCACCAGGACCATGTAGGTGACGACGGGCTCGGGATCGCCCGCGCCGCCGATCACCGGCGAGCCGGGCTGGTTGGCGCCCCACGAGGCCGCGCCGGCGCCGGAGAGATAGAACATCAGATGCGGATGCCAGTGGCCGCCCGTGCTCGAGAGGTAGCCGTCCTTCGACATCATGAAGCACATCGCGCCCGGCGCGGGCGCGGCATGGGCGAGCGCGGAGGCACTGGCCCGTTCGCGCATCTGCGCCATGCCGAGGCCCGCCAGCACCCAATCGGTGCGCTCCTTGTGGGCCGGCCATACGGTCCTGGCCGCCTCGGCATTGAAGCAGAGCGGGCCGCGGAGCCGCGCGTTCCAGAAATCCGGATCGCCGAAGCCGGCTTCCCAGCCGCGCTCCACCAGGCAGGTGAAGCCGTTCGTGCCGCTCGCGGCGGTCTCATAGCCGTGCGGGCCCAGCACGAGGACGGTGGCATTCGCGGAAATCGAGGGCGGCGCCGCGCTGCGGGCCAGCGAAATCTCGGCGTCGCGCGGCATGAGATAATCGGCGAGCGGCGCCATCGCGGGCGGCAACGCGGCGGCGGCCGGTCCGGCGCACAGAAGCAGTCCGCATAGTCCCAGGGCGTTTCGTCCGATCATGCCGCCTCCAATACTTCACCACATGGCGAAGTATTTGCCGATGCGGTTTGTGTTGTCAATCGTGCGCGTTGGACCTCACGGATCGTTGAGCTTGGCGGTAAGGTCGAAGTGTGGGGAGACCTACCCTCCCTCAAGGGGAGGGTAGGTTCAGAATCCCGTCACGGGCGCGTCGACGGTGAATGGCCTGCCGTCGCGTTCCAGCGTCAGGTGCTTTGCCTCTCCCGGCGTGCCGTGCAGCGCGGCGAGGAGTTCGCCGCGAGTCATCGGACCGGTGTCGCGGCCGTCGATCTTCACAAGTCTGTCGCCGGGCGCCACGCCCGAGACGGTATCGGCGCCGTTCCTGCCCGCGATGCCGGCGACCGTCGTCATGCCCCTCGAGCGTGCGAGCGTCAGGCCGACCTGGTCGAGGTCATGCGTGTCGAGCGGCGCTTCCTGCCGCCAGTAGCTCATGCGGCCCGGATAATCGATCGTCAGGCGGAAGCTCTTGAGCACATTGCCGCCGAGCATGCCGTCGACGTCCTCGCCCGCCTTGGCGGAATAGATGTCGTCCCAGAACAGGTGCGCGGCAAGCGCGTTCAAAGGGCCGCCGCCGCCCATCTGGATGACACCGAGTTCGTCCAGCGTCAGCGGACCGAACGCGACGTTGCGCGCCTTCACCACCGGAACGCCGACCTCCGCGCCTTGCATGGTGAGATTGGCTTCGCCGACGCCGCCCATGGCGCGCAACCATTGGGGATGCGCCGCGATCAGCGGCGCGGCATCGCGCAGCCCACCATAGCTGCCGCCATTGTCGAGGACGAAGACATGGGCGGTGCCGTCGATGGTCGCGTCCATCATCGCGAAGCCGGTCTTCGGGTTGACGCGGATCGGAACGGCAATGCCGTCGGGCATCAGCGTGCCGGGCGCGGCGAGCGTCATCGTCCGGGCGCCGTAATCGAACACTACCTGGAAATGCTGCAGCAGGCCGGGCGGGATCACCGCCTCGACCGGCAAGGGCGCCGCGAAATCCGCCATCTCGCCGCCCCGGCCGTGCGCCGCCTCGGCCGGCGTCGGGCCATGGCCGAACGGGTCGAGGCCGATCGTCATATTGTTGGAAAGCGACTCCGGCAGGACCGCGGCGCCGTCAACGGCGATGTCCATCGTTCCGAACTTCATGTGCAGCGGCCGTCCGGGGCGCGGATCCAGTTCGCGGAACAGCGCGTTGGACAGCGTCAACCCGCCCTGTCCCGGGTTCACAAAGGCAAGCACCTTGCGCGCGCCGCCGTCCGGCCGGACGAACGACACTTCGACGAAGACGCGGTTGTCGTCGAGCGTGAACGGCACGGTCGCCGCGCGCGGCGAGGCCGCGTCGAGCGACACGCCCGCCGACATGTCCGCCACGGGCGGCAGATGGATGCATCCCGCCAGGGCGCAGACCAGCATCGCGCAAAGCGCGTCTTTCAGGCGTCGCATGAGGATCCTTTCAGCCGGCTTTCTTCAGCCGCGGTTGTCGCTCGTCCGGCACGTATTCGAGGAGGTCGCCCGGCTGGCACTCGAGATGGCGGCAGATCGCTTCCAGCGTCGAGAAGCGGAAGCCCCGCACCTTTCCCGACTTCAGCAGCGACAGGTTGGATTCGGTGATGCCGACGGCGCGGGCGAGCTCGTTGGAGCGCACCTGGCGCCGGGCGAGCATGACGTCGAGGCGGACGAGGATGGGCATCAGATGAACGAGTCCTTTTCTTCCTCGATCTCGCGGCCGAACTCCATCACCTGCGCGATGGCGAAGACGATGAGGCCGAGGACCAAGGAATCGAGGAAGATCGTCTGCGCCCAGGCCTTGTCGGCGCCGCCCGCAAGTTGAAACAGCATGTTGGCGACGAGCTTCGCGACCGGCCAGGTCACGAGCCAGACGCCGATATGTTTGAGGTGGCGCGCGTTCTCGCGCGCGAACACGACGCCCCGCGCATAGAGCCCGAACAGACCGCGCAGATTCCAGCAGACGAGGATCACGGGGATCATCCCGATCACGACGTCGATCAGGCCGGCGACGCGCGTGACGAAAGGCTGTGTCGAGAAGCGCACCATGCCCGGCATGTCCGCCGGCGGATGGGGAAACGCCACATTGCCGCCGCTCGCGCCCAAAAGGACGTGATCGGCGAAGAAGAAAATGACGACGAAGGCGGCCGCCAGCCAGAGCAGCGAGGCGCCCACGAAGACCGTGAACAGGATCGAGAGACCGCGGCTCAGCGGCTTCAGGCTGCGATAGGTGAGGAGGCTGGCACGCGTATCCGGCGCCACGACGGGGAGCTCGACGACGTTGGACATGGCCGCAGCCTCAGCGAGACGCGGATTCAGTATTACGGCAATAAGTTTCTGTCAAACAGAAATTCTTCTGCGGATTGAAGCGTTACGTCGACAGCGAATCATAGGTCAGGCGCTGGAACATCGGCAGGGCGAGGCGGCCGCCCATGCGCTGGCCGGCGGCGAGGTTGGCCATCGCGCCGGGCTCCAGCGGCATCGCATTCTGGATCAGATAGATCATGATCAGGTCGTTCGCGGGATCGGCCTGCCACCAGGTGCCGAAGGCGCCCGGCCAGCCGAAGGAACCCACGCCGCCCATGCCGAGGAAGCCGAGCTTCTCCGGCGCGTCGATCACGCTGACGCCGAGGCCGAAACCCATGCCCTCCCACATCGGGATCATGCCGAGGAAGGGAATGGCGCGCTGCGCCGATGTCAGCCGGTTGGTGCACATCAGCTCGACGGTCGCGGTTGAGACGAGGCGCGTGCCGTTCAGCTCGCCCTTGTTCAGCATCATCTTGGCGAATTGCAGATAGTCGTCCGCCGTGGAGATCAGCCCGCCGCCGCCGCCGCAGAAGGCGGGCGGGGCATCGAATTGCTTGAACGGCAGCGGCTCGAGCACGTTCTTCTGCGCGTTCAGGCGATAGACCACCGCGGCGCGCTCGCGCTTTTCCGGCGGCACGTAAAAATCCGTGTCGGTCATGCCGAGCGGCCCTAAGATGCGCCGCATCAGGAAATCGCGGAACGGCATGCCGGCGATGCGGCCGACCAGGAAGCCGAGCACGTCGGTCGAATGGCTGTAGTGGAAGCGCTCGCCCGGCTGGTAGAGCAGCGGCAGGGTCGACAGCGCCTTCATCCATTCATCCGGATCGCCCGCGTGGTTGAGCACGTCGCCCAGCACGCGCTGATATTCGTGCGCGATAGGGCCGAGCGAGGAGAAGCCATAGGCGAGACCCGAACGATGGGTGAAGAGATCGTCGAAGGTGATCTCGCGGGCCGCCGGCACGGTCTTGTCGAGCGGGCCCTGCGGGTCTTCCAGAACGCGCACGGTCTTGAACTCGGGCGCGTATTCGGTGATCGGGTCGGAAAGCGCGAACCGGCCCTCCTCCATCAGCATCAGCGCCGCGATGGAGGTGACCGGCTTGGTCATCGAGGCGATGCGGAACAGCGTGTCGCGCGCCATCGGCAGCTTCTTCTCGATGTCGCGGTGGCCGATGGTATTGAGCTGCGCGATCTCGCCATGGCGCCAGAGCAGCGTGACGATGCCCGACAGATCGCCCGCCTCGACGATCGGCGCCAGCGTCGGCACGATCTCGCCGAGGCCTTCGGCCGAGAAACCCTTCGGGTTGGTCACGATCTTGTCCATGGCATTGGCTCCCTCCAATGGCGCGACTCGAGAGGCCGCTCTCTTGATCCGGTATGCTGTCAAAAAATGCCGCAGGAGTCATCCAACCGACGCCCGCCCGAAAATTTCCGCCAGCCGCGGCCCGGCTTCGCACATGATGCGGGCGGCGGCGGGCAGCCCTCGGGAACAGGGGGATCGGCCCACGCCGGGCCAGCAATTGTCCTTGAAATCTCTGGCATTTCCCGCCACAGAGGGACGGCGCGAGCGCGCCCGAGGAGCGACAGGCACATGGCTTTCGAAGGACTCATGAAAGGCAAGCGCGGCCTCATCATGGGCGTTGCCAATAGCCATTCCATCGCCTGGGGCATCGCCCAGGCGCTGCACGACGCGGGCGCCGAACTGGCGTTCTCCTACCAGGGCGATCTGTTCCGCAAGCGGGTGGTCCCGCTGGTCGAACCCCTGAAGCCGGCGGCGCTGATCGACTGCGATGTGAGCAACCAGGGCTCGATCGATGCCGCCTTCGACGCGCTGCGGACGAGATGGGACAGCCTCGATTTCGTGGTGCACGCCATCGCCTTCTCCGACAAGGAGCAGCTCAAGGGCCGCTATGTCGACACGACGCCCGAGAATTTCCGCATGACGATGGACATATCCTGCTACTCGTTCACCGCCGTGGCGCAGCGCGCCGAGAAGATGATGACCAAGGGCGGCGCGATGGTGACGCTGACCTATTACGGCGCCGAGAAGGTCATGCCGCACTACAACGTCATGGGCGTCGCCAAGGCCGCCCTCGAGGCGAGCGTGCGCTACATGGCCGAGGACCTCGGCAAGAGGAACATCCGCGTCAACGCGATCTCGGCCGGGCCGATCAAGACGCTCGCCTTCGCGGGCATCGCGGATTCGCGCTACATCCTCAAATGGAACGAGCTGAACTCGCCGCTCCGCCGCACCGTGACGATCGACGAGGTCGGCAATACGGCGCTGTTCCTTCTGTCGGATCTCGGACGGGCGGTCACCGGCGAATGCCTGCATGTCGATGCCGGCTATCACGTCGTCGGCATGAAGGCGGAAGACGCTCCCGACATCGCCGTCGCGAAGTCCGATGGCGCTTGAGGTTCGCCCGGGCATCACGCTCTATTTCTGCCGCCACGGCGAGACCGAGGCGAATGTCGCCAAGCGCTTCCAGGGCCATACGGTCGACACGCCGCTGACGAAAAAGGGCCTGCAGCAGGCCTGCGACATCGCCGAGATCGTGCGCGCCGACGTGACGGATTTCGCGGCGCTCGACTATGTGTGCAGCCCGCTCAAGCGGGCGCAGACCACGATCGGGCTCATCCGCCGCGAACTGGGTCTGCCGCCCGACGGCTTCCGCACCGACGCGCGGCTGGTGGAGATCGATCTCGGCGCCTGGGACGGTCTGACCGACGCGGAAGCCGCGCACCGCTTCCCGAAGGAATATGCGGCACGCGCCGCCGACAAGTGGAATGTGTTCGTGCCGGGCGGCGGGGAGAATTACGCGGCGGTGGCCAAACGCGTGTCGGACTTCGTGACCGGATTGGAGCGCGACACCTTCGCGGTCAGCCATGGGGCGGCGACGCGCATCCTGCGCGGCCTGTTCGCCGGCCTGGACTGGCGGCGGATGTCGGCGCTGGACGAGCCGCAGGGCTGTCTCTTCCGCGTACGCGGCAGCGAGGTCGTGCGGCTGGATCTGCCGTCCGCACGATGACGGATTTCCGCGACCTCACGCTCTATGTGATCCGCCACGGCGAGTGCGAGCACAATGTCGCCGGTCGCGCCGCGTCGTGGGACGACTCGCCGCTCACGGTCCGGGGGCGCGGGCATGCGCGCGGCAATGGCGCCACGCTCAAGGAGGTCGCGGGCGATCTTTCCGGTTTCGACTTCTTCGCAAGTCCGCTGCACCGGACCTGCACCACGATGGAGCTGGTGCGCGAAGCGGCCGGCCTGCCGCCCACGGGATATCGCGCCGACCACCGCCTCATGGAGATCCATTTCGGCGACCACACCTGGATGACGCGCGAGGAGATCGCGGCGGTCGATCCCGAACTTCCCGGCCTCGACGACAAGGACGACTGGGATTATGTGCGCCCGCGCGGCGAAAGCTGGGCCGGGCTGCACGAACGGGTCGCCCGCTTCCTGCCCACGCTCGCGCGCGATGCCGTCATCGTCACCCATTACGGCCCGGCGCGGGCCATCCGCGCGCACTATCTCGGCCTTACGCCGGAGCAGACGAAACGCTACAAGCCACCGCATGCCGGAATCATGCGATTGTCGCAGGGTACGGAAGCCTTCTTCGGCGATTAGGGATGTCGTTCAACACCTTCGGTCACCTGTTCCGCGTCACGACCTTCGGCGAGAGCCACGGGCCGGCGATCGGCTGCGTGGTCGACGGCTGTCCGCCGGGCATCGCGCTCACGGAAGCCGACATCCAGGCCGATCTCGACCGGCGCCGGCCGGGGCAGAGCAAATTCGTCACCCAGCGCCAGGAACCGGACACGGTGAAAATCCTGTCGGGGGTGTTCCAGGACGAGCGCATGGCGGCGCAGGTGACGACGGGAACGCCCATCGCGCTCCTGATCGAGAATGTCGACCAGCGCTCGAAGGATTACAGGGACATCCGCGACAAGTTCAGGCCCGGCCATGCCGACTACACCTATTTCGCCAAATACGGCGTGCGCGACTATCGCGGCGGCGGGCGGCAGAGCGCGCGCGAGACCGCGACGCGCGTGGCGGCCGGCGCGGTGGCGCGCAAGGTGCTGGCCTCGCTCCATCCCGGCGCGAGCGTGCGCGGGGCACTGGTGCGGATGGGCACCAATACCATCGACCGGTCGCGCTGGGATTGGGCGGAGGTCGCCAACAATCCGTTCTTCTGCCCCGATCCGGGCGCGGTCGATCCGTGGACAGAATATCTCGAAGGCGTGCGCAAGGCCGGCTCCTCGGTCGGCGCTGTCATCGAGGTGGTGGCGGAGGGCGTTCCGGCGGGGCTGGGCGCGCCGATCTACGCCAAGCTCGATGGCGACCTCGCGGCGGCGATGATGAGCATCAACGCGGTCAAGGGCGTGGAGATCGGCGACGGCTTCGGCGCCGCGGCGCTGACCGGCGAGGAGAATGCCGACGAGATGCGCGCGGGAAACGACGGGCGCCCGCGCTTCCTCGCCAACCACGCCGGCGGCATCCTCGGCGGCATCTCGACCGGCCAGCCGATCGTCTGCCGCTTCGCGGTCAAGCCGACCTCGTCGATCCTCTCGCCGCGCCTGACGGTGGACGTGAACAATGCCGAGACCGAGATCGTCACCAAGGGCCGCCACGACCCCTGCGTCGGCATCCGCGCCGTGCCGGTCGGCGAGGCGATGATGGCTATCGTGCTCGCCGACCATGCGCTGCGCCAGCGGGCGCAGGTCGGCTAGCGGCCCGAGCCAGAAATTCGTTGCATTCAACAACGGGTGTCATACTCCGCGAATGCGGGGTACCCAGTTGACGCTTGCTCCGTCGATGCGGATTTCACCTGGGTCCGCCGCATTCGCGGCGGATGACACTGGATGATGTGAGCCCAGGACTCTACCGCCACCTCGGCATCGCGGCGGCGATCTGGGCGCCGATGGAGAGCTGCGGCTCGGACGGGAAGGCCTTGATCTCGGCTTCCTTGCGGCTGACGCAGGCGCGGATCGCATCGGCCAGGCCGCCGAAATCGCCGACGGTGCCGACCGTGTCGAGCCAGCAATTGTCGAAAAAGGTGTAGCGGTCGTTGTCGCCGCAGCCGAAGGACGGACGGTCGGGCCGCGCCGCCGTCATCACGAAGCGGTTGGGCCCCGCGAGCGCCGGCACGAACACCCCGGAAAAACAGGCCGCGATGAACACGACGGTCGGCCGGCTGCCGCAGGCATTGTCGATCATCGTCGCCATCGGCTGCGGCGCGAAGGTCGAATCGCCCAGCACGATGCCGTCGGGCGAGCCGTGACTCGTGAAATAGAGGAAGCAGCCGCCGGTGGTGCGGTTTGACAAATCCCAAAGCTGGTTGGCGACGTCCTGCTTGTCGGACGGCTCGGTGCCCGGATGGGTGTCGGTGCGGACGGAGAACTGGATCGTGTTGCCCGGCGCAAAGCCGAGTCGCGCGAGATCGGCGGCGACGTCGCGCCGGCCGTTGTCGAACACCTCGGACGGCGCGCCGGAATGCGAGTGCCAGTCGCCCGCGACGACGATCGCGGCCCAGTCCGCGAAGCCGGCGGCCGAAGCGGCGGAGACCGCCAAGACGGCGCCCAGGACGCCGAAGACAAACGCAAATGCTCTCATCGGCGTCCCCACGCTCACCGCTTCGCGCGCGCGAAAGCGGCCACCAGCTCAATATGCGACGACCACAGGAATTGGTCCACGGGGGTGACGGCACCGAGCCGGTAGCCGCCGTCAACCAGGATACGCGCATCGCGGGCGAAGCTCGCGGCATCGCAGGAGACATAGGCGATGCGCGGCACCTTGGAGCCGGCAAGCTGGCGCGCCTGGGCCTCGGCGCCGGCGCGGGGCGGATCGAGCACGACGGCGTCGTAGGGGCCGAGCTCGGCACCGCCCAGCGGAATCTTGAAGAGGTCGCGGCGCGCGGTCGTGACCGGCTTCAGACCGGGTGTCGCGCGGGCGGCGGCCGCGAGCGCGTCCAGCATCCCCTGCTCCCGCTCGACGGCATGGATGCGCGCGTCTTCGGCCAGCGGCAGCGAGAAGGTGCCGCAACCGGAAAAGAGATCGGCAATCGCCCTGGCGCCCTTCACGGCCGCGCGCACGCGCGCGACGAGCGCCGCTTCGCCTTCGCGGGTCGGCTGGAGGAAGGTGTCGGGCGGCAGCTTCACAGCAGCCTTGCCGAGCGTCACGGCGGGGGCGGCGCTCTCGAAGGCCAGCACGCCGTTCCAGGTGATGCGGATGGCTTTCAGCCCCGGCGCCGCCTTGGCCAGGGCCGCGATGCGGCCGGGCGTCAGCTTCGGCTGGGCGCGGAAGGCGATGTCGAGGCCGTTATCGGCCTGCGTGACGCGCGCCTCGGCGTCCTGGCCCTCGGCCAGCAGCGCCGGCATCGCGGCGCGCAACGCGCCCGCGACGGCGAACAGCGCCGGCGTCAGCACCAGGCATTCGTGCATGTCGACGATGTCGTGGGAGCGCAGCGGATGAAAGCCGACCTCGACCCGGCCGCCCCGCCGCGCGACGTTTAGCACGGCGCGGCGGCGGCTTTTCGGCGGACCCTCGACGATATCGCCGACCTCGGCATCGACGCCCTGTTTCGTCAGTTCACGGACGACCTCGTCGCGCTTGCGCGCGCGATACTCCGCCTGCGGCACGTCCTGGAGCGTGCAGCCGCCGCAGATCCCGAAATGGCGGCAGCGTTCGCTCACACTTTCTTCGCGGCGATCAGATATTCGCGGTTGCCGTCGCCGCCTTCGATCGGGCTTTCCATGCGGCCCGAGACCGTCCAGCCGGCCTGGTCGGCGATCCAGTCGGCGACGTCCTTCACCGCGGCGTCGCGCGCCTCGGCGTCCTTGACGATGCCGCCCTTGCCGATGGCGAAGCGGCCGACCTCGAATTGCGGCTTGACCAGCGCCACCAGCCAGGCGCCGGAGCCCGCGAGCGACAGCGCCGGCGGCAAAGCGAGCTTGAGGCCGATGAAGCTCACATCGATCGCGACCGCCATCGGCGTCTCCGTCACATGATCGCGGGTGAGCGCGCGCGCGTTGACGCCGTCGCAGGCGACCACGCGCTCGTCGCGGCGCACCTTGGGATGCATCTGGGCGTGGCCGACATCGACGGCGTAGACTTTCCTCGCGCCGCGCTCGAGCAGCACCTCGGTGAAGCCGCCGGTCGAGGCGCCGACGTCGAGGCAGACGAGGTCCTTGGGCGACAATTCGAACTGATCGAGCGCCGCGACGAGCTTGAGCGCGCCGCGCGAGACGTAAGGATGCGGCTTGACGTATTCGATCTGCGCGTCGGGATCGAGGGTGCGCGAGGGCTTGCTCACGATCTCGCCGTTGACCTTCAGGCGGCCGGAGCGGATCGCGGATTGCGCTTCGGTGCGGCTCTTGGCGTAGCCGTTCTTCACCAGGAACATGTCGGCGCGGAGATCGTCTGTGGATGGCGTGCTCATGGGCTCACTCGTTTAAACGGGCAAGGCCGCCATCCCTACGGCCGCGTCCGTCTCTGTTGTCGATTTGCGCCGGCGCTGAGGCCACGTCGCGCGAAAGGGAGAATGCATTATCGGCGGTGGGCGCGTCCATAAGATTTACCCTCCCTCAAAGGGAGGGTAGATTCTACGCGATCTTCCCCGCGCCTTCGGCTTCGCGTTCGCGGCCGAGCGCGTTCAGCGCCGTCGCGACGATGGCTTTCGCATCGAGACCCGCGGCTTCGTACATCCGGTCGGGCGTATCGTGGTCCTGGAAGCGGTCGGGCAGCACCATCGGACGCACCTTCAGCCCGCGGTCGAGCAGGCCTTCCCAGGCGAGGAACTGCATGACATGGGAACCGAAACCGCCGACCGCGCCCTCCTCGATCGTGATCAGCACCTCGTGCTCGCGCGCCAGGCGGCGGATCAGGCCGGTGTCGAGCGGTTTGGCGAAGCGGGCATCCGCCACCGTCGCCGATAGTCCGTAGCCGGACAGTTTCTCGGCCGCCAGCAGCGCCTCGTGCAGGCGCGTGCCGTAGGAGAGGATGGCGATGGAAGTGCCTTCCTTCCA
This sequence comes from Rhizomicrobium sp., assembly GCA_037200985.1. Classification (NCBI taxonomy): domain Bacteria; kingdom Pseudomonadati; phylum Pseudomonadota; class Alphaproteobacteria; order Micropepsales; family Micropepsaceae; genus Rhizomicrobium; species Rhizomicrobium sp. The sequence goes on from JBBCGJ010000001.1 coordinate 1,914,909, forward strand.
GATCTTGCCCTTGCCGATTTCGAGCGGCACGCCTTCGAGCGGACGCTCGATGGTGCCCCAGCCTTCGCCGCGCGGATAGCGCAGCGCCGAGGGGCGGTCGTCGATCCGGGTCGTGGTCGCGACCATATGGACGAGCTCCGCCTCGTTGGCGGCGGCCATCAGCACGAAGTTGGGCAGCGTCCCGAGATAGGCGATGTCGAAGGAGCCGGCATGGGTCGCGCCGTCGGCGCCGACGAGGCCGGCGCGGTCCATCGCGAAGCGCACGGGCAGCGACTGGATCGCCACGTCGTGCACCACCTGGTCGTAGGCGCGCTGCAGGAAGGTCGAATAGATCGCGCAATAGGGCTTCATGCCGTCCGCCGCGAGGCCGGCGGCGAAGGTCACGGCATGCTGCTCGGCAATGCCGACATCGAAGCTGCGCGTGGGAAAGACCTGCTGGAAGAGATCGACGCCCGTGCCCGACGGCATCGCGGCGGTGATGGCGACGATGCGGCTGTCCTTCTTGGCCTCCATGATGAGGCTTTCGCCGAACACCTTCTGATAGGAGGGCGCCTTGGAGTTGGACTTCTTCTGCTCGCCGGTGATGACGTCGAATTTGGTGACGCCGTGATACTTGTCCGCGCTGGCCTCGGCGGGCGCGTAGCCCTTGCCCTTCTTGGTCACGACATGGACGAGCACCGGCCCGTTCTTCATGTCGCGGACGTTCTCCAGGACCGGGATCAGGTGATCCAGATTGTGCCCGTCGATCGGGCCGACATAGTAGAATCCCAGCTCCTCGAACAGCGTGCCGCCCGTGACCATGCCGCGGGCATATTCCTCGGCCCGCCCGGCGGCGACCTTCATCGGCCGCGGCAGCACGGAGGCGATCTTCTTGCCGAGATTGCGCAAGCCGCGATAGGGCCGGCTCGACACCAGGCGCGCGAGATAGGCGCTCATCGCGCCGACCGGCGGGGCGATCGACATGTCGTTGTCGTTGAGGATCACGATCAGCCGCGCGTCCATCCCGCCGGCATTGTTCATCGCCTCATAGGCCATGCCGGCGCTCATCGCGCCGTCGCCGATCACGGCGACGACGTTGTTGCCGGCGCCCTGGAGGTCGCGCGCCACCGCGAAGCCGAGACCGGCGGAGATCGAGGTCGAGGAATGCGCCGCGCCGAACGGATCGTATTCGCTCTCGCTGCGCTTGGTGAATCCCGACAGGCCGCCGCCCTGGCGCAGCGTGCGCATGCGGTCGCGCCGGCCAGTGACGATCTTGTGCGGATAGGCCTGGTGGCCGACGTCCCAGATGATCTTGTCCCTGGGGGTGTCGAACACGTAGTGCAGCGCCGTCGTCAGCTCGACCACGCCGAGGCCGGCGCCGAGATGGCCGCCGGTCACCGAGACGACGTCGATGGTCTCCTTGCGCAGCTCGTCGGCGAACTGGCGCAGGTCCTTCTTGTCGAGGGCGCGCAGCGCGGCCGGGTCGGCGACGCGGTCAAGGAGCGGTGTCTTGGTCGGCAGGGCCATGGAACGTCATTTCTCCGCGCGCAAGCGCGCTGATTGCATTGCAAAAAAGGTCGGCTTTTTTGGAACCCAAATCAAGACGATCCGAGATCCAATGGCTCCGAACCCGTTGCCGTTCCGCCACCATGGACGATCTTCTCCAGACGCGTCTCGGCGGATTTTAGCTTTTTTTCGCAGTGCGCCTTCAGCGCCTGGCCGCGTTCGTAGAGGGCGATGGAATCCTCCAGATCGACCTCGCCCTGCTCCAGGCGGGAGACGATCTGCTCGAGCTCCTTCAACGCCGCCTCGAAGGAAAGGGCGGCGACGTCGGCATCGGCGGCGCCACGGGGCTTATCTTTGGACATGCGGCCTCCATCGGCCCGGAATCTCGGGGGTCCGGCGGCGAGGCCATAGCCCAGTTCGGAAGATCAAGACAAGCAGCCGTCCGGCCGGCGGTTCACCCGCCCTGCCCGCCCGATCCTGCGTGGCCGGCGGATACGCCGGGCCCGACCAGCTTCACGACGCAGGGACCTTCGGAATTGGTCGAAAGCGCGCTGCCCGCGTCGACGCAGAGCGGCATGTAGTCCGGGTCGAGGACGAAATGCACGTTGACGTGCCGCGCGCCGCAAGCGTTAACGAATTGCAGGCGATATTGCAGACCGTTCTGATCCTTGACGACAGCCGACTTGTCGCCCGTCATCGTGATGGTCGAGATGCGATCCGACCGCAGGCAGGTCGGCGCCGCCGTCGCCGCGCTGCAACCGATCGCGCCGGCAACCAGGGCTGCCGCGGTCCTAACCATGAGCTTCATGTGCCGTACTCCATGCGTCTTGCCATCGCGCCTCCTCCTCGCGCATTTTACAGCCAGATTGCGGCCGATGCCATGTGCATGCCCGCGCCAGCGCCCTAGGAACCCAGCATGACCGAATCAAGCCACAGCCTCGAATCTCTTGCGCCGATCGCGCGCGGCGAGGGTTTTCCGGCGTTCAATCCGCTGGGGGCCTCGCCCGGCCAGTTGCAAAGCCTTCTGGAGCAAGGCATCGCGGCGCATCGCGCCGGCGACCGGGAACAGGCGGAGAAGTTCTATCGCCGGGTGCTCGACGCGGCGCCCAACCAGCCCGACGCGCTCAATCTTCTGGGCGTTCTGGCGGCGGATGCCGGCCTGTGGGAACTGGCCGTCGATCTCATGGGGCGGGCGCTGCTCACCCGCCCGAAAGACCCGAACATCCTCAACAATCGCGGCCACGCCCTGGCGGAAATGCGCCGGTGGGACGAGTCGCGCGACCTCTTGGAACGCGCGGTCGCCATCAAGCCCGATTTCGACGAGGCCAAGTACAATCTGGGCCGCGTCCTTCGCCAGCTCGGCCACACCGAAAAAGCGCTGGAGCTGTGGCGGGAAGTGTGGACCGCAGACGACCGCGTCTACGCCGCCCTCGTCGGCATCACGGGCGTCCTGTCGGACCAGGGAAAGTTCGATGAAGCGGAAAAGACGGCGCGCGAAGTCATCTCGCGGCTGCCGCACCGGCCGGCGGGCTATATCAGTCTTGCCCATACGGTGAAGTTCAAGACCGACGACGGCACCCTGGCGGAGATCGAAGCCCAGATCGAGGACGCGACCATCCCGGAGCAGGACAAGATCGCCCTGCACTACGCGGCCGGAAAGATCTGCGACGACCTGAAGTTCTTCGAGCGGGCCTTCCGGCACTTCGATACCGCCAATCGCATGACCTTCCAGGACTACGATCACAAGGAGACCGAAAACTATCGGCGGCAAAAAAAGACCATATTTTCCAAGCGTTTCTTTCGCGACCGCGCCGGCTTCGGCATCGATTCGGAATTGCCGGTCTTCATCGTCGGCATGCCGCGCTCGGGCACGACGCTCACCGAACAGATCCTGTCGGCGCATCCGGACGTCTATGGCGCCGGCGAAATCGAGAGCTTCGAAGCCATGGCGCGCCTGTCCCAGGAAATCTCGCCCGGACGCGACGAATTCCCGCTGAACATGCTCAAGCTTTCGAAGTTCGGCGCGCAGCTGATCGGGGAACGCTATATCGAAGATCTGCGGAGGCGTGCCGACCGACCGACACCGCGGATCACCAACAAGATGCCGCACAATTTCGAGCTGTTGGGGCTGATCGCGCTGATCTTTCCCAAGGCCAAGGTCATCCATTGCCGCCGCAGCCCGCTCGACACCTGCCTGTCGTGCTGGACGAAGAACTTCAACGACGCCCATGGCTATAATCGCTCGCTCACGGATATCGGGCGGTACTATCGCGGCTACCACGACCTCATGCAGCATTGGCGGGAGACGCTGCCCCTCACCATCCTGGACGTGGATTACGAGGACTACACGACCGATCTCGAGGGCACGGCGCGCAAGCTCGTCGACTTCGTGGGACTTCCCTGGGATCCGCGCGCGCTCGAGTTCTACAGCGTGGAGCGTTCCGTGCGGACCGCAAGCCAGTGGCAAGTCCGCCAGCCGATCTACAAAACTTCGGTCGCAAAGTGGCGCAATTATATGCCCTGGTTGCAGCCTCTGGTCGACGCTCTGGGCCCGCTCGCAGATGCAGCATCATAAAATTGCTATGTACTGCCGTAAACCTTTTTGAAAACGACCGGCACCGCGTGCTTTTTAGCAAAAGAGCTTATAGATCAAGTACTTTCGTGTCAGAATTATCACACCTTCTGTTCTAAATTCCGTCAATTATGTTTCGCGGTTGCCATGCAACACGGGCTGCGCCTATCTTTTTGTTAAGTTGGTATTGGACCAACACGCAATCTCGAATGCGGGGGACCATGAAAATCCGTAAACTTTTGATGATTTCGACGACCGTTGCTGCCCTAACGGCAGTTTCGACGGTGTCCGCCGATGCCGCGAGCTCCTATGCGAGCATCTTCGGTGGGGCGAGCTTCCTGCAGCAGCCCGGCTTGAGCGGCTCCTCGCATACGCACACCACCAGCTACAACTTCATCTCGCGCCAGTCGGTCGACACGTCGTTCAAGACCGGCTTCGTGGTGGGCGGCAATTACGGCATCGACTGGGGCACGTTCAGAACGGAACTCGAGCTGGCCTATCGCCAGAGCCATTCCGGCAAGACCGGCAGGGTCCACACCGCCTATTCGTACCAGTACATCGGCGGCGGCGCGCCGTTCCCGGCGCCGGTTCCCTACTCCAATAGCACCGCGGTCGTGCCGACATCGCTTCGGCTGTCCGCTTTCTCGCTGATGGCGAACGCCTGGTACGATTTCCACGGCCTCGAATCGACGCTGGGCATCACGCCCTATATCGGCGGCGGCGCCGGGCTCGCGCAGGTGAAGATCAACGGTGCCATCAACGGCTCGAAGATCAACGAGAAGAACGATCAGGTATTCGCCTGGCAGGTGGGCGCCGGCGCATCGCTGCCGCTGTCCGAGAGCACCAGCCTCTTCGTGGACTACCGCTACTTCGCGGCGGACTCCGCGGACCTGATCCTGGAGCCTGGCTTCCATGGCGGCGACGTGAAAGCGGACTTCGATGCGCACACGGTGCTGATCGGCTTCCGCTTCAATCTGTAATCGAATTCGCGAACTCTTAGGGGGTTTTCCAGTGTTCCACACGAAAATTACTTCAAAGGTGCTGCGCTCGTCGCTGCTCGCCGGTGCCGCGCTTGCCGCGCTCACGGCCACGGCAGCCGCGCAGTCCGAGCCGACCGTCGAAACCGTCATCGTCACCGGTTCGCGCCTGACGCAGACCGGCGCGGCCGCGACGACACCGACCGTCGCGATCGATGCGTCCGACATCGCCAAGACCGGCGAGACGAATATCGGCGCGGTCCTCGCGCAGATACCGCAGATCCAGATGACCGGATCCGACCTGACGCCGACCAACTCCAACTTCCTGACCTCGGGCTTCGGCGTCTGGAACGTCGACCTTCGCGGCCTCGGCCCGGGCCGCACCCTGGTGCTGGTGAACGGCCGCCGGCAGGTCACCGGTTCTCCGACCGGCCAGGCCGTCGACTTGAACACCATCCCGACCGAACTGATCGAGCGGGTGGAAGTGATCACCGGCGGCGCCTCGGCGGTTTACGGCTCGGATGCCGTGGCCGGCGTGGTCAACATCATCCTCAAGAGCGACTTCGAGGGTCTGACCGCCAACGCCCAGACCGGCCTCACCTCGCGCGGCGACGGCGCCGATACGAGCCTCTCCGCTACGGTCGGTTCCAACATCGCGGACGGCCGCGGCAATGTCACGCTCTCGGTCCTCTACGACCATTCCGGCGCGATCAGCTCCGGCAATCGCGACATCACCAGCACCGACGTGACCCAGTTTCCGGGCACCTTCCCGCTGATCGGCACGCACAGCACCCTCATCCTCGGACCGGCTGCGTTCAGCTCCTTCGGTCTCGCGGGCCGCTACCAGGTCGTCCCCGTGGGCGGCACGCTGGCGACCGGCACCAGCTTCAACCCGAACGGGACAGTCTTCAACACGGCCCTGAACGGTTTCGACCGCAACCCGAACCGTTACATCCAGGTTCCCGTGACGCGTAAGCTGATCAGCGCGACCAGCCATTACGACATCACCGACGACATCCGCTTCTTCCTGGAGGCGACCTACGCGCTGACGAGTTCGGCGCAGCAGCTGGAACCCTATCCGGGCGCCTCGACCGACGGTCTGTCGAAGCCGACCTCGACCACTGGCGGCATCGGCATCCTGATCCCGGCGAACAATCCGTTCATCCCCGCCGGCCTGCAGGCCCGCATTCCCGTCGGCAGCCCCGGCCTGTTCTTCTCCCGCCGCTTCGCCGATCTGGGCGACCGCACCGGCTCGGTGGACCGCGACATGGCGAAGATCACCTTCGGCTTCGAGGGCAATCTTCCGGTCAACGACTGGAAGTGGAACACGTATTACGAGTGGGGCCGCACGGCGGAGAGCCAGTTCAACGGCGGCTATTACGACAAGATCCGCCTGCAGGACGCGCTGAACGCCCATATCCCGACGCCGGCGGAAATCGCGGGCGGCATCACGCCGCCGCCCGGCGGCGGGGGTGCGGTCTGTAACGATCCGATCGCCCGCGCGGCCGGTTGCGTTCCGGTCAACCTCTTCGGCGCCGGCGCGATCACGCCGCAGGCTTCGCACTATGTGGGCTCGCTGATCACCCTGCAGGACCAGGCGGTCGAGCAGGTGGCGCAGGCGACCGTGCATGGCACGGTGTTCGATCTGCCGGCCGGCCCGTTGCAGTTGTCCCTGGGCGGCGAGTATCGCCGCGAATCCGCGGACTTCATCCCCGACCAGGGCAGCCAGGGCGGCACCGTTGCCGGCAACCAGCAGTCGGCCGTGCACGGCGCCTTCCAGGTGACGGAAGGCTTTGTCGAAGGTCTGGCTCCGATCCTGGCCGACCTGCCCTTCGCCAAGTACCTGGAGCTCAACGGCGCCTATCGCTACGCCCATTACAGCACGGCGGGCGGTGTCGACAGCTGGCGCTATGGCGGCAAGTACCAGCCGTTCGAGGAGCTCACCTTCCGCGCCACGGAGTCCTACGCGACGCGCGCGCCGAACATCGCCGAGCTGTTCACGCCGAGCGCTCAGACCTTCCCGAGTGTCCCGCTTGATCCTTGCGCGCATCCGGATCCGACGAAGCCCAATGTCGTGGCCAACTGCGCAACCCAGATCGCAGCCCTTGGTCCGTTGCAGCCTGGCGAACCGGCGGCGCCGAACTATAGCCTGCCGGGCGGCCAGGCCGCGCTGCAGGGCATCGGCGGCATCCAGTCGGGCAATCCGAACCTGAAACCGGAAACGGCGCACACCTTCACCGGTGGCTTCGCTTACCAGCCCGACTGGCTGCCCGGGTTCGTGGCGACGATCGACTACTACGACATCCGCCTGAACGGGGCGATCGGCAGCCTGTCGCCGAGCGACACCCTCAACGCCTGCTATCAGGCGAGCCCGGCGCTGTTCGCGACCAACATCTTCTGCCAGCAGATCACCCGGCAGCACGATGCGACGTTGGGCCCGATCCTCAAGCAGATCGACTTCCCGACCTTCAACCTCGGTTCGGAGAAGACCTCGGGTGTCGACGGCAGCTTCAAATACGCCTTCGACTTGGGCGATCTGGATCCCGGCCTGGCCAATTCCGGAAGCCTCTCGCTCGGTCTCGACCTGAACTATCTCAGCACCTTCTCGGTCGATCCGGGCGTGGCGGGAACGGACAAGATCATCGCCGCCGGCACCATCGAGGCGGAGCACTGGAAGGGCGTTCTGCGCACCACCTACGACAACGGTCCGCTGTCCATCACGACCACCATCCGCTATGTCGGTCCGGCCCTGGTCGACAAGACGGGCACGGTTCCGCTGGACGATCCGGACAACAAGGTGCACGCGTTCTGGTACCTCGACCTCCAGACCTCGTACGACCTGACCAAGGTGTTCCAGGTCTATGCCGGTGCCCACAACCTGTTCGACACCCGTCCGCCGGAGATTTTCCCGGGCGCGCTCGACACGACCGGCACGGGCACGGACGCCAATGTCTACGATCCGATCGGCCTGTATCTGTATGGCGGCGTGAACATAAAGCTCTGATCCGATATCGGATCGGTTTGAATGCGACAACGGCGGCCGAGAGGCCGCCGTTGTTGTTTCTGGGGTGCCCTTCCCTGGCGGGTTTCCTGCCGGCGGCGTCCGGGAACCGGCAATGCCTCTCCGCCATCGGCAAAGATCTGCGGACGATCGATTTTCCTTCGCGGCGAAATCGGATGGCCCCGCGGTCGGGCCGCCGGCGCGGGGCGGTGACCGTCTTTCGACGATTCGGTCCAGACCGATTCGGCCTTAAGAGCGCGACCAGCGGCGCAGGAGATTGTTCCGCACGACGTCGAGCCGCACCCGGCTGCGCCAGTCCATCTTGAGCCCTTCGAGCGCCGCGACCTCGCTCAGCTCGTAGAGATCGTTGCGCTGCTGCTCGTCCGGGATGAGGCTTTCGATGAAGGTGATCGCGACCAGCCGCGTGCCGGCGCGCACCGGACGCACCTCATGCAGCATGGTCGAGGGATAGACGATCACATCGCCCGGCGCGCCCTTGGCCACCACCGGATGGGTGCCGACATGCATGACGAGCTCGCCGCCCTGATAGGTCGCGGGATCGGCGATGAACACCGTGGCCGAGATGTCGGAACGCAGCGGCGCGTCCTCCACCATCAGATAGGCGGAATCGGCGTGGGCGCCGTATTTCATCCCGGCCTCGTAGCGGGCCAGCAGCGGCGGCGCGACGCGCTTGGGAAAGGCGAAATCGCGGAAGGGCTGCGAGCGGGCGAAGGCGTCGGCGACGATGCGGGTCGATTCGGCGGTGCGCGGATCGGACGCGTCGGCCTGCAGATTGTCCTTGGTCAGGTTGTTGGGATTGGAGATGCGGCCGTTGACGAAATGCAGCTCCTGCCCGAGCTGGGTGAGCCGGGCGATTTCGGGCGGCGTCAAAAAGCCCTTCAATTCCAAAATCATAGCGCTGCTGCCACCGACGAAGACGGGCGCGACGCTAGCAAAAGGGCCTGTGCGAAACAAACGGCGCGGGCGACGGCGCGGGCAGCCATGCCGACGTCTTTGGCGGATGCGGACCGGGCGGTCGAGCGGACATTCCGCGGCTGGAGATCCGCCCGGCGCCGCCGTTGCGCCGCAGCCACTGTCGGCCATCGCCGGCGTATGAATGGGACTCCCTTTGTGATCCGCACAGGCGGCTCTGGATGCCCACCTGCGGGCATGACAGGAGCACGCCTGCCGGTCCTATCGCGGCAGGTTGGTCGCGCGCAGCTCCACGCCGCCGCGCGGCAGCTCGTTGACCGTGCCGACCACCGCGCGCACCGGCGCCGCGTCCATCAGCGAGACGAAGCTCTCCACCGCCCGGACCGCCGTGGGCGTTCCGCCCAGGAGCGCGTCGAGCGCCTCGAACAAGCCCTTCTTGCGCGGATAGAGGCGGAACGGGACCGTCTCGTTCGGCGCGATGCCGGCGAGCTTCCGCGCGCTGTCGGCCGCGGTCCAGAAGCCGCCGAGCTCGTCGACCAGGCCGTTGCCCCGCGCGTCCGCGCCCGACCAGACGCGGCCCTTGGCGATGTCCTGCACCTTGGCGAGCGGCAGCTTGCGCCCGGTCGCGACCTTTTGCGTGAAGTCGGCATAGATCGTGTCGGCCTCGCGGTTGAGCGCGGCGAGCTGCTCGTCGGTATAGGGCTGGAACATCGAATTGTAGAGCGCGTTGTGGCCGATGCCGATGGTCTCGGTGCCGACGCCGGCGAGCGCGAGGCTGCGCTGGAACGAGATCTTGCCCGTCAGCACGCCGATCGAGCCGGTGATGGTTCCCGGCTCCGCCACGATGCGGTCGGCCGAGGCCGCGATGTAGTAGCCGCCCGAGGCCGCGACGCCGCCCATGCTGACGACGACCGGCTTGCCCGCCTTCTGCGCCTTCTTGACCGCATCGAGGATCTGGTCCGACGCCGTGACCGAGCCGCCGGGGGAGTCGACGCGCAGGATGATGGCGCGCACGTCCTTGTCCTGCGCCGCGGCGCGGATCGCTTTGGAAAGATCGTCGCCCGCGATGACGCCGCTATTGCCGCCGGCGCCGCCGTCGAAAATCTCGCCCGAGGCCTCGATCAGCGCGATGCGCGGCCCCGAACCGAGGCCGGCATTGTCGCGCTGGGCGCGGACGAAGGAGGCCAGCGGCACCAGCTTGGCGTCGCCGCCGGCGCGCGCCAGCGCGGCGTTCTGCGCGTCGTCGTCGAAGCCTATTCTGTCGATCAGGCCGCGAGCCTGCGCGTCCTCGGTGAATTGCGGGCTGGCCTCGAGCGCGGCCACGATCCGGTCATGCGTCAGATGGCGCGCCTGCGCGGCGCCGGTCGTCGCCGTGTCGTACCAGGACTGCAGCAGCCGCGTGGTCTGCTCGCGGTCGGCCGGCGTCATGGTCTTTTCCATGAACTGGTCGGCGGCGCTCTTGTAGTCGGAGCGCTTGACGATCTGCGGATCGGCGTTGAGCTTGTCGAGCAGGCCGCGCAGGAAAATCTGCGTGCCGCCCTCGCCCGCCGCGGTGAAGGGGGCGCGCGGCTGCATCCATATCTGGTCGGCATTGGCGGCGGTCAGATAGTCGCCGAGGCCGGCGGCATCGAAGCCCTGGGCATGGGCGATCACGAACTTGCCGCTGGCGCGGAATTTCTTGAGCGCCGTGCCGATCTCCTCGGCCTGCGCGATCGGAAGATTGGCGGTGCCGATGCGCATCACGATGCCCTTCACGCGCGGATCGCGCTCGGCGGCGTCCAGCGCCAGTATCGTATCCATCACCGTGACGGGATGGGTCTCGAAATCGAACGTGGTGTTCACCGAATCCGCCAGCGGCGCGCGCAGGTCGAGCGCCAGCACCATGTTTCCCGGCAAGCCGTCACCGCGGAAAAGCCCGACGACGATCAGCACGACGAAAAGCAGCACGATGAAGACGGCGACCTTGGCGATGCCGTTCAGGACGCCCAGCCCGATGGACCGGATCCAGCGCAAGAATGCGACCATGAGGAAACCTTCCCGTAGCGTGCCCGAGGGCCACTATATATGGGCGCGGAATTAAGGAACGCCAATGACAGTGCGGAAAATGCGACCGCGATGCGGTTAATCGACTGGAATCCCTGCCCGAACAGTCTTCCGCCTAATATCGCAAGCCGACGGTCAGCAGGTTCTGGCTGAAGGCGAACCAGACGGTGGCGAGCGCCGCCAGCGCGATCAGCAGGTCGGTCGCCTTGGTCCACCAGGGCCGCGCCGGGTCCCGGATGGCGACCCAGAACTCGGCCAGCGGAACTACGGTGCCCACGACGGCGAAGAGGCCCAGGACCTGGAGCCCGCGGAACAGCCAGTCGATACTGGGCGGCAGCGCCGCCAACTGCTCGGAGAAAGCCACGACGGCAAGCGGAAAGCCCGCGAGGAAGACCAGGTCGATCAGCGCCACGACACGGGTCAGCCGGTAGAGCAGCCGGGCCCGGCCCGACAGCGCCAGCGGGCGGTCGTAGCGCCAGCGCAGCACCGCCTTGACCGGCCAGAACAGGACGGTCAGCGACAACATGCCGAGCGTGAAGGCGAACAGATAGAACTCCCATGCCGCCGCGACGAGCCCGGCGGGCTGGAGCACCAGGATCGGTCCGACGTCGCCCATGCCGATCTGGTCGACGGCGCCGTCCTTCAGCTTGGCCTGGATCAGGCTCCTGCCGTTCACCTGCTGCCAGACGAAGGGCCGCACCTCGCGCCAGCGCTTGGGCGTGCCCGCGGCGTCGATCAGCGTGGAAACGACGAGCGTGTTGTCGGCGTTGCGCGAGATCGCGACCGGCTGGAACATGTTGAGGATGCGCGCGAAGGTCGCATCGCCCCGCCGGCTGGCGACATAGGCGCCGGCGAGTTTCTCACCATCGGCCCTGGCGGAGGCAAGGGTGGGAAGAGGCGCCGCGCTGGGCGCGGGGAAATAGCGGTTCATGAATTCGCGCATGAAACCGCCGCGGAGGATCGACACGGCGCGGCCCTGCCCCGCGCTGTTCAGCGACAGGAAGACGCCGGTGTCGGCGTCCAGGATAAGCTCCAGGTCGGAATGGAACACGCCGGTGTCGCCGCCATGCGCGACGATGGGATGGCCGTTCCGGTCGGCGTGATAGAAGCCATAGGCCATCGGCGGCAGGGCGGAGAACGGACGCGCGGCGACGCCGTGCATCCGGACCGCCGTCTCCGGCGACAGGATGCGGCCCGCGCCATAGGCGCCGCCCTGCAGATGCGCGATCATGAACCGCGCGAGGTCGCCGCCGCTGGCGGAGAGGCCGCCGGCCGGCGCCATGGAAATCATCTCGAACGGCGTCGCGGGGCCCGAGGCGCGCTGATAGCCCTTCGACATGTCGGCCTTGAGCGCGGCGGGCAGCGGCTGTTCGAAGGTCGCGTGCGTCATCCCGAGCGGCGCGAAGATGTGGCGTTGGATATAGTCTTCGAACGTCGCGCCCGAGACGCGCTGCACGATATAGCCCGCGAGCGTGGCGCCGTAGTTGGAATAAGCCGGGACCTCCCCGGGCGGGAAGATGCGCAGCGGCAGCGCCTCCCGGACCACGCGGTCGAGCGGCTCGACGGACTTGGGATCGCCGACCAGGAGCGGTCGGAAGCTGTCCTCGAAGCCCGGCGTATGCGTCATCAGGTTGCGCATCGTGATGGGCTTGCCGAAGGCCGGCGGAATCTTGAAATCGAGATAGGTGTTGACGTCCGCGTCGAGGTCGATCTTGCCGGCATCGGCGAGCTGCATCACCGCCGTCCAGACGAAAAGCTTGGAGACCGAGCCGGGGCGGAACAGCGTGCGCTCCGGATCGACCCGGGCCCGCGTCGCGGTGTCGGAGACGCCATAGCCCTTCTCGAACAGGACCTGGCCGTCCTTCACCACCACGACCACCGCGCCCGCGATGTCGCCCTGGGCGATGCCGAGCGGAACAAGGCCGTCCGAGAAGGCTTCGACATCGCTCCGGGTGAGCACCGCGCCGCCCGGGCCCGCCCCGTCCTGGGCGAAAGCCGGCGCCAGGGCGAGGCCGAGCGCCAGCGCCATCCACTGCATCGATCTCATCGTCAGTCCCCGCCGCCCGGCACCGTTGTCGCAACACCCTAGACGGGCTTTCGGCCCGGCGAAACCACTGGCAAGGGCTGGGCAAGGTCCGTAAAATCGAACGACTCAGACGAAAAACGAGCCGCCCCGCGCGGCCCCAGGGAAACGGCGCCGCCAGGCGCCGGATGTGCATTTGACCGCCGCCGATACACAGACACAGCCGCGAACGGCGCGGGGACCGCTCTGGCGACTGATCCCGCTCGTGAACAAACATGGCTGGGCTTTCTGGGGCGGGATGTTCTTCATCTGCCTCGGCCGCGTGTTCGAGGCGGGGATGCCCCTGTTCGTCCGCCTGGGCGTCAATCGCGTGACGGTCGGCGACGCGCGGCTGCTTTGGCCGGTCCTGGGCATTCTCGGGCTCGCGGTGGCGCGTTATGTGACGGTCGCCTATGGGCGGCAGCTCGTGCGGCTGGTCGGCGTGACCGTGACCTACGACATGCGCGAGCGGCTCTACTGGCATTTCGAATTGCAGGGGCCGCGCTTCTTCGCGCGCTTCCCCACCGGCGACCTGATGGCGCGCGCGATCAACGACCTCAATCTCGTGCGGCAATTGATCGGGGTCGGCAGCCGCACGCTGATCGTGCTCGGCTTTTCGGGCCTGGTCGCCTTCGCCTTCATGACGGTGCTGTCGCTGAAGCTGACGCTGTGGCTGCTGCCGATCATGCCGTTCATCGCCTTCATGGGCTATTTCCTGTCGCGGCGGATTTACCAGCAGTCGACGCTGGTGCAGGAGGGCTTCTCCTCGCTGTCGGAGTCGGTGCAGGAGAATTTGAACGGCATCCGCACCATCCAGACCCATGCGCAGGAGGATCGCGAGGTCGCGCGCTTCAAGGCGGTGTCGGGCGCCTATGCCGACAACTACTTCCGGCTGATGGTGCTGAACGCGGCGCTGAACGCCTGGATGGTGGTGTTCACGGGCCTCGCCGTGATGATCATCATGGGCTTCGGCGGCTGGCAGGTATTGCGCGGCGAGATGAGCGTCGGCACCTTCACCGCCTTCACGCTCTATCTCGCCATGGCGGTGGCGCCGATCCAGCAATCGGGCCAGATCGTCTCGATGTTCCAGCGCGGCTCGTCCGGCGCCGCGCGGCTGTTCGAGATCCTGGACTACGAGCCGGAGATCCGCGACGCGCCGGACGCCGAGCCGCTCGACAAGATCGGCGGCGACATCCGCTTGCAGCATCTGTCCTACACCTATCCGCGGCGCGCCTCGGCCAAGGATGCACGGGCGACGGACGCGAAGGCGGCGGCGACCGGCACGGCCGCGCTGAACGACATATCGCTGCATGTGAAGGCGGGCGAGACCATCGCGATCCTCGGCCGCGTCGGATCGGGCAAGTCGACCCTGCTGCGCTCCATCGTGCGGCTGCTCGATCCGCCGCCGGGCACGATCTATCTCGACGGGCGCGACATCCGCCTCCTGCCGATCGCGCAGGTGCGCGGGCAGATCGCGCTGGTGCCGCAGGACCCGTTCCTGTTCGCCGACGAACTCGGCCGCAACATTGCCTATGACAATCCGAACCGGCCGGCGGACGAGATCTGGGGCGCGGCCGAAGCGGCCGACCTGGAAGACACGATCGAGCGCTTTCCCGATCACCTGAAGACGCTGGTCGGCGAGCGCGGCGTGACGCTGTCGGGCGGGCAGAAGCAGCGCACCAGCCTGGCGCGCGGCCTGATCCGCGATACGCCGGTGCTGCTGCTCGACGACTGTTTCTCGAGCGTCGATACCGAGACCGAGGAACACATCCTGTCGCGGCTGAAGACGCTGCGCGCCGGGCGCACGACGCTGCTGGTGTCGCACCGCGTCTCCACCGCGCGGCACGCCGACCGCATCTTCGTGCTGGACGCGGGCCGCATCGCGGAAGCCGGAACGCATGCCGAGCTGATGGCGCTGGGCGGCATCTATGCCCGTTTCGCGGAAGCACAGGGGCGGCGCGAGGAACTGGTGCACGAACTCGAGCGCGAGACCGGCCATCCGATCGAGGCGGCGAAATGACCGACGCAACGGTGACGACCGCGCCGCGCCGGCCGAAGGGCGCCTTCGACGACGACGTCTACGGCAAGAGCCTCGACGTCGGGCAGGTGCGCCGGTTGCTGCACTGGATGAAGCCCTATCGGGCGCAGGCGATCGGATCGCTGGTGCTGGCGCTGCTCGCGGCCATCGCCGCGATCATGGCGCCGACGGTGATGAGCCGCGTCTTGGTCGACGGCATCGTGCTGAAGCATCAGGGACCGGAGCTCGCCGATCTCGGGCAGGAGGCGTTCAACCGCTGGATCGCGGCAAGCCTCGGCACGACGCCGCTGATCGCGGCCTGCATCCAGTACATGCTGTGGATCCTGCTCGCCGCCGGCCTGGGCCGCGGCTTCGGCATCCTGTTCGGACGGGCGACGCTGAACACGCTGCGCGATCTGCGCTGCGATCTGTTCGAGCATCTGGAGCATCTGCCGTCCAGTTTCTACGACCGCGTCGCGGTGGGCCGGGTGATGACGCGCGTCGCCAACGACGTCGAGACGCTGTTCGAGCTGTTCGCCGGCTTCGGCCAGCTCGCCGGGCAGTTCGTGCCGTTCTTCGTCGCCATCACCATCATGGTGACGCTGTCGCCGACGCTGACGCTCGAATTGCTGCCGGTCCTGCCGGTCGCCGGGTTCTTCACCTGGATGTTCCGGCGCATGTCGCGCCCGCTCTACCGGATCATCCGCATGACGGTATCGCGGCTGAACGAGAATTTGCAGGAGAACCTCTCCGGCATCGAGGTCGTGCAGCTTTATGGGCGCGAGAAGATCAACTTCCAGCGCTATTCGGCGATCAACAACGAGAACCGCGCCAGCGAGGGCAAGGCGCTGACAATCGAGAGCTTCTACGGCCCGTTCATCGACGGCATGAACTATATCGGCATCGCGGTCATCGTGTGGTTCGGCGGCCGTCTCGTGCTGCACCAGCAGATGACGGTCGGCACGCTGCTGCTGTTCACCCAGTTCCTCGACATGCTGTTCCGGCCCATCGTGGCGATGGGCGAGCAGTGGAACATCGTGTTCCGCGCCATGGCGAGCGGCGAGCGCATCTTCCAGGCGCTCGACTGGAACGAGGCGCTGAAGCAGCCGGAGCATCCCACGCCCCTGCCCCCCGACCTGCACGGCAAGGTCGAATTCCGCCACCTGACCTTCGGCTATGTGCCGGAGCATCCGATCCTGAAGGATGTCAGCTTCGACATAAGGCCCGGCGAGCGCATCGCCATCGTGGGGCCGACGGGCTCGGGCAAGACGTCGCTGATCCGCCTGCTCTGCCGGTTCTACGACGTGCCGGACGGCAGCATCTTCCTCGACGACATCGACATCATGCAGATCAAGCCGTCGGACATCCGCACGCGGATCGGCGTGGTGCTGCAGGATTTCCACATCTTCTCCGGCACGGTCTACGACAATATCGCGCTCAACGATCCCGCCATCACCCGCGACGTGGCGGAACGGGCGGCGAAGCTGGTCCATGCCGACCCTTTCATCCGCGCCCTGCCGCAGGGCTACGACACGCCGCTCAACGAGCGCGGACGCAACCTCTCCCACGGCCAGCGGCAATTGCTCGCCTTCGCACGCGTGCTGGCGATGAACCCGGAAGTGCTGGTGCTGGATGAAGCCACCGCCAGCATCGACACCGAGACGGAACTGGTGATCCAGGACGCGCTTCTGAAGCTGACCGAGGGTCGCACCTCGGTGATCATCGCGCACCGGCTGCAGACCATCAAGGACGCGCATCGCATAGTCGTGCTGACCGAAGGGCGAGTGCGCGAAATCGGCACGCACGCGGAGCTGATCGCCAGAGGCGGACTTTATCGAACGCTCTACGAGCTGCAGTTCCAGGAAGCGGCGCTATAAAAAAAGCCCGGCTTTCGCCGGGCTTTCCGATTTGCGCGAACGCAAGAACCGTTAGCTGTCGCGGAGATCGCGAACCGCGTCCTTCGCGCCGCCGACGGCGTTCTGGACCTTGCCCTTGAGCTTGTCGGTTGCGCCTTCGGCCTGGAGCTTGGAGTCGCCGGTGATCTTGCCGGCGGCTTCTTTTACGGCGCCCTTGGCCTGGTTGGCGGAACCCTCGATGCGATCCTTGTCCATTGTCGTTCTCCGTTTTTGGGAAATGCAGAGAGGAAACGTCCCCCCGGACGGCGGCGTTCCGGGAACCGTCTGCTTATATATTTTGCACTTACGGGAACGGAGCCGCGTAACCGAAATCCAGTCCGGCCGAATTGTCGTATACCGGACCAAACGGAGGCCGCCATGACATCGAGACGCAACATCCTGCAAGCCCTGCTGCTGGGCGGCGCCGGCGTCTCGCTGGGCGCGTGGCCGGCCCTGGCCAAGACCTATGCGGTGCAGCACACCGACGCCGAGTGGCGCAAGCTGCTGTCGCCCGAGGCTTACCATGTGCTGCGCGAGCAGGGCACGGAAGCGCCCTACACCAGCCCGCTCCTGAACGAGCACCGCAAAGGTACCTTCACCTGCGCCGGCTGCGCGATGCCCCTGTTCGCCTCGTCGACCAAGTTCGACAGCGGCACGGGCTGGCCGAGCTTCTGGGCGCCGCTGCCGCGTGCCGTCGAGACCACGTCGGACGACAGCTGGATCGAGAGCCGCACCGAGGTGCATTGCAGCCGCTGCGGCGGTCATCTGGGCCATGTGTTCGACGACGGCCCCAAGCCGACGGGCTTGCGCTATTGCATGGACGGCGTCGCGCTGGGCTTCAAGCCGGCTTGATGACAAGAAATCGTCATCGCCCGCTTCATGCGGGCGACGCAATTTGGCCGCGAGAAAAACGGGTTGCCCGGACAGGCCTAGCGACAGCGTGGGCCGGGCAATGACGCTTTGGGAGATTTACGACGATCCCGTTGCGCAATTCGAAGCTGTTGTCGACAATACCGTCATGGTGGCTTTCAAATCCCAGGGGCTGACGCTCGCTTATGACGACATCGGCGGCCCCGGCGAGGGCCGGCCGATGATCCTGGTCCACGGCTTCGCCTCCAATCGCGCGGAGAACTGGCGGCGGCTCGGCTGGTACGGCGCCTTCGAACGGCGGCGCATGCGCGTCGTGGCGCTCGACTGCCGAGGCCATGGCGAGAGCGCCAAGCCGCACGATCCGGCGCTCTACGGCCGCGAGAACATGGCCGGCGACATCCTGGCGCTGATGGACCATCTCGCCATCCCGCGCGCGCATGTTCTGGGATTCTCCATGGGTTCGCGGCTGGCGCTGGCGGCGGCGCTGAGAGCGCCGGAGCGCTTCGCGACGCTGACGCTGGGCGGCACGGGCGAAAAACTGTTCGAGCGCCGCGAATTGACCGGCAATCCGATGGCCGAGGCGATGGAGGCCGACGATGTCGAGAGCATCGCGGAGCCGCTGCTGAAAAGCTTCCGCCAGTTCGCCGACGACCAGAAGGAAGACCGCTTCGCGCTAGCGGCGCTGACGCGCGCCAAGGACGCGCCGTTCACGCGCGAAGAGGTCGCGGGGCTGTCCGTGCCGGTCCTGGCGGTGGCGGGGGCGCGCGACGAGCTCGCCGGCGATCCGGCGCCGCTCGCCAAGGCGTTTGCCGATGGCCGCGCCGTCGTCATTCCCGGCATGGACCATTTCTCGATCGTCGGCCACGCGCTGTTCAAGGCGACGGTGTTCGAGTTCCTGGACGGCGGGATCTAGTTTCGAAACGGGCGGGGGCATGGGCAAGCTTCAGGACAATACCGCATTGGTCGAACGCGACGGCAAGCTCTTCGCCACGCTGTCGCGCGACTGGGAGATCTGGGGACCGAACGGCGGCTATGTCGCCGCGATCGCTTTGCGCGCGGCGGGGGCGCGGGCGCCGGCGGGACACCGTCCGGCGACGATTTCGGTGCAGTATCTCTCGGCCGGAAAATTCGCGGAGGCGGAGGCGGTCGTCGAGCCGGCGCGGCAGGGCCGCTCGGCCTGGTGCTTCAACGTCGCACTGGTCCAGGACGGCAGGCGCTTCCTCCAGGCGCAGGTGTGGACCACCGACCGCAGCGTGGGGCCGAACACCAACGATCTCGCGATGCCGGACGTGCCCGGACCCGACGCGCTCAAATCCTATGGCGAGCTCGTGCCGCGCCGGAGCGACAAGTGGGAGTTCTTCGACAATTTCGAAGTACGGCCGCTGAAGCTGTTCACCCGCGAAGACCCGCATCCCGGCGGCGCGGTGGTCCAGGAGTGGTTCCGCTTTTCCGGCTTCGACAGCGGCGGAGGCGCATTCGTCGATTGCGCGCGGCCGCTGCTGCTGATCGACACGCTGCTATGGCCGGCGCATCATCGCGGCATCCGCAGCGGCTATCCCAATTACATCGCACCCAGCCTCGACGTGTCGGCGTGGTTTCACGACGATCCCCGCGGCGGCGAGTGGCTGCTGGTCGACGTGCATTCGCCGACCGCCGGCAATGGGCTGATCCACGGCACGGCGCGGGTGTGGTCGCAGGATGGGCGCCTGCTCGCCACCGGCTCCAGCCATATGCTGGTGACGCCGCGGGGTTAGGCCGCTTCCAGCCACTGCACGCTGAAGAGGCGCGCGGGATCGGTCCATACGCGGCGCTGGATGTAGCCGGCTTCGGCGGCGAGCGCGCGGAAGCCGTCCAGCGTGTATTTCTGCGAATCCTCGGTGTGGATCGCCTCGCCTTCGGCGAAGCTCGCGATCTCGCCGGCGACGCGCACGCGCTGTTCCGCCAGGCTGACCAGATACATCTCGACGCGCTGCTCGCGCGGATTGTAGCAGGCGTAGTGGGCGAAGCGGCCGGGATCGAATGCGGAATCGGCCTCGCGGTTGGCGCGGAAGAGAAGGTTCTTGTTGAAGGCTTCCGTCACGCCCTCGGCGTCGTTGTAGGCGGCGTGCAGGATCGCCGGGTCCTTCACCAGGTCGACGCCGATCAGGAGGCCGCCGCCGTTCAAGGTCTGGCGCGCCTGGCGCAGGAAGGCGACGGCCTCGGCGCGGCCGAGATTGCCGATCGTCGAGCCCGGGAAGAAGCCGGCGCGATGGCGCGCGCCGCCCGTCAGCGGCCCCAGCGCGACGGCGCGGGTGAAGTCGGCGATCACGGGCCGCACGCGCAGCCCCGGATAATCGTCCCGCAGCGTGGCCGCGACGTCCATCAGATAGTCGCCGGAGATATCGATCGGCAGATAGGCGCGCGGGCTCTTCAAGGCGTCAAGCAGGATGCGCACCTTGCGCAGCGAACCGGCGCCGAACTCGACCAGCTCGGCATCGGGGCCGATCAATGCCGCGATCTCGCGCACATTGCCGGTCAGGATCGCAAGCTCTGTGCGCGTCGGATAATATTCTTTGAGCGTGGTGATGCGTTCGAACAGGGCCGAGCCGACTTCGTCGTAGAAGAATTTCGCCGGAATGCTCTTGGGCGTGCCGAACAGGCCTTCGAGCAGCGCGTCGCGGAACGCGCAGTCGCGGGTCTTCGGATTGATCGCGGCGGCACTCATGCGTCACCTGCCAGGCGTATGCCGCTGAACTGCCAGCGCGCGGACGGTGGAAAGAAATTCCGGTAGGTCGGACGGATATGGCCGCGCGGCGTCGCGACCGATCCGCCGCGCAGGACCATCTGCCCGCTCATGAATTTGCCGTTGTACTCGGCGACCTCGCCTTCGAAGGGGCGATAGCCCGGATAGGGATCGTAGGAGGACCGCGTCCATTCCCACACCGCGCCCTGCCCCGGCGGCAAGGCCGCCTCCCATTCGAATTCGGTCGGCAAGCGCGCTCCCGCCCATGCGGCATAGGCCGCTGCTTCGTAGAAGCTGACATGGGCGACCGGAGCATGCTCTTCAAGCGCATGGGGGCCATGCAGCGAGAAGGCCCGCCAGCCGCCCGGCTCGCCCAGCCAATAAAGCGGCGCGTTGAGCGCCTCGCGCTGCACGAAGGCCCAGCCGTCGCTCAGCCAGAATTCGGGTCGGCGATAGCCGCCATCCGCGATGAAGGCGAGGAATTCGCCGTTGGTGACGGGGCGCGCGGCGATGCGGAAGGGACGCAGGAGCACGCGATGACGCGGCGTTTCGTTGTCGAAGGCGAACCCCGCGCCGGCATGGCCGACCTCGACGATGCCGCCGGGGTGGCCGATCCAGGACGGCGGCGCCGCCGGGCGCACGGCCTCGGCAAGCTGCGGCGCATAGGCCGGGAGCAGCGGATTGCAGGAGAAGGCGTGCAGGATGTCGGTGAGGATGAGCTCCTGATGCTGCTGTTCGTGATGCAGTCCGAGCGTGAGGAGCTCCGATACGTCCGTCGCGTGCTCCTCGATCAGCCGGGCGATCGCTTCGTCGACGTGGAGGCGGTATTCGAGAATCTCGTCGAGCGCGGGCCGGCTCAGCAGGCCGCGCTGCGGACGCGGATGGCGCGCCCCCAGCCCCTCATAATAGGAGTTGAAGAGATAGGCATAGGCAGGGTCGAACGGCCGATGGTCCGGCTGGAATTTGCCCAGGACGACCGCCTCGAAGAACCATGTCGTATGCGCCAGATGCCATTTGGTCGGACTGGCGTCCGGCATCGACTGGACGTTCTGGTCTTCGGCCGACAACGGCGCGGCAAGGGCTTCGGTGTGGCGGCGCACGGCCGCGTAGTCCGCGAGCAGAGACGATGCCGAATCGGTCTCGGCGGGAATTGTCGCCTCTCTCGCCATGACGGATAGCCCTCGCTGCGTCTGGTCAACGGGGACAATAGCAGGAAAGTTCCCCCTTTTATGTCAGCAGCTCACTTCTGCGCCAGCATGACCGGCTTCTCGCTGTAGAGCGCCGGCCAGACCCGCTTCAATGCCTCGATCTTGGGCATATCGTTGACGACGATGTAGGGATAAGTCGGGTTGCGGATCAGGAAGTCCTGATGATAGCCCTCGGCGGCGTAAAACCCCTTGAGCGGTTCGATCTTCGTCACGATCGGCGCGCCGAAGACCTGCGCGGCGCCAAGCTGCGCGACATAGGCGCGGGCGATCTTTTCCTGGAGCGGCGAGGCGAAGAATATCTCCGAGCGGTAGCTGGGGCCGCTGTCGGGACCCTGGAAGTTGAGCTCGGTCGGATCGTGCGCCACGGAGAAATAGACGCGCAGCAGATCGCCATAGGACACGAGGCGCGGATCGAAGGTGATCTCGACCGATTCGGCATGGCCGGTCGTCTCGGTGCCGACCAGTTCGTAGGCCGCCGTCTCCCTGGCGCCGCCGGAATAGCCGGCCACGACCTTGGTCACGCCCTTCACATGCTCGAACACGCCCTGCAGGCCCCAGAAACAGCCGCCGGCGAGAACCGCGGTCTCGCTCGCGGGCGCGCCGGTCTTGGCCTCGTCGACCTTCGCGGCGGGGATGGGCTTGTCGAGATCTCCGGCGCAGGCCGAAGACAGGCCGCAGACCGCAGCGATCCCGGCGGCCAGAACCGTGTTGCGAAGGGTGCGAAGCATAGGTCTCTCCCGTGTTCGAGCCTTAGTTCGTCAGGGCACCATTACGGTTACACGCGGCGCGCGGATCACTGCCAGCGCAGCAGGACGCGGCCGAAGATGGCGCCCAGAAGTCCGACCGCCGCGATGCCGAGCGTGTACCAGATCGCCACGAAGGGCGCCGCGCTCTCATCGCAGTGGAACGCGTAGATCAGGGTTCCGGCGGCGCCGGCGAGCGTGCCGGCCACCGCGCCGGCCAGCGTCAGCCGCGTCGGCGCGAGCGCTTTCAGGCTCCAGAACAGGCCGGCGGCGATGGGAATGGACAGCACCACGATGTTGACGGCGCAGACCTGGGACGATGCGCCCATGACGAGGGGCATGCGCCGATCGCCGGGCACCTGGGCCAGTTGATAGACCGCCAGCGCGACCATCACGCCGAGCGGCGCCAGGATGAGCGGCCCGAACACGCCGCCCTCGCCGTTCGGCCGCGCCAGCCGGTCGATCAGCCCGAAGCCCAGCGCCGCGACGCTGAGCGCATAGGCGAATTTCATCCAGAACGGGCCGGTCATCATCGCGGGCATGAGATCGGCGCGCACGCCCAGCCACAAAACCATCAGCGCCGCCGAAACCACGACGCCGAGCCCAAGGCCCAGCGTCAGGCGGCGCCCGACCGCGCGCGGCGGCGCCGGTTCGAGATCCGTGGACAGCGCGTCGATGAGATCGTCGGTCTTCATGGCTTGTCCCCGAGACCCAGCGATTTCAGCCCGCGATGCACGCCGACCTTCACGGCCGATTCCGACATGCCGTGGCGCGCCGCGGCCTCGGCGGTCGACAGGCCTTCGATCTTCACGTCGCGGATCAGCCGGCGCGTCTTCTCGGGCAGCCGGCCGAGCAGCCTTTCGACGTCGAGATGGGCCTCCGCAGCCTGCGCATCGGCCGACGAGAACAGCGTATCGGTATCGTCCAGCGGATCCTCGGCGCGGCGCTTGGTGCGGCGGAAATAGTCGATCAGCTTGTAGCGCGCGATGGCGTACACCCAGGCCGTGAACGGCCGGGAGGGATCGTAGGTCTGGCGGCGGGTGTGCATGGCAATCAGCGTTTCCTGGAGCAGATCCTCCGCCTCGGCCGCGCGTCCGACGCGGCGCGCATAATAGGCGCGCAGAAAGCCCTGCAGCTTGCGCAGCAGCTCGCGATAGGCCGCACCGTCGCCCGCAAGGGACCGGACCATCAGCGCCTTCAGCTCCGCTTCCGCTTCGACCAGCGCCTTACCTTTCACATTCGCGAGCGTGCGGGAAAGGTTACATCGCCGCCGATGCCCGCGCAAAATTCGCCGGAGCTGTAACCGCGGGGCGGTCCGGTTCGAATTGCGGTCGTAACGGCCATCGTCTTGGGCGGCTCGCACGAAGTCCCCCCCGCGATAACCGCCCCGGAAGTGGGCGGGGCGCCCTGCCCCTCCGGCGTCCCGCCCATCTTTCCTTCGGATACCGCGCGATTGGCCTACGGCTTCGCGGCGTCCGATCGGACCGCGCCCTGCCTATTCCACGGCGGGCAAAACGCCCTGCCGCATGGGGCGATGCATTCAGATGTGGATGAGTTCCGAACTCACGCGCGGCTTGGTGCGGCTCGGCCACATGTCGAGCATCGCGTTCAGTTGCGCCACCAGCTTTTTCAACTGCGCGCCGCCGATGAAATCGTCGAGCGCCAGATAGATGTCGAGCTTCGCGTCGCCGTCTTCGCCGACGACGCTCATCTCGCGGATCGGACATTGCGCGCGCAGGACCGGCTCGCTGCGCGCGAGATCGTTCTTCAGCGACAGCAGACGCGAGGCATCGAGTTCTTCGACCTTCACGCGATAGAGGAACATGCCCTCACCCTCCGTTCGACGCGGGCGAAGTCTGCGCGGGAACCCGCTAACGCCGGGCTAGACGGTTCCTACGCATTTTAACGAATAGGCACCGCGAAGACGCCATGGTTAACGTCCCGGTAACAACTTCAACCGGTGTGCGGATTGCATCGTTAACCGATTCAAATTGCAGAAGGATTTGAATCACTTGGCGCGTCGTTTACCAAGGTTAACGGTTAACCAAACCCATCCCCTCAAATGAGGGGACGGCATCCGATTGATTCGGCTCACTCTTTCGGCTATTAAGACATTGTTAACGATCTTTCTGCCGACCGGGCGACTCAACGACCGGCGCCGGGTTCTGGGAATAGCGTCCGCGAAGACGGGCGCGATGGGGTGCCTTCAGGAGGGAACCAGGTTGTTCTCACAGGGGTACCACGATGCTTGCGTATGAAGAGCTTAAAGGGTCTTCGGGCCGCCAAGTCCGCTTCCGTCCGCCGCGCTATGACGCCCGCCGGATGTTTCCTTCGCTGGCGCCGCGCGTGCGCGTGCGCGCCTCCGCCTACCGCCTCCACGACATCAGCCTGGGCGGGCTCTCCGCGCTGTCGAAGCAGAGCCATGACGACCTGCCGGAAGTCGGCGAGACGGTCGCGCTGAGCATCCAGCAATCGGGCCTGCCGATCTTCGAAAGCTCGGCCCGGGTCTGCCGCTCGGAAAGCACGGTGTTCGGCTCCAAGCTCGCCTTCACCTTCGTCGACCGCTATGTCGAGTTCGACAAGCTCCTGACGCGCAACACCCAGGCGCAGATCGCGGCGCGCTCCCCGGCCTTCGGCACGGACACGGTCAATCTGGTGCCGCACGAATACCGCGCCTTCTGCGCCGACGTGCTGCGCCTGCTGCGGTCCTACCGTTCGCTGCTCGAATCCAATTCGGCGGCGGCGAGCGAGTTCCGCCACGGCCTCGACCAGGTGGAAGCCTTCGAGACCTGCGAGCCCAGGCTGATCCAGCAATGGCGCGCGCTGTGGCGGGCCGGGAACGACCTGACCCACGGCATGATCGCCGACCGCGACATGCGCGAGGCGGCGAAGGAATACACCGAGCTGGTGCTGACGCCCGAATTGCGCAAAGGCGCGATCTGGGACCGTTCCTACGCCAAGCCGCTCGGCTATCCCGGCGATTTCGAGATCATGAACCAGGTCTATGACTGGGAACGCAAAGGCGCCGACGCCTATGAGATGCTGATGCACCGCATCGGCCTGGAGGTCGCCGAGTGCATTCGCACCCGCATGGAAGTCGTGCGCACGCATATCGCCGACGTCGTGCGCGAGCGCGGTGAGGGCCGGCCGGCGCGCATCACCAGCCTGGGCAGCGGGCCGGCCCGCGAAGTCGGCTCGTTCCTGTCCAGCCACGCGGCCGGCGGCAACCGGGTCGAATTCTCGCTGATCGACCAGGAAGAGGTCGCCCTGCTCTACGCGCACGAGTCGACCTATCCCTACGTGCTGAACTCCGAGGGCCGCATCAAGGTGCAGGGGCTGAACCTCTCCTTCACCGACATCCTGCGCGGCACCGACGGGCTCGCCGGCCTGCCGCCCCAGGATCTGGTCTATTCGGTCGGGCTCCTGGATTACCTGACGCACAATCGCGCCAAGGCGCTGGTCAAGCAGCTCTTCGACCTGCTGCAGCCCGGCGGCCTGCTCATCATCGGCAACATGAACGAATGCCCGCTGAGCAATTACTGGCCGATGGAGTACATCACCGACTGGACGCTGCACTACCGCAACGATGCCGACATGATCGACTGGGCGGCGGGGCTCAACGCGGCGCGCGCCTGGACGGAGACCGAGCGGACCGGGCGCGTGCGGATGCTGTTCATACGCAAGGGCTGAAAGCCTTGTCAGACGGCCTTCAGAAGCCGCTTGACGGGGGCGGCGCGCAGGCGCTCGGCCGGCAGCGAGATGATCACGGTGGTGCCGCGCCCCACCTGGCTCTCGATGTCGAGCCGGCCGCCATGCAACTCGGTCAGCTTGGCGGTGAGCGGCAGGCCGAGGCCGGTGCCGCCATGGCTGCGGGAGAGGACGTTCTCCACCTGCTCGAACGGGCGGATGACGCGCCCGATGTCGCCCGGCGAGATGCCGATGCCGGTGTCGGTCACGCGGATGACGATGCCGCGGTCCGGCTCGACGGCGACGGCAAGGCCGACATGCCCGCCCTCGCGGGTGAACTTGATCGCGTTGGTGAGCAGGTTGAGGACGATCTGGCGCAGGACGCGCTCGTCGACGCAGGCATAGATCTCCTTGTTCGCGTCCGCGAAGGTCATCTCGACGCCGCCGGCCGCGGCGCGGCCGCGGCACATGCGCACCGCGTCGTCGAGGCAGCGCACGATGTCGATGTCGTCTTCCTGCAGCGTCAGCTTGCCGGCCTCGGCCTTGGCGAGGTCCAGGATGTCGTTGATGATGGCGAGCAGGTGCAGGCCGCTGTCGTTGATGTCGCCGACATATTCGGCGTAGCGCTCGTTGCCGATCGAGCCGAACAGCTCCTTCTTCAGGATGTCGGAGAAGCCGATGATCGCGTTCAGCGGCGTACGCAGCTCGTGGCTCATATTGGCGAGGAATTCGCTCTTGGCGCGGTTGGCCTTGTCGGCCTCGAGCAGAAGCACGTTGGCGGCGGCGTTCTTGGCCTCGATCACCTTCTGCGCGCGGTAGCTGCGCCGGATATAGAGCTCCTGGATGTAGCCGGAGAACAGGCCGACGGCGGTCGCCATCACCAGGAAGAAATTGTTGTTGAGCCACAGCTTGAACGGGATCGGATTGATCTGCGTCGAGACGACCTGGTAGAGCGCCACCAGCGTCAGCGAGATCAGGAGCGAATTGACGAAGCGCAGACGCACCAGCGAGCTGCCGTAGATCACCACCATGATGAGACCGGCATAGTAGAAGCTGTTGAACGGCGCCGGCATGATCGCGGTCATCGCCACGATGCCCAGACCCGGCGTGATCATCGCGATCGAGACGACCGTCTGCGCGAACCGGGCGAAAGCCGGGACATAGGTCAGCAGCGCCGCGCCCACCAGGACCGGACAGACCACGCCATAGCGGATGAACCACAGGGCGCCCACCATCGGTCCGCCCACCTGGGCATCGAGCGCGCCGAAGGTCAGATAGAGCAGCGCGGCCGCGATCAGATAGGTGCGGATCAGCGAGCGGGATTCGTTGATGCTTTCGATGCGGTAGCGCGCCTCGACCGCGGAATCGCGGAAGCGAAGTCGCAGCTTATCGACTTCGTAACCGTGTTCGGCCGTTCCCGTACCGTCTTGGAGTGGCGCCTGCATCCTGTAACCAGAGGCCTTGATACGATATCCCACCCCATGATCCGCACCGCGAGTAAAGATTTGCATAGCGCTCTGGGTTAACGGGCCACATTCATCGTTCATTCAATTGAAAGGATTGGAACCGTCACCGCCATGTCCCATCGCAGCCAGGAGCCCGCTTGCATGCGCCGTGTTGCCCGTTTCGCCGCCCTCTGGCTCGCGCTGGGCGCGGCCCCCGCCGCGGCGGCCGGCTATGGCCTCAAGGAACACAGCGCCGATGCCATGGCGGCCGCCTATGCCGGCGCGGCCGCGAGCGACCGGGACGCCAGTACGATGGTGTACAATCCGGCGGCGGCAGCCGGCGTGGCCGATACGGACGTGTCGGTCAGCCTGGTCGCGATCCTGCCCGGATCGAGCGCCACCTATCCGACGGCCGCGACGTCGGCCGGCAATCCGACCGGCGGCGGCACGCACCCCAGCGGCTTCATCAGCGACGCGCTGGTGCCGGCGCTCGGCCTGCGCCACAGGCTGAGCGACCGGCTGACCGTGGGGCTTTCGATCTCCGCGCCCTGGGGACTTCGCACCGACTATCCGGCGGGCTGGACGGGACGTTACTACGCCGGAAAGTCCGAGCTTCTGACGGTCAATGCGACGCCGGTGATCGCCTATCGGCTCATGCCCGAAGTGACGCTCGGCGCCGGGCTGCAGATCGAATACGCCAAGGGCACGCTGACCAGCACCATCGATACCGGAACGCTGGGCGCGCTGAACGGCATTCCGGGCGCCGTGCCCGGCGGACAGGACAGCTTCGCACGGGTCAGCGGCACCAACTGGACCTTCGGCTACACGCTGGGCGCGATGCTGCGTCCTGCGCCCGGATTGACGCTCGGCATCGCCTACCGGTCGTCCTTGCAGCAGGATCTCAAGGGACCTTTGACGTTCACGCTGGACGGTGCCGGCGTCGGCGCGACGATCCGGGGCCTGACCGGGCTGTTCGCGGATACGCGGCAGACGACGCCGATCACCATGCCCGACATGATCACCTCGGGCGCGCGCATGGACTTCTCGGATCGCTGGTCGGGGATGGCGGAGCTCGATTGGACGCATTGGAGCCGCGCCCGCCAGCTCGTGGTCATCGCGGCCAATCCCGCGCAGCCGAAAGACGTCACCGATCTGAAATGGAAGGACACGCTGTTCGGATCGCTCGGCGTCGAATATCGCGCGAGCCCCGGCTGGGCGCTGCGCGCCGGCGTCGCCTATGACGAGAGCCCGGCGACCGACGCGACGCGCGAGCCGCGCATTCCCGATGCCGACCGCATCTGGCTGTCGGCGGGCGCGCGGGTGAAGCTGAACGACGACATGGACCTCAACGTCACGGCGTCGCGGCTGTTCAACCTGTCGACGCCGGTGGCGCTGAACCCGGTGGCGCCGGGGGCCGCCCTGCGCGGAACGCTTGCCGGCACGACGGAGTCCTACGTCGACGTGGCGGGGCTGGAGCTGAGCTGGCGGCCCAATTAGATAATCCATCAAGATGCAAGGCGTCGCGCTCGCGCATTCTTCAGCGCTTCTGCATTGCGGCAACCGTTATCTTTCGGCTCGGGCGATAAGTCCGGCCGGGCAGCGCCGGAACGACTGCGGAATTGCCGCTCGAACTTTACAAACTGCACCGCATAAGACAAAAATCCGCCGCGGCAGCGGGCGGTTCCTGAAACAATGATCGAAGCCTATCCTTACGAGCTATTTGCCGGACACTTGCACGAGATATTCTCGCTTTCCCTCGGCGAGTCCTCCCTGGATATGACATTGGTCGAGGCCCGGCGCCGGCCGCCGCGCGTCGTTGCCGGCCTGAGAGCGGAGCCCTTCACCCTCTACTTCAAGTGCCAGAACCCGGTCGTCCTGCCGCAGAAGACCTATCCCTTCAAGAATGCGGGGACCGGGACGGTCAACATCTTCATCGTGCCGATCGGTCGCGAGCGCGACGGCATAGTCTATGAGGCGGTGTTCAACTGACCGCAGGCCAGGCCATGGCAAGGTGCGTGCCGCCGTCTTCCCCTTCGACAAAGCCCAGCCGCGCGTAGAGCGCCCGGGCGGGATTGGCGTTCTCCACGCTCAGGCTGACGGTTTTTGCGCCGGCCGAGACCGCCTCCCGTTGCACGGCGCGCAACAGCGCCGTCCCCAGGCCTCGACCGCGCGACTGCGGCAGCAAGGAGATGTCCACGATACGCCAGTCGTCGGGGCGCCGGTCCAGGATCAGGCGGCCGACGGGCTTGCCCTCCCGCTCGACGATAAGAAAGTCGGCATGCTCGTATACC
Organism: Rhizomicrobium sp.; assembly: GCA_037200985.1. Classification (NCBI taxonomy): domain Bacteria; kingdom Pseudomonadati; phylum Pseudomonadota; class Alphaproteobacteria; order Micropepsales; family Micropepsaceae; genus Rhizomicrobium; species Rhizomicrobium sp. The sequence goes on from JBBCGJ010000001.1 coordinate 1,944,860, forward strand.
CGGCGATAATGCATGCTCTGAAAACGGAACTGGTCGTCCAGAAAAAGCTCGCGCTGCTGCGCCGGCCACGATGCCAGCACCTGCGCATCGGGGCGCGCCGAACCGAAAAGCGCGCGCAGGAACGGAACGTCGCCCGCCTCCGCGTCGCGCAAAACCGTTCCCTCGGGCGCCGCCGTCGGCACGGCGCCCGCGTTCGCCGGCCTAGTTGCGGGACGGAAATATTCCATAGAGCGCGATGCAGTAGTTCATCCCGAGATAGGGCTGTTCGTTGTTGTGCGGCAGCGAACCGCCGGTGACCGAAATCACCGACGGCGCGAAGGTCTGACCGGCGGCCGGATTCGGCGTGAACTGAAAGTCCGTCTTCGCCCCGCCTTCGCGCGAACCGACCCAATAACTCGTTTGCGGAACGAGCTCGAAAGCCGTCGGCTGAGCCGCGTTTTGCCCGTTGACCGCGTGGGAATGCAACGGAATCTGGTTTTGCGTCAGCGTCACCTCGGCGGAGCCCGAATGTTGACCGAGGACATAGTTCGAGAGGCCCGGGCCCTGCCCGATGTTCATCACCGTGCTGTCCTGGATGTTCGGCAGGCCGAACGTGTTGCGCCCGTCGCCGCCATAGGTCGTGCCGAGGATGGTGAACAGCGCCTCGTTCTGCGCGATCGGCACGAGCGCCCCGTTGCAGAACGACCAGTTCCGCGGCGCGAAATTGAAGGCGAAAATCGCAATCTGACCGACATAGGGTTCCGACATGTGGCGTGCTCCCGAAAGTGGTTCCCGTGGATCTCTGGAATGGATCAATTGCGGCTGGGGAAAACTCCCTGCAGCGCGATGATGAAGGAGATCGCAAGCGCCGGCATGCGGTTCTCGTGAGGCTGGTTTCCGCCGATCGGGAGAAGGCTGTTCGCATTCATCGGATCGTTTCCGGTGCCGTTCGCCGGCGAGACCCAGAGCCCGGTATAGGGCGCCTGAACGGCCGCGGGCTGGTTCCCCACCGGCGTGGCCGCGTTGGCGTTCGAGCCGGACACGATCATCATATGCGTATGCATCGGCGTCGTGTTGGTCGTGATGGTCACGCTCTCGGTACCGGTCTGCTCGCCGATCGTGTAGTTGCTCAGTCCGGGGCCCTGCCCCATGCTGACCGGTATGCGGCCGCGCAGGTCGGGCAAGGCGAAGGTCGTCTGCCCGTTGCCGCCGTAATAGGTCCCGAGCAAAGAGAACAATGCGGTGTTCTGCTGGATGCCCAATATCTGGCCGGAACAATAGGCATTGTTCCGTGGTGCGAAATTGCCGGCAAACATGCGGATTTCGCCGAGGTAAGGTTCGCTCATGGTTCGTGTCCTTAAATCGTTGCCGTTCGCCTAGTTCCGTGCGGGGTAATAGCCCGTCGTCGCGATGCAGAAGTTCACCGCGAGACAGGGCTGAATATTGCTGTGCGCCTGGTTGCCTCCGTACATCCCGATCGTGCCGGCGTTCAGCACGACCTGTCCGCCCGGCGCGATATAGGCCGGCAAGGGATTTGTCCCGTCGGTACCGGCCGCGAATACGCTATTGGCCGTGAGTTTCGCCGTCGCCGGGGCGTTGTTGACCGCCATGGCATGCGTGTGCGCTGGCATTTCCGTCGTCAACAGCGTCACGTTTTCGACGCCCGCCATTTCGCCCATGGACGTCTGCTGGCCGAACATGATCGGTGTCCGCGAACGAAGGTCGGGAAGGCCGAAGGTCGTTTGCCCATTGCCGCCATATGTCGTTCCGACCAGCGAATACAGCGCCGTATTCTGCGCGATGGGAAGAATCGATCCGGTGCACAAGGACCAACCCCGCGGCGCGAAATTGAACCCGTAAATACCGATCTGACCCAGATAAAAATCCATGGCAGCTCCTTAAGACCGAAGAGGTTTTCTTGGATGAAAACTTGGGACTTGGCGGAATCGCCGACAAAAGGAAGTTATCATCGAGTCTAGCACGCGTACAATAAGGCGTAAAACTGTTTTTTCCTGTCCATGACGCTGCGAAATCATTTTTCGATGACATTACAATAACATTACGTCGAATGAGGACTGTAACATAAATGAACGGCATGTTGCCATCCGAATACATCCGGACGATGTCTTGCTGTCTTCTTGACACCCTTGGGAAAGGCCTTTCCAATCGGGTCGTATAACATCGACACCGGCAGGGGCGACCGGTGCGCGGAACGCGTCGGATCGGATCGATTCGCAGCGCGCGCGATCCACAAACAATTTGATCTGCCGTTCGGGCCCTGACACAATTGCCGGTGTGACGAAGCCATCCCGTCGCCAGTCCTCCGGGCCGCGCAAAGAAGGCATGATGTCGCTAGAAAACGTCTTGCCCCCCTATCTGACCGTGCAAGGATTTCTGCGGGATCCGGCCGTGACCGAACTGCTTGAATATGCGTCGTCGATCGAACGCCGGTTCAAGCCCGCGATGGTCGGCGATCACAGGATCGATCCCAGGCGGCGCACCTGCCGGCGCGCCAAGATGACGGGTCCGCTGGGCTCCGAACTCGCGGAACGCATTCTCGCATCCGTGCCGTCGTTCCTGGACGCGCTGAGAGTAACGTCGTTTTCGATCGGCGAGGTCGAGCTGGAAGTCGTCGCCTATGAAGACGGCGCCCATCACGGAACGCATCTCGATACGGCTTACGGAAACGGCAATTCGCGCGAAGGCGACCGGCGGCTGACCGCGGTATATTATTTTTTCCGGCAGCCGAAGAAATTCGACGGCGGCAATCTGCGGCTTCATGCATTCGGCCGAGGGGCGGGACCCCGGGCCTCCGCGGACATCGAACCGATCTGCAATCAGCTCGTCGTATTTCCGTCCTGGGCGCCGCATGAGGTGCTTCCCGTCAGCGTGGCGTCCGGACAATTCGAGGATTCGAGATTCGCCATAAACTGCTGGGTCAGCGAGCGGACGGTGTCCGCCCGGACCGACGAAGCTCGCGCCGCTCCGACGCAATCCGGCCGCTGAGGCACGGAGGCGGCGCGTCCGTCACGGTCTCTCGACCGGCAGCATCGCGCCGCCTTCGATCATGACGGCCAGGAAGTCGCTTATCTCGCGGTATGCCGATGCACGGTCGATGTCGTATTCCTCGCATAGCCGATCGCAGAACTCCTCGATCGTCGTCGGATTCTCGGCCATCTCCCAGATGCGCCTGCCGGTCTCGTTGAGGTCGACATAGGTCCCGTTCGTCGCGTTCATCACGACCATCTGGTCTCCGATCCGCGCGCTGGGCCAGTTTCCCTTGCGCCGAAAGGCTTGCTGGCGCTCGTATTCCATTTCAGGCATGGCGATCTCCTTGCCGCAGGGGATGAGAAAAATATCGGTCGGCATTGCCGGGGCCGCCATCGGGCCGGTTCTGCGCAAAGTCGCCATAGCCCAGTCTCTGCATCGTCGGTCCGTGGGCGCGTTCGATCTTAGCGATCTGCTCCGCCGACAATTCGTCCCGCCAGCCTGCCGCGTCACCCCGCCGGAAAAACGGCGCCGTGGCGCGCCGCAGGCGCTCCCTGAAACCGGCCGCCCGCTCCTGCGCCTGGAGCAGGTTGAAGTCGGCGAACCCGGCCGCGCGCCTGGCGGCGTCCTCGTCGACGGCAATCCCCAGGAAGCTCATCGCGTCCCGCAGCGCCCTCGCCGCGTCCGCCCGCATATCTTCGTAGCGCAGCAGAAACACCGGCACGTCGGCCTGGTCGAGCCAGCTTTGCACATGACGGCTCCAGCTCAGCACCTGTTGCCGCAGTTGCGGCCCCGTCCGCTCCGCTCCCATGACGAAATCGTCCGAGGCGAGATGTTGCACGGCCGCATCCTTCGAATAGCCGAAATGACCGGCGAAAGACGGCACGATCGCGCGCGGGTCCCGCACGATGACGATCGCGGCTCCCCCCGCGCCGAACAGAGGCGTGCCGTCGGCGGAACGCGCATATGCGTCGTGCACTTTCATGAAGACGAGCGGCCGGCCGGAGCCGATCGGCGCCGGCCGGAAGATGTCGTCGAACCGCCCCTGCGCGACAAGGCGGTAGACGCCGCCGCGCAGGAATTCGACTTCGCCCGGCTGCAACAGATCGGTGTCCACCCCGGTGATGCTGTCGAACGCATCGCGGGCGCTCGACGCATGGGAAACGAGAGCGCTGAGCCGGTTGATATCCGCGGGTTTCTCGCTCTTCGAGACAAGGTTCTCGATCAGCAGGCGGAGCCAGGTGCTGCCGGACTTCGGGTAGGACGCCAGCCAAACGATATCGCTCACGCCGGGACCCGCAGCGACAATTCGCGCCAATGGTCTTCGAGATCGGAAATGGCGTCGTCCATCGTATCGAACGTCATCGGCCGGGTCAGATAATAGACCGCCGAGTGCTGCAACGCGGCGGCGGTTGCCGCGAAGAAGTTCTCGGACAGTCCCATAGCGCGCATGATATGCGCCCGAAAGGCATTTCGCCCCAGCTCGGCCACGGCGTCGGCGAGGCGAACCGGCCTGATGCCGGCGACGTCCGGCGGGGCGGGCTCCTGCAGCACATAGACCGGACCCAGCGGCAGCGAGCGCAGGGCCGGATCCGCGTCGAGCTCGACATAGTGCTTGTCGATTCCCGCGCGAACCGAAGGTCCCCTTCGCGAGGTGAGCTGAAGATAATTCGTCGCGTCGTTCCAGAGCTTCGACATTCTCCCGTCCGGGAGGATGAACGGCGGGTCGGAGGCGTCGGGGTCCAGGCAGCACATGTCGTCCGCGATCAGGGCATAGCCGCGGGCATTCAGCGCGGCGGCGGTCGTCGATTTTCCCGAACCCGACGGCCCGCAGAACAGAACGGCCTTCCCGCCGACGCACACCGCGCTGGCATGGAGGACGATCCGCCTGCGCTGGTAGAGCAGGATGCCGAGCGCGCTGCCGAGCAGGAAAATCGCGGCGTCGCCGGCATCGCCCTCCGGCTCCGTCTGCACCACGATCTCCTCGCCGTCCTTCATGAGGAAGCGGGCCACGCGGGGCACGCAAAGCAGAAACGTGCCGCCTCTTATCGACCAGTTGGGCCCTTCCGTTGTGGCGCCTTCAAGGGCTTCGGGCACGGCGCCGCGGCGGACGATCACATCGAAATCGCCGGCGTCCTCCATGCTCTGCATTGCGCCGGGCAGGGCGATTTCAGAAGACACGACAAGTCCGTAGATCCGATACTGTGCCAAGCGCATGTTCCGCCCTCACACGCCCCTTTTTTTAAAGCCGTGCCGTCGCGAAGCCAGTAATCGGCGGGAAATCATTGTGGATACCTTGCGGTTGTTTGGCGGCGATGATAATAGAAAACTCATATTCTAGCGAGCGCAGCGGGGGGTCTTTGGGATGTCTAAGACTGGAGAAAGGAACTCGGATAGGGCGTTGGATCGCGGGGAAGCCGGCCCTCGAAAACCTTGGGTGCGGCCGCAAGCCGAGTTCTCCGAGATCAGAGCCACAAACGTCTCAAGCCAGATAGGAACGGACAGCTCCTCGTTTCCCACGCACTCGTAAGATGGCTTTGATGCTTGCTTCATCCGCGTCTGCGTGAGTGGATTTTCCGGGTTGCTCTACACGGACGGCAGGGCCGTCCAGAATTTTCAACTGGACAGATGTGCACGCGCGCTGCCGGATTTCGGCGGCCAGCGTGCCGATATCTATCGTTCCGGTTCGTATGGCGCGGCCGTGCGGTTGTATCGCATCACGCCGGAAGACAGGTTCGAGCGCCAACCGCTCGTATCGCGAAACGGAAGATGGTGCATCGTCTTCGCCGGCCGCCTCGACAATCGCGAGGAATTGGCGCGCGCGCTCGCGATTCCAAGCTCCGTTCTCCGCCAAACGCCCGACAGCGCTTTGTGCCTTTCGGCGTTCGATGCCTGGGGCGAAACGGCTCCCGAACGTCTAGCCGGCGGCTTTTCGCTGGCGCTTTGGGACGAGCCGCAACGCCGGCTGTTCCTATGCCGCGACCGGATGGGAGAGCGTCCCCTCTTCTATCATCAGGCGTCCGGCTTCATCGCCTTCTCCACCTCGTTCAATGGCATCCTCGCCTTTCCGGAAGTGCCACGAGCGCTGGACGAGACAATTGTCGGCGACATGCTGGCACAGAACTTTTTCGAGCAGGACCGAACGCTCTACCGCGGCATTCACCGCGTGCGGAGCGCCTCCCTGGCCGTTTTCGCCGCCGGCAAGATCGCGGAGCGATCCTATTGGCGCCCGGCGCGACGGCCTCTCGGATTGGCCTCGCACGCGGATTACGTCGAAGCGGCCCGGCACGAACTCGAACGGGCCGTCGCCGTGCGATTGCGGAGCGCGCATCCGCCCGCGGCGCAGGCAAGCGGGGGGCTGGACTCCAGCGGCGTCGCGGCGACGGCCGCGTTGCTGCTCAAGCCCGCGGAGCTCGAAGTCTACACCCGGGTGCCGCCCCTGGGATTTGCGGGCACGGAAACGCCCAGACGATATTTCGACGAACGGTCCCGCGTTCGGGCGCTCGCCCGTCTCCACCCGAACATGCGCTTGAACCTCGTCGAAACGGCCGGGCTGCACCGGTTCGACCTCGACGCCGGGCGGCTGTTCGCGACGGCGGGCGTCTTCGTCCTCAACCCCGACAATCTGGGCTGGTTCGCGTCCCTTTACGACGCCGTCTCGGCCGGCGGGCACCGCGTGCTGCTGTCCGGAGACCTCGGAAATTTTTCACTGGGATGGCGCGGACGCAATTCGCTCGCCCTTCTCCTGAAGGCGGGCCGTTTCGCGCGCCTGGCGAAGGATGCGCGGACGCTGAGCCGCCTGACGTCCAGAAGCCTTCTGGGCATCTTGCGCGGCGATGTCCTGTCGGCATTCGAACCCGAGGCGTTGCGGCGCCTGCGGCGAAGGGCTTCGGGGAAAGGCGAAGGCCTTGAAGCGGGGGCGTTCGTCGATCCGGTCTTCATGCGCGACTACCGTTTGCGCGAACGCGTCCGCGATCTCGGCGGCTGGAACTCGAAATATCGCAAGGGCGATTCGTTCGAGCGGCGGACTCGCTGGCTTGTGGACGGGAACGAGATTTCACGGGACTTCATGGGGCAATTCGTGGGGTTGTTCGGATTCGAGAGCCGCGCACCCCTCGCCGATCCCCGCTTGATCGAGTTCTGCCTCAATATTCCCGAGGAGCACTTTCTCCATAGAGGGCGCCCGCGATCGTTGCAGCGCGATGTGATCGCGGATCGGGTTCCGCCGGACATTCACGAGAACTACAGGCTCGGCGACCAGAATCCCGAATGGTTCTCCCGGCTCGCGGCGCGGCATGCCGGCATCTTGCAGGACGTCGAACGAATTTCGCGTTCACCGCTCGCCTCGGCGATGATCGACATGAAGCGTTTGAAGCGGGCTTTCGAGAACTGGCCGTCGGATGCACAGGACCCCGAAGGCCACAGAACCGAATTGCTGTACGGCGCGATGCGAGCGGTCAACATAGGCCGTTTCATTCGCTGGTTCGAAGGCGGCAATGCGTGACCCGCGGCAGCGGGATTTGCACGGCTAGGGATCGTAGGTCACCTGCCTGGGGCGCAACCTTTCGCCGCCCGTGTAGTCCAGATAGGTGTCGTCACCTATGCGGAAGGCGACATCTATCCAATCCGCCAGGGGGATCGAGACGTCCCGTCTTGCGCTCCGGCTTCGGTATAGGGTGCGCAGATGGTCCTCCAACGCAGCCATTTCCGGCGCGAATTGATAGCGATCGGAAGGACCGAGCACCGCTTCGTATTCCGAGCAGCCGCGCTTGATCGTCATGACGATATCGGGCCCTAAGAAGGGGCGTGCGTCGATGATCTGGCGCACGGCCCTGTATGTCGCCCGCGCGGCATCCAGGCCATTCGTGTAGAAATAGCCCGCATAGACGTTTTGCGAAAAGCGGTTGTCGAGGTCCACGCCCCATTTGGACCGGCAGGGCAGTCCCTTGGCGACATCCAACGCGGCGATCAGCTCGCGCAAACTGCGCGGAACGACTTTCACCTTGTAGCAATTGCGGCAGCCATGCGGGACGGCGGACTGGGCATAGGCGCCGTAAAACAGGAAATCCATCAGGAAGTCGCATCCCAAAGGCGGCCCGTAGTCCACGACGACCCAATGCCTGTCGGGTAAGGGGGAGCCGGCGATCCGCAGCGTCCCGTCGCCTTGCCCGGTCAGATAGCCGGAGTTGAGAGAGCGCCGCAGATTCTCGCCAACGGTCGAACCGCCGACCCGAAACGCCAGCGGATCCTCCGGGGCCTCATCCGTCCGATCGCTCATCGCTTTCCCCGAGCCGGGCCGCCGATCAGCATGTTAGCCGATGCCCGCATAGACCGCCCCCGTTCGCAGCATTTCCAGCCGGCGATAGACATCTCCGAGGACATGGGCGGCCGTCGCCTGCACCTCCGGCGTCAAGGCCTGCCGCTTGGTCGGCGCGGGACCGGCATAGGGCATGTTGGGGGCCTTGGCGTCGAACGCGGCAGCTTCGGCCAGCCTGGCGCGATCTTCAGTGTCGACGTCGACCCCGAAATGCGGAAGCATCCGGGTCCACACCGCTTCGGGCAATTCGTCGTAGTTGACCAGCAATCCGCCGCCCCGCGCATAGGGGTCGATCGCGGCCTCGCAGGTCCGCCGCAGGACCCGCGCGCAATAGTCCGCGGGGTCCCGGTCGTCGGCGGCGGTCAGGCCGAACAGCTCGGGCGGCAGGATACCCGGCACCGTCTGGATGCCGCGCTCCGACATTTGCGACGCGAGCACGTCGGCGGGCCGGCGATACAGGAAAACCCAGGGCACGTCCGGAAAGACGAGGCGGAAGAGCGGCAACGCCAAGGTGTGCCAGCTGTCCAGCTTGATGAAATACCGCTCTTGCACCGCGCTGCGCCGCCGGCCGAGGGCGCGAACCATGGCGGACAGCAGCGGCGCGCGGGGCAAGCGGCCGAAATCGAGGCGCACGACGGCGTCGAGCGGGGCAGCCTCGGAGATCACGACGTTCCTCCGGTCCGAAGCCAGCATCTGCGCCGCCAGCGTCGAACCGCAACGGGACATGTGGAATATGAAACCGCTCGGCGGCAACGCGTCCTGGCGCTCGACGAGGCCCGCCAGCTCGGCAAGGGGCGTGCGATAGCGCGCAAGCCGGTTGATGGGGCGGCGCAAGGCGCGGCGCGCCGAATCCTCGAAGAACGGTTCGGCGAGCGGTCCTTCGCCGAAATAAGCCCAGTCGACGCAGATCTGGTTGTTCGCCGCCACGATGTTGACCGGAAGCCAGCCGGCCAGCGGGACGTCGCCGGTCGGCGGCGCATTGGACCAGCGCCTCAGACCCAGCGGATCGTCATGCAGCGCCGCCCGAAGCTCCGCTTCGGCGAGGCGAAACCCGCCCGCATCGGCGCGCTCGAGGGCCCTGGTGACGAACGGCTCCAGATCGTCGATGTCCTTCAGCGCATCCTGCAAGGCAGGATCGGCCAGCACGGATGCACGGAAGCGGCCGAGTTCGGCTGAAAAGCCCGCTCCGTCGATCATCGTGCCGGCCCGTTCCATCGCAAGCGTGCCCTTTTCTCCCGCGGCCGCGCTACGCCGATCCGCCGGCGAGTGCGTCCCCCAGCCACCGATCTGCGACCGCATCGATCACCAGATGAACGCGGTCGGTGGTGCCCGCATTCGCCACGCTATGAGGATCGGACAGCCGCAGATACCAGGCGCTGCCGGGCGCCAGCGTCACCGGCGTTTCGTTGAGCAGGAATTGGACGTCCGGGTTGGTCGTGATCGGAACATGGATGCGCGCGAACCCGGATTCGAAATCCAGGTCGCTATCGCGGTGCCGCTTGATCCGCGATCCGGCTTTGAGCCGCATCAGCCGAACGCATTGCAGGGGGCATTCGAAGCGCGCCAGCACCTGACGGAAATAATGGGTTTGCGCGAGCAGCGCGCCGTCTTCGAACGCCGTCGCCGCCGGATCCGGATAGATCATCATGACCGGGTGGCGGGCACCGGCAGGGCCGCGCAGCGGCAACACTTGCCAGTCTCCCTCGTAGTTCTGCTTGACGAAGTGCTCGATCCATTTGTCGCCCTCCACGCGGCGGAGATCGTTCAGCAACCGCTCGGGATCGAAGGAAAAAGGAAGCCGCACGCGGTCCGAAACCGTCCAATTCGGGGAACCCGTCACAACGCTCTGGATTGGGGCGTTTGCACTCATGCGCAGCTTCGATCCTTCGTCGAACCTCACCGGCGGCCCGGAAGCCGGGCCGGCCGCTCTCGCACGCAACGCACACGCAAAATATACCCATATTCGCGCCGCCGGCACGCGGAAAACGACCCCGCCGTCCTCACACGAAGCAGGCGATCTCGACGATATTCGGCGCGACGGGGTAACCCGTCACCTCGACATTGGCCGCGTCCAGCCAGGCATGGGCCTCGAGCGGACTATCGACTTTCTTGCCGGCGCCGAAGCGCATCACGCTGGTCACGCCGCGCCGCCGGAGCATGAACTGTGCGGCCATGGCTTGCGGCAGGCACACCGCGCGGAACGGCACATGCCGTGCGGCGCGGGTGACGGCCCAGCCCGTTTCCCGGGCGATCAGCGCGTCTCGCGGGAGAGCCTGCGCCGCCCCGTGCGACGCGCGCGGATCGGTCGGCGACACGAACGTGCCAAGCCGCCGCGCCAATCGCGGGAAGGGAACGAAGACCAGCGCCAACCGCGCCGCGAGCAGACACGTCGCGGCCTCCACGACGAGAAGGCGCCGGCGGCCATCGACTTGCACAAACCTGCGCAGCGGATGAGGGATCGAGGACAATCGCGCCATGCTCCACCAATTCGTCGCGCCCCGCGTGCACCTGGAACAGCGTATGGTCTGAGCGCCGCACACCCTGTCGCGACAGCGGCATGCGAACAGGCCTCGCCGTCGGGCCACAAATGCTGCCAGAGCGATCCCGCTTTGGCAACAAACAAGCCCCGCCGGCGCGGTGCGTTGCGGAGGCTCAGACCTCGGCGCCTCCGGTCCTTTCATAGCGCGGCACCAGCAGGTGCACCACGCCGAGCGCCACGAGATAGGCGCAGGCCGCCATGATGAAGATCGGCGTGTAATTCTTGTCCGTCGCCTGGAGGATATAGCCGTTGAACTTGGCGATCAGCATGCCGCCGGTGGCGCCCGCCGCGCCGCCGAGGCCGACCACCGAGCCCGCCGCCCAGCGCGGGAACAGGTCGGAGGGCAGCGCGTAGAGATTGGCCGAGAAGCCCTGATGGCCGGCACAGGCAAGGCCGAGCAGCCCGACCGCCAGCCAGATATTGCCGACATTCGCCGCGAAGGCGACGGGAACGACGACGAGGGCGCAGAGAAGCATCGCGGTCTTGCGCGACAGGTTCAGGTTCCAGCCGCGGCCGAGAAGCGTCGAGGAGCCCCAGCCGCCGGCGATGGAGCCGAGATCGGCCAGCACATAGATCGCCACCAAAGGCGGTCCATAGGATTTGAGGTTGAGGTGGTAACGGGAGTCGAAGAAATCGGGCAGCCAGAACAGGAAGGTCCACCAGATCGGATCGATCAGGAAGCGGCCGGCCATATAGGCCCAGGTCTGGCGCCGCCGCAGGAGCTGGATCCACGGCGTCGGCGCGTGGCTGTCCGGAGTGCGGTCGGATTCGATATGCGCCAGTTCCTGGGGCGAGACGCCGCGATGCTCGCGCGGGCGGCGATAGAACCTCAGCCAGACGACCAGCCAGACCACAGTCAGCAATCCCGTCAGGATGAACGCCATCTGCCAGCCGAAGGCGAGCGTGACGATGGGCACGATCAGGGGCGCCAGGATCGCGCCGATATTCGTGCCCGCGTTGAACAGGCCGATGGCGAGCGTGCGCTCCTTGGTCGGGAACCACTCCGCGATGGCCGCGAGCGACGCGGGAAACGCGCCCGCCTCGCCCAGGCCCAGCGGAATCCGCACGATGGAAAATCCGACGGACGACGTGACGAAGGCGTGCGCCATATGGCCGATCGTCCACAGCGACACCGCGATGGCATAGCCGGCGCGCGCGCCGATCTTGTCCACGATGCGGCCGAAGGCGAGATAGCCGACGGCATAGGCAAGCTGGAAATAGAAGACGACATTGCCGTAGCCGACAGGGGTCCAGTTATATTTCCGGGCCAGCGTGGGCTCGAGCACGCTCAAGACCTGCCGGTCGATATAGCTGAGCGCGAGCGCCGCGAAGAGCAGCGCGCAGACGATCCAGCGGGTGCCGCCGACGGGGGGTGCCGCCTGCTTTGCCGGCGCGGCGCTCATCGCCTCAGCCCGCGACCGTCAGGACGGCCGTCTTCAGATCCTGCGAATTGCCGCCGACCATCACGTCGAAGGCGCCGGGCTCGACCACCCGCTGCATGGCCTGGTTGTACATGCGCAGTTCGTGCGGGCCGAGGGTGAAGGTCAGGGTCTTGCTCTCGCCGGGCGCCAGCGTGACGCGCGCAAAGCGCTTGAGCTCCTTCACCGGCCGCGTGACGGAAGCGACCTGCTGATGAAGATAAAGCTGCACCACCGCGTCGCCGGCGACGGCGCCGGTGTTCTTCACGTCGACCGAGACGGTCGCGGACCCGTCGGGCTTGATCGTGGCCGCCGAGAGGCGCGGCGCGGAGATGTCGAAGGTCGTGTAGCTCAGCCCCCAGCCGAACGGGAACAACGGCGCGACGCTGTCGAACAGATAGCCGCGATGCGCCGAGGGCTTGTAGTCGTAGAACATCGGAAGCTGGCCGACCGAGCGCGGGATCGTCACCGGCAGGTGGCCGCCGGGATTGGCGTCGCCGAACAGGATATCGGCCATCGCGATGCCGGTGTTCTGGCCGAGATACCAGCCTTCGACCAGCGCGTTCGCCTTGGCGTTCGCGTTGACGACGGAGAGCGGTCGTCCGTTGATCAGCACGATCACCAGCGGTTTGCCCAGCGCGGCCATCGCGTCGATCAGCGCGTCCTGCTGGCCGACGAGGTCGAGGCTGTCGCGGTCGCCCAGATGGTTGTCGGCCCAGGCCTCGCGGCTGGTCTGCTCGGTGTCGCCGATCACCAGCACGATGGTGTCGGCCTTCCTCGCGACGTCCGCGGCGTCGGCGATGCGCTTGCGGTTCTCGGCCGGGTCCGCTAGCTTGACGTCGTCGGCGTTCCAGTCGCTGGACTCGGTGATGCGCACGCCTTCGGAATAAAGAACGTTCACCGCCGGACCGAGCTTCGCCTTGATGCCGTCGAGCACATCGACCGTGTGGCGCGGCACGCCGGCATAGCCGCCGAGATGGATCCCGGCGGCGTTGGGCCCGATCACCGCCAGCGTCTTGATGGACTTGCTCAGCGGCAGGGTGCCGTCGTTCTTGAGCAGCACGACCGCGCGGCGCGCCGCCTCGGTCGCCAGGGCGTCCGCATCGGCATTGCCGACCAGCGCATCGGCGGCGGCGACGTCGCGATAGGGATGCTCGAACAGCCCGGCCTCGAATTTCAAGGTGAGAAAGCGGCGGACGGCGGCGTCGATCTCTTTCTCGGCGATCTTGCCGGCCTTCACCGAGGCGACGAGCGTGCCGAACGAGGCGCCGTTGGGATTGTCGACGTCGACGCCCGCGCGCAGCGCGCGCACCGCGCCCGCCGCGTGGTCGGGCACGACGTGGTGGATGTCGGTCAGCTGCTCGATGGCGAAATAGTCGCTCACCACCGCGCCCTTGTAGCCCCATTCGCCGCGCAGCACGTCGCGCAGCAGCCAGGTGTTCACATGGCTCGGCACGCCGTCGATCTCGTTGTAGGACGCCATGACCGCGCCGATCTTGGTGCGGTGCACCGCTTCCTCGAAGGGCGGGAAGAAGAATTCGCGCAGCGTCCGCTCGCCGTAAGGCGCCGGGCCGACATTGGTGCCGCTTTCGGGCTGGCCGTGGCCGGTCATGTGCTTGAGGGTCGCGAACACCTTGTCGGAGCCGAGCGGCAGCGCATCGCCCTGCAGGCCCTCGATGGCGGCGACGCCCATCTCGCCGACCAGATAGGGATCCTCGCCGAAGGTTTCCTCGATGCGGCCCCAGCGCGGATCGCGCGCCACGTCGACCACCGGCGACAGCACTTCGCTGATGCCGCGCGCGGCGAGTTCGCGCCCCGTCACCGCGTTGGCGCGGCGCACGAGATCGGGGTCCCAGGTCGAGGCGAGCGCGATGGCCTGCGGGAAGCTCGTGCCGTCCACCACAACGGCGCCGTGCAGGCCCTCCTCGTGGAAGAAGACGGGGATGCCGAGCCGCGTCTGTTCGACCGCCCAGTGCTGGATGTCGTTGACCAGCGCGGTCGCCTCGCGCGTGTTGCGCGCCGCGCCGGTGCGCGTGGTGCCCTGGAGGTCGCCCGGCCGCGCGATCTGGCCGATGCCGTAGGGAAGCTGGGCGCTCGCCTTGGCGGGATCGAAGGTCCCGTCGGGCTTCAGGATGGTGTCCTTGTTGTTCCAGATCGTGCCGATCTGCGCGACCTTCTCTTCCAGCGTCATGCGCTTGAGCAGGTCTTCGACGCGCGCGGGGATCGGCGCGGCGGCATTCTTATAAAGCGGCGCCGTGCTGGCCGGCGGGGCGGCGGGCTTGTGCGGCTTGCCGTGATGCGCCGGCGCGGCGCCCGAAAGAGCGATCGCGGCCATGGCGGCGGCGACCACCGCGAGCGTGCCGGAAACCGCCCGTTGGAGCGTCATCGTCGTCCCCTCTCCTCGCGCCCGCCGGTCACGCGCCGCAGGCTGTTCTGGTAACGCTATCAGCGTAGGTATTGCTGGCGTTTTTGTAAAGCTCAGCCCGGGGAGTTTTGCCGTCTCAGCGCGCATCGCCGCCATCGACGCCCGGTCGCCGCGCTGGAATGTGAGCGAGAATGGGCGTCACGCGAAAGCTCTTTCGAAAGGGGTCGTGTGGTTGAGCGGCGCCGTGCATAGTGGTAACGCTACCTCCGACGGCGGCAAAGCGAAATATGCCAACGATTTCGCTGCGTTAGCGAACAAAATTGGTGCGGTGCAATATGAGGCTGGGGAGGCTCGTTTTTGCCGCGGCGGCGGTCGCTCTGGCGATCGCCCCCACGCGGGCCGCGACCTTCCATCTGTTCGACGGCAAGACGGTGGCCGGCATCGCCTATGACGGCGGCGAGCCCATACATAAAGTCGCCGCGATGCTCGCGAGCGATCTCGGCCATCTGACCGGCAAGACGGCCGCTGTCGCGCCGGCCGGCGCGGCGGCGGAGGGGCCGCTCGTCATCGTCGGCCCGATGGATTCGCCCGCCATCGCGGCGCTGCTCCAGGCGAACCGGATCGACACCGCGCCGCTCGCCGGCAAATGGGAAAGCTATGGCCGCGCCGTCGTCGCGATGCCGGACGAGCGGAAGGCACTCTTGATCTTCGGGTCGGATGTGCGCGGCACGATATATGGCGTGGTCGATCTCACCCGGGAGATGGGCGTGTCCCCATGGGAATGGTGGGCGGACGTGGCGCCGCGCCGCGTGTCCGTCCTCGCGGTCGATGCCGGCCTGCATTATTCTAAGGAGCCCAGCGTCAAATACCGCGCCATCTTCCTGAACGACGAGGATTTCGGGCTGAAGCCCTGGGCGGCGAAGACTTTCGAGCCGGAAGCCGGCACGATCGGGCCGAAGACCTATGCGCGCATCTTCGAGCTGATGTGGCGGCTGAAAGCCGACACGCTGTGGCCGGCGATGCACAAGGGCACGGTCGCGTTCGACGAGGAGCCGGGCAATGCCGAGATGGCGGATTCCTATGCCGTCATCCACGCGACCAGCCATGCCGAGCCGATGCTGCGCAACAACGACCGCGAATGGGATTCCGCGAAACGCGGGCCGTTCAACTGGCGGACCAACCGGGCGCAGCTTCTCGACTATTGGGACGGCGCGGTCGACAGCCACAAGCAGTTCGAGAACATCTACACACTCGGCCTGCGCGGCGTCGGCGACGTGCAGATGCAGGGCGCCGACGGCCCGGCGCAGATGCGCGATATCCTGACCGACGTCTTCGCGCAGCAGCGCGCGATCCTGGAACATCGCCTCGGCAAGCCGGCGAACCGGATACCGCAGGTCTTCACGCCCTATAAAGAAGTGCTGCCCGCCTACGACACCGGCCTGAACGTCCCCGACGACGTGACGCTGACCTGGCCGGACGACAATTTCGGCTATATCCGCAGGCTGTCCAACGCGGCGGAGCGGGCGCGCTCCGGCGGATCGGGCGTCTACTACCACATCTCCTATTGGGGCGGGCCGATGAGCTATCTGTGGCTCGCGAGCCAGCACCCGGCGCTGATATGGGAGGAGATGAACAAGGCCTATCGCTTCGGGGCGCGGCGCATCTGGGTGCTGAATGTCGGCGACATCAAGCCGGGCGAGTATCTGACGCAGCTCTTCCTCGACATGGCGTGGGACAATGGCGCCTTCCCCGACATCGCGCATGTCCGCGCCCATCTGCGCGACTTCGCGGCCAGGACGTTCGGCGCCGAGCACGCCGATGAAATCGCCGACCTGCAATGGCGCCATTACGACCTCGCCTTTTCGCGCAAGCCCGAATTCATGGGCTTCAACGCGCAATATCCGGTGACGACGGCGCCGCGCCGGACCGACTACAACATGGACGATTTCGGCGACGAGAATGCACGGCGGGCCGATGCCTATGGCGAGATCGCGGCGCGGGCGGAGCATCTGCGCCAGGCGCTGCCGCCCGACCGCCGGGACGCGTTCTTCGAGCTTGTCGCCTATCCGGTTCTCTCCGCCGCCGCCATCAACGAGCGCGCGCTGGATATCGACACGGCGATCGCCTTCGGCCTGCAGCGGCGCGCCAGCGCGACCGCCTATGCCGCCGAGGCGCTCGACGCGCATCGCCGGATCGTTGCGGCGGCGGACTATTACAACGGCGCGCTCGCGGGCGGAAAATGGCGCGGGATGATGGACATCGCGCCGGCGCGGCTGCCGCAATTCTCCGAGCCCGCCTATCCGGCCTGGGCCGGCGTCGAGGACGAGACCTGCGCCCTGCAAGCCGAGGGCGGCGCCTACGACGACATCGGTGGCGCGACGCCGGCGCTGCCCGTCTTCCAGCGCGAGGTGCCGCGCGAGCGCTACATCGATCTCTTCCTCAAATCGCCGGCCCAGGTCGCGTGGACGGCGACGCCGGACGCGCCCTGGATTCATCTGGACCGCGTGAAAGGCACCTTCGGCGGAAACGCGACGGAGCAGCGCCTGCACGTCTCCGTCGATTGGAAGACCGCGCCGGATGGCGGCCAAGGCTCCGTCGCGCTCGGATGCGAGGGCACGGCGACGAAATTCCAGGTCACTGTCCGCGTCGCGCCGCGCAATGCCGTGACGGACGTCTCGTTCCTAGAGAGCGAACGGATTGTTTCCATCTATGCAACCCATGCCGACGCGACGAGCGGCGCCTGGGAGACGCTCGATGGATTGGGCCATACCGGCGCAAGCCTGCGCAGCCGGCTGGAGAACAAGTCGGTGGACGATCCCGCCGCCGCGCCGAGCGCGACCTATCGCTTCGCCACGACGACGGGCGACGACAAGGCGAGCCTGCGCGTCGTCGCGCTGCCGACCTTGCCGATCACGTCGGAGAACGGGTTGCGCGTCGCCGCGTCCATCGACGGCGCGGCGCCGGCGATCCTCGACCTGAAGGCGCCGGAGTTCAGCGCCGCCTGGCGGCAGAACGTGCTGACCAACACCGCCGTCGGCGTCGTGAACAACCTCGTGCTCAAGCCGGGCGCGCATGTGCTGAAGGTCTGGGCGCTCGACCCGGGCGTGATCCTCGACCGCTACGAGATCGCTTTCGACGGCGCGCCCCGCGCCTATGACCCCGTTCCCGAAACACGGATCGTGAAATGAGCGAACTCTCCCGCCGCCACCTGCTCGCCCTGTCCGCCGCCGCTGCGGCACTTGCCCCCCTGCCCGCCTTCGCAGGCGACGCACCGGATTCGCTGAACGGGCTGGCCGGCGCCAAGGGCCTGCGCTTCGGAAGCTGCCTCGGCACCGGACCGAGCGGCGCGCCGCATGGCGCCAATTTCGATCCGCGCCGTTCGGCGTCCTATGACGATCCGCGGATGCGCGAGCTCTTCGTGCGCGAATGCGGCATCCTGGTGCCGGAGAACGAGCTCAAATGGTACGCGATCCGCCCGACGCCGGAGGTGTTCGATTTCTCGCGTGCCGACACGCTGATGGATTTCGCCGCCGCGAACGGGCTGTTGGTCCGTGGGCATACCCTTTTGTGGAACAGCCCGAAATGGTTTCCGAAGTGGTTCGAGACCTATGATTTCGGCAGCCGACCGGCGACCGAGGCCGAGCGGTTGCTGACCGAGCACATCAAGACGGTCTGCGCCCATTGCGGCAATCGGATCTTCGCCTGGGACGTCGTCAACGAGACGATCGACCACGACACCGGCCTGATGCGCGACACGCCGTTCACGAAATATCTCGGCCTTGAAACCATCGACATCGCCTTCCGCGCGGCGCGCGCGGCGGCGCCGAAAGCGCAGCTCGTCTATAATGATTACATGGCCTGGGGCGCGCACAACGCGGCGCATCGCGGCGGCGTGCTGAAACTGCTGGAGCGCCTGCGCAGGAACGGCGTCCCCATCGACGCCCTCGGCGTGCAGGCCCATATCGGCCCCGGCGCGCCGGAAGGCGATGCCGTCTTCACCGCCGACGACCAGAAAAGCTGGCGCGGCTTCATCGCGGACGCGACGGCGATGAACCTGGACGTCGTGATCACCGAACTGGACGTGAACGACCGCTATCTGCCGGCCGATATCGCTGCGCGCGATGCCGCGATCGCGGCGCTGGCGAAGGATTATCTCTCGCTCATGCTGGACGAAAAACGGCTGCGCTATGTGATGGCCTGGGGCCTGGTCGACAAATATTCCTGGCTGCAGGACAACACGCCACGCGCCGACGGACTGCCCAAGCGGCCGAGCCCCTATGACAACGACTACCAGCCGAAACCGCTGCGCGAAGCCATCGCCGCCGCGTTCCGCGCGGCGCCGCAAAGGAGCTGGCTCCTATGACTCCGAACCGGCGCGACGTGATGGGCGGCCTGGCCG
Source organism: Rhizomicrobium sp. (assembly GCA_037200985.1). Classification (NCBI taxonomy): domain Bacteria; kingdom Pseudomonadati; phylum Pseudomonadota; class Alphaproteobacteria; order Micropepsales; family Micropepsaceae; genus Rhizomicrobium; species Rhizomicrobium sp. The sequence goes on from JBBCGJ010000001.1 coordinate 1,963,865, forward strand.
CGATGGGAAGCGCGCTCGCCGGCCCGGCAGGCGCCGCCGCCAAGCCCTGGCGTGTCGGCGACGCGGGGGCGCAGAGCATGCCCGCCCGGCCCTATCGCGCGCCCTGGACGCATCCGGCATGAAACGACCGCTCCTCATCCTCGCCGCCGCCTTGGCGCTGTCCGCGTGCAGCACTTTCGCGACCGCGCCGCCGCCCGCGACCGCACCGGCCGCGCCGCCGGGCGCCGGCATTGTCGACGACATCGATCCGGCGAAGATCGACACGGTGCTGAAAGGCTTCGTCGACAGCCATGCGCTGGTCGGCGTCTCCGCCCTCGTCTTCCAGGACGACCGCGAGGTCTATTTCGGCGCCTTCGGCCAGGCGGACCGCGAGGCCAAGGTGCCGATGGCCCGCGACACGCTGGTGCAGATCTACTCCATGACCAAGCCGGTGTCCGGCGTCGCGCTGCTGCAGCTCTATGAGCGCGGGCTGTTCAGGCTGGACGACCCGGTGGCGAAATACATTCCCGAACTCGCCGACGTCAAAGTCCTCGCCGGGCTCGACAAGGACGGCAAGCCGATCCTGGAGACGCCGCACCGGCCGATGACGGTGCTGGACCTGATGCGCCATACCTCCGGCCTGGCGTCGAGCTATTCGACGGTCGACTACATCAAGAGCGAGGTCGCGCGGCTCGAACCGGGGGACAAGACGCACACGCTGGCCGAGGAGGCGCGCATCCTCGGGACCATCCCGCTCGCCTTCCATCCCGGCGAGCGCTGGCTTTACGGTCCGTCGGTCGACATGCAGGCGCTGCTGGTGGAGCGGCTGTCGGGCGAGCCGTTCGACAGATATCTGCAGGCGCACATCTTCGGCCCGCTGAAGATGGCGGACACCGGCTATTATGTCGGGCCGGAGCGGCGCGCGCGGCTGACGGCGCTCTACGATTGGCAGCCGGACGGATCGATGATGCGCGCGCCGGACGACCGCGCCTTCGCGTTCAACACCGCCCATTGGCCGCTGACGCCGGGCACCTTCGGCCTCGTCTCGACCCTAGACGACTACATGCGTTTCGCCCGGATGCTGGAGCATGAGGGCGAGCTCGACGGCGTGCGCATCCTGCGGCGCGAGACGGTGCGGCTGATGTCGACCAACCAGCTTCCGAACGCGATCACCGACCGCTCCTGGCTGCCGATCAAGGGCCGCGTCGGCTTCGGCCTCGACGTCGCGGTCCGGCTTGCGCAGCCGCAAGGCGACGAAGCCGCCGGCACGATCGGCGAGTTCTTCTGGGACGGCGCCGCCGACACGCTGTTCTGGGTCGATCCGGTCAACCGCATCGCGGCGGTGCTGTTCACGCAATACATGACGTTCGGCAAGGTGCCGCTGCATCCGGCGTTCCGCGGCGCGGTCTATGCCCATTCGCATTGAGGATTCCACCATGAAATCGCTGTCGCGTTGCCTGCTGTTGGCGCTCGCGCTGTTGCTTCCGCAAATCGCGCATGCAGAGGACGGCTACGATTTGTGGCTGCGCTATCGGCCGGTGGAACGGCAATGGCTGACGCCCTATCGCGCGAACGTCGCGGCGCTGATGCCGCGCGGCACCTCGCCGACCATCCAGGCCGCGACGGACGAGCTTTCGCGCGGGCTGTCCGGCCTGCTCGACAGGCCCGTCCCGGTCGTCGCCGATCTCGCGGCCGACGGCACCATCGTTTACGGCACGCCGGGGAATTCGTCCCTGATAAAGGCGCTGGCGCCGTCGCTCGCGAAGCTCGGCGACGAGGGTTATCTGATCCGGAGCCTCGACCGCGGCGGCCATAAGGTCACGGTCATCGCGGCCAACAGCGACGCGGGCGTGCTCTACGGCGCATTCGCCTATCTGCGGCTGCTGCAGACGCGCCAGACCGTCGACCAGCTCGACATTGTGTCCGCACCCCGGCTGAAGGTCCGCATCCTCGATCATTGGGACAATCTCGACCGCACCCAGGAGCGCGGCTATGCCGGCTTCTCGATCTGGGACTGGCACAAGATGCCGGACTATATGAGCCCGCGCTACACCGACTATGCCCGCGCCGACGCCTCGGTCGGCATCAACGGCGCGGTGCTCAACAACGTGGCGGCGAACGCGAATGTCCTCACGCCGCTCTATCTCGCCAAGGTCGCGGCGCTGGCCAATGTGCTGCGGCCCTATCACATCCGGGTCTATCTCGCCGCACGCTGGAGCGCGCCGATCGAGCTCGACCACCTGACGACCGCCGATCCGCTCGACCCCGAGGTCCAGGCGTGGTGGAAGGCCAAGGTCGACGAGATCTACAAATACGTGCCCGATTTCGGCGGCTTCCTGGTGAAGGCCAATTCGGAAGGCCAGCCCGGGCCCGGCGACTATCACCGCACCCATGCCGACGGCGCCAATGTGCTGGCCGACGCGCTGAAGCCCCATGGCGGCATCGTGATGTGGCGCGCCTTCGTCTATGCGGCGGAGAACCCGGAGGACCGCGCCAGGCAGGCCTATAACGAATTCGTGCCGCTGGACGGCAAGTTCCGGGACAATGTCGCGGTGCAGGCCAAGAACGGCGCGATCGACTTCCAGCCGCGCGAGCCGTTCCATCCGCTGTTCGGCGCCCTGCCGCACGGCAACCTGTTCCTGGAAGTGCAGCTCACCAAGGAATATCTCGGGCTCGCCACCAGCCTCACCTATCTGGCGCCGCTCTACGAGGAAGCGCTGAACAGCGACACCTATGCGAAGGGGCCGGGTTCGACGGTGGCGAAGGTCGTCGACGGCTCGCTGTTCGGCAATACGCTGACCGGCATGGCCGGCGTCTCCAATGTCGGCGACGACCGAAACTGGACCGGCTCCGAATTCAACCAGGCGAACTGGTATGCCTTCGGGCGCCTGGCGTGGGACCCGTCGCTCGCCGCGCGCGCCATCGCCGAGGAATGGACGAAGATGACCTTCACCGACGATCCGCGTTTCGTCGCGCCGGTGGTCGACATGATGATGGCCTCGCGCGAGGCGGTGGTCGACTACATGACGCCGCTGGGCCTGCATCACCTGATGGCGACCGGCCATCACTACGGCCCCGGCCCCTGGGTGGACGACCTGAAGCGTCCGGACTGGAATCCGGTCTACTATCACAAGGCCGACGCGGCGGGCCTCGGTTTCGACCGTACCTCGACCGGCAGCAACGCCGTGGCGCAATACGCGCCGCCCGTCGCCAAGGAATTCGAGAACATCGACACGACGCCGGAGAAATTCCTGCTCTGGTTTCACCATGTGCCGTGGGACCGCAAATTGGCTTCGGGGCGGACGCTGTGGGACGAGTTGGTCGTGCGCTACGACGAAGGCGTCGCGGCGACCGCGCGGGCCGGGGCGACCTGGGCGAAGATGAAGCCCTTCGTCGATGCCGAACGCTATGACGAGGAAGCCGCCTATCTCGCGATCGAGCACAAGGAGGCGCAGTGGTGGCGCGATGCCTGCCTCGCCTATTTCGAGACCTTCTCGAAGAGGCCGTTCCCGGCGGGCCATGCGGCGCCGCCGCACGACGTCGCCTATTACAAGGCGATCGACTTTCCGTTCGTGCCGGGGCATTGAGGAGCATTCATCGCGTGTTCAGCTTGCCCGCACCTATATTGAAGTATGAGCGCCACGCGTGAACGCCCGGCGCGCCGGCGCGTTCTTGCTGGCATTGCAGGTTCCCAGATGGAGGCCTCACCCATGAAATCCGCTTACGCCGTATTCGCGTGCCTGCTCGCCGTCGCGCCGGCGATCGCCGCGCCGCCGCCCAAGGGACCGATCTGCATCGATCCGAAGTGGGACTATCAGGCGCGCTGGCTCTCGGGCAACGTCATCGTGGCCAAGCAGACGCTCGGACACGATCATCGCGAGCTCAAGCTCTCGACCACCTGCATCGCCCTTCGGGAATACGACTATTTCCGGCTGGCGTCGGATTTCCACTGCGTCGGCATGGGCGACCATATCGTCGCGGACAAGGTCGGCGGCCGCAGCCAGAGCTGCCGGATCAGCCATGTCGAGCCTTACGTGCCGGCGCCCGCGGCGACGCGGAATTAGGCCGCCAGCGCCGCGTCGAGATCGCCATAGGCCGATATCAGCGCATCGTTGAACGCGGCATTCGCGGCCAAACCGCGCGGGAAGACCTCGCCGAGCGCCAGGAAGCGCGGCACGTCGTTGGCCGCCGAGCCGTTGCAGCCGGCAGCGGTCCGCATCAACAGGGGCGCGAGCGGATCGCCGAGCGGATCGCCGCGCCGGACGGCGTCGGCGACGAATCGCATCCATCCCGCCACGGCGGCGGCGGGCCGCGCCGCCGAACGGCCCTTTGCCAGGATGTCCGCGATCGGCTCCAGCAGGCGATAGGGCAGCTTCAACGAGCCGTCGGACGCGATCTGGATCAGGCGATGGGCGATCGCCGGATTGCGCAGCCGCTTCAGCAGCGCGCCGATATAGGGCTGTATCTCGAGGCCCTTCGCGGGCGCCAGCGTGGCGGCCATGTCCTCGCGCATCATCCGCTCGACGAAGGCGGCGAGCGGCGCATCCGCCATGGCCTCGCCCACCGTCGCGCGGCCGCGCAAGAGGCCGAGATAGGCGAGCGCCGAATGCGCGCCGTTCAACAGGCGCAGCTTCGCCTGCTCATAGGCGTGCACGTCGCGGGTCAATTGCGCGCCGGCGGCGGCGAGATCTGGCATGCCGGGCCCCAGGCAATCCTCGATCACCCATTGCACGAAGCTCTCGCGCTGCACCGGCGCGGCGTCGTCGAGCCCCGTCGTCCGCGCCACCAGCGCCAGCAACGCGTCGTCGCTGGCCGGCGTGATGCTGTCCACCATGGTGGCGGGAAAGCGGACGTCGCCGCCGATCCAGCGCGCCAGGTCGGACTTGCCGGCCGCCTCGGCGAACGCGATCGCGGCCCGGCGCAGCTTGGGGCCGTTCGACGCGACATTGTCGCAGCTCATCACGGTCGGCGCCGGCAGGGACTTGCCGCGCCGCCGCTCCAGCGCGGACACGATCCATCCGATGAGGCTCGCCGGCGCCGCGGCGCCCGCCACGTCATGCGCGATATCGGGATGGGCGAGATCGAGCTCCCCCTGCGCGTCGAGGCAATAGCCCTTCTCCGTCACCGTTATCGTGATCAGCCGGACGTCCGGATGTTCGAGATGCGCGAAGACCCGCGCCGGATCGGCCGGTGCGGCGCAGTAATCCTGGAGCGCGCCGACGATGCGGTAGCGCGGCGCCGCGTCAAGCTCGGCAAGCGTGTAGAGATGATCCTGCGCCGCCAGCGCGGCGGCGAGCGCACCGTGGCGCAGCGCGATTCCGACGATGCCCCAGCGGGGATCGGTCTTGAGCACCGTCTCGACATAGGACGCCTGATGCGCGCGATGGAAGGCGCCGGGCCCGAAATGGACGATGCCGGGACGCACGCGCGACCGATCGTAAGCGGGAACCGCGACGCCGGCGCGGCGGCGGGCGAGAGTCTCTTGCGACAGGCGGGGAAAGGAGGACATGGGCGGATGCTCATACGGCTTGGCCGCCGCCATCAACCGAAAAATGAGCGACCGTGCCCTTGCGAGGACGGCCGCCCAAGTGTTACCGGGGAATCCAACTCAAAACCGCCGCCGCATGAAGAAAAACGGCGGCGGCACTCACATCGCGGACCGCTCAGCCCGCGAATTCATCATCCGCCGACCCGTACCGTCCGCGATCCCCTGCGCCGGCGGCGAAGGGGATCGCGGAGATGACAATCAGAACGAACCGCGGAAGCCGATCAGGAACAGCGTGCCCGGGTTGTAGGAGTAGTTCAGCAGGTTGGGGAACTGCTTGTACGAGCGCCCGATCTTCGCGCGGGTGAGGTTCTGGATGTCGAAGGTGAACTCCGGATCGCTGGGCAGATCGCCGAAGACGTTCGCCAAGCGGAAGCTGGAGGAGAAGTCCAGCTGGCCGTAAGGCAGCGAATGCTCCTCCGTGAACGCGGAAAGGCTGCTGATCAGGCCGTACACGCTGGAGTTCGTGAGCGCCCCGCTCTGGTAGTTGTACGAGCCTCTCAACATCAGGCCGTCATGTTCGTAATAGGCCGTGACGTTGTAAGTCGTCGGCGAAACGCCGAGCACGACCGCCGGCGCCGCGCCGGACGACCTGGTCCGGACGAAAGTGCCGTTCGCCTGGAAGCCGAAGCCCGGAAAGCCGACCGGCTCGAGCAGGAAGTCGAGCGGCTGCACCCAGGTGAGTTCGACGCCGTTGATGGTCTCCAGACCCGTCGCGTTCCGCGCCTGAACGATATTGACGGTGGCGACGTTGGGACCGCCGGCCGCCGTGATCGCCTGCTGCTGCGTGGTCGACAACGTGTCGTAGGTGATGCCGAACTGGGCGAGATAGCTGAACGGCTGCTGCGTCGTGAAGTTGTTCTGGAAGCCGCTCATCATCTTGCGGAACACGCCGACGCCGATATAGCCCTCGCCGCCGGTATAGAGTTCGGCGCCGAAATCGATGTTGGTCGAGTAGTAGGGCCTTAGGTTCGGGTTGCCCAGGTTCCAAGTCGCCGCGTCCGAACCGCCGCCGGAGAGCTGCGGCAGCATGCTGGCCGGATTGGCCCTGGTCAGGGTACGCGATGCCGCCGCCCTTACCTGGAAATCCTCGGCGATTTCCCAGACGATGTTCGCGGACGGCAGGAAGGCCGAATACGAACCCTTGAGAGTCGCCGCCGTGATGGTGTTGGGATACCGCGCACCGTCGGGAGCGGCGATGCCCGAACGCGTCGTGCCGGTCGCGCAGCCCGCCGGCGTGAGCGCGATGTAAGGCGCCACGCCGCAGGTGATCGTCCACAGGTTGCGCGGATCCGCGACCGAGGTATAGCCGGTAAGCGTTTGATCGGTCGTGATGTAGCGGCCGCCGAAATTGTATCGGATATTCTGGCTGCCGCGGTGCAGGGTTCCGGAGAACTCGATATAGGTGCCGACCGTCGACTCGTCGATGACGCCCGAGCTGATGTTGGTGTTGGTGCCGATGCTGAAATTGGTGCGGCCGGGATCCTGCAGATTCGTCGCCGCGCCCGGAGACGGCATGGTGGCGAACGCGTTGTAGTTCGTCACCTTCTTCAGCAAGGCGTAGTTGGCCGCGACGAACCCGTTGGGACCGGCCATCAGATATTGCGGAATGGCCGAATTCGGGATCGTGGGCGCGCCCAGGGTCGGGAACGGCAGGCCCTGGGTATATCCAAAGCCGTTCAGATCCGTCATGCCCCAGCCGGGAAAGGCCGGAAGCGTCGGCGCCGAGACGCTGCAGCCCGGCGATGTGTTGGGCGTGGGCACATAGGTGCTCTCATTCGGGCCGCAATTGACTTCCTTGAAGTAGTTGCCGTTGTCGTAGCCGCGGATCAGGCGATAGGCATCGTCATAGGCCGCGCCGACGGCGACCTTGAACGCGTCGCCGCCATACTCGACGTCGGCGTGCGCGCCCTGGGTGTGCTGGTAGCGCCGCTCCTGCTGCAAGCGCAGATCGCCCTGGTTCCAGGTGAAGTTCGCCGGGTTCTGGAGGCCGCCGGAATTCGGCAGGCCGTCCATCGAGAACGTCGGCGACGAGCCGGTGTTGTCGTAATTGACGATGCCGTTCGGCGTACCGAACAGGAAGGAGGGAGAGTCGCGGAAAAAGTGCGCGCGGCTGTAGTTCAGCTGCGCCTTGACCCTCAGCAGATCCGAAACCTGCCATTCCATCCCGGGATTGACGCTGAAATAGTCGGATTTTTCCTTGTACGGACGCGCTTCCAGCGCCATGGCCGCGTTCGCGAAATTGCCTTTCACGACCACGTTGTTCGTATCGACCTGCTCGTTCATGGGAATGCTGTTGCCGTTGCGCGCAACCCAGAACATATCTTCGCGATCGAGGTTGTTGTCGATCACGCCCAGGATGCCGTCGAAGTAGAAGTGCAGGTCGTCCGTGGGACGGTATTCCAAGGAGAGGATGCCGTTGTACCGGCTGCGGTCGCCGCGTTCGAACATCGGCCGGCCGGTGCGGGGGACCAAGCCGTTGCTGATCTGGTTCATCGTCAGGCCCGGGTTCAGCGCCAGCAGGCGGTCGCCGGTGATCGTCTGTCCGACATAGGCCGCGGGCACGCCGGTGTTCGGGAATGTGGCCGGCAGGCTCCAATCCGTGGCGCCGCCCAAGGTGTTGCAGCTGTTTCCATTGTTGACGCCGGGAATCGCGGCGCAGGTCGGGGCGGGAACCGCCGCCAGCTGCGCGGCGGTGAAGTACTGCGTGGCGTTCAGGTTCGGCGTCGTCAGATTGTTGAAGGCGCCTTCATAGCCCGTCGTCATGGGATGGTTGACCTGGCCGGACAGGCCGAGCAGCACGCCGAACGCTCCGTCGGTGTAGCTGCCGATCACCGTTCCGCGATAGCCGGGATCGCCGCTCTTCGAGTAATCGGTTCCCTGGACGTTGTAGGAAAGATGCGTACCGGGATTGTCGAACGGGCGCAGGCTTCGCATCTCGATCGTGCCGGAAGCGCCGCCTTCGAGCATGCTCGCGGTCGAGGTCTTGGAGACCGTCAATTGCGAGAACAATTCGATCGGAAAGATGTTGAGATCGACTTCGCGGTTGGCGCCGCTCTGGTCCGTGCCGCCGGTCGAAGCCGTCGAGACGACGGCTCCGTTCAGCGTGATCTTGACGAAGTTCGTGTCGAGGCCGCGCAGCGCGATGCGCAGGCCCTCGCCGTCGTTCTCGCGCTGGATGGTGACGCCCGGGATGCGATTGAACGCCTCGGCGATGTTGGTGTCCGGGAACTTTCCGATGTCCTCGGCGAACAGCGTGTCCGTGAAATTGGTCGAAGCGCGCTTGGCGTCGGTCGATGCCGCCAAGCTCGCGCGGTAGCCCGTCACGACGACGGTTTCGACGGCGTCGTCGGCATGGGCCGGCGCTGTCGCGACGAACGCCGCGCCGATGCCGGCCAGCAATGTCGTGCCCCTCAGCACGGTCCTCGCACGATTGTTCAAGATGCGAAAATGCGCACGCATGCAAACCTCCCCTAGGCGTGTTCGTCTTCCCGCGGGATCGCTCCGCTTGCTCGGCGGCGCGTCCGTTTGTTAGCGGTAGCGAACTTGCGTTTCCTGTTAATCCCCTCGTTATGGTAGCGGTCCCATAACACTGCCTGTTTATTCCTCTGTCATGACGCCGTCAAGCGAAATGCACCTCGCTGCACTGCACGCGCTGAAATGTTATTCCAAAATGCAACACATCGACCGCACGGTCATCCGTATACGGCCAGTTCCATCCACACCGACATCGACCGGCCCGGCGCGATGACGCGAATGTCGCCGGCCGCGGTCGTGCGGTTGAAGGCATCGGGCATCGCGCTCACCGGCTCGGCGCAGAAGACCGCTTCGTCGCGCGGATTGAAGACGTGAAGATGGTGCAGTGCGGGGCTCGCGGTCATCTCGATGAACCCGCCGCCCGGCCGGGAAACGGTCGCCCGGCCCGACCATCCGAAGTGGCAGTGATCGACGAAGGGTGCATCCGCGAGCACGGCGCCCCGCGCCAGATCCACGAAATGGTCGGCGCCGGCCGCGACCGTGGGGATGCAGGTTTCATCGCTCAGCCAGACGCCGGCGACATTCGTGCGGAGCGTCGTGCCGGGGCCACGAAGGAAATAGGGATGAAAGCCGACGCTGGCCGGCATGTCCCTCGCGCCGCAGTTGGAGAGAATCAGTTCGAGCCGCAGGGCGCGCGGCGACAGAACGATCCTCTGCTCCGCCCGGTAGTGCCAGGGCCACGACTCAGGCTTGTGTTCGTAAGCGAGGACCGCGCGGTCTCCCGCGAGCGTCACCACGGTCCAAGGATTCTGCCAACCCTGGCCGTGCAGCGCATGCGGGTGGTCGCCGAAATTGCGCGGCAGCCGCACCCGCCGATTCTCGAAAAGAAATTCGCCGTTCGAAATACGATTGGCAAACGGCACCAGCGGGAAGCACGCCGTCTCGAGCGGTTCGCGCGTGCCCGGCACCGCCGGACGCAGCACGTCGATGCCGTCGACCGTGAAACGGCCGACGGCGCCGCCGACCTGCGGCAACAGATCGAGAACGGCGCCGCCGCTGGCCAGGCCCGGCATCGTCAGGCCGGCTTCTTGCCCCACATGCCTTCGATCGCCTCGAGGCTGCGCTGCTTGGTCTCCGGCACGAAGCGCAGCACGAACAGCCCCGCGAGGATGGCGCCGATGCCGTAGAGCCAATAGGCGAAGCCGTGATTGAACGCGGCGTTCAGCGCGGAGCTGCCGTCCAGCATCGGGAAGGTCTGCGAGACGACGAAATTCGCGATCCACTGCGCCGCGACCGCGATCGACATCGCCGTGCCCTTGATGGAATTGGGGAAGATTTCGGACAGCATGACCCAAGTCACCGGGCCCCAGGAGAAAGAGAAACCGATGATGTAGACCACGACCGCCGCGATCGCGACATAGGACGATCCCGTCGACGCCGCGGCGCCCTCGCCGGCCGTGGCGCTCACGGCGTGGATGTTGAACAGCGTGCCCAGCGTCAGCATCGCCGCCGCCATGATGAAGGCGCCCCACACCAGCAGCGGCTTGCGGCCGAGGCGGTCGACGGTGACCGTCGCCACCAGGGTGAACAGCGTCATCGTCACGCCGACGAACCAGGCCGATTCGAGATAAGCGTCGTTCTGCGAGGCGCCCATGTTCTGGAACATGTGCGGCGCGAAATAGAGCACCGCGTTGATGCCGACCACCTGCTGGAACACCGACAGCATGATGCCGACGATCAAGACCAGCCAGCCGAAGCTGAGCAGCGGCCTTGTGTGCTGCACCAGCGTCGCCTCGATCTCCTTGAGCGTGGTGTCGGGATCGCCGCCGCCCAGCCGCTTGAGCAGCGCCAGCGCCTCCGCGGCGCGGTCCTTGAGCACGAGATAGCGCGGCGTCTCGGGCACGATCAGCATGAAGACGATCAGCAGCGTCGCAGGGATCGCCGCCGAGGCCAGCATGTAGCGCCAGCCCAGATCGAGCAGGAAATTCCGGTCGCCCATCGACTGGACGAAATAGTTGACGAAATAGACGAGGTTGATGCCGACGACGATGGCGATCTGCTGGAACGTGACGAGAAGCCCGCGATGCGAGGGCGGCGCGATCTCCGCGATGTACATCGGCGCCAGCATCGAGGCCATGCCGATCGCGGTGCCGCCCATCAGGCGGTAGAAGATGAAGACCGGCAGCGCGTCCGGCCCGGTCAGGCCGAGCAGGCTGAAGCCGAATTCGGGAAAGCCCGCGCCGATCGACGACACGAAGAACAGCAGGCCCGCGATCAGCAGCCCGGTGCGGCGACCCCAGCGGGTGGAGATCGGACCGGCGATGGCCGCGCCGAGCACGCATCCGAGCAGCGCGCAGCCGATGGCGAAGCCCGAGAGGAAATTCGCCGTCGCTTCCGGCAGGTGGCGGGGCGTGACGAAATTGTAGGTGATGGCGTCGGTCGCGCCGGAGATCACCGCCGTGTCGTAGCCGAACAGAAGACCGCCGAGCGTCGCGGCGATCGTCAGCATGACGACAAGCGCATAGTTGGGCTTCGTGATCATGAATTCCCCTTCCCTGGCCTCGTCGGCCGCGTTTCCAGATCGCGCGCCGCTCTGATGGCGACGACGCGACCGTACCGTAATGATAGCGATACCAGTCCGCAAGCGTTGCGGAATATTCTAGTGATTGTGCCTCGGCGTCTTCCTGGCGATCCGACGGTACTTCAGCGCCGGCTCCATGACCGCACCCGAATCCATTTGCGTGACGGTCGCGCGGAAGATTTCCTGCCACACCGTCGCCGTCTCCGGCACCGGCGGCAGGCCGTCTTTCTTGCGGCGCGCGATCTCGTCGTCGGACACCAGCATGTCGCAGGTGCACGCATTGAGGTCGACGCGGATGCGGTCGCCGGTGCGCAGCCAGGCGAGTCCGCCGCCCGCCGCGCTCTCCGGCGCGGCGTTCAGGATCGAGGGGCTGTCGGAGGTGCCGGACTGCCGCCCGTCGCCCAGCGTCGGCAGGCTCCCGATACCCTGCTTCAGGAGCGCGTCCGGCGGCTGCATGTTCACGACCTCGGCCGAGCCGGGCCAGCCGAGCGGGCCGGCGCCGCGGATGACGAGGATCGTGTTCGCGTCGATGCCGAGCGACGGATCGTTGATCCGGTCGTGATAGTCGTCCGAGCCGTCGAACACCACCGCCCTACCCTCGAATATGTTTTCCTGTCCCGGGCGCGAGAGATAGCGCTTGCGGAAATCCTCCGAGATCACGCTGGTCTTCATGATGGCGAAGTCGAACAGATTGCCCTTCAGGACCAGGAAGCCGGCGCGCTCCATCAGCGGCGCGTCATAGGGATGGATCATCTCGCGGTCCTGCGTCTCGCGGCCCTCGATGTTCTTCGTCAGCGTCGCGCCGGTGCAGGTCGGCGCGCCGCCGTCGATGCGGCCGGCCTTCAGGAGTTCGCACAGGATCGCCGGCACGCCGCCGGCCCGGTGGAAGCGCTCGCCGAGATATTTTCCCGACGGCTGCATGTTGAGCAGCAGCGGGATGTCATGCGCATGGCTCCAATCCGCCGCATCCAGCTCCACGCCGGCATGGCGCGCCATCGCCACGATATGCGGCTGCGCATTGGTCGAGCCGCCGATGGCGGCGACCGTCGCGATGGCGTTCAGGAAAGAGGCGCGCGTCAGGATGTCGGATGGCTTGAGGTCCTCATAAGCCATGCCGACGATGCGCTTGCCGGTCTCATAGGCCATCTGGCCGCGCTCCCGGTACGGCGCGGGAATCGCCGAGCAGCCCGGCAGGGAGAGGCCGAGCGCCTCCGCCACCGCATTCATCGTCGAGGCCGTGCCCATCGTGTTGCAATGGCCGGCCGACGGCGCGCTGTCGCACGCCGCCTGCATGAACTCCTCTTCGGTGATCTCGCCCGCCGCAAGCTTGCGGCGGCTGCGCCAGATGACGGTCCCGGAGCCTACCAGCTCGCCGTCGTGCCAGCCGTCGAGCATCGGCCCGCCCGAGAGCACGATGGCCGGGATGTCGACCGCCGAGGCGGCCATGATCGCCGATGGCGTGGTCTTGTCGCAACCGGTGGTCAGCACCACCGCGTCGATGGGATAGCCGTAGAGCAGCTCGACCAGCGTCATATAGGCGAGGTTGCGGTCGATGGCCGCGGTCGGGCGGCGGCAATTCTCGAAGATCGGATGGGTGGGGAATTCGATGGGGATGCCGCCGGCGTCGCGGATGCCCGCGCGCACGCGCTTGGCGAGTTCGAGATGATGCCGGTTGCAGGGATTGAGATCGCTGCCCGATTGCGCGATGCCGACGATCGGCCGGCCGGAGAGCAATTCCTGCGGCGTCATGCCGTAATTCATGAACCGCTCGATATAGAGCGCCGCCATGTCCTCGCGGCCGGGCGCCGCGAACCAGTCCCGGGAGCGAAACCGCTTCGCGGGTTTGCGCTCTGTCATGGCGTGCACTCCTTATCCGGCGGCATCGCTCTCGAAGCGGAACAGCCCGCCGGCGAGCGGCTGTCCGGCGCGCGCCGCCGCGTCCAGCCCCTTCCACGCCGTTGTGGCGTAGACGGTGGTGGGGCCGGCGAAGGCGAGCTTGGTGATATTGGCACAGGCAAAGCGCACGGTGGAGATCAGCTTTCCGTCCGGAGAATAGCGGCGCGCCGCCCAGCCGCCGAACAGCCCGACCCAGAGGCAGCCTTCGGCATCTATGATCGAGCCGTCGGGATGGCCGGCGCCATCCTCGATCGTCGCGAAGACCCGCTTGTTCGACAGCGCGCCGTCGGCGCCGAGGTCGTAGGCGTAGATCGTCTTCTTCAGCGTATCGGTGTGATAGAACACCTTGCCGTCGGGGCTCGAGCACGGACCGTTGGTGATGCAGATGCCGGTCTCGACCGCCCTGGGCCCGTCGGCATCCAGGCGATAGAGCCCGCCGGTTTCGGCTTCCTCGGCATTATCCATGGTGCCGAACCACAGCCTTCCGGCCGCGTCGCGCGCGCCGTCGTTGATCCGGTTGCCGGGCTTGTCGACGTCGACGCGGTGCAGCAGCGCAAAGCTCCCGTCGCGCGGATCGAAGCGGTAGAGCCCGTCCCGGAGACCGACGATGAACCCGTCGCCCTCCGGCGCCAGGAAGCCGGGGCTCGACGGCGCGTCATAGGTCCGCCGCGCGCCGGTCGCCGGCGTGTAGCGGTGGATGTGGTTTTTCTTGATGTCGACGAACCACAGCGCCTGCTCGGCAGCGGACCATAGCGGTCCTTCGCCCAGCATCGCCGCGACGGGCCAAACGCATTCAGGAGTCATCGCCAGCCGGCATCGATCCAGTATTCGTGTCCCGTGCACATCTTGCCGTCGTCGGACGCCAGGAACAATACCAGCGAGGCGACATGCCCGGGCTCGACGCGCGCCTTCAGCGACTGCTGGTCGACGATCTCCTGCTCGCCTTCCGGCGTGTACCATTTCATCTGGCGCGGCGTCTTGACGTTGCCGGGCACCACCGCGGTGACGCGGATATTGTCGGGCCCAAGCTCGCGGGCGAGCGCCCGCGTCATGCCCTCGATGCCGGCCTTGGCGGTCTCGTAGATCACCAGATCGGGAAGGCCGAGGTGCCAGGAGATCGAGCCGAAATTGATGATCGCCCCGCCGCCGCGCTTCTTCATGCCGGGCGCCGCCTCCTTGGCGCAGAACAGCATATGGCGCAGATTGACCGCGATGCGCTCGTCCCAATAGTCGGGCGTGACGTCGGCGAGCTTGTGGCGGTCGTCGTTGCCGGCATTGTTCACCAGCACGTCGATCGGGCCGACGTCCTTGAAGAACGTGCCGACGGCCGCAAGGTCCTTCAGGTCGCAGCGCCGGAACACCGGGGCATGCTCGCAATCGGAGAGCGACTTGATGAGGGCCGCGCTTTCGTTCTCGAGGATGTCGATGAAGATGACCTTGGAGCCCTGCCGCGCGAACGCCGCGACAATGCCGGCCCCGATGCCGGATCCGCCCCCGGTCACGACGACGCGCTTGCCCTTGAGGCTCGGATAGACGGCTGACGACATGGCTCCCCTCAGGCCCAGGAATAGGCCGTTTTGGTCTGTGTGTAGAATTCGACCGCCGCGAAGCCCTGCTCGCGCGCGCCGTAGCTCGACTTGCGGCTGCCGCCGAAGGGCACGTGATAGTCGACGCCGGCGGTCGGCAGGTTCACCATCACCATGCCGGCGCGCACCGCGCGCTGGAAATGACGGGCATATTTGAGCGACGAGGTGCAGATGCCGGCCGACAGGCCGAACTCGCCGGCATTGGCGACGGCGAGCGCTTCGTCATAGTCCTTCACGCGCAGGATCGACGCGACGGGGCCGAACACCTCCTCGCCGTTGATGCGCATGCCTTGGCTGGTATCGGCGATCACCGCCGGGCTCATGTAATAGCCGGGCTTGGCGAGGCTGAGGCGCTGGCCGCCGCCGGTCAGCCGGCCGCCTTCCTTCACCGCGATATCGACATAAGAGAGGTTCTGCTCGAGCTGCTGCTGGCTGACCGCCGGACCCATCTTCGATGCCGGATCGAGCGCGTCGCCGACCGTGAGCGCCAGCGTCTTCTCGGTCAGGGCCTCGACGAATTTCTGGTAGATGCCGTCGGTCACGATGATGCGGCTGGACGCGGTGCAGCGCTGGCCGGTGGCGAAGAAGGCGCCATCCAGGGCGCACATCACGGCGCGGTCGAAATCGGCATCGTCGAGCACGACGAGCGGATTCTTGCCGCCCATTTCGAGCTGCACGCGGGCCTGATGCGACAGCGCCGATTGCGCCACCTGGGTGCCGACCGCCTGCGAGCCTGTGAACGACACGCCGTCGACGTCCGGATGCTTGGCGAGGGCGTCGCCGACGACGCCGCGGCCGATCACCATGTTGAACACGCCGGCCGGGGCGCCGGCCTCGAAGATGATGTCGGCCAATGCCGCCGCGGTCGCCGGCGTCGGGCCGGCGGGCTTGATCACCACCGTGTTGCCGAAAGCCAGCGCCGGCGCCGTCTTCCAGGCCGGGATCGCGATCGGAAAATTCCAGGGCGTGATCAGGCCGAATACACCTACGGCTTCACGGAACGTGTTGATCTCCACGCCGGGACGCACCGAGTCGAGATTCTGGCCGTGGCGGCGCACCGCCTCGCCGGCGAAATATTTGAAGATGCGGCCGGCGCGCGTCACCTCGCCGATGCCTTCGGGCAGCGTCTTGCCCTCTTCGCGCGACAGCAGCTTGCCGAGATCGGCGCGGCGCTGAAGGATCATCTCGCCGACCTTGTCGAGCACGTCGGCGCGCACTTCCGGCGAGGCGCCGGACCAGCCGGGGAACGCCTTGCGCGCGGCGCCGACCGCGGCGTCGACCTCGGCCTTGCCGCCGTCGGGAAAGCGCGCCACGACCTCGCGCGTGTCGGAGGGATTGAGACTCTCATGCGGCGTGTCGGCCTTGACGCGCTCGCCGGCGATGTAGTGGGTCAGGGTCAGGCTCATAGAAGTCCTCGCCGCGCCAGGTTGCGCATCAGATCCCCCACGCCGAAATTCCACGGCGGCGCTTCTTTGGAGGTCGTCACCTTGTTCTCGAGCACGCCGAGCCTGGGCGTGGAAACCCGCACGACGTCGCCGACCTTGTGCGTGAAGCCGCGACCGGGCGTATCGCGGTCCTGGGTCGGCGCGAACAGCGTGCCAAGAAATAGCGCGAAGCCGTCGGGATATTGATGCTCGCTCATCGCCTGGCGGCAGAGATCGAGCGGATCGCGGCTGATCTCGGCCATCGTGCTCCTGCCTTCCAGCCGGTAATTGTCTTCGCCCTGGATTTCGAGCTCCAGGACGGCATTGCGCACATCGTCCATCGTGAAGCGGTCGTCGAACAGGCGCAGGAACGGCCCGATGGCGCAGGAGGCATTGTTGTCCTTGGCCTTGCCGAGGAGGAGCGCGCTGCGCCCTTCGAAATCGCGCAGATTGACGTCGTTGCCGAGGCTGGCGCCGACCGCCTTGCCATTCCTGTCGCAGACGATGACGATTTCCGGCTCGGGATTGTTCCAGTCGGAGTCGGAGCGGATGCCGATATAATCGCCCCAGCCGACCGAGGCGAGCAGCGGGCCCTTGGTGAAGATCTCGGCGTCCGGACCGATCGCGACTTCGAGATATTGCGACCACAGTCCGTCGGCGATGAGCGCCGATTTGAGCTTGACCGCTTGCGGCGAGCCCGGCTTCACCGCGCGCAAATCCGAGCCGACGCGCTCCTTCAGGGCCTCGCGGATGGCGAGCGCCTTGCCGGCATCGCCGCGGGCGCGTTCCTCGATCACCCGCTCGACGGCGGAAACCGCGAAGGTCACGCCGGCCGCCTTGACGCATTGCAGGTCGATAGGGGCGAGAAGCTTGGCTTTGCTCTGGCCCTTCCAGGCCTCGGTCAGTCCGAGATCGGCGAATTCGCCCAGATCGCGGCCGCCGGCCGCGCCGGTCCAGCCGTCCAGCAGGGCCGCCATGGTCGGCGCCGCGCGGGAGACGTCCAGGACATGTCCATCGCGGACGAGCACCGGAGTCGGGCCCTCGCCGAAATCCAGGCGGCCGGCCAGCGTCGCTTCCCGCCAGTCGCGCGGCAGAAAATCAGTCATTTCCCGGACCTTGAACCATCCCGATCATCACAGCGTCCCAAGCGGCGCCCGGCCGGCGCTCTCGAAATTGGTTGCGCTACCAATAAGGGGCCGCAACGGCCTGTCAAGGGCGCTCACGCCCACGCTCAGGTCGACGAGGCGTCGGCCCGGCCGGTGGATTCGCGTGGGATGAGGGTGAATTCCAGCAGTTTCTGGACCGGTTCGGGCTCGGCCCCGGCGCGCTTGCGGCGAATCTGCTCCAGCAGGAGTTTGACCGCTTCGCGCGCCATGTCGGCGATCGGCTGGCGGACGGTGGTGAGCGCCGGCCACACCGTGGTGGCGAGCGGGGTGTCGTCGAACCCGGCGATGGTCACGTCGCGCGGCACGTCCAGTCCCATCCGGTGGGCAACCGCCACCGTGGCCGCCGCCATGTCGTCATTGCTCGCGAAGATCGCGGTCGGCCGCTTGGGCGCCCGCAGCAGCTTTTCCGCCGCTTCGAGCCCCGAGCGGTAGGTGAAATAGCCCTGCGTCACCAGGCGCGGGTCGGGTTTGAGGCCGGCCTCCTCCATGCCCGCGACGAAGCCCCTGTAGCGCTGCTCGCTGGCCGTCTGGTTGGGGTGGCCCATGATGAAGCCGATGCGGCTATGGCCGAGGCCGATCAGCCGCCGCGTCATCGAATGGGCCGCCTCGAAATCGTCGATGCTGACGGCCGAGAGGCCGGGCGCCGGACGACCGGTGGCGACCACCACGGCGGGAATTTCGACGTCGGCGACGGCGCGCAGCGCTTCCTCCGAATCGCAGAGCGGCGGCGGCAGGATCACGCCGTCGGCGCCGGTGCGCACCAGTTTCTCGATCGCCGCCCGCTCGGTGTTCGGGCCGTCGCATTTCTCGATCACGAGCTGGCAGCCGGAGAGGCTGGACTGCTCCAGGCTGCCGACCAGGAATTCGCTCAGATAGGCCGAGGATGGGTTCGAATAGAGCAGCCCGATCCGTACCGCATTGGCGCTGGCCAGGCTCCGCGCCGCCAGATTGGGCGAATAGTGCAGCGTCTTGATCGAGGCGGCGACCTTGGCGCGCGTCGATTCGCGCACATTGCTCTCGCCGTTGACCACCCGGCTCACCGTCATCGGCGACACGCCGGCATGGCGCGCCACTTCATGAATCGTCACGACATTGTTGCCGCGCCGGCCGCTCTTCTGGGCCAACTCGTCTCTCCGGTTGAGGCGGACCGTCCCCTACCAGACTATTGCGGTCAGGCAAAGCTCTCGGCGGCGCGCCACGGAGGCCGGGCCCAAAGAAAAGGCCGGCCGGGCTTTCGCCCGGCCGGCCCGATTTCGGCCAAGGATCGCAGCGGCTAGTAACGCGCCGTCAGCGAGACCTGGTAGATGCGCGGCGAACCCAGATAGGCGTAAGGGAAGCTGGTGCAGCCGCTGGTCGTCGGCGCGACCGGCGTCCAGCAGGTCTGGGTCCCGAGGCTGGTGAAGTAGTGCTTGTCGAGCACGTTGTCGACGTTGAAGCGGATGGAGGAATTGTCCATTCCGAGCGCGTCGAGATCGTAGGAAATGTCGGCGTTGATCGTGAAGTAGTCCGGAACGAAGGCGTTGTTGTCTTCGGTCTGGTTGCGGCTGCTGACATATTTGCCTTCGACGCCCAGCCGCAGGTCCGGCAACACCGCATACTGCGTGCGGCCCGAGAAGGTCCATTTCGGGGTCTCGGACAGCTGCTTGTTGAGCGTGTTCGCGAAGCCGCCGCCGACCGGGATGTTGGAGGTGATGCGGGCGCGGTCGAAGCCAGCATTGGCATAGAGGCTGAGCTGCTCGGTCGGGAACCAGTTGGCTTCCGCGTCGAAGCCCCAGAAGTTCACGCCCGGCACGTTGTGGTCGAAATAGGTGTTGGTGTTCAGGTCGAACGAACTGACGATGCGGTTCTTGACCTGCGAGTTCCAGTAGACCAGCGAGCCCTGCAGATCGCTCGTGAGATAGCGATAGCCGACCTGATAGGTCGTCGAGGTCTCCGGCTTGGTGCGCGCGAAGGTCATCCAGGCGGAGGCCGGATTGCTCGGGTCCGACAGGGCGCTGGTGTAGAGATTGTCGGTGCGCGGCGCCGCGATTTCCTGGGTGTAGGAGCCGAAGAACTGGTGCGTATCGCCGAACGGCAGATAGCTCAGTCCCAGATGCGGCAGGAAGCGGCTGTAGCGCTTCACCGTGCTTCCGCCCGGCACGTAATGCGTCGAGCTGCCCGCGAAGGTCACCGTGTTGTTGGCGAAGGTCGCGTTCGGCACCTGCGAGGTGCAGTAGGCGTTGCTGCTGCCGAGCGCCTCGTAGCAGTACTGGTTGAGGTCGCGCTCGAAGAACGGCATGCGGAAGCCGAGCGAGACGCGCACCGCGTTGTCGAAATACTTGCCTTCATAGTCGAACGAGGCCTGGTTCATGATCGCCTTGGACTTGCGATCGCGATAGCGCAGCGGCACGCCGTTGGCGTCGAGCACTTCGTGCGCCTTGTCCTTCAACCCGGCGAACGGATCGGCCGGGCCGTCGACCGGGTCGAAGAAGGTCGTCGTGCCCGTCTGACGGTGCAGGCCGTAATCCAGCGTGTAGGCGGCCTGGATCGTGTTGTCCTCGTCGAACTGGTAGATCACCGAGGTGTTGAAGCCCCAGCGGCGCGTGTTGGTCGTGCTGGGCTGGTAGAGGTCGACGGTGTCCATCACGTCGCCGTCGCCGTTCAGGTCGCAGCCCTGGCCGGGAATGCAATGATACGGCGTGGTGGACGTGCCGACGCCCGTGGTGCTGCCGATCAGCTGGGCGCTGTTCTCCTTGAACGAGAAGGCGCCGCCGCCATTGGCCAGAACATATTGAAGATTGGTATCGGCCGTGACCGTCAACGCGTCGGTCAGGTGCCACAGCGACTGCAGGCGGATATTGCCGGTGTCGGACGGGTTGATCTTCACCTTGTAGAAATTGCCGCAGGTCGTCATCGTGTTGTCGGCATGGCCGGCGACCGGCGTGGTGTAGGCGCAGGTGGTCTGGTAGTCGCGGTCCCAGCCCGTGCCGCTGAAATTGGCGCCGGTGGTGTTCGCGGGGTTGGCGATATAGCCGTCTGGCCCCTTGATCAGGTCGATGGTGCCGGCCAGCGTTCCGGAGAAGTTGGTCGTGTTCGGCGCATAGTCTTCGGCGTAGTAGGAATTGTTGCGGTTGCTGTTCCAATGGCCGGCGAGCGTGATCCAGCCCAGGTCGCCGAATTCCTGCAGGAACTTGACGTTGGCCTGCCACTTCTTCAGGTCGCCCGGACCCTTGAACTTGTCGTAGTCCTGCCAGGAGAGCGAGGCGAACGCCTTGGTGTCCCACGGCCCGAACGAACCGGAATCGACGCGGCCGAAATAGCGCTGGTCGCTGTACGAGCCGCCGGTGAGGACGGCCTCGGCGCCGAAATCGTCGTGCGGACGGTCGGAGATGATGGCGATGACGCCGCCGGTCGCCGCCGCGGTCGGGCTGTCGACGTCGGTCGAGCCCTGGTTGGCGCTGACGCGGTCGACCACTTCGGGGTCGAGCTGCTGGTTGGTGTAGATCGCGTAGTTGCCCGTGTCGTTGAGCGGCATGCCGTCGAGCGTCAGGGAGATATGGTTGCCGTCCTGTCCGTGCATGCGGATGTTGCCGCCGCTCGAGCCGTAAGGATCGTTGTTCGTGAAGTTCACGCCCGGCATGTAGTTGAGCGCCTGGAACACCGTCTGGCCGGCGGTCTGGGTCTGCAGGAATTCGCTGGTGATCGTCGAGCGCTCCTTGGAGATCGGCGCGGCGTTCATCAGTCCGTCGCTCTGGGTCCGCTCGGCGGTGACGACGACGGTTTCGACCTCTTGCGTGCCCGTCGATTGCGCGTGGGCGGCAACGGTCAGCAGCGGCGTCGCCAGCGTCAGCGCGGTCGCGCCCAGCATCAGCGATTTTAGATTACGCATGTTCATTTGGCATTCCCCTGATTTTTCATTCGACAAAACGGCTTCGACTGCGCGGCGCATTCGCGCCGACAGGTTTCGACCGCCAATTTTTCGATTCCCAACGTCGCGACGCGCCGTTTCACGGCGCACGCGCTCTCGCGCGTCCGAGCCGGGCAATCTACGCAGCGCCGTGATTTAGATTTGCGCGGAACGTTTCGCGGAGTTGCGATCCGGCGCGCGGAGGCGCGCAGTCCCGCCCGAAGGCGGCGACCTCACGTCAGACTTCTTCATGACTTCCCCTCATAAAACGGAATCTCGGAACGGTGCGCGTCACCATTGATGCGCCGCCGCCGGCACTCTTCGATCCCGGGCGTCCTGCCCTCGAATGCGCTTGCGCCGGTCTGACCCAACCGAGCGCCCGCATTTCTTATTCGCAATGTAAGTGTCGTCGTTTGCAGATTTGCGACTGCGTGCGTGTGCATTTTGCCACGTCGCGCTCGATCGCGAAGATCGGCGACATTTCATTCGCATGTCGCGCAAGTGAATTGCACGCACGCGTCGGATCGCGAAACTTTTCGCAATGCGTATTGCGACGAAAATAAAAAGTTTTTCTATTCCGACAGTGCGCCGAAAAAAGACAGCAGCAACTTCTCGACGCGGTCATAAGCCTTCGCGGCTTCCGCCAGCGTTTCCTGATGCGTCAGCGGAACCGTGCTGAAGCCGGCGGCGAGATTCGTGATTACCGACAGCGCCGCGACGCGAATGCCGCAATGAACCGCCGCGATGCATTCGGGAACTGTCGACATTCCCACCGCATCGGCGCCGAGGCTGGCGAACATCCGGATTTCCGCCGGCGTCTCGAAGCTCGGTCCAAGGACGTAGACATAGACGCCGCTTTCGAGCGTCACGCCGGACCGGCGCGCCGCCGCTTCGAACTGCGCGCGCAGGCCGGGATCGTAGGCATGCGACAGGTCCGGGAAGCGCGGGCCGAAGCTCTCGTCGTTCGGCCCCACCAGCGGATTCTGGCCCGAGAAATTGATGTGGTCTTCCACCAGCATCAGCGTGCCCGCGGGCAGATGCGGTTTCAGGCCGCCCGAGGCATTGGTGAGGATCAGCCGCTCCACGCCCAGGCGCCTCAGGATGCGGATCGGCACGGCGATGGCCTGGGCCGGATGGCCCTCATAGGCGTGCAGCCTGCCCTGCATGCAGGCGATCCCGTGGCCCGCCAGCGTGCCGATGCGCAGCCGGCCCTGGTGGCCGGCGACGGTCGGGACCGGAAAGCCCGGAATATCGCCATAGGGAATGTCGGTCGCGTCCGCGATCCTGTCCGCGAGCGGGCCGAGGCCGCTGCCGAGGATCAGCGCGGTTTTCGGGAACGCGCCGGCCATCGCAGCCTGGATGGCGGCGGCGCCGCGCTCGATCTGCTTTGCCATGCCCGTCTCCATCGGCTATGCCGCCCAAAGCAACTATATATTTCCGTGTCCGGCGACAATCTGTACGCTGGCCCAAAGAGACGGACCATTCGATTTGCGAGCCATTGTCGGCGTTCTGGATTCCTTCGGCCTGGGTGCCGCGCCCGACGCGGCGCGCTTCGGCGACACGGGCGCCAACACGTTCGGTCATATTGCGAAAGCCTGTGCCCAGGGCCTGAAGCGGCCTTCGGGCAAGAGCGGCCCGCTCGACATTCCGAACTTCCTCGCGCTCGGGCTCGGCGAAGCCGCGAAGGGCGCCGATCCCGAGGTTGCGATCCCGGCGCCGAAGCGGATCGTCGGCCGCTACGGCTATGCCGCGGAACTCGGCCGCGGCAAGGATACGCCGAGCGGCCATTGGGAGATGATGGGCCTGCCGGTCGACCACGACTGGGGCTATTTCCCCAGGACCGTGCCGACCTTTCCGGCGGCGCTGACGAAAGACTTCATCGCGAAGACCGGCGTCCCCGGCATCCTGGGGGACTGCCACGCCTCGGGCACCGTGATCATCGACAGGCTCGGCGCGGAGCACATCCGCACCGGCAAGCCGATCGTCTATACCAGCGCGGATTCGGTCTACCAGATCGCGGCGCATGAGACGCATTTCGGGCTCGAGCGGCTCTACGAGTGCTGCCATGTCGCGCGCAAGCTGGTCGATGCCTACAATATCGGCCGCGTCATCGCGCGGCCCTTCGTCGGCGAGGCGCCCGGCGCCTTCAAGCGCACCGGCAACCGCCACGACTACGCCATGCCGCCCACCGCGCCGACGCTGCTCGACCGCTACGCCGCCACCGGCCGGCAGGTCGTCGGCATCGGCAAGATCTCCGACATCTTCGCCGCCAAGGGGATCACGAAATACGTCAAGGCCTTCGGCAATGACGAGGTGTTCGACCGGATGCTGGACGAGGTGAAGGACGGTCCCGAAGACGCGATCATCTTCGCGAACTTCGTCGATTTCGATACGCTCTTCGGCCATCGCCGCGACGTCGCGGGCTATGCCGGCGCGCTCGAGGCGTTCGACGCGCGCATCCCGGAGCTGCGCGCGGCGCTGCGCAAGGACGATCTGGTGGTCTTCTCCGCCGATCACGGCTGCGATCCGACCTGGCCGGGCACCGACCACACCCGCGAATTCGTGCCCGTCATCGCCTTCGGGCCCGGCGTGACGCCGGGGCCGATCGGCCGGCGCGGCACCTTCGCCGATATCGGCCAGTCCTGCGCCCGCCATCTCGGCATCGCGCCGCTCTCCGTCGGGACGTCTTTCCTGTGACCCCGGGACCGAAATTCGGCAATTTCCCCGGCACCGAGCCCAGGCGCTGCGGCAGCGTCGATGCGGTCGTGGAGCGCCTGATCGAGCTCTATGACGACGCCATCGCGCAGATCGAGAAGAATTTCGAGGCCTTCGCCAAGGGCGACCGCAAGCCGATCAGGCATCCCGTCTATCCCTATCTCGGCATCGAGGTGGAGCAGGTGCCGCGTTCCACGCCGCTCGCCTTCGGCAAGGTGCCCAAGCCTGGCTTCTACGGCACCACGATCACCGCGCCGCGCCTGTTCAAGGGCTATCTCATCGAGCAGATCACGCTGCTGACGCAGAACTGCAAGGCGGAGATGTTCGTCGGCAAGAGCCGCACCCGGATCCCGCTGACCTTCGCGGTGGAGCGCGCCGCCGCCGCGATGTCGGCGGAGCAGCGCGCCGAGCTGGCGCAGCACTTCCCCCTGCCCCGCCTCGACGCGGCGCACGACACCATCGTCGACGGCGGCCGCTGGGACGGGGTCGAGGACGGGCCGCTGTCGCTGTTTCCGGCGGAGCGCGTCGACTATTCGCTGCACCGGCTCAGGCACTACACCGGGACCGCGCCCGAGACCTTCCAGAGCTTCGTCCTGTTCACGAACTACCAGCGCTATATCGACGAATTCGTCGGCTATGGCCTGGCCGAGATCGATGCGGGCCGCGCCCTGCGTTTCATCGAGCCGGGCATGCGCATCACCGAGAAGGGCAAGGAGCCGACGGCGCCGCCGCTCGCCAAGATGCCGCAAATGCCGGCCTATCACCTGGTGCAGCCGAACGGCGAAGGCATCACGCTGATCAATATCGGCGTCGGGCCCTCGAACGCCAAGACGGTGACGGATCACCTGGCCGTGCTGCGCCCGCATGTGTGGCTGATGGTCGGCCATTGCGGCGGCCTGCGCGCCAGCCAGCGGCTGGGCGATTACGTGCTCGCCAATGCCTATCTGCGCGACGATCATGTGCTGGACAGCGCGCTGCCGCTCGCCATTCCGGTGCCGACCATCGCGGAGGTGCAGCTTGCGCTCGCCCGCGCGGTGACGGCGGTGACCGGGCTGGCCGGCACGGTGCTGAAGGAGCGGCTGCGCACCGGCACGGTGGTGACGACCGACGACCGCAATTGGGAGCTTCGCTTCGCCGAGCTCGCCATGCGCTTCAACCAGTCGCGCGCCATCGCCATCGACATGGAATCGGCGACCATCGCCGCCAACGGCTACCGCTTCCGCGTGCCCTACGGCACGCTGCTCTGCGTCTCGGACCGGCCGCTGCACGGCGAGATCAAGCTGCCCGGCATGGCGGACGCCTTCTATGAGGAGCGCGTCGGCCAGCACCTGCAGATCGGCATCAAGGCGCTGGAATATATGCGCGAGGAAGCCCGCGCCGGCACGCTGCATTCGCGCAAGCTGCGCAGCTTCACCGAGCCGGCGTTCCGGTAACGACCGTCGCCCCGGCTGCGCATTGCGCGGCCATGCAAGCGATCGGGCCGGCATGAAATATTTCCGCGCAATAAAATATCGTTTGCCGCGACGCGCCCGAAAACTTGTCCCCGCCGCAATCGCGGAATCTCCGCGCCTCCCGCGGCTCCGCGCGAGGCCGGTGTCGGATAAGTCCGTCTACGGATTTATTTCGGCGCACGCCTTGAACCGAGTCGGTCCAAACGCCATCTGTCCCAAATCACGACCATTGCATCCAGGCCGCAGATGCGGCGGCATAGCGCGGCCGCCTATCCATGCACAAAGCCGAGGCGCGTCAACCGATTAGCTGACGTCCGCCGGATTCGAACCGCCTTTTCGGATCAAATGCCCTGCGCCGCATAGGCATCGACGGCCGCGACATGCCTCGCCTTGTCGGCGTCGTCCAGGAACGAGCCCAGGAAGCTGTTCTTCGCCAGCGTGACGATGTCGTCGCGCGTCAGCGCCAGCGCATCGGCGACCGCGTTGTAATTGTCGTTCAGATAGCCGCCGAAATAGGCCGGATCGTCGGAATTCACCGTCGCGCGCAGGCCGGCGTTCAACATTCGCTTCAGAGGATGCCGCTTCATGTCGTTCACGACGCAAAGCTTGAGATTCGACAGCGGACACACCGTCAGCGTCATCCGCTCGCGGACAAGGCGCGCCACCAGCGCGGGATCTTCGAGCGACCGATTGCCGTGGTCGAGCCGGTCGACATGCAGGAGATCGAGCGCCTCATGGACATATTCCGGCGGCCCCTCCTCGCCGGCATGGGCGACGCGCTTCAGGCCGCGCTCGCCCGCCGCCTGGAACACACGCGCGAATTTCGACGGCGGATGGCCGAGCTCGGAGGAATCGAGACCCACCGCGGCGATGCGGTCGAGAAAAGGCCCGGCCGATTTGAGCGTCGCCAGCGCGTCATCCTCGTCTAGATGGCGCAGGAAACAGAGGATGAGCTTGGACGTGATGCCGCGTTCGGCCTCCGCCGCGCGCAGCGCCCGCGACATGCCGCCGGCGACGACACCGAACGGGATGCCCCGCGCGGTATGGGTCTGCGGATCGAAGAACACTTCGACATGCCGCGCCCCGTCGGCCGCGACGCGCGCGAGATAGGCGGCGGCGAGGTCGAAGAAATCCTCCTCGGTGCGCAGCACGCCGGCGCCTTGGTAGTAGATGTCGAGGAAGTCCTGGAGGTTGGAGAAGGAATAAGCGGCCCGCACCTCTTCCACGCTCCGGAACGGGATCTCCACGCGATTGCGCCGCGCCAGCGCGAACATCAGCTCGGGCTCCAGGCTGCCTTCGAGGTGGAGATGGAGTTCGGCCTTCGGCAGGCCGGCGATGAATCGGCTCAGGTCTGTCATCGGGGTCTGTTAAGGCGCGGAAAGCCGCTTGTCGAGAGTGCGCAAAGTTCGGCCAGTCTGGACGATTCTTCGGCAAGGCCCGGCGTTGTAAGGCTGGGCGCCCTCCACTACCGTTGAGGAGATGCGCGCAAGCGAAAAACCGGCCAGCAACGTCGCCTACGGTCCGTGGACGAAGGCGGCGGCGCCGCGACGCGGCGGAGAAATCCGCCTCGAACTGAAGCGGGCAGCGGACGGCGCCACGGCGCTCGCCGATCTCTACCAGGCGCAGCCGCTGCGGGCCCTGTTCCCGCTGCCGGAACGCGGCGACGTCTTCCAGGCGGCCATCACCTGCGTCTCCGGCGGCCTCGTCGGCGGCGACCGGCTGGACATGGCGGTGCGGCTCGGCGACGGCGCACGCGCCCTGGTGATCGGCCAGGCGGCGGAGAAGGTCTATCGCTCGCTCGGACCCGATTGCGTCGTCGAGAGCGAGCTTCGCGCCGGGCGGGAAAGCTGGCTCGAATACCTGCCGCAGGAAACGATCCTGTTCGACGGGTCGAGGCTGCGCCGGCGCACGCAGATTCAACTCGACGATGGCGCGCGCTGCCTGACCGGCGGCATCCTCGTCTTCGGCCGCGCCGCGCGCGGCGAGACGCTGCGGCACGGCCTGGTGCATGACGTATGGGAGTTCCGCGATGCCGACGGGCGCCTGACGTGGAAAGACGCGCTGCATCTCGACGGCGACATCGAAACCCTGCTCGGCCGCGCCGCGACCTTCGGCGGCGCCGTGGCCTATGGTTCGCTGATCTATGCCGGCGACGATGCCGCGAAGCATCTGCAGACGGTGCGCGACATCGCGGTGGGCGGCGACGGCCTGCGCCTCGGCGCGACGTCATTCCGCGACCTGCTGATCGTGCGGCTTCTGAGTGCCAATGCGCTTGCACTGCGTGACGCCTTCGGAAAAATCTGGAAAACGTTGCGCGCGGAAGCCGGTGGATTGCCGCCCAGCCTACCGCGCCTCTGGGGCATCTGATGCATCTGACGCCGCGCGAGAAGGACAAGCTGCTGATCGCCATGGCCGCGATGGTCGCGCGCCGCCGCCGCGAGCGGAACGTCAAGCTCAACTATCCGGAGGCCATCGCGCTGATCGCCGATCACGTCGTGGAGGGCGCGCGCGACGGCAAGTCCGTGGCGGCGCTGATGCAGGAGGGCGCGACCGTCCTCACGAAGGCCGAGGTGATGGACGGCGTCGCCGAGATGATCGACGAGGTCCAGGTCGAGGCGACCTTTCCCGACGGGACCAAGCTGGTCACCGTCCACAACCCGATCCGATAGAGGCGCGCATGATCCCCGGCGAAATCCTGCCCGCACACGGCAGCATCGTTCTGAACGAGGGCCAGGCGACCTTGACGATCCGCGTCGCCAACAGCGGGGACCGCCCGATCCAGATCGGGTCCCACTACCATTTCTACGAGGTCAACGACGCGCTGGTGTTCGAGCGCGAGCGGACCAGGGGCTGGCGGCTCGACATCCCCGCCGGCACCGCGGTGCGCTTCGAACCGGGACTGGAGCGCGATGTGACCCTTGTGCCCTATCGCGGCGGACGCCTGGTCTACGGTTTCCGCAACAAGGTGAATGGACCCGTCTGATGCCTGTCACGATCGATCGCGCGGCCTATGCCCGCATGTACGGACCGACCAAGGGCGACCGGGTGCGCCTGGCGGACACCGATCTCGTCATCGAGGTCGAGGACGACAAGGCGGTCTATGGCGAGGAGGTTACGTTCGGCGGCGGCAAGGTGATCCGCGACGGCATGGGGCAGAGCCGTTACGGCGCCTCGGCCTGCGGGGCGGACACGGTCATCACCAACGCCCTGATCGTCGACCATATGGGCATCGTGAAAGCCGACGTCGCGATCCATGACGGGCGCATCGTGGGAATCGGCAAGGCGGGCAATCCCGATATTCAACCGGGCGTCACCATCCGGATCGGAGCCGGCACGGAGATCATCGCCGGAGAGCGCCGCATCCTGACCGCCGGCGGCATCGACAGCCATGTCCACTGGATCAGCCCGCAGCAGGCCGAGGATGCCATCGCCTCCGGCGTCACGACGATGCTGGGCGGCGGCACCGGCCCGGCCGAGGGCACGAACGCGACGACCTGCACGCCGGGCCCGTGGCACATCCGCCGGATGCTGCAGGCGGGCGAGCGGCTTCCCGTCAATGTGGGATTCTTCGGCAAGGGAAACGCGCAGCGCAGCGGCGGAATCCTCATCGAACAGATCCTGGCCGGCGCCTGCGGCCTCAAGCTGCACGAGGATTGGGGCTCCACCCCCTCGGCCATCGACCACTGCCTGACGGCGGCGGACGACTGCGACGTCGCCGTCGCGATCCATACCGATACGCTGAACGAATCCGGTTATATCGCGGACACCATCGCGGCGATCGCCGGGCGCACCATCCACGCCTTCCATACCGAGGGCGCGGGCGGCGGGCATGCGCCGGATGTGATCAAGCTCGTCGGCGAACTCAACGTCCTGCCGTCGAGCACCAACCCGACGCGGCCCTACACGGTGAACACCATCGACGAGCATCTCGACATGCTGATGGTCTGCCACCATCTCGACCGGCGGATCGCCGAGGACGTCGCCTTCGCCGAAAGCCGCATCCGCAGGGAAACCATCGCCGCCGAGGACATCCTGCACGACATCGGCGCGATCTCGATGATGTCCTCGGACAGCCAGGCGATGGGGCGGGTCGGCGAGGTCCTCATCCGCACCTGGCAGACCGCCGACAAGATGAAGAAGCAGCGCGGGCGCCTTCCGGAGGAGACCGGCGACAACGACAATCTGCGCGTCCGCCGCTACATCGCCAAATACACGATCAACCCGGCGATCACGCACGGCATCGCCGAGCATGTCGGTGCGGTCGCGGTGGGCAAGATCGCAGACCTCGTGCTGTGGCAGCCGAAATTCTTCGGCGTGAAGCCGGACCTCGTGCTCAAGGCGGGAAACATCGCCTATGCCGCCATGGGCGATCCCAATGCCTCGATCCCGACACCGCAGCCGGTGCACTATCGGCCGATGTTCGCGGCCTATGGCGGGCCCATCCCGAAAAACAGCTGGATGCCGTCGAGCAGCGTGACCTTCGTCTCCAAACTGGCGCTGGAGAGAGGAAGCCTCGACAAGCTGAACCTGCAGCACACGCTTCTCGCGGTGTCGGGCACGCGCGGGGTGAAAAAAACCGACATGGTGCTCAACGGCGCGACGCCGAAGATCGAGGTCGATCCCGAAACCTATGAGGTGCGCGCCGACGGCGTGCTCCTCACCTGCGAGCCGGCGAGCGTGTTGCCGATGGCGCAGCGCTATTTCCTGTTCTGACCATGCGGCGCGCGACAAAAATCCTTCCCGCCGGTTCCTGGCAAAAGAGCGTGGGCGTGGTGAAACTCGCCTTCGACGACCGCTATCGCCGCCGCATCACCCTGACCGACACGGCGGGCGAGGCCTTCCTGCTCGATCTCGACAAGCCGCGCACGCTCCAGCATGGCGAAGGCCTGGCGCTGGAAGGCGGCGGCGTGATCCAGGTCGTGGCGGCGGACGAGCCCGTCGCGGACATCCACACCCATTCGGTCGCCGAGGCCGCGCGCATCGCTTGGCATATCGGCAACCGCCATATCCCGGTGCAGGTGCTGAAAGACGGCTCCTTGCGCATCCGCGACGATCACGTGCTGGTCGAGATGATCGAGGGGCTGGGCGCCCATGTCCATCGCCACAGCGCGCCCTTCGCACCGGAGAGCGGCGCCTATAGCGTGGAGAGCACTGCGCATCACCATCATGACGGCCACGGCCATGACCACTGACGCCGACGCGCTCTACCGGCTGATGAGTTGGCTGTCGCCGGGCTTTCCGGTCGGCGCCTTCAGCTATTCGCACGGCATCGAATATGCCGTGGAGGCAGGATTGGTCCGCGACGAGGAAGGCTTGCGCGACTGGATCGACGCCGGCCTCGCGCACGAATTCGGCCCGGTCAATGGCTGGATGCTGCGCACGGCCTATGACGCCGTGCGGCGGTTCGACCGCGTGGGATTGGCGGCAGCCTTGGAAGAAGCGCGCGCCTTCGTGCCGACGCTGGAGTTCGAACTGGAACACCGCGCCCAGGGCCAAGCCTTCGTCACCGCGTTCCGCGCGGCCTGGCACAATGCCGAGGCGAGCGGCCATCTGGGGCGTATCCTGGATGCCGGTTGGGTACCCTATCCGTCCGCCATCGGCATCGCCGCGGCGTATGGCGCGATTCCACTCGAACAGGCCATGGTCGCATTCTTTCATTCGGTCGCGAGCAATATGGTATCCGCCGGTATCAGGCTCGTGCCCCTCGGCCAGACGAGCGGCCAGCGCATCATCGCGAGCCTTCAGCCCGCGGCGATCGCCACGGCGCGCGCCGCGCTGCGCCGTGATCCCGCCGACATCGGCACCGCCGCGCCTGTCGTCGAATGGGCCTCCATCGCCCACGAAACCCAGTACACGAGGCTGTTCCGCTCATGACCACCGCATTGCGCATCGGGGTAGGCGGGCCGGTCGGCTCGGGAAAGACGGCACTGATGGACAGGCTCTGCAAGGCGATGCGGGAGCGCTACAACATCGCCGCGATCACCAACGACATCTATACCCGCGAGGACGCCGAGTTCCTGACCCGGTCCGGCGCGCTGGCGCCCGAGCGCATCCTCGGCGTGGAGACCGGTGGCTGTCCGCACACCGCGATCCGCGAGGACGCCTCGATCAACCTCGCGGCGGTCGCCGACATGAGCGTGCGGTTTCCCGGCCTGGATGCGATCTTCATCGAGAGCGGCGGCGACAACCTCGCCGCCACCTTCTCCCCCGAACTGGCCGATATAACTCTCTATGTCATCGACGTCGCCGCCGGCGACAAGATTCCGCGCAAAGGCGGTCCAGGCATCACGCGGTCGGACCTCCTGATCATCAACAAGATCGACCTGGCGCCCTATGTGGGCGCGGACCTCTCGGTGATGGACCGTGACGCGAAGAGGATGCGCGGCGAGCGGCCTTTCGTGTTCACGAACCTGAAGACCGGCCAGGGGCTCGATACGGTGGTGAGCTTCATCCGCGAGCGCGGCGGGCTGGATGTGAAACGCGATTAGCGGCGATAGGCCCGCCTGCCCATCACATAGGTCTCGCGCACCGCACGGTCGTCACCCAACATCGCGAGGACGAACAGCGCCTCCGCCGGCGATCTCGCATGGCCAATCCGCCGCTCCAGCAGCGGCGCGGCGGCGGTGTCGAGCACCACGAAATCCGCTTCCTTGCCGGGCACGAAATTTCCGATCCTGTCGTCCATGCGCAGGGCCTTCGCGCCGCCCAGCGTGGCCAGATAGAAGAGCTGGAACGCGTCGAGCGATTGCCGCTGCATCTGGCCGACCTTGTAAGCCTCGTTCATGGTCTGGAGCTGCGACAGCGAAGTACCGGCGCCGATATCGGTGCCCAGGCCGACGGAGACACCCGCGCGCGCCGCTGCGGCAAGATCGAACAAGCCGCTGCCGAGGAACAGGTTCGATGTCGGACAGAACGCCGCAGCCGAGCCGTGCACCCCCATCCGCCGCCATTCGTCCGGCGAGAGATGGATGCAATGGGCGAAAACCGAGCGTTCCGTCGCCAGGCCGAACTCCTCGTAGACGTCCAGATAGTCGGTGCATCCGGGATAGGTGCGCAGGACAAGCGCGACCTCGTCGGTGTTCTCGGACAGATGCGTCTGCAACAGGACGCCCGGATTTTCGGCAACCAGCCGGGCCGACAGTTCGAGTTGTCGCTCGGTCGACGAGGCCGCGAAGCGGGGTGTCACCGCATAGGTCAGCCGGCCCTTGCCGTGATAGGCATGGATCAGCGCCGCGCTTTCCGCGTAGCCCGTTTCCGCCGTGTCGCACAGATCAGCCGGCACGTCGCGGTCCATCAAGACCTTGCCGGCGGCGAGGCGCATGTTGCGCGCGAGCGCCGCTTCGAACAGCGCTTCGACGGACCCTTTGTGCACTGTCGCGAAAACGAGCGCCGTCGTCGTACCGTTGCGTAAAAGCTGGTCGAGGAAGAACGACGCGGTATCGGCGGCGACCGCCTTGTCGGCAAACCGCTTTTCCGACGGGAATGTGTAGGCCTCAAGCCAGTCGAGGAGTCGGCCGCCGGGCGACGCGATCATGTCGATCTGCGGGTAGTGTACATGCGCATCGACGAACCCCGGCACGATCAGCGCGTTCTCGAAGCGCGTCACGGCGACACCGGCGTCCAGCGTCGGGCCGATATCGTTCCAGGCGCCGGCCTGGACGACACGACCGTCCTCGATGACCAGCGCGCCATCGGAAAAATAGGTCGCGAGCGGGTCGGTCGCCGACGGATCCCCGAGCAGGTGGAAGACGCACGCGCGATAGGCCTGCCGCGCCATCACGGCAGCTCCGGCGCGGCGAGCAGGATCGAGCCGTCGAGCGCGACCTCTTCGCAATTCTCGCCTAGGCCCTCGCGGTCGACGACGAGGAAATCGCTGACGCCGACGAGCGCGAGATTGAAATGGTGCCACACGCCGGGCGCAAGATTCACGCCCTGCCCCGGACCGGCGACGAAGGCGCGTATCGCCTCCGGATCGAACGGCCCCGGCGGCGCGACGACCACTAGATAGGGCCGGCCGGACAGCGGCATGAACAGCTGGCTGCCGAGCGGATGGTTCTCCATCACCCGCAGTGAGAAGGGAAAGACGGGCGTCGTCGAGCGATAGAGATGCACTGCGGCGCGGCCGCTATCACGCAGATCGATGTGTGCGAGATCGGCGAATTTCTGCGTCGCGCCATAGTTGATGGACTGTGGGGCACCCTCGGTCGAGACGATATCGCCGAAGGGCACGAAGGCTTCGGCCGTCAGCGGAACTGGATGTAGCGTGCGAGTCATCTTATATGTGCCCCTTGACGGATCCAGGCGCCGAGCGTGGCGCGCTCCGCATCCGTCATGCCGGTCTCGTTGCCGAGCGGCATGGCCTTGGTGGTGACAGCCTGCATGAGCACGCGCGCTGCGTTGTCGTGCAGGACAGCGTCGCGGGTGAAATCGAGACCGGCCGGGGCCGTGGAAATTCCGGCATGCGTCGGATGCGCGGCGTGGCACATGATGCAATTCCGATCGACGACGGCGCGGACCATGGCGAAGGGCATAGCGGCGGTCAGCGCCTGTCCGGCGCGGTGCTGCACGGCGATGGCTATCCCCGCGGCGAAAACGAACACAGCGGCGCTGGCGGCGGCGAGGCCGTAGCTGATCTGGCCCTTGTGCCGCAGGTTGAAGAAATGACGGATCATAATGCCGCAGACGCTGAGCGCGGCGAGCAGCAGCCAGTTGATCGGGCTGCCCGTCAGCATCGGAAAATGGACGCTGATCATCGCCAGCAGAACCGGCAGGGTCATGTAGTTGTTGTGCAGCGAGCGCTGCTTGGCCTGAAGACCCAGCCGCGCATCGGGCGTCTCGCCCGCCAGCATGGAGTCGACGACCTTCTTCTGGTTCGGGATGATCACAAAGAACACGTTGGCGACCATCGCGGTACCGACAACGGCGCCGATATGCAGGAAGGCGGCACGATCGCTGAAGATGCGGGTCAGCGCGCAGCCGGCTGCGGTCAGGATCAGAAACCAGACCGCGCCGAACAGCAAGCCGTTCCTGCCCAACGGCGAGCGGCACAATCCGTCATAGACGATCCAGCCGCCGGCCATGAAGGCGAGGGAAATGGCGATGGCCTCGGGCGCGGTGAGCGCCAGCTTGGCGCGGTCGATCAGGTAGATGTCGGCGCCGATATAGTAGATCACCGCCAGCAGCAGGAAGCCACTGATCCAGGTGAAATAGGCCTCGTATTTGAACCAGTGCAGATGCGGCGGAAGATGTTCGGGCGCCACGAGATATTTCTGATTGTGATAGAAGCCGCCGCCGTGAACGGCCCAAAGCTCACCGGCGACCAGCGGATTGCCGCCCTCCACCTTGCGGATGTTGCCGTCGAGCCAGACGAAATAGAACGAGGCGCCTATCCAGGCGATGCCCGTGACGATGTGCAGCCAGCGGATCGCCAGTTCGATCCAGGGAACGATATCAGCGAACATGGACGGCCTTGAGTGAACGCGCGACGGCCCGGGCTTCTATCGTGAACATGAGTTCGGCAGCAACCGCCACGGCGAGCACGGCGGGATCCTTCGAGGCAAGCCCGATATTGCCGATCGGACAAATCAGACGCGGCAGCATTGCGTGCGCGATGCCGTCGGCGAGCAGACGCTTCTCGAACCGCGCCCGCTTGGTTGCCGAGCCGATCAGGCCGCAATAGAGAAAATCGCCCCGCGCCAGGACGGCCCGGGTCAGATCGTAGTCGAGCGCGTGGCTCTGGGTGAAGACCAGGTACAGGGCGCCGGCCGGTGCGGCCGTCGCCTGCGCCACGAGATCGTCGGCGATGACGGGCTGGAGCGCGCCCTCGACGGCGCCGAATTCCAGCCGCGTGTCGTACCAGCGCGTGCGCAACGGCAGGCTGGCGGCGATGGGCGCCAGGCCGCGTCCGACATGGCCGGCGCCGAACATCAGGAGCAGTGGGCGCGGATCAATACGCTCGACGATGGAAAGGCCGTCAGTGGCGATTTTCGCGGCGGCGGGATCGACGCGCGCACCGTCGCGGGCGGTGAGCACGACGGCGTCCGCCGGCAACGCTCTCACATCGTTGCGGCCGAGGACTCGCTTCGCGACGCGGCCGGGTTCAAGCACCGAATGGACCGCATAGGCTTCGCCGCTGTCTTCGGCAGCGCCGATCTGTGCCAGCCAAGAGGTGGTGCCAGCGTCGATCCGCTCAAGCAGCATGCCGACGCGCCCGCCGCAGCATTGGCCGAGCAGCGGGCCGAGCGGATAGCTTTGGAAGCGATGCGCGGCCTCGCCCGCCAGCATCTTGCGCGCCTGGTCCAGGACGACATATTCGAGATTGCCGCCGCCGATCGTGCCGTGCTGGCCATCTCGCCAGACCAGCATCTTGGTTCCGGCTTCGCGCGGCGCCGAGCCCGCGACGGAACAGACGGTGACCAGCACGCTCGCCTCGCCGCGTGTGGCGTGCTCGCCTGCGATGATCCACCAACCGGTCATGCGCGCAGCTTCTCTATCGCCAGCAGGATGCGCTCCGGCGTCGCCGGTGCGTCCAGCTCGGGCAGGACGCGGTAATCGGCGACGCTCGCCACCGCGTCGGTCAGCGCCGAGAACACCGAGATCGCCAGCATCAGCGGCGGCTCACCCACCGCCTTGGAGCGATGCACCGTCTCCTCGCGGTTGTCGTGCGGCCACAATTCCATGTTGAACGCCGATGGCCGGTCGCTGCAGGCCGGTATCTTGTAGGTCGAGGGCGCGTGCGTGCGCAGGTGTCCCTCGGCATCGAACACCAGTTCCTCGGTCGTCAGCCAGCCCATGCCCTGCACGAATCCACCCTCGATCTGACCAAGATCGATCGCGGGATTGAGCGAGCGGCCGACATCGTGGATCAGATCGACGCGCAGGACGCGGTTCTCGCCCGTCAGCGTGTCGATTGCGACCTCCGACACGGCGGCGCCATAGGCGAAATAGAAGAACGGATGACCCTGATGGCGCGATCGGTCGTAGTGGATCTTCGGCGTCTTGTAGAAGCCCGTCGAAGACAACGACACGCGCCCGATCTGCGCCGCGCGCGTCAGCTCGGAGAAGCGCATGTGGAGCGTGCCGGCGGTGACATGGTTGTCGCGGAACACGACCTCCTCCGGTTTGCAGCCGAATTCGCCGGCGGCGAAGGCAACCAGCCGGTCCTTGATCGTGCGTGCCGCGGCCTGCGCCGCCATGCCGTTGAGGTCGGCCCCGGCCGAGGCCGCGGTGGCGGAGGTGTTGGGCACCTTGCCGGTCGTGGTCGCGGTGATCTTCACTTGCTCGACATCTATCTGGAATTCCTCGGCGACGATCTGGGCCACTTTGGTCATGAGGCCCTGGCCCATCTCGGTGCCGCCGTGGTTCATATGCACGCTGCCGTCGGCATAGACATGCACCAGCGCGCCCGCCTGGTTCAGATGGGTCGTGGTGAAGGAGATGCCGAACTTTACGGGTGTCAGCGCGAGTCCGCGCTTGAGCAGCTTGTTCGCTGCGTTGAACGCCTCGACCGCCTTGCGACGGGCGCGGTAGTTCGCCTTATTTTCCAATGCGTCCACGATCTCGGGGGCGACATTGTCCGACAGCGTCTGGTGATAAGGCGTGACGTTGCGCGGCGCGGCGCCGTAAAGATTGGCCTTGCGGACGTCGAGCGGGTCCTTGCCGAGGTTCCAGGCAATCGCGTCCATCGCGCGCTCGATCCCCATCATGCCCTGCGGACCCCCGAAACCGCGGAAGGCGGTGTTGGAGACGGTGTTGGTCCTGTAGCGGTGGGATTCGATGGTGACGTTGCTGAGGAAATAGGCGTTGTCGGCGTGGAACATGGCGCGGTCGCCGATGGCGAGCGAGAGGTCCGTGGAATAGCCGCAACGCGATTCCTGCACGAACGCAATGCCCTGGATGCGGCCTTCGTCGTCGAAGCCGACGTCATAGGCGATCTGGAAGTCGTGGCGCTTGCCGGTCAGCGTCATGTCGTCGTCGCGGTCGAGGCACAGCTTGGCCGGGCGGCGCAGCGTCGCCGCCGCGAGCGCAGCGACGGCGGCGGGCAGCGCGGCCTGCGTTTCCTTGCCGCCGAAGGCGCCGCCCATGCGCCGAACCTCGACCGTCACGGCGTTGCTCGGCACGTCCAGCATGCTCGCGATCAGGTGCTGAACCTCCGACGGATGCTGCGTCGAGGAATAGACAAGAACGTCGCGGTCCTCCTGCGGCACCGCGAGCGCGATCTGGCCTTCGAGGTAGAAGTGATCCTGCCCACCGATGACGATGCGGCCCGAGAGGCGGTTGCGCGCCTTGGCCAGACCCGCCGCGCCGTCGCCGAGCGCCATGCGCTGGGGCCGCTCGAGTTCGCTGCCGGCCGCGCGGGCCGCGTCGATGTCGAGGATCGCCGGCAGGTCTTCGTATTCGATCCTCGCAAGCCGCGCCGCGCGGCGCGCGAGCTCGACCGTTTCGGCGGCCACGGCGAACAGCGACTGGCCGGCATATTCGACCAGGCCGTCGGCAAAGATCGGATCGTCGTGCACCACGGGACCGACATCGTTCTTGCCCGGAATGTCCCGCGCCGTGAACACAGCGATCACGCCGGGCGCCGCGCGCACCGGGGAAAGATCGAGCGCCAGGATTTTAGCATGCGCCCGCGTGCTTTGGCCGATGGCGAGATGGACCAGGCCCCGCGGCTCCGGCATGTCGTCGATATAAATGGCGCTGCCGGCGACGTGTTTCTCGGCGCTGTCATGATGGCGGGCGGCCCCGGCCCGAATGCCGCCGCGTTCACCCACGGAGCGCTTCCAGCTCGAGGATGCGAGTCGCAGGGGCGCCCTCGATTTCGTGGAATGCCCGCAGAAGAAGATTCCGCGCGGCCGTCAGGCGATAAACCGCCGAGGCGCGCATATCGCCGATCGGCTGGAAGTCGTCGGCGAGGACGGCCATCGCATCGCGGATGGCGGCTTCGTTCCAGGGGCGGCCGACGAGTTCGGCCTCCGCGACGCGGGCACGCTTGGGCGTCGCCGCCATTCCACCGAAGGCGATGCGCACCGCGCGGATCGTGTCGCCGTCGCGGCGGAACAGGAATGCGCCGCAGACCGCCGAGATATCCTGGTCGAAACGCTTGGAGAGCTTGTAGACGCGGAACGTGTCCGACGCGGCAGGTTTGGGAACGATGACCCTCTCGACAAACTCGCCCGGCTCGCGATCTTGTTTGCCATAGGCGAGGAAGTAGTCTTCGAGCGGCAGGCGGCGCCGCTCATCGCCCTTGCGCAGAACAAGCGTCGCGCCCAGCGCGATCAACGGCGGCATGGAATCGCCGATGGGCGAGCCGTTGGCGATGTTGCCGCCGATGGTCCCCGCATTGCGCACCTGGACCGAGCCCAGCCGGCGCAGCAACTCGCCGAAATCCGGATGCAGGCGGGCCAGTGCGTCATAGGCTCCCGTATAGGTGACGCTGGCGCCGATCTCGATTGCGGTTTCGCTCTCGACCACTTGTGTCAAATCCGCGACCGAGGCGGTGGAAATGATCGTCGGCAAGCTCCGGTTCTGCTTGGTCACCCAGAGGCCGACATCAGTGGCGCCGGCGAGCAAGGTGGCATCGGGATGTTCGAGAAGCAGACTCGCGAGTTCGTCGACGCCGCGCGGCGCGAAGAACCGCCTGCGCGCGCCGACGCCGACATGGTCGATAGCGAGGCTTTCATCGGTTCGGGGCGGTGCCGCGTCCGTCGGCTCGACGCGCGGATACTCGCTCATCCGCTTCGCCGCCTCGACGATCGGGCCGTAGCCGGTGCAGCGGCAGAGATTGCCGGCGAGCACGTTGCGGATCGTGGGGGCATCGCAGGCACCGCGGTTGAGATAATGCGCGTAGAGCGACATCACGAAGCCGGGCGTGCAGAAGCCGCATTGCGAGGCGTTGGTGTCGACCATCGCCTGCTGTACGGGATGCGGCGCGCCGCCCGGCGGGCTGAGGCTCTCAACCGTGAACAGCGTTTTGCCGTCGAGCATGGGCAGGAAAAGGATGCAGGCGTTGACGGCCCGCCAGGCCTCGCCATCGCCGACGACCACGGTGCAGGCGCCGCAATCGCCCTCGCCGCAGCCTTCCTTGGTGCCGGTGCGCGCCGCGCGCGTGCGCAGCCAGCGCAGCACCGTCTCGGTCGGGTCGGGATTGCGGATCTCGTGCACCGTGCCGTCGAGCCGGAAGCGGACCGTGTCGCGCATCGCTAGCCGCCGCGATAGGTGGAGTAGCCGTAGGGCGAAATCAACAGCGGCACGTGATAATGCGCCGACGCGTCGGCGATGCCGAAGGCGACGCGCACGACATCCAGGAAGGCGGGCTCGGCCAGCACCGCGCCTTTACGGCGAAAATAATCGCCGGCCTCGAACGCCAGGACATAGCGTCCCGGCTTCATCGTGGGGCCTTCCAGGAGCGGCGCGTCGCAGCGGCCTTCGGCATTCGTCGTCGCCTCGGCTATGGGACCGAAGCCATCGTCCGTGTACAGACGCACGGCGATCCCCGCGCCGGGGCAGCCATGCGCCGTATCCAAGACATGCGTCGTCAACCGTCCCACGAAGCAACCTTTCGTCTCGTGCATGATGGTGCCGTGCTGCTTGGGCTGTAAAGCGCCTTGTGTATAGTGGGATTGCCAAGACGAGAGTGCCGCACGTGTCTGCCCAATATCCGCGCGATCTGATCGGTTACGGCGCAACTCCGCCCCATCCGCGCTGGCCGGGCGGCGCGCGGATCGCGGTGCAGGTGGTGCTGAACTACGAAGAGGGCGGCGAGAACTCGGTGCTGCATGGCGACGAGGGCGCCGAGACGTTCCTGTCCGAGATCATCAACGCCGCGCCTGTGCCGGGCGCGCGGCATATGAGCATGGAGTCGATCTACGAATATGGCTCCCGCGCGGGGGTATGGCGGCTGCTGCGGCTGTTCCGCAGATACGATCTGCCGGTCACGATCTTCGCCGTCGCCGCCGCGCTGGAGCGCTATCCGGCGATGGCGGAGGCATTCCTGAAGGACGGCCATGAGATTTGTTCGCATGGTTATCGCTGGATCAACTATCAATATGTCGACGAAGCGACCGAGCGGGCACATGTCGCCAAGGCGGTGCAGGTTCTGCGCGGTCTGACGGGCGAAGCGCCGCTCGGCTGGTACACGGGACGCACCAGCCCGAATACGCGCCGGCTGGTGGTCGAGCATGGCGGCTTCCTCTACGACGCCGACGACTACAACGACGACCTGCCCTTCTGGGTGAACGAAGGCGGCAAGCCGCATCTCGTCGTGCCTTATACGCTGGACGCCAACGACATGCGCTTCGCTGCTGCGCAGGGGTTCAATTCGGGCGATCAGTTCTTCGCCTATCTGAAGGACACGTTCGATGTGCTCTATGCCGAGGGCGAAACGGCGCCCAAGATGATGTCGGTCGGGCTGCACTGCCGGATCGCGGGGCGGCCGGGGCGGCTCGCCGCGCTGGAGCGCTTCCTGCGCTATGCGAAGGAACACAAGGACGTCTGGTTCTGTCGCCGCATCGACGTCGCACGGCACTGGCGCGAGCATCATCCCCATGCCGGCTGACCGTTTCCGCAGCCCCCCGAGCACGCTGAGCGAACACGAATTCGTGCGGATATATGGCGGCGTCTACGAGCATTCGCCCTGGTTCGCGGCGGAGGCGTGGCGGACCGAGCCTCACGACGCGCTCGACACGCTGGACGGCCTCGCGGCCGCGCTGCGACGCGCGGTGGAGAGCGCCGACGACAAGGCCAAGCTGGCGCTGATCGGCGTGCATCCCAGCCTGGCCGGGCGGGTGAAGATGTCGGCGGAATCGACTTCGGAGCAGGCCAGCGCCGGGCTCGACAATTGCTCGCGCGAGGAACTCGCGGAATTCCGCCGGCTCAATGAGGACTATGCGGCGCGGTTCGACTTTCCCTTCATCAAGGCGGTGCGCGGCTTCACGCGGCAGGAAATCCTCACCGAATTCCGCGCAAGGCTGAACAACGATCCGAAGACCGAGTTTCGCACCGCGCTCGACGAGATCCACAAGATCGCGCGGCTGCGCCTTGGCGACCTGACCTAGAGAGACGGCATGGAAGACTTCGCAAAGACCTGGGTGGATCTGGCGCAGCCGCGGCTGGGCGCCGAGGTCGTGTTCGCGACCGACGAATTCTTCGCCGCCAAGGAGCGGCTGATCGATCCCGCCGAGCCGGTGTTCATCCCGGGCAAGTACGATGCGAACGGCAAGTGGATGGACGGCTGGGAAAGCCGCCGCCGCCGCGATACCGGCCACGATGCCTGTATCGTACGGCTGGGCAGGCCCGGCGTCGTGCGCGGCATCGAGATCGACACGCGGAATTTCACCGGCAATTACCCGCCGGTGGCGTCCATCGAGTGGTGTCGCTCGGCCGAACGCATCCCATCGGGCGCGTGGGCAAACCTGGTGGCGGCGGTGCCGCTTAAGGGCAATGACCGCCTCTTCCTTCCCACTGCCGGTGCCGAGGTCGCGACCCATGTGCGGCTGAACATCTTTCCCGATGGCGGCGTGGCGCGGCTGCGCGTCTATGGCCAGGTCGTGCGCGACTGGACGGCGGGCGAGCGAGCCGATCTTGCGGCGATGGAGAACGGCGCGCTGCCGGTGGCGGCGAATGACGAGCATTTCGGCAAAGTCTCCAACCTGCTGGCGCCGGGCAAGGCGCGCGACATGGGCGACGGCTGGGAGACGCGGCGGCGGCGCGAGCCGGGGCATGACTGGTCCATCGTGAAGCTGGCGCGACCGGGTCGGATCGAGGAGATCGTCGTCGACACCGCGCATTTCAAGGGAAACTTTCCCGACCGCTGTTTCATCCAGGCCATCGGACCGAGTTCGCTTCCGAAAGAG
This sequence comes from Rhizomicrobium sp., assembly GCA_037200985.1. Lineage (NCBI taxonomy): Bacteria > Pseudomonadati > Pseudomonadota > Alphaproteobacteria > Micropepsales > Micropepsaceae > Rhizomicrobium > Rhizomicrobium sp. The sequence continues at coordinate 2,006,421 of JBBCGJ010000001.1, forward strand.
TCGCTGATCGCGCAGTCGATATATTGGCCGATCCTGCTGCCCGAGCAGAAGCTGTCCGCCGACCGCGAGCATAGATTTTCGGCCGAGATCGCGAGCCATGAGCCGGTGCAGTTCGTACGCCTCAACATTGTCCCGGATGGTGGGGTGGCGCGGCTCCGCATGTGGGGAACGGTCTAACGGGCCGCAAAAGAAATATGCACGCGGAGCCGCGGAGATTCGATTTACCTCCGCGGCTCCGCGTGAAATTTGTCTTGCGCTTCGCGCGACGGTCGGAGCCCGCTCCCTTTATATCCGCGCCACCACGACAGGTCTTGCCGCGGGTTCGGGGTCGTCGATGTGGACGATGCGGCCGAGGACCGCAACCGCCGAATTCGCGGAGGCTTCGTCGGCGGCATGGACCAGCGCCAGGGTATCGCCCTTGGAGACTTTCGCACCAGCCTGAACGAATTGGGAGAAGCCGACGGCGAGGTCGATCTTATCGGACGTTCTGCGGCGGCCGCCGCCGAGGTCGATGAGTTCGATGCCGATCTGGCGCGTGTTCATGGGCTGGACGTAGCCCGTCCGCCTCGCGACCACGGACTTTACGACCGGAGCTTTCGGCAAATAAATGTCGGACCTCTCGACGAAATCGGCGGGACCGCCGAGAGCCGCAACCATGCGGGCGAACACCTCGACGGCGCGGCCAGAGTCGAGCGCCTGCTGCGCCTCGTCCCGGCCTTCTTCGAGATTGGGCACGAGCCTGCCGAGCAGCAGCATCTCCGCCGCCAGCACGATGGTGACTTCGTGCAGCCGCGCGTCGCGCGTGCCCTTGCCGGTGAGATAGTCGATGGCCTCGATCATCTCCAGCGCGTGGCCGGCGGTTGTTCCGAGGACAGAGTCCATGTCGGTGATGAGCGCGGCGATCGGAAGGCCGGCGCCCTGCCCGATCGAGACGAGCGCCTCGGCGAGCGCCCGGGCCTGTGCCGGTTCGGCCATGAATGCCCCGGAGCCCGTCTTGACATCCATCGCGAGGCCTTCGAGCCCGGCGGCCAGTTTCTTGGACAGGATCGAGGCGGAGATCAGCGGGATGGATTCGACTGTCGCGGTCACGTCGCGCACCGCGTAGAGCCGACGGTCGGCGGGGGCGAGATCGGCGGTCTGGCCGATGATCGCGCAGCCGATCTCGCGCGTCACGCGCTGAAAGGTCTCGATGTCGGGATCGCAAGCGTAGCCGGGGATGGCCCCCATCTTGTCGAGCGTGCCGCCGGTGTGGCCGAGGCCGCGGCCGGAGATCATCGGCACCACGCCGCCGCACGCCGCGACGATGGGCGCCAGCATGATCGAAACCTTGTCGCCGACGCCGCCGGTGGAATGCTTGTCGAGCACCGGGCCGCCCAGCGCGTGATCGTCCCAGGAAAGGACGCGACCCGAATGCGTCATCGCGCGGGTGAAGGCGACGCGCTCCGCCCCGGTCATGCCCTGGAAATAGACCGCCATGGCGAAGGCGGAGACTTGGGCCTCCGAGAATCCGCCATCGGCGATGCCTTTCACCGCGAAGGCGATCTCGTCGTCGTTCAGCGCGAGCCCGTCGCGCTTCTTGCGGATGATCTCCTGCGGCAGCACGGCGCCGCTATACCTTGCTGGGGTCGAAGTCGAAGGCGTCCGGCAGCAGGTCGGCGACGGTCTTCACCATCGCGTCGCCTGAGAGGTTCGTGCAGATCACCTGCGTCCCGCCGCCGAACTCGCCCAGCACCTGGCGGCACATGCCGCAAGGTGTGATCGGCTTGGGGAGGTCGGCGATGACGGCGATCGCCTTGAATTTCGTGTGGCCGGCCGCGACCGCCTGGAGCACCGCATTGCGCTCGGCGCAGATGGTTGCGCCGTAGGAGAGGTTCTCGACATTGCAGCCCTTGAAGACCGTTCCGTCTTCGGTCTCGAGCGCCGCGCCGACGTGGAATTTGGAATAAGGCGCATAGGCCTTGTCGCGCACCTGCCGCGCCGCGGCGACAAGCGCCTGCTGTGCCTGCGTGAGCGACATCGATCCTCCCCTGGCAGAATCCGCCGAAGCCGTGCCCGCGACGAGTGCGCCGCCTGCCAGCAAGACCGTGGTTCTGCGTGTCATATCCATCGCCATCATGCCCCGTAGGGAATCCAAATGTTCTTGACCTGGGTGGCGTGCGCCAAGAAGTGCCGGCCTTCGCCTTCGCGGCTGTCGAACCAGGGAATTGCGCCTTCGCACCAGGTGCGCTTGAGGTCGCCGGCCGAGGCGGCTTCGATCCTCGGCACAGCGCTGCCGCCGAAATACCACACCGCGTCGACATTGCCGTGCTCGGCGAGCACCAGGGCGAGGCTGTCGCGCGCGCCGGTGACGATGTTCACCACGCCGTCCGGCACGTCTGAGGTCTCTAGCACCTGGTAGAAATCCGTCGCGGCGAGCGGGTGACGCTCAGACGGAATCATCACCACGCGGTTGCCCATGGCGACGGCCGGCGCCATCAGCGAGACAAGGCCAAGCAGCGGCGCCTCATCCGGACAGGCGATCCCGATCACGCCGAGCGGCTCGTTCATCGCCAGCACCACGCCGCGCAAGGGCGGATCGTGGATCGCGCCGTCGAACTTGTCGGCCCAGGCGGCATAGGTGAAAAGGCGACGGATCGAGGCTTCCACCTCGCGCGCCGCGGCGGCGCTGGACACGGCGGTCATCTGGCGCAGGCGCGCGGCGAATTCGCCGGCACGGGCCGACAGGTTTTCGGCGCAGTAGTAGAGAATCTGCGCGCGAACGTGGCCGCTGGCGGAGGCCCAGCCTTCGGCCTTGGCCGCCGCCTCGACGGCGTTGCGGATGTCCTTGCGGTTGCCGTCGCCGACAAGCCCGATCTGCGCGCCCGAGGGCGAGCGCACGGCGCGGCTGTAGCCGCTGTCGGGGCGCGCCTGCCTGCCGCCGATCAAGAGCTTGGCGGTGCGGTCGATGGTGTCGACGGCCGGCGGAACGTCCGTATGCGGAGCGGCCGCCAAGGATTTCTCGGGTTTCCCGACGTGCTTGCGCTTGAGGTACTCGTACATACCCTCACGGCCGCCTTCGCGGCCGAAGCCGGATTCGCGGTAGCCGCCGAAACCCGACGAGGCGTCGAACTGGTTGGTGCAGTTCACCCACACCACGCCGGCCTTGACCTTCGGCGCAAGGTCGAGCGCGACGTTGATGTTCTCGCTCCAGATGCTGGCGGCGAGGCCGTAGCGCGTGTTGTTGGCAAGCTGGACGGCTTCCGCCGGGGTGCGGAACGTCATCGCGACGAGGACGGGTCCGAAGATCTCGACCTGCGTCACCATCGAGGACGATTCGACGCCGGTGAGAAGCGTCGGCGGATAGAAGCAGCCTTCGGGGCAGCCCTTGGTCTGGAAGAGCGTCGCGCCATCGGCGACGCCCTGCTTGACGAGACTATCGATCTGGGCCCGCTGCTTCGGCGAGACGATGGCGCCGATGTCGGTGTTCTTGTCGAGCGGATCGCCGACGCGCAGCGTTTCCATCCGAGCGCGGAGCTTGGCGTAGAGCGTCTCGGCAACGCTTTCCTGCACCAGGAGACGCGAGCCGGCGCAGCAGACCTGGCCCTGGTTGAACCAGATCGCGTCCACCGCACCTTCGACCGCGGCGTCGAGATCGGCATCCTCGAACACCACGAAAGGCGATTTGCCGCCGAGCTCCAGGGTGAGCTTCTTGCCTGTGCCGGCGGTGGCAATGCGGATGAGGCGGCCGACCTCGGTCGAACCGGTGAAGGCGATCTTATCGATGCCGGGATGCTCGACCACCGCTTTGCCGGTCTCGCCGGCGCCGGTGACGATGTTGACCACGCCTTTGGGCAGGCCGGCTTCTTCGCAAATCTCGGCGAACAGCAGCGCGGTGAGCGAGGTGTCCTCGGCGGGCTTCAGCACGACGGTGTTTCCGGCCGCCAGCGCGGGCGCGATCTTCCACGCCAGCATCAGCAGCGGGAAATTCCACGGGATCACCTGGCCGACGACGCCGAGCGGCTCGTGGTCGGCGAACTCGCTCTCGATAAGCTGGGCCCAGCCGGCGTGATGGTAGAAGTGCCGCGCCACCAGCGGGATATCGACGTCGCGGCTTTCGCGGATCGGCTTGCCGTTGTCCATCGTCTCGAGCACGGCGAAGAGACGCGCATGCTTCTGCACCAGCCGCGCCAGCGCATAGAGAAAGCGCGCGCGGCCATGGCCGCCGAGCTTCGCCCAGGCCGGTTGCGCGGCGCGCGCGGCCCGGACGGCGGCATCGACGTCCGCCGGCGCGCCGTCACCGATGGCGGCGAGCCTTTTGCCGGTCGCCGGGTTGACGCTGTCGAAATGCGACGCGGCCGGGACCCACTGGCCGTCGATGAAGAAACCGAACGTGCCGCCATGGCGCTTGAGCCAGGCCTCCGCCGGGCCGGCGCCTTCCGGGGCGACGCCGTAATCCATCGTCTGGAAGGCAGTCTGGACGTTCATGGGATCAACCCATCGGATGGCGGTGCGCGGCCGAATAGCGGCCGGTGACGAAATGCTCGAGCTGGCGCTCGATGTCGGTGAGCAGGCTGGAGGCGCCGATGCGGAAGAGGTCCGGCTGAAGCCAGGGCAGACCGAGTTCCTCCCTCATGACGATCTGGTAGTCCAGCACGTCCTTCGCCGTGGAGATGCCGCCGGCCGGCTTGAAGCCGATCCGCTGGCCGGTCATCTCATGATAGGCGCGGATCATGCGGGCCATGATAAGCGCGAAGGGCAGTGTGGCGTTGACCGGCTCCTTGCCCGTCGATGTCTTGATGAAATCCGCCCCCGCCATCATGCAGGCCATGGACGCGCGCGCGACATTGGTCAGCGTGCCCAGATCGCCGGCGCCGACGATCGCCTTCACATGCGCAGGGCCGCAGGCCTCGCGGAACAGCTTCATCTCGTCATAGACCGCCCGAGTGTTGCCGGTCAGGACATGGCCGCGGTCGATCACGATGTCGATCTCGCGCGCGCCGGCGGCGACGGAAGCCTCGATCTCCTTGATGCGCAGCGGCAGCGGCGAGAGGCCGGCCGGAAAGCCGGTGGAGACCGCGGCGACCGGGATGGCGGTGCCTTCGAGCGCCTTCACCGCGGTTTCGACCATATTGTGATAGACGCAGACCGCGCCGGTTGTGATGTTCGCCTCGCCCATGCCCATGGCATCGAGCAGGTCCTGGCGCACCGGGCGGCGCGCCTTGGCACAGAACCGCCGCACGCGGCCGGGCGTGTCGTCGCCGGAAAGCGTGGTCAGATCGATGCAGGTCACGGCCTTGAGCAGCCAGGCGGCCTGCCATTCCCTCTTCACGCTGCGGCGGCCGGGGAGCGACGCGACCCGCCGCTCCGCCGCGCTGCGGTTCACGCGGATGGAATCGATGACGTCGGCGGCGTAGGCGATGCCGGGATTGCGGGCGTGCGTCGCGGGTTCCATCTCGCGGGCGCGGGCAATGATAGGTTGGACATTGGACATGGTTCGAAGGTACCCCGCCGGAGCCTCTACCCGCAACGCCGGCTACTTCGTCCCGAACATACGGTCGCCGGCGTCGCCGAGGCCGGGGATGATGTAGCCGTGATCGTTCAGGTGGCTGTCGATCGCGGCCGTCCAGATGTGTACGTCGGGATGGGCTTTCACGAAGGTCTCGATGCCTTCGGGCGCCGAGAGCAAGGTCATCAGGCGGATGTTCCTGGCGCCATGCGCCTTCAGCCGCGTCACCGCGGCCGTGACCGAGTTCCCGGTCGCCAGCATCGGGTCCATCACGATCACCAGGCGCTCGGCGATGTCGTGCGGCGCCTTGAAATAATACTCGACCGATTGCAGCGTCTTAGGGTCCCGGTAGAGACCGATGTGGGCGACGCGGGCCGAGGGCACGAGATTCAGCATGCCTTCCAGAAAGCCGGTGCCCGCCCGAAGGATGGGCGCAAAGACCAGTTTCTTGCCGGCGATTGCCGGGGCTTTCATCGGCGCGACGGGCGTTTCGATGTCGATGAGCTCGAGCGGCAGGTCGCGCGTGACCTCGTAGCAGATCAGCATGCCGATCTCGTTGAGCAGCTCGCGGAAGTTCTTGGTGCTGCGGTTCTTGTCGCGCATCAGCGTCAGCTTGTGCTGGATCAGCGGATGATCGACCACGGTCACGCCCTGCATGCGCGTTTCTCCCCTGCGGCGACCACAAACCGGTGGCCAAGCTAGCCCGAGGCGCTTTATTGTGGCAACGGCGATGGACAAGCAACCCGACAAAAAGAACGACCTCGAAGCCTACTGGATGCCGTTCACGGCGCAGCGCCAGTTCAAGGCCAATCCGCGCCTGTTCGCCTCCGCCGACGGGATGTATTTCAAGACGACCGACGGCCGCGACGTGCTGGACGGCGTCTCGTCCATGTGGTGCTGCAACGCCGGGCACAACCGGCCGCGCATCGTGGAGGCGATCCGCGCCCAGGCGGGCGAACTCGACTATTCGCCGGCGTTCCAGATCGGCCATCACAAGGCGTTCGAGCTGGCGAACCGGCTGGTGGCGCTGATGCCGGGCACGCTGAACCATGTGTTCTTCACCAATTCCGGCTCGGAGTCGGTGGAGACGGCGCTCAAGATGGCGATCGCCTATCATCGGGTGCGCGGCGAGGGCAGCCGGGTGCGGCTGATCGGGCGCGAGAAGGGCTATCACGGCGTCAATTTCGGCGGCATGAGCGTCGGCGGCATGGTCGCCAACCGCAAGATGTTCGGCACGCTGGTCGCCGGCGTCGATCACCTGCGCCACACCCATGGCGATCCGCGCAATGCCTTCGCCAGGGGCGAGCCGGAATACGGCGTCGAACTGGCCGACGATCTGGAGCGGCTGGTGCAGCTGCACGATGCGTCCACCATCGCGGCGGTGATCGTGGAGCCGGTGCAGGGCTCGGCCGGCGTGATCGTGCCGCCCAGGGGTTATCTGAAGCGGCTGCGCGAAATCTGCGACAGGCATGGCATCCTCCTGATCTTCGACGAGGTCATCACCGGCTATGGCCGCCTCGGCACGCCGTTCGCGGTCGATTTCTTCGGCGTCGAGCCCGATCTCGTCACGACGGCCAAGGGCCTGACCAACGGCGTGATCCCGATGGGCGCGGTGTTCGCGCAGGCGAAGATCTATGAGGCCTTCCTGCAAGGGCCGCCGAACGCCATCGAGTTCTTCCACGGCTACACCTATTCGGGAAATCCGATAGCCTGCGCCGCGGCGCTCGGCACGCTCGATACGTATGGCGAAGAGGGCCTGCTGACGCGGGCCGCGACGCTGGCGCCCTATTGGGAGACCGCGCTGCATTCGCTCAAGGGCGCGCGCAATGTGATCGACATCCGCAATCTGGGATTCATGGGCGCCGTCGAGATGGCTCCGGCGCAGGGCGAGGCAGGCCGGCGCGGCTTCGCGGCCTTCCTCAAACTCTACGAAGCGGGCCTGCTCTGCCGCAGCACGGGCGACACCGTCGCCTTCGCGCCGCCGCTGATCGCCGAGCACAAGCATATCGACTTCCTGGTGGACACGCTCGGCAAGGTCATCGCGTCCATCGACTGACTTCCGGCCAGGCAAGCGCAGACGGCGGCGGAAACGCGGGGCTCGCCACGCGGTGAATTCCTTTCGGATGCAATTGTCGGGATATGAGGGATTTGGTGCGTAGACCGACTCGGTTCAAGAGGCGGGCGGAAATTTTTTACGCGGCGGTGTGGCAGGCGGTTATCCGACAGAGGATTCACGCGGGGCCGCGGATGACGCGGAGATTTTCAATTTGCTGCGAGGATAAGTTTTTTCGTTGCGATGCGGCGGACGATATTTTGTTGCCGGGAAATTTTCGAGAGGCCGCGAGCAGGCCCTCAACGTCGCTTTGCACCGTTCGACCTCTCACGCCGCGCGGGAGAGGTTATTCCTTCTCCGCGCCGCTGATCGGATCGACGATTTCGGGGTCGCCGTCGCGGGCGTCCCAGGGGAAGACGATCCAGGAATTCTGCGGCGCCTGGAGGAAGCGCATGTCGACCACGTCCTCGCCCTCGGGCTTGGAATAGATCGTCGTATAGAGCGCATTCGGCCAGATCTTGCGCAGCTCCCGGAAGGTACCGCCGGTGTCGACCAGATCGTCGAGGATGATCATGTTCTCGCCGCCGTTGCGGATCTTGGCCTTCACGTCGGGGTGGATGTCCTTGATGATCTTGGCGCCGGTCACCTGCCGCTCGCCGCGATAGGAGGAAACGCCGATGGTCTCGATGTTCTCGCGGATGTTGAGCTCGCGGGCGAGCACCGCGGCGAAAGGCAGGCCACCGCGCGACACGCCGACCACGATGTCGATCTTGCGGCCGTCGAGGATGAGGTCATGGACCCAGCCCGCCATCTCGCGCATCTGGCGGTGAATCTCGTTCCAGCTCACGCGCACATACAGGCGCCGCTTGTTTTCCAGCCGCATGACGTCCTCCGTTGGATCGACTATCGCCGCGATCGGCTGAGAATAAAACCGCGGGCGGCGCTTTGCCCACAGCGCAGGTTCACGGATTGGCCGCGCGGTCGACGAACCAGCGCAGCTCGCCCCGCGGCTTGAGCCGGGCGGCGGGCAGCGCGGCATCGCCTCCGAGCACGCGGGCCAGGATGTCGCGCTTGGCGGCGCCGTCGACCAGGAAGGCGACGTGGCGGCTGTTCTCCAGCGCGGGATAGGTGAGCGTGATGCGGGGCTCGGCGCCGGCGCCGGGCGCGACCCAGCGCTCGCGTTCTTCGAGCACCGCGCTGCCGGGAAAGAGCGATGCGGTATGGCCGTCGGGTCCCAGGCCCAAAAGCGTCACGTCGAACAGGGGCGAATCCGGATCGGCACGGTGGAAGCCGCGCAGGACGCGCTCATAGCGCTGCGCGGCATCGTCGGGCGACAGGCCTTGGGTCGGGATGGGCCGCACATTCGCGGCCGGAATGTCCACGCGCGACAGCAGGGCCTCGCGCACCATGCGGTAATTGCTGCGCGGATCGTCCGGCGGCACGAAGCGCTCGTCGCCCCAGAAGAGATGCGTGCGGGACCAGGGAAAGCTGTCGCGGAAGGGCGGCTCGCCCAGGAGCTCATAGAGGCGGCGCGGCGTCGCGCCGCCGGAGAGGCAGAGCGCGAAAGCGCCGTCCTTGGCGCGCACCAGATCGAACAGCCAGTCGGCGACATGGCGCGCGAGCGCCGCGGGATCCGGCAGCGTCTCGACGGTCACCGCGTCTTGCCCGCGGGCGACGAGACCGGCCGCCAGACGCGGTGCGGACCGGAGCCGATCAGATCGCCGGCCGCCTTGGGGCCGTCGCCGCCGGATTCATAGAGCGCCGGGGCGTTCGCCGAGGCGGCGTCGAGGACGGGCTGCACGACACGCCAGGCCTGCTCGACCATGTCGGCGCGCATGAAAAGCGTCGGATCGCCCAGGATGACGTCATGGATCAGCGTCTCGTATCCCACATTCGGCTCCTTCGCGAACCAGTCGTCGTAGCGGAAATCCATCTTCACCGGGGCAAGGTCGACCGCGGGACCGCGGCGCTTGACCTCGAATTGCAGCGAGATGCCTTCGTTGGGCTGGATGCGCAGCACCAGCCAGTTGGGGCGCAGGCTCTCGACCGGCGTGTGCTGGAAGGCGGTGTAGGGGGCAGGCTTGAAGCAGATCGCGATCTCGGTGTTGCGCGCCGACAGGTGCTTGCCGGTGCGTACGTAGAACGGCACGCCGGCCCAGCGCCAATTGTCGATCTCCAGCTTCATCGCGACATAGGTCTCCACCGTCGAGTCGGGCGAGACGTTGGGCTCGTCGCGATAGGCCTTCACCGGCTTGCCCGAGACGGCGCCGGCGCCGTACTGGCCGCGCACGACGTTCTTCGGATCGACCGGCGGCATGGCGGCGAAGACGTCGGCCTTCTTGGAACGGATCGAAGCCTCGTCGAAGCCGACCGGCGGCTCCATCGCCACCATCGAGACCAGCGCCAGGACGTGGTTGGGCACCATGTCGCGCAAAGCGCCGGTCTGTTCGTAGAACTCGCCGCGCGTCTCGACGCCGACGGTCTCGGCGACGGTGATCTGCACATGATCGATTCGGTCGCGGTTCCAGATCGGCTCGAACAGCCCGTTGGCGAAGCGGAACGCGGTGATGCTCTGCACCGAATCCTTGCCGAGGAAATGGTCGATGCGGAAGACCTGGTTCTCGCGCAGCGTGCGCAGGATGCGCTTGTCCAGCTCGCGCGCCGACTCGTAGCTGTGGCCGAACGGCTTCTCGACGACGACGCGGCGCCAATAATGCTTGCCGTCGACGCCCTCCTCCGTCAGCTTGGCGCGGCCGAGGCGGTCGACGATCGGTCCGAAGAACTTGTCGGCGACGGCGAGATAGAAGATCGCGTTGCCGGCGGTGCCGCGGTCGCGGGCCGCTTCATCGAGGACGTCGCGCAACCTGTCATAGAGCGCCGGATCGTTGGCGTCGCCGCGCACAAAGCACATCGCCTGGGCCAGCCTGGACCACACGGCCTCGTCGACCTGGCCGATCGACTGTCCGAGGAAGTCGTGCAGGTCGCGCCGCCAGGCTTCGGTCGTCAGATCGCCGCGCGCCACGCCGATCAGGACGAATTTCTCCGGCAGGCAGTTGGTGCGGCAGAGATTGTAGAGCGCCGGCACGAGGAGGCGCTTGGTCAGGTCGCCGCTCGCGCCGAAGATCACCATGGCGCAGGGCTCCACCGGATCGGGGCAGTGCGGCGCGGCCGCCATGTCGGTCTCGGCAGCGCTGGATATCCGGATGGGTTCTTCCTGGGGCATGGCTATTTCGACTTTCCGCCTTCGAGCGCGCCTTCGATATGGCCGCCGAAGCCGAAGCGCATGGCAGACAGCATCTTGTCGGCGAAGCTGTGCTCCTGACGCGAGCGGAATCGGGCATAGAGAGAAGAGGAGAGGACGGCGGCGGGCACCGCTTCCTCGATCGCCGCTTCCACGGTCCAGCGGCCTTCCCCGGAATCGTCGACGAAGCCCGAATAGCCGTCGAGGCCGGCATCCCTTGCCAGGGCGGCGGCGCTCAGGTCGAGCAGCCAGGACGAGATCACGCTGCCGCGGCGCCAGACCTCGGCAATGTCGGGAAGGTTCAGCTCGAAGCGCTCGTCCTGCGGCAGCGCCGCGTCGGCGCGGTGGCGCAGGATGTCGAAGCCTTCGGCATAGGCCTGCATCAGGCCGTATTCGATACCGTTGTGCACCATCTTGACGAAGCGGCCGGCGCCGGACGGACCGGCATAGATGTAGCCGCGCTCGGCGCGGCTGTCCGCGCCCTGCCGGCCGGGGGTGCGGGGGATATCACCGATGCCGGGGGACAAGGTCGCAAAGATCGGATCGAGATGATCGACCGCGTCCTTCGGCCCACCGATCATCATGCAATAGCCGCGCTCGAGGCCCCACACCCCGCCGGAGGTGCCGCAATCGATATAGCGGATGCCTTTCGTGGCCAGCGCCTTGGCGCGGCGGATATCGTCTTTGTAATACGCGTTGCCGCCGTCGATCAGGATGTCGTCCTTGCCGAGCAGGCCGGCCGTCTGGCTGACGGCGTCTTCGGTGATCTTTCCGGCCGGCAGCATCAGCCACACCGCGCGGGGCGCGCCGCCGAGCTTGCCGACCATCTCGGCGAGGGACTGCGCAGCGACGGCCCCGTCTTCCGCAAGCGCCTCGCCGGCCTTGGGGTTGACGTCGAACACCACGCAGGAATGACCGGCCTTCATCAGGCGCCGCGCGATGTTGCCACCCATGCGACCCAGTCCGACCACGCCGATCTGCATTCGCTGGGACTCCTCGCCTTGAAGCCGAATGTCCTTCTCGGCGTCGTTTGTCAAACGTGAAGGCTATCGAACCGTTCCTGCGGCGGGCTGACAGGAGGGCAAGCGGCAGGCCGCCGGCATTCGCGCGGTCGTCGGTCGCGACGACGCCGAGGGATTGATGGTGCCCGGGGACAGAATCGAACTGCCGACACGTGGATTTTCAATCCACTGCTCTACCGACTGAGCTACCCGGGCGACCGGCCGTGCCGGAAAAGGCCCGGCTTTCTAGAAGAGACCGGCCGCCCTGTCCAGCGGGCGATTTCTACCGCAGGACGAGCTGCAGACCGACCAGAGTCGCCTGGGAATCGGTCGTTCCGTCCAGGCTGCCGCGTGCGACATTGGCCGGATCGACCAGCGTCTGGTCGACATGGCTGTGGGGCGACAGCAGGTGCGAGACCGAGACGTTGACGTCAGTGTTGTCGTTCCAGCGATAGCCGACGCCGGCCGACACCCAGTAGCGGTCGGCGTCGGGGATGCGCGGCTCCAGCGTCGAGGGGGGCGCCGCCGCTTCGTCATAGGCGATGCCGCCGCGCAGCGTCCAGGTCTCGTCCGGGCGATATTCCGCGCCGAGCGACCCGAACCAGGTGTCCTTCCAGTTGAGGTGCGTCAGGCTCGGGCTGTTGAGCGGATTGTCCGACATCACCAGCAGCTGCTTGAGCGAACTCCAATTGGTGTATTCGACGGTGCCGAGCGCGGTCCACTGGTCCGAGACCGCCCAGCGCGCGCCGACATTGACGACGGCGGGCGTCGGCAGGTCCACCTTGCCGCCGGAATTGGTAAATGCGCCGCTGACCGCGTGCAGCGTGGCGCCGATGCCGGCGCTGTCGAAGGTGAACTGCTCCTGCCCGCTGAGCGCATGGGGAATCTCGGAGCGGTAGGACACGCCGATGTTGAGATCGGGAAGCGCCTGCCAGGCGAGGCCCGCGACATAGCCGACGCCCCAATCGTGACCGTGCAGACGGGCGCGGCCGTCGTCGGCGCCGGGCACCGCGCCCGGAATGCCGAATCCGGCACCGATGGTGCCGAAATCGATCGCCTGGGTGAGGTTGCCGCGCGTGTACTGGACCTGCGGGCCGGCGGCGAGCGTGAGCTCGGGCGTGATCTGATAGGACACCGTCGCGGTCGCGTTATAGGCCGTCAGGCCCGTCGTCTGCGCGTAGTAGCGCCCGGTCCAGTTTGCCGGATAATGCGTGGTTTCGCCCCAGGGCACGGTGAGGGAGAGGCCGACCGCCCATTGATCGTTCAGCCGATAGCGCAAGGCGCCCGAGGGCACGGCGGCGGAGCCGATGAAGGAACTGACCCGGCCCGCCCCACCCGTCGGCGTTCCCGCCGCGGTGCGGCCTTCGAAGGTTCCGCCCGATCCCGGCAGGATGCCGATCACATCGAGCGACAGATCATGGTCCACCACGCCGGCCGTAGCGGCAGGGTTGTAGAACATGTAGCTCGGGTCGCTGTTGGTCGCGGCGGCGCCGGCATAGGCGGTGCCCATGGCACCCGTGCTCGCTTCGCGGAGTGCGAAGCCCGACGCCTGCGCGGCGGTGTTGAAGATGACGAAAGGCGCAGTGACTGCAAGTGCAGCAAATTTAAAACGCATATCGGGCCTCTGGAAAACGGTGGCCCCCCCGACGCGCACATCCCGTGCGTGCGCCGGATATAAGTCGTTGCGCGGGCGATGCAAGGGCGGACGCCAACTAACCGGCGTCATCATCCTCATACGGATCGTTAATGTTTTCGTCGCTGGCCGGCGCGCCCGGTATCGTGTACTCGCCCTTAAGCCAGTGCATCAGATCGATATCGGCGCAACGTTTGGAACAAAACGGGCGGAATTGGACATCGCGCGGCCTGCCGCAGATCGGGCATTGTCCGCCGTCAAGCGGTCGAGACATCGAATCCCTCGCGGGCAAAGGCGTCGTTGGCCTCGAAGGCGACGCGCGCGGCGCCGCGGCGCGCGAGCGCGGCGCGCACTTCCTCGCCGTGATCGTCGAGCCATTTCACCACTTCGGCGGCGGCGCGCACGACGATCGGCTTGCCGGGCGCCAAGGCGGCGGTGCGCTCCACGCTGCGCAGCACTTCGAGCGCCACGCTGTCGCGCGTGCGCTTGCGGCCATGGCCGGAGCAGGAGCGGCAGCACTCGCTCATCAGCTTGACGAGCGGATCGCGGATGCGCTTGCGGGTGATCTCGACGAGGCCGAACTCGGACATCGGGGAAATCTGCGTCGGGGTATGATCCTTCGACAGGCTTTCCGCCAGCGTGTCGAGAACCTTCTCGATGTTCTTCGCGTCGCCCAGATGGATGAAGTCGACGACGATCAGACCGCCGATGCCGCGCAGGCGGACCTGGCGGCCGATCTCGTCGGCGGCTTCGAGATTGACGTGGTAGCTCGTCTCTTCGAGCCCGGTGGAGGCGGTAAAGCTTCCGGAATTGACATCGACCGCGGTCAGCGCCTCGGTGCCTTCGATGGTGATCCAGCCGCCGGAGGGCAGCGGGACTTTGGGCACGGTCAGCCGCGCGATCTCGTCCTCGATGTCGTAGGCGTCGAACAGCGCGCCCGGGCCTTTGAACAGCTCGACCTTGGATTCGGCTTCCGGCATGGCGCGGCGGCAATAGGCGCGCGCCGCTTCCGCCGCGGCGGCATCGTCGATCACGACCTTGGTCGTATAGCTGCGGACGGTGTCGCGCATGGTGCGCTCCACCGGATCGAGATCGTGATAGAGCGTCGCCGGCGCCCGGGCCAATTGGCGCTTGGCGAGAACCGGCCGCCACGCCTCTGCGAGGCGCTCGGCATCTTCCTTCAGGTCGGCGAGACTCGCTTCGCCGGCGGCGGTGCGCAGGATGTAGCCCGCGCCCGGAACGAGACGGTCGCCGCCTTCGGCGATCATCGCCTCGCCCAGCGCCAAGAGGCGCGCGCGTTCGCCCTCCTCCTCGATGCGGCGCGACAGCGCCACGCCGGGCGTGTTGGGCACCAGCACTGCGAGGCGGCCGGGAATGGTGATATTGGCGGAAAGCCGCGCGCCCTTCTCGCCGATCGGGTCCTTCACGACCTGGACCAGGATCTCCTGCCCTTCGTGGACGCATTCGCCGATCTTCGGCATGCGTTCTTCATCGAAGCCCGGCAAGTCCGCCAAGCAGCGCGCCTCGCGCGCGCCGAGAAAACCGGCGCGCTCCAGCCCGACATCGACGAAGGCCGCCTGCATGCCGGGCAGCACGCGCTGCACCCGGCCGAGGATGATATTGCCGATGAGGCTGTGGCCGGTGCGGCCGTCGCTCTTCCTGCGCGGGCCGTCCTCCAGGCCGAGCGTGCGCTCCAGCATGAGATCCTGCAGGCGCCCATCCTCGACGACGGCGACGCGAATCTCCCCGGCTCCTGCGTTGATCAGGACGTCCTTTTGCATGCTGTGCTCAGACAATAGCGACGCCGAACGCTAACACGGATAGTCGCAGCTTCGAAGCAGGGAGATTGTCTCGCGCAAGGGAAGCCCCACGACATTGGAATAGGAGCCGCCCAGGCGGCGGACGAAGGCCTCCGCGCGGCCCTGCACCGCGTAGCCGCCGGCCTTGCCGAGCCCTTCGCCGCAGCGCACATAGGATTCGACCGCCGGGCCGTCGAGCCGGTCGAAGATCAGCCGCGTCTCGACCGTCCGTGTGCGGATTTTCCCCATGATGGGCAGCACGGCGATGGCGGTCGTCACGCGGTGGGCGCGGCCGGAGAGCAGCGCGAGGCAGGCCCGCACCTCGTCGTCGGTTTCGGCCTTGGGCAGGATGCGGCGGCCGACCGAAACGGCGGTGTCGGCGGCGAGGAAAACGGCCGGCGCGCCGTCCCAGGCGTCCGCGACGGCGCGGGCTTTCGCCTCGGCCAGCCGGCGCGCATAGGGCGCGGGGAGTTCCTGCCTGTGGATGGATTCGTCGATGGCGGCAGCCCGGACGGCGTCGGGCACAAGTCCCGCCTGGGCGAGCAGCGCCAGGCGGCGCGGACTTTCGCTGGCGAGGACGAGGAGCGGCTTACTTGAAGCGATAGGTGATGCGCCCCTTGGTGAGATCATAAGGCGTCATCTCCACCATGACTTTATCCCCGGTCAGCACGCTGATCCGGTTCTTGCGCATCTTGCCCGCGGTGTGGGCGATGATCTCGTGGCCGTTCTGCAGCATGACGCGGAACGTCGCGTTGGGCAGGCGTTCCGACACGGTACCTTCGAATTCGAGCAGTTCTTCTTTCGCCATTCGTCCTCTGGGTGGCTGGCTGGGAGCGGGAAATGCCACTGAAACCGGCCAAAAGCAAGGTATTCCACCCCCGCCGCGGGGACGAGTCAGGTATCGGATGCCTGTTTTTCCGAGAAACGGTCCTTGATCCGCTTGAGGATGCCGTCGCGGACGGCGCGATAGGCCTCCAGGCGCTGGTCGCGGGTGCCCTCCACCATGGTCGGATCGAAGGTCGGCCAGTATTCGATCTCGATGGCGCTGGTATGCGCCAGATCGACGGCGCGGTGCTGCGCCTCGGGCGAGAGCGTGACGCAGAGGTCGAACATGGAACTGTCCTCCATGTCCTCGAAGGTCTTGGGATGGTATTTGCCGATTCCGATGCCGATCTCCTCCATCACCTCGATGGTCATGGGATCGAGTTCGCCGGCCTTCACCCCGGCGGCGTCGACATAGACGAACTTTCCGAACAGATGCTTCATGATGGCGTAGGCCATCACGCTGCGCACCGAATTCATCGTGCAGGCGAAGAGGATGGCGCCCGGCAGCTCCTCGCCATGCGGCCCCCGCATCGCTTCAGCCCTTCAGATGCAGGACGCAGATCAGGGTGAAGATGCGGCGCGCCGTGTCGTGGTCGATGTCGATCTTGCCCTTCAGCCGGTCCTGCAGGAGCGCCGAGCCTTCGTCGTGCAGACTGCGCCGGCCCATGTCGAGCGCCTCGATCTGCGACGGCGGCGCGGTACGGATCGCCTTGAAATAGCTGTCGCAGATCAGGAAATAGTCCTTGATCACGCGGCGGAACGGCGTCAGCGACAGCATGATCTTGCCGTGCGGCACCCCGTCCTCCAGGCTGATGTCGAAGGTGAGCCGGTTCTCCTCGACGCCGAGGACGAGATTGTAGGGCCCGCCATGCGAGCCCTCCGGGCGGAAGCTGTTGGCTTCCAGGAGGTCGTAGATCGCGATGTCGCGTTCCTGCTCGATCTCGCGGGTGCGGCGCACGATGCTGCGCTCGTCCAGCGTGATGGCGGCGAGGCGGTAGACCGACGCGTCCGCCATGCCTCAGCGGGCCTTGTTCAGGCGCGCCGCTATGGAGCGGGCATGGGCGTCGAGGCCTTCCGCCTCGGCGAGAACGATGGCGGCCGGACCGATCTCGGCAATCGTGCCGGGCTCGCAGGCGAGCAGCGTGGTACGCTTGAGGAAATCGAGCACCGAGAGGCCGGAGGAGAACCGCGCGGTGCGCGAGGTCGGCAGGACGTGGTTGGGGCCTGCGATGTAATCGCCCATCGCTTCGGGCGTGTAACGGCCGAGGAAGATCGCGCCGGCGTGGCGGACCTGCTTGAGGATGCGATCGGGATCGGCGGTGGCGATCTCCAGATGCTCGGGCGCGAGGCGATCGACCAGGGCGGCGGCATCGTCCAGCTTCGCGACGACGATCACCGCGCCGTAGTCGTTCCAGCTCGCGCGGGCGATCTTCTCGCGCGGCAGAAGCGCCAGGGCACGCTCGACCGCTGCTTCGACCTGCGTCGCAAAACCAGCGTCGTCGGTGATGAGGATGCTTTGGGAGGAGGCGTCGTGCTCGGCCTGGCTGAGCAGGTCGGCGGCGATCCAGTCCGGGTTGTTCGCGCCGTCGGCGACGACCAGGATTTCGGAGGGGCCGGCGACGGAATCGATGCCGATCTTGCCGAACACGTCGCGCTTGGCGGCAGCGACATAGGCGTTGCCGGGACCGACGATCTTGTCGACGGCTAAGATGGTGGCCGTGCCGAAGGCCAGCGCGGCGACGGCCTGGGCGCCACCGACGCGGTAGATCTCGCTCACCCCGGCGCGCTTGGCCGCGGCCAGCACCAGCGGATTGATCGCGCCGCCGCTGGCCGGCGTGACCATGACGACGCGGCCGACGCCCGCGACGCGCGCCGGCACCGCATTCATCAGGACGGAGCTGGGATAGGCGGCGGTGCCGCCGGGCACGTAGAGGCCGACGCTGTCGAGCGCCGTCCAGCGCCAGCCGAGCTTCGCGCCCGTCGCATCCTCGAACCATGCGTCCGTGGGGATCTGGCGGCAGTGATAATCCTCGATGCGCTTCGCCGCAACGCCGAGGGCATCCAGCGCCGGCCTGGCGCATTTGGCCTCCGCGGCGTCGATCTCGTCCTGTGTCAGGCGCAGGGTCGCGGCCGTCACGCCGGCATGATCGAATTTGTTCGTCAGTTCGATGAGCGCCGCGTCGCCACGCTTGCGGACATCGGCGATGATGCCGCGCACGGCGGCCGCCACGTCTTCCTCTTCTTCCCGCTTGGCGTTCAGCAGCGCGTCGAAGGCGCCGGCGAAATCGGGCGCGCTCGCGTCGAGACGGCGGGCCATGTCAGGTCTCTTCGTGCTCGGGCCGGCCGCGCGCCGCCCACACGCCGCTGACGTCGGAGAGACCAGCGTCGATGCATTCCACTTCGAGCTTCAGCGCGCCGCCACCCGCGAAGACGAGCTCCACCGTGCCGCCCGGATCCTCGCCGCCCTTGGGCGTGTAGGCGATGGCAAGCAGCGAGACGACCGCCTCGGGCGCGCCGCGCTTGAGCTTCTGCGACTTGACCGACAGCACGCCGTCGAAATGCAGGCCGGAGCGGACGCGCAGATCGCCCTTCTTCCGGTCCGCCTCCCACTGGAAGCGGTTGAACAGCGCCGCGAAGCGCCGCTTTTTCGGCAGATAGACGAGATCCTTCATCTGCGCCACCGCATCCTGCAGCCGCGCCGAGATCACTTCCAGATCGGCGGCATCTTCCGCCGCCAGTGTCGGTCCTGCCGTCATGCCGAAAGCCGCTCGATATCCGCGCCGACGCCCTGGAGCTTTTCCTCCAGCCGTTCGAACCCACGGTCGAGATGATAGACCCGGTTGACGACCGTGTCGCCCTCCGCGACCAGGCCCGCCAGCACCAGGCTGACCGAGGCGCGCAGGTCGGTCGCCATGACAGGCGCGCCCTTGAGGCGGTCGACACCTGTGACGGTGGCGGTATCGCCCTCGACCTTGATGTCGGCGCCCATGCGCGCGAGTTCCGGCACGTGCATGAAGCGGTTCTCAAACACCGTCTCGCGGATATGGCTGACGCCGCCCGAGACCGCCATCAGGGCCATGAACTGCGCCTGCAGATCGGTGGGGAAGGCCGGATAGACGTCGGTCGTCATGTCGACGGCGATGGGACGCACGCCGTTACGATGCACCGCGACGCCGCGATTGGTCTGCGTCACCTCCGTGCCGATGCCGCGCAGAAGATCGTAAAGCGCGATGTTCGAATCGGCGCGTGCCCCGACGAGTTCGACCTCGCCGCCCGCCATCGCGGTGGCGATGGCGTAGGTGCCGGTCTCAATGCGGTCGGGCATCACGGCATAGTCCACGCCGGATAATTTCTCGACGCCCTCGATCACGATTTCGCTCGTGCCCAGCCCGCCGATCTGCGCGCCCATCGCGATGAGGCAGCGGCCGAGATCCTGCGTCTCCGGCTCGCGCGCGGTGTTGCGCAGGACGGTGCGGCCCCTGGCCAGCGTCGCCGCCGTCATCAGCGTCTCGGTCGCGCCGACCGAGGCGCGCGGCACGGTGAAATCGGCGCCCTTGAGGCCGCCCTTGGCGCTGGCGACGACATAGCCGTCTTCCAGATCGATCCGGGCGCCCATCGCTTTCAGGCCCTGGATGTGGAAATCGACCGGCCGCGCGCCGATGGCGCAGCCGCCGGGCAGCGAGACCTTGGCCTCGCCATGGCGGGCGAGCAGCGGGCCCAGCACCTGGAAGCTCGCGCGGAACTTGCGCACGATGTCGTAGGGGGCCAGCGCCGACTCGATGGCGGGCGCGTGGAGCCTGAGCGTGTCGCCCTGCCCCAGCGCGGCGCCGCGCCGGATGTTGAGCGTGACGCCGAACTGCATCACGAGGTCGGCCATCGCGTCGACATCGGCCAGGCGCGGCACGTTGCGCAGCGTGACCGGCCGGTCGGTCAGGAGCGAGGCGGCCATGAGCTTCAGCGCCGAATTCTTGGCGCCGCCGATCGGAATTTCACCCTTGAGGCGGTTGCCGCCCCGTACGCGGATTCTGTCCATTGTCCCTCTTGCGCGGCGTGGGCCGCCTGCGGCGATCCTTGTAGCGTGGCCCCGTGCCGTCGAACAGGCGCACCGACAGCCGAAGTTAACCGGCCTTCATGTCCGCATTCGGGCGTCATTTTTGATGGCGGGCGGGCAAAGCAGCCGCCACGCCCACCCTGCTTTGCCCGCCCGCGCAGTTCTCCGTTCCGTCCTGCATGGCGTGCCGTGCCGGATCGCCGGCCGCCGGCTCCCCGGCCTTGGGCGGCGGCGCGGGCCGGGCGGCCTTGCGCCGTTTCAGGTTCTCGCGGAGGGCGGCGGCGAGGCGTTCTTCGCGGGTCTGGGGCTTCTTGGCCATGGCGGCGGCACGGGTCTTTCCCTTTGTCCCGGGGTTGGCTATAGCAGCCGTCCTTTCGCCCGTTTCGGGCCATGGATGCCGGAGTAGCGTAGTGGTAGCGCAACCCCTTGGTAAGGGGTAGGTCGAGAGTTCAATTCTCTCCTCCGGCACCAGTTTCATTAATGATATCAATGGCCTGTCTCGAACGGACCGAGGACCATCCGCGCGGAAAATCCATCGGGACGGAGCCAGGCGGCGCGCAAATTCATGCACCTCTTAGGTGGCGATCGCGCGCGAATGCAAGCGGACATCACGATCGGCGGCTTCGCGGCGCTAGCGAGCACCCATGGCGACGGCGCAATGTGCTTCGACGTCTCGCGTTATTTATTGTGATAGACGGGCTGCCGCTTTTCCATGAAGGCACGCAATCCCTCCTGAAAGTCCTCGGTCGCAGCACAGAGCAACTGGTTGCGATTCTCGATCGCCATCGCGGCTTCAAGGCAGGGCGCATCGACGGCGATGTTCAGCCCTTCCTTTGTAAGGCGCAGTCCCATCGGGGACGTCGCGAGCATCTCGGCGATATAGGGGCGCGCCGCGCTCTCCAGGGCCGCATCCGGCACGACTTCGGAAAACAGGCCGACCGCCAATGCGCGCGCCGCATGGATGAACCGTCCCGTCAGCATCAGCTCGGACGCGATGGAAAGACCGACCAGGCGCGGCAGGAAATAGCTCACGCCCATATCGCACGCGGACAGGCCCAGCCGGATGAAGGCCGCGTTCATCCGCGCGCTTTCCCCGCCAATCCGGATATCGGCCGCCAGCGCGAACGCGAAGCCACCGCCGCACGCCGCGCCTTGGACAAGCGCGATAATGGGCTGCGGACAGCGGCGCATCTTTTGGTACACGTCGGCGAGATAGCCCTGAAAACCGAAACCTCCGCCAAATGGCTTTGCCGCCGCTCCCTCTCGCGCCTTGATATCGAGACCCGCGCAGAAAGCGCGGCCCGCGCCGCGCATCACGACGATGCGGCAAGAGCGATCGTGATAGAGGCGCCCGAAATAGTCCGCCAGCTCGCCCGCCATGCGCGTGGTGATCGCATTGAGGGCCTCCGGCCGATTGAGCGTGAGCCAATGAACGTCGCCCTCGGCAGCGACCACTATGTCTTGATAGTCGTACATCTCTTCTCTCCTCCACCGATGCTTTTTGCAGCTCGCGCCGCGCTCTCGGACGGACCATCGGGGCGAGGGTCTAGGCCGGTGCGATCGTGAGCCTGATGCCGTCCAATTCGTCGACCCAGCCGATCTGGCAGGAAAGACGCGAGATCGACGCAACCGCCGGCGAGACGTCGAGCAAGCTGGCCTCCGCGTCGGACGGCGCGGCGAGCTTCTCGTACCAGCCGTCGGTCACATAAACATGGCAGGTGGCGCAGGAACAGCCGCCGCCGCATTCCGCCGCGATGGGAAGGCCCGCGTCGCGCAGGATTTCCATCATGGTCCGGCCAGCACGGCCTTCGATCTCGCGCGTTTCGCCGTTGCGGTCGGTGACTACGATCTTCATGCGCTCACACCCGATGGTTCAAGTTTGGAAGACATCGGCGCTTCGACGACGCCATCTCATCCATATTATAGCCAAATATTCTGCCAGAAGAATATATATTCTCTATATGAAACAGCAAAAAGTGGCCGCGCTCCAGACGGCAATCCGGCGAAGCACCTGCCAGTTGGAGGCACACCGTTAGCCGATGAACGCGTTTATCGACGCGCGTTGTTTGGGACGGCACTCATAGCGAGGAATTCGCGCGCGCCTGACGGAAACGCGCGAAGGCCGCGCCGGGCACTTCGCCGCCAAGCTGGTCGAGGACCGCGAGGCTGTCCATCGCCTCGAACACCTCCGTGATTCCGTGCGCGCCGGACCGCGCGAAGAGCGTATATTCATTTTCATAAGGGCCGCCGGTTTCCCGGAAGCGCGCGCGGTATATGAACCGGACCGCGCTCAGACCCTGATCTCCGACTTCGTCGAGGATGCGCATCGAGCAATCGGCGAAATAACTGACGCTCCATACCGCTCTGTTGAACGACACCACCGCATCCTTTCCGGCGATCGGACGGGGATAGGGCAGCGACGCAGGCAGAAACCACGCTATTTGCGGCGCATAGAGCGATTGCATTTTCTCGACGTCGCCAAAGGCGACGACGAGGCGACCGGCCGGCGTGCGAGGCTGCATGCAATTTGCTCCATTATTTCGTCGAATCGGGATGTGTGCTCCGGCGTTCAGCGTCATGCCGCCGCCTCGAACCTCACCACCACGGCGCCATCGCCCACTTGATCGCCCTGCGCGACCTCCACGCTCTTCACTTTCGCGTCGGCCGGAGCCGAAAGCGTATGCTCCATCTTCATCGCCTCCAGCACCGCCAGCGGCTGTCCCCGCTTCACGCTCTCGCCGGGCGTCACCAGAAGCTGGATGATCTTGCCCGGCATCGGCGTGACGATGCGATCCGTCGCCGCGCCGGCCGCATCCGCCGCGGCGAAAGGATCGAACGGGTGAAGCACAAAGGTCTCGCCGTTCTCCATGACCGCGACATCGCCGTTCGCCAGACGACGGATTTCCGCGTGTCCTGGAGAAATCCCGGGCAGATTCACCGTGATGCGTTCGCCGTCTTCCACGAATTCCGCGACTTGCGCCGCGCGACCGGCGAGCCGGAAACCGTCGCGACGGCTCCACGGATCGCTGTCGTCCGGGCCGCGCAGGAGATCGCCCGCCACCATCTCATAGATGCGGGCGGGCACCGTCGAAGACGGTATCAGGTCCGCCTCGCGACGCGCGATGAATCCCGTGTCGACTTCGCCGGCGATGAAATCGCCGTTCCGCAAGGCGCGGACCAGGAAGGCGTTGTTCGTGCGCAGGCCCGCGATGCACGTCCGAGACAGTGCCGAGGCCAGCGCGAGCGCCGCGGCTTGGCGCGTCTCGCCATGCGCGATCACCTTCGCGAGCATGGGATCGTAGAACGGCGTCACCCTGTCGCCTTCGCGCACGCCAGTATCGACGCGCACGCCATGCTGCGGCAGGGAGAAACACTCCAGTGTTCCGATGGA
This sequence comes from Rhizomicrobium sp., assembly GCA_037200985.1. Classification (NCBI taxonomy): domain Bacteria; kingdom Pseudomonadati; phylum Pseudomonadota; class Alphaproteobacteria; order Micropepsales; family Micropepsaceae; genus Rhizomicrobium; species Rhizomicrobium sp. Next base: position 2,029,900 of record JBBCGJ010000001.1, read on the forward strand.
CGGCAGGAAACCCTTTTGCGGGTCTTCCGCGTAGAGCCGTGCCTCGATCGCATGCCCGGTGGCGCGGATGTCCGCCTGCGCCGCGGGAAGAGCTTCGCCCGACGCCACGCGCAACTGCCATTCGACGAGATCGTAGCCCGTGATGGCCTCCGTCACCGGATGCTCGACCTGCAGGCGGGTGTTCATCTCCATGAACCAGATGCGATCGGGCCTCAGTCCATCGGACGAATCCGCGATGAACTCGATCGTGCCGGCACCGACATAGCCGACGGACTTTGCCGCCTTTACGGCAATCGCACCGATATGGGCGCGCATTTGCGCGCTCATGCCCGGCGCCGGCGCCTCCTCGATGACCTTTTGATGGCGGCGCTGCAGCGAGCAATCGCGCTCGAAAAGGTGGACGGCGCGGCCATGCCCGTCGGCGAAAACCTGTACCTCGATGTGGCGCGGCCGGGCGACATATTTCTCGATCAGGACCTTGTCGTCGCCGAAGGCGGACGCGGCCTCGCGCTTCGCGCCCGCCAACGCCGCCGGAAAATCCGCCGCCTCGTCGACGCGGCGCATGCCCTTGCCGCCGCCGCCCGCCACCGCCTTGATCAGCACGGGATAGCCGATCTTGCCGGCCTCTGTCGCCAGATGATCCGCCTCCTGATTGTCGCCAAGATAGCCCGGCACAACCGGAACGCCCGCCTGCTGCATCAGCGCCTTGGCGCGGTCCTTGAGACCCATGGCACGGATCGCGCCGGCGGGAGGGCCTACGAAGAGAACGCTCGCGGCCGCGCATGCCTCCGCGAATTCGGCGTTCTCGGACAGAAAGCCGTAGCCCGGATGGATCGCCTCGGCGCCCGTCCGCTGGGCGGCGGCTAGGATCGCATCGCCGCGCAGATAGCTGTCGCGGACGGGCGCCGGCCCGATCCGCACCGCTTCGTCCGCGGCCGCGACGTGGAGCGCGTTCGTGTCCGCGTCCGAGTAGACGGCCACTGTGCGGATGCCGAGCCGGCGGGCCGTTCGCATCACACGGACCGCGATCTCGCCGCGATTGGCGATCAGGAGGGTCTTGATCAGGGACGCGCGCCGCATGATCACATCCTGAACACGCCGAACGTCGTGTCCGGAATCGGTGCATTGAGGCATGCCGAGAGCGCCAGGCCGAGCACGCGGCGCGTATCGGACGGCGCGATGATGCCGTCGTCCCACAGCCGCGCCGTCGCGTAGTAGGGATTGCCCTCGTCCTCGTATTTCCGGCGGATCGGCGCCTTGAAGGCCTCCGCCTGTTCGGGAGACCATTTGTCGGCGTCGCGATGGACGGTGGCCAGAACGCTCGCCGCCTGCTCGCCGCCCATCACGGATATCCGGCTGTTCGGCCACGAGAACAGGAAGCGCGGCGAGAAGGCGCGGCCGCACATGCCGTAATTGCCCGCGCCGTAGGAGCCGCCGACGATCAGCGTGATCTTCGGCACATTCGCCGAAGCGACCGCGGCGACCATCTTGGCGCCGTCCTTGGCGATGCCCCCCGCCTCATACTTCCGCCCGACCATGAAGCCCGCAATGTTCTGCAGGAACAGGAGCGGGATTTTGCGCTGGCAGCACAGCTCGATGAAATGCGCCGCCTTCAGCGCGCTCTCGGAGAACAGGATGCCGTTGTTGGCGACGATGCCGACCGGCATACCCTCGATATGGGCGAAGCCGGTGACGATGGTCGTGCCGTAAAGCTTCTTGAACTCGTCGAACTGCGAGCCGTCGACCAGGCGTGCGACGATCTCGCGCGCGTCGTACTGCACCGCCAGCGAGAGCGGAACGATGCCGTCGAGTTCGGCGGTGTCGAAGGCCGGCGGGCGCGGATCGCGCATCGCCACGCCGGGCGTCTTTTCGCGGTTCAGGCCCGCAACGATGCGCCGCACGATCGCGAGCGCATGCGTGTCGTCGTTCGCCAGATGGTCGGCCACGCCGGACCGGCGGGCATGCACCTCGGCGCCGCCGAGGTCTTCCGCCGTGACGATCTCGCCGGTGGCGGCCTTCACGAGCGGCGGCCCGGCCAGGAAGATCGTGCCCTGCCCTTTGACGATTATCGTCTCGTCGCTCATCGCCGGCACATAGGCGCCGCCGGCGGTGCAGGAACCCATGACGCTCGCGATCTGCGGAATTCCGGCCGCGCTCATCGTCGCCTGATTGAAGAAGATGCGGCCGAAATGCTCGCGGTCCGGGAAGATCTCCGCCTGGTTCGGCAGGTTCGCGCCGCCGCTGTCGACCAGATAGATGCAAGGCAGCCGGTTCTCGCGCGCGATCTCCTGCGCCCGAAGATGCTTCTTGACGGTGACCGGATAGTAGGTGCCACCCTTGATGGTCGCGTCGTTGCAGACGACCACGCACTCCCGGCCCGAGACCCGGCCGATGCCGGTGATGATGCCGGCGCCATGGATGTCGCCTTCATACATGCCGAACGCCGCGAGCGGCGACAGCTCAAGGAACGGCGATCCGGGGTCGAGCAGACGCTCGACCCGGTCGCGGGGCAGGAGCTTGCCGCGTTCGGTGTGCCGCGTCCGCGCCCGCTCATCGCCGCCGAGCGCGGCGGCGCCGATGCGCGACTTCAGATCGGCGACGAGCTTCGCCATCGCCTCCGCATTGGATTTGCAGGCGTCAGTCGAGAGTGCGGGCGTCGACGAGCCGGTCGGTGCGGAAAGCCTCATCTATCCGGCGACAATCGCTGACGGACAACGCTCAACCGGCCCTTGCGTTCGACCAATACGCGTCCCGGATAAGCCGCTTGTACAGTTTGCCGTTCTCATGCCGTGGCAGCTCTTTTTGGAAGTCGACCTGGCGCGGAGCCTTGACGTGACTGAGATGGCCCCGGGCGTATTTCATAATTTCGGCGGCAAGCGCCTCGCCGCGATCTTCCCAGCGCATCGGCTGGACCACGGCGACGACCCGTTCGCCCATCTCCTCGTCGGGCGCACCGATGACCGCGACGTCCGCAATCTGAGGATGGGAAATGAGGCAGTTCTCGATCTCTTGCGGATAGATGTTCACGCCGCCGGAGATGATCATAAAGCTCTTCCGGTCGGTCAGGAAAAGATAGCCGTCCGCATCGAGATAGCCGACATCGCCGAGCGTCGCCCAGCCGGCCTTGTTGTACGAGCCGGCGGTTTTTTCCGGATCGTTGAGATACTCGAATGTCGCGCCCCCCGAAAAATAGACCATCCCCTCCATGCCATGAGGCAGCGGCTCGCCCGCGTCGTCGCAGACATGGACCTCGCCGAGGACGGGCCTTCCGACCGATCCCTTTTTCCGCAGCCATTCATCCGGCGCGATCGCGGTCATCCCCACGCCTTCGGTACCGGCATAGTACTCATGCAGGACCGGTCCCCACCAGGCCAACATCCCGTCCTTCACGGCGACCGGACAGGGCGCCGCGGCGTGGATCGCCATTTTGAGCGAGGACAGATCGAAGCCTTCGCGCTGCGCCTGCTCCAGCTTCAGGAGCCGCACGAAGTGCGTCGGAACCCACTGCGCGGCGCTGATCCGATAGCGCTCTATGGCTCGGAGCGCGGCCATCGCGTCGAATTTTTCCATCATGACCACCGTGCCGCCGAGACGGTGCACCGCCATGCACCATCTGAGCGGGGCGGCGTGATAGAGCGGCGCGGGCGACAGATAGATCGTATCGCTGTCGAAGCCAAATCTGAGCCGCGCCATGTCGGCGACTCGATTTGGCGCCCCTATCGGTTCGCCAGAGGGCACTTTCGCCTTGACGCCCTTCGGACGGCCCGTGGTGCCCGATGAGTAAAGCAGATCGATGCCGGCGCTCTCGTCGGGTATCGGCGTCGAAGGACGCTCGGCACGCAGCCTTTCGAAGTCCCGCCGCGCCGCGCCGACCTCGCCAGCGACCAAGACCTCGACGCCCGAACACTCGTTCGCGGCCGATCGGGCGACCTCCTCGAGAGCGGCCGAGCAGATCAGCAGCTTGGCGCCGCTATCCCGCAATATATAGGCGACATCCGCGGCGGTCGACCTGGTGGATATGCAGGTGAACACCAGACCGCTTCTCTGGGCGGCCCATGCCGCCTCGAGAAAGCGCGGGCCGTTGTTCATGAGCAGCGCGATGACGTCGCCGGTTCGCAATCCCACCGCGCGAAAAAGCTGAGCCCCTTGGTTGGAGAGCGCATCGAACTCCCCATATGTCAGGGCCTCGCCGGTTTCCGCCATGATGATGGCCGGCTTATCGGGCGTCGTCTTCGCGTGCTCGCTCGGGTGCATGAGGCTCCTCGCAACGTCTTCAGAAACTTACCCGAGCTTCGATTCCGAACGTTCTCGGCTCGCCCCGCGCCATGTAGTCCAGTCCGAACGTCTCGAGACCGCCCGAGCCATAGGGGAGGTAGAACGCGTCCGTGAGGTTCTTTCCCCACAGGGCGATCGAGTATCGATTGATCGTGTAGGTCAACCGCGCATCCAGCAGCCAATAGGGCTGCGATCCACCCGTGATGTTCGCTCCCTTGAATTCCGTCCCGTCGGTCGGATCGTAGAAATAGTGGCCCATATAGTTGCCGCTCGCGTTCAATGTGAGCGACTGATCGCCGTCGGACCATGCCTTCCAGTCGAACTGCGCCAACGCCGTGACATCCGGGGCCAGCGGGAATTTGAGGCCGCCGACGGGGACGTTATCGACGAATTGTCCGTTGTCGTATCGTGAGCGAATGACGCCGACATTTCCGGTCAGGGTCAGATTTTCGAAAGCCTGCCAGACGCCTTCCAGCTCGAATCCGTAGCTGTGGCCGTTGAGGCCCTCGAGCTGCGTCGTGACAACACCCGGGATGAGAGGTTGGGTGAGGACCTGCTGGCCGGTGAGATCGTTGTAGTAGAGCGCGGCGTTCAAGATGAAATTGTCAGCGATTTCGCCCTTGAGCCCGAGCTCATAGGTCCACACCTTTTCGGGGGGAACAAAGCTGATGTCGTCCGTCGAGAAGAATTGCGTGCCGTTGAACTGGCCGGCGCGGTAGCCATGGCTGACGCTCGCATAGGCCATGATGTTCGGATCGAACTGGTATTTCGCGATGGCGCGTCCGGTCAGACCGGAGGTCTGCCGATTCTGGGTCGGGTAGAAATTGGTGGGATCGAAAGGCCCAGGCCCCGGTATGATGTTGGCGATGCCGGGCCCCGCGAAGCTGCTGTCCAACGACGTCAGCAATTGATAGAGGCTGATATTGTCGATGGTGTACCGCAGACCGCCCGCCAAGCTGAATTCATCGGAGAACTTATAGGTGACCTCGCCGAAGATCGGAGCGAATGAGCGCCGCGCCTGGTTGTAGTTGTTCGAAATGAACGTCGTGGTGAAAGCCACCGACGAGACATAGTTCATATCGTCCCAGCCGAAATTCGTGCCGACCACGACATCGAGGTCGTCGGTCGAGTAGTTCAGGCGAAACTCCTGGTTCACCTGCCGTCCCCGGAGGTTGTATCGCGAATTCACCAGCGTGTTGGGGGTGCCGTCCACGTCGAATTGGAGAAATTGCTGTCCGTAGTCGAATGCCGTTATCGAGGTGAGCTGCACGGCTCCCAAATCCCACGTGACGTGAAGATCGGCGCCGGCGGTTTTCAGCTTTATGGGCGCGGGGAAATTGGTGCGGACCTGATCGTTTTGGAGCCCGGCCCGCGAATAGCCCAGGATGTCCACATTCCCCGGAAGCATCGGGAAGGTCATCGTGGGCACGATCCCCGAAGACTGCCCGCCGTAAAGCTTCAATTCGACGTCCAGCTTGTCCGTCGGAACGTAGTGAAACTGAACGCGCCCCTCGTCGGAATGATTGGAGCCCTCGTTCGGAGCCGTGCCCAGGTTCTTGATGTATCCGTCGTTCTGCACATGCTGATACGAGACGCGCATCGCCAGCTCGTCCGGTATCAGCGCTACCGTCCCGGCGCCCTCGGCTTTGACGGCGTTGTAATTGCCGTAGGAAAGATCGACGTATCCGTTCGTGGCGCCGTCCAACAAAGGCGACGCGCTGATGAAGTCGATGGCGCCGCCCGTCGTGTTGCGGCCGAACAGCGTTCCTTGCGGGCCGCGCAAAACCTCCACCCGGTCCAAATCGAATTGCTGGACTCCGGGGGCGGCGCGAAACGCCTGATAGATGTCGTCCATATAGACGCCCACCGGCGAGGCCGCGTTGGCGTTGAACTGATTCGCGAGGCCGATGCCGCGCAAGGTGACGGTTACCTGATTCGAACCGGCCTGCGACGAGACCTGGGCGGAGGGCACGACCTGAACGAGATCGCTTATGGTGTTGAGCCCGCGTTCCGAGAGTTCTTTTCCCGAAACCGCCGTGATCGCAAGCGGGACCGTCTCGACGTTTTCACTGCGACGCATGGCGGTCACGGTGATCGTTTCGATCATGGTGGCGCCATTGCCGCCAGGCGCTGCGCCGTCCGTCTGCGCCACGGCGCCGGTGAACAGACTTTGCGCGATGCCGATGCCGGACGCGAGCAACGCAAGCGAACGGATCCTGTTCAATTGAGTTTTCATGAGCCTTCCCCGGAACGTTGTTTTATTGTCCCTATAGGAAGCCCGTTTCTTATGTCGAATGTCAAGGTTCTTGGAACGACGCGGGCTCGCCTCGACCGTCTATTCAGAACGGCGTTGCAGCCGGGTAACGGCGAGAGGCGCGCGCATGCGTCGACGCGCGCAAGTCCCGCAACCGGCAGAAGACGAAAAGGCTCACGACAATCGCGCGATGGCATGTCAGTGCCGCTTGCTCGACGATTTGGTCGCGCCGACTGCGACGGCCGACTCGGACGCGACCGCCAACGCGCAATGCAGGATGGGCAGGCCGCTAGATCCCTAGTGCTGCGTCCATCCTCCGTCGACGGCAATCGTGATTCCGGTCGTAAAGGACGCCTGCTCCGAGCACAGCCAAAGAACCGCCGACGCCAACTCTTCGGGCCGGCCGATGCGTCCCATTTGCGTAAGGCTCGCGGCGAGATTCGAATTCTCGGGATTGTCGACGAAGCCTTTTTCCAACATGGGCGTCATGAAAATTCCGGGACAGACGGTGTTCACCCGTATCCCCTGCTTCGCATATTCCATGGACGCCGAACGCGTGAGGCCGAGCACGCCGTGCTTCGACGCGACATAGGGCGCGTGCAAAGGAAATCCGCGCACGCCCGCAATCGAGGAGACATTCACGATCGAGCCGGCGCCCTGCTTGAGCATCTGCTTGATCGAGTATTTCATGCAGAGCCAGACGCCCTTCAGATTGATGTCGATCGTTTCGTCCCATTCCTCTTCCGTCCAGTCGATGAACGGCCGCTGGGCTTCGATGGCGGCGTTATTGACGGTGCAATCGAGCCGTCCGTAACGATCCAGCGTGCTCGCGACGAGCCGCTCGACATCGGTCGCCTTTGCGACGTCCGCCTGGACGTAAACGCAATCACCGCCCGCCTTCTTGAGCGACTCGACCGCGACGCGGCCCTTTTCCGGGCTGCGCGAGACGAGAACGACTTTCGCGCCTTCCGCGACAAACCCCGCCGCGATCGCCAGCCCCAGGCCCTGGGTTGCGCCCGTGACCAGGGCAACCTTGTCTTTCAATCCGAGATCCATTCGGTACTCCCCGACTTCGCGCCATCCGCGGCGGCTTGAATTGTCCCGCCGGCGTCGCCCCGTCCATAAATTGAGCGTGCGCCGGCGACCGCCCGACTACTCGGCCGCCATTTCGGTAAATGGCCGGGCCGCCGGCAACGAACCGCCCACGCCGCGGAGCACCTTGCCCGGATGCGCGCCGGTCGTGACCGAATCTTCGTGCGTGATCTCGCCGTTGACGATCGTGAAGCGGATACCGCGAGGGATCACGGCTCGCGCCCAGTCGCCGCCGGGAAGGTCGACCAAACGACCATACTTTTCGTGATCGAAGCTCAGCTTCTCAAAGTCGTAGATGACGATGTCGGCGGCCTTGCCCTCCTGCAGAAGGCCGCGATCGCTGAGGCCGAACAGCCGCGCCGGCTTGGCCGCCAGCATGTGATGCGCTTCTTCGATCGTGAACCGCTTCTCGTCGCGCACCAGCCACGTCAGGAAGTCGGTCGGGAAATAGCCGCCGCAGAAGAATTTGGTATGGGCGCCGCCGTCCGATGCGCCGATGACCATGCGCGGATGACGGAAGATCTCTTCATAGTAGTCCGGGTTGGGATCGTTCGACTTGGGGCGAAACTCCGCCTCCAGGTTCGTCGCCGCCACGATGTCGAAAAACGTGTCGATGACGGTCTGGCCCGATTCGGCGGCGATCGCCCGCACCGTCTTTCCGACGTTGCGCTCGAGCTGCGGCGCCCCGGGCACCGCGATGAGACGCATGTCCTCCAGAGACCCCGCGGCCCAGCCCATCTCTTCTTCGTTGTAGACTTCCTTCATGCGGCGACGAAAGTCGGGATCCTTCGCAAGCCGGAGCTTGCCGTCCAAACCGGCCGATGAATACTCGCGGAAGATCGGCACGCTGTCCCAGGCGTTGTATTCGGCGACGCGCATCTGTATCCACGTCCGGATCGAAAACGCCTGCGAATAGACCTGCAGCCCCTTGGCCGCGCAGTCGTCGAGCCAGCGCATCACGCTGCGATGGAAAACCGGCCCCGCCGGATCGACGCTCGTCATATTGTGGATGATCGGCCGTTCCGCGCGGCGCGCGAGCTCCTCGAGGAATTCCCGTTCCTTGACCGATTTGGAAAGATCCATGCCTTGGATTTCGATCAGGGCTTGGACGCTTCCCTCGCCGCGCTCCCGCAAAACGTCCGCGAGGTTGTAGGCTTCCTCGAAGGCCATCACGTCCGCGGGCATCGCCGTGAAGTCGTAGTCGACATGCGAGTTGCCTTCCGCGCCGAGGTGCGAGAAGGAAAAGCCGCTGGCGCCCGCATCCATCGCTTCGTGAAGAATGTCGCGCATCTGCTTGCGCTCGGCGGCTGTCGCGGGGCGTCGCTTCGCCTCGTCCGCGCCCACCACGTAGGAGAGCAGCGGATTCATCGGCAGATAGGTGGCGATGTTGATGCCTTTGGGCAGGGACCGGAGATAATCCAGCCACTCGGGGAACGTCTCCCAGCTCCACGGCAGGGCTTTCTTCATCACCGCGTACGGCACCTGCTCGGTATTTTCCATCATCCGCATATAGCGCTCATGCGCCTCGTCGGTGCGCTTGCAGGGAGCAAAGCCGAAGCCGCAGATTCCGACGACGGACGAGGTCACGCCGTGCCAGCCGGAGCTGCGGCAGTAGGGATCCCACGCCAGTTGGGCGTCGTAATGCGAATGGATGTCGATCGATCCCGGCGCCACGATGAGCCCGGCGGCATCGATCCTTTTCGCAGCCGCCGCGCGCGAGAGATTTCCGATCTTGCCGATCCGGCCGTTCGCGATTCCGATATCGGCCGTGAACCTCGGCGCGCCGCTGCCGTCGACAACCGTGCCACCCTGGATGATGAGATCGAATTCCATGACTATCGCCTCCCAAAGGCTTTTTATCGGTGATTATATGAAATATACATTCTTCTGATAGAACGGTCAACCATCGCCGCACCATGCGATCGGCATCGTTCGCGACCTGACGACCGCTGCGGAGCCCGCCTTTCCGAGCTGCGAACAATCGGCGTGAACAGTGACATCGCCGACGCGGATTCGCGGCGTCCAACAAAAGGAAAGGCCGCCCAAGGGCGGCCCAAGTTAGGGAGCGTCTCGAAGCGCCTCGGCGATCGAAAATCCGCGAAGGCGGGCACAGGAGTGCGCAACTCCAAGACATGATGATTTCTACAAGGAGAATATATGTTTTACAAGTCGAATATCAGCCGACGTGCGACGAGAAGATCTCGCGGCTGATGATCTGTTTCATCACCTCGATCGCGCCGCCCGCGATTTTCGCAACTCGCGCGTCGACAAAAGCCCGCGCGATCGGCAGTTCGAAAACGTATCCGAACCCGCCAAAGAACTGCAGGCATTCGTCGGCGACGCGACATTGCAGATTGGCCGCCACCATCTTGACCTGCGCGGCATCGACCGCCGAAAGTTCGCCTGCCATGAATACGGCGACACAGCGATCGACGAAGGCCCGCGTGCACGACGTATCGGCGGTCAGCTCGGCCAGTTTGAACTGCGTGTTTTGAAAGTCCGCCAGCGTATGCCCGAACGCCTTGCGCTGCTTGGTGTAGTCGATCGTCCAATCGATGATCGCCTCGGCCGCGCGCACGCTCCGAATTGCCTGCACGAGACGCTCCTGAACGAGCTTGGACATCAGCATTCCAAAGCCCGCGCCTTCCCGGCCCAGCAAGTTGCGCGCCGGTGCTCTCACCGCGTCGAAAAACAGCTCGGACGTGTCCTGCGCGTGCAAGCCCAACTTTTCGAGCTTGCGCCCCCTTTTGAATCCCGGCTGATCGGTCTCCACCACGATCAGAGATACGCCCTTCGCGCCCTTGTCAGGATCCGTCTTGCACGCAACCACCACCAAATCGGCGTTGTGGCCGTTCGAGATATAGAGCTTTTGCCCGCTGATCTCGTACTCGTCATTCTTCTCAAGCCGGGCGCGCGTCTTGATCGACTTCAGATCGCTGCCGGCATCCGGTTCGGTGAGTGCGATCGCCCCGATCATCTCGCCGCTCACCATCCGGGGAAGATACAAGCGCTTCGCCGTCTCGGAGCCGAAATTCATCAGATAGGCCGCGGCCATCTCGGAGTGCACCATGAATCCGGAGCCCGGGCCCGACACGCCGGCCCTTGCCAGCTCCTCGATCACGACGACGTTGTGAAGCCAATCGGCGCCGGCGCCCCCATATTCTTCCGGGACGTTGCAGCAAAGCAGGCCATGCCCGCCGGCTTCGCGCCAGACGCTCCTTGGCACGATCCCGTCTCGCTCCCACTGGCGGTGATGCGGCACCAGGGACGTTTCGACGAAGCGACGCACGCTGGCGCGGAATATCTCATGGCTTTCGGAGAACAGCGTTCTGGGAATCAATTTCGGATCTCCAACAACCAGGACGGCGCCTTCGCCGCGCCTAGAACGGGTCCCAGGCAAAGACGTCGGAAGAACGGTCCAATTTGTACATCGACGGGCGCAGAGCCGGTAACGCCGTTTCGATGCAGGTCTCCGGGGTCCATCCGTCACTGGTCTGGGTTGTCCGGAGCGGACGCGGCTGCGTGAAGAGCACGATCTCGTTCTTTCGCACGCCAAAAATCTGGCCCGTCACGTCTTTCGCCGCGTCGGCCATCAGGCTGACGGCGAATGGCGCGATCTTTTCGGCCGACATCTGCTGAAGCACATTCAGACGCCGCCGGTTTTCCTCCGTGTCGGCCGGAATCGTGCCGGTCATCCGCGTGAAGGCGAAGGGCGCGATACAGTTCGACCGAACGTTGAAGCGGGACATGTCGAGCGCGATGCACTTGGAAAGGCCGGCGACGCCCATCTTTGCCGCGCCGTAATTGACCTGCCCGAAATTTCCGATCAGCCCGGATGTCGAGGTCATATGCACAAAGCAGCCGCTCGCCTGTTCCTTGAAGACGTTCGCGGCGGCCCGCGAAACGTAGAAATAGCCGGCCAGGTTGACGTCCACGACGGTCTGCCAATCGGACTCTTCCATCTTGTGAAACATTTTATCGCGCAGCACGCCGGCGTTGTTGACGACGACGTCGATTCGACCGAACGCCTTAATCGCATCGGCAACGATGCGCTGAGCCGTATCCCAGGAGGCGATGCTATAAAAACTCGCCACCGCCTCGCCGCCGTCCGCACGTATCTCGGCGACGACTTTTTCCGCCGGCGTGGTATCGGAGCCTTCGCCGAACGGCGATGCGCCCAGGTCGTTTACGACCACCTTCGCGCCTCTGCTCGCGGCCAACTTTGCGATGCCCGCGCCGATGCCCTGACCCGCTCCCGTCACCAGAACCACCTTGCCGGTCAGCAAATTGCCAGTCATGAACCCCTCGCCAATTAAAGCCGATGCCAATTCGACGTTCAGGCCGACCGCCGCGGCAGGCGCACTCTGCCGGCGCCCACCACCGACAACTCGCCGTCCTGATTGCGGGCCTCCTGCGACACCTCGACGATGGACTCTCCGCCGACGATGTTCTTTTTGGTGACGCGGCCGCTTATGAGAAGGGTGTCGCCCTCCGGATTGTGGCGACGGATCTGCGTCTTCGACGCGCGAACGAACCCGTCATCGCCGCACCAGTTGGTCAGATGATGCAGCATCCACGACGTTCTCTCGGGACCATAATCGTAGGCGCCCGGCGCACCGACTTCGAGCGCGAAATCGTTTTCCCAATGCACGCGCTCGGGGCAGTCGGGCACGCCGAATTTGTTCTTGATGCCGATTCCCGGATGCTTGTCGATGAGGCGCCAAGCCAGCTTGTTCGCCCGTATGTAGAGGCCGCCCCAGCCCTGCGCATAGGCGATGAACCCCGTGACGGTCATTGGACCTTTGACGACGGTCGGGAGTTCGTCTCCCACATTCACGTCTTCGAACCAACGCGGCCGTGGGCCCTGGACGTGCTCATTCTCGTACTTGCCGTAGATCTCCGCCAATTCGGCGTCCGAATAGACCTTGTGGCCCCTGCTCTTCACTTCCGAGTATTTTGTACCGCTTTCGCGCGCGGCATCGCGCTCGGTGCGGAAGACCCAACTGTCCGCCGCCGCCAGCTTCTCGCCGTTCTGGTTGGAGAATTCCACGTGATAGATCTGCTGGACCGCGCGGCCGGCAAATCGAGTCTGGTGCTCGATGAGATCCTTCAGATACGCCTCGGAATGGATGACATCGTTTCGGCGGATCGGACGAAACCACTCCCATTCCGCGCCCGCCCACATGGCGTGGACGCCGGGCAAGCCGCCGCAATAGCCGCTTACGATGCGATTGCATGCGAAGAGAAACGACGGCGGCGCGATGATGCCGCTGTGCTGCGTCTGCTCCGCGTATTCAGGATCGCACCAAAGCGGGTTGTCGTCGCCGATGCCGTGCGCGTAGTGGCGGATGTTGTCCCTCGTCGCCTCGTAGCACCAAGGCTCCACGGTGTCGGTGATCTTGGCGCCGATCCGGCGACGCAAATCGGCCAACCCTTCGTCGGTAATCTTCGGAAAAGTCCGTTGCTCCGCGGTCTGTGTCGCAATCGCCATTGAAAGTCCCGTCACAAGCTTGAATGCCTCGGCTACTAGCTGCTAAGGGTCCGTATCGGCGTTGTCAATATCGTATGAGCGTTCTATATAGGCAATATCGCGGCCGCCGGACGGGAAATCGGGAAGATGCATTTGGAACGCTTGACTCAAAAGGTCTTCCCCGACGTGCTTCAAGCCTATACCGCCAAGGACGTCATGCTGTACGCGGTAGGCGTGGGCGCCGGCGCCGATCCGACGGACCGAGGCGAGCTCAAATACGTCTACGAGCGCGACCTGGCGCCAATCCCCACGATCGCCTCCGTGCTCGCCTATCCGGGTTTTTGGCTTCAAGACCCGGCGCTGGAGATCGATTGGCTGAGGCTCCTTCACGGCGAGCAAAGCATCGAGGTTCATCGCCCCTTGAAGGCGGAGGGGAGCGTAAAGGGGCAATTTCGGGTCATCGGCGTCGAGGACAAGGGCAAGGATCGCGGCGCGACGATTTTCTTCGAGAAGCGGATCGTCGACGCCCAGACCGAACTGCCGATTTGCACCGTCCGGTCGACCTATTTCCTAAGATCGGATGGCGGCTGCGGCAGTTTTGGCGAGCGCCTGACGCCGCCCAGCGCACTCGGCGACGCGCTCGACAAAACGGTCGTTCTGCCGACGCTTCCGCGCCAGGCCATCCTATATCGTCTCAACGGCGACTATAATCCGATCCATATCGATCCGGCGGCGGCGGCGAAAGCCGGCTTCGATCGGCCCATTCTTCATGGGCTCTGCACCATGGGATTCGCCTGCCGGGGACTTATCAATGCCGTCTGCGATGGCGAGCCGTCGAGGGTCAGGTCGATGTTTGTCCGCTTCAGCCAGCCGGTCTTGCCGGGGGAAACGATCCAGCTCGAGTTCAGCGAGGCGCCCGGCGGGGTTCGTTTTCGTGCGCGAGTCCTGGAGCGGAATATCGTGTGCCTCGACCGTGGCGAATTTTCGTTCGCCTAAAGAGGTCGGTGCGGCTTAAGGCTTGCCGTTCGTCGACGGCCATCGCAAACCGCGAACCGTTTCTCCCCTATCCCACGGGTCGAAGCCGCGTGCGACCGAGTATGCGCTCTCTTATCGCTAGTGGAGGCCAAGCACCGACACGGCTGCTACGCCCAAATAAGGAACGCCTCCGAGATTGTGGGTGAGACCGAGGCTGACGTTTTTGAGTTGGCGCTCCCCGGCCCGGCCGAGCAATTGGTTGTAGACCTCGTACATCATCCGGATGCCGGAGGCGCCGATGGGATGTCCGAAGCATTTCAGACCGCCGTCGATCTGACATGGCAGGCTGCCGTCCCGGTCGAACTTTCCATCCAGTACATCCGCCACAGCGCGTCCCTCCTCGGAAAGGAAGAGATCTTCCATCGTGACCAGTTCGGTGATCGAGAAACAGTCGTGCACTTCGACCAGGCCAAGCTGCGCTTTGGGGTCGCGGATGCCCGCCTCTGCATAAGCCCGCCTCGCGGCATTCCTCGTGTTGCGCACATGGCTGCCGTCCCAGTCATTGGCGCTCGATTCCCTGCCGCTCGAAACCGACAGCTGCACTGCTTTCAGGGTAACCAGCTCCTTCTTGCCGAGACTGCGCGCGATCTCGGGAGTCGTGACGATGGCGGCGGCCGCGCCGTCCGAAACGCCGCAACAGTCGAACAAGCCCAGGGGCTCGGCGATCATCGGCGCATTCAAAATTGTGTCCATAGGGACCGCTTTTCGAAGATGGGCTTTCGGCGAGTGGACGCCGTTTTGGTGGCTCTTCCAGGAGACGTGCGCGAGTGCGCGTTTGAGGTCGTCCCTGGGGAAGCCGTATCTGGCCCGATACCCGCTTGCCAGTTGCGCGAACCCGGCCGGCGCCGAAGCCATCGGCAGCCACATATCGTTGAACGTCCCTTTTGTCTGGACGGGCAAACCGCCATAGCCGGTGTCCTTGAGCTTTTCGACGCCTACCGCGAGCGCGATATCCACCGCCCCCGAAGCGACCGCATAGGCGGCGCTCCGCACCGCTTCCGTTCCCGTCGCGCACATATTCTCCAGCCGGCTGACGGGAATGCCGTCGAGCCGAAGCGCGGTTGCCGCGGGGATCGCCGAGTTCCCCACATTTATCCGATCGAAACAGCAGCCATACCAGGCCGCCTCGATCTGGGCCCGTTCGACGCCGGCGTCTTGGAGCGCTTCGTCGAAGGCTTCCGCCATCAGGAGATCGCTGCCCGTATCCCAACGCTCGCCGAACACCGAGCATCCCATGCCCAGAATAGCGACCTTGTCCTTGATCCCCGTGGCCATCTTCATCTCCTAGGCGGTCGGCGCGGCTTTCCAGAAATACCGGATGTAGCCGCGCTGCTTGTCCCGCTCCTTTATTCGAAAGCGAAACGTCAGCGGCATCCCTACGGCCAACGTTTCCGGATTGACGTCGACGAACTCCATCAGCACGCGGGCGCCGTTGTCGAACTGGGCGAAGCCGACATAGAGCGGCGGCGACGGATGATAAGTGAGACTATCCGCGGTGTAGGTGAGGATTTTGGCCGCCTCATCCGCGAGCGGCACGGGCCGAAAGTCCTTCGAGGACGCGGCGCAATTCACGCAAAAAGCGAGTTGCGGGAATTGAACGGCCCCGCAGGAGCCACATTTGCCCGCCTCAAATCCATATATCTGTTCGGCGGAGCGATACTGCTCCGTGAGCGCCGTCTTGGTGTCGCGTTCGGCGCGCATGCCCCAGTCCGGATCGATCTCTTCATATGAGGACGCCATGCGAAGATAGGAACTGTCGACAACGCCGGCCTTCAGAGTGTCGGCGAGCGAACGCGGCGGACGCCCTTCGCCCAATCGTTCGGTCGCGCGCAGGATAACCACCTCCCCGCCTTCGGAAAAGCTTGCGACGACGAGAACGTCCCCGGGCGCCGCCTTGTCCAGGGCATCGGTCAGCATCAATAGCGGATGGGCAGCGCCCGTGAAGCCACAATTGTCGAACAACGGATCCGCTATCGCCTCCGGCGGAATCCCCAACGCCCGCGCCACCGGTGCGGCGGCCCCCGCGGACACAGTGGAAAAGACGAATTTCGCGACCTGAGAAGGCTTTACGTGCGCCTTGGCCAATGCCTCCCGTATGACGGCGACGCCAAGCTTCAGATAACCCTCATCGCGAACCCAACGCTCCTCCCAACCATAGTCATGATTGTTTTCGGTGGCGCGGAAGCGCTCAATGAAGAGCGCCGACCGGGATGCATAGCCGATGAATTCGGCGGCAATGTTCTTGTCCGAGACCAGGAAGGCGGCCGCGCCAGCGCCGTATTGCATTTCCTGTGCGCTGGCGGGCCTCGCGCGAAGTCTCTCGCTGGCAATGACGAGATTCTGTCGACCGGGAGAGCCGAAGGCATTGGCAAGACCCGCGAGCCCCGCCCGGTGGGAGCCGCCCAAATCCAACACCTCGAGCTCGGGTGCCAATCCCAACGCGATTGCCGACGTGATGGCGGCAGATACATCGGCAAACGACGATGTCGTGGTGCAGAAGGCGAGCCGCTCTGTTGACGCGCGCGTCCGGCTTCCCAGACAGAGACGCGCGGCTTCGACACCCATTGTCGTGGCATCTTCGTCCCAGTTGCAATAAGCGCGCTGGCCTTTCGCCAGCGATGCCAAGGACGACCCCATCCAAGCATGCGCATCTCTGATCGAGGTTCTTGCTAGTCTGCGGCGAGGTACATAGGCGCCCCACGCTGAAATGCCGACCGACATAGATGGCCCTTCGTTGCTGTCAGTCCCACTAGACGTCCGCCGCCGTTATTGTCAATATGAAAAAATTGATCTACTAAAGAAATGACACCATGACGTTGCCAGGATGATCGTTTCCGCCGCCGTAGCGCGCACACCAGACGGCGATTTTTCCATCGAACGCCTGGAGATCGATGCGCCCAGAGACGACGAGATCCTCGTTCGCGTGGCCGCGGTCGGTATTTGCCACACCGATATCGTCTTTAAAACACGCGAAGCGATCGCTTTGCCCGCGGTCTTCGGCCACGAAGCAGCGGGGACCATCATGGCGACCGGCTCGGCGGTCTCGGCCGCGTTCTCGGTTGGCGATCACGTCGCTCTCACATTTCGCTCGTGCGGCACGTGCGATCGATGCGTCGCTGGGAGCCCTGCTTATTGCCGTTCCATGCCGCAGCTGAACTACGCCGGCCGAAGGCCGGACGGCTCCATGGCCCTCCACGCCGCACAATCCGACGTGGCCAGCAATTTCTTCGGCCAATCGTCTTTCGCCACGCATTGCCTGGCCTATGAGAGAAATGTCGTAAAGATTCCGGCCGACTTGCCGTTGGAGCTCATGGGTCCGCTGGGATGCGGGGTTCAGACAGGCTTCGGCGCCGTACGGCGCTCTCTGGCGTGCCCCGCGGGTTCGTCGATCCTGATCCTAGGCTGCGGACCGGTCGGACTTAGCGCGGTGATGGCCGCAGCGATCCAAGGTTGCAGCCCCATCATCGTGCTGGAACCCTTTCGGCAAAGGCGCGAACTGGCCCTCGAACTGGGAGCGACCCATGCGCTGGGCCCGGCATATACGGACGATCTGGGGCGCGCGATCAAGGCGATCCACGGCACCGGCGTCGACTTCGTCCTGGACACGACAGGTTCGCCGTCGCTTATCGAGCGAGCCTTGCAGACACTTGGATCCCAAGCCACGCTCGGCCTGGTCGGCATCTTTCCGCGCGGAGCGACTCTGCCCGGCGAACTCAACAACCTCATAACCTTCGGACATAGCATCAAGGGAATCATTGAGGGCGACAGCGACCCGAGCATCTCCATCCCCGAAATGATCTCCTTCTATCGCGAGGGCAGACTGCCGATCGACAGGCTCGTCCGGACCTATCCGTTCAACGACATCAACCGTGCCGTTGCCGATCAGGCGCGCGGCGACTGCATCAAAGCAGTGCTATTGATGGACTAGCTAAAATGTCGGCCGACACCACCGAATTCCAAGCGCTCGCGGCATTCTGCAAATCCATCAGCCCGAAAGGCCGGGCAATGACCGCCCAGGACGTCACCGACGCCGCCGGCGCGCTCGTGATGCGATACGAGCAGCACGCCTATTGGATAGCGGTCAGCTGGGGAATGAGCCTGCTGCACGCCGACGACACGGATGGCTTTCACGACTGGCAGAAGGTCGCCCTGAACGTGGCAACGATGCAAATGCAATATTCTCAGGGGTGCGGCGACCTTAAATCGGGTTGACGCGAACCTGCCTTAAGGCGCCGGCCGCGCGTCAGAGGTCCAGCGCCGACTTCGCCAATATGTTCCGCTGTATTTCGGAAGAGCCGGCGTAGATCGTACCGGCCCGCTCGTTGAAATATCGGACGCCGGCTGTCCATGAATGTTCCGGGCCGACTGGAGCATTCGCGGCCAGCCCGGTGAGATATGGAAGAACCGGTCCACCCGGTCGCGTCGCGCAAGGCTGATGCGTAGCCGAATAGTATGCCATGACCGAAACCGTCAGCTCCGTCAGCACCTGCGCCAATTCGGTTCCCAGGAGCTTTTGCAGCGAAGACCCGTGTCCCGGCGACTGCCCCCGACTCAGCGCCGACATCACTCTCAGCTCGGTGAGTTCCAAAGCTTCGACCTCAACTTCCAATGCGGCAAGCCTTTGCGCAAACCAGGGTTCGTCCGAAAGCCTATGACCCGAGCCATCCGGCTCGGAGCCCGCAATGGCCTTGAGGGTCTTTAGCCGCGCCCGCAAACTTGGCCCAAACGTCGAGCCGCCTCGTTCGAACTCCAGGAGATATTTGGCCACCGTCCAACCGCCGTCGATCTCGCCAACCACGTTCGCTTTCGGCACGCGGACATTTGCGAAATGGACCCTATTTTGAATGTGTTCACCGGTCAGCGACCATATCGGTTCTACCGCGATCCCATCGGTATCCATGTCCACGAGAAGAAACGTGATTCCGTTCTGGACTTTCGGTCCGCGCGAGGTGCGCACCAGGCAAAACATCTTGTTTGCGTATTGCGCATGCGTCGTCCAAATTTTCTCGCCGGTGCAGATCAGCGAGTCGCCGTCCGGCTCCGCCTTCATCTGCAAACTCGCCAAGTCGGATCCGGCTCCGGGTTCGGAATACCCCTGACACCAAAAATCCTGCCCGGAAATAATCCGCGGAAGATTTGCGCTCTTCTGCTCGGCTGTGCCGAATCGAATGATCGCGGGCCCGCACATTTTGACTCCCATGGCGGAGATGGGAGGCGCGCCGGCCTGCGCCAGCTCAGCCGCAAAGATGTAGCGACGAACAACGGACCAGCCGCAGCCGCCATATTCCCGAGGCCAGGCCGGCGCCACCCATCCCCTTTCGTAGAGCCTTGCGTGCCAACTGCGCATGAGCTCGACGTCCGCATAGACGCTCGTCATCCGCGCCGTCTTGTCTCGAATTTCCCGGCTGAGATTTTGTTCCAGGAATTGACGCACCTCGTCCCGAAAGGCCTCATCCTCCTTCGAAAGCGCGAGATCCATCAAATTCCCCGGAGTTGTTGCGCGTTCGCGCGTGCCGTGGCCGGGCTGTGGCCGGCACGGCCTCGACCGCCTATGCCCCGATGGCGGCTCTTGCCAATTCGGAGGGGGGCGCAGCCGGCGAAGCCTTTTCCCGGTCGCGCAAGATCTTTCGATTGATCTTTCCTGCCGGCGTCTTCGGCAATTCGTCGGTTATCACGATCTGCCGAGGATATTCATGCTGGCTGAGATGCTTGCGGGTAAAATCCTGAAGCTCCTTTATGAATTCCGCGCTTGTGGCTCGCTTTGCCACGACGAACGCCTTCACGATCTGGCCTCTCGTGCTGTCCGGCACGCCGATGACGGCAGCTTCGCGCACATCGTCATGCTTCATCAGGACATTTTCGATTTCGGCGGCACTCATCGTCCAGCCGGCGGAGATTATGACGTCGTCCGCCCGGCCCGCGTGAAAGAAATATCCGTCGCTATCGACGGTCGAGAGATCCTTGGTCGAAAGCCACGTTCCGCGGCGCTCGAGGAAGAGTTCGCCGACCTCGTTGCAAGGCGACGGCGTACCCTGCGCCGTGCGGACCTCGAGCCGGATGCCCGGTACCGGCTTGCCCAACGATCCCCGTTTCACTTCGAAATCGTCGGCTCCGGGATAGTTCACCAGCACCACGCCGATTTCCGTCGTGCCATACATGCTGCACGCCAGGATGCCGAACGTGTTCTCCACGAAGTCCAATGTGGAGCTGTCTATGGGTTCGCCGGTATAGGAAATCTTTTCGAGGACGAATTCCGACGGATCGAGCGATCCGGCGAGCTTCATCATACGATAGTGTGTCGCGGCGGCCGAAAGATTGGTGACCCGAAATTCCTTCAGCGCGGACACCAGGTTGCTCGCGTCGAACTTTCCCGAAAGCGTGCCCGTTGTCACGCCCAAGGCGAGCGGCGCCAGCGTTCCATGCCAAAGGCCATGCCCCCACGCGGGCGATGACGGGCAGAAGAAGGCGTCGCCCGGCCGAATCCCGCTCCCGTACAGCGCCGCCGCCATCAGCACCACCAAGGAGCCGTGCGAATGCGCGACCGCCGCCGGCAATTCGCGCGTGGTGCCCGACGTGTATTGAAGAATGGCCGTATCTGCCGCCCTGGTGCCGCTATCGTAACTGGCAGGAAAACGGTCAAGCGAACGCAGAAACTCCGTATCGGCCTCCACGACTTCGACGTCGGTCGCTTCCCGCGCCATTTGGGCCTTCTCCGGCGCGACGATCAAAAGCCTCGGGCGGCAGTCGTCGACACGAAGCCGAAGCCCATCGGGACCGAAGAGCGTGAAGAGCGGAACGCCGATCGCACCTGCCCGCATCGTGCCAAAAAGGCTTATATAAAAGGCCTCGGACGGATCCAGCATGAAGGCCACCCGATCGCCCGCACGGATGCCTTTGTCCGCAAGCCAATGCGAAAATTGCGCGGACCGCGTCATCAACCGCGAATACGTCAAGTGGTCGCGCCTGCCGTCGCTGTACGCAATTCTCACGGCCACGCGCGAGTCATCGTTCGCGTGGCGGTCGATACATTCCTTTGTAATATTGAATGTTTCCTTGGTACCATCGAACAGTTTCCAGACGGCAGCCTTCGAGTAATACTTCTGGGCATCTGCGTAGCTTGTGAAATCGGTAAGCCGGGGCATTCGCTTCGTTCTCCAAACCAATGATACAGCCTAACATATGCGTTGCATAAGAGGAATAGTCATTTCATAAATAGAATTTGTCTTTCGATAGATAAAATGGCAAACCTTCGTGATCGGATCTGGACCAGGAGCTATGAATGGCCGGCACGGCTAAAGCCGATGTTGCTAACGCGCACGACGACGATCAGGCCGAAGGCAGCAACCGCGCCCCGGCCGTCTCTCGCGCGGCAAGCGTGTTGCGGTTGCTCGCAAGCCAGCGGACGGGCTTGGGCGTGAGCGAAATCGCGCGTCGCGTCGGCCTGGTGCCCAGCACATGTTTTCACGTCCTGCGGGCACTTGTCGACGAAGGGTTTATCTCCTTCGATTCTGAAAAGAAGACCTACCGGACCGGCGTGGGTCTTCTGACGCTGGTGCGCGACGCGATGGCCAGCAGCCAATATCCCCGGGTTGTTCAGCCGGCATTGGAGGAATTGTCCGCGAAGCACCGGGTCACGGCTGTTGCCGTCGAGCTGGATAGCCGCGAACGTATGGTCGTGGTTGGGATCGCCCGTTCGGACACATTCGTAAGCCTGCATGTGAATGTCGGAAGCCGCTTTCCTGCATTCATCAGCGCGACCGGACGCTGCGTGGCGGCTGCGTCCGGACTGTCGCGGGCAGAACTGAAAAAGCGATTTGACAGGCTGCACTGGGAACGCGCACCGAACTTCGAAGACTGGTACTCCGAGGTGGAGCGCGCCCGTCGCGAGGGCGTGGCCACCGATCGAAGCAACTACATTCGCGGCATCGTCATCATGTCGACATTGCTTCCGCAGGGTCCGGACAAAGCCGTGCGAGGAATTGCCATCATCGGCTTCGAGCACAATATGTCGGAAAAAATGCTGGCGCCCCTCCGAAAGGACCTTCTCGAAGCGGCACGGTCGACGGCCGCTCTCTTGCACTAGGACCTGCCCGGTTCGCATCCAACGCGCAACGGCGGCGAGTAGATCGCCGTCCACGGGCCGCCGCTGTTGCCGCCGTCCCTTATCGAACTATGTTCGCGGCCAACGTCCTATCGAGCACTTCTCCATAAGGCGGTCGCGTGCCGGCCATCCCCGCCAGGTCCTGCAATGTCTGCCGATACACGGTGCGTGCGTGGCTGAAGGTTCGAAAGCCGTCTTCGCCGTGGTAAACGCCCATGCCGGAAGGCCCGATCCCTCCAAAAGGCAGCTCTTCGTGTGCGACGTGCTGCAGGACGTCATTTATCGTGACGCCGCCCGACGTCGTATTTTGGAGCACCAATTCTTCTTCAGCCGCGTCGCCGCCAAAATAATATAGGCCGAGCGGCCGGGGCCTCTCATTGACATAGCTGATGGCCTCTTCGACGTTCCTATATGTGAGGATCGGCAGGATCGGTCCGAAAATCTCCTCCCGCATCACTCTCATCTCGTCGTTCACGTTGCAGAGCAACGTCAACGGTCGCTTGATGCCGGCAGTACGGTCCTGATTTCCGCCATTCACATCGATGACCTCGGCGCCTTTTGCGCGCGCGTCGGCAACCAGCCCGTCCAATCTCGCCCGATGGCGGTCATTGATGATCGCCGCGTAGTCCTTGTTGGCTTCGGCGGAAGGATACGTATTGGCGACGGAGACCTTTATCGCATCGACGATATCGTCCCGCGCCTCCTCCGAAACCAGCACATAGTCCGGCGCCAGACAGATCTGGCCGGCGTTGAGCATCTTGCCGAGGACGATCCGATCCGCCGCCTGGTGCAGATCCGCCGACCGGCCGATGATGACCGGAGACTTGCCTCCCAGCTCGAGCGTCACGGGAACCAGATTTTCGGCGGCGGCGCGCAGGACGTGCCGTCCTATTTCGGTCGCACCCGTGAAGAGCAGATGGTCGAACGGCAGTCCGGCGAACGCCCGGCCAACCTCGGGGCCGCCGGGAAATACCGCAAGTTCGTCCTTGTCGAACGCCGACGCCACAAGCTCGCGCAGCAGCTCCGACGTCGCGGGCGTGAACTCCGAGGGCTTTATCATCGCGCGATTGCCGGCGGCGAATATCCCGGCCAAGGGCGCGAGCGCCAGGCTGACGGGAAAATTCCACGGACTGATATTTCCCACGACACCTTTCGGCTGATGGCGGACATAACCCTTCGCGCCCAGGGCGGGGTACGGCGCGGAGAGATCCCTGACATCGTCGCGCATCCAGCGATCCAGATTTTCCCGCGCATGCTTAAGGGCCTTGAGCGCGGAGGCGATGTCGGCGAAGCGCGACATCGTTACAGGCCGGTATCCGAAATCGTCCGACATCGCATCGCAGAGGCGACGCTCGTGCGATACGAGCATGTCGATGACGCGCCGAATTCGATCCTTGCGCGTTGCGGCCGCGACCGGCCCTTCGGCCATAAAAGCCCGTCGCTGCGCGACAAGCACGTCTCGCATCTGTTCCACGGTTGCCTCTGCGATCACTTATGCCGCCCCGATATGTGTGTTGTTGCCATGCGCCGTAGCGCGCACGCTTCCAGCAGACCCCGTGTGCCGCCTCGAAAATTCGCGGCGCGTCGCCCGCCGTTATTGCAGTTATCGTATATCCATTCTACAGAACGAATGTCAATCGCCACGGCGCGAATCCGATTTCGCAGCTCCGCCGTGCCGGTTTGCAGTCACAAGGGAGGCAACGAAATGGACATCAATCTTCGCGACCGCGTCGCACTGGTCACCGGCGGCGGCCGCGGCATCGGGCGCGCTATCGCCTTGTCGTTGGCGAAAGCCGGTGCATCCGTGGCGGTCAACTATCGCCGCGACAAGGACTCGGCGGCGGAGGTCATTGCCGCGATCGCCAAGCTCGACCGGAAAGCGAAAAGCTACTGCGCTTCCGTCGAAGACCTCGCGGATGACGCCCGGATGGTCGCCGATGTCGTACGGGATTTTGGCCATATCGACATCCTTGTCAACAATGCCGGCATCGCCAGCCGCGGCCATACCGTCGCCGACACCGATCCGGAAGAAATGGAACGCGTGATCCGCGTTCATGCCATCGCGCCGTACTATTTGAGCAAGCTGGCACTGCCGCATATGCGCAAGCGGGCGCGCGGCGACATCGTCATGATCTCCAGCATCGCGACCTTGAAGAATTCGGCCAACGGCGCGCCCTATAACATGGCGAAGGCCGCCATGGAGGCGCTCGCACTGACGCTCGCCAAGGAGGAGCGCGGGCACAATATTCGCACCAATATCGTCGCGCCGAGCCTGACCGTGACGGAAATGGGTTCTCGCCTCGCAAAGGCGACAAGCGGGATATCCGACATCGCACAATTGAACGCCAAGTCCCCGTTCGGACGCGTAAGCGTCCCCGACGACGTCGCGTCGGTCGTTACCTTCCTGGTTTCCGAAGCGAGCGCGTATGTGAACGGGCAGAAGATCAATATCGACGGCGGCGGGACGTAGGCTCGGCCGGCTCTTCGTCCGCATCCTTTTGAGCGGACACGGGTGGGAGTTTTTCGACCTTGACGGGCACGCCGTTCAGCCAGGACATATAGCTGAGCGGCTCGAACGACCCCGCCCCGACCGGCACCAACGCGTTGTAGTTCGCGCCCGGATTTTCGAGCGCGACTTGCAATCCATACGACCTTTTGTTGCCGAATCCATGGCTCATGGCCACCACGCCCGGCCGCAAATCATCGTTGATGAAGATCTGCGTTTCGATTGAGCCGAATTCCGTGAAGACCCGAACGGGATCGCCATTGTGCAGCGCTCTCGCCGAAGCGTCGGACTCGCACATGTTCAAGGGGTTTTGCGCGTGCTTGCCGCGGCGAAACTTTTCGGAATTGGCGAACCACGAATTGTGCATATAGGGCGTCCGCAAGGACACCAGCTTGAGCGTGTCGGCCGGCTCCTGTTCCAATTCCGAAAAGATGGCATGGCATCGCTCGAAAAGCCCGACCGCTTCGAACGACGGGGGACAGCAATCGATTTTCCCGTCGGAATGCTGGAGACACCATTCGTAAACGATATCCCGACGTTCCTTGGGAAAGACGACCGTGTGCCGGTCCTGTTTGCGGAGTTTCTCGATCGACAATTCTCTTGCCGCCAGCAGGCTGTCGAGCAGTTTCGAGCTGTCGGGCTGGTCGTCGAGCGGCGATGGCACTCCGATGACCTGCGCGAGCCGTGCCAATATCCACCATTCGTTCCGGCGTCCCGCCGCCGGCGGCGTCATGGCATCGGTATATTGCACAAAGGGAATCGGCTGCATGCCGCTTCCCAGAAGATTGATGTCCGCGCGTTCGAGCCAATCCGTGGCCGGCAGAACGAAATCGGAAATTTCGGCCGTTGCGCTCCGGTAAATGTCCACGGTTATCATGGTGTCCAGAGTCTCGCAGGCGCGGCGCATGCGGTCTTCGCCGCCGACGGAGAGGAGCGGATTGCCGCCGACGGTTATGAGGGCGCGGATGTCCCCGTTCTCGATCAAATCCGCGAGCAGGACGGCCGGAAGAAGCGAGTAGCCCACGGGATCGGGCAGAAACAGAGGACCGAGCGAGGTCTCGATCGTTTGGAGCGCCGACGCCGGCGGAAAGTGATTGATCAGACCGGTCGGTTTATATGCGCCGCCGTCCCGACCCAGGTTCCCTGTCGTGAAATTCATCATTTCGGCGAGCCAATAGCTGAGCGTGCCTTGGCGGCTCTGGCTGACGCCCGTCGAGACGAAGGCCACCGCCGATTTCGCGGCCACGAACTCCGCGGCCACTTCCCGTATCTGCTCCGCCGCCAGTCCCGTGACCCGCGCCGCCTTCTCCGGCGGATATTTGGCGATGAAGCGTTTGAGCGCGTCGAGGTTTTTTCCGTATTTCGACAACACCCCGTCGTCGAACCCGTTCATCGCCTCGATCTCGTTCAAGACGGCCGCCAGGAAATAGACGTCCGTTCCGGGCTTGATGAGCAGCGTGGGACCGGTTTCGCAGGTCGATGACTCGACCTTCCGGGGATTGACGAACCTGACCTTGCCGCCGCGCGCGTGAATTTCCTTCACCACATCGTAGTTGTTCGGAGCGGACATGGTGGTCCAGCGAGAGACCTTGGGATTGGAGCCAAGGCACAGCAGATAATGCGTGTTGTAGAAATCCGGCGTCATCAGGCAGCTGGACGAGCCATATATCTCTTGAGTCGCGCTTACCTTGGACGCCGCGTCCTGCGTGTTGGCGCCAAAGCGCATCTTCGTATCGATTCGATCCTGGAATTCGCCGATCTGCGCCAGCCCCGCCGCGTTGAACGCCGCGGCGTTGCCGAAGTAGAACGCCACGCTGTTCGGCCCATATGTCTTCCTCAGCGCCTTCAACCGACGTCCGATTTCCGACAGAGCGCTGTCCCAGTCGGTTTCGACGAATTCACCTCTTGCCTCACGTCGCGGGTTCGTCCGTTTTTGCGGCCAATTGAGCCGATCCGGATCGTTGTGAATCTCGAGAAAGGACAGCCCCTTATGGCAAGCGACGCCGCCGCAAGGATGCCCAAGATCGGGGCTCAGATGAACCAGCGTCTCGTTATCGTCGAATTCGGCGACCAGCGGACAGGCGGGTTCGCAAATGCGGCAGAATGTGTATTTCTGATGAGCCACGGGAACTACCCTCTCTTCCGCACGCAAAGTCACGGTTCGGAAAATGCGCAGGCCAGTTGCATGTCGCGATCCGTTATCTTGCGGCGGGGGCGGCCCTGGGCTCGGCCGCTCTCCCGCTCCGCATGGTCGACGGCCAGCCAGCCGCCCAGATCGACCACCGATGCGCCTCGCGCCTCGATGCGCGAAAGGACGGCGTCCTTGGTCAGGCCTTTTTGGGTCAGGCGCCCGGCGTCCCAATCTTCGAAAAGATGCCCGATTGTCTCGGAGGCGCACTTCTTGTTGCTTCCGATGATTCCCCGGCAGCCCCGCTTTATCCAGCCTGTCACATAGACCCCGGCGCGCACGCCGCCGTCGTCCATGACGCGGCCCTCGCAATTGCGGATCACCCCGCGTCTGTCGTCGAACGGCAGTCCCGGAAAGGGCAGACCCCGATAACCGATCGCACGAAATATCAGGCCGGTATCCAGAAATTCCTCCCGCCCCGCCGCTTGGGCGTGAAGCCCGTCTCGCCCGCGTACCAGCGCATTGCGCATCGTCAGAAGCCGCTGGACCTTTTCCGTGCCCAGAATCTCCAACGGAGAGGTCAGAAAGCGAAGCACGATGCGTTTCGGGCGGTTGCCGGGAGGTCGCGAGCGGATCCGGTTCAATGTCTCTATTTTGCGCTGCGTCTGCCAGTCGAGATCGCGCAGAACGACTTCGGAACGATCGGGAGGTTCGCCACTCTCCACGACGATGTCGACCTCGTGAAGATGCTCGAGTTCCTCGAGTTCGGGATTGTTGAACGCCGCCTGGAATTGCCCCCGCCGGCCCAGCACCACGACCTCCTTGACGGCGCTGGCGCGCAAGGCATCCAGCGCATGGTCGGCGATATCGGTTTTTTCCAGGGTTCGGACCGGCGCGGTGAGAATGCGCGCGACGTCGAGCGCGACGTTTCCGTTGCCGACAACGACCGCGCGGTCGCACGACAGATCGAATTTGAGATGGGCGTAGTCGGGATGGCCATTGTAGAAGCCCACGAATTCGCGCGCCGACCAGCAGCCCGGCAGCTCCTCGCCCGGGATGCCCATGCGATTATCGCCGGTCGCGCCTACGGCATAGACGACGGCGCCGTACCATTCGACGATTTCGGCATGGGAGATCGCATGTCCGATCTCCACATTGCCGATGAACCGGACGCGGGCGTTTCTCAAATAGAAATCGAACTGGCGGTCTATGACGAGCTTCTTTTCCGGATGGTCCGGTGCCACGCCGGCTCTCACCAATCCCCACGGCGTGGCCAGCCGCTCGAAGAGATCAATCTCGATATTGAGGTCCCGGCGCTCCAGCAATTGCGCGGCGGCGTAGAGACCGGCCGGTCCGGCACCGACGATCGCAACCCGAAATGCCGGAGCGGTGCTCATCTCAACGCGCCTCGAAATATCGTCGATTGATTTTGGCGTAGTGCCTCCACTTTGCAGGCAGGCAGCCCTCCTCAAAAATCGCGAGCACGGGGCAGACGTCGACGCACGCGCCGCAATTTACGCAAACGTCAGGGTTGATGAACATCTGCTCGGCATCGTCGAAGCCTTCGTCGGTCGGCCCGGGGTGAATGCAATCCACGGGGCAGACCTCGACGCAGGAATAGTCCGCTATGCAAGGTGCCGCGATCACATACGCCAATTTACGCCTCTCAATTGCCTAGAGAGCCAGGGAGCTTACGTTGCGTTCTTGCCTTGGTCCGACCGGTCGCCTTCGGCGTCTCGCTCCATAGGCGCGCGTTTCCTGCGGCCGGAGGGGCTTCTTGTTTTTATAAAATAGATATTTCTCAGGCGCAATGGCGCCGCGGATCCCAATCCGAGCGCTCGTTTCGCCCCGTTCGGGTCCGGACAAGGCGGTCTATCCGTCCAACACGGTGGGAGATGTTTGCGCCGGTATCCGAACCCCTCTCGCGGACAATCGTCGGCAAGGACGAACCGAGGAAAGCCGCGGCCAACTTCAAGTTGAATCCGTCATTTACTTCGGATTTTCAAGTCGCCGAATTCTTTCGAGCGGGCTTCATTTCGAACTGTTTTGGAACAGCTTGTCTGCGATTGTCGAGGCGGCAGCCCGATCTGGAAGTCTCGGTGTCGCATTCCGATAGATCGCTCCGACTCGTCGCAAGGATCGTCGCGGCCTATGTCCGCAGCAATGCCCTTACGGCCGAGGACCTGGAGCCGCTGATAAAAAGCGTCCATGCCTCGCTGAGAGCGCTTGGCGCCCCGCCGAAATCCGATGCGACGGCCGACCAGGCGCGCGCGATCCTCATCCGGAAATCCGTCACCAAGGATTTCATCATCTGCCTGGAGGACGGCAAGAAGCTGCGAAGGCTCAAACGCTATCTGCGATCGCGGTATCAGCTCACGCCCGAGGCGTATCGCGCGAAATGGGGGCTGCCGCCGGACTATCCGATGGTCGCGCAGAGCTATGCCGCGCTTCGCTCGCAATACGCCAAGAAGGCCGGATTGGGACGCGTCGCCGAGCCGGCGCGGCGAAGGCGAAAGGCCTGACGGCGGACGCGGGACAACCGCCTGCGGCCGGCGGCGGCGTCTCGGCAGCCCGGCCGTATCTCAAAAAGAAGGATGCCGGCGAAAGTCGCAACGTCCGCCGGCATCCCAATAGTTCACCCACCAGAACCTTGTTCTATGTCCGATGGCGGTTAGCGGAACAGCGACAGGATCGTCTGCGGCGCCTGGTTGGCGATCGACAGAGCCTGGACGCCGAGCTGCTGCTTGACCTGCAAGGACTGCAGCAGGGCGCTTTCCTGCGCCATGTTCGCGTCGACGAGGTTGCCGATGCCGGTCGTCAGCGTGTCGGACAGCTTCTGCGCGAAGGTCGCCTGGATCGAGAACTTCTTCGCGCCGGCGGAGAGCTTGGCGAGAGCGGAGTTCACGTTGGTGAGCGACGCCTGGATGGTGGCGACCAGCGTCGAGGCCTTGGTCTGGGTCGAGATCGTGTTGGTCGACCGGAGCGTGACGATCGTGCCCGACAGCGCCATCTTCTGCGCCGAGGTCGTGATGCGGCGCGAACCGTCGGCCGAGGACAGTGCCGTGATCTGGGTCGTCGAGCCGTCGACCAGGTTGGTGCCGTTGAACGAGGCGTTCTTCACGATCGTGGTGATCTGATCGCGGAGCGCGACGAAGTCCTGGTTCAGGGCCTGGCGGCTGGCGGTATCCAGCGAGGAGTCCGCGGCGCTGAGCGCCTTGGCCTTGAGCTGGATCAGGAGGTCGGAGATCGACTGACCGGCGGACAGGGCGACATCGACCGCCGAGGTGGCGCGGTTGAGGCTGTCGGTCACCGCGGCGTAGCCGGCGACGGCGCCACGCTGGTTCTGCGCGATGGCGTAGGTCGAACCGTCGTCGCGGGCGGAGGCCACTTTGAGGCCGCTGTTGATGGCGCCTTGGGCGGTGTTCAACTGCGACTGCGTGGCGTTGAGGTATTGCAGGGCAACAAGGGCGCCTGTGTTCGTATTGACGCTGAAAGACATGACTTCCCCCTTTCTGGTTGGGACACGAGCGGATCGCTCGGGGCGTTTCGCCCGGATGAGCAATTGGCAAGCGTCGTGCCGCGGCGGAATTCAGAAATTCTTAGGATCATTTTACGAGGCGTTTTGTCGGCAATTCCGACGCCTAAAATTTTAGATATTTTTCATTCAATAGGCAGTTTCTGCCGCTTGCCCGGCAGGAATTGCCCAGCACCGGGAAAATTCTGCCGGGGGCCGGAGCAAATCTTGCCGCGTGCCGCGTCCAAGCAAGGCGGGATGACCGTTGCAGCAGCGCGCCCAGTCGCTGGATGCCCGCCTGCGCGGGCATGACATCAGGGATTTAACGCCGCCGGCAGGAGCTGGAGGCGGTAGCCGACGCCGGGCTCGGTGAGGAGAAGGTTCGGCAGGCTGTCGGGCTCCAGCTTCTGACGAAGCTGGCGCATCAGCACGCGCAGATATTGCACGTCCTCGACATGGGCGGGTCCCCAGACCTCGGTCAGGAGCTGGTGATGGGTCACCACCTTGCCGGCATGGGCGACGAGGAAGCGCAGCAGGCTGTATTCCTTGGGCGAGAGATGGATTTCGTCTTCGCCCAGCCAGACATGGCGCTTGACCAGATCGACCCTGAGCCGGCCGCTGTGGAACAGCGGCGCCTCGCCGGTCGTCTGCAAGCCGTGGCGCAGCGCCGCCCTCAGCCGCGCGAGCAGTTCGGCCATGTCGAACGGCTTGGTGACGAAATCGTCGGCGCCCATTTCCAGCGCCTTGACCTTGCCCTCCACGTCGCTGCGCGCCGACAGGACCACGATGGGGGTCAGCGCGGTGGCGCGGATCTTCTGGATGACGGCGAAACCGTCCTGGTCGGGGAGGCCGAGATCGAGGATGACGGCGTCGGGCTTCTCACCGGCGAAGCGCTTGACCGCCTCGGCGGCGGTCGCCGCCTCGATGCACTCGTAGCCGTGCGGCGGCAGGCCGGCGCGCAGGAAGCGCTGGATCTGCGGCTCGTCGTCGACGATGAGAATGCGGGGCAGTCTGTGAGTCATTGGGTTTCCGCTTTGGGCAGCGACAAGGTGAGCACCGCGCCGTGTCCATCGCCGCGATTGGCGGCCTCGAGCGCGCCGCCGAACGCCTCCACGAAGCCCCGCGCGACCGCGAGGCCGAGGCCGGTGCCGGCGACCCGGCGGTCGGCGGCCTTGGCGCGGTAGAACTTGTCGAAGATATGCGGCAGCGCCTCGGGCGGGATGCCGGGCCCCTCGTCTTCGACCGTGACGCGCACGCGGTCGCCGGCCGCCGCGGCGGCGACCCGGATGGCGGAGCCTTCGGAGGAATATTTCGCGGCATTGTCGAGCAGGTTCACCAGCGCCTGCTCCACCAGCAGGGGATCGACCAGGACCGCGGGCAGATCGCCCGGGATGTCGAGGACGAGGCGGTGCGCGCCGAGGCGCCGGGCGAGGCGTTTGCGCGCGACATCCACCAGCTCCTTCACGTCGGCGGTCTCGGGCTTGACGCCGAGGGCGCCGGCCTCGAGCCGCGACATGTCGAGGAGGTTGCCGACGAAGCGGTCCAGCCGCTCCGCCTCGTCGCGGATGGTGGAGAGAAGCTCGTGGGTCTGCGCCGCGTCGTACAGCTCGCGGTCGGTCAGCAGCGTGGTGGCCGCGCCCAGGATCGAGGCCAGCGGCGTGCGCAGATCGTGCGACAGCGAGGTCAGCATGGCGACACGCAGCTTGTCGGCCTCCAGATGCACCTGCGCCTCGTCGACCCGCTCGACCAATTCGGAGCGCTCGATGGCGAGCGCCGTCTGGTCGATCAGCGAGTCCAGGAGGCGGCGCTCCTCCGGCGCGAGCAGCGCCGCTTCGTCCGCCCGCTGCAGGCCGATGACGCCGACCAGCCCCTCCCCGGTGCGCATCGGCAGGAAGAGGCGCCTGGTGCCCGGCAGCGTCTCCGAATCGCGGCCGGCGGGCTTGCCGTGCTCCCACGACCAGGTCGCAGCCGCGAGGTCCTGGGCGTCGAGCTCGTCCTCCGGCGGATAGCCGACGCGGATCTCGAGACGCCGGGTTTTGCGGTGCGGCAGGAGGATCACGACGTTGGCTTTCAGCATGGACGAAATCTGATAGGCGCCGGCCCACAGGATGTCGTCCAGCCGCGCGATGGCCGCGAGCTTGCCGGTGAAGCGGTAAAGCTCGCTGGCGATGGCGGCGCGGGCCGAGGCGAGGTCGGCCTGGTCGCGCACCCGCGCGCCGAGATTGCCGGCGGTGACCGCCACCAGCAGGAGCACGGCGAAGGACAGGAAATTGTTGGGGTCGGCGATCGTGAACGTATAGAGCGGCGCGAGGAAGAAGAAATTGTAGGCGAGGCCGGAAACGAAGGCCGTGAAGAGCGCGGGGCGCAGGCCGAACGAGACGGCGCTCAACAGGACCGGGACGAGGAACAGAAGATCGATGCTGCCGAGCGCCTGCGGCAGGACCGCGATCAACCCCCAGGCGAAACCGGCGGTGATGCCGACGCCCAGGCTGCTCAGGCCGTAATCGCGCCAGGCGACGGGATCGGCGCGCGGCACCGTCCTGACGGATTTCGGCGCGACGAGGGCGCCGTCGGCGAGCACCGCGGTGATGCTGATCGCGCCGCTGTCGCGCATCAGGTCGCGCACCACCGAGCCGTGCAGCAGCTCGAACCAGCGCGAGCGTTCGGACTTGCCGATCAATATCTGGGTGACGTTGTTCTTGCGGGCGTAGTCGAGGACCGCCTGCGCGATGTCGCGGCCGGGCAGCGTCACAGCCGCGCCGCCGAGGCGCTGGACGAGGCGCAGCGTGTCGGCGATGCGGTCCTTCTCGACGTCCGTCAGGCCGAGATGGCGGGAGCTTTCGACATAGAGCGCTGTCCACGACGCCTTGAGATTGTCGGCGAGGCGGCGCGCCCGGCGCATCAATTCGGCGGCGGAAGGATGCTCGTTGACGCAGACCAGGATGTGCTCGCTGGCCGACCACGGCCCGGCGATGGCGTGGGCCTGCATGTAGTCGGTCATGTCGCGATCGACGCGCTGCGCGGTCTTGCGCAGGGCGAGCTCGCGCAGCGCCGTCAGATTGCCGGGCGAGAAGAAATGGCGCAGCGCCCGCTCGGCCTGCGCCTTGACGTAGACCTTGCCCTCCTTCAGGCGCTGGAGCAGGTCGTCGGCGGTGGTATCGACCAGCTCGATCTCGTCGGCCTCGTCGAGGACTTCGTCGGGCACCGTCTCGCGCACCCGGATGCGGGTGATCTGGGCGATGACGTCGTTCAGGCTCTCGATGTGCTGGATGTTGAACGTGGTGTAGACGTCGATGCCGGCGGCCAGCAATTCCTCGACGTCGAGATAGCGCTTGGGATGGCGGCTGCCTTCGGCATTCGTGTGCGCCAGCTCGTCCACCAGGACGAGTTTCGGCCGGCGTTGCAGGACGGCGTCGAGGTCCATCTCGAAGAGCACGCGGCCCTTGTAGAGCGAGCGTTTCTTGGGGACGGTCTCGAAGCCCTTGGTCAGCGCGTCGGTGTCGACGCGGCCATGGGTCTCGACCACGCCGATGACGACGTCGACGCCGTCGAGCCGGCGCCGGCGCGCCTGGGTGAGCATCTCGAAGGTCTTGCCGACGCCCGGCGCGGCGCCCAGGAAGATCTTGAGCTTGCCGCGGCCTTCCTTCTTCGCCTGCGTAAGGAGGAGGTCGGCAGAGGGGCGCGCGTCACTCACCGGCAATGGACCGCAGGCGCAAGGCATGCTCGCTCAGTACGACGAAGTTGCCGGACAGGCGATGCGCCTCTTGTTGCAGAAGCCAGCGAAAGCGTTGCGCGCGGGCAAGCCGTTTCCAGGGAGGAATCCGGATCAGGACAACACCCGGCACCCGCAACGAGTCCGCGAAAACGAGACGCCCGAAATCGGTGTCTTCGGTCACGACGATCTGATGGTCCTGGGCAGCCCGGGCCAGCGCACCGGCATCGGAAATCCCCTGCTCCAGATCGACGATAAACGCCGCATCGAAGCCTTCTTCCCGGGCCACGGCGCCCAGAGCGCGCGGGATGTTCTCATCGAATAGAAAGTGGAGCGCCGGCACGTCTAGTCGACGAAGATGTCTTCGTTCTTCACGACTTTCAGCGCATAGAGCTGCGCCGCCTTGATGTCATCGGCGGCGAGATGGGGAAAATCCTCGCGGATTTCGGCCTCGGTCATGCCGCCATACAGGCGTTCCAGGATCGCTTCCACGGTGATCCGCGTGCCGCGGATGACGGGCTTGCCGGTCATGACGCGCGGGTCGATGGCGATACGCGCAAGAAGATCGTTCATTCGGTGTTCCTCTCGGCGCAATATACCCCAAAGCGCAGGGAATGGCTATTTGCCGGCCAGCACATCAAGCGCCAGGTTGAGCTTCAGCACGTTGACATGCGGCTCGCCGATCAGGCCCAGCACGCGGCCCTCGATATGGTCGGCGACCAGCTTGCGCACGGCATCCTCGGAAAGGTGGCGCGCCCTGGCGATGCGCGGGACCTGGAAATAGGCGCCGGCGGGCGTGATGTCGGGATCGAGGCCGCTGGCCGAGGAGGTCACCAGATCGACCGGCACGGGGACGCCGGGATTCTCCTTCTGCAAGGTCGCGGCGTCGCCCGCCACGCGCTTGATCAGCGTCTTCGACGTGGGGCCGAGATTGGAGCCCGAGGAATTGGCGGCGTCATAGCCATTGCCGGCGACGGAGAGGCGGCCGTGGAAATATTTCGGCCCGGCGAAGGTCTGGCCGAGAAGCTCGGAGCCGACGACCTTGCCGCCCGCCACGACGAGGCTGCCATTCGCCTGGTGGGGAAAGAGGGCCTGGGCGAGGCCGGTCATGCCCAGGGGATAGGCGAGGCCGGTCAGGATCGTCATCAGGACGATCATCAGAATGGCGGGACGGATCTGGCGGACCATGGGGCGCTCCTTAGGCGAGGCCGGTGGAGGTGACGAGGATGTCGATCAGCTTGATGCCGGCGAAGGGCACGACGATGCCGCCGATGCCGTAGATCAGGAGGTTGCGGCGCAGGAGCGCCGCCGCGCCCACCGCGCGATAGGCGACGCCGCGCAGGGCGAGCGGGATCAGCGCGATGATGATCAGCGCGTTGAAGATGATCGCCGAGAGGATGGCGCTTTGCGGCGAATGCAGGCCCATGATGTTGAGCGCCTGGAGCTGCGGATAGAAGGCGACGAACATCGCCGGGATGATGGCGAAATATTTCGCCACGTCGTTGGCGATGGAAAAGGTCGTCAGCGCGCCGCGGGTGATCAGGAGCTGCTTGCCGATCTCCACGATCTCGATGAGCTTGGTCGGATCGCTGTCGAGGTCGACCATGTTGCCGGCCTCGCGCGCCGCCATGGTGCCGGTGTTCATCGCCGCACCGACATCGGCCTGGGCCAGCGCCGGCGCGTCATTGGTGCCGTCGCCGCACATCGCGACCAGCTTGCCCTGGGCCTGCTCGTCGCGGATGAGCTTGAGCTTGGTCTCCGGCGTCGCCTGGGCCATGAAATCGTCGACGCCCGACTCCGCCGCGATGGCGGCGGCGGTCAGGGGATTGTCGCCGGTGATCATCACCGTGCGGATGCCCATCTTGCGCAGCGCGGCGAAGCGCTCGCGGATGCCGCCTTTCACGATGTCCTTGAGGTGGATGACGCCGAGCAGCCGGCCGTCCCTGGCGACCGCCAAGGGCGTGCCGCCGGACTTGGCGATGCCTTCGGCGATGGTCATGAGCTGCTGCGCGGTCTCGGGGCCGATGGCCTGGAGCGCCGCGGCGGCGGCGCGCTCGGAGCCGGCGCCGGCCGGGATGCCCTTCCGGGCGCGGACATAATCGAGCACCGCGTCGACCGCGCCCTTGCGGATGGAGGAGCCTTCGACGTCGATGCCGCTGATGCGGGTCTGGGCGGTGAAGGGGATGAAGTGGGCGGCGAGGCCCGACATCTCGCGGCCGCGGATGCCGTATTTCTCCTTCGCCAGCACGACGATGGAGCGGCCCTCGGGCGTTTCATCCGACAGCGACGACAGCTGCGCCGCGTCGGCGAGGTCGCGCGCGTCGACGCCGGGGATCGGCAGGAACTCCGTCGCCTGGCGGTTGCCGAGCGTGATCGTGCCGGTCTTGTCGAGCAGCAGCGTGTCGACGTCGCCGGCGGCCTCGACGGCGCGGCCGGACATCGCGAGCACGTTGAAGCGCACGAGGCGGTCCATGCCGGCGATGCCGATGGCGCTTAGCAGCGCGCCGATGGTGGTGGGGATCAGGGTGACGAACAGCGCGACCAGCACCAGGACCGAGATCGAGCCGCCGGCATAGGCCGCGAAGCTCGGGATCGAAGCCACGGCGAAGACGAAGATGATCGTCAGGCCCGCGAGCAGGATGTTGAGCGCGATCTCGTTGGGCGTCTTCTGGCGCTCGGCGCCTTCGACCAGGGCGATCATGCGGTCGAGAAAGGTGTGGCCCTGGGCGGCGGTGATCCTGACCTTGATCCAGTCGGAGATGACCTGGGTGCCGCCGGTGACGGCCGAGCGGTCGCCGCCGCTCTCGCGGATGACGGGCGCGGATTCGCCGGTGATGGCGGCCTCGTTGACGGAGGCCACGCCCTCGACGACATCGCCGTCGCTGGGGATCAGGTCGCCGGCTTCCACCAGGACGATATCGCCCGGCTTGAGCTGGGTCGCGGGGACCATGCTCCACTTGGCGGAATCCCGGGCGAGGAGCTTGGCGGCGGCGTCCGTCTTGGTCTGGCGCAGCGCGGCGGCCTGGGCCTTGCCGCGGCCCTCGGCGACCGCCTCGGCGAAGTTTGCGAAGACGACGGTGAACCAGAGCCACAGATTGATCTGCAGCGCGAAGCCCAGATGCGGCGCGCCGATCGCGAGGTCGCGTATGAACAGGACGGTGGTCAGCGTGGCGACGATCTCGACCACGAACATGACGGGGTTCTTCGCCATGTGGCGCGGGTCGAGCTTCCGGAAGGAGGCCCAGATCGCCGGGATCACAATCTTCGGATCGGCGATGGTGGCGGCGGGCATGCGCCGGTTCAGCTTCTCGGTCGGCCTGTCGGATGTCATGCTCATGTGCGGTGGTCCTCAGTACGTATTGCCGGCGAGCATCGCGAAATGCTCGACAATCGGCCCCAGCGCGACGGCCGGGAAATAGATGAGGCCGCCGACGATCAGGATCACGCCGATCAAAAGGCCGACGAACAGGCCCTGGTCGGTCGGGAAGGTGCCGGCCGAGGGCGGCACGATCTTCTTGGCGGCGAGCGAGCCGGCGACGGCGAGCATCGGCACGATCATCAGGAAGCGGCCGATGAACATCGCGAGGCCCAGCGTCGTGTTGTAGAACAGCGTGTTGGCGGTGAGGCCGGCGAAGGCGCTGCCGTTGTTGCCGGTGGCGGAGGTGAAGGCATAGAGGATCTCGCTGAAGCCGTGCGGGCCGGCATTGAGCGGTCCGGCGAGGCCCACCGGCAGGACGGCGGCCAGCGCGGTGAAGCCCAGGATCGACATCGGCAGGACGAGGATGGCGAGCATCGCCATTTTCACGTCCTTGGATTCGATCTTCTTGCCGAGATATTCCGGCGTGCGCCCGACCATCAGCCCGGCGATGAACACCGCGAGCACGGCGAAGAGCAGCATGCCGTAGAGGCCCGAGCCGACGCCGCCGAAGATGATCTCGCCCAGCATGATGTTGAACATCGGCACCAGGCCGCCGAGCGGCAACAGGCTGTCATGCATGGTGTTGACCGCGCCGCAGGACGCGTCCGTCGTGACCGTGACGAAGAGCGCGGAATTGGCGATGCCGAAGCGGACGTCCTTGCCTTCCATATTGCCGCCGGCCTGCAGCGCGCTCGGTGCCTGGTCGACATGGAGCGCGGCGAAGGCGGGATTGCCCGGCGCCTCGGCGGCATAGACGATGGCGACGCCGGCAAGGAACAGGATGCCCATGACGGCGAAGATCGCCCAGCCCTGGCGCTCAGCTCCGACCATGCGGCCGAACAGGTTGGTGAGCGCCGCGCCGAGCGAGAAGATCAGCACGAGCTGGACGAGATTGGTGATCGCGTTCGGGTTCTCGAACGGATGCGCCGAGTTCGTGTTGAAGAAGCCGCCGCCATTCGTGCCGAGCATCTTGATGACTTCCTGCGAAGCCACCGGGCCTTGGGCGATGGTCTGCGCGGCGCCTTCCAGCGTGTGCGCGGCCGTGTAGGGCAGCAGATTCTGCGGCATGCCCTGCCAGACGAAGAACAGGCCGACGACGATGGAGATCGGCAGCAGGATGTAGAGCGTGCAGCGGGTCATATCGACCCAGAAATTGCCCACGCCTTGGGCCGAGCGGCGGGCGAAGCCGCGCACCAGGGCGACGGCGAGCGCGATGCCCGTGGCAGCCGAGACGAAGTTGTGGACGGTGAGACCCGCCATCTCGACGAGATAGCTCATCGTCGTTTCGGGGACGTAGGACTGCCAGTTGGTGTTGGTGACGAAACTGACGGACGTATTGAAGGCCAGATGCTCGCCCACCGCCGGAAGGTGCTGCGGATTGAACGGCAGTACGGCCTGGAGGCGCTGGAGCGCGTAGAGCACGACGAAGCCCGCCATGCTGAAGGCCAGCATGGCGATGGCGTAGACGGTCCAGTGCTGGTCTTCCTTCTCGTCGACGCCGGAGATCGCGTAGAAGACGCGCTCGATCGGGCGGAAGAGGACGGAGAGGAACGTCCGCTCGCCGTTGAACACGCGCGTGATGTAGCCGCCGAACGGGCGGGTGATCGCGATGACGATCGCGCAATAGAGGGCGATCTGGATCCAGCCGTTGACAGTCATGGGACGTTCCTCAGAACCGCTCGGGGCGGATCAGCGCGTAGACGAGATAGACGAGAATGCCGAGCGTGACGGCCGCTCCGAGCCAGTAGTCGAGCATCATGGGATCACCTCACAAGCGGTCGCAGGCGCGCACGTACAGCATCGCGCCGCCCAGGAAGGCGAGCCCGATGACGATGAAAAGGATATCGAGCATGGGAGCCTCTTCAGTTCTGGAAGACGGGCTGAGAACGAGGCGCGGCTGTCAGTCCCCACCGACGAGCGAACCGAGCTTCTGGTATCTGCTTGGGTCTTGTCATGATCTCAATCTATGCCGCGCTTGCGAGCGTCTAAGTAGGCTCGGCGAAATAAAGGTTCGAGAGTGAAGTTCCGGCGCCGATATAAGAATTCCATAAGTGTCGGCCGGTCCGGCGCGGCGATATTGGAGAAAGCCGCTTTGCTTCGTCGTTTATCGGACGACGATCAAAACGCCGGACCGGGAACGAGCCAGATCACCGCCCCGACGAGGAGGGCGGCGGCCGCCAGCACGGCAAACGCCTCGAACAGCACGCGGCCGGGCGAATTGGCGGGATCGGCGACGATCGGCGCGTCCGACGGATGGACGTCGAGCCAGAACTGGCCGATATCGTCGCCGCGCAGGACGGGACGCGGCCGCGGCTTGCGCGGAACCGCAACGTCATGGAAGCCGAGAACGCCGGACATGATGAGCACTCGCCGATCGAGGCGCAGGCCGCGACATCGCGGGAAGCGTGTGCGGCAGAGATAGGAAATCCGGCCGTTAAAAATCCATGCGGAAAGACCGGTGCCGCGATAAGGAAACGTCGCGGCGAGTACGCCCATGCGGCTCTTGTCACGCCCGTGCCTTTTCGG
Source organism: Rhizomicrobium sp. (assembly GCA_037200985.1). Taxonomy (NCBI): domain Bacteria; kingdom Pseudomonadati; phylum Pseudomonadota; class Alphaproteobacteria; order Micropepsales; family Micropepsaceae; genus Rhizomicrobium; species Rhizomicrobium sp. The sequence continues at coordinate 2,069,931 of JBBCGJ010000001.1, forward strand.
GACCTCTTGCCAAGAGCCGGGCCGGGCGTTCATGTCTCTCCGCGATCTATCGTCCAGGCAGACATCCTTGAAACCGCTTCTCCAAGTCCTCGCCGGCAGGCCCACGCCAAGGCCGCCCATCTGGCTGATGCGGCAGGCCGGGCGCTATCTGCCCGAATATCGCGCGCTGCGCGCCAACGCGAAGAACTTCATCGAATTCTGCCTGAACCCGGAACTCGCGGTCGAAGTGACGCTGCAGCCGGTGCGCCGCTTCGGCATGGATGCGGCCATCCTGTTCGCCGACATCCTGCTGGTGCCGCACGCGCTCGGCCAGACGGTCGGCTTTTTCGAGGGCGAAGGACCGCGGCTGGAGCCGATCCGCGATGCGGCGGGGCTGGCGCAGCTCTCGGATGCCCGGATCGCCGAGACGCTGGCGCCGGTGATGACGACGATCCGGAGCGTGCGCGCCGCCCTGCCCGCCGACGTGGCGCTGATCGGCTTCGCCGGCGCGCCCTGGACGGTCGCGACCTACATGATCGAGGGCCGCGGCAAGACGGATTACGAGAATTGCCGCCGCATGATGTGGAGCGAGCCGAAGCTGTTCGCGGCGCTGCTCGACAGGCTGGTGGATGCCACCGCGTCCTACCTGATCGCCCAGGCCGATGCCGGCGCCGAGGCGCTCAAGCTGTTCGACAGCTGGGCCGGTGCCGTGCCGGCGCCCTTGTTCGACATGGCGGTCATCGCGCCGACCGCGCGCATCGTGAAAGCCGTCAAGGCGCGGCATCCGAACGTCCCGATCATCGGCCTGCCCCGCGGCGCCGGATCGCATGTCGCGCGCTATGCGGCGCAGACCGGCGTCGACGCCGTGGGGATCGATCACATGACCGATATCGCGGCGGCGGCCGCGACGTTGCCGGCTCGCGTCGCCTCACAGGGCAATCTCGATCCCATGCTGCTCATGGTCGGCGGCGAGCCGATGGAGATCGAGGCGCGCCGCATCGTGGGCGCGATGGCCGGCCGGCCGCACATCTTCAACCTCGGCCATGGCGTCTTGCAGCACACGCCGCCGGAGCATGTGGCGCGCCTCGTGGATATCGTCAAAGGCGGCTAGTGGACGTCGTCGGGCGGATAGTGCCGCAAGGCGATCCGTGCCTCGCCGTCGCGCGGCACGAGCTTGCGATAGAGGTGCCAGGTGGCGTGGCCGAGCACCGGGATCGCCACGATCAGCCCGACGAACAGCGGCAGCGAACCGAGCACCAATCCGGCGGTCACAATAAGCCCCCAGGCCGCGATCGGCACCGGATTGGCGAGCACGGCGCGGACCGAGGTGCGGATCGCCGCGTCGAACCCGACATCGCGGTCGAGCAGGAGCGGAAACGACACCAGGCTGATCGCCATCGCGAAGAGCGCGAAGAGGAAGCCGATGCCGAAGCCGAGGATGATCATGTCGCGGCCGGCCGGCGTGTGGAAGATGTCGTGCTCGAACTGCGCCAGCGAGACGATGGGCGCCGGCCCGAACGTCGCTTCGTAGATCTGCCAGGCGACCGTCAGCCACAGAAGGAAGGTCACGATCAGGATCGCGCCCAGCAGGGCGATGCCGCCGATGGCCGGCGCCTTGAACACGTCGAAGGCGTTGGTCCAGCGCGCCTCATGGCCCAGCTCGCGCAGCCGGCTCATCTCGTAGAGGCCGATGGCGGCGAGCGGTCCGACGATGGCGAAGCCCGAGGCCAGCGGGAACAGCAGCGGGACCAGGTTCATGTTGAAGGCGACGCGCGCCAGCACGAGCCCGACCGCGGCATAGACGATGCCGACGAAGAGGACGTCGCTGCGATAGGCCTGGAAATCGGCAAAGCCCTTGGCGAGCGCCTCGCGCAGATCGGCGAGGCCGATCTTGCGCACGACGGGGACCGGCGAATGGACGGTGTCCTGCAGGTGCTGGAACGAGTGACCGGCGGAGCGCAGTGCATGCGCCGCCTCGACGAACTGCGCGCCGGTCCATTCGATGGGGTTCTTGATGGTCATGGCTGTCCTCCCGAACGTTTGTCGTTCGAGGGCTCGGAGCAGCGCGTGGCCAGGCGGCCGACCCATGCCGTCGGTCACGGGCGGTCCCGCAACCTTCGATGGGGGACTATACGCCGGTTCGCGGCGGAACCCTACTCGGATAACCTCTCCCGCTCGCGGGAGAGGTCGAAATTCGCGTCAGCGAATTTCGGGTGAGGGCCCCGCGCCAAGCTTCGCCCCCTCACCAGCGAAAACTAAGCATTTAGCTCCGCAAGAGCTCCGCTAAGTGCAAGTTTTCGCGTCCTCTCCCGTAAACGGGAGAGGAATTTAGAGCCGCTTGGGGATCACCACGTCCAGGCGCTCATAGCCCTTCACGAAGGTCGAGTAGACGCGCTGGGGCTCGCCGACCTGCTCGATCACCGGGAAGCGCTTGAAAATCTCCTCCCAGATGATCTGGAGCTGGAGCTCCGCCAGCCGGTTGCCGACGCAGCGGTGGATGCCGAAGCCGAAGGAGATATGCCGGCGCGGATTCTCGCGGTCGACGATGTAGTCGTTGGGCCGTTCGATCACGGTCTCGTCGCGGTTGCCCGAGACGTACCACATAACGACCTTGTCGCCCTTCCTGATCGTCTTGCCCTGGAATTCGATGTCCTCGGTCGCCGTGCGGCGCATATGGGCGAGCGGGGTCTGCCAGCGGATGGTCTCCGACACCATCGAGGCGATGAGATCGGGATTCTCGCGCAGCTTCTTGTACTGGTCCGGGTTCTGGTTCAGCGCCAGCACGCTGCCGGTGATCGTGTTGCGCGTCGTGTCGTTGCCGCCGACGGTGAGCAGCACGACATTGCCGAAATATTCGCGCGGCTCCATGTTCCGCGTCGCCGGATTGTGCGCCAGCATCGAGATCAGGTCGCCCTTGACCTCGGTCGCGTTGACACGCTCGTTCCACAGCCCGGTGAAATAGGCGTGATACTCGTGCAGCACCGCCATCTTCTGTTCGAGCGTGTCGATGAGGCCATGGCCCGGCACGGCCGTCACCACGTCGGACCAATAGGTCAGCTTGCGCCGCTCCTCGAACGGGAAATCGAACAGGGTGGCGAGCGTCATCGTCGTCAGCTCGATCGAGACCTTGTCGACCCAGTCGAAGGTCTCGCCGATGGGCAGCGAATCGAGAATCTTGCCGGCGCGCTCGCGGATGATCGGGCCCAGATATTGCAGGTTCGCCGGCGACACCACGGGCGTCACCACCTTGCGCTGGATGTCGTGGCGCGGCGGGTCCATCGCGATGAACATCGGCAGCGGCTCCTGGTTCGCGGCCCCGCCGCCGATGGTGATGCCGCCGAGCGAGAAGTCGGAGGAGAACACCTGGTGGTTCGTGTCCACCGCCATGATGTCGTTGTATTTGGTGATCGACCAGTACGGCCCGAACTCGCTGTCGGCGCAGTAATGCACCGGATCCTCGCGGCGCAGGCGCTCGAAATAGGGCCACATCGTATCGGTCTGGAACAGGATGCCCTGCGCGACATTGATCTTGTCGAGCGGCAGCGCATAGGCGGCGTCGCGGGCGTCTTTCTCGAGCGCTTTGACGGCGATGTTCATGGCTTGACCTCGCTAGTGCTGGCTGTGGGGCATGCGGACGATGAGGCCGTCCAGTTCCTTGGTGACCTTGATCTGGCAGGAGAGCCGGCTGTTGGGCTGAATCTCCGGCGCGAAATCGAGCATGGTCTCTTCCATGTCGGTCTTGGGCGGGATCTTCGCCGCGAACGCGGCGTCGACGAAGACGTGGCAGGTGGCGCAGGCGCAGGCGCCGCCGCAATCGGCATCGATGCCGGGGATGAGGTTCTTCACCGCGCCTTCCATGACGCTGTAGCCCTCGGGAACCTCGACCTCGTGTTCCTTGCCGTTGTGCTCGATATATTTGATCTTGGGCATGTAATCCGTCTTGTTCCCGTAAACGCGTTTGCACGCTGTCGCTACAAACCCTTCGAGGCTCGCCTTCGGCTCGCACCTCAGGGTGACGCTACTGCAAAACCGTCACCCTGAGGTGCTCCGCGCGTCTTCCGCGCGGAGCCTCGAAGTGTGCTTGCACTATTCCGCGGCGATCCGGATCGCGGCGGCGTTGCTGCGGTCCTTGAAGTTGATCTCCTGGAGATACCGGATGCCCTCCTCGGCGATGTCGTCGCCGACCATGCGGTCGCCCTCGCTCTTCAGCTCGTCCATGTCGACATACATCCCGTAGAACGCCTTGGTGCGGTCGGTGATCAGGCCCGCCTTGAGCAGCGTCTTGATCAGCACACGGAAGATGTTGGTGGATTCCTTCAGGCGCTCGCGCTGGCGGCCGTTCGAGCGCAGCTCGATCAGGCCGGCGATCACCTTCTCGGGGTCGAGGCCGAAATCCTGGTACATCTGCGCCTGCTGCTGGGGCGAGCCCATGTTCATGATCAGCGACTGGAAGCAGTGCGCCGCCCAATCCTCCACGACCTCGCGCTCGGTCTGGGACATGCGCGGGATGGTGCGGTCGGCCCAGATCTTCCCGAATTTGTGGTGGAACGCCTCGTCGGTCATCACGAGCTGGAACAGCTTCCGCGCAAGCGGGTCCTGGTTGTATTTGTAGCCGGTGGCGAAGGCGCCCATGGCGAGGCCCTCGACCAGCATCTGCATGCCGATGATCTTCTTGTAGACCTCGGGCGCGGCGATGATGTCGACCAGGAGCGCCTTCAGCACCGTGCCGCAGGGCCGCGGGCGGCCCCAGCGCGCCTTGACGTATTTCGCGAAGGCGGTGACGTGGCGGGCCTCCTCGCGGGTCTGGTTGGCGGCGTATTCCTGCGCCCCCTGGTCCTTCAGCACATGGCAGAGCGAGGCGGAGAGATTCAGCGCCCCCTGCTCGCCGTGCAGGATGGAGGAGAAGCCCCAGAGCTGCATCTCGTTGGCGAATTTGATCTTCTGGCCGGTCTTCTCCAGGTGCTCGCGGACATAGGGAATCTGGAGCTGGAAGACCTGGTCGTCCGGCATCATCTGCACGTTCTCGATGTCGAAGGGTTCGTCGAAATCGATGTATTTCTTGTCCAGCGGATCCCAGAAATGGTCGTGGGTCGCGCTGATGATCTTGTCGAAGGCGGTCGAGCGGTTCTCGTAGCGGTCGAGCTCGATCATCGATTCGAAATCGTCCGGCGCCACCGCTTCGTAGATGATGTCCTTGGTGATGTTCCCGTCGGCCATGGTCCTCTCCCGTGTCGTTGCTTTAGTGGTCCACCAGCGACTGCAACAAGGCCGCGGTGCGTTCGATGAAGACTTCGCGCTCGCGCCCTTCCAGCGGCTCGTCGCGGATCAGCCGCTCGACGAGCAGGCCGATGAAGACGGAGGCGAAGAGGCGGGCGCGCGCCTCGACGTCGGGGCCGCCGATCCATTCGCGGATCGGCCCCATGAAGCGCTCCTGCACCGCTTGGTTCAGCAGCGGCGCGGTGGTCGGGTTGGTCGCGGCCTGGAGCAGGAATTCGAAGGCGTGGGTGCGCTCGACATGCTGATGGGCGTGGCCGGCCATCATCCTGGCGACCTCTGCCGCGAAGGCGCTCCGGTCCCAGTGCGAGATCGCGTCGGGCGCGATGGAGTCCTTGAGGGCCGCCGCGAAGAGCCCGTCCTTGCCGCCGAAATAGCGGTTGATCAGCGCCGCGTCGGCGCCGGCCTCGGCCGCGATGTCGCGCAGGAAGGCGCCGTCATAGCCGGATTTGGCGAAATGCTTCTTGGCGGCGGCGAGGATGGCGGCGCGAGTCGCCTCGGCATCGCGCTTGCGCGCGCGTTCCGGAGCGAGGGCGGCGGCGTTTGTCATTCTGGGATGACACGGTGGCGAGGCCGACGACCGATGTCAACGGGGAATGACATCCTTCTGCCGAGTCAGGCAGGCACGCAGCATACTAAATGTTGTAGGTCACCACGGCGGCACCACATCGTACTGTTTTCGAGGTCGCGACGAGGGCCCCGGGGGCCACGGAAGGACCGCCGCCTTTTGAAATGGTGTCCAGCGCCCGCCGCATCAAGAGGCTCGCCACGACGCGCCGGCCCGCGAATCTGGAATAATGTCGGGCTTGGAAAACAAAGGCCCGAAGCATGGACGATCTCGAGCAGCGGCGCCTGCAGGTGGTGCGCGACCACATGCATCTGGAAACCGTGCATGACTGGGACGGCGTGCTCGCGACGTTCGAGCATCCGCATTACGACATCAATGACGGCGGGGCCGTGTTCATCGGCGAGGCTGCCGTGCGGCGCTATTTCCAGAATTCGCGGACGCCGTTTCCCGACCAGGGCAACGAGATCATCGCCATCGCGGCGGCGGGCGACACCGTGCTGGTCGAGTTCTGGCTGACGGGCACGCATCTGGGGCCCTTGCGCCGCGGCGACCGCACCATCGCGCCGACCGGCCGCGCCTTCCGCGTCCGCATGGCCGCGACGTTCGCGTTCAAGCCGGGCTCGGACAAGATCGTCTGCGAGCGGCCCTATATCGACCCGGGCGCGGTCGACCGGGCGTTGGGGATTTAAGCTTCTCTGTCATGCCCGCGTAGGCGGGCATCCAGATGACGCGTCCCCGGTACTTGCAGCAGTTTCCGCGGTTCAACTGGATGGTCCGCATTCGCGGGCCATGACAGAGCGCTAATACACCACCACGCTGCGGATCGACTTGCCTTCTTCCATCAGGTGGAACGCGTCGTTGATCTTTTCCAGCGGCAGGACATGCGTGATCATCGGGTCGATCTGGATCAGGCCCTTCATGTACCAGTCGACGATCCTGGGCGTGTCGGTGCGGCCGCGCGCGCCGCCGAAGGCCGAGCCGCGCCACACCCGGCCCGTCACGAGCTGGAACGGCCGCGTCGAAATCTCGGCGCCCGCCGGCGCCACGCCGATGACGATGCTCTCGCCCCAGCCGCGATGGCAGGCCTCCAGCGCCTGGCGCATCACGTTCACATTGCCGGTGCAGTCGAAGGTGTAGTCCGCGCCGCCCTCGGTCAGCGCCACGAGATGGGCGACGAGATCGCCCTCGACCTTCTTCGGATTCACAAAATGCGTCATGCCGAAGCGCTCGCCCCACGCCTTCTTGTCGTCGTTGAGATCGACGCCGACGATCATCTGGGCGCCGACGAATTTCAGCCCCTGGATCACGTTGAGGCCGATGCCGCCCAGGCCGAACACGATGGCGTTCGAGCCGGGCTTGACCTTCGCCGTGTTGATCACCGCGCCGACGCCGGTGGTGACGCCGCAGCCGCAATAGCAGGCCTTGTCGAACGGCGCGTCGTCGCGGATCTTCGCCACCGCGATCTCCGGCAGCACGGTGTAGTTCGAGAAGGTCGAGCAGCCCATGTAGTGGTGGATCAGTTGGCCCTTGTAGGAGAAGCGCGAGGTGCCGTCGGGCATCAGGCCCTTGCCCTGGGTGGCGCGGATCGCGGTGCACAGATTGGTCTTGCCCGAGAGGCACGACTTACATTGCCGGCATTCCGGCGTGTAGAGCGGGATGACGTGGTCGCCCGGCTTGACGGAGGTCACGCCGGCGCCGACCTCGCGCACGACGCCGGCCCCCTCATGGCCGAGGATCGAGGGGAACAGGCCTTCGGAATCGAGGCCCGACAGCGTGTACTGGTCGGTGTGGCAGATGCCGGTCGCCTTGATCTCGACCAGCACTTCGCCCGCTTTGGGGCCTTCGAGGTCGAGCTCCACGATCTCCAGCGGCTTCTTCGCCTCGAAGGCGACGGCGGCACGTGTTTTCAAGCTTGGGGTCTCCCGTCGACGATGGATATGCGCTGCCATGCGGCATCAGGGCGCCGGCATGCGCCTCGGTTTCGCGCGGAAATTTGCATGCTTTGGGAAAAGCGCCAAGTTCACCCCCCGGACGACGTTACGAAAGCCGGTTCCGAGCGTTAACGAACGCCAACCAGGGAACCCGCCCCATGCATGTCGATATCGTGACGCTCCAGCCGCTGATCGCACTGATCTTCGGCATCCTGATCCTGATCGTGCCGCGGATCCTCAATTATCTGATCGCCATCTATCTGATTCTGATCGGTATATTGGGCCTCTTCCCGCACCTGCTCGGCCATGTGACCGGCTGACAGCAACCTTCCGCGAAACGGTCCGTTTCCTCTCCGCGAGGCCGAGGCGCACGCGCGCGCCGGCCGCGAACGGAGGACGCCATGACGACCGCGAAACAGACGGGGACTGCGGCCAGGAAGCAGACGCCCGAAGAGCACAAGACGCAGGAAGACAAGATCGACCGGCAGATGAAGGACTCCTTCCCGGCGTCCGATCCGCCGTCCTTCTCAGGCGGCAAGCACATCATCGGCGCCCCTACTGAGCGCGAAAGCGATTCGCCGACGCCGGACACCCATGCGGTGAAGGAAGCCGAGAAGAAGGTGAAGACCGGCGACGCGAAGGTGCCGCACACCTATTAATCAATAACAGCCGTCATCGCCCGTCCCGACGCTGTCGCTAGGACTTTGCGGGCGACCCGATTTGGCCGAGAGAGAAATGGGCTGCCCGGACAAGCCGGGCAATGACGACTTTTACGTGGGTGATCTCAAGCCGAAACAATTTTAGCAGTTATTCCGCCGCCTTCGCCGTTTTGCGGCCGAGCGCGATGCGTTCTTCCGCCATGCGGTCGGCGATGACGTTGGTCGGCTCGCCGTCCTTCGCGGCGCGGGTGAAGATGGCGCCCAGCGTGTCGGCGATGGCGAGGACGCGGCGGTTCACTTCGTCGTCGCTCCAATTCTCGATCTGCGCCGCCACGCGGATGATGCCGCCGCCATTGATCACATAGTCCGGCGCATAGAGGACATCGCGGTCGCGCAGCATCGCGCCGTGATGGTCGCGGGCGAGCTGGTTGTTGGCGCCGCCGGCGACGACGCGGGCGTGCAGCCGCGGGATCGACTGGTCGTTCAGGATCGCGCCCAGCGCGTTGGGCGAAAGCACGTCGCACTCGCAGGTCACGATCTGGTCCGGCGTCGCGGCGACGGCGTGCAGCGTCTCGACCGCCTCGGCCACCGCTTTCAGGTTCGTGTCGGCGACGATCAGCCGGGCGCCTTCCGCATGCAGCCGCTTCGCCACGCCCATGCCGACCTTGCCCAGGCCCTGGATCGCGACGGTGAGGCCCTTGGCGGTATCGGCGCCGAGGCGGTGCTTCACGGCCGCCTTGAGGCCGGCGAAGACGCCGAGCGCGGTGGCGGGGCCCGAATCGCCGCCGGCCTTGCCGGGCTGGTCGTAGCCCGCGATGTACGGCGTGCCGCGCGCGATCGCCGGCATGTCGGCCGGCAGGATGCCGACATCCATCGCGGTGATGTAGCGCCCGCCGAGCGTGTTGACCGCCGCCGCGAAGGCGGCGAATTTCGCGTCCGACTTGTCGGTCGCGGGATTGCCGAGGATCACCGCCTTGCCGCCGCCGAGCGGCAGATCGGCGATGGCGTTCTTGTAGGACATCCCCTTGGAGAGGCGCAGCGCGTCGGTCAGCGCCGCGTCGGGCGTGGCATAGGGATACATCCGCGTGCCGCCGCAGGCGGCGCCGAGCGCGGTCGAGTGGATCGCGATGATCGCCTTCAGGCCCGTCTTCCTGTCGTCGAAAAAGGCGACCGCCTCGTGGTGATCGAAGTCGGGGGAATCGAACACGTTCATGCGGGTGACCTTTGTTCCGGCGCGCTGCTGCGACCATAGCGCGTCGGCACCGCAATTGGCTTGCGACTTTGAAGGCGCGGGCCGCAACACTGGTGCCGGTTGGGCGCGGGTTGCGCAACAAAAAACGGGCACGCGACGCGCTTTACAGCAGGGGTTCGGCGTCCTCTTATCCGGTCATGGACAGTCTCGACACCCTGCGAATCAAGCACCCGGACATCCGGCCCGATTTCACGATCCGGCAGCATTGGGAGCGCTATGGCGCCGCCGAACACGGCACCTGGAAGACGCTGTACGAGCGCCAGGCCAGCGTGCTGCCCGGGCGCGCCTGCGACGAATTCCTCGCCGGGCTGAAGAAACTCGACCTGGTGTCCGACGCGATTCCCGATTTCGAGCGGCTGTCGGACGGGCTGGAGAAGCTGACCGGCTGGCGTGTCGTCGCCGTGCCGTCGCTGGTGCCGGATGAGATCTTCTTCGACCACCTCGCCAACCGGCGCTTTCCCGCCGGCCAATTCATCCGCCGCGCCGATCAACTCGACTATATCGAGGAGCCGGACGTCTTCCACGACGTGTTCGGCCATGTGCCGATGCTCGCCCATCCGGTCTTCGCCGATTACATGCAGGCTTACGGCAAGGGCGGGATGCGGGCGCTGAACGAGTTTCACGCGCTGAAGAATCTGGCGCGGCTCTATTGGTATACGGTCGAGTTCGGGCTGATCGCGGGCAAGGAGGGCTTGCGCATCTACGGTTCGGGCATCGTGTCGAGCCGGGCGGAATCGATCTACGCGGTCGAGAGCCCCTCGCCCAACCGCATCGGCTTCGACCTGGAGCGCGTGATGCGCACCGAATATCGCATCGACGATTTCCAGGAGAGCTATTTCGTCATCGAATCGTTCGACCGGCTGTTCGCCGAGACCTACAAGGACTTCGCGGCGCTCTACGCCAAGCTCGAGGGCGGCGCGACCTACAAGCCGGGCGACATCCTGGCGTCGGACCGCGTGTACCATCCCGGCACCCACAGCTATGTCGGCGGCAGCCACGCGGCATAGCCGGCCGGCCATTTACAGGAGTTCTGCCACCAGCGGGCGGTAGTCGGTCATGGCGCGCAGATAGGCGGCGATCCCGGCGGCGGGCACGAAGACCGGTTCGGCCATCTCGTCGTCCTCGCGGTGCGCGAACGCCGCGCGCACCCCGTCGCAGGTCAGCGCCGTGTCGAGCGCGGCGATGACGAGCACGTTGGAGGTCGTCGACAGCACGACGCCGAGGCCCGTCATCGGCCCGAGCCGGCCCGGTTCGATGCCGAGCTCTTCGCGGATTTCCTTGCGGAAATTGTGGGCGAGGTCCGGCGGGGCGTCGTCCGGCTGGAAGCCGCCGCCGATGAAATCGATGGCACCGTTGATCGCGCGCTTGCCGAAGACGTAATGCCCATCGGCGGTCCCGAGCAGCGCGGCGGTCGAGATGTGATGGAAGGGCGCGAGGCCGCGGGCGGCGTGCTCCGCGTGCAGCGGGCGGAACGTCGCGATGTGGCGGAAGGCGGCGGTGCCGAGGCGCAGGATACCGCGTCCCTCGGTGAGATCCTCGATATGGGTGAGCCGGTAATGCGTGCCGTCCCACAAAATGTGATTGCGCTCGGCGGCCGCAGCGACCCGTTTCGTCCAGGCCTCGGCGACCAGCGCCTCATAGGCGTCGTCGCAGCGCCAGGGCGCCTCGGCCACGGACAAGGCGAAGGCATCCAGCGCGAACGGACCTTTGAGCAGGATGCGCGGCTCGTACATGGGCGTCCTCAATCCACCGGGCGCGGGGCTTGCGGCACCGTTTGCCAAAACTCCGGATCGTGACCGTAGAAGATGCGGGCACCGTCCGACTGCATCTGCCGCAAAAGCGCGAGGGTCTCCAGCATCTGCGCGCGATTGTAGAGGCTGGCCGGCAGGTGCAGCGCCTCCAGCGTGCGCTTGAGGTAGCAGCAATCGGCGGCCAGCACGATCGTGCCGCTCGCGGTCCGCACCCGCAGCGATTGATGGCCGGGCGTGTGGCCCGGGGTCGGGAACACGACCACGCTGCCGTCGCCGAACAGGTCGAGCTCGCCGTCGAGCTCGCGGACGCTCGCCATGTGTTCGAAGTCGAGCGGGTTGTAGAGGCCGGCCGCCTGGGTGTTGGGGCGATGCGCCGAGCGCCATTCCTTCGCATGCACGATCAGCGTCGCGTTCGGGAAGAAACCGTTGCCGCCGCAATGGTCGTAATGCAGGTGCGAGTTGACGACATAGCGGATGTCGGCGGGCGCGAGGCCGAGGCGGGCGAGCCGGCTCGCGATGTCGGCGCCTTGCGGGAAATCGATCTCCCAATCCTTGGCGGTGGGGCCGAGCAGCTCGGCCTGGCGCTGGCGCAGTTCGACGTTCAGGCCGGTGTCGAACAGGACCCTGCCCTGTTCGTGGACGATCAGATAGGCCGGCACGGGGACGGTGAGCTTACCGCTCTCCCCTTCGAGGAAGCCGTTCCGGTCGCCGGTGACGTGGCCGCAGGTAAAGGCGAAGAGCGCGACCGTCATGTCAGGACCCGTTCAATGCGGAGAGGACTTCGCCCTCGGTCAGGATTTGCGGCAGCACCTTGGGCGCGGCGGCGCCGGGCGCGTAATAGAGATAGAGCGGCACGCCGGATCGTCCGTGAGCGGAGAGAAGCGCGGTGATCGCCGGATCGCGGCGCGTCCAGTCGGCGACGAGATAGGCGACGTGGCGGTCGGAAAAGGCCTGGCGGACGCGCTCGCGCGACAGCGCCGTCTCGTCGTTGACGAGGCAGGTGATGCACCAGGCGGCGGTGGCGTTGACGAACACGGCGCGGCCCCCGGCGCGCAGGCTTGCAAGGCTCGCGGCCGAATAGGGCTGCGACGGGATGCCGGTGACGTTGATGTTGCCCGCGGGCGCAGGTGCCGACCGCAGGAAGGACAGGCAGGAGAGCGCCGCGAGGATGGCGATCAGCGTGACCAGCGCGCCGATGCCGCGCCCGCGCGGGGTGAAGGCGCGGCTGACGCCCCAGATCCAGGCGCCGAAACCGGCCGCGACCATCGCGGCCAGGATCGCCGCCACGGCGTTGGCGCCGGCCTGCCGCGCCAGCACCCAGACCAGCCACGCCGCCGTGCCGTACATCGCGAAAGCGAGCGCCTGCTTGAAGCGGATCATCCAGGGGCCGGGGCGCGGCAGGGCGCGCATCAGCATCGGCGAGATGCCGACCGCCACGAAGGGCGCCGCGAAGCCGAGGCCGAGCGCCAGGAAGATGCCGAGGGCGGGCGCGGCCGGCTGCGTCAGCGCATAGCCGAGCGCGGCGGCCATGAACGGCGCGGTGCAGGGCGCGGCGACCGCGACGGCGAGGACGCCGGTGAAGAACGAGCCGGCAGTACCGCCGGCGCGGGTCAGGCCGTCGCCGCCGCCGAAGCCCGCGACCTCGAACACGCCCGACAGGTTGAGACCGACGCCGAACATCAGGAGCGCGAAGCCGGCCACCACCAGCGGCTCCTGGAGCTGGAAACCCCAGCCGATCGCGGCGCCGCCGCCGCGCAAGGCGAGCAGCAAGCCGCCGAGCGCGAGGACGCTGAGCACGGCACCGGCGCCATAGGCGAAGCTCTCGCGCACCGCTTCGCTGCGGTCGCGGCCCGAGAGCGAGGACAGCGCGAAGGCCTTCATCGCCAGGATGGGCAGCACGCACGGCATCAGGTTCAGGATCAGCCCGCCCAGGAAGGCGAGAAGCAGAGCGGCGCCAAGTCCGATCCCGCTTTCGCCGTTGCCGGAGTCGAAGGAGGCTTCGGGCACCGGCCCCGGAAGCGCCTTGACCCGCAGGGGCTGCACCGACCCGTCCGACGATGTGAGAACCAGCACGCCTTCCAGCGCACCGCCCGTCTTCGCGAGCTTCTTGCCCGGCGACAGGCGCAGCACGAGGCCATCGGCGGCGAAGCCCATGCCCTGCGCCGAGGGTCCGTTCACCATGCCGTCGCTGGACGGAAAAAACTCCGCGTGCAGCGGATGCGCCGCGGCGAGCGGCTTGGCGGCGACGAAAAGATCGAGCGTGTCGCCCAGGCGGTAGCGCGTCGCCCAGGGCGAGGGCGCGGGCAGCTTCGCGCGCGCCGCGGCGAACAGGGCGGCCTCTGGCGATGCGGTCGGCGCGCCGATGGTGACGCGCAGCGACAGCGCCGCGTCTTCGGGGATGCAGACTTCCTTGCAGACCAGCCACGCCGCCGCCGCCTTCAGCGTGACGACGTCGCCGGGCTTCGCATCCTTCGGCGCGGTGACGGTGGCGAGAATCCAGACCTTGCCCTCATAACCGAAATCCATGAACGGGCCGACCGGCAGGCGCTTGGGATACGGCCATTGCAGCGGACCGGACGTCCATCCCGCGGGCAGTTTCCAGTCGAGCGTCGTCGGCTGGCCGACATCGCCGGGATTGCGCCAGTAGGTGTGCCAGCCGGGGCGGATGTCCTGCTCGAAGGCGACGGTCTCGGTGCCGCCGGGCGCGAGGGCGTCGTGTTCGGCGATCAGCCGCGCATGGACCTTGGGCAGGTCGTCGATCTGCGCCGGCGCCGGAGTGGCGAAAAACAACGCCAGCAGGAGGGGCAAAAGCCGCTTCATCCTTGCGTCATAGCCGCGTCCGCGAGGCATAGCCAGCGCCCTCGCGGGGGTGTGACTTGGAGGCATCCAACCCCGCCGTCAGACGACAGCGAAAATTATTCCGCACATCCATCGAGATGCTAGGTTCGCGCAAACACCATCGAGGAAACGATCATGCGGAACAGCAACCGGCAATGGATCCTGCGCAGGCGGCCGGAAGGCGAGATCAAGCCGGGCGATCTCGAACTGGTCGAGCAGCCCATGCCCGTGCCCGGGCCGGGGCAGTTCCTGGTGCGCAACCTCTATCTCTCGCTCGATCCCACCAACCGCATCTGGATGAGCGACATGGAGCAGTACATGCCGCCGGTGCAGCTCGGCGACGTCATGCGTGGCGGCACGATCGGCGTGGTCGAGCAGTCGGACAACCCCGACTACGCGCCGGGCGACATCGTCAACACCTTTTCCGGCTGGCAGGAATATGTCGCGACGGGCGCGGCGCAGAAGCTCGCCAAGGGCGTTCCCCTGCCCGCTTATATGAGCGTGCTCGGCGGCACGGGCGCGACGGCCTATTTCGGTCTGCTCGATTTGGGCAAGCCGCAGTCGGGCGAGACGGTCGTCGTGTCGGCGGCCTGCGGCGCCGTCGGCTCGATCGTCGGGCAGATCGCAAAGCTGAAGGGCTGCCGCGTCGTCGGCATCGCGGGCTCGGACGAGAAGTGCCGCCATGCGGTGGAGAAACTCGGTTTCGATGCGTGCATCAACTACAAGACCGAGGATGTGCGCGCCGCGCTGAAGCGCGAATGCCCGAACGGGGTCGACATCGATTTCGAAAACGCCGGCGGCGACATCCTGGACGCGGTGATGGACAATCTGGCGATGAAGGCGCGCATCGTGCTGTGCGGGATGATCTCGCAATACAATGCCGACACGCCGCCGCCGGGGCCGAGCCTGACCAATGTCCTGATGAAGCGGGCGCGGATCGAGGGCTTCATCATCCTCGACTATTTCTCGCGGTTCGGCGAGTTCGCGGCGGAGATGGGGCCGTGGCTGGCGCAGGGCAAGATCAAATACGACACCACCATCGTGCCCGGAATCGAGAACGCGGTCGGCGCGCTCGACATGCTGTTCACCGGCAAGAACACCGGCAAGCTTTTGATCCAGGTGTCGGAGGAGCCCTAGGTGCGCATCACCGGCGGGGAATATCGCGGCCGTCCGCTGGCCGAGCCGCCCGACAATCGCGTGCGGCCGACCTCCGACAAGGTGCGCCAGGCGATCTTCAATATCCTCGCGCATAACGGCTTCGGCTTCACGCTGGAGGGCGCCAAGGTCGTCGACCTGTTCGCCGGCACCGGCGCGCTCGGGCTGGAGGCGCTCAGCCGCGGCGCGGCCTTCGCGCTGTTCGTGGACGACAGCGCCGAGAGCCGGGCGCTGATCCGCACCAATGTCGAGGCGCTGAACCTGACCGGGGCGACCAAGATCTGGCGGCGCGACGCGACCGAACTCGGCCCGCTGGGCGCGGGCGCGGGCGGGCCGTTCGGCCTCGCCTTTCTGGACGCGCCTTATCGCAAGGGGCTGAGCGAGGCGGCGATGGCAAGCCTCGCCGAAGGCGGCTGGCTCGCGCCCGGCGCCGTCGTCGTCGCCGAGACGGCGGCGGACGAGGCGCTGGCCGCGCCCGCCGGATTTCGCGCGCTCGACACGCGCAGCTATGGCGAGACCGCGCTTCATATCTTCGGCACCGGCTGAGTCTGGAATTCCGACGGCTCGTGCACGTCGACGGTCTCGAAGGGATGTGCCGCGTAGTAGCGCCGAAGCAGCACGAAGATGAAGGCGGCGCCGACGAAGGAGAGGGCGATGCCCCAGGCTATCGAATATCCGAGCCAGGTTATGGCCGCCGCGGCGGTCAATCCCGTCGTGACGCCGACATCCCAGCCGCCCTCCGCCGCGATGTGGAAGCGCAGCACGCAGGGACTGCGCTTGGCCTGGTTGTAGACCGCGGTCATCATCGTCGGGACGTAGAGACAGGCGACCAGCGCGCCGAGCGCGTTCGCGATCACCGCCAGCGCCGGGCTGTGCAGCGTGCCGGCGCGCAGCGCGATCACCAGGACGAGCAGGCCGATGGCGTACCAGACCGCGCGACTGCCCTTGCCGGCGTCGATCAGCCGTCCCAGCGCCAGCCCGCCGACCGCGCCGACCAGCGCCGCCACCGCCAGCGCGCCGCCATAGGCGAGATAGTTCTCGCCGAGCGCGACGAACAGCGCGATCTGCCAAGTGAGCAGATAGGCCGCCGCGATCCAGCCATCGCCCACGAACAGCAGGGCGCCGGAGAGCGCGGCGCGGAAGGCGCCGGGCGCGGTCCTGGCGACTTTCACATCCGGCATGAACAGGACCGGGATCGCAGACAGCGCCTGCACCGCACCCGTCGCCCAGAACGCGACGCGCGGACCGAAGGCGACGAGCAGCCAGCCGAAGAACAGCGGCGTGACGACGCCGAGCGCGGCGGTGACGGCCTCGCGCAGGCCGAGCTGCTGGCCCCGGTGATCCTCGTCGCCCAGCGCCGCGAAATAGGCATGATAGCTCGGCCAGTAGACGGTGTCGGCGAGCGCCGAGGCGAGGATGAGCAGAACCAGCCCCGTGCCGAGGCCGTGGACGCCGGCCAGGAAGGGATAGGACGCGCCCATCAGCAGGGACCCGAGGATGACCAGCCGGCGCAGGCCGAAGCGGATGCCGAGCGGCAGAAGGAAGCTGCGCAGGATGAGGCGCGTCGCGAAGGTGAGCGCCAGCACGAGCAGCGCGGCGGGAACGCTCAATCCGGCTTTCAGCAGATAGACGGAATAGAACACCCGCCCCCGCCCAGGGCGGCAGCGGCGATGACGTAGTGCAGGTTGAGAAGATTGACGGTGCGGTTGTGGAAGAAGGCCATGGCGGTCCCGGATTGCGAGTGTCGGTGCGAAACAGGCGCGAATCATCGTCCGGGCGGGCCAGGTGGGCCGCGGCTCCGAACGGACAGCTACCTCTTTCGAGGCGCCGACACTTTGGGGGGACGAGCCTCTATGCGATCCGTTGACGCTAGGCCTATTCCGCGCGCAGTTCAACGCGCCCTGCTTACCCTTCCCTTGAGAGAGGGTCGAAAAATCGTAGCGTAGCGAAGATTTTTCGGGGAGGGGTCTTGCACCGGCGCCGGACCCCTCCCCGAAATCTGCTTCGCAATTTCGACCCTCCCTCAAGGGAGGGTAGGATGACGACATGATCGCGACCTTCCGCCCGGCCACGCCCGACGATTCCCGCTTTCTCGGCTGGGCCATGTTCATGGCGGCGCGCGGACATATGCCGCGCGGCTGGTTCGACATCGTGCTGCAGCGCCCGATCGAGTTCGGCGTCGCGTTCTGCGCCCGCCTCGCCAACGCGCAGGCGCGGTCGTGGTGGCATCACTCCTTCTTCGCGGTCGCCGAGGTCGACGGCGCGCCCGCCGCGGCGGCCTGCGCCTTTCCGGACGACGCGCCCTACATGGTCTCGGGCGAGGCGATGGCGGAAGCCTCCGACAGGATGGGGATCGGCAAGGCCGAGCAGGCGGAGTTGTGGCCGCGCGGCAGCTTCATCCTGAAGGCGACGACCGGCGAGGACGATTGCTGGACCGTCGAGAACGTCGCGACCTGGCCGGACTATCGCGGCCGCGGCGTGGCGCGGGCGCTGATCGCGCATATGCTGGACGACATGCGCGGAGCCGGGCCGAAGCGGGCGCAGATCAGCTTCCTGATCGGAAACGCGCCGGCGGAGCACAGCTATCGCGCTTGCGGCTTCACGTTTGCGGAAGACAAGACCGACAAGGACTTCGCGGCGGCGATGGGCGTGCCCGGCATCCGGCGCCTGGCGCGCGATCTCTGACCTATGCCGCGACCGCCGCCGGGGCGCCGAGGCCGAGCGCGGCGATGTTGGTCTCCAGCACGGCGTGGAAGAACTGCGCCTTGGAGGCGTCGGCGCCGGTGAAATCGGGCTCCAGCGTCTTGCCGCCGGCCAGTTTGAGGCTGCCGAGATTGGCCTTCGCGAACTCGGCATGGGCGAGCTTGCAGTTGCGGAACGAGGCGCCGCGCAGATCGGCGCCGGTGAAGTCGCATTCGCGCAAATCCGTGCCTTCGAACCGCGCGCCCTGAAGCTGGCTGTTGGAGAAATCGATGCCGATCGCCATGGCGCCGCGGATCGAAATGCCGGTCAGCGGCCGGGCGGCGAAACGCCCGCGCACCACGCGCAGGTCCTCGCCGTCGAGCACGGCCTGCGCGCCCCGGGCGGCGCCGCTGGAAATGCACAGCGCGTGCGCCTCGAGCATGGCCGCCAGGGCGTCGGTCCTGGCGGCGGCCGCGTCGGTGACGTCCATCACGCAGCCCTCGAACGCCTCCGGCGGCAGGTCAAGGTCGGCGAGGTTCACGCCGGTGAGCACGGCGTTCTTGAAGCTGACATTGGAAAGCTGCGCGTTCTTGAAATTCGCCCCTTCCAGGATCGCGCCGGAGAAGTTCACGCCGTCCAGCCGCGCATGGCCGAACGAGGCGCCCTTGAGCGAGGCGTTGGAGAAATCGACGCGCACCGTCTCTTCGGCGCCGGCGCCGGGACCCTTATAGGCGACGGTCGCGGCGCGCAGATCGGCGCCGTCGAGCTTGGCGAAGGCCAGCTTGGCGCCGCAGATCGACGCGCCGCGCATATCGGTCTTGATCATGCGCGCCGAGGTGAAATCGCAGTCGCGCAGATCGGCGCAGTGCAGGCTGGCGCGCTCCAGATTGGTGCCGAAAGCGGTCGCGCCGACCAGCGAGGCGAAGGAGAAATCGGCCTCGGCCAGGTTGCGGTTGGCGAGGTTGAGGCGGTCGAGCTTGGTGCGCGCGAGTTCGGCCTTGGCGGCGCCCTTCTGATAGGCGAGCAGCCGCTCATGCGCCAGCAGGACGGCGTTCAACTCCTGCTGGGTGAGAGCCTTGCGCGGCTCCGAATAGTAGTTCTTGAGCATGAAGACGCTACGCCCCGCGTGCCGCCTTAACAGCCCTGTTAAGACTTGCTGAAGCGTCTCAGACAAGGGTTAAGGAAAGGCTTGGGAAGATCGTTAACGGGCGGTGACGCCGGCCGGCGCGGTGATTGGACCGCCGGCGCTAGGATTCGCAGCGAAGGCCGAGCGCGGACACCCGATCCTCGAGAATGCTGTTGTAGAACTGGGACTCGCTCGCGGCGGCGCCCGTCAGATCCGGCGGGATCGCCGTTCCGCCGCGCAGGACGAGACGCGCGAGATTGGCCTTGTCGAACCGGGCATGCGCCAGATTCGCCGACCGCAGCGAGGCGCCGCGCAGGTCGGCGCCGGTGAAATTCACGTCGCGGAGATCCGCGCCGTCGAGCTTGGCGGCCTGGAGATGGGAATCGGACAGATCGACCCCGATCGCGATCGCGCCGCGCGCCGACAGGCCCGCCAGGCTGCGCCCCGCCAGCAGGCCGCCCAAGGGCCGGATATCCTCGCCGTCGAACACCGCCGGCGCGCCTTCGGCGCCGTGGGTCGTTATCCAGCGGCGATGCGCTTCGAGGCGGCCCTTCAGCGCGTCGAGCTTCTCGGCGGAGACCGGCGCGGCGTCGGTCACGCACCCCTCCAGGGCCGCCGCGGGCACCTTCAAGTCGTGCAGCGCGACGCCGGTCAGCACTGCGTCCTTGAACGTCACATTGGTGAGCCTGGCGCCCTTGAAATTGGCGCCGTGCAGGAGCGCGCCGGTGAAGATCGCGCCGTCCAGCTTCGCGTTGCCGAAGGAGGCGCCCTTCATCGAGCAGTTCGAGAAGTCGACGCTCGGGGCGCCCTTGCTGCGGTCCCGGCTGATGACCGTGATGCCGCCGGCCGCGGCATACATCATGGTCGCGGCCCGCAGATCGGCCGCGTCGAGCACCGCGAAGGAGAGCTTGGCGCCGTTGAACGACGCACCGCGCAAATCGGCGCGCGGCAGGCGCGAGGACTGCAGATTGCAGCCGCGCAGATCGGCGCAGTAGAAGGTCGCGCGCTCCAGATTGGAGCCGCTGACATTGGCGCCCACCAGCGAGGCGCCGCTGAAATCCGCGTCGGTCAGGTTGCGGTTCGCGAGATTGAGCCCATCCAGCTTGGCGTGCGCCAGATGCGCGCGCAGTCCGCCGCCGATGCGGGCCAGATAGCGCTCATGGGACTGGAGCACCGTGTTCAACTCTTGCTGCGTCAACGCGGTGCGCGCTTCCTCGTAGAGATTTCTCAACATGGCAACTCCGCCATACCCATTCTGGGTTTAAGGTCATTACCAAGGTAGCGCGTCGATTGTAAATTTTGATGTAACGGGTGTCCGCTTATCGCCGGCCGAACAGACGCTCGATATCGGCGAGCTTGAGCTCGACATAGGTGGGGCGGCCGTGATTGCACTGGCCCGAATGCGGCGTCGCCTCCATCTCGCGCAGGAGCGCGTTCATCTCCTCGCCCGAGAGGCGGCGGCCCGCGCGCACGCTCATATGGCAGGCGAGCGTGCCGGAGACCTCCTCGAGACGTTCCTTCAGGGACTGGGCATTGCCGGTCTCGGCGATGTCGTCGGCGAGATCGCGGATCAGCGCCTTGATGTCGGTCTGGCCGAGCATCGCCGGCATCTCGCGCACCATCACCGCGTCGGGCCCGAAAGGCTCGACCACGAGGCCGAGCTCGGCGAGCTCGCCGGTGCGCGACGCAAGGCGCGCGACTTCGGCGGGGTCGAGCTCGACGACTTCGGGAATGAGCAGCGGCTGGCGCGCGATGCCGCCATTGGCCAGCGCCTTCTTCATCCGCTCGTAGACGAGGCGCTCATGCGCGGCGTGCTGGTCGACGATCACGATGCCGTCGGCGGTCTGGGCGACGACATAGGTCTCGTGCAGTTGCGCGCGGGCGAAGCCGAGCGGCAAATCGGGCTGCGGCGCTTCCGGCTCGGCCTCGATGCGCGCGGCGGGCGCGGTGTCGGCGAGCAGCGGAGCGTAGAAATTGCGGCCCGGATCGCTCAGCGACGGGCGCGGCGTGTAATCCTGCTGGTAGAAGGGCGCGTTCGCTTGCGGGCGCAGCGCCGCCAGCGCCGCACCGGCGACGGTGGTCGAGGCGCGGTGGCCGGCTCCCGCCAGGGCGTTCTTCAGCGACGAGACGATCAGTCCACGGACCAATCCGGCGTCGCGGAAGCGCACCTCGGTCTTGGCGGGATGGACGTTGACATCGACGAAGGCGGGATCGCATTCCAGGAACAGCGCCAGCGCGGGATGGCGGTCGCGGGCGAGGAAATCGGCATAGGCGCCGCGCACCGCGCCGATCAGGAGCTTGTCACGCACCGGCCGGCCGTTGACGAACAGGAACTGCATCTGGGCGTTGGCGCGGTTGTAGGTCGGAAGCCCGGCGAAGCCCGCAATGGTCACGCCCTCGCGGCTGACATTCACCGGCGCGGCGTTGTCGCCGAATTCACGGCCCATGATCTTGGCCAGGCGTTTGAGTTGGGGACCGATCAGATCGGTCTCGGCCGGCAGGTCGAGGGCGCGGCGGCCGTCGAGCGTCAGCGTGAAGCCGACATCGGGCCGCGCCATGGCGAGGCGCTTGACGATGTCGAGCGTCGCCAGATCCTCCGAACGCGTCGATTTGAGGAATTTGAGGCGGGCGGGCGTGGCGAAAAACAATTCTCGCACCTCGACGCGGGTGCCGTGCTGACCCTGGGCGCGGAAGCCGGTGGGCTGCGGCGCCGCGACACTGCCGCCGTCGATGCGGATCTCGTGCGCGTCGCCCGTCGCGGTGCGGCTGGCGATCGCAAGGCGCGCCACGGCGCCGATCGAAGGCAGCGCCTCGCCGCGGAACCCCATGGTGACGATGTGGAAGAGATCGTCGCCCGGCAGCTTCGAGGTGGCGTGGCGCTCGATAGCCAGCGCGAGGTCGGCGGCTTCCATGCCGTCGCCGTCGTCCTCGACCAGGATGAGATCGGCGCCGCCGTTCGAGACCGCGATGTCGACGCGGCGGGCGCCGGCGTCGAGCGCGTTCTCGACCAGTTCCTTGACCGCGCTGGCCGGCCGCTCCACCACCTCCCCGGCGGCGATGCGGTTCACGGTTCCTTCGGAGAGGCGGCGAATCTTCATCGGGCGACTATACACGCGGCGCCACGACGGCGCGCAAAACCCCTGTGGATGAAGGGTTTCATGTATTTTCCTCCCCCGCTGTTGCGGGGGAGGTGGCACGCCGGAGCGCAGCGCAGGCGTGACGGAGGGGGCCCCCTCCGCCTCGCTGCGCTCGGCACCTCCCCCGCAACAGCGGGGGAGGAAAGTTCTATTTCCCTGCCAGATATTCCCGCGCCAGGACCTTGCCTTCTTCCACGCCGGGCTGGTCGAAGGGATCGACCTGCATCAGGCGGCCCATCAGGATCGTCTCGATCATGAAATGCATCATCAGGGCGCCGACGCTGGTCTCGTCGATCTTCGGCACCCGGATCTGGCGGACCGGGCGTTTGTTGCGCGAGAGCGTCGCGGCCGTGGCGCGCGCCTCGGCAGCGACGAGGTCGCCCATGTGCTTTCCGGCGAGATAGTCGAGGCCGAGCGCGTGCGCCCGCTCCGGCGGCGCGACGAGGCCCACGCCCTGCGTGTCGGGGGCGACGATGGTGTAGAGCGCGTCGTTGGGACCGTCGCGGAAGAGCTGAAGCTGGCTGTGCTGGTCGACCGGGCCGACCGCGCCGACCGGCGTCGAGCCCTTGCCGTCCTTGCCGAGACTCTCGGCCCAGAGCTGGCGCCACCAGCCGGAGAAGGTGGCCAGGCGGTCGGCGTAGTTCCACAGCACGGTGTGGGTGAGCTTGCCGGATTGCGCCAGCGCGTGATGCAGCGCGGCGCCGGCGAGCGGGCCGTTCGCCTCCCCGTCGCCGGCAAGCGCCGCGTCCACCGCCGCCTTGGCGCCGGCGCGCAGGGCGGCGACGTCGAGACCCATCAGCAATCCGGGCAGGACGCCGACCATGCTCAGCACCGAATAGCGGCCGCCAATGCCGAGCGGATGATCGAGCACCGGAGCGCCGATGCTTTGCGCGAAATCGGTCAGCACGCTTTTCTTCGGCTCGGTGATCGCGACGAAATGCTGCCCCAGCCATTTGCCGCCGCCGGCCTTCTCGATGGCGTCCGCCGCGGTCAGCGCCTGGAACAGCGTTTCCGCCGTGCCGCCGGATTTGGAGATCACCACGAAGCGCGTGGTCTTGAGATCGACGGAGGCCAGCGTCTCCTGCCAGCTCCAGGGATCGGGATTGTCGTGGAAGCTGACGCGGGGCGTGCCGCCGGCCCTGGCGATGGCCTTCAGCGCCTGGCCGCCGAGGCTGGAGCCGCCGATACCGAGCACGGCGATGTCGGACGAGTCCTTGGCCCAGCCATCGGCGACCGCCTTCGCCGCGGCGATGTCGTCGGTGCGCTCGACGATGTCGAGCAGTTCGATCGCGTGGGCCTTTTTCTGGTCCCGCAGCCAGGCGAGCGCCGCGGCGCCGTCCTTCAGCGCGGCATCGAACGCGGCGCGCGGAACCGCACCGGGGCCGGAGAGTGCGAGATCGAGAGAGATGGCGAAGGGGAGCGACATGGGCGAATTCCTAGAGTGGCTCGTCGGCATTGTTCAAAAACTGTCATCCCCGGCCGAGCGTCGCGTAGCGACGCGAGGGGAAGGGGACCCAGGTGGTCGGGCGCTGGCAGACTTCGAAGTTTGCCACAGAAGTCAGCACACAACCATCAGCAGTATTCGAGCCTGACCACCTGAGTCCCCTTCCCTCGCCGGGGATGACAGGGCGATAACTCAACCGTGCGCGGCGGGTTTCCGGATCGGCTTGCGGCCGGTCGACGCGACCGCGATGGTGCCGCCGACCACAACGGTCATCCGCCGGGGGTCGAACAGGCGGGCGGCCGCCCGCTTCACGTCGGCCAGCGTCAGCGCCCGGATCAACCCGTTGCGGTGGGCGACATAGTCGAGCGGCAGCCCGGAGCGCTGGAAGGAATTGAGCTGCGCGGCAATGCCGGCATTCGAGGCGAAGGCCAGCGGATAGGACCCGGTGAGATAGGTCTTGGCATCGTCCAGCTCGGCCGCGGTCGGTCCGTGCGCGGCATAGTCCGCCAGCACGCCGCGCATCACGGCGAGCGAGGCGTCCATCGCGTCCTGCCGCGTCGCGACCTGTCCCAGCACCACGCCGCCGTCCCGGAAATCGGAGAAGCCGGTGGAGATGCCGTAGGTGAGGCCGCGCTTCTCCCGCACCTCATAGGTCAGCCGCGAGGAGAAGCCGCCGCCGCCCACGATGTAGTTGGCGACATAGCCGGCGAGATAGTCCTTGTCGGCGCGGGCGAAGCCGGGAAGGCCGAAGATTGCGGTCGGCTGCGGCACGGCCATGGCGACGACCGTCTCGCCCGGCAGACCGGGGCGGACGACCGGCGGCGGCGCGGGCGGAGCGGCGGCCGGCAAGGGATCGAAGGCCGATTTCAGGAGCGCGGTCAGCGTCGCGGCGTCGATATCGCCGGAGACGGCGATCTTCACGCCGCCCTTGACCCAATGCGCCGCGGCGAAGGTCTTGAGATCGGCGGCGCCGATCGCGTTCAGGCTCGCGGTCTCGCCATTGACCGGATGGGCGTAGGGATGACGGCCGAAATAGACCCGGTAGAAGCGGTTGGACGCGACGGCGGCGGGATCGCTTTCGTCCTGGCGGATCGACTGGAGCATCTGGGCCCGCACGCGCTCGATCGCGTCGGCGTCGAAGCGCGGATGCTGCAGCGCCAGCGCGAACAGGCGGAAGGCCTCCCGGGCCTGCGACGACAGCATGCTCATCGAGAGGACCAGCGCGTCGCGGTCGGGCGACATGGAAAGCTGGATGGCGCGGTTGGCGATCTCGGACTGATAGGCCTCCGAGGCGAGCGGGCCGGCGCCCTCGTTGAAGAGATAGGCGGCGAAGGCGGCGAGGCCGGCCTTGCCCGCGGGGTCGTAGGCCGAGCCCGCCGGCAGCGAGACGGCGACGGCCACCATCGGCACGGTGTGGTCCTCCTCGAACCAGACCTCTTCGTTCGGGCCGATGTCGAGGCTGCGCGGCGGCGCGGCCAGCGCGGGACCGGCGAGGCCAAGTGCGAACAGAAGCGCGAGCGCGATCTTTTTCATCCCGGACCCGGCGTCAGATAGAGCGAGACGGACTCGCGGGGGACAAGCTGCTCGGCGGCGGCGGCGCGCACGGCATCGGCACCGACCGCCTCGATGGCGCGCGGCCAGTTCTGCACATCGGCGACGCTGCGCCCCTCGGCGAGCGCCTGGCCGTAGGCGGTGGCGAGCTGGAGCTGGCTGTCGCGGCGGAACACATCGTTGGCGATGAGCTGGATCTTGATGTGCGCGAGCGCCGAGGCGTCGGGCGGCGTCCTGGCGAAGCCGGCGAGGATCGCGTCGATCGCATGTTCGAGCCGGGGCAGCGTCACGCCGGGGCGCGGCGTCGCATAGACCGAGAAGGCGCCGGCATTGCGCGCGTCGCCGTCATAGGACGCGCCGGCGTCGGTCGCGAGCTTCTGCTCGACCACCAGGGCGCGGTAGAGCACGGCATTGGCGTCGCCGCCGAGCAGCGCGGCCAGGATCTCGAGCGCCTCGGCCTGGCCGGGCCTGCCTTCGCTGTAGCTCGCCACGCGCCAGCTGCGCGAGAAGCTCGGCACGCCGGCGTCGGGCCGCGCGATGGCGAGGCGCGTTTCGCCGAGCCGCGCGGGCTCGGCATAGGCCGCGCGGGGATCGAGGGCGCGCGCCGGCACTTTCGCCAAGGTCTCGGCGGCCGCCGCCTTTACATCTTCGGGCGTCACGTCGCCGACCTCGACCAGGATCGCGTTGTTCGGCGCGTAGTGGCGGTCGTAGAAATCCTGCGCCTCGGCGCGGCCCAGGCGATGGACCTCGTCCGGCCAGCCGATCACCGGCCTGCCATAGGGATGCGAGAGATAGAGCGCGGCGTCGACCTGCTCGGCGGCGAGCGAGCTGGGCACGTTGTCGACGCGCATGCGGCGCTCCTCGAGCACGACGTCGCGCTCGGTCTTCACGCCGGTGTCGGTGAGTTCGAGATGCGCCATGCGGTCGGCCTCGAGCCCCATGACGAGCTTCAGGCGGTCGCGCGCGATCTGGACGTAGAAGGCGGTGTAGTCCTCGGTGGTGAAGGCGTTGTCCTCGCCGCCGTTCCTGGCGACCAGGCGCGAGAAGCTGTCGCCGGGCTCGGCCTTGGTGCCGCGGAACATCATGTGCTCGAAGAAATGGGCGAGGCCGGAATGGCCGGCCGGATCGTCCATGCCGCCGACCTTGTACCAGATCATCTGGGTGACGACGGGCGCGCGATGATCGGGAATGACCACGACCTGCATGCCGTTGGGGAGCACGAACTGGGTGACGGATTCGGCGGCGGAAGCGGACCCCAGCGAAAGCAGCGAAGCAGCCATGACGGCGCAGAGGGCTACCCTCCCCTTGAGGGAGGGTCGAAATTTGCGGAGCAAATTTCGGGGAGGGGTCCGGCCCCTGCGCAGAACCCCTCCCCGAAAAATCTTCGCTGCGCTCCGATTTTTCGACCCTCCCTCAAGGGGAGGGTAGAAGGCGGAGCGCATCAAAACGGCCAGAGGCCGCCGAGCCAGCCATCGTCGCTGTTCCTGCTCGAATCGTCGGGCGAGGAGGGACGCGGCGCGGGCGCAGCGCCAGGCGCGACCGGCGTGCCGGCACGGGCGGCGTCGACGCGGCGGGCCTCGGCGTCGGCATCGACCGGCGTCGAGCCCGGTTCGGGCGACGGACCTTTCCAGAACAGGACGTCGTTGGCGAAGCTGTCGTCGGAGGCGCGCATGCCCCGCGCGTCGGAGGCGATCTGCTGGCGGATGGCGGGATCGGCGTTCTGCACGCCGGCGGCGGCGAGGAAGTAGCGCTCGCCCGGGCTCATCGTGGCGGGCAGCGTGGAGGCGACGGTCGCCTGGTCGGCGTTGAACAGCGCGTTCTGCGCGGACTGGGTCGGCTCGATCTGGTTGGTCGGCGCGGTGCCCGGCGCCGGCGGCTTCAGGTTGAAGTCGGGCGGGATGACGAGCGGCGCCTTGGTGACGACCGCGAACTCGTCCGGCGAATCCTTGCCCTGGCCCGAGGCGCTGCGGATCTGCTCGCAGCCGGACAGCGCGGCGGCCGCGGCGAGCGCGATGGCCAGAAGGGTGCGCGAATGCATGGACTACTCCCGAACTTGTCTATTCCGTTCAACCCGGTTCGTGGCCCGGGTGCGCCTCCGGCCGCATCAGCGCGTCGTACAGCAGCGCGATCACGCCGAAGGTGATCGCCGCGTCGGCCACGTTGAACACATACCAGTCATAGCCGAAGACGTAAAAGTGGAAAAAGTCGGCAACCTTTCCGTAGATCAGCCGGTCGATCAGGTTGTTCCCGATGGCGCCGCCGATAACCAGGCCCAGCCCGATCGCCAGCGCCCGCCTTGTCGCGTTCCACAGCCACCATCCGAGGCCGATTACCGCCAAAAGCGACAGGAAAACCAGGAAGGCCGAGCCCAGCCGGCTGTGCGCCGGGAACAGGCCGTAGCTGACGCCGGGATTCCAGACCATCACGAGATTAAAGAACGGCAATACTTGGATGGCCTGGCCGGCAACCATGTCCTTGAAGCCATAGCCGTAGAGCAGGAGCAGCTTGCTCGCCTGGTCCAGCAGCAGGGCGAGCGCGGCCGAGGCCAGGCCCCAATCGCGCGGGGACATGGTTAGCGGCATGGGGCTGCTCCGTTCTCCTCCCCCGCTGTAGCGGAGGAGGTGCCGAGCGAAGCGGTCCGTAGCGACAGCGTACGGACGAGGGGGCCATCGCACAGGCCCCCTCCGTCACGGCTCCGCTTCGCTACGCCGTGCCACCTCCCCCGCAACAGCGGGGGAGGAAAAAGCTCAAGCGGCATCGACGGCCTCGCTGCAGCGGTTGCAGAGGTCGGGATGGTTCGGGTGGGTGCCGACCTCGGGCAGGATCATCCAGCAGCGGGCGCATTTGTCGCCCTCGGCGTGATGGAATTCCACCGCCGCGCCGGCGACGTCGGGCAGGCGGAAGACGTCGTCCGGCGGCGTATGGGTGGAGACCTTGGCGCCCGAAGTGATCGCGATCTCGCCGAGATCGAGGCCGTCGAACAGCGCGGCATCGGCCGCCTCGGCGACATAGAGCACGGGCCGCGCTTCCAGGCTGGCGCCGATCACCTTGTCGCGGCGCTTGAGCTCCAGCGCGCCGGTGACGACGCGGCGGAGCGTGCGGATGCGGTTCCACTTTTCGATCAGCGCGTCGTTCCGCCAGCCCTCCGGCGTCGCGGGAAAGACCTGGAGATGGACGCTCTCATGCTCGCCGGGGAAGCGGTGCAGCCAGGCTTCTTCCATGGTGAAGCAGAGCAGCGGCGCCAGCCAGGTGACGACGCGGCGGAAGACCTCGTCGGTCACGGTGCGGGCGGAGCGGCGGCGCACCGCGCGTTTCGAGTCGCAATAGAGCGAGTCCTTGCGGATGTCGAAATAGAACGCCGAGAGTTCGTTGGTGCAGAACGAGAAGACCGTGTTGTAGACGCGGTTGAAGTCGTAGCTCTCGTAACCCTCGCGCACCAAGCCGTCGAGCTCGGCGAGCTTGGCGAGGATGTAGCGCTCCAGCTCCGGCATTTCGGCCGGCGCGATGCGCTCGGCCTCGTCGAAGCCCGAAAGGTTCGCCAGCATGAAGCGGATCGTGTTGCGCAGGCGGCGATAGGCGTCGGCATTCGCCTGGATGACGTCGCTGCCCATGCGCAGGTCTTGCGTGAAATCCGAGGAGGCGACCCAGAGACGGAAGATGTCGGCGCCGTTCTTCTCGGCGATCGCCTGGGGCAGGATCACATTGCCGACCGATTTCGACATCTTGTCGCCCTCGCGGTCGAGCACGAAGCCGGCGGTCAGGACTTCGTCATAGGGCGCGCGGCCGCGCGTGGCGCAGCTTTCCAGCAGCGAGGACTGGAACCAGCCGCGATGCTGGTCGGAGCCTTCGAGATAGAGGTCGGCATGGTCCTTCCGCGGCCATTCCGGCTCCAGCGGCTGCTCCACCGTGAAGACGTGAGTCGAGCCGGAGTCGAACCAGACATCGAGGATGTCCTTCACCTGCTCGTAGTCGTCGGCGTTGCGGTCAGGCCCAAGGAAGCGCGCGGCGGAGCCGGGCTTGTACCAGGCGTCGGCGCCTTCTTCGCGGAAGGCCTCGGTGATGCGGGCGTTGACCTCGGGATCGAACAGCACGGCCTGCGTCTTCTTCTCGACGAAGATCGCGAGCGGCACGCCCCAGGCGCGCTGGCGCGAGAGGACCCAGTCGGGCCGGTCCTTCACCATGCCGGCGAGGCGGTTCTCGCCGGATTTGGGGAACCATTTGGTGTCGTGGATCGCCGTCATGGCGCGGGCGCGCAGCGTGTCGGCCGGATCGCCGGTGATCGGCTTGTCCATCGCGACGAACCATTGCGGCGTGGCGCGGAAGATCACCGGCGCGCGGGAGCGCCACGAATGCGGATAGGAATGGCGGAGCGTGCCCTGGGCGAGCAGCGCGTGGGCCTCGATCAGCGCGGCGATGACGGATTTGTTGGCGTCGCCGTCCTTCTTGCCGTCGCGCGACAGGATGAACTTGCCGGCAAACAGCGGGACGTTGGCCGAGAACGAACCGTCTTCCTTCACGACGTTGAACGCGTCGGGATTGGTCCGCGCATAGTCGGGGAAATTGTGGAGGATGAGTTCGAAGTCTTCCTCGCCATGGCCGGGCGCGGTGTGGACGAAACCGGTGCCGGTGTCGGCGGTGACGTGGTCGCCTGGGAGGACGGGCACGTCGAAGTCGAAGCCCTGGCCGCGGAACGGATGCGCGGCGAGCGCGCCCTTCGGATCGGCTGCGCCGAGACGATTCAGCACGATCTTCGCATGCTTGGCGGTCTGATCGGCCAGCGCATCGGCCAGCGCGATCCTCTCGCCCGGCTTGGCAAGAGCGCCCTCCTCGACGGCGGTCACTTCATAGAGGCCGTAATCCATCGTCGGCGAATAGGCGATGGCGCGATTGCCGGGGATGGTCCAGGGCGTCGTCGTCCAGATCACGATGCTGGCGCCCTTGAGCGCGCCGGAGACGACCGGAAACTTCACATAGATCGTCGGGCTGGTCTTGTCGTGATACTCGACCTCGGCCTCGGCGAGCGCGGTCTTCTCCACCGGCGACCACATCACGGGGCGGAAGCCGCGATAGAGCAGCTTGTTGGCGACGAATTTGTGCAGCTCGCCGGCGATCACCGCCTCGGCGCGGTAGTCCATCGTGGTGTAGGGCTTGTACCATTCGCCCATGCAGCCAAGCCGGATAAACTGCTTGCGCTGGACGCCGATCCAGTGCTCGGCGAAGGCGCGGCAATCCTTGCGCAGCACGTCGATCGGCACGTCGTCCTTCGACTTGCCTTCCTTGCGGTATTTCTCCTCGATCTTCCATTCGATCGGCAGGCCGTGGCAGTCCCAGCCCGGGATGTAGGGCGCGTCGTAACCGAGGAAGCCTCTGCTCCGCACCACGATGTCCTTCAGCACCTTGTTCAGGCCGGTGCCGGAATGGATTTCGCCGTTCGCGTAGGGCGGGCCGTCATGCAGGACGAAGAGCGGGCGGCCTTTCGCCTGTTTGCGGATGCGACCGTAGAGATCGATCGCGTCCCAGCGCGCCAGCCATTGCGGCTCGGCCTTGGGCAGGCCGGCCTGCATGGGAAAGGAGGTTTCGGGCAGGAAGAGCGTGGCGCGGTAGTCGTGCGCGTCGGAGGGGGTGTCGGTCTTGGACATGTCTTTCAGGCTTTCGCGGGAGTGTGTGGGATCGAGACCCGGCCGTCCGCGCGTAAGGGCTTACCCCCGGCACGGAGCCGGGCGGCAAATTCGCGAATGTCCCGCGAAATCAAGCATCTGGTTCAAGCCCGCCAAATCAGCCCGTGCGTTCTAACAGCGGGGCGGGGACGGGTCCAGCGGCCATGTTTCCTGCCCGCTTTTGCGGGGGAGGCGGCACGCGAAGCGCAGCGTAGGCTGACGGAGGGCGTCTTCGCGCGGTCCCCCTCCGCCTCGCTGCGCTCGGCACCTCCCCAACAGCGGGGGAGGAAATTCATTGCACAACGGCGAGGACCTTTCGTGCCGCCTCGCCGTCCTTCGCGATCTGCGCCTTCAGGGCCTCCAGACCGTCGAGCTTCGCTTCGGGGCGGAGATAGGCCACGAACTCCACCGCCATGTGCTTGCCGTAGAGGTCGCCGGAAAAATCGAACAGATAGGTCTCCAGCATCGGGACCTTGGTCTCGAACATCGGGCGGATGCCGAAATTGGCCACGCCGTCATGGTTCGACACCACCGCGTCGTCCTCGAACACTTTCGCCCGCACCGCATAGATGCCGAAGGCGGGCTGGAGACTGTCGACGAGGCGCATGTTCGCGGTCGGAAAGCCGATGGTGCGGCCGCGCTTGTCGCCGTGCTCGACGCGGCCCTCCACCGACCAGGGATGGCCGAGCAGCCGCGCGGCAAGATCGGGCTTGCCCGCCTTCAGCGCGTCGCGGATCTCGGTCGAGGAGATCTTGTCGCTGCCATGCGCCAGCACCGGATCGAACAGCGTGACGCCGAAACCCTCCATCTCGCCCATATAGGCCAGCATCGTCGTGTTGCCCGCCCTGCCCTTGCCGAACTGGAAATCGCGGCCGACCACGACGGCGCCGACGGCGAGGCCGTCCACCAGCACGTCCATCACGAAATCGGGCGCCGCCTTGGCCGCCATCCCGGCATCGAAGGCGAGCGCATAGAGCACGTCGGCGCCCAGCCCGGCGATCAGCCGCGCCTTCGCGCGGAACGGCGTCAGGCGGAACGATTCGGGCGAGGGACGGAAGAATTCCTGCGGATGCGGCTCGAAGGCGAGGACGCCGAGGGGGGCGTGACGCTCCTCCGCCATGCGGCGCGCCTCGCCGATCAATGCCTGATGGCCCAGATGCACGCCGTCGAAATTGCCGACCGCCACCACCGCGCCCTTATAGGCGTCGGGAACATCGTTGGCGTGGCGGAAGATTTTCATCATCTACCCTCTCTCAAGGGGAGGGTGGAACGGTGCGCTTGAGGCCGAACCCGCAAACATCACCCCTTGGGTTTTGCCGGCGCCATGACGAGGGCCTCGCCGTCGACCACGGTGGTCTCGCCGACCTTGGCAACGCAGTCGAACACCACGCGGCGCTTCTCCGGCACGACCTCGCGCACCGTGCAGGTCGCCACCACCGTGTCGCCGATGCGCACCGGCGCCTTGAAGCGCGTGGTCAGCGACATGAAGATCGTGCCCGGGCCCGGCATCTTCATGCCGAGCACGGTCGAGATGTAGCTCGCCGACAGCACCCCATGGGCGATGCGGCCCTTGAAGATCGTGGTTTTGGCGAAATCCTCGTCGAAATGTACGGGATTGGTGTCGCCGGACACCTCGCCGAACTTCTCGATGTCGGACTCGGTGACGGTCTTGGCGAAGCTCTCCGACATGCCGGGCTTCAGGTCTTCGATGTAATAGGGCATGGGCGCCTCGTGTTGCCGACAGATGTTCTATCGGTTCGCGCCGCTACCAGACAAGCGCCCGCATCGCCGCGATCGCATGAAGGCCGGCGCCCGCGAACAGCTCGGCCATGTGGGCCGCGGTGAACGCCTTGACGTCCTCGCCATGGATGCCGTCGGCGATGAACACCGCGTCGATGCCGGCCGCGTTGGCGCCCTTGATGTCGGTGGCGAGGCCGTCGCCGATGGCCAGGAAGCGGCGGGCGCCGCCGGCCACTGCGCGGACATGGTCATAAATCGGACGGTGCGGCTTGCCGTAGTAGACGACCTCGCCGCCAAGGCTCTCATAGGCCTTCGCCAGGGCGCCGGCGCAGTGCACGAGCCTGCCGCCGCGCTGCACGACGAGATCGGGATTGGCGCAGATCATCGCAAGGCTCCGCGCCTTCATCCGGGCCAGCAATTCCCGGTAGTCGGCCGGACCTTCGGTCTCGTCCTCGTAGAGGCCGGTGCAGACCACGACATCGGCGCGGGCGAGGTCGGTGCGTTGGAGATCGAGGCCGGCGAACAAGCCGAGGTCGCGCTCCGGGCCGAGATGCATGATCGCGGCGCCGCGCCGGCGCGCCAGCTCCTCCCGCGTCGCGCCGCCGGAGGTGACGATGGCGTCGTAGCAGTCGAGCGGCACGCCGAGGCGTTCGAACTGGTCTTCGAGATCGGACGGCGGCCGCGGCGCGTTGGAGAGCAGGATGACGCGGCCGTGATTCGCGCGGAAGGTCTTGAGCGCGGCGCAGGCCGGCGCGAAGGCCGCGTGCCCGTTGTGCAGCACGCCCCACACGTCGCAGACCAGCGCGTCGTAGCCGGGCGCGACGGCGGCGAGATGTTCGAGAAGGAGCGGTGCGGCGGCCATGACGTAGCGGTCGCATACCGGCGGCAGTGCGGTCAATGCCGGACGTTCGTCGCGCGAAGCGCAATTGAAAAGATTCACGCGGAGCCGCGGAGGCGTGGAGACGTACAGCGCTCCGCGTCTCCGCGTGAAACTTTGCGTTGGCGCTCCGCGCCGTCAGAAATAATGCGAGATGCGTATCAGCGCGTTGGCGGCTTCGGGGATGCTGCCGTAGTCGGAGCGGCGGCCGCCGAAGGTGGCATCGACGAGGCCGCCGACCTGCCAGGTTCGCGACAGAACATAATCCGCGTCGAACTGCGCGAGGCCGGAGCCGTCACGCGTATCGGCGAGGATGAAGCCGGTAAGGCCGAGATCGTGGACAAATGCGTCCGCCCAGGCGGCGCGGAAGAAGACGCTGGACCGCGCGACCGGCTCCTGGCGGTCGGCGGCGTAGCCGCGGATGAACCAGAGGGCACCCCGCGTCCCGTCGTCGCCCGTCGCGCCGGTCGCGAACCAGTCGCGCCAGTCGGCACCGGAGAAGCCGGCCTGGTGATAATGGTATTCGAGGTCGAAGGTGAACTCGTCCGCCGTTGCATAGGATGCGCCGACGGCGAGGTCGCTGCGGAAGGCGCGGGAATCGTCATGCGGCAGGATGCCGGCCGCCGGCGGCGGCAGGGCGTGCGTCGCAATGCCGGAAGCGAGTGCGTCGGCGACCAGGCTTCGCCGTTCGCCGCCGCTCCATTCGATATAGCCGATAACGGATTTTCCGAAGGCGCGGGTGAGGTCGAACCCGGCAAAGCTGTCGCCGCCTTCGCCGTAGAACAGAATTTCCGGCGAAAGGTCGTCGGCGAGCCGGACGCTCGCCTTGGCCAGAAAGCGGGTGCGCGCATTGGTGCGGTCGAACATCGGATCGAAGCTGGGCAGATCGTCATGGGCGTAGAGCGCGCCCAGGCGTGCGATCTTGGGCGCCAGCGCGACGGTCAGCGAAAATCCGTTCCACACGCCCTGCCCCAGCACCATCAGCGTGCCGAGCCGGTCCTCGCGCAGCACGGAGGGATCGGCCGAGAGCGGCTCGACCACGGCGCGGGTCTTGAAATAGTCAGTCGGATTGAAGCCGAGCGCCACGCCGCTCTTCAGGTTGATGCGGCCGGCTTCGAGGAAGAGGCCGCCGCCGGCGTCCCAGGCGAGATAGGCCTCGCGCAGATCGTGGCGGATGTTCTCATGGCCGGGAAAGGGCAGATCGTCCTCGGCGCGCAGATTGAGACGGCCGCTGTAGTGGAGGCTCAGCGCGTCGTTCAGCCGCCATTGCAGGCGGGCGTCGAGGAACAGCCGCTCCTCCCAGGAGGGCGACGGCGCGGGCGGCAGCGGCACGGCGAGCGCGGAGCGGACGGCATAAGACGCGAGATCGTCCTGCACATAATAGATGCCGGTCAGGGACGCGGCCGGTGCGAGCGGCGCCGATGGGTTCGCGGGCGGCGGGATGCGGCCGAGATCGGCGTCGTCGTCCCCGCGCGCCGGCGCGGCCAGCGACAGCAGCGCGAGCGTGAGCACCGCGATGCGCCGCATCACTCCGCCTTCACCTGCGGGAGATAGTCGCGCTGGAACCAGAAATCCGGGATATCGCGGTATTGCATGTCGGAGAAATCGAGCGTGGTCACCAATGCCGGATTGACGGCGTCGATGATGACGGCCTCCGCGGGGCGCACGCCATCGAGGCTCGGCCGGAAATCGCGGTAGTAGAGGATCTTCAGCAGGCGCCCGCTGTCGGAATAGAACTTCGCCTTGATCGGATTGTAGCTGCCCTGCTCCACCCAGTATTCGACGCGGTTGTAGGTCGCGCTCTCATTGGCGGGCTTGAGGTCCAGATGCCAGCAGGCGCGCTTGCCGCGATCCGCGTCCGCGATCGTCTCGGTGCCCAGGAGGGTCGCGGCGTAGTTGACCGCCAGGTTCTCCGTCAGCAGATCGCCGGCCGAGGCCTGGCCGGTGAGGATCTGCTGCGGCGGGATGCGGATGCTGTCCTTCGAGGCGGGGTCGTAGAACCACAGCACATTGCCGCGGAACAAGACCATCTTGCCGGCGTCGCGCGGCGGATCGACATAGATCACCAGGTCGCGGAACTGGCGCGTCGCCGGATCGATCTTGGAATAGACGCTGAAGACGGTCTTGTCGGTGGGCTTGCCGTTTTCGTATTCGACGGTCGTGGAGGTCAGGTGGAACGGCCGGTCCGGATTGCGCACCCGGTCGGCGCCGGCGACGATCTCCTGCGCCGTGTCGGCCTGCGCCGCCGTCGCCGGCAGGCAGGCCAGCAGGAGAACGGCGGCGATCCTATACATGGCGCAGCGCATCGACGATGGGAAGACGCGCGGCACGATTGGCGGGCAGCAGCGCCGCGAGCGTGGCGACCGCGACCAATACGATCCACACGGCGAAAAGGAGTCCGGTCGCGTTCAGCAGATAGAGCTTGAGCGGGATCGGATGGGCGTCGCCCGGCGGGATCCAGGTCAGGCCAAAGCCGTTGACGAGGCCGGTAGCCGCGAAGGCGACGGCGAGGCCCAGCGTCGCGCCGATGACGCCGAGCATCGCGCCCTCGGCCAGGAACTGGCGGCGCACGCGGCTGCGGCGCACGCCGAGCGCCCGCGTGGTGCCGATCTCGTCGGTGCGTTCGACCACGCTCATGCTCATGGCGTTGGAGACGGTGAACAGCACCACGACGCCGATGATGACCGCGATGAAGGAGAACACCGCGACGAAGAAGGCTTCGCTCTGCCCGACATAGGAGCTGATCTCGTTGAAGTCGTGGGTCTCCAGGTTCAGACGATGGGCGGCGATGAGTTCGCGGACGCGGGCGACGGCACGCGGCGTGTCCTCGCTGCGGTGGAGCTGGAGCATGATCGCGGAGACCTTGTGCGGGCCGCGGCCGTAGACGAGCTGTTGCGCCTCAGCCAGATGAAGCTGGACATAGCCGTCGTCCATCTCGCGCGCGCCCTGGACCTCGACTCGCGGAACCCGCACGGTGACGATGTTGGGCGCGCCGCCGGCCGTCGAGGCGAGCAGGTTGAGCGTCGGCGGACCGGAGGGCGCCGTGGCCGACACCCCCTCGCCGGTCATCGCGCTGAAATCCCGCCCCGGCAGCCCCGACACGTCGGCGGCACGCTCCACCGCGTTCTTGGGCTGTTTGGGACAGCTCTTCAGATGCAGGCTCTCGCACATGCCGAGCGTGCGCGCGAAGCCGAATCCGATAGTCGCGACCGTCGAATCGGCTTCGGTCAGGACGGTCGTGTCGCCGCCGGCACGGGTGTCGTATTCGTCCCAGCGCTTCATGCGCGCGAGATCGGAGGGCACGAAGCCGGTCGCGAAATAGGTCTTGGATTGGCCGTTCGCGGGATTCTCGGCGATGCCGGTCAGGAACTGCGCGGGTGTCGCCACGGCGGTCATCGGCGCCAGGACGGGGTCGCGCTTCAGCAGGCGCAGCACGGATTCGTAGTCGTCCATGCCCCAGGCGGCGGGATCGCCGCTGCCGAAATCGAAGAAGCCGTTGCGGTAGACCTGCAGGTGCCCGGTGCGCTGCACTGCGCCGGTCTGAAGCAGGTAGAGATCGTATTGCGCATAGGCGCCGAAGATCAGCATGGCGGCGGCGCCGATGGCGATCGCCAGCACCGTCATGATCGAGCGGCGCGCGTTGCGGAAGATGCTGCGGAAGGCGATCTTGAGCATCATGGCGACGCCAGAAGGCCGTCGCGGATCGTGAAGATGCCGTCGGCATGGGCGATGAGCTGGGGATCGTGGGTGGAGAAGACGAAGGTGGTGTGCGCCTCCGTTTGCATCCGGCGCATCAGCGCGACGATGGCGGCGCCGGTGGCGGTGTCGAGATTGGCGGTCGGCTCGTCGGCCAGGACCAGCGCGGGCTGCTTGACGAGGGCCCGGGCGATGGCGACCCGCTGCTTCTGGCCGCCGGAGAGCTCGTTCGGACGCTGGCCGCGCTGGTCGGCGAGACCCACCGCCTCCAGCATGGCGAGCGTGGCGCGGCGGCGCCGGGCGGCCGGCGCGCCCGTCAGAAGCAGCGGGTATTCGACGTTCTCATAGGCCGACAGCACCGGGATCAGGCTGAAGCCCTGGAAGATGAAGCCGATGGTGCGGGCACGGAAATCCGACAGCGCATTGTCGCCCATGCCGGTGACGTCGCGGCCGGCGATCTCGACCCGGCCGGAGGTCGGCGCGTCGATGCAGCCGATCAGATTCAGGAGCGTGGTCTTGCCGCTGCCGGAGGGGCCGACGACGGTGGTGAAACGGCGCGGCGGAATGTCGAGCGATACGCCCCGCAGCGCCCGCACCTCGGTCTTGCCGACCCGGTAGCTCCGCGCGACGTTGTGGAGGCGCACGACGGGCGCATCGTCGCCGGATTGTTCGACCATCCCTGCCGTCCTTCGACATTGCAGGACGGACGTAGGACGGGCCGGCGCCTAGCGCCAATGATATCGGTTCATGTGTGATATCGAGCGTGTCGATATCAAATGGGAGAATATCCGCCCAGTCGTCTGGATGCCCGCCTGCGCGGGCATGACAAAAGCGTTCTACCCCGCCTTGCGGAGCGGGATGACGGCGGCGTCCTTTTCGACCGCCTTGAGCGTCTCCTCGCGCACCGCGCGCGGCTCGCCGAAGAGATAGCCCTGGGCGTAGTCGACGCCGTAGTCAAGGAGCTGGACGACGGTCTTCTCGTCCTCGACGCGCTCGGCGATCAGGTTGAGGCCGTTGCGTTCGAGCAGCTTCTTGAGGTCCTCCGCCGCGACGGCGGCGCCGGAGCCGCTCATGCCGTAGGCCAGCGTGTGGGCGCGAACCTTCAGATGGCGGAAGCCGGTCTTCTTGAGCTTGGCGAAATCGAGCGCCAGCGAGCCGACGTGGTCCATCGACAGCGCGAAACCGAGGCTGGAGAGATAGGCGAGGTTCGCCTCGCCCGCGCCGCCGGCCTTGGCGACCGCGTCCTGCGCGAACTCGAACACGATATGGCCCGCGAGGTCGCGGTTGTGATGCATGTATTCGAGGAATTGCGGGAAGAATTCCGTGTCGGTCAGCGTGTCGCCCGAGATGTTGCAGAACACGCCGACGTCGCGGCTCTTCTGCGTCAGGCGGCGCACGATCTGCACGCAGCGGAACAGGAGGAGATTGTCGACCACCGACATCAGCCCGGCGGGGGCCGCGACCTTGATGTACTGCTCCGGCATGATGACCTTGCCGTCTTCCGAGCGCAGCCGCGACAGCGCCTCGTAGAAGCGCAGCTTGCGCTGCGGCAGGCTGACGATGGGCTGCAGATAGAGGTCGACGCGGTTCTGCTCCAGCGAGGCGCGGATGGTCTCGAGCATCGCCGAATCGCCGAGCGTGCCCATATAGGCCGAGGCGGTTCCCTGGCGCGGCGCGGGCGCGCGTTCGGCCGCCGGTTCAAGCCCGGCACGCCCCGAAACCTTGCTCGCGAATTCGCGCATCAGGGTTTCGAGGACCTGGAGCTCGGCGACGATCTTCTTGTTCTGGGCGCTGGTCTTGGCCTCGATCGCCTTGGACATGTCGTCCATCTTGACGCGGGTGTCGTTCAGCGCCTGCTCGAACTGGAAGCTGACGCGCTTGAGGCCGGCGATCTCGCGGTCGGCGATGCGCTTGTCGCGGCGGCGGCGGATGGCGGCGTGGGTCTGGGTGCAGCCGAGCGCGAGCACCACGCCGGTCAGAAGGCCGATCGGGACGCCGGCGACCATGAACATCGCGGTCGCGGCGGTGGCGCAGGCGAGAAGATAGGTCGCGACGATCAGGGCACGCGTCATGAAACGGGCTTTCGGCTTCACTGGGCAAGTTTTGCAGGCCGCGCGTTTCGAAAGGATTAACCATGGAACGGGCCGAGGTCGCGGCGGGCGGAGGTTAAGAAGCGGTTAAAAGCGCCTTGCATCTGGTGCAGCCAGTCGACCGGGCGCTACCATGCGTCTTGCACAACTGGCGGAGGAAGACATGACCACGGCCTATGATTTTTCGTTCACGTCGATCGACGGCGGGGCGCTGCCGATGTCGAATTTCAAGGGCAAGACGGTCCTGGTGGTCAATGTCGCGAGCCAGTGCGGGCTGACACCGCAATATGCCGGGCTCGAAGCCTTGTGGACGGCGAAGAAGGACAAGGGGCTCGTCGTGCTCGGCGTGCCGGCGAACAATTTCGGCAGCCAGGAACCCGGCACAGAGGGCGAGATCAAGACGTTCTGCGAGACGAAATTCGGCGTCGACTTCCCGATGACCGCGAAAGAGGACGTGATCGGCCCGGGCGCCCATCCGCTCTACAAATGGATCGCCGGCGAACTCGGCGAGGACGCGGCGCCCAAGTGGAACTTCCACAAATACCTGATCGGCAAGGACGGCAGCATCGCCGGCGTGTTCGGCTCGCGCACGACGCCGGACGATGCGGAAATGAACGCGCAAATCGACAAGGCGCTCGCCACGTAGCCGCCCTTCTCGGTGTCATCCGCCGCTAATGCGGCGGACCCAGGTGAAATCCCGCGAGGAATGCGCAGGCGTCAACTGGGTGCCCCGCATTCGCGGGGCATGACAGTTTTTACAGTGCGAACCTTCGAACGGCGGCCGCCGGGGTCACGTGTTCGTCAGGCGGATCACCACGCGGCGGTTGCGCGGCTCGGACACTTCGTCGGCGGTCGGCACCGCCAGGTGCGTCTCGCCATAGCCATGGGTCTCGATGCGCCGTCCGTTGACGCCCTGTTCCATCAGCGCGTCCGCGACGGTGCCGGCGCGCGCATGGCTGAGGTCGAGATTGTGCTCGGGCGAGCCCGTCGTGTCGGTGTAGCCATCGACCACGATGGTGGCGCCGGGATGGTGGCGGGCTTCCGCGGCCAGCGCCTCGACCACCCGGCCGGCATGCTCCGAAAGATCCGCGGAATCGTTGCGGAACAGGACGCGATCGAGCAGTTCGTAGTCGATCTCCCTGTCGTTGCGCGTCATATGCCAGGGCGCCTGGTTATCGGGGTAGGTGTCGTAGTCGGTGTTGTCCGCACAGCCCGCGAGCAACAAAACGGAAGCGGCCGAAGCCAGCACGATACGCGACATGATCGGTTCCTTTGCGTTTAGGGAACTTCCCCGCTCGCATCGGAAACGATTGTCGCGCCGAAAGGTGGCACTCCGGCCTACATCGGCGGCTTGATGCCGTTCTTCTCGAGGACCAGCGAGCCGACCGCGATCTTGCCGTCGGGCAAGGTGGCGGCGTTGGCGAACACGGTCAGGCCGGGCTTGGGATCGGTCGGCTTGGCCGGCACGATGGCGACGATCTGCGTCGCGGGCGTGACCGAGACGGCGGCGACGCCGGTGCAGCCGCCGGCCGCCGGCGCATGGCCGACGCATTTGCCGTTCACCGTTTCGGCGCCGCGATAGGTCACTTTCAGCGCCCAGCCGCCGGACATCGTGACGGTTCCGTTGGTCATGCTGCCCGCCACGGTCGGCGCGCTGCGCACCACGGCGACGGTGCCGTTGGTCATGCTGCCGGCGCTCTGGGGGCCGCCCGGATGATGGTCCCAGGGATAGGTGCCCTCCCCGACATGGATCGGCAGGATGTGGATCTCCTCGGCCTTCAGCGTGTCGTTCGGACCCGGCACCGCGGTGATGCCGACGAAATCCGTCGCCTTGATCTGGTCGAAGCGCCGCGGCTCCACCGCCGAGAAGAACGTGGTCGGCCCGACCGCGCCGGTCACCGAGGATCCGTCCGCCCTGGTGATGGTGACGGACTTGCCGTCGAAGCTCGCGATGACGCCGCGCACCAGCAGCGGCGCCGGCGGCGCGGCATCGGCCGCGAGCGCGGGCCCGGTCAGAAACGCGAACGCCGCGGTCATCATCAGTGTACGGAATTTCATGCGCGTCTCCTCGATGCGATTTGCCGGCGCCAGTGCATACGAGAACGCCCGCCGGGGCAAGCACACTAGCGGTAAGTTTACCGCGTGGCTTGTAGCTTTGCGCTACCCCGGTAAGGGCCGGATGAGGATTTCGGTGCGGCGATTGCGCGGTTCCTTCTTCCCATCGCCGGTCATGACGGCGAGGTGGGTTTCGCCCAGGCCCTGGGCGGAGATGCGACCCGCGGGCACGCCTTCATGCGCCAGCGCGTCGGCGACGGCGCGCGCACGCTTCTGCGACAGCGCCAGATTCTGCGCCGGCGTACCGGCGGTGTCGGTATAGCCGTTCACCGCGATGGCGGTGTGGGCATAGCCGCGCAGGATCGCGGCCAGGGGTTCGAGCACGTCGTCGCCGGCGACGCCGCCATCCTCCGTGAACAGCAGGCTGTTCTCGATGACGATGGCGATGTCGTTGCCCCGCCGCGCCGTGACGAGGCCGCGGGCATGGACGTGGCGGCGCAGAGCCGTCTCCAGCGCATCCATATAGGGCTCGATCCGCGCCACGATGAGCGGACCGGCAAGACCCGGCGGGATGGGCGCCGCAGGCACGATGCCGGGCGCGGCGGCGCGGGCCGGCGGCCTCGCAATGGGCGCATGCGGCGTCTCGCGCGCGGTGCGATCGGGACCGGGGGGCGGCGGCTCGTAGATCGGCCTCGGACCGCCGCCGCAGGCCGGAAGGCCGAGCGCCAGAAGGACGACCGAGAGCTTGAACCTGGACATGCGCGAATTTCCGTTTTTCCCGCGCCGATTCCGCGCGGCGATGGTGGCGGATGTTTGGCCGGGAGGCCGCCCGCTGGTAAAGAGGGCGCCTCGCTATCCATAACGCACGGGGACGGAAAAATGACGACATTGTTCGATCTGACGGGAAAGGTGGCGCTGATCACCGGCTCGACCAAGGGCATCGGCGAGGCCATCGCGCATCGCATGGCCGAGCACGGCGCGAAGGTCGTGATCTCCAGCCGCAAGGCGGACGCCTGCGAGAAGGTCGCCGCCGACATCAACGCGGCGCGCGGCGCCAAGGTCGCGGTGCCGATCCCGGCGAACATCAACTACAAGGAGCAGCTCCAGATGCTGGTCGACGAGACCCGCAGGCAGCTCGGCAACATCGACGTCCTGGTGTGCAACGCGGCGCTCAACCCGGCCTATGGTCCGATGTCGAAGATCGACGACGCGGCCTTCGACAAGATCCTCGGCGCCAACATCAAGTCGAACCATTGGCTGGCGCAGATGGTGCTGCCCGACATGATCGAGAAGAAGGACGGCGCGATCATCATCGTGTCGTCGATCGGCGGCTATCG
The DNA here is from genome assembly GCA_037200985.1 of Rhizomicrobium sp. Taxonomy (NCBI): domain Bacteria; kingdom Pseudomonadati; phylum Pseudomonadota; class Alphaproteobacteria; order Micropepsales; family Micropepsaceae; genus Rhizomicrobium; species Rhizomicrobium sp. The sequence goes on from JBBCGJ010000001.1 coordinate 2,112,730, forward strand.
CGGCTCGCCGGTGATCGGCACCTATTGCATCTCCAAGGCGGCGGACCTGCAGCTCGCGCGCAATCTCGCGGTGGAGAACGGGCCGCACAATATCCGGGTCAACTGCATCGCGCCGGGCCTGGTGAAGACCGATTTCGCCCGCGCCCTGTGGGACACGCCGGAGGCGGAAAAGCGCTCCAGCGTCGGCACGCCCTTGCGGCGGCTGGGCGAGCCGGACGATATTGCGGGCGCCGCGGTATTCCTCGCCTCCCGGGCGGGATCGTGGATGACGGGACAGTCCATCGTGATCGACGGAGGAACGCTGGCATGAGAACGCTGCTGATCGGAGTGGCGGCGGCGCTGCTGCTCGCCGCATCGCCGTCCCGCGCCGACGAATCGGACGGCATCGACTGCGACAACGCGATGACGCAGACCGATATGAACATCTGCGCCGACAAGGACTACCGCGCCGCCGACAAGCTGCTGAACGCGGCCTATGCCAAGGCGATGGCGGGGCTCGACGCGCACAACCGCGACCTGCTGCGGACGGCGCAGCGCCAATGGATCAAGTTCCGCGACGCGGAATGCACCTATGAAAGCGCGCCGAACGAGGGCGGCAGCATGCATCCGCTGAGCTATTCGGGATGCATGACGACGCTGACGCTGGAGCGGACCAAATTGATCAAGGCCGGGCAGCTCTAGGCGCGGCGCCGCTCACATCCCGATGACGTCCTCGGCATCCCTGCAGGGCAGGCCCTGCGCGTCGGCAACGGCCTTGTAGGTCATCGTGCCCTTGTAGACGTTGAGGCCTGCGCGCAGATGGGCGTTGCGCCGCATCGCGGCTTCGGCGCCCTGCTCGGCCAGCGCGATGGTGAACGGCAAGGTCGCGTTGTTGAGCGCGAAGGTCGAGGTGCGGGCCACCGCGCCCGGCATGTTCGCCACCGCGTAATGCACCACACCGTCCACGACATAGGTCGGGTCGGCATGGGTCGTGGCGTGGCTGGTCTCGGCGCAGCCGCCCTGGTCGATGGCGACGTCGACGATCACCGAGCCCTTCTTCATCTGGCTCACCATCTTGGCGGTGATCAGCTTGGGGGCCGCGGCGCCGGGCAGGAGCACGCCGCCGATCACCAGATCGGCGCTGATCACCTGTTCCTCGATCGCGTCCAGCGTCGAGAACAGCGTGTGCATGCGCGAGCCGAACTGCTCGTCGAGCTCCTTGAGGCGGTTGAGCGAGACGTCGAGGATCATCACATGCGCCTCCAGCCCCATCGCCATGCGCGCGGCATTGGTGCCGACCACGCCGCCGCCGAGCACCACGACCTTGGCCGCCGGCACGCCCGGCACGCCGCCGAGCAGCTGGCCGCGCCCGCCCTGCGCGATCTCCAGGCAATGCGCCCCGGCCTGGATCGACATGCGGCCCGCGACCTCGCTCATCGGCGCCAGCAGCGGCAGGCCGCCGCGCGAATCGGTGACGGTCTCATAGGCGATGCAGATGGCGCCGCTCTTGAGCAGGCCCTGGGTCTGCTCCGGATCGGGCGCGAGATGCAGATAGGTGAACAGCACCTGGCCGGGCTTCAGCCGCGCGATCTCGACCGGCTGCGGCTCCTTGACCTTTACGATCATGTCGGCGACGGCGAACACTTCGTCGGCGGTCGCCAGGATCTTCGCGCCGACGCGCGTGTAATCCTCGTCGGAGATCCCGATGCCGCCGCCGGCCTCGGTCTCGACGAACACCTCATGGCCGCGCGATGTGAGTTCGCGCACCGCCGGCGGCGTCATGCCGACGCGGTATTCGTGGTTCTTGATTTCCTTGGGAACGCCGATGCGCATGGGCTGGCCTTTCGGGTTGCGCCGCGAGAGGGCGCCGTCGCGAAGAAAGGCGGAACGTATCGGCCGCGCGGTGCACATTCAATCGAAGCCGATTGCGCTCTTTGCCGTCGTGCGGACCGAATGTTTCAGAAAAGCGTCCCGTCCGGGCAGAGAACGGGGCCGCCGCCGATTCGCGTGCGGAAACGGCTCCGGCGCGTCCGTGCCCGCGTCTGTGAGAAAGAAAACGGGCGACTCTCGCTTGCTGGCGCGAGAGCCGCCCGTGTCGTTTGTTCTAGGCGTTAGTGGTGGTGTCCGCCGCCGCCATGGCCGCCGCCGTGTCCGCCGCCATGACCGCCACCGCCCCAGTTGCCGCCACCATGACCGCCGCCGTGTCCGCCGCCACCCCAGTTGCCGCCGCCATGGCCGCCACCGTGTCCGCCGCCGCCCCAGTTGCCGCCGCCATGGCCGCCGCCGTGTCCGCTCCAGTTGCCGCCACCATGGTGGAAGCCGCCATGCCAGCCCGAGCCGCCATGCCAGCCGCCGTGGTAGTAGAACTGCCGGTGGCCGCCATAATAGCGCGACCGGAAGCCGCCATTCAGCCAGATGCCGTCGATGAAGACCGGGCCGTTATAGTAGTCGTAGTCGTCGAAATCCTCGCAGCGATAGGGGTCGTACCAGCGGCTGTAGGGATCGCAATAGGCCGGCGGATAGCCGCCGTCATAATAGTCGCCGCCGATGCCGATGCCGACCGTCACGCGCGCCTCGGCGGGTGCCGCGGTCAATGTCGCCGCGCCAGCCAGAAGCAGGGCGGCGATGGCGGCCTTCTTGAAGAATTTCATGACTTACCTCGTATCTGAATCGATTGCCGAGCCTCAGATTGACGGCGAGCGCCTGAACCGCACATGAACGCCGCTGTCAGAATGACGACGGCAAAAGGGTCACGCCGAGCGGCCGCGCCCGTCGACCGGCCAGATCGCCTCCAGCGTATCGCCGCGCACGCCGTGATAGCGGTCGTAGAGATTGACCGTCGGATCGCAGTGCGGGACGACGCAGCGCACCACGTCGCCGGGCTGGAGCAGCGGACCGTCCTTCGGATAGGAGATGCCGCCCTGCTCGTCGCCGAAGAAGAAATAGACCGCGCCGGCGGGCGCGCCGGACTGCAGCAGCGGCTGGCCGGCATCGGTCGCGAAGGATTTGAAGCCGGCATCGGTGGTGGCGAGTCCCGGGCGGTTGGCGCTGATCACCGTGGTCTGCACGAACAGCGAGGTCTCGAACGGCACGCGGTCGCCGGGCTTCTCCCACACGTCGTTGTACTGCCGGTCCATGAAGATGTAGGAGCCGACCTGAAGCTCGGTCAGCACATGCGCATCGGGATCGATGTCGAAGGTGCCGGTGCCGCCGCCGGAGACGATCGCGGGCGCCAGGCCCGATTGCGCCAGCGCGTCGCGCAGCTCGCCGAGTTCCTTCATCGCCTGGAGCGAGGCGGCGCGGCGCTCGTTCGGCGATTCCAGGTGCTGCACCTGGCCCGCATAGCATTGCAGTCCGCCATAGATGAGACCGGACGCGGCGGCGACCTGCGCCACGAGGGCCGGTGCGTCGGCCGGCCGGATGCCGGTGCGGCTCATGCCCGGATCGATGTCGACGAGAAGCTTGAGCGGCTTGCCGGCGCTCCGCGCCGCCGCGTCCAGCCGCGCCGCCACCTTGGCATTGTCGCAGACCGCCATCAGATCCCGGATGCGGGCGTTCAGTGCCGTCAGCCGCGCGATGCCGGCCTCGGTCACCACGGGCGAGGTGATGAGGATCGATTCGATGCCGCCATCGGCCAGCGCTTCGGCTTCGCCGAGCTTGGCGCAGCACACGCCGTTCGCGCCGGCCGCGATCTGGCGCCGGGCGATCTCGACCGATTTGTGGGTCTTGGCGTGAGGACGAAGGCCGATGCCCGCACGCTTCGCATGGGCGACCATGTGCGCGAGATTGCGTTCGAGGACGTCCAGGTCGATGACGAGGGCCGGCGTCTGCAGCCGGGCCGCGCCGCCGGCGACGCCGACGAGATCTTCGTTCAGAGCTTTCATGTTTCCCTTGGGGTGGCGATGCGGCGGCAGTATTGCGCGAATGCCGCGCCAAGATAAGGTCGATGCGTGACCTTCGCGCTCGTTCTCATCTTCGTCTCCGCCGCGGTGCATGCCGTCGTCAATGTGCTGACCAAGCGCGCCGAAGACAAATACGCCATGCGACTGCTGATCGGCGTGTTCTCGGCGGTGCTGGTGACGCCGGCGCTGTTCTTCCTGCCCCTGCCGCGCGGGATCGCGGTGTGGCTTCTGGTCGCCACCGCCTTCGTGCATGCGCTCTACGAGCTTCTGCTGGTCAAGTCGTACGAGAACGGCGCGTTTTCCGCCGTCTACCCGGTGGCGCGCGGCACCGGCCCGCTGTTCACCGCGTTGGGCGCGATCCTGATCCTGCGCGAGCACGCGCCGGTCAGCGAGATGATCGGCATCGTGATGGTGTGCGGCGGGGCGATCGCGATCGGGTGGTCGCATCGCGCGAGCGACGGCGCACTGAAGGGCCTCGCCTATGCGCTCGCCACGGGGCTGACCATCGGCGTCTACACCCTGATCGACGCCTCGGGAGTCCGCGCCGTGGCGGAGCCGCTGAGCTATGTCGCCTGGTTCTTCGTGGCGCATGGCGCCTCGGTGCTGCTGACGGCGCCCGGCATCCGCGGCCGGGCGGTGGTGATCGAGGCGCGGCGGCAATGGAAGCTCGGCGTGCTCCTGGGCGCGCTTTCGATCACCACCTATGGCTCGGCGATGCTGGCCTACAGCTTCGGCGCCACGGCGCAGCTCGCGGCCTTGCGCGAGACCAGCGTCCTCTTCGGCACGGCGCTGGCGATGACGTTCCTGGGCGAGCACATGACGCTGCGCCGCTGGCTCGCCGCCGGGGTGATCGCGGCCGGCGCGATCATGCTACAGATGGGCTCATGAAGGTCTTCTATTCGCCCGTCCATCTCGACCATGCGCCGCCCGAGGAGTTCGAGGGCGGGCGGATGCATCCGGCCGTGGAAGTGCCGGCGCGGGTGGAGCGCGTGAAGGCCGAGGCCGAGCGGCGGAAGATCGGGCCGATCCTGGCGCCCATCGATTTCGGCAGGACGCCGATCGCGCGGGTGCACGATGCGGGGCTGGTCAAGTTCCTCGGCGAGGCGAGCGATCTGTGGCGCAAGCAGTATGGCGAGGAAGCGCCGGCGGCGATTCCCTCCGCCTGGCCCGCGCGCGGGATGCGCGACCGTTTCGAGGGCGATGTCGAGTCGCGGCTCGGCAGCTATGCCTTCGACACCGCGACGCCGATCCTGAAGGGCACCTGGCGCGCGACGCTGGCGGCGGTGAATTGCGCGCTGTCGGCGGCGGCGGAGATCGGGAGCGGCGCGCGGTCCGCCTTCGCGCTGGCGCGGCCGCCGGGCCATCATGCGAGCGCCGACGTGTTCGGCGGCTATTGCTATCTCAACAACATCGCCATCGCGGCACAGTGGTTCGCGGACCAGGGCCTGAAGCCCGCGATCCTCGACGTCGACTATCATCATGGCAACGGCACGCAGAGCATCTTCTACGGCCGCGGCGACGTGCTGTTCTGTTCCATCCACGGCGATCCGACTTTCGCCTATCCGCATTTCCTGGGCTTCGCGGACGAGACCGGCGCGGGCGGCGGCGAGGGCGCGAATCTGAACCTGCCCCTGCCGATGTACGCGGCGTGGGACCGTTACGGCGAGGCGCTGGACGCGGCGGCGAAGCGGATCGCGGCGTTCGGGCCGGACGTGCTGCTGGTGTCGCTGGGGCTCGATACGTTCGAGGCCGATCCGATCTCGAAGTTCAAGCTGGCGGCGGCGGACTATCTGCGCCTGGGCGAGCGGATCGCGGCGCTGGGCCTGCCGACCCTGTTCCAGTTCGAGGGCGGCTATAACCTGGATGCACTGGCGCGGATCACGGTCAACGTGCTCGAAGGCTTCGAGGGCGGTTAGGGCAGTCTTGCCGGGAATTGAATCATTCAAACAGGTCGTCATCGCCCGCTTCATGCGGGCGACCCGATTTGGCAACGAGAAAAATGGGTTGCCCGGACAGGCTAACGACAGCGTGGGCCGGGCAATGAAGACTTTTGTGTGAGTGATTTCGAAACGAAACGCGCCTAAGGCGCGTCGCCGCCCATTTTCCGCATCTTCTCGTGCAGCTTGTCGGCCGCGGCCTTGGCGGCGTCGGCGGCCTTCGCGGCGGCGTCGCCGGTCTTGGCCTGCATCTCGTCGATCGCCCGGTCGACCGCCTGCTTCATGCTGGCGGCGGTGCCGCCCTTCTCGAACTCGCGCAGGATCACCGCCTCGACCTTGCCGATCACCGCGTCGACCGTGAAATCCTTGTTCAGGACGCGCTCGCGGTGCGCGACGATGGAATAGATGTCGATGGAATCGTCGATGGTGCGGCCCATCTCCACCATCTTGTAGAAGCGCTCGCCCTCGGTCTTGCCCCGCACCACCAGGTCGAACGCCGCGACCGCCAGCGTCAGCGGAATCTGGAAGAAATTGTGCAGGTTGTTGAGCGCGAGCTTCGCCTCGAAGACCGCGACGTCGCGGATGAACTTCCAGCGCGTGTCGGCATTGGTCGGCGGCGGCAAGGTGGGGTCCGTCATGGCGCGCCGATTATGCCCGAAGGTGCCGTGCGCGCAAAACCGCGCAGGGGTCAGGCGTCCGCGAACATCGCTTCGGGCGTCGGAACGATGCCCATGGCCGCCGTCACCTTGAAGATCCCGCTCGCCCGCAGGCACAAGACGCCGTCGGCCGTCGCCGTGCCCTGCGCGAAGAACAGGCTCTTGCCGGCGCGCAGGAATTCCGCCCTTCCCTCGACCCAGGACCCGAGCTTCGCCGGCGCGATGAAATCGAGCGTCAGGTTCACGGTCGGCGCGAAGCCGACATCGGCCTTGCCCTGCACGCGCGCGCCGATCGGGATGAACATGTCGGCGAAGGTCGCGAGCATGCCGCCATGCGCGACCTGGCCGGGATTGCAGTGGCGCATCTCGACACGGAAGCCCATCGCCAGCGTCTCGCCGTCCCATTTGCCGTAGAGCGGACCGATCGCCTCGATGAAGCCGGTGTTGAACCGGAACGGCCGGAAGCCTTCGGGAATGGACATGGGAAGCCTTGGATAGCGGTTGACGCACTGTGGCGGCGATTGTGGACGCGCACAACATCGCGGCTCACATTTGCGTCACCATGACCGCGCGGCTTGCCAGGCTCGGCGCGCAAACTTACGTTCGGTCAGGCAAACCCCGGCGCACCCCATATCTTGAAACGCGTTCTTCTCCTCCTGCTGCTCGTCGTCTCGTGGAGCGGGGCGCGTGCCGAGGAACACAAGGACCGCGAATTCCAGGAGTGCCCCGGCTGTCCGGTGATGGTCGGCATTCCGGCCGGCAGCTTCACGATGGGCAGCCCGCCGAGCGAGCCGGGTCATTTCGACAATGAGGGACCGCAGCACGCCGTTTCGGTGCGCGCCTTCGCGCTCGGCAAGTTCGACGTGACGAGCGAGGAGTTCCTGCGCTTCCTCCGGGAGACGGGCTACAAGCCGGCGCCGTGCAATTCGATCCTGAACCTGCGCTGGCAATCGGCGGCCGGGGGGCTGCCGCGGCCGCCGGCCGAGGTCGAGCCGCCGCGCTGGCCCGCCGTGTGCCTGGAATGGAAGGACGCGCAGGCCTATGTCGACTGGCTCAATGCGACGGTGAAGACGGCACGGCCGCAGCTTGCCGGCCGCACCGGCCCCTATCGCCTGCCGACCGAGGCGGAATGGGAATATGCCGCGCGCGGCGGCACCGCGACGGCGCGCTGGTGGGGCGACGACCTCGGCGCCGGCAACGCCAATTGCAACGGCTGCGGCAGCACCTCCGACGCGCGGGTGCTGACCGAGGTCGACAGCTTCGCCGCCAATCCGTTCGGCCTTTTCGGCATGCTCGGCAATGCCTGGCAGTGGACGGCGGATTGCTGGCATCCGAGCTATGTCGGCGCGCCGCGCGACGGCTCGGCGTGGACGAACGGCGGCGACTGCACGCGGCACGTGCTGCGCGGCGGCTCGTGGGACAATGTGCCGGTGTTCGTGCGCTCGGCGGCGCGGACCGGCGCACCGGCGGTGACGGGCGAATACGACTATTCGAGCCTGGCCGGATTCCGCGTGGCGCGGACGCTGCCTTAGGGAATCGCCTCCCCTCTCGGACGGTGGAACTGCGACATCGGACCCTGCGGCATGTGCGACGCCGTTCATTGTCCGGTCGGCGGCGCGGTACTATTTCCGTCGCCATGAACGCGCTGACGTCGAAGCTCCAGGAGCTAAAGGCCGAGCCCGTGATCCGCGGGCTCTGCGGCCGTTGTCCCAAATGCGGCGAAGGCCGGATGTTCCGGGCCTTCCTGAAAGTGACCGACATCTGTCCGGCCTGCGGCGAGGAGCTGTACCATCAGCGCGCCGACGATTTTCCGGCCTATCTGGTGATCGTGATCGTCGGCCATGTCGTGGTGGCGCTGGCGCTGGCCGTGGAGGCGACGTTCTCGCCGCCGCTATGGGTGCATGCGCTCCTCTGGACGCCGCTGACATTGGGGCTGGCGCTGGGGCTGATCCAGCCGGTGAAGGGCGCGGTCGTCGCGTTCCAGTGGCAGCAGGGGATGGAAGGCTTCGCCCCCGCCAAGCGCTGCCGCGACCTGCTCGCCGCCGCGGCGACTATCTGAGCGTATCGCGCGGGTTCAGGTTCAACGTCACTTCCATGCTGTAATCGATCGCGCCGGCCGGCAGCGTCAAAGGCGACGACAGCAGCACCGCGTTGCGCGCGCTGAGCGCGATGTCGCGGTAGAGCGCGTCGCGCGTGTAGCGCTCGCGGTCGAGGATCTCCGCGCTCGCCACCGTGCCGTTCTTCAGGACGACGATGCGCAGCGCGACGATGAAGCCGCGGCCGCCGAGCGCGGTCACGTCGAAATTCCATTTGCGCACGACCTGAGCGCGGATGAGGTCGCGCACCGCATAGGCCGCCTGGTTGCCCGGCGCCGCGTCGTTGCTGCTGGCGGCTTCCTCCGCCGCGGGCGTCTCCAGCGGCCTGGTGTTGCTCTGCGGCTGGCGCAGGCGGGCGAGCGAATTCAGCTTGGTCTCGAGATCGTCGGGCAGCGGCTTTCTGCCGACCGCCGAGGTGCCTTCGGGGCGGTTCGCCGAGGCCGGCTCGCGCGCGGCGGTGCGCGGCGCGAAGGGGCGCGGGATCTTCGCCTTCACCGGCGCGGGCAGTGCGGTCGTCTCCTCGCCCAGGCGGATGACGTCGATCGGCACGACATGCGGCGGCGAAGCCGCCGGCGGCGCGGTCCGATGCAGCATCATCAGCAACACCAGCGCCGCGAACAGGCCGTGCAGCGCCAGCGAGACCGCAAGCCCCCGTCCATCGCCTTCGATATAGGCGATGCCCGCGCCCAGCAGCGCTCGTCCATTCTCGATCGTGAACCGGGCGGGCATGCGGCTTCGACAGTATCCCTTTCGCGACGCCCCCGCGGGCGATGCTGCGCCGGACGGGCCGCGCTTTCAAGCACTCGCGGCCGCGGAGTGCTGCCGAACGCGACGCTCGACAAGATGCACCGAACCGCTTCATCCTGCGTTTAACAATGATGTGACAGGATCGGGAAACGCAAAGAGGACGGGCATAACGGAGCAAAGATCGAAGGGGTTATGATGAGCAATCTCGAGTCCCGTCTTCGCGGCTATCGCCTGACCACCGCGGAGATCGTCTATCGCCTGCCCGACCATCCCGCGATGCTTCAGACCTTCGTCTGGCAGGACCTCGACATCGCGCCGCGCTTTCCCGTGCTCAACAAATTCCTGCGCTTCTGGGAAACCTCGATCGAGGGCAAACTCTTCCAGGTGCGCGTCGCCTCGCGCGGGCTGATCAGCGATGCGGAGCTGAAACTCGTCGGCGGCGAATTCGCCCTGCACTAAGGGCGCAACATCGCCGTTTCAAGGTACGGGACCGCGGGACGGGGGCGCGGCACCCGCTGTTGCGCCCGCGCGCCAGCCGCAGCAAAGTCGCCGGCAGCGACCATCCACGGAGCCTGCCGATGACCGACGCCCCCTATACGCCGCCGAAAGTCTGGACCTGGGACAAGCCGAGCGGCGGGCAGTTCGCCAACATCAACCGGCCGATCGCCGGGCCGACGCATGAGAAGGTGCTGCCGATCGGCAAGCATCCCTTCCAGCTCTATTCGCTGGGCACGCCCAACGGCGTGAAGGTGACGATCATGTTCGAGGAGCTGCTGGCGGCCGGCCACAAGGGCGCGGAATACGACGCCTGGCTGATCAATATCGGCAAGGGCGACCAGTTCGGTTCGGGCTTCGTCGCGCTCAATCCGAATTCGAAGATCCCGGCGCTGGCCGACCACACCACCAACCCGCCGACGCGGGTGTTCGAGTCCGCCTCGATCCTGGTGCATCTCGCCGAGAAATTCGACAGCGCCTTCCTGCCCCGGAGCGGCGTGAAGCGCACCGAGACGTTCAACTGGCTGTTCTGGCAGATGGGCAGCGCGCCTTATGTCGGCGGCGGCTTCGGGCATTTCTATGCCTATGCGCCGGTCAAGATCGAATACGCCATCGACCGCTTCGCGATGGAGACCAAGCGCCAGCTCGACGTGCTGAACCGCCATCTCGCCGATCACGAATATTTCGCGGGCGACGAATACACCATCGCCGACATCGCGATCTTCCCGTGGTACGGCTCGGTCATCAAAGGCGCGGCCTACAATGCCGGCGAGTTCCTGTCGGTGCAGGAATACACCCATGTCATCCGCTGGGTCGACCAGATCGCGGCACGGCCCGCCGTGAAGCGCGGCCGCGCCGTCAACCGCGCCTTCGGCCCCGTGGACGGCCAGGTGGTCGAGCGCCACGACGCCAGCGACTTCGACGGCAAGGTGCTGGATTAGAAGCGAGTCGAATACGTTCCGCGCAACGGCGAGAGCCGCACACAATCAGGTGTCATCCGCCGCGAATGCGGCGGACCCAGTTGAACCCTTGCGCAGATACCAAGCGTCACCTGGGTGGCCCGCATTCGCGGGCCATGACAACCATTTTTCATTGCGGACCATCGGCGCGCGTCGCTAACGGCCGCTCCAGCGCATGTCGCGCAGCAATTCAGATGGATGCAGCCCGAGCGCGCGGGAAATCTTAAACAGCGTCGCCAGGCTCGCGCTACGTTCGGCGCGTTCGACGAAGCCGATATAGATGCTGCTGAGGTTTGCGAGCTCGGCCAGCTTTTCCTGGCTGAGCTTTTTGGCGTTGCGATGGCGCCGTATTTCACGGCCCAACGCGACGAGGTCGCGATCCTTCTGCACGCCGCGAATGTTTCGGTCGCGCCCAAACCGCACTACTTACTACTGGTTATGATTACTGCGGGTTAGCTACACGCGATGAGAGATTTAGCCCGGAAGCGCAAGGTCGGCGCCATCGACCGCCACATCGGAGCCCGCATCCGCGCCCGCCGGGTCGCGCAGGGCATCCGGCAGAAGACCCTCGCCATCGACATCGGCGTGACCATGCAGCAGCTTCAGAAATACGAAAGCGGCATCAACCGCGTCAGCGCGTCCAAGCTGTTCGAGATCGCAGCGCTTCTGTCGGTCTCGGTGTCGGCGTTCTTCGACGGAATGCCGGCCGGGGCAAGCGGCAGGCCGGCCGCCGACGCGTCGTCCGCCTTCGAGCGGATGATCGAAACGGAGGAAGGCCTGGCGCTGGTCGGCCTGTTTCCGCGGCTCGTGGCCGCGAACCGCCGCCGCGCCGTGGTCGAGATCGTCCGCGCGATGATCGGCGGCGAATGACGTCAGGCGGCGAGCGCGTCGCGGACGGCATCGGGATTGCGCTGGATCACCAGCAGATAGGCCCGGACCACCGAGTCGGGATGCGTGCGCTTCTGCTCCAGATCCCGCAAACGCGCCAGGTTGAAGCCGAAGCGCCGGGCGAATGCCGCCTGCGTCAATCCGGTCGACTCACGGATCGCCTTGACGTCGAGATCGTCGGGGATGTGGACGTTGTATCGGGACGCATCCGCCTCGCCCTGCGCGAAGGCAAGGGCCTCCTTTGCGCCCGTCATGATGCCGTCAAACACCGACTGCGTCTTCCGCTTCGTCATATCCGTCTCCGCACGGGCCTTGGGCGGCCGTAAGTGGTCGCGATTTCCTTGGTGATCGCGCGCAACGCATTCCGCTGGGCGCCGTCCAGATCGTCCCGGTCCGCCTTCGAATAGGCATAGAACAGAAAGAGTGGGATCGCGGGTCCCGAGAAGAACGTGATCACCCGGTAACCGCCGCTCTTTCCCTTTCCGCACCCGGCAACGCGAACCTTGCGACAGCCGCCGGTGCCCTTGATCTCGTCGCCCGCCTCCGGGTGCGCCGCCAGATGGTCGATCAGGCGCGCGATTTCCTGTTCGGCCATTCCGGCTTGCGCGGCCGATCTCTGGAACGCGGGCGTTTCGACGACCGTCTGCACATCGTTTTATACGGGATTTCCGTAGCTATGTCCAGAACGGGCGGCGCCCCTTGACGCCCTCGCCGCAGACCCCTAAATACCCGCTCAGATGGCTTGGCACTCCCTAAGGGCGAGTGCTGCCATTTCCGAGATCCTCTTATGTTTCAACAATTTAGGGAGCAAGACGCATGAAATTCCGTCCGCTTGGCGACCGCGTGGTCGTCCGTCGCGTGAAAGAGGAACAGAAGACCGCCGGGGGAATCATCATCCCCGACACCGTCCAGGAAAAGCCCCAGGAAGGCGAAGTCATCTCGGTCGGCCCGGGCGCGCTCGACGAGCAGGGCAAGCGCATCGCTCCGGAAGTGAAGCCGGGCGATTTCGTGCTGTTCGGCAAGTGGTCGGGCACCGAGGTCAAGGTCGAGGGCGAGGATCTCCTGATCATGAAGGAATCCGACATCATGGGCATTCTCGAGGGGCGCAAGAGCTCCACGAAGAAGGCCGCGTAAGCAGAAACCAGAGAACAGAATACAGGTATCGGAATCGTTCTGATCCCTGTTTTCCGTATTCCGTATTCAGGAGACAAACATGGCAGCCAAGGACGTAAAATTCGGCGCCGATGCGCGTGAGCGTCTGCTCCGCGGCGTCGACATTCTCGCCGATGCAGTGCAGGTGACGCTGGGCCCGAAGGGCCGCAACGTCGTGATCGAGAAGAGCTTCGGCGCCCCGCGCACGACCAAGGACGGCGTGACGGTGGCCAAGGAGATCGAGCTCGGCGACAAGTTCGAGAACATGGGCGCCCAGATGGTGCGCGAAGTGGCCTCCAAGACCAACGACGCGGCCGGCGACGGCACGACGACGGCCACGGTCCTGGCCCGCGCCATCGTGCGCGAGGGCTCCAAGGCGGTCAGCGCCGGCATGAACCCGATGGACCTGAAGCGCGGCATCGAGAAGGCGGTCGAGATCGTCGTCGCCGACCTCAAGAAGCGCTCCAAGAAGGTCAAGTCGAACGAAGAGATCGGCCAGGTCGGCACGATCAGCGCGAACGGCGACACCGAAGTCGGCAAGATGATCGCCGAAGCGATGGCCAAGGTCGGCAATGAAGGCGTGATCACGGTCGAGGAAGCCAAGTCCCTCGCCACCGAGCTCGACGTCGTCGAAGGCATGCAGTTCGACCGCGGCTACATCTCGCCCTACTTCATCACCAATGCGGACAAGATGGTCGCCGAGCTCGACGAGCCGTCGATCCTTATCCACGAGAAGAAGCTCACCAGCCTGCAGCCCCTGCTGCCGATCCTGGAAGCCGTGGTGCAGAGCGGCCGTCCGCTCCTCATCATCGCCGAAGAAATCGAAGGCGAAGCGCTGGCGACCCTGGTCGTCAATAAGCTGCGCGGCGGCCTCAAGGTTGCCGCCGTCAAGGCGCCGGGCTTCGGCGATCGTCGCAAGGCGATGCTGGAAGACATCGCCATCGTGACCGGCGGCCAGGTGATCAGCGAAGATCTCGGCATCAAGCTCGAGAACGTCAAGCTGAACATGCTGGGCACGGCCAAGAAGGTCCGCATCGACAAGGACAACACCACGATCATCGACGGCGCCGGCAAGAAGTCGGAGATCCAGGCCCGCGTCGGCCAGATCAAGACCCAGATCGAGGAAACGACGTCCGACTACGACAAGGAGAAGCTGCAGGAACGTCTGGCGAAGCTCGCCGGCGGCGTTGCGGTGATCCGCGTCGGCGGCGCGACCGAGGTCGAGGTGAAGGAGAAGAAGGACCGCGTCGACGACGCGCTCAACGCCACCAAGGCGGCGGTCGAGGAAGGCATCGTGCCGGGCGGCGGCACCGCCCTGCTCTACGCCACCAAGTCGCTCAACGGCGTCACCGGCGACAATGACGACCAGACCCAGGGCATCGCGATCGTGCGCCGCGCGATCCAGGCCCCGATCCGTCAGATCGTCGAGAACGCCGGCGTCGAGGCCTCCATCGTGGTCGGCAAGCTGCTCGAGCAGAAGTCGACGACCTTCGGCTACAACGCGCAGACCGAAGGCTATGCCGATCTGATCGACACCGGCATCGTCGATCCGACCAAGGTGGTCCGCGTGGCGCTGCAGAACGCGTCGAGCGTGGCTTCGCTCCTGATCACGACGGAGGCGATGGTCGCCGATCGCCCGAAGAAGGAATCGGCCGGCGGCGGCATGCCCGGCGGCGGCATGGGCGGCGGCATGGGCGACATGGACTTCTAAAGTCCGGTTGCTCGCTGCTCTAGCGAGAAATGCGAAAAGGCCCGGTGGAAACACCGGGCCTTTTTGTTTGCGCGGCGGTCAGGGAAAAGCGTCCTGCTTCTTCTCCGGGTCGGGCGCCTTCTGCGTGTCCGGAGCGGGCTTGCCCGACGCATCCTCCTGATCCAAACCCCACGCCACCTTCACCGTCATCGGCGCATCGACCAGTTGCCCGTCTTTCACCGCGGGGCGGTAGTGCCACTTGCTCACGCAATGCACCGCCGCATCATCGAGCCCCTCCGAGCCGCTGGATTTGGCGACCTTCACGTCGCGCACAGTGCCGTCCGCCGACACCGTGAAGGCGAGCTCGGTGGTGCCCTCGCGGCCGAACACCCGCGCGAAGAACGGATAATCGTCGCGGCAGTTCTCCTGCCTGGACAGCGCCGGCGGCTGCGAGACGTGCTGCACCACGGGCACGCGCACCAGCTGTCGCACGACCTTGACCGGCGCCTCGGTGCGGACCGCGAGCTTTTCGTAGAGATCGTAGAAGAACAGCAGCGAGGAGCCCGTCGCGATGGCGCCGGCGATCACGACGGCCCAGAGGTGGTGGCGGAACCGCCCGCTGTAGAAAAGCCCGGACGACACGACGAAAATCACGAACTCGACGATGATCACTGCTGCTCCTGTCCTGAAACGGCCGGCACTCTAACCGCAACCCAGTTCGCCGCTCCACGTCCCATTCCGGCACATATCTCTAAACTTTTAGGCAAATCCGAGAATTCACAGCAACGACGTTTGGCGCGTCGGAGAATCGTCCATACTGCGCATGGCGGCGTAATCGAGCGCCACACGGTTAACGTCCTCGCAAGGGAATAGGGCCGATGCAGATCGATCCGGTGGTTTTTCTCGCGCAAAAGATCGTGGACGCCGAACGCGCCCTGCGCGACGCGCGGCTCAGGCGCGACGAGAAGATGACGACGCGCTGGCTCGCCGTCCTCTCGATGCTGAACGAAGACCTCTACACCGTCGTGCCTACCAGCCCCCTGGGCGCGGCGGAACTCCTGCGCAAGGCGGCTGCTTCGCTCGGCGGCGCCTGGGCGATCTATGCCGCGCATATGGGCGAGATCGCCGAGCGGCTGTCGAACGGCTCGCGCGCGCTGGACGACCTCGTATGGCTGCGCTCGATGCGGCCGGCGCTCTCCAGCGGGCTGTGCGGCAATGACGGCGTCATCGTCGCGCCGCTGGTCGCGCTCGCCATCCGCGGCGCATCGCGGCCGGTCGTCGTGTTCCGCGCCGTGTTCCCGCCGCGCAACGACGACGGCTGGGGCCACGCCGCCTCGCGGTCGCCATAACGCGCCGGCCGGCCCTTTCCGGTTCGCCGCCGATTTGCCAAGATTGCATGCGGAACTGATATTCCGCGCGAAGGGACGCGATCCTTCCGGGATCGCTTGAGGGCTGGAACGATGTTCAGGCATGCATGCGCCGCCGCCTTGTCGGCCGCTCTGGCGCTCGGCGCCGCACAGGCGGCCGCGCCGCCGGCGCCGGTCCCGACGGCTTCGATCCCGATGAAGAAGGACGGCGGCGTCTATGTCGTGCCGGTGACGGTGAACGGGCTGGTCACGGTCGACTGCATCGTCGACAGCGGCGCCTCGGACGTGAACATCCCCGCCAGCGTGTTCCGCAAGCTCCAGCATGCCGGCGCCATCCAGCAGAGCGACATGCTGGGGACGGAGGACTACACGCTCGCGGACGGATCGACCGAGCGCGGGCGCGTCGTCCGCATCCGCACGCTGAAGGTCGGCAATATCGTCGTGCACGACGTCAACGCCAGCATCGGCGGCGACGAAAGCAGCGCGCTTCTGGGGCAGAGCTTCCTGGAGCGCTTCCGCTCCTGGTCTCTCGACAATGGGCGCCACGCCCTGGTGCTGAACGGCCCGCCCAGCGATCCCGCGCCGCGCGTCGCCCGCGGCGGCAACCGCCCCGTGCCGGCGCCGCATGCCGGCCCGGCCGACAATTCCGGCCCCCCGACCGTGGCGCAGATCTCGAGCGGTCACGGCGGGCACATCCGCCATCCGCCGGCGAAGGCAAGTCCCGGCGAAACCGACGACGACGGCCTTTCCGGCCAGTACAGCGAATAGGGCCGGCGGCCATCGCCACGGTAAAACCCGCAATCGCAAGGCAGGATAGTTCGTCACCTCAACCCCCGACGCGGATATGTGTCGGTCTGCGTTCGCGCGTAAATTCCCGGCACTGGCCGATGGCAGGCGAATTCAAGTCTTGCCGGAAGCCCCAAAGAGGCGTTCCGTCCGCCCGGAAATATTCAAAGCGAGGGCTTTATGGCCTATACGATCTATGACGCATCCATTCCGGTGATGATCCGCAGCCTGACCAGCCTGTCGAAGATCCTCGACAAGGCGGTGGCGCAGGCCAAGGCCGACGACCTGCCGCTCAGCGAGCTTCTCGACGCACGGCTGGCGCCCGACATGCACCCCTTCCCGCGCCAGATCCAGCTGGCGTCGGACGCGGCCAAGAGCGCCGCCGCGCGCCTCGCCGGCGTTACGGCGCCGAGCATGCCGGACACCGAGACCACCTTCCCCGAGCTGCACGCGCGGCTGCAGAAGACCATCGCCTTCCTGGAGACGATCAAGCCGGACCAACTCGCCGGCGCCGAGGACCGCGAGGTCGTGCTCAAATTCCCCAGCGGCGAGATGAAATTCACCGGCCGCGACTTCCTGGCTGGCTTCGCGCTGCCGAACTTCCTGTTCCATGTGACGACCGCCTATGCGCTGCTGCGGCACAAGGGCATCAAGATCGGCAAGACGGATTTTCTCGGCGGCGCCTGAGCGCCAGGCCTCGCGCGGCGGCGCCTATGCCTCTTCGGGGGCGCCGTCCGCCGGGCCCTGGAGATAGGGTTCCACGGTTCCCGTGTATTTGATCGTCATCGGCCGGCCATGGCGGTCGACCGTCTTGCCGACGGCCAGCCGCACCCAGCCTTCGCTGACGCAGTATTCCTCGACATTGGTCTTTTCCTGGCCGTTGAAGCGGATGCCCACGCCGCGCTCGAGGAGCTCGCGGTCGTAATATTGGCTGCGCGGATCCGTGGACAGGCGGTCGGGCGGTGTGTCGGCCATGGTGTGTCGGGCTTTGCGATTTGCGGCGTGCATATTGCGGGGGCGGAGCGGGATTGCAACCGCGCGCCGCGATGGCCATTTCCCCAGGCATGGAAGCCCGGATCGTCCCCTGCCCGCGTTGCGACACCGCCAACCGCGTGCCAGTGGCGCGCCCCGCCGCGGAGGCGCGCTGCGGGCATTGCCACAAGCCGCTGTTCGACGGCCGTCCGCTCGCCCTGACCGCGGCGCGGTTCGACCGTCACGCCGGCGCCGACCTGCCGCTGCTCGTCGATTTCTGGGCCGAATGGTGCGGGCCGTGCCGGATGATGGCGCCGGGCTTCGAGAAGGCCGCGGCGCTGTTCGAGCCGCGGGCGCGCCTCGCCAAGGTCGATTCCGACGCCGAGGGCGCGCTGTCGGCGCGGTTCGGCGTCCGCTCCATTCCCACGCTCGTCCTGATGCACCGCGGCAAGGAAATCGCGCGGATGTCGGGCGCGCTGCCGCCGAGCGAACTCAACCGCTGGATCGAACAGCACCTGCCCGCCTAGACCCGCTTCACCGGATAGCTGCAGAACAGCACGGCGCTCAGACCGCCGCCGGGGCCAGCCAGCGGCAGCGCCACCTCGCAGTACCAATCGGTCGCGCGTCCGAGCGGGACGGACGAGTTCGCGACGACCGGCGCACCTCCCCTGATCGTCGCCCGCAGGATCGCGCGCAACTGCCGCCTGATGTCGTCGGCGAGTTCGTCGACGTCGCGCCCCGTCGCCTCCCGGCCGAAACGCCGGATCAGATGGGTGCCCGAAAGGCGCAGGCGAAAGCGGCTTTCGTCCACGACCTCGATCAGGGCGAGATGGCCCAGCCAGGGCTTCAGTTCCTGGACCGGCAGACTCTCCCGCCACGGCATCGGCCGGCCGCCGCATTTTTGCAGCCAGCAGGAGATCAGCGATTGAAGGGCGGGCGGAAGCGCGTGGGTCTGTGTGCCGAGGCTTTGGATTTTCTGCGCGTTCGTCATTCCCTCGATCGCAAATTTCGCGGCCCCCGCGACACCCGGATTGACAAGAGCGGCGCACAGAAAGAGCAGCCAGAGCGGAAGTTGCTGGCAAGGGACTCAGCTCTTCTGCACGCCGCCGCTTGACGCCCTCCGCATGCCAACCCGATAAAGGTCGGGTTTTCTCGATTTGCGGACGAACATTCGCCCAGGCATCCATGAATACCCCGGCTATCCCGCATAAAATATCGGTCTGTAAGTCTTTATACAGACAAAACTTTAGATATCGGACATTGCAACCTGCGGTCAAGAGAAAAGTCTAGGAATTCCGACGTGAGCGGGCGAAAATCTAAAGGAAATCGAAGCGCCCCGACAAATGTCGGGGAGGCTCCCGCAACTTTCCGGGTCGAATTGGGCGAACGGATACGCTGGCTGCTCGATCAGTTTCCCAACCGCGTCGAGGCGGCGGAGATCGCGGGCGTGACTCCGGAGCATCTCGCCTCCTACATCGCCGGCCGCGCCAAGCCGCCCTTCGAACTCGTCGCGCGCCTCGCCGCGGCCAGGAACGTCTCGCTCGACTGGCTGGCCAGCGGCGAGGGACCGCGCCAGGCGGGCGACGAGGAGCCCGAAGGCTTCGTGGCGATCCCCATCCAGCGCGACGCCGATGCCGATCCGGACGGCGAGGAGGACACGGTGCTGTTCTCGGCCGGCTTCCTGCGCGGCCTGGGCACGATCGACAAGCTTCGCATCGTGGTCCAGCGCGGCGCCGCCAACGAACCGGTGATCCGCGACGGCGACCTGCTGCTGGTCGACACGGCGAACGACCGCATCACGCGCGACGGCCTTTACGTCTCGCTGCGCGACGGGCGGAATTTCGTGCGCTTCGTGGAGACCGCGCCGAACGGCACGGTGACGCTGAAATCGCGCAACCCCGACTACGGCACGCAGACCCTGACGCCCGAGGAAGCGGCGCGGCTGCAGATTTTCGGCCGCGTGCGCTGGCGCAGCGGCGCGATCTGAACTTCCCGCGCGGTCGTCCCGGTCCGGAATTGTCCCTCGGCGATTCAGCCAAAGCGACGCCGCTCAGCCCTTCGCGTGCCGGCGCAGGGTCTCGCGCAGCTCCGCATTCTCCGT
Source organism: Rhizomicrobium sp. (assembly GCA_037200985.1). NCBI lineage: Bacteria > Pseudomonadati > Pseudomonadota > Alphaproteobacteria > Micropepsales > Micropepsaceae > Rhizomicrobium > Rhizomicrobium sp. The sequence goes on from JBBCGJ010000001.1 coordinate 2,132,457, forward strand.
GCGCTCGGCGGCCAGCTCGCGCTCGGTCTCGCGAAGCTGGCTGAGGAGGCGCTGGGCCGCGGCGCCGCCGCGCCGGGCGGCGAATTCCGTGCGCAGGTTCATCAGCTCGGTCACGTCCTCGACGCTGTGGATGATCCACTTCACATAGCCGTCGGGGCCGATCACCGGAACGTTGAGCGGACTCCAATAGCGCTCCGCGAAGGCGCCCGAGCCGGCCTCGCGGACGTCGTATTTCTGGATGTTCATGCGGTCCGGCTGCCGCGACTTGAGCACCTTCAGGAGCGAGGCGCGCAGATTCTCGACGCCGTCGGCGGCGGAGTCGCCGGGATTGTCGGGAAACGCCTCGAACAGATGGCGCCCGACGATCGCATCGCGCTCCGTCATCGTCGCCGCGCAGAACGCGTCGTTCGCGGCCATGATCGTGAAGCTGGGATCGAGGACGAGATAGAGCCCCGGCGTCCTGTCGAACACGCCGGAGAATTCGGACGTAGGCAGACGATCGATCGCGCCGTCTTCGGATGTAGGGGTCATGGCATCCGTAGGACTTCAATTACGCCCAATAATATTGAGCCTATTGCGCATCGCGGCATCCCCCTCATTTTGGGGGGAGTGGAAGCGCCCTCTCTCTACCGCGAGTAGAAACAATCGTCGCGGCCGACGCCGATGCGCGCAACCGTAGGACGCGCCGGCCGTGCGCGCCTCATTGCCAGTGATCGAGTTCGATCCACCAATCGCCTTCGAGGTTCTTCTCGAAAGACGCGATCGAAACGCGCTTGTCGAGATAATCGTTGAGGTCCTTCGGCGGCGGCTCCTTGATCTCGATGATGCGGTAGAGCGGCGGACCGTAGCGGTATTTCTTGTAGGCGGGGGCTGCGCCCGCGCCGGCCGACCACATCTCGATCCAGAGCTGGCAGCCGCGGATATAATGCACGCCCGCGGCATCCAGCGTGCCGAGCAGGGCGCGGAACCGCTTCTCGTCGGCCGGCGGCATTTGCGGCTGCGCCCAGGCCGGATCGCGCATGATCGTCTGGTCGTATTTGAGCTTGCACAGTTCGGTGCGCAACGCCTCGAACGCGGCGCGCTTGGCGTGGAACGCGGCGACCATGTCCCGGTCGGTCGGCGGCGCCCGGCCGCAACCGGCAAGGGCAAGCGCCAGGGCAAGAGCCGCCGCCAGGCATGCGCGCGTCATGGCGCGGCCGCGCCCTGGGCTGTCAGGCTTTGCTGTCCGACCGGCATGTCCACCACCTTATAAGGGCCTGCATCAAGCCGGTCGGCGCCGATCGATGCAAGTCAGCCGGCGCGCTGTCCGATCTCTTCCGGCACGAACGGGCCCAGCACGCAGATCTGATTGGTCTGCAGCACACGGATCGATTGCGCGCCGCCGCAGATCTCGTCCAGCGGCGTGACATAGACGAAGCCGTTGAAGCGAAGGCCCAGGCACGGGATGCGGAGGTTGCTGGCGTAGACCTTGCCGCTCTTCAGGCGAAAAAGGATCTTCTTCGGGTTGACCACGGTGGTGCGGTCGATCTGGGTCGATTGCAGGCATATCTGGGGGCGGACGTGCTGCTGCGCAGCGGCCGGCGCGATCGGGACGGCGCCGAAGACGGCGAGGGCGCCGAGGATTGCCAGTTTTCTCATGTCGGTTCTCCGGAAGGCCGCTCCGCGGCCAGTTTCGCGCAACGGCGCCGCCGCGCATAGCCGAAATCCAAGTCACTTTCTTGACTTAGGGCATCACTTCGACTCATGGTCCGCCCCGCTCTTCCGTATGGAGACTGGACCATGTCCGCCGCCGCTTCCGCGCCCGTCCGCATCACCCTGCCCGACGGCAAGACGCTCGACTTCCACAAGGGCGTCACGGGCGCCGAGATCGCGGCCTCCATCGGTCCGGGCCTGGCCAAGGCGGCCCTGATCGTCGAAGTGAACGGAAAGCAATGGGACCTGTTCCGCCCGATCGAGCAGGATTCCAAGGTCCGCATCATCACCAAGAAAGACCCCGAGGCGCTGGAGCTGATCCGCCACGACGCGGCGCATGTGCTCGCCATGGCGGTGCAGGATCTTTATCCCGGGACCCAGGTGACCATCGGCCCGGCGATCGAAGACGGCTTTTATTACGACTTCGCGCGCGCCGAGCCGTTCACGCCGGAAGACCTGCCGAAGATCGAAGCCAAGATGCACGAGATCGTGAAGGCGGCGCTGCCGACCGCGCGCGAAGTGTGGCCGCGCGCCAAGGCGATTCAGCACTTCAAGGACATCGGCGAGACCTACAAGGCCGAGCTGATCGAGAGCATTCCGTCCGACGAGGACGTGTCGATCTACTATCACGGCAACTGGCACGACCTGTGCCGCGGGCCGCATTTCGCGACCACCGCGCCCGTCGGCGACGCGTTCAAGCTGACCAAGATCGCCGGCGCCTATTGGCGCGGCGATGCCAAGAACGCGCAGCTCCAGCGCATCTACGGCACCGCCTGGCGCGACCAGAAGGAATTGGACGCCCATCTCGAACGGCTGGCCGAGCAGGAAAAGCGCGACCATCGCCGGATCGGCCGCGACCTGGAGCTGTTCACCTTCTCGCCGGAGGTCGGCGCCGGCCTGCCCCTGTGGATGCCCAACGGCATGGTGATCCGCCAGGAGCTCGAATTCCTCGCGGTCCAGGAGGAGCGCAAGGACGGCTACAAGCGCGTCTCGACTCCGGAGATCACGAAAGAGAACCTCTATATCCGCTCGCGCCATCTCGCCTATTACGGTGACGACATGTATTCGCCGATCGATATCGAGGGCGAGAATTACTACCTCAAGCCGATGAACTGCCCGCATCACCACATGATCTATCTGGCGACGCGGCATTCTTACCGGGAGCTGCCGCTGCGCCTCGCCGAATACGGCCACTGCTATCGCTACGAGGCGTCGGGCGGATTGTCCGGCCTGATGCGCGTGCGCGGCTTCAGCCAGAACGACGCGCATATCTATTGCCGCTTCGATCAGGCGAAGGACGAGTTCCTGAAGGTGATGCGCCTGCATGCCCGCTATTACGATCTGATGGGCATCAAGGATTATTACATGCGGTTCTCGCTGCCCGATCTGACGAAGAAGCACAATTTCGTCGACGAGCCGGAGAGCTGGCGCGCCTCGGGCGAGATCATCCGGGCGGCGATGAACGAGAGCGGGCTGCCTTACGTCGAGGCCGAAGGCGAAGCGGCGTTCTACGGCCCCAAGGTCGATTTCATGATCAAGAGCGTGATCGGGACCGAATATGCGATCTCGACCAACCAGCTCGACTTCATGGCGACCAAGACCTTCGACCTCAAATATATCGGCGAGGACGGCGCGGAGCATCCGGTCTATGTGATCCATCGCGCGCCCTTGGGCAGCCACGAACGCTTCACCGCCTTCCTGATCGAGCATTATGCCGGCAACTTCCCGACCTGGCTGGCGCCGGTGCAGGCGCGCGTGATTCCGATCAGCGAGAAGGCGTTCGACTACGGCCACAAGGTGGTCGACGCGATCTTCCAGACGCCCGTCGTCAACGGCACCACCGGCCTTCGCGTCGACATCGACACCAGCAATGAGCGCATGCAGAAGAAGATCCGCGACGCCCAGCTCAAGAAGATCCCCTACATGCTGGTGGTCGGCGAGCGCGAGGCGGCGGAAGGAAAAGTCGCGGTGCGCCTGCGTTCCGGCAAGGATCTGGGCCCGATGCCGCTCGAAACCGTCATAGAACGGCTGAAAAAGGAGGCCGAATCCCGTGTGGATGTGGCCGAATAACCCTTGCGAAAACGGAATTGTCTCCTATTCTTAAGGAGTCAACCGTCGCCCCGCGCGACGCTTTGCAAGGACACCCCGCCACGCCGCAGAACCGGACATCGTTTCGCGAGGCTTAATGGCAAGGGTCCTCGCGAAAGGCGTTTTCGCGTCGGCGCAATTGAGGAGAGAAAGTCATAGTCCCCAGACGTTTTCAGCAGCCCGACAAGGCTCCGGCCAAGGGCGGCCCCCGCGTGAACGAGGATATCTTTTCGCGCACCATCCTTCTGATCGGCGACGACGGCCATAAGTACGGCGAGATCGGTCTCGACGAAGGCCGCGCCATCGCGGAAGAAAAAGGCTTCGACCTGGTCGAGGTTTCGCCGGAGGCGAAGCCGCCCGTGGTCAAGCTGATGGATTACGGCAAGTTCAAATACGAGCAGCAGAAGAAGGCCGCCGAGGCGCGCAAGAAGCAGAAGGTCATCGAGATCAAGGAGATCAAGATGCGCCCGACCATCGACGACCACGACTACGACACCAAGATGAAGCAGATGCGCCGCTTCTTCGACGAGGGCGACAAGGTCAAGGTCACGCTGCGCTTCCGCGGCCGCGAGATGGCGCATCAGAATCTCGGCATGGATCTGCTCAACCGCGTCCACAAGGACGTCGAGCCCATCGCCAAGATGGAACAGTGGCCGAAGATGGAAGGCCGCCAGATGATGATGGTATTGGCGCCGCGCTGAACCATCGGCGACGGACAATATTTATCGGAGCGCCGGCGGCGATGGCTGCCGGCGCTTTTTCTTTGTCGATGTCGATTCAGTAGACCGAGCGGGCCGAAACCGGGATCGCCGCCGTCCGCGGGCGCCCGACCGCCGCCATCGCGGGCTCGCGCTGCGCGAGCAGCGTGTCGGGCACGCCGCTGATGGTCTTGTAGGCAACGCGACCGTCCCGCACGAGCAACGTCACCACCGCCTCGCGCGCCGCCGCACTGGCGGAGCCCAGGCCGAGCGATGCCAGCATGCCGGCGCCGCGGCTCTTGTCGCCGGGCTTGAACACCAACGCGGTGCAGCGGTCGCGCGCCTCGATGCATTCCTGCAGCGGCTCGTCCATCCGGTCGAATTTGCGCGAATCGCCGGCGAACCGCTCGATCAGGCCGAGATAAGAGAGAACCTGGACATTCGCCGTCGTCGTATCGAAACCGAGGGCCGCGAGCTGGGAGGCGCGGGTCTCGCCCGGCTGCACCCGGACATAGGCGGCCGCAAGATCCTGCAAGGAGCGGAGCTGGGTGCTGGCGGCTTCGGAGGAGGGTCGCGGCAGCAAGGTGAGCGTGCCGCACCCCAGCAACGCCAGCGTCACCACCAAAATCGCAATGGAAGCGGCATAGCGGAGTGAGCCGCTACCCTGTCCCTCGTCCATGGTACCCCAACGCCCGCTTTATTTGGTTGCCTAATCCTAAACACGTTGTTGTGGATAAGAAAAGCATAACCCGGAGAAATGGTAAGCCAGGATGGTTACGGATCGGTGATAGACCTACAGCAGCGTACAACCGTTGCGATATCGGCGTTGCCGCCGCTGAGCACGACCGCGATGGCCTTGTTTTTGGTATCGAATTTGCCGGCGAGCACCGCCGCCAGAGCGGCGGCGCCGCCCGGTTCGACGACAAGTTTCAACCGCTGGAAGGCGAAACTGACCGCCCTTTCGAGCTCGGCGTCCGCAATTGTACGGACTTCGGCCACAAATTTTTTTGCGAGAGCGAAGGGGATGTGGCCGGGCGCGGGCGCCATCAGGGCGTCGGCGATCGACAGCGCGCCCCCCGGCGCGGCCGTCCGTTCGCCCGCCGCCAGCGAAAGGCGCATGCCGTCGAAGCGCTCGGGCTCGACGCCGACCACCCGGGTCGCCGGGCTGGTGCCGGACAGGGCCAGCGCGATGCCGGTCAGCAACCCGCCGCCGCCGCAGGGCGAGACGACCGCGTCGAGGCCGACGCCCGCCGCTTTCGCGTCGGCCGCGATCTCGAGGCCGACAGTCCCCTGGCCGGCGACGACCATCGCGTTGTCGAAGGGCTGGATCAGGGTCGCGCCAGTGCGCCCGACGATGCCCTGCGCGATGGCTTCGCGGTCGTCGGTCAGCCGGTCGTAGAACACGATCGTCGCGCCCAGCCGGCGCGTGCCGGCGATCTTCGCCTCGGGCGCGTCCTTCGGCATGACGATGGTCGCCGGCAGGCCGAACTGGGCGGCCGCGGCCGCAACGCCCTGGGCATGGTTGCCCGACGAGAAGGCGACGACGCCGCCGGCGCGCTTCTCCGCCGGGATCTGCAGCACCGTGTTGACCGCGCCGCGGAACTTGAACGAGCCCGTGCGCTGCAGGGGCTCGGGCTTGAGGAAGATGCGCCCGCCGGTGCGGGCGTTAAGCTCGGCGTTCTCCAGAAGCGGCGTAAGCACCGCATAGGGCGCGATCCGCCCTGCGGCGGCTTGGACGTCTGCGAAGGTGGGGACGGTGACGGTCATCGGAGTCCGCTCGGTTCGACGCTCTCTTCTACCTCAGCCCGCATCGCGTGAGAGCACATATCGCCGCATGGCCGACAGGAGGGGGTTGGCACCGTTCGCCAGCCAGGACTATGGTCGCCGCGTGTCCGCCCGGGCAGGCGGATACAAGCCTTAAAATCGCTAATCGACACGAGTCCTCGATGCTGAAGGTCTATCAGCAGCAGAATGGCGGCCTGAAAGGTGTTGCCCTTTCGGAAGGCGATGCCCTTGCGCCCGATGCGGTGTGGCTCGACCTGCTCTCGCCCACCAATGAGGAGCGGCGCAAGGTCGGCGAGATGCTGGGCATCGAGATGCCGACCCGCGCCGACATGGAGGAGATCGAGGTCTCCAGCCGGCTCTACCAGGAAGACGGCGCGATCTTCCTGACCGCGCTCATCATCTCCAATTCGGAAAGCGAGAATCCGAGCGCCGATGTGATCAGCTTCGTGCTCACCCACGACAAGCTGGTCACCATCCGCTACATCGACCCGCAGCCCTTCCGCACCTTCGCGATGCGCTGCGAGCGCGGCAGCGTCACGCCGCAGCGCGGCGAGATGGTCCTGATGGCGCTGCTCGACGTCATCATCGACCGCATGGCCGACGTGCTGGAGCGCGCCGGCTCGGAGATCGAGACCCTCTCCAAGGAGATATTCCAGCCCAGCGAAGGCACCGTCCTCCAGTCCAAGGACTTCCAGAACGTGCTGCGCCGGCTGGGCCGCAAGCACGACCTGACCGGCAAGATGCGCGAGAGCCTTCTGTCGATCAGCCGGGTGCTGTCCTTCCTCACCCCGGCGATGGACGGCAAGCCGAACAAGGAAGTGCGCACCCACATCAAGACGCTGACGCGCGACGTGCAGTCGCTGCAGGACCACACGGGCTTTCTGGGCGGCAAGCTGAACTACCTGCTGGACGCGACGCTGGGGCTGATCAACATCGACCAGAACAACATCATCAAGATCATGTCGGTGGCGGCCATCGTGTTCCTGCCGCCCACCCTGTTCGCCTCGATCTGGGGAATGAATTTCCAGGCCATGCCGGAACTGCACACCGCGATCGGCTACCCCATCGCGCTCGTCATCATCGTCATATCCGGCATTCTGCCTTACGTCTGGTTCAAGCGCCGCGGCTGGCTGTAGGCTGGCCGGGATGCAGCACTCCTCCCGGGGCATCGCGCTGAAGCTCGGCGCGACCTTCGCCTTCTCCGTCCAATATGTCGCCCTGAAGCTGGCCGGCAACACCGTGCCGGTCGGCGAGGTGGTGTTTTTCCGCGCCTTTTTCGCGCTAGTACCCCTGCTCGCGCTCTCCTTCTACACCGTCGGCCCGGCGGCCCTGGTGCGCACCAAGCGGCCGGGCCTGCACCTGATGCGCGCCGCGATCGGGTCGTCCTCGATGTTCTTAGGCTTCGCGGCACTGAAGCTTTTGCCGCTGGCCGACCTCACGGCTTTCGGCTTCGTGCAGCCGATCTTCGCGGTGATTCTGGCGGCGCTGATGCTGAAGGAGAAGGTCGGGCCGCATCGCGGCTTCGCCGTCGTCGTCGCGTTCGGCGGGGTACTCCTGATGGTGCAGCCGCATGGCGGGTTCCTCGGCATGGCCTCGGGCGGCTTGTCGGCGGGCGCCGGCCTGGCGCTCACCGCCGCGCTGTTCTCCGCCTTCGTCGTGATCTTCATCCGCCAGATGAGCGCCACGGAGAAGAGCGAGACCATCGTCTTCTACTTCATGTCGTTCTGCGCCGCGCTGGGCGCGATCACCATGATCTGGTGGCGCGTGCCGCTCACCTTGTGGATGGCGACGTGGCTGATCCTGGGCGGCATCTGCGGCGGCTTCGGACAGATCATGATGACCTTCAGCTACCGCTATGCCGAGCCGTCGCTGCTCGCGCCGTTCGACTACACGGCGATGATCTGGGCGGTGGCGTTCGGTTATCTCGTCTTTGCCGAGGTGCCGGTGACGCTGGTGCTGGCGGGCGCCGCCGTCGTCACGGCGGCCGGGGCCTATATCGCGGTGCGCGAGCATCGCCTCGGCCGCGAACTGGCGAGCCGGGTCGAGGCGGTCTGACCGCCCCCTATTCGCAGGGAGCGCGAGGCCTTGACGGCCACCGGAACCCATTGAAAATCGCGCCGGCTGTCGGTTGGGGGATCGCATGAAATTCCGCGCGCTTTGGATCGGTCTGGCGGCGTCCGCCGCCATCGCGTTCTCCGCCAATGCTTCGGGCGGCGGCGGCGAGCCGGTGGGCGACCAGCAATCGCCGGTCGACATCGTCGGCGCCATTCCGGCGAAGATCAAACCGTTCAAGGTCGACTATCGCGCGCGCGACTTCATCGTCACCAATGACGGCCACACCATCAAGGTGACGCCCGCCGGCGGCACCAGCACCGTCACCTATGACGGCGAGGTCTACACGCTCAGCCAGTTCCACTTCCATCACAAGAGCGAGCACTCGGTGAACGGCGTACAGACGCCGATGGAGCTGCATTTCGTGAATACGCTCGGCGACGATGCCGTCGTGCTCGGCGTTTTTCTCGACACCAAGGCGGCCAACGCGGCGTTCAAGACGATCATGGATGCCGCGCCGGCGACGCCCGGCCCAGCGGTTCACGTCACGATCGATCCCAACACGCTGCTGCCGAAGGACCGGCATTACTGGACCTATATGGGTTCGCTGACGACGCCGCCCTACAGCCAGATCGTGCGCTGGATCGTGCTGCAGCACGGGGTGAAGGTCGACCCGGCGAGCATCGAGAAATTCGCGACGATCTATCCCGACAGCGCGCGCGCGATTCAGCCGCTCGACCGCCGCTTCATCCTCTCGGGGCCCTGAGCCGCGAGCCGATCGAGTTCGGCCACGAAGTCCTCGCCGAAATAATATTTGAGCTCGTCGCGGGCGCCTTCGTACACGCTCGGGCCGGCGCCGGCGCAGGCGAGGCTCTTGTCGTGGACTTCGCTGCTGGCTTCGAGCACGCCGTAGTTGAAGGTCGTGGGGAACAGCGTCGAGACGACCGGCTTGAGCTCGTGATAGTCGATCCCCTTCTCGAGCGCATAGGCATGGATCAGGCAGCCGCGGCCGGCCGGGTTGCGGAACACGCATTTGCCGCCGCGCTCGCGGGTGCGCAGATAGCGGCCGGTGGGGAACTCGGCGTCGTCCAGGACCTCGTCGGTGAACCATTCGGTGCGCGGGGCGGTGACGCGCGCGGAGAAATCCTCCCCCAGGGCGGCGATGCGCATGGCATTGCCGACGTCGATATCGACGCCATAGGAACAGCACTGGTCGTCACAGAAGGTGCAGTCCATGCATTTGGCGAAATAGGTGAGCGAGAAGATCGCCGTGTCGACCGAATGGATCACCGGCGCGCCCTGCACGCTTGTATAGGCACGGGCGAGCGCGACGACGCTCATGCGATCTTCCTGAGGGCCGCGCGGTTGCCGGCTTTGCGTTTCGTCGATTGGGCCTTGGCGTTGGCGAGGGCCGTGTCGACCACGCGCTGGATCAGCTGGTCGTAGGAGAGGCCGATCTGCTCGCCGGCGGCGGCGAAGCCGGCATCGGGCGCGATGCAGGGATTGGTGTTGATCTCCAGCACCAGCGGCTCGCCCTTGGGCGTGACGCGGAAATCGACCCGGACATAGCCGGTGAAAGCGAACAGCTTCCACGTGCGCAGGCAGGCCCGCTTGAGCTTGGCGGCCAGCACCGGCTCGTTGGTCTCGGTATCGAAGGCGCGGATCATCTGGTCGTTGATGTCCAGGCTCTCGTCCCATTTGGCGCCATAGCCCACGATGCGCGGCTTGTCCGACGGCCAGTCGTCGAATCGCATCTCGGCCAGCGGCAGGACCATCGGCTTGCCGTTCGGGCCCTGCATCATCGAGATGTTGTACTCGCGGCCGTCGATATATTCCTCGGCGAACCACTGGCCGCCATGGCGCGCCAGGCTTTCCGCGGCGCGGCGCTTGACCGCCTCGGCGCCCTCCACGACGCAGCCGTCGTCGAGGCCGACCGAGGCGTCCTCCAGCGTCGATTTGACGATGTATTTACGCTCGTCGAGCCCGGCCCAGTCCGGCGGCTCATGCCAGTCGGCGGTGGCGATGCCGGCCTCGCGCAGCTTGCGCTTGGTCAGCGGCTTGTCGGTGGTGACCGCCATGGCGGCGTAATCGACGCCGGTGAAGACCGCGCCGGCCTCTTCCAGCATGCGCGGCGCGATGGGGGCGAGGCGCCCGAGCCCGTCGACGCCTTCGACCAGGTTGAACACCACATCGGCGCCCTCGCGGGCCAGGAGGGCGCGGAAGCGGTCGGCGTCGGTGGTGAACGGCGCCTTGGAGACCGCATGACCGTTCTTGAGGAGCGCCTGGGCAACAGCCTCGGCGGAGGTGAGCGTGTCGATATCCTCCGGCGGCGCGTCGGGCGGCACGTCGGAATGCAGAACGAGAATGCGCATGCGGTCCCCCAATCTACTTCGCCAGCGCCGGATAGCGCCTCAGGAACGAGTCCATGATCCTGCCGATCAGGTCCTGGTACGAGACGCCCTCGCGCGCGGCGATGAAGCACATGTCCGAATACTCCGGCCGAAGGCCGGCCAGCGGATTCACTTCGATGAAATGCGGCCGGCCCTCGCCGTCGCATCGTATGTCGATTCGCCCGCCGTCGCGGCATCGAAGACAGCGCCACGCCGCCAGCGCGACGTCGCCGGCGGCTTTCGCCTCGGCCGGCGGCGCGCCGACGATGTCGAGGCGGCCGTCCCAGTCCTCCTTGTTGACGAGGCCGTAGCCGTCGCCGTGATAACCGGCCAGAGGTACGATCTCGCTGACGCCGAGCACGGACGCATCGTCGCCCGTGCCGGTGATGCCGACGGTGAATTCACGGCCGGCGAGGAACGGTTCGACCAGCACGGGCTGGCGGAAGCGGGCGAGCAGATCGGCGGCGGTGGCGCGCATCGCCGCGCGGTCCGCGACCTTGTTGTTGGTGCCGATGCCCTTGCCGGAGCCCTCGGCGACGGGCTTGAGGAACAGCGGAAACGGCAGGTCGACGGTCTCGACGTCCTCGATCCGCTCGATCAGCGCGAAATCGGTGGTCGGCACGCCGCAGTCGCGGGCGATCCGCTTGCACATCGCCTTGTCGAGCGTCACCGCCATGGTCAGCGGATCGGAGAACACATAGGGGATGTCATAGGCTTCGAGGATCGCGGGCACCTGGGCCTCGCGCGCGAGGCCCTTGAGGCCCTCGCAGAAATTGAACACGCCGTCCCAGCGCTCGCCGGCGGCGAGGCGCTCGACCAGGGCCTTCACATTGCCGATGCGGACCGGCGCGAAGCCGAGGCCGGCGAGGGCGTCGCACAGGCCGTCGATGGTGATTTCGGCGTCGAACTCCGCCGTTTCCTCCTCGCTATAGCCCTGGGCGAGGTAGTCCTTGCGCAGGTCGAAGGTGACGCCGATGCGGAGCACTACTCACCTCCCCGGAACGGGGAGGTCGACGCGCGCAGCGCGTCGGGTGGGGCAGCGCGCTTGCGGCACGCCCCCACCCGAAAAATCGCTTCGCGATTTTTCGACCTCCCCCGATGGGGGAGGTGGAAATAAGCCATGGTTACCTTCGACCTCAGTCGCCTATTTGTCGGCGCCCAGCGTGCCGCCGGGATCGGGGTAGCGGTATACGCCGCCCTCGAAATTGCGCAGCAGCAGGTTGTCGCCGTCGCGCCCGACCACAAAGTCCGGTGCAACCTGGATCTTACCGCCGCCGCCCGGCGCGTCGACCGCGAAGATCGGCGTCGCATAGCCGGTGGTGTGGCCGCGCAGCCCTTCGATGATCTCCAGACCCTTCTCCACCTTGGTGCGGAAATGGGCCGAGCCGCGGATCGGATCGCATTGGTAGAGGTAATAGGGACGGACCCGGCGCTTGAGCAGGCCCTGCATCAGGGGCTTCATCACCTCGATATCGTCGTTGATGCCCTTCATCAGGACGGTCTGGCTGCCGAGCGGGATGCCGGCATCGGCCAGGCGGGCGGTCGATTCGGTGACCTCGTCTGTCAGCTCGGCCGGATGGGTGAAGTGGATGCTCATCCAGAGGGGATGATATTTCTTCAGGATGGCGATCAGGTTCTTGGTGATGCGCTGGGGCGTCACGACCGGCATCTTGGTGCCGATTCGCAGGAACTCGATGTGCTTCATCGCCCGGAGGCGGCCGAGCAGCCAGTCCAGCTTGTCGTCGCCCAAGGTCAGCGGGTCGCCGCCCGACAGGAGGACGTCGCGGATCTCGGTGTGCTGCTCCAGATAGGCGAGCGCCTGTTCCCATTGCTTGGTCGAGAACTGGTACTCCCCGCCCGGATTGCCGACGACGCGGGCCCGCGTGCAATAGCGGCAATAGGTCGAGCAGGTGCCGGTGGTCAGGAACAACACGCGGTCGGGATAGCGGTGGACCAGGCCCGGCGCGGCCATGTCGTGGTCCTCGGCCAGGGGGTCGTCGTCCTCGCCGGCCGTGGTCAGGTATTCGTCTCCGGTCATGATGTGGGTGCGCCGCAAGGGTTCGCTGGCGTCCTTCAGCCCCATCAGGCTGGCGTAATAAGGCGTGATGCCGACCGGAAGCGAGCCTTTGTGGCGGCTCACGGCGTCGAACTCGTCGGCCGACAGCGAGAAGATGCGGACCAGCTCGTCGCGGGTGCGGATACGGGCGCGCATCTGCCAGCGCCAGTCGTTCCACTCCACCATCGAGGTGCCGGGATAGAAGGTCTTGTAGAAAGCGCGCGTATCGGGATTGACGGGGAAGCGGAGGGCCACCTTCTTCGCGGGGGCGGCCTCTTTGGAGGGAGCAAGCAGCGGCTGCGCGCCGGACGCTTCCGTCAGTTGGGGTCGGACATCCTGCCGTGGGCGGATCGTCCGGAGCGGAGGCTTGGCTTCACGCCCCCGCGCGATTTGGAGACTCATCGTCCTATAAGACGCTCCGAAGTTGCGATCCACGCGAAAGCCCCAACGACTCCCCATCAACGGATGCAACAACGAGAGCGATATTTAGTAGCTTCAATTCACGCGTCAAGAGTAACAAGCGGTCGGCCCCCGCATGACGAGCGGCAACGAACGCCGCTCGACGACCTGCGAGGGACCCATTCGATGCGTATGAGGATCATCGCGAGGGCCGGCGCATCGGGTGCGACCCGATTCGACTCGCGTTTCATCTAACCCTTGCCGAATCGGCATCGGATGAATTTCGCGGACGCTGCGTCCGGCCGTCTTGGGCCGCGCGCGGACCGCACCGTCGACCGTAGGACCGGCGCATTGGCGTCCGCGCGACGGGGGGCGGCCCGATCGAACGTCCCTGTGAATGAATTGCCGGCCTGTGACCGACGCGCCTCACTCGGCCGGGGGGACGGTCACGTCGTGGGTCTGGGTCACGCGATAGAGCGTGATGTGCACCTTGCGGCCGCGCGTGTAGTTGAACCCGTCGAGGCCGTCGAGCGGCACCGCATCGGTCTCGCGCTCGGCCAGATGGGCGAGGAAGGACGGCCGCTCCTTGTCTTCGACGAGGGCGAGGCCGCCCTGATAGGCGCCGACTTCGGCCGCGCCCATCCCGTCGGTGAGCCTGGTCTCGGTCCCGAGCGCGAAGAGCAGGCTCGGCTCGGCATAGCCGGCGGCGACCACGGGCGGGTCGCCCGGCTTTTCGTATTTCGCGACCAGCGCGGCGGCGCGGGGGCTGATCCAGATCGCGTTCAGCCTGGGTCCGGCGCCCGCGGTAAGCGTCGGATAAGCCACGAATACCGACATTATCGCCAAGCCGAAGGCCGGGACCTTCGCGGCGCGAAGATAGACGATGAGCGCGGCGAGGCTGAGCAGCGCGGCGAGCGCGGCCAATCCGATCAGCCAGCCCGGGGCGCCGGGCCCATAATAGAGTGCCGCCAGGATCGGCGCGGCCGCCAGCGCCGCGGCCCCGATCAGGAACTGCACGGCCGAGAGATAAGAGAGCGCCGCCTGCCAGCGCGGCCCATGGGTCTCGCGCGGCCACAGCATCCAGACGGCGGCCAGCATCGCGAGCGGCGGATAGGCCGGCAGGATGTAATTCGGCAGCTTGGTCGGTACGATTTCGATCATCAGCCAGCTCGCGCCGGCCCAGGCGAGCAGGAATCGGGTCGCCGGATCGTCCAGCTTGCGAATCGCCGCGCCGAGACCGGGGACGACGAACAGGATCGCCGGCCAGAAGGTCAGCGTGACGAGCAGCAGATAGGTGCCCGGCCATGCGCCGTGACTCTCCTGCCCGCCGGCCAGCTTCGCCGCGAAGTCCTGACCCAGCGACTGCTCGTAGAACGCGCCATGGCTCGCGAGCAGGATCGCGATGCCCCACGGCAGCACGATCAGCAGCGTGAGGGGGATGCCGAGGAGCGGTCTGGTGCCGGCGAGCCAGCGCCAGTCGCCGCGGCTCCAGGCGATGAGCGCGAGCACGGTCACGGCGCAGACGCCCGGCACGACCGGCCCTTTCACCAGGATTCCGGCGGCGAAGGCGGCCCAGCCGATCAGGACGAGGCGGGTGCCGACCGCGGGACGGCCCGGCTCGCGCGCGGCGAGATAGATGCGGATGAGGACGCCCATCGCGCCCATCAGGCAGGCGAGCTGCACCGCGTCGGTGGTCGCCATCGTCGATTCGGCGGTGAGGAGCAGCGACGTGCCCATCAGCGCCGCACCGAGCCAGGCGATCTCGGCCATCGCGAAGGCCCGCGCGCACCAGAAACATAAGAGCACGGCGAGCGTGCCGCCGAGCAGCGAGGCGAGGCGATAGGTCCAGATATGGCCGCGGTCGCCGAGGCCGGCGATGGCGGTCGTCGCGGACTGGAGCCAATAGATGCCGGCCGGCTTCTTGTAGCGCGGCACATGGCCGAGGCGGATGTCGACGAAGTTGCCGGTCTCGAGCATCTGCCGCGAGGATTGCGCGAAGCGGCTTTCGTCGCGATCGATCGGCGGCAGGGTGAGAATGCCCGGCAGCCACAGGGCGATGCACAGCACAGCCAGTGTCGCCCACCAGTGCCGCGCCGCCCAGGACAGGGCGCGGCCGGTCCGCGTCGCCGGCACTTGCGGCGCGAGCATCGCGGTCGGCGGGGCCACGGCCTCGTCGTTGCCGCTCATCTGGAACGTCCCTTGTATGGCGATGCCGCGGCCGGGCGCCTCCGGCGGGGGGATTGCGGCAAATGGGTCATCCTGGAACAAGCCTGTTTCTTGAGGGGCTAGGCCTGTATAAGGCGCCCGGCCGCGCGCCCGAAAGGGAGGCCGAAAGACGGCCGGCCGGCACTCTATTCTACGACGGGATCGAACGGAACCTCAGCATGGCGGTCGCTCTCTCCGTGGTCGTGCCGGTCAAGGACGAGGCCGAGAATGTCGGGCCGCTGGCGCGCGAGATTGCGGCCGCGGTGACGGGCGAGGATGCCGAGATCATCTTCGTCGACGACGGTTCGACCGACGGCACCGGGGCCGCGCTCAAGGCGCTCAAGGACGAGATCCCGTCGCTGCGGGTGATCCAGCACGGCCGCAACCTCGGCCAGAGCCGCGGCATCCGCACCGGCGTGCGCGCCGCGCGCTCCGACGTCATCGTCACGCTGGACGGCGACGGGCAGAACGATCCAGCCGACATCCCCAAGCTGCTCGCCGTGCTGCGCGGCCCCGACGCGGGCAATATCGGCGTGGTCTCCGGCGTGCGCGCGCGCCGCAAGGACACGTTCAGCCGGCGCTTCGCCTCGCGGCTGGGCAATGCGATCCGCTCGCGCCTGCTCGACGACGGCGCGATCGACACGGGCTGCGGCCTCAAAGTGTTCCGCCGCGAGGCCTTCCTCGCCCTTCCCTATTTCGACCACATCCACCGCTTCATCATCACGCTCATGATCCGCGAGGGCTATGACGTGCGCTTCGCCGAGGTGAACCATCGCCCGCGGACGCATGGCCGCTCGAAATACACCAATTTCGGCCGGCTCCTGGTGAGCGTGAACGACATTCTGGGCGTGCGCTGGCTGCAGCGGCGTTTCCGGGCCAACGCCGAGTCGCGGGAGATCTGATGAGCTACCTCACGCGTCTCTATATGCTCGCACTGCAGCACCCTTATGACACCGTGTGGACGGGCTTCGGCTTCCTGGGCCAGGCGGTGTTCGGCGTGCGCATGCTGATCCAGTGGCTGCGCAGCGAGCAGGAAGGCCACAGCGTGGTCCCGATCGCCTTCTGGTATTGCAGCCTCGCCGGCGGGCTGATCAGCTTTGCTTATGCGGTGCACATCCAGGCCTGGCCGCTGCTCATCGGCCAGGGCATGCCGCTGCCGATCTATGTGCGCAATCTCTACATGATCTATCGCGACCGCGCCCGGAAGGCCGCCGCGCCGACGGCTTAACCATCGCCTCCGTTAACCGCGCCCCTTTTTCGCCCCAATATGGTACAAACCTTACGCGGCCGTGTCGGTCCCGTAGCTTTAGCCGCATTCCCGGCGGTGCCGGAAATGCCCGTGGGGAGGATTCCATGTTACGCCTGTTTCCGCTGCTTGTGATTCCGCTCATCATCTACAATCTGATCGCCCTGGGCGGCGGCGCGGTCCTGCACCACAACACGCAGGACATCCTGAGCATCACCCACGCGGTCTCGATCCCGATGTTCTCCGGCGACGTCTGGAAATTCAGCTTCGGCGATTTCCTGGTCTTTCTCAGCCTGTGCCTGCTGTTCGTCGAAGTGGTAAAGGCGACGCGCACGACGGCGCGCGAGATCATCAATCACGGCCTGTCGCTGCTGGTCTTCATCATCGCGCTGATCGAGTTCATCGTGGTGAAGGGCTTCGCCTCGACGCCGTTCTTCTTCATCGTGGTGATGACGCTGTTCGACGTGACGGCGGGCTACACGATCTCCATCGTCGCCGCCGAGCACGATCTCGGCCTCGGCCGCGCCGGCACCGATTAAAGCCGTCGCCTGGCATTCGCGAACGGGCGGTCCGTGTTCGGGCCGCCCGTTTGCCTGCCGGCCGTTCACTCCGGCGGATGGTCGATGCGCGTGAGCTGGGCGCAGGCGGGCGCCAGTCCGGGGTCGTGGCGGACCGCCTCGAGGAAGCAGTTCGTGGCCCGCTCCGGCCGGTTGAGCTGGAGCTGCGCAAGGCCTTTCTGGAACCAGGCGTCCGCGAGCGCTGCATCGATCGTCAGCGCATCGCCGCAGGCGAGAATGGCCATGCGCGGGCGGCCGACCGCGTTCAGGCATTCGGCGAGCCCGCACAGGATCCGCGCGGATTTCGGCGCCAGGGCGTGGGCGCGCTGCAGATCGTCGAGCGCATCCTTGAGTTGGCCGCGGCGGAGATTCCATCGGCCCCGGCCTTCGAATGCGAGCGGGTGGGCCTCGCCGGCATCCAGCGCCTGCTGGGCGAGCTGCGCGGCACGGTCCAGATCGCCCGTGGCGATCGCCTGATCGATCCTTATGATAAAGAGCGGCGGCTGGGGCGCCGGGGCGCCGTCCTGCGAGGTTTGCAATGTTCTGCCTCGATAGGCGGACGCTCCCAAACGTCCGCGGCGCAGCGCTCCAGCCGCAAAAGTAAAACGCGGTCCCTCTCAAAAGTTTCTCCAACCGAACAGGAAGTTCATGTTTGCGGCGGCAAAGTCGGCCCCGCCGCCCGGGGCGCGTCGCGCTGCCCGAGGGCGGCTGGTCGGCGGGTGAAATTCCCAGGAAACGTCGGGGTTTGCATTTGCCCCGCAGGCGGGATATCTCGCGCCGCCGCCCATAGGCGGGCCTCGTGGACAGGTGGCCGAGTGGTTTAAGGCGCACGCCTGGAAAGTGTGTAACGGTTAATAGCCGTTCGAGGGTTCGAATCCCTCCCTGTCCGCCAAAAAACACGCTAATACATTGAATATGTTGAATTTTCTATTTCGGGCGTATCGGAATGCCCGGCGTCGAACTATCGGCCTGGTCAACGCGCGCATACGCGATTCCAAGTTCGCCGAAGTCGCCGAATGTGAGGCCTAGAATCCGGGCCGGGCTCGACGGGACTCGACAGCACATGGGCGCCGTTGGCAAACACGTCCACCGTCGACGGCACGGCCACGCCGCCCGCCAATGTCGGCAGGGGAAACGTCACGAGATCCGGCTTCATGCTGAAATCCGATCGCATCCCCGCGCCGGCGAAGCGGACCGAACGCATCCAGCTCAGATCGTCGGTAATGAAATCGCCGATGGTGTAGCGGCGGAGCGTGTCGACGTCGGAATATTCCGCGGTCGAATCGAGGCGGATAAGTATCGTGCCGCCGGAATAGCCGTTGCCGGAACCCGCGCGAACGAGAAAACCCGAATTGGCCACGCCCCACAACGAGAATCCGCGCATATCGAGCAGGCCGCCTCACCGTGCTCTAACCTTGAGCGGTTCGCCGAGCCTCGGCGCCGGGAACGATGCGTTCAAGACCGACCGCGTATGGCGGGCGATGACGATTTCCTCGTCCGTCGGGACAACCCATGCGGATACGCGGCTTTCCGAGATGCAGGCCCCGTTCTTCGCGTTGGCTTTTTCGTCGAGATCGATGCCGAGCCATGCCGCCCCGGCGCAGACGCGGCGGCGGATTTCGGCGGCATGTTCGCCAATTCCGGCGGTGAAGATCAGCGCGTCCAGGCCGCCCAGCGCGGCGACAAGAGACCCCATCTCGCGCAGAATGCGATAGACGAAAAGCTCCACGGCCTCCTGCGCACGTGGGTCGCTGCTCGCCAGAAGCACGCGCATGTCGTCGCTGATGCCGGAAACACCGAGCAGTCCCGATTTCTTGTAAAGCAGCTCGTTCACGGCATCTGCCGGCATCCCTTTCTCCTGAAGCAGGTGGAGGATGACGCCAGGATCGATGGCGCCGCAGCGGCTGCCCATCATCAGCCCGTCGAGCACGGTGAAGCCCATCGTCGTGGCGACGCTCCTGCGCCGGCGCATGGCGCAGAGACTGGCACCGTTGCCGAGATGGGCGACGAGGACGCGCCCTTCCGCCGTGTCGGGGCCGAGCACGCGCGGCAGCACCGAAGCGATATATTCGTAGGACAAGCCGTGAAAGCCATAGCGGCGCACGCCCTCGTCGGTGAGCGCATGCGGCAGCGCGAAGGTTGTGGCGATCCTGTCCTGCGTGTGATGGAACGCTGTGTCGAAACATGCGACTTGCGGCAGACCGGGGTTCAGCTTTGCAAGCGCGGCGATCGCCGCAAGCGGATGCGGCTGGTGCAGCGGCGCCAGCGGGATCAGCTTCCGCAGCGTCGCGAGCACATCGTCGTCGATCAGCACCGGCTCGGTGTAGCGCGCCCCGCCATGCACCACCCGATGACCCGCGGCAACCATGCGATGTTCGGCGCAACCGGTCTTGAGCCAATCGAGCAGCGCGGCCAGCGCGCCTTCGTGGGTGGTGTCCGCCGGCAGCGGCTTGTCCGCCAGCACCACGCCTTTGGCGTCACGGGCACGGAAGCGCGGCGCGTCGCCGATCTCTTCGACGAAGCCGTCGCAGATGCGGGCCTCCGCCATTGCGTCATAGACGGCGAATTTGATGCTCGACGAACCCGCATTGAGCACCAGAACCGCATCGCTCATGCCAGCGTTTCCTTATGTCCGAGACGACACCGTAGCGATGGCGAACTCCTTGCGACAGGCCTCAATCGAGCGATTTGCGGAAACGGAAGATGCTGGCGCTGAGCAGAACCGTCGCCAGAATGGCCAGTGCCGCAAGTTCGGGCCAAAGCACCGTGAAACCGACGCCCTTCAGGAAGCAGGCGCGGATCAGGACCAGGTAATAGCGCAGCGGATTGAGGTAGGAAAACCACTGCAGAATGCGGGGCATGCTCGCGATCGGAAAGCTGAACCCCGAAAGCGTGAAGAGCGGGTTGACGACGAAGAAATTCGTCGCGAAGGCCTGCTGCTGCGTGGTGCAGACCGTGGAGATCAGAAGCCCCAGCGCCAGCGTGCTCAGCAGAAACAGCGATGTTCCCGCAAGCATGACGAGCGGATTGCCGTTGAACGGCACCTGGAACCACAGCATCCCCACCGCGGTGAGGCGGTGGCAGCGCTCGGCCTCGTCCAGATAGGCGGTCGATATCACGATCGTCACGCCGCCCTGCCCCAGATCGTAGAGAATCCGCCAGAAATCGCGACGCGACACCGGATCGACGCCCGTGGTCGGTTCGTCGAGCAACAGGACCTTTGGCGTATGGATCAGCAAACAGGTAAGCCCGAGCTTCTGCTTCATGCCACCCGACAATTGGCCTGCCAGCCGCTTGCGGAAACGCGTCATGTCGGACGCTTCGAGCAGCCGCGTCGCGCGCTCCTCGCGCAAATCGCGCGAAATGCCGAACAGGTCGGCATTTCGAGCGCGGCCTCGGCGCTGCTCACATTCGCGGCGGCCAAATCGACATTGCGTTCGGCCACGCGCGCCAGCGCCTGATCGCGGGCCAGCGCGGCCGCCGATTGCTTCGCCGCGGTGCGTGCAAGATCCCGCGCCTGTTCCGACGTCGCCTTTTTGGCCCATAGCGCGAGTTCCCGGCCCGCGTCGATCTGTTTTTCCGAAAGATCGGCGGCGTCGTTCAGGATTGTCTGCTGGGCTGCGCCGACCGATTGCTGGGCCGCGGCAAGCTGGCGTTTCTGCACGTCCAGCGCCGCCTGCGCCATGACGATCTGCTGGCGATAATCCGCGTCATCCACGCGCGCCAATATCGTGCCGGCGCGGACGGTTTCCCCCTCGTCGAAGGGAAGAAGCGTGATCCGCGACTGGATCGTCTTAAAACTCAGCACGCTTTCGTGCGCTTCGATGTCGCCCGAGAGAACAAGGATATCGGACGGCTGCGAACGTCCGAACCATCCGGCGAGCCAGCCGACGCCGGCAAGCACGACGATCAGAATTCCGGCCGCCACGAACCTCAGATGCGAACGCAGGAAAGACAAAGGTCCTTTCAGCGCCGCTTCGAGTCGGTCCGTCGGGGAATGCCTGTCAACCGTGTCGCCCTTTGAGCGTGCCATTTCGCGGAGATCTGGCGGCAATGCCTTGATCGAAATCATGTCCCCGATGACATTTCCGACATCTTGGCCTCGCTCGCCGATCGAGCCGCGCGGCCGGCGTTTACAAATCCCACTGCCAGTCGCGCACTTCGGGCATGTCCTCGCCATGCTCGCCGATGTAGAGCTTGTGACGCTCCATGGCGGCCCAGTAACGCGCCTCCGCCTGCTCCACCCGATCGGCGAACCGCGGAATGCGCGCGATGGCGTCGAGGGCGAGGCGATATCGATCGAGATCGTTCAGGACCACCATGTCGAAGGGTGTGGTGGTGGTACCCTCCTCCCCATAGCCGCGGACATGGATGTTGTCGTGGTTGCGCCGGCGGTAGGTCAGTTTGTGAACGAGCGTGGGATAGCCGTGGAAGGCGAAGATCACCGGCTTGTCCGCCGTGAACAGTTCGTCGAAGTCCCGGTCCTCGAGCCCATGGGGATGCTCGGACTGCGGTTGCAGGACCATCAGGTCCACCACGTTGACGACGCGGATACGGATACCGGGAACCTGTGCGCGCAGCAGCGTGACGGCGGCCAACGTCTCCAGAGTCGGCACGTCGCCGGCGCAGGCCATGACGACGTCCGGACTGCCGCCGTCGTTGCTGGCCCACTGCCAGACGCCGGCGCCGGCGGCGCAATGGCGCACCGCCGAATCCATGTCGAGCCACTGCCATTCGGGCTGCTTGCCGGCGACGACCAGGTTGATGTAGTTGCGGCTTCGCAGGCAGTGATCGGCCACCGACAGCAGGCAGTTCGCGTCGGGCGGCAGATAGATGCGTACGGTATCGGCCTTCTTGTTCGCGACGTGATCGATGAAGCCGGGATCCTGGTGCGAAAAGCCGTTATGGTCTTGTTGCCAGACATGCGACGTAAGCAGATAGTTCAATGACGCGATCGGCTTGCGCCAGGGCACCGATCGGCTGACCTTCAGCCACTTCGCATGCTGGTTGAACATCGAATCGATAATGTGGATGAAGGCCTCGTAGCAGGAGAACAGGCCGTGGCGTCCCGTGAGCAGATAGCCCTCAAGCCATCCCTCGCAGAGATGCTCGCTGAGCACTTCCATGACGCGGCCGTTTGCGCTGAGGTCGACGTCGACGTCCTCGACTCGTGCCATCCATTCCTTGCCGGAGACTTCATAGACCGCCTCCAGCCTGTTGGACGCCGTCTCGTCGGGACCGAAGAGCCGGAAATTCTGCTTGACGAGGTTGAGCTTCATCACGTCGCGCAGGAATGTGCCCAGGATACGGGTGGCCTCGGCCCGGACGCCGCCGGGCCTCGAAAGCGCCACGGCGTAGTCGTGGAAATGAGGCATCGACAGGGGCTGCAGCAATTCGCCCCCATTGGCGTGCGGATTGGATCCCATCCGACAATGCCCCGTCGGCGCGAGCGCGGCGAATTCCTCGCGGAACTTGCCGTGCGCATCGAACAGTTCCTGCGGCTTATAGCTCCTCATCCAGTCTTCGAGCTGCTGGAGATGTCCGGGCTTGTCGAGATCCGCGAGCGGCACCTGGTGCGCGCGCCAGGTGCCCTCCACCGGCAGGCCATCGACGAATTTCGGACCGGTCCAGCCCTTGGGCGTGCGGAACACGATCATCGGCCAGCGCGGACGCTCGACGTTTTCGTTCGCGCCGCGCGATCGCGCGGCGCTTTGAACGTCCCGAATCCGGACGAGTATCCTGTCGAGCGTCCCGGCGAGGCTTTGATGCACGAGGGCTGGATCGTGACCCTCGACGAAATGCGGCTCGTAACCGTAGCCGCTCAACAGGTCGGTCAGCTCCTCGCGGCTGATGCGCGCCAGCACCGTGGGATTGGCGATCTTGAAGCCGTTGAGGTGCAGGATCGGCAGAACCGCGCCGTCGCGCGCCGGATTGAGGAATTTGTTGGAATGCCAGCTGGCGGCGAGCGCGCCGGTTTCCGCTTCGCCATCCCCGATGACGCAGGCGACGATCAGGTTCGGGTTGTCGAACGCCGCGCCATGGGCATGCAGCAGCGAATAGCCGAGTTCGCCGCCCTCATGGATCGAGCCGGGCGTCTCCGGCGAGACATGACTGGGAACGCCGTAGGGCCAGGAGAACTGGCGAAAAAGCCGCTGCAGTCCGTTGCGATCGCGCCCGATCGCGGGATAGCGCTCGGTATAGGACCCCTCCAGATAGGTCTGCGCCAACAGTCCAGGGCCGCCATGCCCCGGACCGATGACGTACATCATGTTCAGATCGTTCTCTTTGATCAGACGGTTGAGGTGGACATAGAGAAAGTTCAGCCCCGGCGTCGTGCCCCAATGCCCCAGCAAGCGCGGCTTGATGTGCTCGGGCGCGAGCGGAATCTCGAGCAGCGGATTGTCCTTGAGATAGATCTGCCCGATCGAAAGATAGTTCGCCGCGCGCCAATAGGCGTCCATTTTCCGCAGAAGTTCGGGCGACAGGGGTGCAGGCATCGATGCTCTCTCCGGCCTATCGGGTCTGGGCATTGCGTTCGATCCAGGCCAGGAATTCCTGCATGAACGTCTGCAGGAACGCGCGCGTCCCCGCATTCGCGATCTTGCCGTCCGCGTCGAACAGGCCCGCCGCGCCGCCGATATAGGCTTCCGGTTGCTGCAAGGCCAGAACATTCAGGAAGACAAGCGATTGGCGCAGATGATGATTGGCGCCGAAGCCGCCGATTGCGCCGGGCGAAACGCTCACGACCGCTCCGGGCTTGCCGTCCCACGCATTGGCACCGTAGGGGCGCGAAGCGACATCGAGAGCATTCTTCAGCACGCCCGGGACGGACCGATTGTATTCCGGCGTCACGAACAGGACGGCGTCGGCGGCCTTTATGCGAGCGCGGAATGCCGTCCATGCCGCCGGCGGCTGTGCGTCGTCGTCCTGATTGTAAAGCGAAAGCTGACCGATCTCGACAATCCCCAGTTTCAGCGATGCCGGCGCAAGTCCGGCAAGTGCATGGGCCATCTTGCGATTGAGTGAATCCTTGCGGAGGCTGCCGACAAGCACGGCGACATCGTAGACTTTGCCCATGACGGATCGCCTCCTGCGGCTGGTCGCTTTTTAGACAACGCCCCTATGGCTACTTTGACGCAAATCAGCCAATCGTGGGATATCCGGCTCATAAGCTGCTTTGGCGCATCTTCGACTTCAGCTTGATCGTCCGGCCGTCGACCACGAACGCGCCGTAGCCGCGATGATGGATCGTCTTCGGATTCTTCTGTGCCGGATCGATCCAGGCCTTCACCACTTCGAGAACGAAGAGATCGTATTTCCGGACCGTATCGACGATCTTGCATTCGAGATTGGCGAAACACTCCCCCACCAGCGGCGGCTTGACGCTCTGCGCGGGCAAGGGCGTAAGGCCGAAGCGCTCGAACTTGTCGATCTCATCGCCGTGCGAATTGCCGATCTTCACGACCTTGGACGCAAGCGCGACCGCGGGAACGGCGATCACGCATTCGCCGGTCTTGCGCGACGCCGCGAAACTATAGTCGCCTTCGGAGACCACGCAGGCGACCAGCGGCGGCTCGAAGTCCAGCATGGTGTGCCATGACATGGTCATGAGATTGGCCCGGCCCCTGTTGGAGGTCGTCAGCAGGACGACCGGCCCTGGCTCCAGCAGTTGATAGACCTTGGCGAGCGCAAGCGCCTTCATCCAACCGGCAAGGCGGCAAGGCGCGCCGCCTTGCGCTCCTTCTCCGTCAGGAACGGATAATCCGCATAGCCTTCCCTGCCGCCGCCGAAGAACGTCGCGCGATTGGGTTCGGCCGGGCTCGCGCCGATGCGCAGACGCTCGACCAAGTCGGGATTGGAGATGAACGCTCTGCCGAACGCGATGAGATCGGCATGGTTCAGCCGGCGCGCTTCGAGCGCGAGATCGATGTCATAGCCATTGTTCGCGACGTAGAGGCCCTTGAACGAACGACGCAGCGCCTGGAAGTCGAAGCCGCCAGGCATCTCGCGCGGCCCCTGCGTGGCGCCCTCGATGACGTGCAGATAGGCGAGTCCGAACGCGTTCAACTGCTCGACGGCATAGCCATAGGTCGATTGCGGATCGCTGTCGGGTCCAATGTCGTTGGCCGGCGATACCGGCGAGATCCGCACGCCGACGCGATCGCCGCCGCAGACGCGCGCCACGGCCTCCGTCACTTCGAGAAGCAGGCGAGCGCATTGCGCGCCGCCATGCGGTATTGCTCGATCACGTCCGGCATCTCGTCGGTATGAAGCGGACGCGGCGCGACGCAGGGCTGATAGCCGCTGTCGGTATAAGCCTGCAGGTTGGGACGGATCGCCGAGGGCGCAACCGGCAGCATGCCATCCGGCTGCAGCGACGGATGCGAGATGCGCCCGACATGCCAGAGCTGGACGAAGATGCGGCCGCCCTTGCCGTGCACCGCCTTGGTCACCATCTGCCAGGCCTCGACCTGCGCCGGCGTATAAATCCCGGGCGTCAAGGCATAGCCGCGGCCCTGCGGCGAGATGTTGGCGCCTTCCGCCACGATCAGCCCGGCCGTGGCGCGTTGCTGATAATATCCGGCGGCGATCGGACGCGGCACGCCGTCGGCCGTGGCGCGGCTGCGCGTGAGCGGCGCCATGACGACGCGGTTCGTAAGCCGATAGCGGCCGAGCTGGACGGGCCGGAACAGATCGCTGTCGGCGGGGTCGGCGGTTCTCTTTTCCATTTGAAGCCTCGATGTTCACTTTGAACGCATTCGTCTTCGCCGCAATGACGGGCACCGGCGATCAGAACAGGCCGGCGGCCTTGGTGCTGTAGCTGACCAGCATGTTCTTGGTCTGCTGGTAGTGATCCAGAATCATCTTGTGCGTCTCGCGCCCGAAGCCGGAATGCTTGTAGCCGCCGAACGCCGCATGCGCCGGATATTGATGGTAGCAGTTCGTCCACACCCGCCCGGCCTCGATCCCGCGGCCGACGCGATAGAGGTTGTTGGCATTGCGCGACCACACACCGGCGCCCAGGCCGTAGAGCTTGGCGCCTTCCTGCTTGCCGATGTCGATATAGCCCAGAATCTTCTCGAGCTGGCCCTGCGAGCATTGCGGGCCCATCTGGGTTCCGAGATCGAGCGGATTGCCGACTTTGATCCTGGCGACCCGGGCCACCGCCTTCTCCATGAATTTCTCGAAGATCGATTCCTGCACCAGGGCGCGCGACGGGCAGGTGCAAACCTCGCCCTTGTTGAAGGCGAACAGCGCGAAGCCCTCGAGCGTCTTGTCGAGAAAATCGTCGTCCTGATCCATCACGTCGGCGAAGAAGATGTTGGGCGACTTGCCGCCCAGCTCCATGGTCTGCGGGAGAGGCGATCATCGGGCCGATGTCCTCGGGCAGTCCGACGCGCCCCAGGGCGGTCATCCCCGCGACACGCGTGTTCACGTCGGGATTGTCCCGCGCCCGGCGAGGCTCAGCACGGTGCTGCGGCCAAGACCGCGGCTTCCGCCCGTGACGACCGCGATCTTGGTGCTTGAAGTTCCGGTATCTGCCGTCGGCATGGCGCGCTCCTGGCTGGCTGTTCCGGCTCATAGCATGGCAAGCGGACGGACGATTGAATGCCGGGGTTCTGCTGTTTATCGCCCATTCCTGCTCTCATCCCCATCGCCCCATGGGCGTTCGGTCTTCCCGCGCGGCGGGCCGCCGGGGCGTCCGCCGGCGGTTAACGGCCGGTTACCGCGGGTCGAAACCTGCGTTAACCCGGGGTGAATGTGTAGGTCCGTACACTCCCGGACGTAGGTCTGGGTGCGTCTTAGCATGCAACGCCAGCGCAAGATCGCGCTTCGGGAATCGCTTCTGTCGAGATACGCGGAGTCTCTCGGCGAGATGACGATGCGCAAGCGTCACGAACAGGCGATGAAAGCCGCGCGCGCGGAATCCGAGCTCGCCAGCCGCACCAAATCCGCCTTCCTCGCCACGATGAGCCATGAGCTGCGTACGCCGCTCAACTCGATCATCGGTTTCTCCGACGTGATCGTGTCGCAGAAGGACCCCAAGACCGCCGAATATGCCCAGCACATCGCCAAATCGGGCCGCCGGCTGCTTGAGGTCGTGTCCGACATCCTCGACATCTCCAAGATCGAGAGCGGCAGCTTCGTGCTCAATTGCCAGCCGACCGACCTGGGCGACATCCTGGACGCCGCGGCCGAGACGATGCGCGAGACGATCGCCGAGAAGCGCCAGACGCTCGACGTGCGCGTGCCGCGCGATCTGCCGATGCTGTCGGTGGATTCCAAGCGCATCAAGCAGGTGCTGGTGAACCTCCTCTCCAACGCCAGCAAATTCACCGCCGAGCGCGGCCGCATCGTCCTGGTGGCGCGCGCCAACCCCGACGGCGGCGCCAGCGTCGCCGTGGCCGATACCGGCGTCGGCATGTCCCCCGACCAGATCGCCGTCGCGCTCAAGCCCTTCGGCCAAGTGCAGGGCCATCTGTCGCGCACCCAGGAAGGCGCCGGCCTCGGCCTTCCCATCGCCCGCGGGCTGGCGCACCAGCACGGCGGCGACATCTTCATCGAAAGCAAGCCAGGCCAGGGCACCACCGTCCTCCTCACCCTGCCGCGGAGCGCCGCGCCATGAACCAGGTCTTCCGTCCGCCTGCACCGCCCGCCCCCGCCAAGGAGCGCCGGGGCGTGCCGGCGACCCCGCCGGTGCAGATCGCCCATGTCGTGTCCGTCGCCGGTTCGCACTGCATCGCCGTGCTGGAGCATCGCACCAAGAGCGCGGTCGCGGCCAAGGATCCGCGCGTGCAGATCGGCGCCCTCGTCAAGATCGTGACGCCGGCCTCCGCCGTGATGGGGCTCGTGTCGGCGATGACCGCGCCGATGCCCAGCGCCGACGGCCCCGAGGAGATGGGCCTCATCGAGATCAACCTCGCCGGCGAGGTGGCGATCGACGAGAATTCCAAGCGCCTGACGTTCAAGCGCGGCGTGACGCAGCTTCCCTCGATCGGCGATCCCGTCCTGTTCGCGGACCGCCATGACCTGACCCGCGTCTACGCCCCGCCGGCGGTCGCCAGCGTCAAGGTCGGCACCCTGTTCCAGGACCCGAGCGTGCCGGCCCGGCTCCTGACCGACGACCTGCTCGCCAAGCATTTCATCGTCGTGGGCTCGACCGGCTCGGGCAAGTCCTGCGCCCTGACCGCGATCCTGCAGCGGCTGCTCTACGAGCATTCCGGCGCCCATGTCGTCATCCTGGACGTGCACAACGAATACGCCACCGCCTTCGAGGGCATGGTGGAGCGGATCACGCTGAACAACTTCAACCTGCCCTTCTGGCTGCTCAATTTCACCGAATTGTCCGCGGCGCTGACCTCGAAGGACCAGCATCACGACGCCGAGATCGAGATCCTGAGCGAGGCGGTGATCTACGCCAAGCGGCGCTATTCGGAGGCCGCGGCGGGCCGCGCGCGCCGGCCGCAGGAAATCTCCACCGTCATCAGCGTCGACACGCCCGCGCCATTCCGCCTGTCCGACGTCACCGCCTATATCGACGACCGGCTGGGCAAGCTGGAACGCACGCATATGACGCTGCCCTATCGCCGGCTGAAGACCCAGATCGAGAGCCTGGTCGCCGACCAGCGCTACAATTTCATGTTCGGCAGCCTGACCATCCAGGACACGATGACCGACGTCCTGAGCCGCCTGTTCCGCATCCCGAACGAGGGCCGGCCGATCACCGTGGTGGACCTTTCCACCGCGCCGCCGGAGATCCTCGACGTCATCATCTCGGTGATCTCCAGGCTCGCCTTCGATCTCGCGGTCTGGAGCAACGGCGCGGTGCCGATGCTGCTGGTCTGCGAGGAGGCGCATCGCTATGCCCCCGCCGGCCAGGACGCGACCTTCGTGCCGACCCGCGCGGCCCTGTCGCGCATCGCCAAGGAGGGCCGGAAATACTCGCTCTCGCTGGCGCTCGTCACGCAGCGGCCGTCCGACCTCGATCCCAACATCCTGTCGCAATGCGGCACGGCGGTCGCCATGCGTCTTTCCAGCGAGCGCGACCAGCAGGTCATCCGCGCCAACACCTATGAAGGCATGATCGATCTGCTCGACTTCCTGCCGCTGCTCGGCGACCGCGAGGCCATCGTGCTCGGCCAGGGCGTCTCGATGCCGATGCGCATCAAGTTCGACGTGCTCGGCCGCGGCAATGTGCCGAAGAACATGAACGCCGGCTTCTCCAAATCCTGGAAGGGCCAGAAGATCGAGCGCGCCTCGCTCGACGCCATCGTCACACGCTGGCGCCAGGGCGGGCGGGAGCGCGAATAGTCAGGCCAGCCGCGGGAAGCATTCCGCGATGTCCCTGATCCACTGCTTGACGCTCTCGATCGTGTCCTCGGTCGTGGCGCCGAGGCGCACGATGACGAGATCGCGGTCCGGCACGACCACGACGAACTGTCCCTGAAAGCCGTTCGCCGAGAAGCTCCCAGGGCCGGCGATGTCGAGCCACCAATGCGCGCCATAGCGCCCGGTTTCGATCGACTGCTGCCAGGTCGGCGTGCGGGCATAGTCGACCCAGCCTTGCGGCAGCAGGCGGGCGCCGTCCCAGACGCCGTCGCGCAGATAGAGCAGGCCGAAGCGCGCGAAGTCGCGGGCCGACGCGAAGCAATAGGACGAGCCGATGAAAGTGCCCGCCGCGTCGAATTTCGGGACCGGCGAGGCCATGCCGAGCGGTCCGAACAGCCGCTCGCGCATATAGGCCTCGAAGTCGGCGCCGAACTTGCCCGTGGCGATCGAAACGGCGCGCGCCACCAGATTGGCTGTGCCGCTGGAATAGGACCAGAAGGTACCCGGCGGGTGCGCGAGCGGCTTCTGCGCGGCGTAATGCGCGACGTCGTCCCGGCCCTCGCCGAACAGCATCGCGACTGTGTCCGACGGCCCCTCCGGCGTATACACTTCGAGAAAGCTAAGGCCGTCCGACATGCGCAGCATCTGGTCGAGCGTGATGGCGCGGCGCGGATCGTCCGGCGCCTGCCATTCCGGCACCGGGGCTGGCGCGGCGATATCGGCCAGGCCGTCCTTCACAACGAGGCCGACAAGCGCCTGGGTGATGCTCTTGGCGACCGACCAGGACGGCAACGTATCGGCGGCGGTCACCTCGGCGCCGTAGCGCTCGACGACCAGGCGGCCGCCCCGGATCACGACCAGCGCATGCGTCTCGCGCAGATCGTCGGGCAGGACGGCTGTGAAGGCATAGTCGACGAGCCGGTCCAGGCGCGCCCGGTCGGCGGACGCAGGGACATCGCCGGTCGGCCAGTCCTGCGTCGGCCAGGGCGTGCCGGCGGGCTGGGGCGGAAGGGGTATGAGATCGCTCATGCCGGGACCCTAGGCACACGCGCGAGGGCCGTAAAGCCACGGGTTGATCGCGCGGCCGTCCCAAAGCACAGTCCGCCCGTCCCGTCCGAGGTCCACCATGAAGCTCTATTATTCTCCGGGTGCGTGTTCGCTCTCACCGCATATCGTGGCGGAAGAGGCGGGGCTGGCGCTCGACTATGAGAGGGTCGATATCAAGGCGCATAAGACCGCCTCGGGCGAGGATTTCTACGCCATCGCGCCCAAGGGTTATGTGCCGGCGCTGCTGCTGGACGACGGCACGCTGCTGAGCGAAGGGCCGGCGGTGGTGCAATATCTCGCCGATCTCAGGCCGGAATCCGGCCTCCTGCCGCCGGTCGGCGATATCGCGCGCTATCGGGTGATCGAATGGTTGACCTTCGTGAATTCGGAGATGCACAAGGCCTATACGCCGCTCTTCAGCCATGAGGCGTCGGCCGAGGTCAAGGCGGAGTCGCGGGCCAAGCTCGTCAAGAACTTCGCCTTCGCCGGCAAGGAACTGGGCGGCAAGAGCTTCCTGACCGGCGAGACCTTCACCGTCGCCGACGCCTATTTCTTCGTGATGACGAGCTGGTCGATCTTCCAGAAGATCGAGGTGCCGGAAAACGTCGCCTTTTTTCGCAGCCGCGTCACCGTCCGGCCCGCCGTGCACCGGGCACTGAAGACCGAAGGGCTGACGGCGTAGCCCCGGGTCGCTGGAACGCCGCGCCGGCCGAACGGTTTACCCGATATGGGAGGCGCGCATGCCGAAACTTCTCGAAAGCTCCTGCCGTTGCGGGGCGGTGACGTTCCGCCTGCAGAGCCACACGCCCCATCCCTATCAGCTCTGCTATTGCTCGATCTGCCGCAAGACGGCGGGCGGCGGCGGCCTTTGCCATCAACCTCATGGGCGATTTCGAGACGCTCGAGATCGACGGCAAGCGCGCGATCCGCGTCTACCACGCGAAAATCCGCGAGGACGACGGACATTGCCGCACCGGCACGGGCCAGCGGCATTTCTGTTCCAAATGCGCCACGGCGCTTTGGATGTACGACGACGCCTGGCCCGACCTGGTGCATCCCTTCGCCTCGGCGATCGACGCCGCACTGCCCAGGCCGCCGTCGAAGGTGCATCTGATGCTGGGCTACAAGCCGAGCTGGGTGGCGCCCGACATCGGGCCGGGCGACAAGCAATTCCGGGAATATCCCAAGCAGTCGATCGAGGACTGGCATCGCAAGCGCGGGCTGTGGATCGACTGACGGCGGCGCGCGCGTTCAGGCCGTCGGCACCGTTCCGCCGTCGATGACATATTCCGTGCCCGTGATGGCGCCCGCCAGCGGCGACGCAAGAAACGCGATGAGATCGGCGACCTCTTTCGGCCTCGCGGGCCGCCCGAGCGGGATTCCGCCGAGGCTCTGCATAATGATCTTCTTGCCGCCTTCATAGTCGGTGCCCGCCTGCTGCGCGAGACGTTCGGCCAGCGCCACGGCCGCCTCGGTCTCCACCCAGCCGGGAGAGACCCGCACCACGCGAATTCCCTTCGGCGTCACCTCTTTCGAAAGGCTCTTGCTGTAGGTCGAAAGCGCGGCCTTCGCGGCGGCATAGGCGGTCGTCGATTCCGGCAGGGGAAGCTGGTGCTGAATCGACGTGACATGGATGACGACACCGGACCCCTGCGCGATCATCGAAGGAAGAAGCGCGCGGTCGAGGCGAACCGCCGGCATCAGGTTCTGGTTGAGTTCCTTCGCCCATTCGGAGTCGTCGAGCGCGGCGAAGCCGCCGGCCGGGGCGCTGGAGCCGCCCAGCACGTTCACGAGGATGTCGACGCCGCCGAGACGGGCGAGCGCGAACGCCGCCGCCGCCGCGCAGCCGTCCGCGGTCGTCAGATCGGCGGCCACGTACTGGACGCCGTCGCGCGCCTGGGACGGGACCGCGCGGGCCGTCGCGACGATCCGCGTGCCTGCGCCGTGCAGCGCCTCCACGACCGCCGCGCCGACGCCCTTGGTGCCGCCGGTGACGAGCGCGCGGCGGCCGGCAAGCTCCAGATCGAAGCTCATGGGATGACCTCGAGACGGGCGATCTTGCCGCGCTCCAGCCGGAAGAAGTAGCGCAGGTCGGCCTTGCCGCCCGGAAAATTGCCTTCGAGATGGCAGGTCACGACGGTCGTCCCGTCGGCCTGCTCCTTGGCGAAGGGATCGCAGGTATAGGTGTATTTGGCCGAGGTCGCGGCCTTCCACTGCTTGATGGCCGCGACGCCGGAATAGGTGTGGCCCTCGTCCTTCACGACGGCGTCGTTCGTGAAGCATTGCCCGACGGCCTCGCTGTCGAAGCGGTCGGCCGCGAAATAAGCGGCGATGGGTTCGGGAAGGTTCAGATCGTCCATGTCCTTTGCTCTCCGTCGTTTCGACGGTAGAAGGATGGCGATTTCCCCGCATAAGATAATATCGTATAATTGAACTTCGTTATTTAGAGAATAATATATAATGCGCGGCTCCGAGTTCGCCGAATTGAGGGCTTTCGCCGCCATCGTGGAACGCTCGAGCTTCGCGCGCGCCGCCGAGCATCTCGGCTTCTCGGCCTCGGCCTTGAGCCAGACGATCCGCCAGCTCGAAACGCGGCTCGGCGTCGCGTTGCTGAACCGGACGACGCGCAGCGTCGCCCCCACGAAGCAGGGCGAGCGCCTCTACGAGCGCATCGCGCCGATCATCCGGGACATGGACGCCGCCGTCGGGGAGGCCATGTCCGCCGCCGGGCGGGTCGCGGGGACGTTGCGCATCAACGCGCCCGGCATGGCGGTGAAGAAGCTCATCGCGCCGCGGTTCGGGCGCTTTCATCGCATGCATCCGGATGTCGTGCTCGACGTCGCGGTCGACGACGGGCTCAGCGACATCGTGGCCGGCCATTTCGACGCCGGAATCCGCGTCGGCGAGCGGCTGGAGAAGGACATGATCGCCGTCCGCCTGACGCCCGACGTGCCGATCCTGATCGTCGCCTCTCCCGAATATCTGGAGCGCCATGGCGAGCCGAAGATCCCGGTCGACCTGCATCGCCACGCGGGCATCAACTGGCGCTTTCCCGGCAGCGACACGATCCACCGCTGGCGCTTCCGGAAGAAGGGCAAGGCGTCGGAAATCGCCGTCGAGGGCCCGCTGATCACGAACTCGCAGGAGCTCGCGCTGGCCGCCGCGCTGCAGGGTCTGGGCATCCTCTATGCCTATGACGACGACCAGGTCGACGACGCGATCGCCGCCGGCCGGCTGAAGCGCGTGCTCGCCGACTGGTCGCCGCATCTGCTCGGGCTCTTTCTCTACTACCCCGACCGGCGCAACCAGTCGCCCGCCTTGCGGGCGTTCATCGACTGCCTGCTGGACAAGGACCTCCGGCCGGGTCCCGCTTTCAAGGCGCGACGGGAAGCTTCGGCGGCGGCGCGTCGCGCTCCACGGTGACGCTCGTCGCGACCAGCGTGCCGGTGGCGTCGGGCGCCGCCGAGACGCTCACCGTCGCGCCGGGCAGGAGCTGCGCGGTGTTGCCGGCCTCGATCCCGATGATCGGCACGCCGCGCGCGAACTGGATCGCGGCGGCGCCGCTGCAGCCGTCCGGCGCCGCGCGGCCGGCGCATTCGCTTCCCGCCGCAACGGCCGCGCCGCGGAAGGCGACCGTCACGACGCCGCCGATGCCGCCGGGCGTCACCGACGTGACCGCGCCGTTGATCAGAAGCCGCATCGGGTTCGCGGGATCGATGGCGTATTCGCCCTCGCCCTGCCCGCGCATCTCGGGCGGATAGACGCGGATGCCCTGCGCGCGCAGCTTGCCGTCGGCGCCCTTGAGCGCCGCGGCGCCGACATAGCTTCCCGTCTGGAGATCGGCCAGCATCAGGGCGCGATTGTGGACGATGCGCGTCTCCACCGTCATGCCGAGCGTCACGGTCTTCTTGCCCGCCAGCGTCAGCGTGAGGAACGGCCCGTCGAACGCCGTCAGCGTGCCGCGATAGCGCTGCGCGGCGCCGCCGACAGAAGGCGCGGCCGCGGGCACCGCCGGAACGACGGGAACGGCCGGAACCGCCGGCGGATCCGCCTGCGCCGAGCCGAGAAAAAGAAGAGCGCCCGAAACGAGCGTGAAAAATCGGGCGCGCATCCGCATCCTTGTCAGTGTCTCGGCTTGATGAATTTCAGGATGAATTGGTCGGTATGATGGCGAATCGCGGGATCGAAGACGGGCTTGTCGCGCGGGTCCTTGGGGTTGCGCAGCACATTGCTCTCGCCCACGAACCCGAAGCCCGCCGCCTGGACCTCCTTCTTGACCGCTGCTTCGTCGATCCGGTGCAGCGTGTTGGTGTCGCGCAGGCCCGAGCCGTTCGCCGCCGCATGGTCGAGAATGATAAAGACGCCGCCCGGCTTGAGCGCATTGAAGACGGCCTTGTTGACCAGGGCGAGATCGGCCGGCGCGTACATCGGATCGTGGAAGTCGTGATAGTTCTGCGCCGTCCACACGACGTCGAGCGATTCCGGCGCGGCGAGGCTGTTGATCGGCCCGTGCAGCACGCTGACATTGGGATAGGCGGCGAACTGCTTCTTGATGTCGACGCCCGGGGAGCGCTTGGCGATGATCGGATCGAGCTCCGCCGGCACGAAGGCGTAGACCCAGCCCGTGTCGCCCACCACTTTCGCGAAGATGCGCGTGAAGTAGCCGCCACCGGGCGCCAGGTCCAATACGCGGCTGCCGGGCCTGATGCCGGCGAAGACGACCATCTCGCCGGGCTTGCGCTCGTCATCGACCTTTTTGTCGGCGTCGGGCCGGCCTGTATCGGCAATGGCGGCGGCGACAATGGCCGGCGTCCTCGCGAGCGCCGGCGCGGCGGCGAGCGTCGCCGCCACAAAAGCGGCGACCATCCATTGGCGCGACATGCGGTCCTCCCCGGTTGCGCGGCGCGACACTAGCCCGGCGGCGCGCGCGATGCACGGACCGCAAACGCGCTTCACGCGGCGGTGATGTTTCTCACGTTCCGGTCAGGACGCCGCGCAGGAGCGCGCGATAGAGCCGTTCGGTCCAACCTTTCGGCGTCCGCAGTCCCATACGCTGTAACGCCTCCGACTCGTCCGGTGCCGGCGACAGGCCGGCCGCGGCGAAGCCCGCCAATTGGAGCGGCGTCGCATCCTTGAGGCGCTCGAGCGCCGGCAACAGGCGCCGCTCGACCGGGGTGAAATCGCAGCCGAGCGGATAATCGGGCAAAAGGCCCCGCGCGCGCAGCGGCACCAGCGCCTGTTCGATGCGCCCCGGATGGTTGTCGCGATGGGCGGCGGGGATTTCATACGCGCGCGCGATCTTGCCCACGTCCTTGGCCTGCCGAAGCAGTTCGTCCTGGAAGCGGGAATCCGCGATGGAAAGCATCTGCGCCACGACGTCGGCGTCGCTGCGTCCGCGCAGGTCGGCGATGCCGTATTCGCTGACCACGATGTCGCGCAGATGGCGCGGGATCGTGGTGTGGCCATAGGACCAGCGGATGTTCGACTGCATCCGCCGCCCCTGTCCCCGCGTCGCGGGAACCGCGATGATCGAGCGGGCGCCTTCGAGCGCGAAGGCCTGGTCGACGAAATTGAACTGGCCGCCGACGCCGCTGACCACACGTCCGTCTTCCAGCGCATCGGAGATCACCGCGCCCAGGAGCGTCGCCATCATCGCGCTGTTGACGAAACGCGCCTTCACGCGCGCGGCGCGCTTGGCCGCCTCGTCGCCGTAGAGCGCGTTGGTAAAGGAGATGCGCGTCATCTGGATGCGCGCCAGATCGTCCGGCGCCATCTCGCGCAGGCGGCGATAGAAGCTGCCGGGTCCGACGAAGAACCCGCCATGCACCAGAACGCCGTCGACGGCGCGGCTGACGATGCCGGCATCGATCAGCGCGAGGAAGCCGTCGACCAGCATCTCGCTGATGCCGTAGAGCCCCTGCGCGAAGGGCGTGCGCTGTTCGATTCCGAGCGCCGGCGCGCCGCCGGTGAGCCGGTCCACCGCCGCGGCGAACGCCTCCGTCTCGCGATGGCGCAGGATCATCGCCTGGACGGCGGCATCGCCCTCCTCGCCGATGCCGATCTGCAGCGAGCCGCCGTCGGCCATCAGCCGCGCGATGTGGATGCCGCTGGCATATTCCGCCGTCGAGATCGGCTGTTTCGGCACGCCGAACAGCGGAAAATCGTTGCCTTCGAGGATGTGGTTGAACGTCTCGGCGGGAAGATCGCCGTCGCCCGGCATGAAGGGGAGTTCGGAATTGACCTGCCCCACCAGGAGGAATTTCGCGCGGCCCGCCTTGCGCGCGTCGAGCATGTCGAGCGTGAGGTCGGGATTGCAGCTCAGGCTGTAGCGTTCGCCCTTCCGCGCGACGAGCTGGGCGACGACGTTGACGCCGCGTGCCAGCAGATAGTCCGCGGCATGGGTATAGTTGGCCGAGATGTAATTGCGCTGCGCCGGGCCGTTGCTGAGCCAGCGTCCGGCCAGGAAGAAGAACTCGTCCACCCGGATATTGGGCGGCAGGTCGCCGCGATGCAGCGCCACGGCGTAGTCGAGCGGCGGATAGCCGCCCAGCAGACGCTCCGAGATCGGCGCCATGAAACGGCGCTCGAGCTCGCTCTTGGGCGCCGGCGCCTCCAGCGTCAGCGCCGTGAAGATGTGCAAGTCGATCGCCGCATCGCGCATCGCGCGCCGGAACAGTGCGTTGGCGACATGGTTTGCCTTGCCGAGGCCGAGCGGCAGGCCGAGCACGATCCTGCGGCCGACCATGGCGATAATCGCCTCGGCGAGGACTTCCGGATCGGTGAACGTCTCGGGCATGCATATCTAGGTGCGGGGCGAGCGAACGGTTATAAAAGGTTATGACGCCAAGGGAACAGGCCGAGGAGTTGCGCGGGGTCGGCGAGGCGCTGGCCGGGATGGGCCTTGTCGCCGACGGCGAACACTTCGCCCTGACGCGGCTTGCCGGCGGCGTCTCTTGCGACATCTGGCGCGTCGACGCGGAAGGCCGGCCGCCCGTGGTTGTAAAACGGGCGCTGGAGAAGCTCAACGTCGCGGCGGATTGGCGGGCGCCGCCGGAGCGCTCCGGAACCGAGGTCGCCTGGATCCGGCTGGTCTCCACCGTCGATCCGCGCTGGGTACCGAAGATCCTCGGCGAAGACCGCGCGCGACACATGTTCGCGATGCAATTCCTGCCGCCGCAGGCTTATCCCGTCTGGAAGAATGAATTGGCGGCGGGCCGCATCGACACCAGCTTCGCGGCCACGGCTGGAGCCGCGCTGGCGCGCATCCACGGCGCGACGGCGGGCCGGGCCGATATCGCGGATGCTTTCGCCCATGGCGCGCAATTCGAGGCGTTGCGGCTGGAGCCCTATCTGCTGTTTACGGGTGAGCGGCATCCGCCTCTGGCGACGGCGATCCGCGACGAGGCGGGGCGCCTCGCAGCGGCGCGCATCGCGCTGATGCAGGGCGACATCTCGCCCAAGAACATCCTGTGCGGTCCGGACGGCCCGGTGTTCCTGGACGCGGAGACCGCGTGCTTCGGCGACCCGGCCTTCGACCTCGCCTTCTGCCTGAACCATTTCCTGCTGAAAGCAGTATGGCACCCCGAGTGGTCCGCGCAATATGCACAGGCCTTCGCGGCGATGAAGACCGCTTATCTTGCGGGCGCGACCTGGGAGAAGGCGCACGACATCGACCGCCGAACGGCGCGGCTGCTGCCGATTCTGTTCCTCGCCCGCGTCGACGGGAAGTCGCCGGTGGAATACCTGACCGCGGACGCCGACAAGTCCTTCGTCCGCGCCTGCGCAATGCAGATGATCGTCGAGCCGCCGCTCGATCTGGACATGCTGGCGCAGGCGTATTTTCCGCTCGCGGCGCAGCGCTAGATTTCCTCCCCCGCGTTTGCGGGGGAGGTGGCACGCCGTAGCGGAGCGGAGGCGTGACGGAGGGAGCCCGCCGCCCCGCGCAGGCCCCCTCGCGCGCACGCTGTCGCTACGCGCCGCTGCGCTCGGCACCTCCCCCGCAAACGCGGGGGAGGAAAGCTATTTCACCGGCTCCAGGTAGCGCGTCTTGTCTTCCGCTTTCGCCGGCTGGATCGCGACATCGGCCGGCGTGCCGAGCGGGCGCGTCCAGGCGGCGAATTCCAGCGCGATGCCGTCGGGATCGTAGAAATAGATCGAGCGCACGAAGGTCGTAGGCGTGCGCTCCAGGCTCGCCTGCATCGGCGAATCGTCGTGGTTGATCACCCGGCTCGCCTTGATGCCCTTGGCGAGGAGCTTCTCGTAATATTCGTCGATCCGCTCCGCCGGCACATTGATCGCGACATGGTTCATCGATCCGTGTGCGGACGGTCCGGGGATGACGCCCCGCGCGGCCGAGGCGATTCCGGGCGCGGCGTCCGGCGCGTGCGGGAACCAGAAGAAGGCGAGGCTGTCGCCATTGCCGAGGTCGAAGAAGAAATGCTGGCCCATGCCGTTCGGCAGCTCGATGGTCTTGACGAGCGGCATACCGAGCACATTCGCATAGAAATCGACGGTGCGCGCCATGTCCTTGCACACCAGCGCCAGATGGTTGACGCCCTGAAGATCGAACTCCCTGTTGCCCATGACGCGCTCCCTCTTCCCAGGCCGAAGCCTATCAGAAACGGACGCGGACGACGAACGCAAGCCGCCGGCTCCAGGAACGTCGCCGCGAATGTTAGAGGTTGAGCCCGCAGCCCCGCTGCGTTAGTTCTGGCCCGCCCGGGGGAGTTGGTAGATGGCCGAAACGCGCCGCACGCGCATGGGACTGGTGCTGGCTGCATCGTCCGCCGGCACCGTGTTCGAGTGGTACGACTTCTTCATCTTCGGCTCGCTGCTGTCGATCGTCAGCCGGCATTTCTTCGCCGGCGCGGGCGAGACCAAGGGCTATATCTTCGCGCTCCTGACCTTCGCGGTCGGTTTCGCGGTGCGCCCGTTCGGCGGCCTGGTGTTCGGCTATTTCGGCGACCGGACGGGACGCAAGCGCACCTTCCTCTTCACCATCGTCATCATGGGCCTTGCGACTTTCGCCATCGGGCTTCTGCCCGACACCGCGGCGATCGGCGGGCTGGCGCCCTATCTGCTGATCGCGCTGCGCGTGCTGCAGGGCTTTGCGGTCGGCGGCGAATATGGCGGCGCGGCGGTCTATGTCGCCGAGCATGCGACACGCGAGCGGCGCGGCGCCGCGACCGGCTGGATTCAGGTCGCGGCGACGGTCGGCCTGTTCCTGGCGCTTTGCGTCATCCTCATCTTGCGCAGCACCATGGGCGAGGATGCCTTCGCCGCCTGGGGCTGGCGCGTGCCGTTCCTACTGTCGGCGATCCTGCTCGCGATCTCGATCTGGATTCGCCTCAAACTCGACGAATCGCCGGCCTTCCGTGCTTTGAAAGAGTCGGGCGCCACCTCGCGCGCGCCGCTCTCGGAAACCTTCTTGCGCTGGCGCAATCTGCGCATCGTGCTCGTCGTGCTGATCGGTTTGCTGATGGGCCAGGGCGCCGTCTGGTACACGGCGCAGTTCTACACCCAGTTCTTCCTGGAGCGCGTGCTGAAGGTCGAGCCGCGCCTGGTGAACCTTCTGATTCTCAGCGTGACGGTGGCGAGCGCGCTGCTGCACATCTTCTTCGCGCGACTGTCCGACCGGGTCGGGCGCAAGCCGGTCATGCTGGGCGGCCTTCTGCTCGCGGCGGTCTCCTTCGTGCCGGGCTTCCAGCTCCTGGCCGGCGCGGTCAATCCGGGCCTGACCGAGGCCATCGCCAAGGCGCCGGCGACGGTGTTCGCAGCGCCCGGCGACTGCTCCTTCCAGTTCGACCTCATCGGCAAGTCGAAATTCTCCAGCTCCTGCGACATCGCCAAAAGCACGCTCGCCAATCTCGGCGTGCCCTATCGCAACGAGGCGACCCCGCCGGGCGAGCTGGCGCGCATCCGTATCGGCACCGTGACGCTCTCCAGCATCGACGGAACGGTGCTGGCGAGAACCGCGCTCGCCACCGCGCAGAAGAATTTCGCCGCCGAGGTGAAAGCGACGCTGACCGCGGCGGGCTATCCGGCGGCCGCGGATCCGCGCCGGGTCGATTTTCCGCTGGCGTTCGGCCTGCTGCTGGTTTTCGTGATCGCGGCGGCCGCGCTCTATGGGCCGCAGGCGGCGACGCTGGTCGAGCTGTTCCCGACGCGCATCCGCTATTCGGCGCTGTCGCTGCCCTATCACCTGGGGGTGGGCTGGTTCGGCGGCTTCCTGCCGCCCATCGCCTTCGCCATCGTGGCGGCGACGGGCAATCTCTATGCCGGGCTGTGGTATCCGGTGAGCATCGCCGCGATCGGCTTCGTCGTGACGCTGCTGTTCCTGCCGGAGACCAAGGGGCGGGATATCACGGGATAGTCGCTTAAGCCCGCACGTCCAGCGGAACCCCGGCTTCGTTCTTGCTGGAATGGATCACCAGCGAGCTCTTCACGCTGGCGACGTTCTTCTCCGCCGTCAGCGTCTCGGTCACGAAGCGCTGGAAGCTGGAAAGGTCGGTCGCCACGCATTTCAGCAGGAAGTCCACCTCGCCCGACAGCATGTAGCACTCGCGTACCGCCGGCCATGAGCGCACCCGTTCCTCGAAATGTTTCAGGTCCGTGTCGTGTTGGCTGGAAAGCCGTACGAAGACATAGGCCGTCACCTCGAAGCCGAGCGCCTTGGCGTCCAGATCGGCATGGTATCCCTGGATGAACCCCGTCTTCTCCAGCGCCCGCATCCGGCGCAGGCAGGGCGGCGCGGTGATCTTCGCGCGGCGGGACAGTTCGACATTGGTGATGC
The DNA here is from genome assembly GCA_037200985.1 of Rhizomicrobium sp. Classification (NCBI taxonomy): domain Bacteria; kingdom Pseudomonadati; phylum Pseudomonadota; class Alphaproteobacteria; order Micropepsales; family Micropepsaceae; genus Rhizomicrobium; species Rhizomicrobium sp. The sequence goes on from JBBCGJ010000001.1 coordinate 2,173,794, forward strand.
GCCCATTCGCCTGAAGTTCGGACAGAATGCGCATATCGATGGAATCGAGCTTGTGATGCTCCACGGCAGGACCTTCGACTGAATGGAAACGAGCGGTATTTAACCCTTCTCGCCGGTCCAGCGCAATAATATTTCTGTGCTGCGAAAGTTCCCGTCCCGATTCGCCATATCGTTTTTGCAAAAGTGCCAAGCGGACGCCCAAACCCCTGCCACAAAACTGCAATCGGCGCTGCTTGACGTTTCGGGCCGGTCTTCCGATATGAGAAGTCTCAGCCAAGGGGCAATGGGCTTTTGGGGCGTGGTCTAATGGCCGGCGCGCCCTCGGCGTCCGGCTCCCCTCCGAGTCGGAGCGGTCATGTCGCATTCCAAAGTCATCATCCTGGGCAGCGGCCCGGCTGGCGCCACCGCCGCCATCTATGCCGCGCGCGCCATGCTGGAGCCGACCCTGATCGCCGGCATCCAGCCGGGCGGTCAGCTCACCATCACCACCGAGGTCGAGAACTATCCGGGCTTCGCCGACGCGATCCAGGGGCCGTGGCTGATGGAGCAGATGCAGGCGCAGGCCGCCCATCTCGGCACCAAGATGGTCCAGGACACGATCGCCAGCGTCGATCTCACGCGCCGGCCGTTCACGCTGAAAGGCGACAGCGGCAAGGTCTACACCGCCGACACGCTGATCATCGCCACCGGCGCCAGCGCCAACTGGCTGGGATTGCCGTCGGAGAGCAAATATCAGGGCTTCGGCGTTTCGGCTTGCGCCACCTGCGACGGCTTCTTCTTCCGCGGCAAGAACGTGGCGGTGGTCGGCGGCGGCAATACCGCGACCGAGGAAGCGCTGTTCCTGACCAATTTCGCGGAGAAGGTGACGCTGATCCACCGCCGCGACAGCTTCCGCGCCGACAAGACCAACCAGATGCGGGTGATGGCGAACAAGAAGATCGACTGCCTGTTCGACACCGAGGTCGTCGAGGTGAAAGGCGGCGATAATCCGAAGGGCGTCAACGCGGTCACGTTGCGCAATACGGTCACCGGATCGACCCACGATCTCGCCGTCGACGGGCTGTTCGTCGCGATCGGCCATTCGCCGGCCACCGAACTGTTCAAGGGCAAGCTCGAAATGGACGAGGCGGGCTACATCAAGACGGCGCCCGATTCGACGCATACCAGCGTCGCCGGCGTGTTCGCGGCAGGCGACGTGAAGGACAAGATTTTCCGCCAGGCCGTGACGGCGGCCGGCATGGGCTGCATGGCGGCGCTGGAAGCCGAGCGCTTCCTCGCCGGCGGACACTGAAATTATGCGTCACGAACTTTGCATTGAAGACTGTCGCTAGGGCCGGCATGAGAGCGGCCCGAGGAAGGTAACGAAGATGGACTGGGACAAGCTTCGCATCTTTCACGCGGTCGCCTCGGCGGGCAGCTTCACCCATGCCGGGCAGATGCTGACGCTCAGCCAGTCCGCGGTCAGCCGCCAGATCAGCGCGCTGGAAGAAGAGATCACCACGCCGCTGTTCCAGCGCCACGCCCGCGGCCTCACCCTGACCGACGAGGGCGAGATGCTCTACGCCGCGGTGAGCGACGTGCTGACCCGCCTCGCCCAGGCCGAGGAGGCGCTCAAGAATGTGCGCGAGGCGCCGCGCGGCGCGCTCAAGATCACCTCCAGCCACGGCATCGGCACCTATTGGCTGGTGCCGCGTATGGACGACTTCCTGAAGGAATATCCGGAGGTCGAGGTCCACCTCGTGATGGAGGACCGCGAGCTCGACCTGGCGCAGCGCGAGGCGGACATCGCCATCCGCATGCGCGCCCCGGTGCAGGCCGACCTGATCCAGCGCAAGCTCTTCACCGTGCACTACCACATGTACGCGACGAAGGAATATCTCGAGAAATACGGCACGCCGCACGCGCTCGAGGAGATCGCCGACCACACGATCATCGCCTATGGCGAGACCGCGGCGCCCGAGATCCGCGAGATCAACTGGCTCTTGGAGCAGACGCGGCGGCGCATGAACGGCAAGGGCCGTACGGTGCGGATCAACAACGTCACCGGCATCCTGTGCGCGACGGAATCCGGCCTCGGCATTTCCGCCGTGCCGGACTATGTCGCCGCCGCCCGGCCGCACCTGATCCGCGTCCTGCCGGACGTGCCGGGCCCGAGCTTCGACGTGCATCTGGTCTATGCGGACGCGCTCCGGCAGTCCAAGCGCGTCGGCGCGTTCCGGGACTTCCTGGTCAAGGCGTCGAAGGATTGGAAGTTCTGAGCCCTAATCCCTTCATACAACCGTCATTCCTGGCCCGGGCCGGCAAGTTGGATGACGCCCCCTTGAACCGTCCAAAACCGCACCTATTTCGAAGTGTGTCGCCGGCCATCCCCCCCAATGCGGCCGGCGGCGCGGTTCTGTGCCCCCAAAGCACTTGACCGGCGCGGGGCCCTCGGGCCCTGCGCATCCCAAGCACACTGACGCCGGGGCTGCGGAAGCTTCCCCGGCGTTTTTTTTTGTAAATGTTGACCTGGCACCATATTTAAGGCGCAGCCGCCTGTTCTTGATGTCGTCAGCTTTGCGAGGGAGATCCCATCCATGTCTTCGACCGTCACGAAATACGCCGGCCGCGTCCTGGCGCTCGGCCTCGTCCTATTCGGCCTCACGGCCTGCGGCATCAATGACGTGCCGACGCAGGACGAACAGGTAAAGGCCGCCTGGAGCGAGGTGCAGAACCAGTACCAGCGCCGCGCCGACCTGATCCCCAACCTGGTCAACACGGTCAAGGGCTACGCCAAGCAGGAAGAATCCGTACTGCGCGAAGTCACCGAGGCGCGCGCCCATGCGACCCAGATGACGATCCCGTCCGACATCCTCACGAATCCCGAGAAATTCCACGAATTCGAGCAGAACCAGGCCGCGATTTCCGGCGCGCTCGGCCGCCTCTTGGCGGTGAGCGAGAACTATCCCGACCTGAAATCGAACCAGAACTTCCTGGCGCTGCAGGCGCAGCTCGAAGGGACGGAAAACCGCATCACCGTGGCGCGCAAGGACTACATCGACGCCGTGCAGCGCTACAACACGACGCTGCGCACCATCCCGTCGCGCTGGGTGGCGGCGATCTTCTATCCGGACGCCAAGCCGCGCGAGACCTTCACGACGACTGAGAAGAACCAGGCCGCGCCGACGGTGCAGTTCTGAGCATGCGCCCCGTCGCACGGGTCATCGCGGTCGCGCTCGCCGCCCTCGCCTTTCTGGCGGTGGCGGCGCAGGCGGCGCTCGATTTCCCGCCGCTCACCGGACGCGTGGTCGACGAAGCTGGCGTCCTGTCGCCCGGCATCAAGGACAAGCTGACCGCCCTCCTCGCCGAGCACGAGCAGCAGACCGGCAACCAGGTCGTGGTCGTGACGCTCAAATCGCTGCGCGGCACCACGATCGAGGATTACGGCTACCAGCTTGGCCGCGCCTGGGGCATCGGCCAGAAGGACAAGAACAACGGCGCCCTGATCATCGTCTCGCCGAGCACCCATGACGTGCGGATCGAGGTCGGCTACGGCCTGGAAGGCGCGCTGACCGACGCGCAGAGCGTGCTGATCATCCACAACGTCATGATGCCGGCCTTTCGTAAGGGCGATTACGACGGCGGCGTGCTGAACGGCACGCTGGTCACGCTGCAGGCGCTGGGCGGCAAGCCGTCGACGTCGCCGCCGCAGGACTTCCAGTCCCTGCAGCGCGACGCGGGCGACGGCGGCAATAGCGGTTTCCATATCCCCATCATCGTGATCATCATCGTGCTGTGGCTGATCTTCGGCCGTTTCTTCTGGCCGCTGTTCTTCCTGGGGGGCCTGGGCAGCGGCGGGCGCGGCGGTTGGGGCGGTGGCGGCGGCTGGGGCGGTGGCAGCGGCGGAGGAGGCTTCTCCGGCGGCGGCGGCTCGTTCGGCGGCGGCGGCGCCTCGGGGCATTGGTGATGGCGAAACTCGACGCAATCGAACATGCGCGTCTCTCCCAGGCGGCCGAGGCGGTGCGCGCGACGACCTCGGCGCGCTTCGAGCTCCTGATCGTGCCGGTCAGCGACCGCTATGCGCTCTATCCCGTGGCTTATGGCGCGTTCGCCGCGCTGATCGCCGGCGGCCTCCTGGCGGTGCGGCCCGGCCTGTCGCTGGACGATGCCTTCGCGATCGAGGCCGTCGTCTTCGTTCTGGCCTCGCTGGCGCTGGAATGGCCGCCGCTCAAGCTCCTGCTCGTGCCGCGGCGGCTGAAGCACGAACGGGCGCGGCAGTTCGCGCACCGCGCCTTCGCCGCGCGCATCCTGGCGGCGCATGAGCGCCGGCTGGGCATGGTGGTGTTCGCCTCGCTGGGCGAGCGCTATGTCGAGCTCGTCACCGACGACGCGCTGGACCGCAGGATCGGCCAGGACAAGTGGAATGCCATCGTCGCGGAGTTCACGGCGACGGCGAAGACCGGCCGGATCGCGGACGGCCTCGAGAACGCGATCACGGCCTGCGGCTGGCACCTCGCCCAGCATTTTCCGAGGTAAGTTTGATCGCGCGCAATGCCGCCGCCCACCGCGGCTGAGAACCTGTCTCTTTCCATCGGAGACAGACCATGTCCGCGCTTACCGACCAGATCCGCCGCGTCATCGCATCCGGCAGCGACATGACCATCGCCACGATCCGGCCAGACGGCTGGCCGCAGGCGACCACGGTGTCCTATGCCGGCGACGGGCTGACGATCTATTTCGGCACCGGTGCCGCGAGCCAGAAGGCGCGCAACCTCGCGAAGAACCCGAAGGTCTTGGCCATGTTCCGCGTGACGCTGAGCGTCGCGTCGGTCCTCGACTACAGCAAGGGCTTCGGCCACACGGATGTTGTTGAGCTCGGCGTGTCGGCGGTAGCCTGAACACGGCGCGCAAAAAATCTGTCATGCCCGCGAAGGCGGGCATTCAGCGACTGGGAGTGCCGCCAAACTTGGATTCCCGCTTCCGCGGGAACGACAATCTGGAATTGGTTCGATCGACTGCAGCCGGCTCTACGCCTTCAAAGCCCGCGACACGAAAATGTAGCCGAGGCCGGTGCTCAGGAAGTTCACGCCGAGCAGGATGCCGAGCGCGACCGTCGATATCTCCGGCCAGCCGAAGGCGATGACGATCGCGAGCAGGGCGCTCGCCAGGCCCGACAGCAGCATGCTCCACCAGCCGGGCAGCGGCCTGAGCTCGAAGGCGAAGAAAATCTCGTAGGCGCCCTGGAACATGAACAGGAAGCCCAGGAGCAGCGTCAGCCCGACGGCGCCGGCGAGCGGGCTGAAGACGATGAACACGCCGGCGGCGAGCGACAGAAGCCCCGTCAGCAGCGCGCCGAAGAACGGGCCGGTGCCGTGGATCGAGAACGATCCGATGAAGGTCAGCGTGCCGCCGAACAAGAGCGTCCAGCCGACCAGCAGCGCCGCGACCAGGGTGGAGGCCATCGGGAAGACGACGGCCGCGATCCCCAGCAGGGCCATCGCGAGGCCCAGCCAGAGCAACCGGCCCGAGGCGCCGCGCATGCGGCCGTGGAAGGGCGTTTCGGCGTGCGTGTCGGTCATGGGCAAAATCCTTTACCAAAAATTGTCGGTGGTGGTTGTTCTGGATCAATTCCAGGCCGTTATTTTCGCGCAGGCGGAATCCAGTCTTGGCCACTCGCCCAGTCGCCGGATGCCCGCCTTCGCGGGCATGACAAAGCAGGACAGACTCTATCGTCTTAAAATGACGGCGGATAGACGGCGGAGCGGCCCTGCCCTGGCCGCCCCGCCTGGCTCCTTTCGCTGCCGCTCAAGGAGCGCCGGTACGCTGTTGCTACCGGCCCCTCTTACGCCGCCTTGGCCATCGCCACGACCTGGTCGGCGAGCTTGCCGGTCAGTTCAGCCAGATGGTCGAACGCCGTCTCGAACGTGCCGACGCCCTGCGTCAATGAGCGCAGGTCGATGATGAGGTCGGACAGCTCCGCGAGCGGCATCTGCGCCTCCACCGTGTCCCAGCCCTTCCAGCCGGCCCGCGCGTCGAAGCCCATGAGCTGGCCGCGCCGGCTGCTGACCACCGCATTGACCTTGGCCGTCGCCTCGCTCGGCACATGGATCTTCACACGCATGATGGATTCGAGCAGCACGGGCGCGCAGTTCGGCATACCCTCCGTCATCGCGATGCGCGCCGCGGTCTGGAACGCGGCGTCGGAGGAATCGACCGCATGGTACGACCCGTCGGTCAGCGCCACCGCGACGTCGACCACGGGAAAGCCGAGCGGGCCGCACTTCAGATAGTCGGCGACGCCTTTCTCGACCGACGGTATCCACTGGCGCGGCACCACACCGCCCTTGATCTTGTCCTCGAACACGAAGCCCGTGCCGCGCGGCAGCGGGCGGATGTCGAGATGCACGTCGCCGAACTGGCCGTGCCCGCCGCTCTGGCGCTTGTGGCGGCCGTGCTGCGCCACGCCCTTGCGGATTGTCTCCTTATAGGGGACGCGGGGGGCACGGACCTTGAGCTTGAGCCCGTATTTGCTCTGCAATTTCTCGACCGCGACTTTCAGATGGATCTCGCCCTGGCCGACCAGCGCCATCTCCTGCAATTGCGCGTTCTGGTCGAATATCAGCGAGGGGTCCTCCTCGCGCAGCTTGCCGATGGCGGAGGTGAGCTTCACCTCGTCCTTGCGGTCGGTCGCCTCGATGCCGAGACGATAGACCGGCGTGAGTTGCTCGATCGCGACCTTGGGCAGCTTCGTCTTGCCGGTGGCGAGCGTCTCGCCCGTGGCGACGCCTTCGAGCCGGCCGAGCGCGACCGTATCGCCGGCCAGCGCCTCCGCGAGCTTGGTCTGCGCCTCGCCCTTGAGCGCGAAGATGCCGCCGACCCGCGCCTCGCCGCCGTCGGCGCGGCGCAACAAGACGCCGTCCTTCAACGTCCCGGCGAGCACCCGCGCCAGGCTCAGCTTGCCGCCATGGCTCGAATGATAGGTCTTGAGGATCTGCACCACGGCATCGCCATTCGTTTCGAGGCCGAGCCGCTTGGCGGCCGCCGACACCGGCGGCACTTCATGGCGCAGCGCCTTCAGGAGGCGGCGGATGCCGTTGTCGCCCTCGGCCGAGCCGATCAGCACGGGCACGACGAGGCCATCCGCCAGTTCCTTCGCCAGATCGCCGAACACTTCCTCCTTGGGCGGTTCGATGTCGGACAGCAGTTCTTCCATCAAGTGCTCGTCATAGTCGGCGAGCTTTTCCAGCATCGCGAACCGCGCCTGCTTCTCGCTATCCTTGTCGGCGATATCGACGATCTCGCTGGCGTCGTTGGGGCGGTAGATGTAGGCGCGTTCGAGCGCCAGATCGACGAAGCCCGTGACGACGTCGTTCTCCCAGATCGGAATCTGGCGCAGCAGCAGCGGCATGTCGCTGGCGTCCTGCAGCATCGTCAGCAGCGCGCGCAGCGAGCCGCTCGCCTTGTCGATCTTGTTGACGAACAGGAGGTGCGGGATTTTCATGTCGGCGAGCCGCTTCAGATAAGGCTGGAGCATCTGGAGCTTGGCCGGCTCCGGCTCGCACACCACGATCGCGGCGTCGACGCCCGGCAGCACGTTCAGCGCGTCCGACAGAAATTCGATCGAGCCGGGGCAATCGAGGAAGGTGAAACTCTGGTCGAGATAGCGCGTCGTCGCGCAATTGACCTCGACGCTCATCTGGCGGGCGCGCGCCTCGGGACTGAAATCTCCCACCGTGTTCTTCTGCGCCACCTGGCCTTTTCTCTGCACCGCGCCCGTGATGGCAAGGATGCTCTCCAGCAGCGTGGTCTTGCCGCTGCCATAAGGTCCCACCACGGCCACGGCGCGCGGTTCTCTGCCGCCGTTGTTTTGTCCTGACATTTGAGCGCCTCCTTCGGGCCTGCTCTGCGAACAGGTCCTTTCGGTGGAAACACAATTGACGTCACGCGACCTTGTCTTTGGTCGCGCAACCGACGTTGCGCTTCTGGGCGCGGCGGGCGTGCATCCCGGGTCTTCGGGTCGCGTCACGCGCCCTACTTCGATGCACCGATGCTCGCGCCGCCTTCGCGCGAAGGCAAGGTGCCAGCGTTCACAATTCCCGGTAATATGAATCGAGGTTACTGCATGTGCGAACGCACCGCGCAACAGTCTTTCGCGGCGGAGCGCAGGAGTCAGGAATGAACCGATTGAATCTCGGCCTTGTCGCGGCTGCCCTCGTCTTTCTCGCCCTCGTCCCCGCGGCACAGGCGCGCTGGACGCCGAGCGGGTCGTACGAGGCGACCTGCCGTCATGTCGATTTCGACGGCGACATGCTGACCGCGAATTGCCAGCGCCGCGACGGCTCCTGGCGCAACACCTGGCTCGACAATGCCGACGATTGCGACGGGCACATCGTCAACGACAACGGACAGCTCGCATGCCGGCGGAGCGGCTGGCGCGACCGCGGCCGCGACTACGATGTCGGCCCGCGTGGTTCCTACCGCGACACCTGCCGTCACATCCGCATGGACGGCTACACGCTGCGTGCGACCTGCCAGCGGCGCGACGGGAGCTGGCGCTGGACGTCGCTCGACGCTGCCTATGACTGCGACGGCCGCATCGCCAATTTCGACGGCCGGCTGGTCTGCACGCGCGGGCGGTATTGATGTCGGCTTAAGGGCGCATCGGTTCGAACCGGTGCCCCTTTGCCGCCGCGAGCGCGCCCGCAAGCGCATCGCCATAACGGGCCGGCGAGGTGCGCGACAGCGCGTCGTTGAGAAGAACGCGCGCGGGATAGTGGCCCTCGGGCCCGGGCACGGCGAGGAACACCGCGGTGCCGTCGCGCAGCAAACCCGTGAGGAAGGCCAGGAAGGCCGGACGGCGGATCGCGGGCTCGCCGCCGAGCACGAGGAACTCGATGCCCTCGCGTGTCTCGCCGGCAACCGTCGCCTCGCGCGGCGAGATGAGGATGCCGCTTCGGTCGGGCCGCCAGTCCTCGCCGAGGTCGGGCAGGCCGAACCAGCCGCAGAAATAGCTCCGGCAGATCGGATAGCGGGTCTCGTAGATGCCGCAGCCCGACGGCGTGCAATGGGCGCAGGCCACGCCGGGCGGCTTGCGCAGCTCGGCGGTCTCGATCGCCAGCGCCGTGCAGCACACCGTGCAGTCGCCGCAGCTTCGCGGTCCGGCCACGGCGCCCTCAATGCCCCGCGAGCACGAACGGCACGATCGCCATGCCGGCCAGCGTGCCATTATAGGCGGCGTGGAACGCGAAGGGCGGCCAGAGCGAGCGGGTGCGCAGCGCCAGCGTCGCGTTGACGAGGCCGACCGCCGCAATCAGCCCGGTCAGCATCCAGCCCTCGATGCCGGGCTGCGACAGGAACCGGAAATGCAGCAGCGCGAAGATCGCGGCGCTCGCGAACACGGCGGGCACGACATAGATCTTGCGGCACAGCCAGCTCAGCACGATGCCGCGGAAATAGAACTCCTCCACGAAGGGCGCGATGACGGCGACGGTGAGCAGGATGACGGGGTACTGGAGCGCCGGGCCGGACCCGAACATGCGATCGCCCGGACCGGCGTGCGGCTTGAAGATGCCGCGCTGGTAGAGCTGCACCAGCGCGACGGTCGTCAGCACCGCGAACGCCACGCCGCCCAGCGCCGCGAGCAGGACGACGATGCCGCGGGCGGCGCGGAAGCGCGCCACCATCGCGCGGTCGGCGACGCGGCGGGCGATGCGCCACAGGAAAAAGACGAGCACCAGATCGGAGGTCGCGGTGATGAGCTGCACCATCATCGGCTGGCGCATCAGTCCGGGCAGGTCGCGCGAGACCTGGGCGCCCGATACGCCCGCGCCGGCCAGGATCGGCGTGGCGACGGCGATGGCGATGACCAGCAGCCCGAGCCAGATGAGCCCTGCCTCGAACGGCACGGCGACGTCGGTCCATCGCACGAACTCGTAGCGCCGCCACGTGCCGTCGCGCTCCGCCGTGTCAGCCATGTGAAATCTCCCACCCGCCGGGCGCCAGCTTAGCGTCCGGGCGCGCCCGCGCTATCGCAGGAATGCCACGGCGGGCGGGGAAACCGACGCGCTAGCGCAGATTGCCGCAGAAGCGCTGGATGCGACGGCAGGCTTCTTCCAGGGCCTTGTTCGACGTCGCGTAGGAGATGCGGAAAAAGGGCGACAGGCCGAACGCCGCGCCGTGCACCACGGCGACGCCCTCGTTCTCCAGCAGCGCATCGGCGAAATCGCCGTCGGTCGCGATGGTCTTGCCCTCCGGCGTCTTCTTGCCGAGCAGATTTTTAACCGAGGGATAGACGTAGAACGCGCCTTCGGGCTTCGGGCATTCGATCCCGGCCGCCTGGTTCAGCATCGAGACGACGAGGTCGCGGCGCTCCTCGAACACTTTCTGGAATTTCGGGATGAAATCCTGCGGCCCGTTCAACGCCTCCACGCTCGCCCATTGCGAGATCGAGGACGCGTTGGACGCCGATTGCGACTGCAGCTTTGCCATCGCCTTGATCAGAGGCTCCGGCCCCGCGCAATAGCCGATGCGCCAGCCGGTCATCGAATAGGCCTTGCTGACGCCGTTCATCGTCAGGGTGCGGTCGTAGAGCCCGGGCTCGACCTCGGCGATCGTCGCGAACTTGAACCCGCCATAGACGAGATGCTCGTACATGTCGTCGGTCAGGATCCAGACCTGCGGATGGCGCAGCAGCACGTCGGTGAGCGCCTTGAGCTGCTCGCGCGTGTAGCAGGCGCCGGTCGGGTTGGACGGCTGGTTGAAGACCAGCCATTTGGTCTTCGGCGTGATCGCGGCTTCCAGCGCCTCCGGCGTCAGGCGGAAGCCGTCTTCCAGCCTGGTCTCGACGATCACGGGCTTGGCGCCGGCGAGCAGCACGATGTCGGGATAGGACACCCAATAGGGCGCGACGCAGATCGCCTCGTCACCCGGATTCAGCGTCGCCAGCAGCGCGTTGAACACGATCGCCTTGCCGCCCGGCGAGACGAAGGTCTGCGCGATCGTGTAGTCGAGATTGTTCTCGCGCTTGAATTTCTTCGCGACGGCGGCGCGCAGTTCGGGGATGCCCTCGACCGCGGTGTATTTGGTCTCGCCGCGGCGGATCGCGGCGATGGCCGCTTCCTTGATGTTGTCCGGCGTGTCGTGGTCGGGCTCGCCCATCGCGAGGCCGATGATGTCCTTGCCGGCGGCCTTGAGGTCGCGCGCCTTCTGCGACGCCGCGATGGTCGGCGAGGGCTGGATGCGTTGCAGGGCTTCGGCGAGGAAGCCTTTGGGCAGGGGCTTGGCGGCTTGCGACATGGCGGGCACGATTCTCACGAACGAGGCGTTGACCTATCAATCCTTGGCCGCCGCGTACAAGGAAAAAGGTCCGTCGGCCGGCGCTTGACGGGCCGGTATGAGCGTTTCGCCGGGCGGAAATCGGAATATTCTTTCCCGACCGATTCGTTGTGAGGCGCCATGCGTCCGCTGCTCGCGCTCCTATTCGCCGCGCTGGTACTTGCGTCCTGCGCCCGGAACCCGCCTCCGGCGGGGCGCTGGGAGGGGGCGTTCGACGACGGCATCACCTTCGTCGCGGCACGGCTGGAGATCGGGGCCGATGGCGGCGTGCGGGTCAGCGCCCCCGACGTCGTCGATCCCAGCATCGCCAGCGAGGACGACCGGGCGGCGATGCGCCAGAACATGAGCGCCCGGCTGGCCGGCGGCTGGGGCGAGGTGGCGCCCCGGCCGATGGACTTCGACGGCACGACCTTCCGAAAGCCCGGCGGCATCGCGCCGCAGATCGAATGGAACGCGAAGACCAGGACGATGACGCTCTACGTCTATATCGGCACGCAGCGGGCGCTGAAGATCCCGCTGCACCCGGTCGTGGATTTCACGGACAATCCGTGGGGACAATAGAACGATCTTTTGCAGAAATATCCCTGTCATGCCCCGCGAAAGCGTCACCGGCGACGGGGTGGACGGCCAAGGCTGGATTCCGATTACTGTGGTATCCGCACGCGCCAAGCCATGATCAGGGTATCGACGTCGGCCCCGCCGGCATCGGCATAGGCTTTACCGGCCATCCGGCCGTGCTGGGTGACGAAATCGTTATCGCTGCCGACGAGTAAAATATACTCGCCCGGTCGGTCCGCAGGCGCCAATGCCAGGCTTTCCCATTTTTCGTAGAGATCATGAGCGTCCGCCGGCGCGCCGTTATGCAGTCCGAAGCGGTTGAGCTGCGCATTGTCATTCAGATCGACGAAATCCGCCATTGCCGCCGGCGTGATGTCGTCGCGCAGAATGCCGTTCGGCGCGATGCTGTCGGCAGCGCCGTCATAGCGACCCGCGATATCCGTGGCGCCCTGCACATCCACCAGCTCGACTTTGCGGTAAAGCGAGGCCGGGCGCTTCGACGCAAGCCCTCCGCCGCTGTCGCGGCACAGAAGCAAAAAACGATGATCGTCGATCGCCAGAAGTTCGCTCTGGGCAGCAACTTTGGCCTTTCCGTCCTCCTCATAGAGAGGCAGTTGAAGCGCATACTCGTGTATCAGACGGGGCGCGGCCGTGATGTCATAAGCGAGCAGGCGGACATTGCGGCGCGTGGCGGCGACATTGCCGGCGTCGAGGTCCTGACGCAGCGCGCTCTGATTGACGACAAACAGGGTACGGCCATCAGGGCTGACGCTCATCCCCTCGAAACCCTGATTGTTCTGCCGGCCCGTTTCGGGATTGCCGGTATCGACCGTGCTGCCGGCCGGAGGGCTGTTGGCGGAGAAATTCTCCTTGCCGTTACGCCGTGGAATGAAGGCCTCGGGCGGCCGCAGGGCTCCGATCAAGCGTCCTTGTGCATTGTAGCGGTATACATAGGGTCCATACTCGTCGCTGACCCAGAAGCCGCCTTTCCCGTCCGGTGCGATGGCTTCGTCATCCAAACTGACGTGACCGTCGGCCGAAACCGGCAGATCGGGAATCGCGCCCGCCGCGGGGCGCACATCGACGGGGTCGAAACCCGTCGTGGGCATTCCCTTGTCGTCCATCAGAAGCAGGCTCTTCTTGAGAGCAAGCGTCAGCTGGCCTTCGTGCCCCGGCGCACCGTCGTCGGGCAGCAGGCCGATATCGAATTCCTGCACCCGCGCCCTGTAGTCGACGCTGCCGGCGGTGTTCCAGCCCCGATCCGGCAAGAGATCGAGATGCGCGACGAATTTTTTCCCCACACGATGCCAGCTATGCGGCACCAGCATCATGCCCGAGCCAAAGCCGCCCAGCGTCTCGCCCTGCCTGTCCAGGGCATCCGAGGCTATGCGCCCGACCCCGACGAGTTGCGGCCGGATGGCCGGCTCTTCCCCGCCGGCGAAGGCGGGGAAGACCGGTAAGAGACACAACAGGATCAGCGCGGCGCGCATCCGTTCACAACGCGGCGCCGAGCGTGGCGAAGATCTGCCGCGGCGCCGACGAGTGGAATACCAGGATGCTGCCGGCCGGGTCGTTCGGCGCGAACACGCTGTTGTCGAAGTTCGACGCATAGCGCACGTCGGTCAGATTGGTGATGTTCAGCGCCAGCGTCGCGCCCTTCAGCACGCCGATGGAGCCGAAATCGTAGCCGAGGCCGAGATCGAACGTGGTGTAGGCGCCGAAGCCCTGATCGTTGGTGTAGGTGTAGTAGCGGCGGCCGGTGAACTTGCCCGCCAGCGAAGCCCAGAAACCGTCCTGCCGCAGGGTCAGCACGCTGGCATACATCTGCTTCGGCGTATCCACCTGCTGCTTGCCGGCCGTGGCGTAGAGCACGCAGGTCGCCGTGCAGAAATTGAGGTCCGAATTATAGGTGGTTTCGTTGAGCGAGGCCGAGTTGTACCAGTTCAGCCATGGCAGCGGCTGCCACAGCACGCCGAGTTCAGCGCCCTTGCTCGTGACGCTGCCGGCGTTGTGGAAGGAGTTGCCGCAGCCCGGGTTCTGCTGCTGGTTCGTCGGACAGGGATTGTACTGCAACAGGCGGTTCTTGAAATCCACGTCATACAGGGCCAGCGAAATCTGCAGCCCATCGCCCACATAGCGGTAGCCGCCGTCGAAGCTCTTCGACGTCTCGGGCTTGAGCGTCTTGCCCTGCACGTCCCAGACGGCCTGCGAAACCGACTGCGGACCGAGTTTGAAGCCGCCCTGGAACATCGCCATGTTCTCGGAGTAGCTCGCATACACTTCGTGTCCGGGCGCGAACCGCCAGCGCACGCCCGCTTCCGGCATGAAATTGTCCTTGGCCGTGAGCGAGCCGCTCGCGAACTGGCTGGAGGCCGGCGGCGGCGTCTTGGCGATGCCGGGTATGGCCAGCGCATCCGACTTTGCATCGGTGCTCTTGAAGCCGAAATCGATCGCCAGCGCGTCATCGAGCAGCGTTATGGTGTCCTGGAGGTAAAACTGCTGCGTGTGCCATTTGGTCTGCTGCACCCACTGGGCGGTGCTCGGCTGACCCTGCAGGAAATGCGCGAGGCTGAAGGGCCCCGTGACGTTGGTCCAGATGTAGCGCGCGGCGCTGCTGGTGTTGTTCTCCAGCCAGAAGCCCGCCTGGACGTGGTTGAAGCCGACATCCCAGCCGAGGCTTCCGAGGACGCCGTCGCGGTTGATGGTGTAGCGCGTGTCGCGGATCTGGACCGGCAGGTCGTCGGCGGTGGACGCCGTGCCCTGGTTGGACAGGCCGGTGATGAAGTTGTTGCCGGCGCCCTTGTCGGTGTGGCGATACACCTGCAGGCGCCCGGTGAGGGAATCGGTGATGGCGTAGTCGCCGGAGAGGTAGAACAGGTCGTCGTTGCGCAGAATCTGGCCGTTGGTGAAGGTGACGTCGGCGAGCTTTTCGGGCGCCGTCGAGGTGACGCACTGAGCGACCAGCGAAGGCACGCCGCATGCCGCGCGGCTGACGTAGTCCTGCCAGTCCGGCGCGTAGCCGCCCCAATCGTAGCCGAGGCGCGACAGCATGTCCTTCGAGAGGTAGGGGTCATCGGCCTGATTGGTGCGCGAGAGATCCGCGAAGGCGGTGATCGTGCCGCCGTCGAACTTGTACTGCACCTTGCCGTTGAACTGCTTCCCGGTGGACTGGTTATAGGCAGCCTGGTTCACGAACAGGTCCTGCTGGCTGTACTGCGCGGAGAAATAGGCCGAAAAACCGTCGTATTCGCCGGTATCGAGGCGCACGAAGGTGCGCTCGCCGTCTTCGCTGCCGAAGCTCTGACTTGCCGTGACCCCCAGCTCCTCGCGCGGGGCGCTGGACACATAGGTCACCGCGCCGCCGAGGTTGCTGGTCGAGGCGACGCTGAGGCCGGCAATGCCGGTCGCCAGATCGGCGCGGCCGAGATTCTCGGAGATCAACGCGCGGCTGATCGTGAGGCCGTTGTAGTTGTTGTACGCGCCGTCGCCAAGCGGCATGCCGTCGAGCGTGTAGCCGAGATGGGTGGTGCTGAAGCCGCGCACCTGGAGGGACAGCGACTGTTCATTGACGCCCAGCGCGTCGATCGACTGCGCCATCACGCCCGGCAGGAAGTTCAGCGCCTTCTGCACGCTGGTGCCGGGCGGCAGCACGTCGAGGTTTTCCGGCAGCAGGGTCGAGACCGAGCGGGTCTCGCCCGCGCCTATAACGACGACCGTCTCGACCTCGCTGCTGTTCGTCGTTGCGGACGGCGCATCCGCCGCCTGCGCAGCAAACGTAAAACAAGCGGTGACCGCAAACGCGGCCGCGGATTTCTGCAACATTCTGCCCCTCTTTTTTCACACAAAGCGCCGCAATGACTTGCGTCAGCGGCGCCGTTAGGAGGGGAGCCATGCCACACGTTGACTACAGCTTTGTAACAGCCGTAAGCCGCCGAACGAAATCAACGCCAGCAACACTTGGCGGCGCAACGCGTGCAAATTGTGCATGAGAAAAAGGACGCGATGCGGTTCGCGCGATTGCGGAGATAGTGCGCAGCCATCTGTCGTATCGCTGTTCCACCGAACCGGTCGCCGCGGCCCGGGCGCCGACAATTCGGCCGCCGGCGCTTTTACCTCTCGTAACGACAACGGCCAGGTTCGGCCGCGCCGTCATTTCAGGAACGAGAAATAGGCCGCCAGCACCAGGCAGGCGAAAGCCGCGGCGTGATTCCAGCGGATCGCCTCGCCCAGATAGGTGAGCGAGAAGATCGCGAACACGATCAGGGTGACGATCTCCTGGATGGTCTTGAGCTGGACCGGCGAATAGACGCGTTGGCCGAAATGATTGGCCGGCACGGCGAAACAATATTCGAAAAAGGCGATGCCCCAGCCGGCGATCACCAGGATCCAAACCGGCGTCGTCGGGAATCGGAGCTGCCCATACCAGGCGAAGGTCATGAAAACGTTGGAAACGCACAAAAGCAGGATCGGATAGATCATCGACCAGGTCATGGCTGCCCTCAGGGAAAAACACCAAACACATGCGCGTTTGCGCCGTTCCCGCCGTGGACGGACGGCACTCATAAATGGCATGATGACAGGGTTCACTGCGAGGAGGCAGCCATGAACAGCCGCATCGCGCTCGCCGCGACCTTCGCCGTCCTGTTCGCGGCGCCTTCGGCCCAGGCCGCCGTTTCGGTCATCGGCGCCGGTCCGGCGCAGCTCTGCTACCAGGCCGCCGACAGCGGCACGGCGCCGGAAGACTCTCTCATCTACTGCAACATCGCGCTCGCCGGCGGGCTGAGCGACGCGGACCGCGCCGCGACCTATGTCAATCGCGGCGTGCTCAAGATGGCGATGGCCAAATTCGAGGCCGCGGCCGCCGACTTCACGGCCGGCCTGGCGATCAACGACAAGATGGGCGAAGGCTATATCGATCTCGGCGCGACACAGATCGCGGGCAAGCGCTTCGCCGAAGCGATCGCCAATATCGACAAGGGCTTGGCGCTCGGCACCAAGGAGCCGCAGAACGCCTATTTCGACCGCGCCATCGCCGACGAGGCGCTGGGAAACCTGCAGGCCGCCTATGACGACTACCGTCAGGCCCTCGCGATCGCGCCGGATTTCACGCTGGCGAGCGACCAATTGAAGCGTTTCAAGGTCGTCGAGAAGCCGAGCGGCGCCTGAACGCGACGGATTACGGATTTTTGTTTCGCGAGCGCCCGCCGCGCCCCGGACGGGCGACACTGCGTTACAATTGGCGGCTTTCCCCCGGTCCGCCGCGCCCGCACAATGGCTTCGTCACCGCGTGTGATTTTGCCCGTGTCCCAAAGGCGCTCCAGTCCGGACACGGTCGAAGGGCGGCTGGACCGGCTGAGACGCCCCCAAGTCGAAGCATTCGGTCCGGCCGCCCGCGTTTTCCCGGTCAGAGATGATGATTGTCGCAGGCCGCGGTACGGGTGTACTGGTCCTTGCGTCCCAGGCTCTGGGCGCTATGTAAGGTGCGTACCCGGGGGGCCTACTTAGAGAGACTCCATGAAATTCTTGATGCGTTCGTCGTCGCTGGCCGTTTTGGCCTTGGTCGTCACCGGCTGTTCCACGCCGCCGCCCGTCCCGCTGAAGCCGGGCGACCTGCCCGCCGGCTTCACCGCGCCGACTACGCCGGAAATGGCCAGCGCCCCGGTCTGGCCGGCCGCCGACTGGTGGAACGGCTTCAACGCGCCGGAACTGCCGCCGCTCGAGAAGACCGCCCAGGCGGAGAATCTCGACCTCCTGGCGGCCGCCGCGGTCGTGCTCCAGGCGCATGCCAATACCGGCATCGCGGGCTCGGCCCTGTTTCCGTCGCTGGGCGCGACGGGTCAGGCGCAGCGGAGCGGGACGAAGATCAACGGCTCGTCGGGCGGCGGCGAAGTCACGAACAATACGTTCGGCATCGGCGCGCAGGCGAGCTATGAGGTCGACCTGTGGGGCCTCAACCGCGACGAGCTGCATGCCGCCGAACAGTCCGAGCTCGCGGCACGCTATGCCCAGCAGACCGTGGCGCTGACCATCACCTCCGACGTCGCCAACACCTATATGGACGTGCTGGCGCTGCGCGAGCGCGTCGCCATCGCCAAGGCGAACATCGACGCCGCCAAGCGCATCCTCACCATCACCGAGGCCAAGGTGACGAACGGCGTGTCGTCCAACCTCGATCTGGCGCAGCAGCGCGCCCAGGTGGCCGGCGAAGAGGCCGCCGTTCCGGGGCTCGAGGAACAGGAGCGCGAGGCGCGCTACGCGCTTGCCATCCTGCTCGGCCGCGCGCCGGAAGGCTTCGACGTGACGGCGGTGAACCTCAACGGCATCATGGCGCCGGCGGTCAGGCCCGGCCTTCCCGCCGCCCTGCTAGAACGCCGTCCGGACGTCGCCCAGGCCGAGGCGCAGCTTCTGGCTGCGCACGCCAACCTGGATGCGGCGCGTGCCGCCTTCCTGCCGCAGATCGGCCTTACCGGAAGCGTCACGCAGCTTTTCGACCCCTCGACCCTCGCTTGGAGCATCGGCGCCTCGCTGCTGCAGACCATCTTCGACGGCGGAAGGCTGAGTTCGGAAAGCGACCTCGCCCGGGCGCAGCAGACCCAGTTGCTGGTCGAATACCGCAAGGCGGTGTTCAGCGCGCTCAGCGACGTCGAAAGCTCGATCGGCCAAGTCTCGTCGCTGACCGACGAGGAGCGCTTCCTCACCGTCGAAGTGACCAATGCGCAGGAAGCCTATCGCATCTCCGAGCTGCAATATCGCGAGGGCGTGACCGATCTTCTGACCGTGCTGCAGACGCAGCAGACGCTGTTCACCGCGCAGGACCAGCTCGTGCAGGTCAAGCTGGCGCGGCTCCAGGCCTATGTCTCGCTCTACCGCTCGCTCGGCGGCGGCTGGACGGTCGCGACCGATCCGAACGCCGCGCCGGACACGGGCTGGAGCCCGCTGTAGAAGATCGCCTCTCCCGCACCGCGGGAGAGGCAAATCCTCACTTCACTGGTGCCCGATGATGCGGCGCGTCTGGTAGCCCTTGGCCAGCGCCTTCACCTCGTCCGGCGTCAGCTTCACCTCCACCGCGGCGATCGCGTCGTCGAGATGCTTCATCTTGGAGGCGCCGACGATCGGCGCCGAGACGACCGGCTGGTGCAGCAGCCAGGCGAGTGCGATCTGCGCCGAGCTCACGCCCTTATCTTTTGCGAGCGCATCGACGCGGTCGCGGATGTCGTAATCGCTTTCCAGGAAAGCGCTCGGCGTCAGGATGTTCGCGTCCGATTTGGCCCGCGTCGTCTGCGCCTCGCCGTCGCGGCTGCGATTGCCGGCGAGGAAGCCGCGCGCCAAGGGGCTCCACGGGATCACGCCGATGCCGGCGTCGCGGCAGAGCGGCAGCATCTCGCGCTCTTCCTCGCGATAGACGAGGTTGTAGAAGTTTTGCATCGAGACGAATTTCGCGGCGCCGGTCTTTTCCTGGGTGTGCAGGTATTTCGAGAACTGCCAGGCGAACATCGAGGACGCGCCGATATAGCGGGCCTTGCCCGAGCGCACGACGTCGTTCAGCGCCTCGACGGTCTCCTCGATCGGCGTGGTCGGATCGAAGCGGTGGATCTGATAGAGGTCGACATAGTCCGTGCCGAGCCGGCGCAGCGAATTGTCGATGCCCGACAGGATGTGCTTGCGCGACAGGCCGCGGTCGTTCACGTCGTCGCTCATCGCGCCGCAGACCTTGGTCGCGAGCACGATATCGTCGCGCTTGGTGAAATCCTTGAGCGCCTTCCCGACGACCTCCTCGCTGCGACCGATGGAGTAGACGTCGGCGGTGTCGAAGAAATTGATGCCGGCTTCCAGCGCGCGCTTGATGAATGGCCGTGCCTCTTCTTCGCCCAGAACCCAGTCGCGCCAATTGGGCGAGCCATACGTCATCGTGCCGAGGCAGATGCGCGAGACCTTGAGGCCGGTGTGGCCGAGACGTGTCGTTTCCATGCGATGTCCTCATGCTTGCCGCTGCGGCCAAGCCTAGGACGATCGGGCGCGCTCAGAAACCGAAAATCTTTCCCACGATTTTCGGCAATAACCCTTCGAACACCAGGGGCGCGTCGGTCACCGCGAGATTGATGCAGGCCGAGCCCGGATCGGCCACCGGCTTGTGACGGATGTCCGGCGTGGCCGATTGCACGTCGCCGACGCGATAGTTCCCGTTCGCGTCGCTGTAGCCGCCTGTCAGTACCAGCGTCCATTCCTCGCCGCGATGGGTGTGCGTGGCGACACCGGCGCCCGGCACGGTGCGGATCAGCCGCGCGCGCGCCTTGCCTTTGGTGGGAAGGGAGAAATAGGCGATCCCGGGCGCGATGCGCCGCCAGCCGATACGCGCGAAGTCGCCGCCCACATAGGGCCGCAGCGGCGCGGGAACGTCGCCCGTCGATCGCGCGCCACGGACGATTTCGGCGGCCGGTGCGTCGAGCCGCGCGAGCAGGGACCGGTACGCGCCCTGCTCGAGCGCGACCGGCGCGACGTCGGCCAGCAGCGAGCCGCCCGCGGCTTCCGCGTCCGCGACGACCGCGCGGCAATCGGAACACAGCGCCAGATGCGTCGCGACCAGAAGCGACACGGCCTCGCTCGCCGCGCCCGCGGCGTAAGCGAGCAGAAGCTCCTCGCCGGGATGATGGACGATGCTCATGGCCCGTCTCCCAGCTGGAGGCGCAGCCGCGCCATGGCGAGGCGGATGCGCGACTTCACCGTGCCGAGCGGCAAACCCAGTTCGACCGCGATGAGACTGTGGGGCTTCTTCGCCAGAAAGGACAATTCGATGATCCGCGACTGCTCGCGCGGCAGGCCGGCGAGCGCGGCGCGCAGCCGGTCCTCCGCCTTGGCCCAATCCATCGTCTCGTCGGCCGAGCGTTCCGCATCGGGCAGGAGCGACGGGTCGCTGGGATCGGGCTCGGGACGGCGCTCCTTGCGGATCGCATCGATGCGCAGGTTCCGCGCGATGGTGAAGATCCAGGTCGAGGCCGAGGCCTTCGCCGGATCGAACATCGCCGCCTTGCGCCACACCGCGAGCATGGCCTCCTGCGCGAGATCCTCCGCCACCGCATTGCCGGCGCCGAGCCGCATCAGATAGCCTTTCACGCGCGGCGCGAAATGATCGAACAGAAGCTGGAACGCAGCCTTGTCGCGCACCTGCGCCACCCGGACCACCAGGGCGTTGAGCCGCGCCGGATCAGCCGTCTGCGTCATTACCGGCCGCCGCGCGGGACGCGCCGCCGTCCAGCCCGTCCGGGCGACGGGAACTGTCCAGGTGCCGGAAAGAGTCGAGGCATGGCCCATCATAGACGTATTTACGGGGACGGACCGTCGGCGGATCAGCGGAAACATCCTGGTAAGGGAATGGGCGCCAGTATGGCCGGATGGACGGCCGGAAATACGTCTCCCTCGACGGCCTGCGCGGCGTCGCGGCACTGGCGGTGGTGCTCTACCACCTGCCGGGGCCGCTGCACGCGCTGGCGCCGCGCGGCTATCTCGCGGTGGACCTGTTCTTCCTCTTGAGCGGCTTCGTCCTCGCCGGCGCCTATGAGGCGCGGCTGCGCGCCGGCCTCGTGCCCGGCGCCTTCCTGCTGATCCGGCTGAAGCGGCTTTGGCCGGTCTATGCCGTCGGCGTCGTACTCGGCGTGTTCGTGTTCTCGCTCGTGCGCGCGCTGTGTCCCGAAGCGGGTTTCGCCTTTCCGCATGAGACGATGGCGCAGGCGATCCTGACGAGCCTTCTCTTCCTGCCGCAATTCGCCGCCTATGGCGGACCGGCCTTTCCGTTCAACGCCGCGTCCTGGTCGCTGTCGGTCGAACTGTTCGGCAATCTCGCCTATGCAGCGCTGGCGCGGACGCTGCGCGCGCCGCTGCTCGCGGCGCTGATCTGTGTCGGCCTCGCCGGGGTCGCGCTCGTCGCGCTGAAGACGGGCACCCTCGATGTCGGCGTGTCGCCGTCGAACCTGGCGGGCGGCTATATCCGCTTCCTGTTCTCGTTTCCGGCCGGTATCGCGTTGTGGCGGCTCGAAGCGGCGGGCAGGCTCCCGACAATGCGCAGTCCGCTTTGGCTCGCCTTCGCGGCGGCCGCGTTCGCTTTCTGCGGCGGCGGCGGCGGCGCGGCGCGCGACATCGTCACGGTCGTGTTTCTGTTTCCCGCGATCCTCGTCGCAGCGCGCGGCAATCCGCGTTCGGCACGGCTCGCACGCGCCTTCGCCTGGGCCGGCGCGGTGAGCTATCCGCTCTATGTCCTGCATCCGCCCCTGGTCGTGGCGCTGTCGGCGCTGGCGAGCCCGTCCGCCCTGCCGCTCGCCTCGCTCGCCGTGCTCTGCGGCACGATCGCCGCCGCCGCGCTTGCCAATCGCTATTTCGATCGGCCGGTCCAGGCCTTGCTGCGCCGGCCGCCGCAAGCTGACGCTGCGACAATCCCGGCCCGTGGCGGCGCGGATTGATTCGATCCCGTCCCGCTTGTAGAGCCTTGGGATCGCCATTGCGGAAAGCCATCGATGAGCATCAAGGGCAAAGCCTATGTCATGGGCGCGTTCGAGCATCCGACGCGCGAAGCCCCCGACAAATCGACGCCGCAGCTTCACGCCGAGTGCATGCGCGGGGCGCTGGCCGATGCGGGGCTGACCAAGGACGACATCGACGGCTATTTCTGCGCCGGCGACGCGCCGGGCTTCGGCGCGCTGTCGATGGCGGACTATCTGGGGCTGCGCAAGCTCAGCCATGTCGATTCCACCGAGACCGGCGGCTCGTCCTACATCCTGCATGTCGGCCATGCGGCGGAGGCGATCGCGGCCGGCAAATGCTCGGTGGCGCTGATCACGCTGGCCGGAAAGCCGCGCACCTCGCCGCCCGGCGGCGGACCGCGCGGCAGCGGCGGCTTCGCGGCGGCGCCGGAAGCCGGCTTCGAGAACCCCTATGGCGGCTCGACGCACAACACCTATGGCATGTGCGCGGTGCGGCACATGCACGAATTCGGCACGACCAGCGAGCAGCTTGCCTGGATCAAGGTCGCCGCATCGCATCACGCGCAGTGGAATCCGCACGCCTTCCTGAAGGACGTCGTGACGGTCGAAGACGTCGTGAACTCGCCGATGATCGCCACGCCCTTGCATCGGCTGGATTGCTGCGTCGTCACCGATGGCGGCGGCGCGCTGATCGTGACCAGCCCCGAGGTCGCCAGGCGCCTGAACCGGCCGCGGGTAAAAGTGATCGGCGCGGGCGAGGCGCCCAAGGGCACCTATGGCGGCAAGGTCGATCTCACCTTCTCGGGCGCGGCGTGGAGCGGCCCGAAGGCCTTCGCCGAGGCCGGCGTGACGCCGACCGACATCAAATACGCCTCGATCTATGACAGCTTCACCATCACCGTGCTGATGCAGATCGAGGATCTCGGCTTCTGCGCAAAGGGCAAGGGCGGCGCCTTCGTCGCCGACGGCAATCTCATTTCCGGCGTCGGCAAGCTGCCCTTCAATACGGACGGCGGGGGCCTCTGCAACAACCATCCGACCAATCGCGGCGGCATCACCAAGGTGATCGAGGCGGTGCGCCAGCTACGCGGCGAAGCCCACCCCAAGGTACAGGTGAAGAACTGCGATCTCGCCATCGCGCACGGCACCGGCGGCTCGCTCGGCACGCGCCACGGCTCGGCGACGCTGATCCTGGAACGGGAGTAGGACCATGTCAGACGCCAAACCCGCCGCGCGCAAGATCGCCGCGCCCGCCGTGAACACCGAGACGGAGAAGTTTTGGAAGGCCGCCGCAGAAGGCAAGCTGCTCTATGGCTGGTGCCTCGCCTGCAGTGAGGCGCATTATTATCCGCGCAGCTTCTGCCCGTTCTGCTTTTCCGACCGCGTCGAGTGGCGCGAGGCCAGCGGCGCGGCGACCGTCTATTCCTATTCCATCATGTACCGCTCGCCGACCGGGCCCTATACGATCGCCTTCGTCGAGTTAGCGGAGGGTCCGCGCATCCTGACCAACATCGTCGATTGCGACTTCGAGAAGATCGCCGTCGACGCGGCCGTGAAGCTGGTGTGGAAGCCGAGCGACGGCGGCACCCCGGTTCCGCTCTTCACGCTGGGGTAAACGCCACCACGTCCTGCCGGTGTCATCCTCCGCGAATGCGGAGGACCCAGTTGACGCCTGCACCACGCCTACGGGCATGGTACCGTCGTCACCTGGGTGGCCCGCATTCGCGGGCCATGACAATCTGTTTTGGGGCAGCAGATGAAAATCCTTGCAGCACTATTGATCCTTGGCGCCGTCGTCACCGTCGCCTATTGGGCGAACTATTTCATCGCGGGCGATGTGCGCGTGCTACAGGACGATTGGTACAGCGCCTTCGAGGATTCCTTCCCCGTCGCCGATGGTTGGATGGCGCTCTGCATGCTGCTCGCCGGCATCGGCCTATGGCGCGGCACGAAGAACGGCGCGCTGTTCGGCCTGATGGCGGGCAGCGCCCTGATCTATCTCGCGGCGATGGACATCACCTTCAACATCGAGCACGGGCTCTACGCCCTGCTGCCGAAATCCGGCCCCATGATCACCGAGGCCTGGATCAACGCCTCCTCGCTGGGGCTCGGAGTGGCCACGCTGATCATGAGCTGGCGCGCCGCGACGCGATCCGGCTGACCTATCAGAACAATTCCGGCTGATCGTTCGGCTTCGGCGGCGGCGGGTGCTTGCCGGCTTTCTCCATGTCCATCGGCAGATCGGACGGCTTCAGCATCGCCTTCAATTCGTCCGCGGTCGCCGGCTCCTCGCCCAGCCATTTCGCCCAGTCCGCGTCGTCGATCACTGCCGGCATGCGGTCGGTGATGGTGGCGATCAGAGGATTGGGCGGCGTCGTCACCATGGCGAAGGTCTCCAGCGGCACGGGCCCCGGCCCGTTCCAGCACTCCCAGATGACGGCGATGGCAAGCGTGCGCCGCCCGCGCGGCGTGACGACATACTGTTCGGTCTTCTTGGGCGTGATCTCCTTGCCTTCGTTGAAGGAGTCCACGATCACCAGCCCGCGGCGGCGACGGAACGCGTCGCGGAAGGTCGGCTTGATGTCGACGGTCTCGGCGCGGGCATGGATGAACTTGGTGCCCGCCATCGCCTGGTCCGGCGCGTCGGCGGGGACGAAGCCCCAGCGCATGCGCACGGTCCCGCGCCCGCCCTTCGCGCCCAGACGGAGCACATCCGCGAACCGCATCGGCGTGACGGTCTGCGACGACGGCGCGGAGAGCGCGCGTTCGTCCTCCGCGTCATTCAAGCCCTGCGTGAACTTTCCGCACATTTGCACGCGACCGAAGAATCGCCCTTCCCTTAGCATATGGTGAGCCGCAAGGAATGGGACAGGCTGGCGAAGGACTTCGAGCGCGAGGTCTGCGACATCACGCGCGAGACCAGAACCGGCACGATCGCGCGGATCGTCAAGGCGCTGCCGCTCTCGGCGGAGACGTCCGTGCTGGTCGATCTCGGCTGCGGCCTCGGCACCTTCATCGCGCGCTATGGCGGCCTGTTCCGCGAAGTCCATGGCGTGGAACACGCACCCCGGATCATCGCGCGGGCCAAAGCCAGTCTCGGCCGCCGCGACGGCCTCACCTGGACGACATCGGGGCTTCCGCCGGCGGCGCGGAAGATCGGCCGGCGCGCCGATCTCACCGTCTGCATGAACGTCGTCACCATGCCGGGCGCAAAGACGCGCGAGAAAATGTGGAGCGCCATCGCGTCCGTCACAAAGAGGCACGGCCACGCACTGATCGTCGTGCCCTCCATCGAATCCGACCGCATGGTGGAACGCGTCGCCTACGGCACCTCGCGCGCCGAAGCGCTCGCGGCGGCGCCGGACGGGCTCGTCGACCGCGGCGGCAGCCGTCAGAAGCACTTCGCGCGCGCGGAGCTGCGCGACCTGCTCGCGCGCCACGGATTCCGCACCGCGAAGCTGCTGCGCGTTACCTACCCGTGGCAGAAAGAGGGCCTGCGCAAGCCGCGTAATGCCGGCGCGCGCCTGCCTTGGGACTGGCTGGTGCTGGCGGAGCGCCTGTAGCGCCCGACACGAAAGAGCGCGACATGGCTACAATCGCGCACAAATACGTACAAGACGGTCCACCGGAACTTTTCGAGACTGCCCCTGCAAGTCTCGCTTTCCAGCGGTCAGATCGGAACGTCCCATGTCGAACGGTGGATTTTCTGCCACGCGTCGCAATCTTCTGATGGCCGCCGCCGCCACGAGCGGACTTATCGCCGCCGGAATTCCGGTGGCCGCCCCGGCATCGCCCGCCACAACCTCAGGAGAACATTCCATGGATTGGGTCAAGACAAAGGACGGCGTGGACATCTATTACAAGGATTGGGGTCCGCGCGACGCTCAGCCCATCGTGTTCAGCCATGGCTGGCCGCTCTCGGCCGATGATTGGGACGCGCAGCTTCTCTTCTTCCTCAACCATGGCTATCGCGTGATCGCGCATGACCGGCGCGGCCACGGCCGCTCGTCGCAGGTCAGCGGTGGCCACGATATGGATCACTATGCCGACGACCTCGCGGCCGTGACGGAGCATCTCAACCTCAAGAAGGCGATCCATATCGGCCATTCGACCGGCGGCGGCGAAGTCGCCCGCTATATTGGCCGTCACGGCGAAAGCCGCGTCGCCAAGGCGATCCTGATCAGTTCGGTGCCGCCTTTGATGGTGAAGACGCCGGGCAATCCCGGCGGCCTGCCCAAGTCGGTGTTCGACGACCTGCAGGCGCAGCTCGCCGCCAACCGCACGGAATTCTACCTCCAATTGGCGTCGGGGCCGTTCTACGGCTTCAACCGGCCGGGCGCGAAGGTCCTGCAATCGGTCATCTGGAACTGGTGGCGCCAGGGCATGATGGGTGGCGCCAAGGCGCATTACGACGGCATCGTGGCGTTCTCGCAGACCGATTTCACCGACGATCTGAAGAAGTTCACCGTGCCGACGCTGGTGACGCAGGGCGACGACGACCAGATCGTGCCCTATGAGGACGCCTCGGTCCTGACCGCCAAGATCGTCAAGAATGCGACGCTGAAGATCTACAAGGGCTTTCCGCACGGCATGTGCACGACGGAAGCCGCGACGATCAATCCGGATCTGCTGGCCTTCATCAAATCCTAGAGGCGCCTCACCGGCCGATCCGGCCGGTGACCGGCATCGAGCTCGTCAACCCGCCATCCACCGCAAGGTGCTGGCCGTTGACGTAGCTCGCCTCGTCGCTCGCCAGGAACAGGGCGGTGTAGGCGATCTCTTCCGGGTGGCCGTAGCGCTTCAGGGGATTGAGCTGGCCGATGCGATCCTCGGTGCCGCGCTGCTTGGCGTAATCGAAGATCGGCTTGGTCATGCCGGTCTCGATGATGCCGGGGCAGATCGCGTTGACGCGCACATTGGTGCCGGTGAGATAGTTCGCCGCCGTGGTCACGAGATTGATCACGCCCGCCTTCGAGGCGGAGTAAGGCCCGCCGCCGGCACCGGAGCGGATGCCCGCAACCGAGGCGGTGCAGACGATCGAACCCTTCTTGTTGGGCACCATCACCCGCGCCGCATGCTTGATGGCGAGGAACACGCCGATCAGGTTGACGTCCAGCACCTGGCGCCAGTGATCGGCCGTCAGCTCGAAGAAGGGCGGCTGGCCGCCGCCCGAGACGCCGGCATTGGCGTAGATCGCGTCGAGCTTGCCGAACTCGCGGACCGCGGTGTCGACATAGTTCGCGGCGTCCTCCTCCTTCGACACGTCGGCGACGAGGCCGAGCGCGGTGCCCCCCGCCTCCTTGATCGCTTTCACGGTGTCGTTCACCGTCTCGACCCGGTCGACCGCGACGACGGAGGCACCCTCCGCCGCGAAAAGTTTCGCGCTCGCCCGTCCGATGCCGCTCGCCGCGCCCGAGACGATGGCGACCTTGCCCTTCAACCGATCCATGACCTTCTCCCTGTTATCTCTGAGGCCGAGCATGGCGCCTATGCCGAGCCCGTCAAGGCCGCGATTTGGCGGGGCACACGCCCTATGCGAAACTGCCGCCGGGACATTATCGAACCGTAACATGGCAGCGCGACAGGCCGTTCTCGGCATCGACCGGGGCGGCTTCCACTTCGGCGTCACCAAAATCTTCGAGAACGTGTCGTTCCTGCTGGACGACGCGCGCACCGCGCTGGTCGGCGAGAACGGCGCGGGCAAGTCGACCCTGCTGAAATGCCTGGCGGGCGAGCTGGAACTGTCGGCCGGGCAGATCGTCAAGTCGCGCGGGTTGCGCGTCGGCACCGTGCCGCAGGAAATCCCGGAGGATCTTGCGGAGGTGCCGGTGCGCGCGATGCTGGAACGGGCGCTTCCGCCCGACGCGCGCGACGACATCTGGAAGGTCGACGTCCTGCTCGACGAGCTTCGCATCCCGCCCGAGACCGCGGAGAAGAATTTCGGCGAACTCTCCGGCGGCTGGCAGCGCCTGATGCTGATCGCCGCCGCCAAGCTCGGCGAGCCCGACATCGTCGTGCTGGACGAGCCGACCAACCATCTCGACATCGAGAACATCAACAAGCTGGAAGCCTGGCTGGCGGAGGACCGGCTGCCGATGCTGATCGTCAGCCACGACCGCGAATTCCTCGGCCGCACCACGACGCGCACGATCTTCCTGCGCAAGGACGGCGCGCATGCCTTCAAGGCTCCCTTCGCAACGGCGCGCGAGGAACTGCTCCAGCGCGATGCGACGGCCGCGAAGCACCGCCATCTGGAGGAGCGCGAGGTCAAGCGGCTGGAAAAGGTCGCGGCCCGCTACAAAGCGTGGGGCGTGCTCAACTCGAAATTCCACAAGAAGCAGCAGGCGACGCAGAAGCGCATCGCGCGCATCGAGGAAGACGCGACCGAGGTTTATCGCCCCAAGAACCGCAAGCTGGAGCTGAACGACGAGGCGATCGATGCCAAGGTGGCGCTCAGGCTGTCAAACCTCGTGGTAAAGACGCCGGATGGCGCGCGCACGCTGATCGCCATCGACCGTCTCGTGATCGCCGCCGGCGAGCGCGTCGCCCTGCTCGGCCCGAACGGCAGCGGCAAGTCGACGCTGCTGAACGTGCTGGCGCGCGCCTTCGATCCCGATCAGGAGCACTATGACGGCCGCGCCCCGGTGCGGTTCAATCCGGCGACCAGCCTGGTCTATTTCGACCAGCGCATGGCGGACCTGCCGCTCGACATATCGCTGCGCGACTACATCTGCGAGGTGAAGACGGTGAACAACGCCCAGGCGGTGGCGATCCTCGCCAAGGCGGGCTTTCCCTTCGAGCGGCTGGACGACAAGATCCGGAAGCTCTCCTATGGCGAGCAGTCGCGGCTGGTCTTCCTGCGGATGAAGCTGCTCAAGCCGAATTTCTATATCCTGGACGAACCGACCAACCACCTCGACATCGAAGGCCAGGAAGACCTGGAGGAGCAGCTCGAGGAATCCGACACGACCTGCATCTTCGTCAGCCACGACCGCTATTTCACCCGCACCGCGGCAACCCGGTTCATCGAAATCCGCAAGGGACGGCTGGTCGAGGTCGAGGACCCGGACGCGTTCTTCGATGCCCAGGTGGATTAGGGAATTTTCCACCTTACTACCCAAACGTCATCGCCGGCCTTGTGCCGGCGACCCATAATCGCGCCTGATGCAGTTGGGAGTATGGGTGGCCGACACAAGGCCGGCCATGACGGTGTCAGGATGGTAAATACCCCATGAACCTCTCCAAACCCCGCGTCGATATCGGGCTCAACACCAACCGCCTCCCGGAAATGCTCGCCTTCTGGCAAAGCGAGATGGGCGCGCCGTTCGACCATCTGCTGCCGATCCGCAAGGGCCAGGCGCAGCACCGCCACGACCTCAAGGGCTCGGTCCTCAAGATCAACCATTTCGCCGATCCGCTGCCGCGCGCCGCGCCCACCGGCTATGCCGAGATCCTCGTCGCGCGGCCCGGCGTCAGGGACATCCAGGTTCGGCACGATCCGGACGGCACGCTGGCCTGCCTCGTTCCGCCCGGCACGCTCGGCATCGAGCAGGTGGGCATCAAGCTCAAGGTCCGCGATCTCGAAGCGCATCGGCGCTTCTACCGCGAGGCGCTGGGCCTCTCCGAGGTGCCGCACGCCCATGGCGCGTCGTTCCAGGCCGGCGAGACCCTCGTCCTTCTCGAAGAATCCGACGATGCGCCGGACGACGCGGCGTTCCAGGGCCCCGGCTTCCGCTACATCACCTTCCAGGTCCACAAATGCGACGAAGAGCACGCCCATGTTCTCAGCCATGGCGGTCGCGAAGCGATGAAACCCACGACGCTGGGCACCACCGCACGCATCTCCATGGTGCGCGATCCGGACGGCAACTGGATCGAACTCAGCCAGCGCGCGTCGATCACCGGCTCGCTGGAGTAGGCCTGCCGCCTTTGCTACAAGGCGCCATGGAACCGATCTCGACCTTCGACATCGCCCGCTGGAGCGGGCCGTTCGACGAGGCGACGCGCGCCGCCGCGCAGGATGCGCTCGAAAGCGGCCAGGTGCTCTATTTCCCGAAGCTTCCCTTCACCGTCGGCAACAGCGAGAACACGCTGCTGACCGATGCCCTCTCCAACGGCCGCGCCAAGAACATCAGCCGCGATCCCGACGGCACCGTGCAGGGCGATGCGGGCTCGGCCGAGGACCGCGCCGCCCTGTCGGCGATGATGGGCCGCTTCGCCGCGCAGGCGCGTGCGCTCGTGCTGTCGCTGTTCCCCGGCTATGAAGCCACCATCGAACAGGCGCGCACGAGCTATCGACCCGTCGAGATCGCGGGCCGCACCTATTCGCCGCTGAGCGACGACAAGCGGCTGCATGTCGACGCTTTCCCGACCCGGCCGCAGCGCGGCCGGCGCATCCTGCGGGTGTTCTCCAACATCCATCCGATGGGCGGCGCCCGCGTCTGGCATGTCGGCGAAAAGTTCGAGGACGTCGCGAGGAAATACGCCGCCGCGGCGCGCAAGCCCTTGCCCCTGGAGCCCTGGCTGTTCGAGCTGCTGGGCGTCACGCGCGGGCGGCGCAGCGCCTATGACTATCTGATGCTCGGTCTGCATGACGGCGCCAAGCTGGACCCCGACTATCAGAAGAACGCGCCGCAGGTGGAGTTCGCCTTTCCCGCCGGCACGAGCTGGATGTGCTTCACCGACCAGGCGATGCACGCCGCGCTGTCCGGCCAGTTCGCCCTGGAGCAGACCTTCCACCTCCCCATCGCGGCCCTGGCCCACCCCGAACGCGCGCCGCTCAAGGTGCTGGAGCGCATGACGGGTCGCGCGCTGGTATGAGTTCTCCCCGACTTGCGTCCGCGAGTTCCCACCCGCCGCCTTTGCTTTTCCCGCCGCCCGTGTAGCATGGCCACATAGTCCGTCCCCGGTTAGAGTTCCGTCCCAATGAGCACCGCCCTCGACGCCACCGACGCGCGTGCCCGATTCCGCATGGAGCGGAAGCCGCGGCTGCTGCGCCTCGTCGCCGAGGGCGTGTGGACCACCCGCGACGCCGCCCGGCTCGACGGCCAGCTGCGCGGCATCGACCTGGGCGATGCGACCGAAGCGGAGATCGACGGCTCGGCCCTGGAACGGATCGACAGCGCCGGCGCCTGGCTCCTGGTGCGGACCAAGCGCGAATGGGAGGACCGCGGCAAGCGCGTCGCGCCCATCAAGATCCCGACCATGTACGACACGCTGCTGCACGCGGTCGAGCACGAGCACACCGCCCCGCCCGTCGTCATCCACAACCGGCACACCTTCCTTGCCTTCGTCACCCGGGTCGGCATGGCGACGGTGGGCGGCCTCAAGCAGGGCATGGGCATCCTGGGCTATATCGGCCGCGTCACGGTCGAGGTCAGCGAGGCGATCTATCACCCGCGCGGCAATCTGCGCGTCGCGGCCCTGGTGCACCAGATCGAGGAGACCGGCCTCAACGCGCTTCCCATCGTGGGGCTGCTGTCCTTCCTGATCGGCGTGGTGCTCGCCTATCAGGGCGCCGACCAGCTCAAGCGCTTCGGCGCCGAGGTCTTCACCATCAACCTGCTGGGCGTCGGCCTTCTGCGCGAGCTGGGCGGTCTCGTCACCGCGATCATCGTCGCCGGCCGGTCCGGCTCGGCCTTCACGGCCCAGATCGGTACCATGCGCGTCAACGAAGAGATCGACGCGATGCAGACCATCGGCATCAACACGGTGGACGCCCTCGTCCTGCCGCGCGTCATCGGCCTCGTCATCGCGCTCCCCTTCCTCACCCTCTACGCCGACATCATGGGCATGATCGGCGGCGCCGTGATGTGCTATTTCGATCTCGGCATCACCATCCCGGTGTTCATGCGCCAGCTCCAGGAAGCCATCAGCGTCAATACCTTCCTGGTCGGCATGATCAAGGCGCCGGTCTTCGCCTTCATCATCGCCCTCGTCGGCTGCTTCGAGGGCCTGCAGGTCGAGCGCAACGCCGCCAGCGTCGGCAAGCTCACCACCCGTTCGGTGGTCGAATCCATCTTCCTGGTGATCGTGATCGACGCGGGCTTCTCGATCATGTTCTCCATATTGGGGATATGACGATGCCCGGGGGGAGCGAAAAGGACGTCGTCATCAAGGTCCGCGGCCTCGTCAACGGCTTCGGCCGCCAGCTCCTGCACGACCATATCGACCTCGACGTCTATCGCGGCGAGATCTTGGGCGTGGTCGGCGGCTCGGGCACCGGCAAATCGGTGTTGCTGCGCTCCATCATCGGCCTCAACCAGATCCGCGAGGGCACTGTCGAGGTGTTCGGCCGCAATACCGAACATTTGAGCGAGACGGAGTGGCGCGAGATCGAGATGCGCTGGGGCGTCCTGTTCCAGGAGGGCGCGCTGTTCTCCTCCCAGACCATCGCGGAGAACATCCAGGTTCCGTTGCGCGAATACACCGATATGAGCCAGGAGCTGATGAACGAGATCGCTTCGATGAAGCTTTCCCTGGTGGGCCTGTCGGAAGACACCGCGCCCAAGCATCCGTCCGAGCTCTCCGGCGGCATGAAGAAGCGCGCCGGGCTGGCGCGCGCGCTGGCGCTCGATCCGGAGATCGTGTTCCTCGACGAGCCGACCGCCGGCCTCGACCCGATCTCGGCCAACATGTTCGACGAGCTGGTCAAGGACCTGCAGCGGAGCCTGAACTTGACCGTGTTCATGGTGACCCACGATCTCGACACGCTGCGCGCCACGACCGACCGCATCGCGGTCCTGGTGGACAAGAAGATCGTGGTGGGCACGATCGAGGAATTGCGCAAGAACCCGCATCCGTGGATCCAGGAATATTTCTCCGGCCCGCGCGGCCGGGCGGCGGCCTAAGGGGGGCGCGAAGATGGAAACCAAGGCCAACTACGTCGCCGTCGGCGCCTTCGTGCTGGCCTGCATGCTGGCGCTGGTCGTCACCGTGCTGTGGCTCGCGGGCGTGCAGTACAGCCAGGAATACGTCTACTACACCACCAAGTTCACCGGCTCGGTCACCGGCCTCGGCAAGGGCACCGTGGTCCGCTACAACGGCATCGAGGTCGGCCGCGTCGACAGCCTCGACTTCGCGCCCAACGATCCCTCCAGCGTCATCGCGACCCTGCAGATCCGCCCCGATCTCGCCATCTACAACGACGCCAAGGCCTCGATCGCCAGCCAGGGGCTGACCGGCGGCTCCTATGTCGAGATCATCGGCGGCAAGAAGCGCGCCGAGGCCGACAAGCTGCCCCAGACCACGCGCAAGCCCTATCCGCAGATCGTGTCCCAGCCCTCGGTCTGGGCGACGCTGCAGGAGAGCGCGCCGCAGGTGGTCGACAAGGTCAACCGGATCGCCGACAAGCTGAACAACATCCTGAGCGAGAAGAACCAGAAGGCGATCGCCGACGTCCTCGCGAACCTCGACACGCTCACCACGACGCTGGCCGCACACAAGGGCGACATCGAGGCGACTCTGCGCAACACCAACGAGGCGACGCACAACTTCGCCATCGCCAGCCGCGACCTGCACCCCACCCTGCTGCAGGCGAATGCCACGCTGCAGAAGCTCGACAAGCTGTCGGCCGACGCCGACGCGGTCGTGACCGGCGACGGGGTGGCGCAGCTGTCCGCGCTGATCGCCGATTCGCGGCGCCTGGTGGGCAGCCTCACCAAGCTCAGCGACGAACTCAACCGCGAGCCGACGCGCGTGATCTTCGGCGACAGGCGCAAGGGATACACACCGAAATGACCAAGCTCCTTCTCGACCGCCGCGCGCTGCTCGCAACCGGCGTCGCCTCGTTGGCGCTGTCGGCCTGCAGCAGCGTGATCGGCCCGCCCGAGGCGCCGCCGATCTATCTCCTGCGGCCGCCCGTGCCGCCTGCCGACGGGGGGCCGCGCGTCGCCTGGCAGATGTCGATCGTCCTGCCGGACGCGCCGGACAGCCTGGACACCACCCGCATCGCGCTGGAGCAGCCCGACGGCACGATGGACTACTACGCCAACTCCACCTGGGCGGATCGCCTCTCCCTCCTGGTGCAGAGCGCGCTGCTCGATGCCTTCCAGTCGAGCAACCGCATCGTCGCCGTCGGCCGCGACACGGACGGGCTGAAATCGGACTACCTGCTGCAGACCGACATCCGCGACTTCGAGGCGATCTACGAGGCGGCCGACACGGCGCCGAACGTGGTAGTGCGCATCCAGACCAGGCTCGTCGCGGCGCGCAGCCGCGCGATCGCGCGATCCCTGGAGGCGCGGGCGGAAGTGCCGGCGGCCGCCAACACGGTTCCGGCCGTTGTGGCCGCCATGAACAAGGCCCTGGGCGACACGATGAGCCAGATCGTCGGCTGGGCCCTCGAAGCGCCGGTCCCGGCGAAGGAATCGTAAGGTCCCCTCGGCGGTTGCCCGGGCGCTAGCAATGCGGAACCTTCGGGTTCCCGCGCCGTTTCATCATCGCGATCCTTTCCGGGAGTACATCGATGCTGCGGTGGGCGGTTCTCTTTCTGGTGATCGGCCTGGTGGCCGGCATCCTTGGCTTCGGCGGCATCGCGGGCGCGTCCTTTGCGATCGCCAAGACCCTGTTCTTCGTCTTCATGCTGATCTTCCTGGTCCTGCTGATCGCGGGGCTTACGGTGGGACGCCGCGTTACGGGCGGTTAGCCGCCCATGGGGGAAGTCTTTCGCTTCGGCTTCGAACTGTCGGCGCCGGAGGAACGTCCCAGCGCCGCCGATGCGCGCTGGTCGTTCTACGCGCTCGATCCGGCGGACCGCGTGCGGATCGGGACCTTCGCCGCTTCGGACGGCGATGCCGTGCCCTACCGGCTGTGGCAGGCGGCCGCGCCCGCCCGCGGCCTCGTCCTTCTCCTGCACGGCGCCAGCGACTATTCCGGCGCCTTCGACGAGATCGGCCCGCGCTTCGCCGCGCGCGGCCTGACCGCGCTCGCCATCGACCAGCGCGGCTTCGGCGCGACCGCGACGCGCGGCACCTGGCGCGGCAAGAACCGCATGATCCGCGACGCGCTCGAGTCCATTCTCTATCTGCGCGCGCGCTATGGCGCGGCCCTGCCCGTCTTCATCGTCGGCGAGAGCATGGGGGCGGCGCTGGCCGTTCATGCCGCCGCGCGCGCGCCCGATCTGGACCTGGCGGGCATCGTGCTGGCGGCGCCCGGCGCGATCTCGGGCGCCTGGCGGCGCCTGTTCGGCTCGACGCTGATGCGGATCTTCCGCTTCTTCGCGCCGCGGTCCGGCATCGTCATCGAGCGCATCAGCGGCTGGGAGTTCACGCCGGGTGCGGCGATCCGTCTTCTCGGCGATCCGATGGTGCTGCGCCGCATCCGCCCCGCCATCCTGTTCGGCCTGTTCAAGCTCGCGCGCAGCGCCGTCGACGAGGCCGAGCACGTCCGCATTCCGGCGCTGACCATGATCGGCTCGGGCGAGGACGTGGTGCGCGAGGCCTGCATCGCGCGCCTGCACCGCAATCTTGCGGGCGAGAAGGACTGGGCGTATTTCAAGGGCGGCCCGCACCTGCTGCTGCACTGGAAGCACAACGACCGCGTTCTGGGCAGGGTGTTTTCCTGGATGGAGGCGCGACTGGCGGGCGACGCGGCGCCGTATAAGATCGGGGCCGGCGCGACTCGCGCCGCATCCTCCGGGAGCCATTGATGCGGATACTGATCGGTGCGGCGGCGGCGCTTCTGCTCTCGGCGGCGCCGGCGCTGGCGGCCTGCGACCTCGCGGCGCCGGATGCCAAGGCGGCCGGGCCGGACTGCGCGCGCGCCTGGATGGACAAGAACCTGCGCCTCAACGACATCCTGACCGTCGGCACGCACAACAGCTACAAGGCGGCGATTCCCGACCGGCTCATGGGCCTGATCCGCTTCGGCTCGAAGAAGGCGGCGCGCGAGCTCGACTATTCGCACCTGCCCCTGGGCCAGCAGCTCGACGACGGCGCCCGCGCCCTCGAGATCGACGTGGTCTACGATCCGCAAGGCGGGCTTTACGACAATCCGGCCGGCGCGGCGATGACGGGCGAAGACCTTCCGCCCGACTTCAAGGCCACGATGAGCAAGCCCGGGTTCAAGGTGCTGCACGTCCAGGACATCGATTTCCACACCGTCTGCCCGACTTTCGTCGCCTGCCTGACCGACCTCAAGACGTGGTCGGCGGCGCACCCCGATCACGTTCCGATCCTCGTCACGCTGAACGCCAAGGACGACGAGATCGCGATGCCGGGCTCGGTCACGCCGCTCAAATTCGACACCGCCGCCTTCGATGCGCTGGACGCGGAAATCCTGTCGGTCTTCTCACGCGACCAGCTCGTGACGCCCGATCAGGTGCAGGGCTCGGCGCCGACCTTGCGCGACGCGGTGCTGGCCAATGGCTGGCCGACGCTGGGCGAGTCGCGCGGCAAATTCATCTTCGCGCTCGACGAGGAGGGCGACAAGGTCGCGGCCTATATCGGCGGGCGCAAATCGCTCGAAGGCCGCGTGATGTTCGTCAACGCGAAGGAGGATTCGCCGGCCGCCGCCTATCTCACGCTGAACGAGACGGCCGATCAGCCCCGCATCGCGGCCGACGTCCAGAAGGGCTTCCTGGTGCGCACCCGCGCCGACGCCGACACCGAAGAGGCCCGCGCCAACGACACCAGCCGCCGCGACAAGGCCCTGACGTCGGGCGCGCAATATGTCTCGACCGACTATATGCGTCCCGATACGCGTTTCGGCACGTACCAGACGCGCATGCCCGACGGCGTCATCGCGGCGTGCAATCCGGTGCGGGCCCGCGAGCGCTGCGCCGGCCTGCCTATCGAGCCGTAAGCTCGCGCAGCGCCAGCGCGTTCGCGGTGGCGTGACCGAGCGCGGTGTTGTCGAAGATGCACCAGGCCTTCGCCGGCAGCCGCGCCGCCAGTGCCTCGAGCCGCGCCGGCGCGTAATCCGAATAATAGACGCGCGGCGATCCGTGCCAGCGGTAATAGGCGAAGCTCGTATCGCCGCCGGGCTCGGCGGCTTGCGGGACGCGCGCCGGATCGGCCGCGGCGCGGGCGACGTGCCAGCCTTTCAGCAGCGCATCGGCCGCCGGCGTGAACCAGCTCGGATGGCGGGGCTCGCACACCGCCCGGCCGGCGAAGCGTTCCCGCAGGACCGCGAAGAAATCCGTATGCGGATCGAAGGCGAGGCTCGGCGGCAATTGCACCAGCAGCGGCCCGAGCCTGGGCCCCAGCGCGCCGCACTGGTCCAGGAACGCGCCCAGCGGCGCGGCGCAATCGGCGAGCCGGCGCTCATGCGTGATCGCCCGTGGCACCTTCACCGCGAAGCGGAAATCGCCGGGCACCGATGTCGCCCAGCGCGCATAGGTCGACGGCCGATGCGGCCGATAGAAGGAGGAATTGATCTCCACCGCGTTCAGCCGCGTGGCGTAGCGCGCCAATATGGACGGGCCGTCGCCGAAGCGCGCGCGCTCGGCCTCAGGCAGCGCCCATCCCGCCGTTCCGATGTGCAAGGACATCCCTGGCAAGCGCATGCCACACGCTTTCGTTCCACGCATTCTGCGCCGCCGGCGACGGCGAGGGCAGGATCCAGATCGCGGTGTCGCCCAGCGTTTCGGGCTGCTTGCCGTGTTTGGCCTTGGACCTGAGGAAACGGCGGCCGCCGGCCAGGCTGGTGAAGGCGAGCAGTTTCGGCTTCACCGCGATGATGCGCGTGCGCAGATCGTCGAGCGCGACCGCGCCCAGGCTGCCTTTCGGCAACTGGTGGTCCATGCCGGAGACATGCTTGGCGATATCGGTGGCGCCGATGCCGAAACGCGGCAGCAGCGCGTATTCGTGGGGGCTAAGAAGCCGCGGCGTCAGCCCCGTCGCGTGCAGTATGCGCCAGAACCTGTTCTGCGGATGGGCATAGTACTGTCTGCGCGCGGCCGACATCCGGCCTGCGGCGGTGCCGCAGAACACCACCGTCAGCCCGGGCTCCAGGACGTCGGGAAGGACCGGCTCAGGCAACCTTGGCGGCCAGCGCCTCGCGCCACGGCGTCAGATCCCAATTGGGATAGCGCGTCTGCGCCCGCGCCAGCGTCGTTTCGGTCCAGAACGGATCGCCGGGACGCTTGACGCCGAAACAGGCGAGCTGGTCGACCGACGCGTGGTCGAAGATCTTGTGCCAGGGCTTGATGTGATGGAACGGCCAGGCGGTGAAATCGATCGAATCGTCGCCCGCCTTCTTGAAGCAGGTCATCAGCGCATAGCGGTGGCCCTGCGGCGCAGTCAGGTTGGTGCCGCGGTGATAGATGTCGATCGTGTAGGGAATGGCGGTGCCCGCCGTCGACGCGCTCGACCGCGCGTAACGCGACAGACCCTCCTGCAGCGCCGCCTGGTGCTCCGGGTCGTAGTCGAGCGAGGCCTCCGGCCCCGCCACCTTCTCCGCGTCGGGGCGCGTGATGTAGTGCATCGGCCCGTGATCGTCGGGCACGTCGCTGAAATAGCAGAGAATGGTGACCGAATTCTTCGCCGCATCTTCCGACGGCACGGTCAGCGTGTGGTTGGAGAAATCGGTGTGGAAAGGCTGGTCGTAATCGGCATCGCCGGTGAACTTCGCCCAGGACTGGCACTGATAGCAGCGCACCTCGTCGGTCTTCAGCGCCTCTTTGGCGAAGGCGATCAGCGCCGGATGCACGCCGATCAGGTTCAGCGCCGGCGAGCAGTCGATCGGCACGGGCTGGATGTCCTTGAACTGCGCCGGGTGGAAACGGCCGATCTGGCCCTCGCCCTTCTTGTTCAGCTCCTCGCCCTCGTGCTCCGGACGGCCGAACACTGCTTCGAAATCGGCCTGCACCGCGGCCACTTCCTCCGGCGTGAAGAAATCGGCGATCACCACCGCGCCGTCGCGGCGCCACGCCCCCAGATGTTCCTCGCGGAACCTGGCATTCGTTCCCTTGTATGCAGACATCGTACTTTCCAACCGCTTCCCTGCCCTATATGAACACGCAGCAACGGACCTGCAACAGTCGCTGGAGCGACGGCAGGCCCTGGGGGATATATGAGCACACGTGCGACCGTGGCCGAAAGGCTACGCTACGAATTCGACAAGTCGATGGCCGCCGGACCGATCGCGGTGATCGGCTGGCTGGCGGTCGTCTCCTTCGTGATGATCGCCTTCGCCGGCCTGGTGCTGACGATCACGCACTTCTCGCAGGAAGGCGGCCAGCCGCTCAATTTCGTCGAGGCGTTCTGGGAATCGCTGATGCGCACCCTGGATTCCGGCACGATGGGCGGCGACACCGGCTGGGGCTTCCGTATCGTCATGTTGGGCGTGACGCTGACCGGCATTTTCGTGGTCTCGACCCTGATCGGCGTGATCAGCTCGGGCGTCGACGGCAAGCTGGACGAGCTGCGCAAGGGCCGTTCGAAGGTACTGGAGGACGACCATACCGTCATCCTCAACTGGTCGGCGTCGATCTTCGACATCATTTCCGAACTGGTCGTCGCCAACCAGAGCCGCCGGCGCGGCCGCATCGTCATCATGGCCGACAAGGACAAGGTCGAGATGGAGGACGCCATCGCCGACAAGGTCCCGGACCTCAAGAACACCCGCGTGATCTGCCGCAGCGGCGATCCGACGGACCTCTACGATCTCGGCATCGT
This sequence comes from Rhizomicrobium sp., assembly GCA_037200985.1. Taxonomy (NCBI): domain Bacteria; kingdom Pseudomonadati; phylum Pseudomonadota; class Alphaproteobacteria; order Micropepsales; family Micropepsaceae; genus Rhizomicrobium; species Rhizomicrobium sp. The sequence goes on from JBBCGJ010000001.1 coordinate 2,213,755, forward strand.
CAGCCCGGAAGGCTCGCGCTCGATCATCGTGCTGTCGCCCGAGGGCGAGGATGCCGACAGCCAGGTCGTCAAGACGGTGCTGGCGCTGGTCAACGATCCGCGCCGGCGCGAGGCGCGCTACCGCATCGCCGCCGAGGTGCGCGACGAGAAAACCATCGAGCTGGCCCGCGTGGTCGGCGGCGACGAGGTGCAGCTCGTGCTGGCCGACGACCTGATCTCCAAGATCGTGGTGCATTCCAGCCGTCAATCCGGGCTTTCGGCGGTGTATTCCGAGCTGCTCGATTTCGACGGCTGCGAGATCTACACCGCGCCGCAGCCGGCGCTGACCGGAAAGACCTTCGCACAGGCGGTGATGGCCTATGACAGCTGCACGCTGATCGGCATCTGCCGTGCCGACGGCACCGTCCAGCTCAATCCGCCGATGGACACGGTGCTCGAAGCCGACATGCGTGCGATCGTCATCGCGGAGGACGATTCGGCGATCGCGCTCGCCGCCGCGCCGCCCGCGATCGACGAAGCGGCGTTCGCGATCTACGCGCCGGTGCAAAAGAAAGCAGAGCGCTCGCTGATCCTCGGCTGGAATCGGCGCGGGCCGGCCATCGCGTTCGAGCTGTCGCGCTATGTCGCGCCCGGCTCGGTGCTGACCGTGGTCGCCGACACGCCGGATTTCGAGGCGGAGATCGCGGCGCTGAAGCTCGCGGGCGACAACCTGACGGTCGAACACCACGTCGCCGCCACCGATCACCGGGCCGTGCTCGATGCGCTGGACATACCGGCTTACGACCACGTGATGGTGCTGGGCTACACCGACAATATGCCGTCGCAGGCCGCCGACACGCGCACCCTGGTCACGTTGCTGCATCTGCGCAAGATCGCGGAGAAGGCGAACAAGCATTCCACCGTGGTCAGCGAGATGGCGGATGTGCGCAACCGCGAGCTTGCGGAAGTCACCCGCGCCGACGACTTCGTGGTCAGCAACAAGCTGGTCAGCCTGATGCTGGCCCAGGCTTCGGAGAACGAGCACCTGGCGGCGATCTTCGACGACCTCCTGGACGAGGAAGGCTCGGAAATCTACATGCGCGCCGCCGCCGACTATGTGTCGCTCGACCGACCCGTGAACTTCCACACCATCGCCGAGGCGGCCCGCCGGCGCGGCGAGGTCGCCATCGGCTACCGCCGCTCGCGCAGCGGCGCGAGCGACGACGGCCGCAACATGGGCGGCGTGCTGGTGAACCCGCTGCGGTCCGAGATGCTCAGCTACGAACCGGCGGACCGGATTATCGTGTTGGCGGAAGATTGAGCGCGGCCGCAGCCAATAGGTGTCGTCCGCCGCGACTGCGGCGAACCCTGGGAAATCCTGCGCCGCCGCGGCAAACGTCGACTGGGTGCCTCGCATTCGCGGGGCATGACGCCGTTTTTGAAATCGGCGATCTACTAGCGCTTGCCCTTTTGCCGGGTCTTGCGCGCCGCGTAGCGGGCGTCGCGGGCGGCCTTCTGCTCTTCGAGCAGGCGCACCAGCTTGTCGGCTTCCTCGCGCTTGGCGCGCTCGCGCGCCTCGGCTTCCAGTCGCACCGCTTCGAGCTTGGTGGCTTCCTCCGCCGCCTTGCGCTCGGCTTCGCGGCGCAGCTCCTCGGCCTTCTCGGCGGCGCGGGCGGCGATGCGGGCCTCGCGCTCCTGCGCGATGCGCAGCCGCTCGGCCTGGCGCTTCTCGAATTCGGGGTCGTTCTGCGGCGCCTTGGCGCGCGCCCGTTCCAAGAGGGCCGCCTTCGCCTTCGCCTGTTCCTGAAGCCGGTCGCTGAAGCCCTTTTCCTTGAAACCACGCATGCCGCTCAACCTTATGATCCTTTCATGGGGAAGGACGGGAAACTGATCGCAATGACGGCGTTTTTCAAGCCCTGAAATGCCGTGCAGAACCGCTAAAATGTTGACATAAGGCGCCGATGGCCGCGCCCATTCTCAGCCTGCAAGACATTCACGTGACATTCGGCAACTCCGCCATTCTGGACGGGGCCGAGCTTTCGGTCGCGCCGGGCGAGCGGTTGTGCCTCGTCGGCCGCAACGGTTCGGGCAAGTCCACCCTGCTCAAGATCGCCGCCGGGCTGATGGAGGCCGATGACGGCACGCGTTTTGTGCAGCCCGGATCGACCGTCCGCTACCTCGCCCAGGAGCCGAGCCTGGCGGGCTTTTCCGACACCCATGCCTATGTCGAGGCCGGACTGATGCCGGGCGACGACCCGGCGCGCGCCTTTTACCTGCTCGGAAAGCTGGGGCTTTCGGGGGCGGAACGGCCCGAGGAACTTTCCGGCGGCGAGGCCCGCCGCGCCGCGCTGGCCCGCACCCTTGCCCCGAAACCGGACATCCTTTTGCTCGACGAGCCGACCAACCATCTCGACCTGCCGGCGATCGAATGGCTGGAGGGCGAGCTGACCGCGCTCAAATCGGCGCTGGTGCTCATCAGCCACGACCGGCGGTTCCTGGAGAACCTGTCGCGCGCCACCGTGTGGCTGGACCGCGGGGTGACGCGCCGGCTGGAGAAGAGCTTCGCCGCCTTCGAGCCCTGGCGCGACGAGGTGCTGGCCCAGGAAGAGATCGAGCGCCACAAGCTCGACCGCAAGATCGCCATGGAAGAAGACTGGATGCGCTATGGCGTCACCGCCCGGCGCAAGCGCAACCAGGGCCGCCTGGGCAAGCTGCGCGCCCTGCGCACCGGCCGGCGCGAGCAGATCCAGGTCACCGGCAGCGTCAAGATGACGGTCGCGGAAGGCGAAGAGGGCGGCACCCGCGTCATCGACGCCAAGAGGATCTCCAAGAGCTTCGGCGACAAGGCCGTCGTGCGCGACGTCTCGGTGCGCATCCACCGCGGCGAGCGCGTCGGCATCGTCGGACCCAACGGCGCCGGCAAGACCACGCTGGTCAACCTCCTCACGGGACAGCTCGCGCCCGACGGCGGCAACGTCAAGATCGGCATCGCGGTGAAGATGGCCCGGCTCGACCAGACGCGGGTCGTGCTCGCGCCCGACGACACGCTGGCCAACGTGCTGACCGGCGGACGCGGCGATCACATCGAGGTCGCCGGCCAGATGCGCCACGTCACCGCTTACATGAAGGACTTCCTGTTCGCCGCCGCCCAGGCCCGATCGCCGGTGAAGGTGCTGTCGGGCGGCGAGCGCGCGCGGCTGCTGCTCGCCAAGGTGCTGGCGCAGCCCTCGAACCTCCTGGTGCTGGACGAGCCGACCAACGATCTCGATCTGGAGACGCTCGATCTTCTGGAGGAGATGATCGACGACTATCCGGGGACCGCGATCCTGGTCAGCCACGACCGCGATTTCCTCGACCGCGTCGCGACCTCGATCCTGATGGCCGAGGGCGACGGAAGCTTCGTGCAATATGCCGGCGGCTACAGCGACATGCTCGCCCAACGCGGCCGCGGCGTCGAAGCGAAGGCGGAAGCCAGATCGGCGAAAGCCGCCGAGGCGAGGGAGCGTCCGCGCATCGCCGCGCCGCCCAAGCGCAAGATGAATTTCACCGACAAGCACGATCTGGAAAAATTGCCCGGCCGCCTCGCCGCGCTGGAAAAGCGCATCGGCGAATTGCAGACCAGGCTCTCGACGCCCGACGTCTACGCGCGCGATCCCACGGCGTTCGCCGCGCTCTCGGCCGAACTCGCGCAGACCCAGCACGATCTCGCCGCCGGCGAGGAACGCTGGCTCGAACTGGAGATGCTGCGCGAGGAAATCGAACGAGGCTGAGTTTCAGCGGGCCATAACTTTCCAACCCGTAAACGCCGCGCGGAACGGTAAGACATCGTTAGGGGAAAATACGCAGTCCACCCTAAGCAGACGCTACGAATGGCGCGCGCCATGCGTTGTCTGCACTGTGACCTCGCATCGTTGCGGACACGGAACATGTTTGGCTTCATTCCTCGCGCGCTTCTCACTCTCGGTTTCGTCTGGGTAATGTTTCCGCATCAGCCCGATCTCGGCTTCGGCCGTCCCACGACGATCGCGACCGCGATCTCCGATACGTCCGCCAAGGCCTGCGCGTCGAACTGCGCGGCGCTCGGCGCGGCGATCGGCACCGTCGCCAGCATCGAGAACTCGCACAACGCACTGCTCGACACCATCGCGCGCGTGCGCAGCGATCTCCGCGCCAACGGAACGCAAATTGGGGCGCTCTCCCGCAACGGAGCACCCTGAAAGGCACCCGTCTCGGCGAGTCTCCCGAGGCGGGTGTTGTTCTGCGCCGAAGTCTCAGAACAGTCCCAACGCCTTCCACGGTCCGGCGGCCAGCGCCGGCACCAGCACAACGACCCAGGCAACCAATCCGCCCGCCGCCGCCGCGCCGGTCAGATCGGTGACGCGCGAATTGGCGCGCAGGATCTCGGCGGCGTTCAGCCGGTTCACCGCGACGACGATCGGCAGCATCCAGACGAAGGACAGCGCGTTCAGGACGATCGCCAGCGCGGCATAGCGCGGATCGGCGCCCAGGACCCCGCAGAGCAGAACCCAGGCCGGACAGGCGAATGCCGCGGCGATCGCCACGATCCGCAGCGGCATCGCCACGCGGCCGCGCGCATCCACGGCGCGGAACAAGGCATAGAGCCAGAACACGCCGAACACCGCGCGCCAGAACGGCTGGATCAGCGGCTGACCGTGCCGCCGCTGCCAGCGCCAGCTTTTCCATAGCCAGAACGCGGCATAGAGGCCTGCCGTGGCCAGGCCCATGAGCAGAAACTTCGCCGGGTGGACGGGAAAGAAAAATCCGTCATCGGCATGGGCGTCGTCGGCGCGCAGCCCGTGCCGCACCGCGAACGCCGTCGCAGCCAGGAGCGCCGCCGTCACGAGCAGCACCAGCAGGGTCAGCACGAAGGCGCGCCACCACGTCCCGGTCTCGTCGCCGATCGTGCCGCCCGCCATGGACGTCAGGTCGAGATTCCACCGATTGCTGTTGCTTGCGGCGTCGGCGTCGTTCGCGGCGCCCGGCACCGCCGGGGCCTTCAGCACGTCGTCGTCGCGGCCGGCGAGCCGGTAGTCGAGCGTCAGCGTGTCGCCGCTGCGCGTCACGTTCAGCGCGTAGCGGAACGCCGCGCCGTCGATGGCTGCCGCCGGCGGCGCCGGCGGACGACGACCCGGCGTCACGAGAACGACGGTGTGTTCCTTGTTGACCGCGGACGGGAGCTGGTAGGGCGTGGTCCGCGCGCCGCTCGGCACCTTGTCATAGGCGTCGAGGCTCGAAGCCTTCACCGGAAAACTGCGCAGCAGCTTGCCGCGCCGAAGATCGTCCGGCGGCAGGCGATAGGCCTCCACCGTGACGAGCCGGTTCGCGTCGCGGTCGTCGGCGACCGCCAGCGGCTTCTCGCGCACCAGCCCCGGATACATCCCGACGTAGAAATTCAAATAATTGCTGTCCGTTTTCGCCAGCGACTTGTTGGCGAGATCGTTGCGCATCGAATCCGCCTGCGCGCCGGTATAGGTCGTCACCACGCCCAGCCTCAGCGCCGGGCGCGATCCCTGCGACAGCTCATAGCGCTCCACCGTGCGATAGTTCGGCGCCGCCAGATGCGGCTTCGGCATGTGTTCGAGGCTCGTCTGGCCCGGCGCGATCGGGAGCGCCCAGCCATAATCGACCGGCGCCAGATCGGGGAACCGTCCGCCGGCATGCGCGCTCGTGGGATCGATCCAATACGACCGTCCCCCGAGCCTGACCTCCACGATGGCGTGATCGTAGATGTTCGCCGCCGGCGCCATCTGCGGCAGCACGGGACCGGTCTTGGTGTCGGTGAGCGCGACATAGGCCTCGACGCCGAGGCGGCGCAGCATCGCGACCAAAAGCGCGGACTTGTCCTTGCAATCGCCGTAGCCGGACCGGAACGTTTCTGCCGGACTGCGCGGCCGGAAAGAATTGTTGCCGATCGAAAGGCTGACATAGCGCAGATCGTCCTCGACCAGCCGCACCGCCTCGGTGATGCGGTCGCCGGGTTTCGGGTATTTGCGCGCGATGGCGTCGACCCGCGCCGCGAGCTCAGCCGGCAAAGCGCCCGCCGCGTAGCGCGGCATCGCCCAGTCCACCACCTGGCCCCAGGAGGTGAAGCTCGACAGCGAAATCGAACCCCAGGTCGGATACCAGTCGGGCGTGCCGTCCTCGCCGGCAACCGGCTCGCCATCGACGCTGCGCCACTCATAGGATACCAGCGTGCCGTCATGCGCGAGCACCGGCTTCAACGCCGTCTTGCGGTTTCGGATCGTCAGCGGCCGGGCCGCCGGCCACAGCACGCGGTAGCGCATCATCTCCAGGGGCACCGACCATTCGGTCTTGAAGCTGGCGAAGAACTGATCGGGCCAGAACGGCAGGCGCGACTCCCAGCTATAGGAGACGTCGACGATATCGCCGACCTCGACGTCGTCGATCTCGACATGAACCGTCTTCACCCCGTCGAAAATGCCGCTGTCGGAATCGGATTCGCGCTCCATCAAGCGGACATTCGCGCCGGGCAGGCGGTCATAGGCCTTGCCGCCGCGCAGGACGCGCAGCCGGTTCAGCACGACATGGTCGAAGGCCGGATCGTAGTCGATGTCGACCCGCGCCGCCTGTTCCAGCCCGTTGCGGTCGGTGACGAGATAGACGCTGCGGCTGAAGAAGGTCTCGTGCGCGCCGTCCGGCCGGACCTGGGTGTCGGACAAGAGATCGTAGACGCCGTTCGCCACTTGGCGCATGCGCGCGGCCCGCGGCTGCGGGACGGGCAGATCCTGAACCCAGCGCGCGGCCGGCCCGCGCCCGACCTCATCGTCGGCCGCAGCCGCGGACACAAATTGGCTCGCGGCAGCCAGCGCGAGCACCAACAACCGGAAAACAAACCTCACGAATGCCCTATGATCGACAGCCCCGTGCGAGTGTAGCGCGATTGCGCCTCACGTCGCCACGTTGACGATCAGCACGCCGGTTTCTTCGACATAGCGATCCCAATCGGCGACCAGTCCCGCCAGACGCTCCGGCTCGGCCTCCGCCAGGTCGTTCGTCTCGCCGGGGTCGCGCGAGAGATTGTAGAGCTGCCAGCGCCCCGGTCCGTCGGGCGGCGGCAACAGAAGCGCCTTCCAGTCGCCGCGGCGGATGGCGCAGCGCCCGAACAATTCCCAGCCCGTGGCGACCGCATCGGTGTGCACGCTGTCCACCGCGCCGCGCAGATAAGGCGCCAGCGAGCGCCCGCGCATCTCCACGACATCGCGGCCCCGCCAGCGGCGGCCGGGATGCTCCACGCCCGCCAGGTCGAGCAGCGTCGGCGCGACGTCCATCGCGGTGGCGAAGGTCTCGCTGATCGCGCCTTGCCGTTCGAACGGCTTGCCGGCGAGGAACGCCACGACGCGGATGCCGCCTTCGGAGGTGTGCGTCTTGTACAGCCGCGACGGCGCCGTCGCCGCCTGGGCCCAGCGCGGGCCGTACCAGACATAGGAGTTCGGCCGGCCGATATTCTCCAGCCGGTTGTCGTAGTGCTGGGCGATGAATTCCATGAGATAGGGCCCGAACACCGGCACGGCCTCGATCAGCGCGCCCTCGGCGCCATTGTCCGACAGGAACAGGATCACCGTGTCGTCGAAATCCCCCCGCGCCTTCAGATGTTCGACCAGCCGCCCGACATTCCAGTCGATGCGCTCCACCATCGCGGCGTAGACTTCCATCGTGCGCGCCGAGACCGCGCGCTCTTCGGCGTTCAACTCGTCCCATGGCTTGGACCGCGCCACGACGGGATGGGGAACGACGTCCGGCGCGCACAGGCCGAGCTCGATCAGCCGCTTCAGCCGCGCGGCGCGCAGCGCATCCGGTCCGGCATCGTAGCGGCCGCGATATTTGGCGATCAGATCGTCCGGCGCCTGCAGCGGCCAATGCGGCGCGGAAAAAGCAAGATAGGCGAAGAACGGCGCCCCGTCCTTCGGGCGCTCGTCCAGATAAGAGATCAGCTTGTCGGTGAACCCGTCCGAAGTATAGAAATCCTCGGGCAGGCCGACGAATTTGTCGTCCTCGGTGTAGAGTGTGTCCTGGCGGCGAAAGCCCGTCCCGGCCTTGGGCGACGACGCATAGTGATTGGCCGCGCCGGGCAGCAGCGCGAAGGATCGCTCGAAGCCGCGCGCATGCGGCGAGGTCTCCAGCGTCATCCCGAGATGCCATTTGCCCGACATGAAGGTGCGATAGCCGCTCTCGCGCAGCAGCTCCGTCACCGTCACGACGCGGCTGTTGAGATAGCCCTCATAGCCCGGCTGGCCACGCTGCGATTTGGCTGCGACCTCGTCCAGCGTGCCCAGGCCCGCGATGTGATGGTCGGTGCCGGTCAGCAGCATGGCGCGCGTCGGCGAACAGGCCGGCGCGGTGTGGAAGTCGGTGAAGCGCAGGCCGGCAAGCGCCAGCGCGTCGAGATGGGGCGTCGAAATCTCGCCGCCGAACGCGCCCAGATCGGAAAACCCGAGATCGTCGGCGACGATGACGAGGAAGTTCGGCCGTCGCGACATGGACGCAACCTTTCGGAAAATCGGCGAATAGGAATCGCACGCGCGCCGTCAAAAGGAAACGCTTCGAAGCTGACGTTACGTCCCTTCCGCGCCGATCCGCGCCAGCCAGGAGCGCGCGCCTGACAGGCTTCTGAAATCTTCCAGGCACCGGGCCTCGACGCCGCCATAGGTGTCCGCCGCCATCCCGCGCAGCGCCGCGCCGGGGCCGAGTTCGAGAAAGGCCGTCGCGCCGGCTTCGATGCAGCCCTGCAGGCAGTCGGCCCACCGCACCGTGTGCGATATCTGGGTCGCCAGCTTGTCGAGGCCGCTCTCGGCATCGAGCACCGGCGAGGCATCGATCCCGCTCAGAAGGCGCGTGCCGGATGGCGGCGCGGGTTTCACCGGAACACGGCGGAGGATTTCGCGGAATTCGACGGAGGCCGCGGCGAGCCGCTTGGTGTGCGATGCCACCTCCACCGGAACGTCGACCCTGGACGCGTTCATCGCTTTCGCCTCGGCGGCGAGGCCGTTCAGCGCCGCGCGGCTTCCGCCGATCACGAAGGCATCGCCGGGGTTGACGATCGCGACCGCGGCATCGTGGCGTGCGCACAATCCGTCGACGGCGTCGCGCGAGAGGCCGCGGACGAACAGCATCCCGTCCCCGGGCAGCGAGTGTGCGTCCATCGCGTCGGCCCGGCGCGCGACGAGATCCAGCGTGTCGGTCATGTCCAAAAGACCTGCGACGCCCCAGGCCGCCACCTCGCCGACGCTATATCCGGCAACGACGATCCCGCCCGGCAGCGTCTCGCGCAGCGCCGCCGCCGCGGCCAGGGCCTGCAGCGTGCAGAGGATCTGACCGGCGCGGTCGCGATGCAGGGCCTCGCTGCTTTCGGTGCGGACAAGCTCGCGCGGATCGCGGCCGCGCAGCAACGTCGCCGCGTGCGCGAACAGGCCAGCCGCCTCCGGCGCCTCGCCGGTCAGGGCGAACATGCCGGGATGCTGCCGGCCCTGTCCGGAGCACAGGATCGCAAGCGTCATGGCGCCGCCTCACTGCGGATAGAGCACCCCGATCGCGACCGCCATGGTCACGATGCTGAACACGGTGCTGGCGGTGACCATGGAGCCGGCGCTCGCGGAGTCCAAACGATAATTCACGGCGAACAATATCCCGAAGAATCCCGACGGCACCGCGGCGAGCAGGATCGCGATCTTCGCGACGTCCGTGGGCACAGGCAGGACGAAGACGATGGCGGCCGTCAGCAGCGGCCGGATGACGTCGGCCAGGCCGGTCGCGCCCACCACGTTCCAGTCCAGCCGGAACGCCTGCGACGACAGAACCAGGCCCGTCAGGAACAGCGCGACTCCGGGAGCCGCCTCGCCGACGAGCCTCAGGCACGCCCGCGCGACGGGATCGAGCGACAAGCCGGTCAGGGAGAACAGGATGCCGAGCGCCGGGCCCAGGACGACAGGCTTGGTGACCGCGCGCCTGAGTGCGCCGAGAATTCGCATCGCCCGGGAGCCGGTCGCTGCTTCGGGCTTGTGCAGACTCATCTCGACCAGGATCAGCGAGAGCGGACTGATGATGATCGAGCCGGCCGCCAGCGCGACCGCCAGCGGCACCGTTCCGCCGGGTCCGATCACCGACGAGGCGATGGGCAGGCCGACGCCCGCGAGGTTGGGGAAGGCGATGGTCAGCGCCTGCAGCGACGCGTCGGCCTTGGAGGTCTGCGCAAAGGCCCGGGAATAGAAATACCAGGCGAGGAACACCGCCAGCATCATGCCGCCGAAGATGACGAACAGCGGCGCCTGCGCCAGCATCTCGCGGCGCGGGGCGCTGGCCGTCGCAACGAACAGCGACGCCGGCAGGGCGAAACTCATGACCAGCGCATTGAGCCCGTCGACATGGTGGTTCTCGACGAGACGATACCGCCCGGCGCCATAGCCGAGCAGCAGCACGAAGAACACCGGCGCCAACGCCAGCAGGATCGCTTCGGTCATCGCCACGGCGGTCTTTCATTCGCATGGACGAACAGGGTCATGGCGAGCAGGTCGGCCGAGCCGCCGGGACTGAGCCTCTGCGCGACGAAATTCTCATGGATCGATTGGGCATGGGCGCGCCAGCCCGGCTGGCCGACGCCGCCCGCCTCGAGAAAGCGCCGCGCGGCCCGCTGAGCGAAGCGAAGGCCCGCCGGTCCGCCGCGATGCAGCAGGTTGGTGTCTTCGAGGATCGCGATCAGCGCCAGACAGGCTTCGACCCGCGCCGCCTCGCAGTCGTCGGGCGCCTTGCGGGCGCCGCGCCGCAGGGCGGGTACGCCCACGCCATAGACGCTGGGAAATCCCCTTGCCGCTTCCAAGCGGGCGCCGCCGGCGCCGAAGCGGCGGCGCGCCCCGCTGCCGTGGCTGTGCAGAAGCACGGGACCGTCGAGGATGCTCGCACCCCAAAGCTGCGAAACCGTATCGCCCAGGGACCATGTCGGATCGCTCCATCCGGCGGCCCGCGCGCCGGCCGCCGCGCAGAGGAGGCCCAGACCGAAAATCGCGCCGCGATGCGTGTTGATCCCCGAGGTCGCGGCGAACATGGCGGCCTCGGCTTCCAGACCGATGATCCTCAGACGTCCCATCCCCTCGCCGCGCGCGCCGGCATCCGCCAGGGCGCCGAAGTGGGGCTCGATGGCCGCGGCGCTGCGGCGGAACGTGTCCACGTCCATATCGGCGTGACTGCCGGAGTCGATGTGACTCACGAGGCCGGGCTTCGGCCAGGTCTCCAGCTCCAGCAGAAGGCAGTCGACGGCGCTGGCCGCGATGGCGCCGGCACCGCGGATGTGCCACGGGCGCGCCACCGAAGGACGAGGGCGGGCCACGCCCGGCGCCGGACCGGGCGTCATGACGACATCTCCTCGCGGAGGAACAGGCGCGCATCGAGCAGGGCGACGCCGCGGGCGGATTTGACCAGGATCTCGCGCGCGCCCGTCCGGATTTCGCGCCAGTTCACGGCGGCGCCATCGTCGCGGATCAGTTCGCCGTCCACGCGCATCGGCGCCGAGGCCTCGATCGCCGCGATGCCCGCGGTGAGGCAGGGAAGATCCGTATCGCGATGGACGTGCAGCAGAAGGTCCAGATCGGAGCGGCCGGTCAGGTAGTCCAGGCCCGTGAGCGCGTGCCAGGCGAGGCTGCCGAACACGCGCGCGTCCACGCCGTGTTCCGCGGCGAGTTCGTCGAGATCGTAGAGGGCCGGCCACCAGGCGCGCGGCGCCAGGCGGCTGACCGAACTCAGCGTCGGCGGCGGCGCGGTCGAGACGATATGCTCGGGCGGCACGACGAAGGACAGCCGCCGCTTGCCGGCGGAAGGCGGCAATGGCAGGCCCAGGGGAACGCCGGGACGCTCGCCGGGCGCGGCGCGCCGCCCGATCAACGGCCAGCCCTTGTCGACCCACTGCGCCACGAGCGGTTCGGCGGCCAGATCCTTCCGGGTCGCGAGCAGCGAATGCCACGCCGCCAGGCTGACATAGATCAGCTCGTGCCGGCGCATCGGCCGGTCAATGGGTCTGAAGTGCAAGGTCATGGACGCGCTCCGCGATATCCCGTGCCTTCAACCGGCCGCCGCGCTGCTTGCCGAGCTCGCCCCGCCGGTCGCGGGCATCGGGCATGTCGGCGAGAAGCGCCTCCAGCTGGTCGACCAGCGGAACGGCTGGCTCCCAGGTCAGATGCACCGCCCCGGTCTGTGCGAGATTTTGCAGGCCCGGCGCGAACACCGGCGTGGACTTGGCCTTCGCCTCGAGGACCTCCATCGACAGCTTCGTCACCTTGGACATCGACGGCAGGTCCATCACGGCCGGAGTGGCGCCCGGCAATCCCACCAGCACGCGCGTCGCCATCGCCGTCGCCAGGAACGCGCCGGCGGCGGTGTGGCCGTAAAGCAGACCGATGGTCGGCCGCCCCTGGATGTCCGCGAAGATGAGGGATTTGGCGAGATGGGAGAGAAACTCGTTCAGCCCCAGGAGTTCATCGCGCTTGCTCATGCGCTGGCTGTCGCTGTCGACGACGACCAGGATCGGACCGCTGCCGGTCTCGAGCGAATCCAGGACGAACCGGGACAGGCGGATCGCCTCATCCACGCCCACCGCCGTCCGATTCGCGACGCCGATGACCAGGGCGCGGCCGCCGGCGCGCAACGCACCCGATCCGAACAGCACGCCGCCATCGGTCTTCACGTCATGGCCGCCGGGAAACAGCGCGGCAAGGACATCATCGAGCATCATGGCTGGTCCTTCCGCACTCTGTCGGCGATCAGGATGAATTGACCCGCGGGCATTCCCGGGATCGCGGCGGCGTCCGCGATGCCCTCCGCCGCCCAGATGTCGAGGGCATCGGCGCAGGCGCCGAACCGCTTCAGCCGGTCTTCCAGGCGCGCCTGCTCGGCACGCAGGATGTCGACACCGAAACCGCCGACCGAACCGAGCAGGTCCAAAGCGGCGGCGCGGAAAGCCAGAACGGTATCGTCGGCGAAGGCGTCGGCGCCGCCGAGCAGCCGCCGATGCTTGCCGCCCATGGTGCGCCAGACCAGCGCGCGGTCCTTGGAATCGAACTCCTCGACGCCGCGATTGGTCTCGATGACCTCCGGGCCGGACACCGCGATGCGGCCCTGCTCCGACACCGCGAGCGCCGAACAGCAGGCGGCGATCAAACCGCCGCCGCCATAGCATCCGGCGCGGCCGCCGATCAGCCCCACAACCTTGACGCCCGCAAGCCGGGCTTCGATGACGGCGCGCATGATCTCGGCGATGGCGAGCTCGCCGGCATTGGCCTCCTGCAGGCGCACGCCGCCGGTATCGAACAGGATCAGCACCGGGACGGACTTGATGTCCCGCGCGGCGCGCAGCAGGCCGGTCAGCTTGGCGCCATGCACTTCGCCGAAGGCGCCGCCCATGAAGCGGCCTTCCTGCGCCGCGACGAACACCGACGATCCGCCCAGCATGCCGCGGCCGACGACGATGCCGTCGTCGAATTCCTCGGGGAGATCGAACACTTTCAGATGCGGGCTGATCTCGCGCTGTTCCGGCCCGATGAACTCCCCGAAGCTTCCCGCATCGAGCAGCAGGTCGACGCGCCTACGCGCCGAGACCTCGTACCAGCTCGTCATTTCGTCGGACGGGGAATGGACTGCGCTCATCGGCCGTCCTCCATCAAGCGGACCGCCTGCGCCAGGCGGAGCGCGACGGTGTCCGGCCGCGCGCCGCCGTCATTGATGGAGAACCTGAGCCCGCCCGTCGGGTAGCGCTCGACGAAGTCGGCGATCACGGCGCTCCACACCTCGCCGAAGCCCTCGGCCGCGGTCTTGATCTCCACCAGGCATTCGCCATCGGGCAGCACGCGCTCCGCGAGCACCTCCAGATTGCCGGACGCCACGACGCCGATGATCGCCATCTTCCGGGCGCCGCCGGCACGCTGCCCGACCGTGTGATGAAAATTCAGATCTTCCATGGCGCCGTTCCCCTTCTCACCAGTTGCGGAATTTCGACGGCGGCGCGTAGAGCCCGCCCGACCAGTGGACGAGGTCCTTGATGGAGCGCGCCGCCAGCATGCTGCGATCGGCATCGAGCGGATCGATGCCCAGATCCTCCGGCCGCGTGATCGCGCCGCGCTCGCGCAGGCGCTGGACCGCTTTCGCGTCGCGGCCGCGGCCGATCGCGGTGTAGCCGGCGACGCCCCGGATCGCCTGCTCGCGCTCCTCGGCGCCGCGGCACAGCAGGAGATTCGCGATGCCCTCTTCCGTCACGATATGCGTGACGTCGTCGCCATAGATCATCACCGGCGCGAGATCGAGCTTGAGCTTCTCGGCCAGCGCGATGGCGTCGAGCTGCTCGACGAACAGCGGCACGTTCTTGTCGCCGAAGGTCTCCCCGATCTGCACCACCAGCTTGCGGCCGCGCCGCAGCAGGGGCGCGCCGTCGGGATCGGCCTCTTTGCCGGCCTGCAGCCAGGGGCCGCTCGGATGGCGCCGGCCCCGCGCATCCGCGCCCATGTTCGGCGCGCCGCCGAAGCCCGACACGCGCGAGGTCGTGACGGTCGAGGAATTGCCCTGCAGGTCGATCTGCAAGGTCGAGCCGATGAACATGTCGCAGGCATAGAGGCCCGCCGTCTGGCTGAAGGCGCGGTTCGAGCGCAGCGAACCGTCGGGGCCGGTGAAATAGATGTCCGGCCGGGCGCGGATGTAGTTCTCCATCCCGACTTCCGAGCCGAAGGAATGGATCTGCTCGACCCAGCCCGATTCGATCGCCGGGATCAGGGCCGGATGGGGGTTGAGCGCGAAGCGCGTCGCCACCTTGCCCTTCAGCCCCAGCTTCTCGCCATAGGTCGGCAGCAGAAGCTCGATCGCCGCGGTATCGAAGCCGATGCCGTGGTTCAGCCGCTTGACGCCATAGGGCGCGTAGATGCCCTTGATCGCCAGCATGGCGGTCAGGATCTGGCCTTCGGTGATCGCGGCAGGATCGCGGGTGAAGAGCGGCTCGACGAAGAACGGCTTGTCCGCCTTGACGACGAAATGCACCCGGTCGGCCGGGATGTCGACGCGCGGCACCTTGTCGACGATCTCGTTCACCTGGGCGATGACGACGCCGTCCTTGAAGGCGGTGGCCTCCACGATGGTCGGCGTGTCCTCGGTGTTCGGGCCGGTATAGAGATTTCCCTCGCGGTCGGCGCTCACCGCCGCGATCAGCGCGACGTTCGGTGTGAGGTCGATGAAATAGCGCGCGAAGAGTTCGAGATAGGTGTGCACCGCCCCGAGGTCGATCTTGCCGCCGAACAGCATGGTCGCGATGCGCGCCGCTTGCGGGCCCGAATAGGCGAAGTCGAGCCTCTTGGCGACGCCCTTGTCGAACAGGTCCAGATGTTCGGGCAGGACGACGCCGGACTGCACCATGTGCAGATCGTTCACCCTGGCGCGGTCGACCGCGACCAGCGCGGCGCAGAGCGTGTCCGCCTGTTTCTGGTTGTCGCCTTCCAGGCAGACCCGGTCGCCGGGCCGCAGGACGGCTTCGAGCAGGCGCGTGACGTCACGCGCCGCGACGAGCTTGCCTTGCGCGAATTTCGCGCCGGCCTCCAGGCGGGCCTGGCGCGCGTCGCGGCCCTGTTGCCAATTCGTCGTCATGTTCGCTCCTGGACGGCTTTCGCATGTCCGAGGTCAGAGATCGTGGGTCGGAACGGCGGCGATCCCGGGACTTCCGGCGATCGCCGCCGACCGTGCTCCGCGGCGCGCCTAGCGCTCGGCGCTGGCCGTGGAATTCTCCGCGTGCAGGGCGGCCTCGACGATCACCGCCGCGACCTCGGCCGGATGCGACGCGTATACCGCGTGGCTGGCGCCCTTGATCTCGGTGATGTGGCTCTTGGCCCGCGTGTAGTACCAGCGCTCCAGATCGGGGTTGATGATCTGGTCGCCGCCGGCGATGACTCCCCAGCTCGGCTTGGTTGTCCAGGCGGCGGCCGTGAGCGGCGTCGCGAAGACCGAGGCCTGGGCGTAGACCTGCGAATGCGACATGAACACGGCCTGCGCGTGCGGCAGATCGGGCGCGAAATGCTTCACGAAGAGTTCCGGGGCGAGATGGGTGAACCCGTCCGGCGACTTCACGATCGCTCCGGACAGCTTGGCCAGGACGCTCGGCGTCTTCGCGCCGAGGGCCGATTCGTCTTCGCCCACATTCGGCGCATGCGCCGCGACATAGACCAGGCCCACGACCTTCGGATCGACGCCGGCCTCGGTGACGATCGAGCCGCCATAGCTGTGTCCGACGAGGATGGTGGGGCCGTCCTGCTGGTCGATCACGCGCCGCGTCGCGGCGACGTCGTCGGCGAGCGAGGTCTCGGGCTCTTGCACCATCGCGACATGGAAACCCTTCTTGGAGAGGATGTCGTAGACGCCCTTCCAGCCCGACGCGTCCGCCCAGGCACCGTGGACGAGCACGATGTTCTTCACCGGGGCGGCGCTCGCGGCGATCGGCGCGGCGGTTGCAAGGAGGGAAGCGGCCACGAAGGCCAAGCAGGCTTTGGGCGTATTCATATTCTGGCTCCTGGGTTGCGGTCTGGCGGTTGCCCCCGTCGCGCAAGAGGATGGAATTGGACGCTCCTGCTTTCGATTGCACCTGCGGCTGCGCCGCCCCCCTTTGCGTTTGCCCGGGCGATACCTTGGTTTAGGTCACCAGGTCCGAATCCCGGCCCGGCGCGTCCGTCCGGTCGAAGTCCGTCCGTCCCCGGCTCTTGCGCGGCAGCGTCGTCATGCAGGCCGCGCTTCGCGACCTGATGCGCGGCGCGCGCGCATCGCCCTGCGGCGACGCGGCCGGAATGACGAAGCGGAATACGCTGCCGTGCGGATGGCTGGGCGTCGCCCACAACCGGCCGCCATGCGCTTCGACGATGGACCGGCAGATCGACAGCCCCAGGCCCATGCCGTCGACCTTGCTGGTGAACAGCGGATCGAAGATGCGGTGGATGTTCGCCGGATCGACTCCCGTGCCGGTGTCCTCGACGGCGATCAGCACTTCGGACCGCTCGGTGAGCTGCGTGCTGATCCGCAGCGTTCGCCGCCGGTCCTTCACCGCGCTCATCGCGTCGATGCCGTTCGCGACGAGGTTGGCGACGACCCGTTCCAATTGCACGCGATCGCCCTCGATCGGCGCGAGCGCTTCGACGAGTTCGGTCTCGACCGCGACGCCGTGGCGGCGCAGGTCGAAGCGCATGTGCTTGAGGACGTCTTCGATCACGTCGTTGATGTCGATGTCGGCCACCACGGGAGGGACGTCCCGGATGAGGTCGCGAACGCATCTGACGACGGCAGAGGCGCGATGGGTGCTTCCGATGATGTCTTCGATGGCCTGCTTGGCCTCGTCGAGATCCGGCGTGCCTTTCGTCAGGCACAGCATGGCGACATTCGCGTTGATCAGGATCGCGGCCAGCGGCTGGTTGACCTCGTGCGCGATATGCGCCCCGCTGACGTCCATGGCGGTCGGCCGGGTATAGCGCAGGACATCCATGCCGGCGGGTGCGTGTTCGTGTGTCGAAGCGAGTGTCGTGTCAGTCATGACGCAACTCCGAAGAAGGGCACCGCGGCCTTCGGCCGTCGCTGATCGCACTCATGCGATCGACCTAGCATTCCTCCGCCGAGGCACGGCGTATATTCCCCCACCGGGGAAGAATTTCTTGAACATTTGTCACCGGCATTGGACGGTCGCGTCCAACAACGCATGTCCCGGTTCGAAACAGCCCGCCGGGGCCTGCCGCCGGACCGCGCGAAACGTCCCGCGCCCGCGATTGCCGTACACGCAACTGGACCAGGCATGGCGACCCTCCGGCATGGCGAATTTCTGCGCCTGGAGATTCCCGCGCATCGCGTCGCGATGCGAGTTCAGCGTTGTAAATTGTTGCTAAATTTTCACATCAGGACGGATGCCGAACGAAAGCGCGCCTCAGGCGGCCGTTCCGAGCTCGTCGAGAAGCCGGCGCGCGGCAACGAGGTTCTGGGTTGCGAAACCTTCCGTGAACCGGCCATGAAGGTCTTCGAGCATCGCTCTCGCCTGGCCGGCGCGGCCCTGGTCTCGCCACAGACGCGCGAGTGGGATCGCCGCTTTCAGTTCCCAGCTCAAGGCGGATTGCCTGGCGGCGCAATCGATCGAGCGGAGCAGCGATTCCTCGGCGGCGGCCGGATCCGGCCGCGGCAGCGTCAGCAGAACCTCACCGCGCGTCCGCAGCAAATCCGGCAGCCACAACACCTCCTTGGACGTCTCGGCCCGCGCCAGGGCTTCGTCTATCGTGGCAAGCGCATCGTCGGGCCGCGCGGAGCGCGCCAGCCCATCGGCCAGGGCGCTCCATGTCGCCAACGTCATGATGTGATGCTGGCTGTCCTCCATGGCCTGCAGTGCGTCCCGCAACTGCGCCACGCCCGGCCCGATTTCGCCATGCGCGAGCATGAGCTGGCCCTTCAGCGAAAGGCTGCCGGCGCGAAAGGAGGCAAGAGAATATTTTTCGGCCTGTTCGAACAACGCTTCGGTGTGATGCGAAGCGGCCTCCAAATCCCCGCTCCAGAGGAAAACGGGCGCGGAATAAAGAAGCGCGACGCAGCGCGCCGCGATGTGGCCGGAGCCGTCCGCCACCGCGATGCCGTCGCGCGCGACCTGGCGGCCCCGGTCGGCAAGCCCGTTCAGCCACAAGGCGCGGGCGAGAATAACGAAGCCTCTTATTCTGTAGTCGGTCCCGACGAAGCCTATCTTCGCTTCCGCGGCGTTCGATATCAGCCGAAAGCCGAACTCGCAGTTCCGGAGCGCCGCCGCCTGGTCGCCCGTCAGGTGATACGCCGAGCCCAGCATCCATGCGGCGGCGGCGGCGTCGGATGCATTTCCCTTGGCCTTGGCGATGGCGACGCTTCGTTCGGCCACCGCCAAGGCGCCGCTGAAATCGCCGCGACGCGACAGGATCACATTGAGTTCGCCGAGCAGGTGAAGCTGATGGCGGCAATCCTGCAAGGTCTCGGCGATCTCCAGGCCGCGCTCGATGGCTGCGCGGAATTTTTCGCCGTCGCCCCCGGCATATATGAACGATGTCGCCAGAGCTTCCTGGAGCTCCAGCTCCCGCTGCGTCCCGCGATCCGTTTCATCCAGCGCCCCCAAGGCCCGCAGGCACCACCGCTGGCACTCGGCGAACAGGGAGACCTCCAGGAACAGCAGAGCCGCCCGCGCGCCGAGCTCGACGCCGATGGCACGGTCGCCCGACGCCGAAAAGCTCCATTCCAGCGCGTTGCGGACATTGCCCATATGCGGCAGGTAGGCGGTGACGTTGCGGGGATAAAAGCCCGCTTCCGCGGCCTCGCCGGCCTTGAGCAGGGCGGCGAAATATCGGGCGTGACGTCTTGCGATCGCTTCGGCCTCGTCGCCTTCGGCGAGCCGGGCGGCGGCATAGGCGCGTGTCGTGTCCAGAAGGCGGTAATGCGTCGATCCGCCGGCCGACGATATCTGGACGAGGGACTTGTCCACCAGGCTCGCGATCGCGCCGGCGACCGACTGCGTGCTGCTATCGGCGTCGCCGGCGACGGCATGCGCCGCCTCCAGCGTGAACTGGCCGACGAACACGGACAGCCGGCAGAGGATTTTCTGTTCGTCTGCCAATAGCAGGCCGAAGCTCCAGTCGAGCAGGGCCTGCAGCGATTGATGCCGGGGCGACGCGCCGCGCCGGCCTTGCAGAAGCAGCCCGGCGCCGCTGTCGAGGAGATCGGCGGTTCCCCGGATGCCGAAAGTGCCCACGCGGCTGGCGGCGATCTCGATCGCCAGCGCGATCCCATCGAGCTGGCGGCAGATGCTCGCGACGATCGGGGCTTCGCCGGCGCCGAGCTCGGCGCGATATCCGCTGGACGCCGCCCTCTCCATGAAGAGCTGCACCGCCGGCGAGGCCAGCGCCTGGGCGACGGACGGCGCGGTGTCCGGCGGAGCGGCGAGCGGCACGAGCAAATGCACGTTCTCGCCTTCCGCGCGCAGCGCCTCGCGACTGGTCGCCAAAAGGTGCGCCGACGGCGCGCCGCGGAAAAGGCGCTCGGTCAGCCGCGCGACGGCCGCGATCACATGCTCGCAACAATCGAGCACGATCAGGATCCGCTTGCCGGGCAGAAAGGCCAGGATGGACAGCTCGGAATCGACACCCTGGACGAAGCATCCGAGCGCCAATGCGACCGCGCTCGCGACATCTGCCGGATCGGCCAGCGAGCCGAGATCGACGAAGCGGACCCCGTCGTCGCCGAATTCCCGTCGCAGCTCGTCGGCGACCGCCATGGCGACGCTGGTTTTTCCGATGCCGCCGGGTCCGACAATGGTGACGAAGCGCTGCGACAAGAGTTGCGAGGCCAGCGCGGCGACGGTCTGCGTCCGGCCGATCAGGAGCCGCTGGGGTGCCGAAGGCGTCAGAGGTTCTGGAGATCCCGCGCGGGCCGGCGCGGCGCTATCCGAGACGGAGCGCCGGATCGGCGCGACGAAGCTGTAGCCGCGGCCGGGAACATTGACGATGTACTGGGGATCGTCCGCGCCGCCGCCCAGCGCCTTCCTGAGGGCGGTCATCTGCACCCGAAGATTGGAATCCTCGACGACGACATCCGGCCAGACGAGGTCGATCAGCTCCCGCCGCCCCACGACCTGTCCGGCCCGATCGGTCAGGGCGATCAGAAGGTCGAGCGCGCGGCCGCCGATCGCCACGGGCTCCGGCGGTTCACCCGATCTCTCGACCCGACGCTGCGGGATGAACAGGCGAAACGGTCCGAATGCGACGACGTCTCTGCTGCTTCGGAATGCCTCGCCCATTGCGGCCCCAAACTCGAAGGTCCCGGCGCTTCCTTCTTTGCATTTCTTCGCGACTTTTAACATGGCAAAACCGGCATGCCGGACCGGCGCCGCTTGACAGGGTGAAAATATTCTTGCGCCTCCGGCACACGCGACGCCGGCGCGACCGCCATGATCATGCGATTGAGTTTCAACTGGCGGTCTTTCGATGTGCCTCGTCCCGGATCGGCACATGCGGCCGGATCGGCGTGCCGGGCGACGTTTTAGGCCTGTTTCCGAAATTCGAATGCATTTTTTGAAAGAGCGACCGGCCGGGCCGTGATCGGCTCCCTGTCATGCCGTATCGAAGCAAGCGAAAATGGCACGAGCTCGACCTGCTCTGCCGGGCCGGCGTCGGAATCGCGCCGATCGCACCCGCCATCTGCCGCACGCTGCGCGAAATCTTCGACGCCGCGGCCGTATCGCTGTTCTGGCTCGACGAGCGGGGCATGCCGGCCGGCATCTTCCACGAGAACGCCGCCGCTTCCGCGCTCGACCTGTTCGTCAAAGAGTATGAGCGCCTCTTCACCGGCCCGTCGGAAATCGATGTCTCCCAGATTGCCGTCGGGACCGGCAGGCCCGCCGGCTTCCTGATGAAGCCCGGGCTCGAATATTTCCGCTCCAACACGTTCAATCTCCTGGTCCGCGCGAGCGGACATTTCCATACGCTGGACTTGCGGGTGGACGTGGCGAACCAGGCGCGCGCCGTCGTCATGCTGTTCCGCGAAAGGCAGAATCCGTTCGACGACGCCGACGCGCCCAGTCTCGCGCACGCGCTGCCGCATCTGAAGCGCGCCATCGAACGCCAATCGGCCGCCGGCCCGTGGGAGCGATCGGACATGCGCGGGTATCTGCTCGTCGACCGCACCGGCACCAGGCTGCTCGCGATGAGCGAAGAGGCCTCGCAGATCCTGAAGGCCTGCACCATCGTCGGCCAGAACGTCCGTCTCGCCGGCCCCATGACGCTACCGCCGGCCTTCGCTGAAAATCTCTGCCGCCGCCTGGAGACCGCGCCGGTCGTCCAGGACACGCTGGACATGCCGCTCGGACGGCTTCGCCTGATCGCCACGCCGCTGCACGCGCCGGCCGCGGACACAGCCGCGCGGGTGCTGATTTCGCTCGAAGTGGAGCGGCCGAAACGCCTCAAGACCATCGAGAACATCCTCGACCTGACCTTGTCGCCGCTCCAGCGTTCCATCGCGCTGGTCGCCGCGCTCGGCGGCACGCGCGCCGACAGCCTGACCTCGGCGGGCATCAGCAACGAGGCGCTCAAGAAGCATCTCGCCGTCATCTACCGCGCGACCGGCGTCAAATCCTGGGAGGAACTGGCGAAGGCGCTCCAATAGGCTGCGCTCAGGCGAAGCTCACCTCGCCGATGTCGATGGACACCATGAGCATTTCCGGAACGGGGCGCCGGTCGGGCCCGCGCGTATAGGCACGGCGCTTCGTCGGCAGGCGGATGCCGTCCACCGCGACATAGTCCGAGGTGAGCTGCGAGGCTCCGAACCCGCCCGCGATATTCACATTGTAGTCGTGGCGGCACAGCATGAGGCTTTCGTCGAAGAAGAAATCCTGAACCTGGCTGTGCGTCTCGATCGAATCGGGAAACCAGGCGCGCAGCACCCGCCAGGTCTGCGAGCCTTCCCGCCAGGGTTCGGTCTCCTCCACCTGCACGCCCGCCGCCGCGAGCAGGAACGGCGTCGTGAGATAGGTCCACAGGGCCTCGCCGTTGAAATAGGCCCGCTGCAGCGGGTCCCATGGGGTGTTCATCTGATGGCCGGCGAAGGAATCCTTCGGCGCGCGGCGTTCCGCCACGATCCTGCCGTCGAGCTTCTCGACCGCGATTCTCCCGGGCGTGAACATCGAGCGCTGGTCGGCGGCGCCGTAGGGCTGGACCGAGGAACGTTCCTCATGCAGCCACACCGTCATCCGCCGCGGGGCCGCGTCCTGCAAGAGCCCCTTCAAGGCGAAGAAGCCGCCGCCGCTGACGATGGTCGCCTCGACCTTCTCGTAGCGCCGCCAGCGCTCCGTTCCGCCATGCGCGTCGATGATCTCGGCCAGAAGCGCGCTCATCCGGGGTCCCCCCGCTTTTGCCGTCGATCTGCAATGACAACGGCCACATCGCACGATAGGCGCCGGATCGGCCGATGCCGATCATACCTAGGTTTGTTGGCGCGCCGCGCCGTCGCAAGCGGTTCTGTCCAATCCGGCGATCCGGCGCCGTGCGAATTGCCGTCGATCCCGACGGCGCGCATTCCGGCGCCGACCGCCGGTCGGGCTTGCCGAAAGTTCCGTCATACCTTCGTTCAATTCAATGCCCTCCCTTCGACCGCCACGTTAGCGGCGGGCTTGATCCCGGACATCCTCGAACGATCGGGCGCCGATCAGATCCCATACGGAGACCAAACATGAAGCCATTTGCATTCGTCATCGCGGCGGGCCTCGGGCTGGCCGCCTGCACCACCGCAACCCCCTACCAGCCGGAATCGGCCGATCATCCGTCCGCCGGCGGATACAGCGAGCAGCAGATCGAATCCGACCGCTGGAAGGTCGAGTTCTCGGGCAACAGCCTGACCTCGCGCGACACCGTGGAGCGCTATCTGATGTTCCGCTCGGCCCAGCTCACCGTGCAGCAGGGCTATGACTGGTACGAAGCCGTCGACCGCCACACTGACAAGAAGACCAGCTACTTCAGCGACCCGGATCCCTACTTCGCCGGCTGGCCGGGCGGGTATTGGAACGTCTATGGCGGCCGCCGCTTCGGCTGGGCCAGCGGCTATTGGGGTTCCGCCGCGCTGGCGCCCATCGATGTGCAGGAGATCAGCCGCTATACCGCGACGGTCGAGATCACGATGGGTCACGGCGCCAAGCCGGACGATCCGCACGCCTATGCGGCGGCGGACGTGATCAGTCACCTGCAGGGTTCGATCAAATATCCTTCCACCGACAAGTGATCCCTGCCCCGCTTGCGGGTTCTCGTGCGACGCACGGGAGCCCGCGAGCGTTTCGCATTCCCTGAGCTAATGCGCAAAAAGCGCCGCGCGGGCGGTCGGGGACGGGAACACGCATGTCACCTCGTGCGCGCATCC
Source organism: Rhizomicrobium sp. (assembly GCA_037200985.1). Taxonomy (NCBI): domain Bacteria; kingdom Pseudomonadati; phylum Pseudomonadota; class Alphaproteobacteria; order Micropepsales; family Micropepsaceae; genus Rhizomicrobium; species Rhizomicrobium sp. The sequence continues at coordinate 2,237,665 of JBBCGJ010000001.1, forward strand.
CGGGACGATCGCCAGCGTGTGATCGGCGGAAAGGAAACGCCGGTCATAGGCGGCATAGGCAAGCCCGCGGTGCAGACGATCGGGCCCCTGCAGCTCCGCCGCGCAGGATTTGTCGAGAAGTCCATAGTACGTATCGGGGCGTCTACCCGCGTCCAGCGCACCTTCCAGATAGGTGATATCCGCGGCGGCATAGCGCGCACGCGCCGCGTCGGCGGACGATCCCAGCACGGCCGGAAGCCCTTCGGTTCCGTATTTCCATCTGTTTGCCTGTGAGCAGGCTGTCCCCGCGCCGCGCCATGTGAAGTCGCAAGCGGCGTCGCGGCAGCGTCCCCAAGCGCCGGCCCGCGGCACGGGGCGCTCCGGATCGAAATAGAGCCACGTCCCCGGATCGGAAACGACATAGCGCAGGCGCACCGCCGGCCGCGCGAAGCCGATATAGCGCTGGACGAATTGCGCGCCGGCGGAAAAGCCCGCGACGGTGATCGTCCGCAGGTGCGGCCAACGCCGCGCGAGATCAGCGACAAGCAGATCCATCGCCCCGAACGAGGTCGGCCCGGCGCCTTCGGCCGCGCCGCCATCAAGCCACGAGTCGCAGGTCCATACGGCATCGCCCGGTTGCGCGCCGGGATTGCCCGGAAATTCGCAGCGACCGGCGGCGGACACCTGGAACAGCGGGGCGACCGCGATCGTATCGGATTCGCGTCCCGCCCGTTTCGCCGCGAGCGCCGCGGCGCCCAGCGTCCGATTGGCGTCACGCGGAAAGCCGTGGATCGCGATCAGCGCCGAGACCACGGCATCGCGGCGCGGAAGCCCGCCGGACGGCAGACGCGCGGTATAGATGTGCAACACGCCGGACGTACCGAGGTCGACGGTCGAGCCGTCGGCCATCTGCGACAGCGCCGGCAAATCCCCGGCCCGGGCGCCGCCGCCCGGCGTCGCCATCATTGCAGCCGACAGGGCCGCCAGGGCCAAAACCGCGCGGCTGGCGCGCCGCAAAAACGGGCCGGCACGCATCCGATACCGCGTCCGTTCCGCCGGCCGTTCAGCGCCCCGCGGCTTCGCCGGTCCGGCTGGCCTCGTAGAGGAACCAGGCGCGGCGCTCGGTCTCGTCGATCCACACTTCGATGAGGCTGGTCGTCGCGACATCGCCATGCTCCTCGCAGGTGACATGGGCTTCGCGCATCGCCGCGATGAGCTGGCGATTGTCGTCGCGAAGCTCCGCGAGCATGTCGAGCGGCGTGACGAACTCCGCGTCGTTGTCGAGGATGCGTTGCGCGCGCGATATCTCGCCGATCGAGCGCAGCGTCGTCCCGCCGAGCTTGCGCACGCGCTCCGCGATCGGATCGGTCATCGCGAAGATCTGGTCCGACTGCTCGTCGAGCAGGAGGTGATAGTCCCGGAAGTGCGGGCCCGACATATGCCAGTGGAAGTTCTTGGTCTTGAGATAGAGCGCGAAGGTGTCGGCCAGAAGCAGATTCAGCGCACCCGCGATGTCCTTGGTCGCGTTGGCGCCCAGATCGGTGGGCGTGCGCAGCGACGCCGATTGCGAACTCTTTGCGGTTGTCGAGGTCATGTCTCATTCCCCTGTTATGGGCGCGATCTCCCGCGCTTTCGGACTTTCGATCTGGGAACAGGATACACCCTGGCGGCGGCGCTTCAACAGAGACGGCGCGCGGCGGAACACAGTCTTGGTTTGTCCCACCTATACGGAAATATGATTGCCGGACGCGCCCCGGTTCTCACGCTAGCATCCGCCGGGCCGGCGGTGCTTTTGCCGGCGGCGCGCTATATGATCGCATCGCGCGCGACAGGGGAAAGGACATCGTGGTTGCCATGCCGTCGTCTTTGGAGACCCCACCCGGCTCATGGAGCCTTGTCGCAGTAGCCGCCCTCCTCGCCATCGCGATCTATGCCGTCGACACCTACACGCCCACCGCCGTCGCCGTGGCGGTCCTTTACGTCATCGTCATCCTGCTGTGCGCGAACGCGCTCTCCCGGGAGGGAACGGTCTATGTCTCGGCCGGTTGCGCGGCGCTCGCCGTCGTCAGCTATCTGGTGCAGCACGGCCTGTTCGGGCTGGACGCGCCCTTCGCGCGGCTCATCATGTGCCTCGCAGCGATCGGGATCACCGGCCTTCTGGCCTATCGCAACCAGACCTCGCAGATGAACCTGCGACGGGCCGAACGGGAGCTGCGCGCCACGCTCGACACCATCCCCGCGCTCGTGATGCGCACCAGGCCGGACGGAATGGTCGATTTCATGAACGCGCGCTGGACGGCGCAGGGCTTCGCCGCCGAGGAGCTGCGGACCAATTGGCTCGACCTCCTCCATCCGGACGACCGCGCCGACATGTCGGAAAAGCGCTCGCAATCGATTGCGAGCGGCGAGGCCTATGAGGCGGAACTCCGCCTGCGCCGCGCCGACGGCGAATATCGCTGGCTCCTCAGCCACACGGTCCCGGTGTGCGACGAAAAAGGGCGCGTGGTGGCCCGCTATGTCGCGGCGACCGACATCGAGGATCGAAAGCGCGCCGAAGCGGCGCTGCACACGGCGCAGGCGGAACTGACCCATGTGACCCGGATGACGACCTTGGGCGAGTTCACCGCGTCGATCGCCCACGAGGTCAATCAGCCGCTGGCTGCGATCGTCACCAACGGTGAGGTGTGCCTGCGCCTGCTCGAGATCGAGCCTCTCGACAAGCAGGAGCTGATCGAGACGACACGCGACATCATCGCCAGCGGCCGCCGCGCCAGCGAGATCATCACCCGCGTGCGCGCCCTGTCGCGCAAGGGAGAAACGAAAAAGGCCGCGCTCGACCTCAACGAGGTCATCGAGGAGGTCATCCCGCTGCTGCGGGGCGAGGCGCTCAAATACCAGCTCGCGCTGCGTCTGGAACAAGCCTCGGCGCTGCGGCCGGTCTGGGGCGACCGGGTCGAGCTGCAGCAGGTGCTCATCAACCTGATCGTCAACGGCATGGAGGCCATGGCGCCCGTCCTGGACGATACCCGCGAGGTGGTGATCCGCTCGCGCCAATGCGATTCCGGCGGCGCGCTGGTCGAGGTGGTCGACCGCGGGATCGGCCTCAAGAGCGAGGACACGCGGCAGATGTTCAACGCCTTCTTCACCACCAAGCCGAACGGCATGGGCATGGGGCTGGCGATCTGCCGTTCGATCATCGAAAGCCATGGCGGCAAATTGTGGGCGACGAGCAACGGGGGGCGGGGCGCGACACTGCAATTCGCCCTGCCGCCATACCGGGGAGCGCATTCGTGACAGGGGTGAATCAGGCCGGCGGCGGCAGCGAACCGGTGGTCTTCATCGTCGACGACGACCAGCCGCTTCGCGACGCCCTCAAAAGGCTCTTCCGCACCGTCGGCCTGCGGACCGAAGTGTTCGGCTCGGCCGCGGAACTCCTGGAGGCCAAGCTGCCCGACGCGCCGGGCTGCCTCGTCCTCGACGTGCGCCTGCCCGGCGTCAGCGGCCTCGACCTGCAGGGCGACCTCGCCCGGCTCGACATCCGCCTGCCGATCATCTTCATGACCGGCCATGGCGACATTCCGATGTCGGTGCGCGCGATGAAGGCCGGCGCGATCGATTTTCTCTCCAAGCCCTTCCGCGACCAGGACATGCTGGACGCCGTGGCGTCGGCGATCGACAAGGACCGGGTGCGGCGCAAGCGCGACGACACCCTGGTGAGCCTGCGCGCGCTGTTCGATTCGCTCACCTCGCGCGAGCGCGAAGTGATGACGCTCGTCACCGCCGGGCTGATGAACAAGCAGGTCGCGCACGAGCTCGGGCTCAGCGAGATCACGGTCAAGATCCACCGGGGAAGCGTGATGAAGAAGATGGGCGCCAAATCCCTGGCCGATCTCGTGAAGATGGCCGAGACGCTGCAGATCTCCCGCCCCAGGCCGTAGTCCAAACCTATGTATGAATTGCCCGGCGGCCCCGGGCGCACCAGATTGCACGGGCTCTTGTTGCGTCAACGCATCGCGGGCGCAACGCAAACGGATCGGCAATTCTGACTGTGGTAAGAGCGGTTTCCATCATCGACGACGATCCGGCCGTGCTCGGCGCGACGCGGCGGCTTCTGCGCCTGCGCGGCTTCGCGGTCTCCTCCTTCGCGTCGGCGGAGGCGTTTCTGGAGTCGCCGCAATCCGAAACGACCGAGTGCGTCATCTCGGACATCCGGATGAGCGGCATGAGCGGCGTCGATCTGCAGGCCTGCCTCATGGATCGCGGATACGACCCGCCGTTCATTTTCGTGACCGCGTTTCCCGACGAGGCGACGAAGAAACGCGCGCTCGACGCCGGCGCGGTGGCGTTCCTGGCAAAGCCGTTCGACGGGCAAACCCTGATCGAGACCGTCTGCGAAGCCCTCGCGCGAAAATAGGCACCTACGATGGTTTGGTCGCCCGAGCCCAGCATATGATTGAGCCGCCGCCCGTCATGCTTAGCTTGGTCACGCGCCGGCCGAACGTCCCCTCGTTCGACGGCGTCCCGAGGCCGCCGCGCTCCCCCCTCCCCCGCGGCGGCCTCGACCTTTTCAACGGCGCGCCCGCCGGGTCCGCAGACAAAGGTATGTAGGCCTCAAACCAAGTCGCTAGGTCCCGCACCCCAGGTACGATGGAGGCTCGCGCCGCCCCGCCGCTACCTTGCAGTCGACCGGCCGCGCACCTCGCATGACATGGCGAAATTCGAGGACCGACGCAAAGGGGAGCGCCAGATGACCGACCCGCAACCGCATCGATCCGTTCGCGCCGCGCGGCACGCGCGCGATCCCGCGGAACATGTCGCGGCGGCAATGCTATCGCTGGCCACGATCGCGTTTTTCGCCGGCGGCTGGTTTGCGGGCGCGCTCGGCGCGTCACGCGCGCGCGGGTTCGTGTTCGTCCTGGTCGCGGCCTTGGCGGTCTTCGCCGTCGGGCACGCATTGTCGGGCACGAATGTCGCCCTGTCGGGATTTCCCATGGGTCTGATGAACGCGCTGCTGGGCCGCGCCGGCGCGCCGCCGGCGGGCCTGGCCTTCGCGGCGGGAACGGCGAAGCGCCTGGCGCAACATCTTGCGCTGGCGGCGCGGCGCGCGGCGCGCTCCGATCATCGCGGCGCCCGGATTATGGATGGCGCCAGGATGCTCACGATTCCGTCAGCGATCCTTTCGGCGCTGATCGCGTTCGATCGAAACCCGGCACGCCCGGCTTGAGAGGCCGAACCGCCGAAAACGGATGCACGGAACCGCGCGAGGGCATTGGCGGACGATGAAACAGCTACGGACACCTTCGGTCGGCGCCGTCGCCTATGCGGCGAACATGGCGATCGCATGCCTGCTCAGCTACTGGATCGCGACCTTTGCGTTCCTGAGATTCATCGACGGCACGTCGGACGTGCTGGGCGGCATGTGGGCGGCCGTCGCCGCGGTCTTCGTCTTCCGGCATTCGCGCGACCGCAGCCTTTCGGCCGGCGTCGCGCGCTTCGTGGCGACCTGCGTGAGCTTCGCGCTGTGCCTGCTCTATCTTTGCGTCCTTCCGCCCGGCCCGGTCGGCATGGCGGTGCTGCTCGCCGTCGGCACGATCGTCATGATCGCGCTGGACCGCCGCGACGACATCGCCACCACGGGCATAACCACGGTCGTCGTCATGGTGGTGGCGACGATGAGCACCGGCAACCTGCTGCTCCAGCCCCTGTTGCGCCTGCTCGATACGGTCATCGGCATCGCCGTCGGACTGGGCATCGATTGGGCCGGCCTCGCCCTCATGCACCGACTGGCACGAGTTTGAAACGATGACGACCGAAGATAAATCGCCCGCCGCCTCCGCAACCCCGCTTCGCCGGAAGGCGGCCGACGCCCTGCGCAAGGCGCTGTCGGCGGCCGGACTGAACCCCGCGAGGCCCAACCCGCATGCCGCGCTGCTGAAACAGCCGCGCGGGCGCCTGATCGCGCTTTTCGCGCTTCTCCTCGTCGGATGGGCCGCCTGGTCCTGGCTCGCGGGCGCCGCCGACTCTTCGTCCGCAGGCGAACCCGCGGCCATCCCGGTTTCGATCGCCGTCGCGTCGCGCGCCGACGTCCCCGTCTATCTCGAAGGGCTCGGCACCGTGCAGGCCTTCAACACCATCACCGTGACGACCAGGGTCGACGGCGCGCTGCAGACCGTCAACTTCGTGGAGGGCCAGGACGTCAAGGCCGGCGATGTGCTGGCGCAGATCGATCCGCGCCCCTTCCAGGCGGCGCTGGACCAGGCGACGGCGACCAAAGCCAAGGACCAGGCGCAGCTCGCGGACGCCAACCTCGATCTCGCGCGTTTCGCGAACCTTGCGGCGCAGGACGATATCAGCCGCCAGACCTACGACACCCAGCGCGCGCTCGTGGCCCAGCTCATCGCGCAGGTCGGGGTCGACCAGGCGGCCATCGACGCGGCGGCGGCGAATCTCGACTACACCACGATCAAATCGCCGATCGACGGCCGCACCGGAATCCGCCTCGTCGATGCCGGCAACAACGTGATGGCCGCGGCGAACACCGCCATCGTCGTCGTCACGCAAATCCATCCGATTTCAGTGATCTTCACCCTGCCCGAGGAGGACCTCACCCTTCTGTCGCAGGTCTCCGGCGCCGGTCCGCTGACCGTCGTCGCGCTCTCGCGCGACGAGACGACGGTGCTCGACACCGGAACGGTCGGCGTCGTCGACAACGAGGTCCTCCAGGCCACCGGGACGATACGGATCAAGGCGAACTTCCCGAACGCGAAGAACCGGCTGTGGCCGGGACAGTTCGTCAATGCGCGATTGCTGCTCAAAACGCTGCGCAACGTCGTGACGGTCCCGTCGACCGCGGTGCAGCGCGGAGCCAACGGCTTGTTCGCCTATGTCGTGACGCGCGATTCGACCGTCGAGACACGGCCGGTGAAGCTCAACCGGTTCAACAGCGCGCAGGCGGTGATCGACGCCGGCCTGAAGCCCGGCGAGCGGGTGGTGTCGTCCGGCCAGTACCGGCTGCAGGACGGCGCCCGCGTGCAGGCGGCCGGCGCCGCGGCGCCCGTCCAGACGGCGACCTCGGGGGCCATGCCTTGAGCATCTCCTCCCCCTTCATCGACCGGCCGATCGCGACGTCGCTTTTCATGGCCGCGATCCTGCTCGTGGGCATCGCGGCCTATCCGTTCCTGCCGGTCGCGCCGCTGCCGCAGGTCGACTTTCCGACGATCCAGGTCACGACGCAGCTTCCCGGCGCCAGTCCCGAGACGATCGCCTCGGCGGTGACGCAGCCGCTCGAGCGGCAATTCGGCCAGATCCCCGGCGTCACGCAGATGACGTCGAGCAGCACGCTCGGCAACAGCGCGATCACGATCCAGTTCGACCTGTCGCGCGACATCGACGGCGCCGCGCAGGACGTGCAGACCGCCATCAACGCCGCGGCCGGCCAATTGCCGACCGATCTTCCGGCCCCGCCGACCTATCGCAAGGTCAATCCCGCCGACTCGCCGATCCTGGTGCTTGCCACGACCTCCGACGAGCTGCCGCTGACGCAGGTCGACGACTATACGGAAAACATCCTGGCGCAGCACATCAGCCAGATCTCCGGCGTCGGCCTGGTTTCGATCGGCGGACAGCAGAAGCCGGCCGTCCGCGTCCAGATCGATCCGGCCAAGATCGCCGCGCTCGGCCTCTCGCTCGAGGACCTGCGCACCGTCCTGATCACCGCGACCGCCGACAATCCCAAGGGATCGATCGACGCGGCGACCCGCACCTTCACGATCTACGACAACGACCAGGAGCTGTCGGCCAAGCCCTGGAACGACGTCATCGTCGCCTATGCCAACGGCTCGCCCCTGCGCGTCCGCGACATCGGCCGCGCCGTCGACGGGCCGGAGAACAACAAGCTGGCGGCCTTCTCCAACGGCAAGCCCACGATCCTGCTCGCCGTGTACAAGCTGCCCGGCGCCAACGTGATCGGCACGGTGGATCTGGTGAAGGCGATGCTGCCGCAGCTCCGGGCCGCCATCCCGAGCGCCATCAAGGTCAGCGTCCTCAGCGACCGCACCACGACCATCCGCGCCTCGGTGAAGGACGTCGAGTTCACGCTGGTGCTGACCATCGCCCTCGTCGTGATGGTGATCTTCCTGTTCCTGCGCAATCTCTGGGCGACGGCGATCCCGAGCATCGCGGTGCCGCTCGCGCTCGTCGGCACCTTCGGCGTGATGTACGTCCTCGGCTACAGCCTCGACAACCTGTCCCTGATGGCGCTCACCATCGCCGTCGGCTTCGTGGTCGACGACGCGATCGTCATGCAGGAGAACATCTACCGTCACATCGAGGACGGCCTCACGCCGATGCAGGCGGCCTACAAGGGCGCCGGAGAGATCGGCTTCACCATCCTGTCCATCAGCTTCTCGCTCATCGCCGTCTTCATTCCGCTCCTGCTTATGGGCGGCATCGTCGGCCGCCTGTTCCGCGAATTCGCCGTCACGGTGACGGCGACGATCCTGGTCTCCGCGGCCGTGTCGCTGACGCTGACGCCCATGCTGTGCTCGCGCCTCATGCGCAGCGAACGCGGCGTGACGCACGGACGCCTCTACCTCCTGGCGGAGAAGGGGTTCGACAAGCTGCTCGAGACCTATACTTATTATCTCGACATCGCGCTCGCCCACCGCCGCATCACATTCGCGGTCTTCCTCGCGACCCTCGCGACCACCGCGGTGCTCTTCATCAACATTCCGAAGGGCTTCTTTCCGCAGCAGGACACCGGCCTGATCCTCGGCACGGCGGAAGCGGCGCAGGACGTCTCCTTCGCGAGCATGATCCGCTATGTGCACGCGATCGAAGCCGTCGTCATGAAGGACCCCGCGGTCGCCACGGTCGGCTCCAGCCTGGGCAGCGGCGGCGGCCAGACGCAGAACAATGCGCGCTTCTTCATCACCTTGAAGCCGCGCGACCAGCGGACCGCGTCGGCGGACCAGGTCATCCGCCGGCTTCAGGTCGGCCTTTCGCATGTCGAGGGCGCCGCGCTCTTCATGCAGGTGGCGCAGGACCTCAATGTCGGCGGGCGCATCTCGCGGACGCAGTACCAGTACACGCTGCAGGATCCCGATCTCGGCGAGCTCAACCAATGGGCCCCGATCCTGCTCGACCGGCTGAGCAAGCTTCCCGAGCTGCGCGACGTGGCGAGCGACCAGCAGACCGGCGGCGGCACCCTGACGCTCACCATCGACCGCGACCAGGCGGCGCGTTTCGGCATCCAGCCGCAGATGATCGACGACACGCTCGACGATGCGTTCGGCCAGCGGCAGATCGCGCAGTATTTCACGCAGGTCAACAGCTACCATGTCGTGATGGAAGTCGCGCCCGCATTGCAGACCTCGCCCACCGCGCTCAACCAGATCTATATCCGTTCGAGCACCGGCCAGCAGGTGCCGCTGAGCGCGCTGGCCAAATGGACGACGATTCCCACGACCTTCCTTTCGATCAATCACGACGGGCAGTTTCCCGCCGTCACCCTGTCCTTCAACCTGGCGCCCGGCGTGGCGCTCGGCCAGGCGACGGACGCGATCCGGCGCGCCCAGATGCAGATCGGCGCGCCCAGCGCGCTGGTCGGATCGTTCCAGGGCAACGCGCAGGCCTTCCAGGATTCGCTCGCCACCGAGCCCTATCTGATCGCCGCCGCGCTCGTCGCGGTCTATCTCATCCTGGGCATGCTCTATGAGAGCTACATCCACCCCCTGACCATCCTGTCGACCCTGCCCTCGGCCGGCGTCGGCGCGCTCCTGATGCTCACCCTGTTCGGCTTCGACCTCACGGTCATCGCGATCATCGGCATCATCCTCCTGATCGGGATCGTGAAGAAGAACGGCATCATGATGGTCGATTTCGCCATCGCGGCGCAGCGCGGGGAGCATCTGCCGGCCGAGCAGGCGATCCGCCGCGCCTGCCTGCTGCGTTTCCGCCCGATCCTGATGACGACGACCGCGGCCCTTCTGGGCGCGCTGCCGCTGATGCTCGAACAGGGCACCGGATCGGAGCTGCGCCAGCCGCTCGGCTACACGATGGTCGGCGGTCTCATCCTCAGCCAGCTGCTCACGCTGTTCACGACACCCGTGGTCTATCTCTATCTCGAGCGCCTCAATGCCAGGCTGGGCCGGCCGCGGGCCGGCGCGCTCGCGCAGCCGCCGAGCAATCCCTCGGCGCGCGCGCCCGCCTAGGCGCGCCGTTGGATCTGGGGCAGGTAGAGCCGCACCGTCGTGCCCTTGCCCGGAGAGCTGGCGATGTCCGCCCCGCCGCCGGCGGCGCCCACGAAGGCCCGGACGGTCGCCAGGCCCATGCCGAAACCCTCTCCGGCCGCCTTGGTCGAGAAATACGGATCGAAGGCGCGCGACGCGACCTCCGCGGCCATTCCCGCGCCGGTGTCGCTGGCGGCGACGATGACGTAGTCGCCTCTGGCGAGGCTGGCATGATCGATGGTGAGCTCCGCCTTGAAGGTTTGCAGGACGAAGGCGCCGCCGCCGGGCATTGCGTCGCGCGCATTGATCGCGAGGTTCATCACCGCGTTCTCCAGGTCCTGCGGATCGCACCAGATCTCGAGCGCGCCGTCGGCCAGCGACAGCTCGACCGTGATCCCATGTCCGGTCGCAAGCCGCAGCAGGGGCAGAAGATCGCGCAGCAGCGCGTTGACGTCGACGCGGGACTTCATGGAGGGCCTTGGCCGGCCATAGGCCATCAGGCGCTTGGACAGCGCCGCCGCGCGGTCGATCGCGCGCAGGCCGTCCGCCGTGAGCGCCTTCAATTCCGCGATCCTGCCCGCGTCGATCCTGCGATCGACCATGTTCAGCACGCTCGCGACGCTCTGCAGCAGATTGCCGAAATCGTGGACGATGGCGGGCGCCATCAGGCCGATCGCCGTCAGGCGGCCGTTGCGATCGTTCTGCGGCGAGGGCACCGACGATCCGTCCTGCATGTCCTGCGCAGTCTGGTTTGACGCATCCTGATCGCCCGTCGCCGTCGCGCCCGTCTCGGACATCGCCTACACTCCGTCGCTTTGCGCTTCGATCCTTCGAAAGCACATCACAATCGCGCAAGTGCGGCTTCGGTGTCGCTTATACGATGGGATTAGGACCGGCGGACGCGGCGCTGGCGTCCGATCCGCGAGCGACGATCTGGCGAAGCGGCCTAATGCAGCAGGACGATTGCGAGCTGCGCGGCGATGCCGAGACCCGCGAGCAGATAGTGGGTCATGTCCCGGCCTTTTGCGTCCTGGGACTCGGCGGCCGGCGGCGCCGCGGCGATCTGATAGTAGGCGTGAGTCGGAGCGGCGGCCCCGAGCAATGCATCATGTCCCGGACGGGGGAGGGGCGAACCTGTCCTGGAGATGATCGCGCTCATGGGCCGCCGCTCGTCTTCTCACAACCACGCCGTCGGGGAGGTACGGCGTATCGGTGCAAGGATCATGAGCCGGCGCGCGGCCTCGGCCAATTCACCTTGAGGCTGGCCGCTTAAGACGTTGGTATGGTCGCGGGAACGGCGACGGGCCGGTGCGACGCCGGACATCGTCCAGCCGTGTCAAGCACTTATCGTGCCGGATGGCGGACAGGGTGGGATTCGAACCCACGAACCGCTTGCACGGTCTCCGCATTTCGAGTGCGGTGCCATCAACCACTCGACCACCTGTCCGCGGAACGCGACCAGATACTTAAGACCGGCCGGGAAGGCAAGCGCGCCTATCCGCCCTCCCCCGCCAGCCAGCGGACCTCCGCCCGCGCCCCGTCCGACAGCAGCGGCGCGACGACCGCCAGGTGCGCCGCCATCTCCTCGGCAAAGCCGAAAGGCGGGTTGACGACGATCAGGCCGGACGCCGCCAGCCGGTCCTTCTCGCCCGGCCCGTCCGCTTTCGGACCGAGATCGATATCGATGCGCAGCGCCTTCCTGGCCCCCGTGCTCAGCGCCTCGCCGGCGAAGGCGTTTGCCTGTGCCGGCGATTTGATCGGAAACCACAGAAGATAGATGCCGGTCGCGAACCGCTTCAGGCCGGTGCGCAGCGCCTCGACCTCGGCGGCGAATTCGGCCGCGTCCTCGAAGGGCGGATCGATCAGCACCAGCCCGCGCCGTTCCGGCGGCGGCAGCAGCGCCGCGAGCCGCCCATAGCCGTCGGCCTCTTCCACCCGCACCTGCCTTATGCCCGCGAGCGCCGCCTTGAGCCGCGCGGCATCCTCGGGATGCCTCTCGACGGCGACAAGACGATCCTGCGGCCGCAGCAGCGTCGCCGCGATCAGCGGCGAACCCGGATAGATGTCCCGCCCGCGCGCCAGACCGAGATAGGCGCCGAGCGCACCCTCGCCCTCCAGGCCGGCGAGCCGGCCGATGCCGTTCGCGGCCTCGCCGGTGCGCGTCGCCTCCTCGCCCCGCAGGTCGTAGGCGCCGCGCCCGGCATGGGTATCGATCACCGCGAAAGGCGCATCCTTGCGACGCAGATGCAGCAATATCGCCACCAGCGCCAGATGCTTGACGACATCGGCGAAATTCCCGGCATGGAAGGCGTGGCGGTAGTTCATGCGGCGGCCGGCTGGCTTTGACGGGCTCTTCCTATATCATCGCCGCGATTTTCAAATGGGGACATAGATGCGTAAATCGACACTGACGCTGGCAATCGCCTTGACCGCCGGACTGGCCGCCACACCGGCCGTGGCCAAGCCCTGGATCACGCTCTACAGCGCGCCCAATTATCAGGGCCATTCGATCACCCTCGACCATGCGGTCCGCGACCTCGACCGCCACGATTGGGATTTCGGCGACCGCGCCCAGAGCGCCCAGGTCCATGGCCGCTGGCAGATCTGCGCGGCGAAGAATTTCCAGGGCCCCTGCGTGACGCTGAACCACGATACGCCGCGCCTGAAGGACTACGACATGAACCGCCGCGCGGATTCGGTCCGGCCGTTCTAAGGCGCGGCCGTCTCGGGTTGAATTCCTCCGTCATGACCGCTTGCGCGGGAAACGCGCCACGGCAACTTGCCATGGCCGATTTGGATGCTGCCCGCCGCGCAACGCTAAGCAACCTTGGATTGGGGCGCCCGACTTCCCACCATGTATTCAGGCCCCCGGAGCCGAAAGGCTTTGGGGGCCTTGGCATTTTCATCGCGAAATCTCCTCCAGCGACAGGTCCTTCACCTTCGGGCCGAAGACGCCGATCGCCAGGACCACCACCGCCATGCTCGCGGCGATCAGCCCGAACACCCCGATCACGCCGAAATCCTTGAGCACGAAGGCGATCACGAAGGCGCTGAACACCGTCGACAGCCGGCTCCAGGAATAGACGAAGCCCACCGCCAGGGCGCGGATGCGCGTCGGGTAGAGCTCGGCCTGATAGGCGTGGAACGAGAACGACATGATGTTGTTGGCGAGCGTCACCAACACGCCGAACAGCACCAGTAGCGCCGCCGCGCGCACGCCGGCGAACAGGAGCCCGAACACCGCGACGCAGACCGCCGCGCCGACGATCGCCCATTTGCGCTCGATCCGGTCGGTGAACAGCGCCGCCAGCAGCGGCCCGAAGGGCGCCGCGATGGCGATGAAGAAGGTGTAGCCCAGGCTCTTGGTCACCTCAATGCCCTGCCCGATCAGGAAGCTCGGCACCCAATTGTTGAAGCCGTAGAACCCGACCGTCTGGAACAGATTGAACGCGATCAGCATGAGCGTGCGCGTCAGATAAGGCTTGGCGAAGATCTCGCCGAAATGGCCGCGCGGCACCTCCAGCACCGCCGGCGCGGGTTCCGCCAGCGGCCCGCTCTCGGCGATCGCCTGCGCCTCGAAGCGCTTCACGACCGCATCGGCTTCGGCGAGGCGGCCGCGCCCGGCCAGCCAGCGCGGGCTCTCCGGCACCGACAGGCGGATGAACCACACGACGAGCGCGCCGGCCGAGCCGCACAGCACCACCCAGCGCCAGCCGTCGAGCCCGAACGGCTTCAGCGGCACCAGCAGCCAGGCGAGCAATGCCACCACCGGAATCGCGCTGAACTGCACCACCTGGTTGAAGGCGAAGGCGCGGCCGCGCACCGCCTTGGGCACCAGCTCGGCGATATAGCTGTCGATGGTGACGAGTTCGACGCCGATCCCGATGCCGGCGATGAAGCGCCACAGCAGAAGCCCGGACGCCTCGGTCTGGAACGCCATCGCGGTCGCCGCCGCGGTGTACCAGAGCAGCGAGAAGGTGAAGATCGTGTGCCGCCCGAAGCGGTCGGCGACGAAGCCGAACAGCGCCGTGCCGATGAACAAGCCCATGAAGAAGGCGGCGACGAAAGCGGCGAGCCCGGTCGTGCCGAACAGGCCCGGCGTGGTGGCGCTCAGGATGCCGGCCTTCACCAGCCCCGGCCCGACATAGGCCGACAGGAACATGTCGTAGAACTCGAAGAACCCGCCCAGCGACAGCAGCACCACGCGGGTCCACATCGCGCGGCCCGGCGGCAGCCTTTCGAGACGCGCGGCGATGGTGGCGGCGGATTGAGTCACGAAAGCTCCCCCGAGAGATGGCACCAATCCAAGGTGTCATAGCCCGCGAATGCGGGCTACCCAGGTGACGCCTCTAACGCAGTTTGTCGCCTGGGTCCGCGTTCGTACGCTGTCGCTACGAACCGCGGCGGATGACAAGAGGGATCACGCACTCGTCGTCAGATAGTCCGGCATGCGCCCCGCCTTGAGTTCGTCCAGCGCCGAGCGGAACGACGTCGCGCAGCGAAACCCCATCCGCGCGAAGGCGCGCGCGGGATCGTAGACCCGGTCGATGCGGTCGAACATCGTCCAGCCGAGCCGCGCATAGACCGCCGGATAATCGGGGAAATAGCGCGCCACCACCGAGGGCGCGTCGTGCATCAAGTCCCGGCAATCGGCGCGGCCGAACGGCGGCGTCGCGCAGACGATGAAGGTGTCGAACCCGATCTGCGGCGCCTTCGCCAGCGCCGCGACATGCGCCGCCGCCGCGTCGGCGACGGTCAGGCGGCGGAACAGAAGCTCGTTCGCCTTGGTGTTCGGCCCCGACTGCGCGATCGCATGCGCCATGTCGTCGATCTCGGGAAAGAACCGCGCCGTGCGCAGCACGATCACCGGCAGGCCATGCAGTTCATGCGTCAGCCGGCACAGATGCTCCGCCGCGAGCTTGGTCACGCCATAGATGTTGCGCGGCATCGGATGGAAATCTTCCGTCAGCCACGCGGCCGCGTCCGCCCTCTGCTCGCGGATTTCGCGGCTCACCATCAGCGATGTCGTGGAGGTGAACACGAAGCGCGACACGCCCTGCGCCGCCGCCTCTTCCAGCAGGTTGAACGTGCCGCGCACATTGACGTCGAGGAAGTCCTCCCGCGCATGCGTCTCGATGTTCGGCTTGTGCAGCGCGCCGGAATGCACGATGGCATCGACGCGGTGATCGCCGACGACTTGGCGCACCAGGGCGCGGTCGGCGATGCTGCCGACGACGTCCGTCGTCGCGGCCGGCTGGGGATCGAGCCCCACCACCGCATGGCCGTCCGCCTTCAGCCGCGGCACCAGTGTGGTGCCCAGCCAGCCCGACGATCCTGTCACGAGAATCCGCATGCCGGTTGTTTAGCATTCCGGCGCGCTCCCTGTGGAGCGGCGCTCATGGCATAGTCGACCCATGGCAGACGCATTTCCGTTGAGCGAGGACCTCCGCCGCCTGTCGGCGCCGGCGCGGGCGGACGGCACGCCCTATGTCGTCGGCATCGCGGGCAGCGTCGCCGTCGGCAAGAGCACCTTCGCGGCCGGCCTCGCGCGCGCCGCCGCCGGATGGCCGGAACGGCCGCGGATCGAGGCCATCGCCACCGACGGCTTTCTCTTTTCCAACGCGGTGCTGGCCGAACGCGGTCTTTCGATGCGCAAGGGCTTTCCCGAATCCTACGACGTGGACGCGATGCGCGAAGCGGTGGCGGCGGTGAAGGCCGGCGCGCGCACGCCCCTGCCCCGCTATTCGCATATCACCTACGATGTCGATCCGGCCGACCCGCTCATCGTCGAACGGCCGTCCCTCCTCATCCTAGACGGCCTGCACCTGGCGCAGATCGAACGGCCCGGCGCGCCGCGCCTGATCGACCGCCTGATCTATCTCGACGCGGAGGAGGAGGTGATCGCACGCTGGTTCACGGCGCGCCTGCTGCCGCTGATGGTCGCCGGACGCGCGGATCCCGCGTCCTTCTATTACCGCTTCCGCGACTGGGGCGACGCGCAGCGCGCCGCCTTCGCCGGACGGGTGTGGGAGGGCATCAACCTGCCCAATCTGCGCGAGCATATCGTGAAGGACCGTGCCGCGGCCGATGTGATCGTGACCAAGGCCGCGGACCATTCCGTCGCGTCGGTGACGCAGCGGCCCGTCGGCGATCCCGTCTACCGGACCGGTCCGTCCGCATAGAGCAGATCGCGGATGTCGTCCGGCGTCGCATGTGCCGCCAGTGCCGGGCGGCCGATCGCCTGGCCGGCCGCGAAGCGCACGCCCGCCGCGCGCACGGTCTCGAATTCGGCGGCGCTGTCGACCCGGTCCATGCAGGCGAGCGCGGCTTGCAGCGTCGCCTGCCGCGCCAGCCAGCGCGCCTCGGTCTGCATGCCGTGGAACGGCAGCTTCGGCGGCATCGACATCACCAGGCCGGAGGCATGCAGGGGCTCATGCCCGCCCGACAGGATGCTGCTGCCCGGCAGATGGGCCCAGGTTCGCGGCGCCACCAGGCGCAGCGAGGCGACGAGCTCGCCGATCCGCTTGGCCGTGGCCCGTGCGGGAATGTCCTCGATCTTGATGACGAGATAGGATTGTTCGCGCGCATGGGCCGCGCGCAGCGCCTCGCGATAGGCGATGCGCCCGCGCGGATCGGAGAGCGTCGCAAAGCCGACCGAGGCGCCGACCGCGACGACGATGCCGTGCCGCGCCAGCGTGGCCGCGAAGTCCAGCGCATGGTTCAGGATCGCGCAGTCGATCTGCGCCCATTGCGCGGGCGAGAAGTCCTGGAAGGCGGGATGGCCGTGGATCGCCTCGGCCGCGTCGCTGGTCGGCGTACAGAACAGCGCCGCAACCGCATGGCGCTGGAAGTCGAACACCGGAAAGAAGCGCAGCAGAAGGCCGTGCTGCGGCAGCGCGCCAGTCGCGGCCAGCGCGTCGCGCAGACCGCTCGCGAGCCCGGGCGGGAACATGCACGGCACATCCTGTCGTTCAGATGCGAGAAACGCCACGAGCCGGCCCTATCATTGGTGCAAGAGGACTACGCGCGGTCCGCGGATTCGTCTAAATGTCGGCGCAAACAATCTGCCAACTGGGTTAGCGAACGGTTACCGGGCGGGAACTCGCCCAGCGCCGCGGCGATGCGCGCGGAACAACAAGCGGGCGAAAATTCCGGGTTGGCGGGCGGCGGAATTTTCGCCCGCCAAAAGAGATTGGTGCCCCTGGCCGGACTTGAACCAGCACGCCTGTGAAGGCAACAGATTTTGAGTCTGCCGCGTCTACCGTTCCGCCACAGGGGCACGCAAAACATCGGGAAGGCGCGGGAATATAGTCGACCCTGTCGGGGCGTCAACGCTCGCGCGCCCGGACGTCCGCCTTGCCGCCGCGACCGCCGTCCCCCTAGGCTGGCGACGCGCAATTCGAGGGGCCGCCGCCGCATGAAGCTCTACACCGAGAACTATCCCGCGCCCAATCCGCGCAAGGTGCACATCTACCTCGCCGAGAAGGGGATCGCGAGCGTCGAGCGCGTCCACACCAGCATGATGAAGCGCATGCACAAGGCGCCCGATTTCCTCGCCAAGAATTCGCTCGGCCAGGTGCCGGTGCTGGAGACCGATGACGGCCGCTTCCTCTCGGAGTCCGTCGCCATCTGCCGCTATTTCGAGGCGCTGCATCCCACCCCGCCCTTGTTCGGCCGTTCGCCCTTCGAGATGGCGGAAGTCGAAATGTGGATCCGCCGCAGCGAATTCCGTCTCTGGACGCCGATGGGCCAGGTCTGGATCAACGACGATCCGCGCACCGCCGGCGTCAATCCGAACCAGTTCAAGGACTACGGCGCCCACATGCGCCGCATCGTGGCAGGCGCCATGAAATGGATCGACAAGGAGCTCTCCGGCGGCGGCCAATTTCTCGTCGGCGATTACTTTTCCATGGCCGACATCGTGCTTCTCTGCGGCATCGACTTCGCGAAATTCGTCGACATGGCGATCCCGGAGAACTGCGCCCATCTCGCCGCCTGGCACGCGCGCGTCTCGGCCCGGCCGAGCGCGCGGGCGAACGGCGTCGCCGCGTAAGCTTGTGCGGCGGCGGCAACGACGCTAAGGCGTGGTCCGCCCTTTCGCGACAGGTGTCCCGATGAACGCTCCCACCCCCGAACTCCGCGACGGCGCCCTGCGCCACGACTGGACCCGCGCGGAGATCGGCCGGCTGTTCGCCCTGCCCTTCGCCGACCTGATCTTCCGCGCCCAGGCCGTGCACCGGCAGAATTTCGATGCCAACGAGGTCCAGGTCTCCACCCTGCTGTCGATCAAGACCGGCGGCTGCCCGGAGGATTGCGGCTATTGCTCGCAAAGCGCCAGCCACGAGACCGGCCTCAAGGCCTCCAAGCTGATGGCGGTCGACGCCGTGCTTGCCGACGCGCGCGCCGCCAAGGCCGCCGGCGCGACGCGCTTCTGCATGGGCGCCGCCTGGCGCTCGCCCAAGGACAAGGACCTCGACGCGGTGTGCGCCATGGTCGAGGGCGTCAAGGCGCTGGGGATGGAAACCTGCGTCACGCTCGGCATGCTGACGGGCCCGCAGGCCGCACGGCTGAAGGGCGCCGGGCTCGACTATTACAACCACAACATCGACACCTCGCCGGAATATTACAGCGAGATCATCACGACACGGACCTTCGCGGACCGGCTGGACACGCTCGCCCATGTGCGCGAGGCCGGCATCCATGTGTGCTGCGGGGGCATCGTCGGCATGGGCGAGGATGCGCAGGACCGCGTCGGCATGATCCATGCGCTCGCCACCCTGCCCGTCCATCCCGAGAGCGTGCCGATCAACGGCCTCGTGAAGATCGCCGGCACGAAGCTCGGCGACAGCGCCGCGCTCGATCCGATCGATTTCGTGCGCACCATCGCGGTGGCGCGCCTGACCATGCCGCGCTCCATGGTGCGGCTCTCGGCCGGCCGCGGCGAGCTCAGCGACGAGGCGCAGGCGCTCTGCTTCCTCGCCGGCGCCAATTCGATCTTCTACGGCGAAAAGCTGCTGACCACGCCCAATCCGGAAGAAAGCCACGACCACAAGCTGTTCGCCAAGCTGGGTGTAACGGCGATGGTGTAACCTCTCCCGCTTGCGGGAGAGGTCGAAAAATGCGCAGCATTTTTCGGGTGAGGGGAATGTGGCGAGCCCTCGCCCGTCTCGCTTCGCTCGCCGACCTCTCCCGCAAGCGGGAGAGGTGAGGAGGCCCCATGCGCTGGCTGATCTATCTCGGCATTCTCATCGTCGGCACGCTGATCTTCAGTCAGGTCATCGCCATGATGGACCTCGAACCCCTGCCCGGCGACATCCTCTACGACCGCGGGAACCTGCATATCCACATCCCGATCCTCTATTCGCTGGGGACAAGCATCGTCCTGGCACTTCTCTTTTGGTTTCTGCGGCGGTAAGCCCTCCCGCAGCCCTGCCCGGCCCCCGAGTCTTCCCATGACGCTCCGCCCCATCCGCCGCGCGATCCTTTCGGTATTCGACAAGGCCGGCCTGGTCGAATTCGCCCGCGGCCTCGACCGCCACGGCGTTTCGCTCATCTCCACCGGCGGATCGGCCAAGGCGCTGCGCGACGCCGGCCTCGCCGTCGCCGACATCTCCGAAGTGACCGGCTTTCCCGAGATGATGGACGGCCGCGTCAAGACGCTGCACCCCAAGGTGCATGGCGGCCTGCTGTCGCTGCGGGACAAGCCCGATCACGCCGCGGCGATGACGGAGCACGCCATCGAAGGCATCGATCTTCTCGTCTCCAATCTCTACCCGTTCGAGGCGACGGTCGCGAAGGGCGCGTCCTTCGAGGACACGATCGAGCAGATCGACATCGGCGGCCCGGCGATGACGCGCTCGGCGGCGAAGAACCACGACTGGGTGACGGTCGTCGTGGATCCCGAAGATTACGCCGCCGTGCTCGGCGAGATGGACGCGAACAACGGCGCGGTGTCGGGCGGCCTGCGCCGCCGCCTCGCCCAGATCGCCTTCGCGCGCACCGCCGCCTATGACGCGGCGGTCTCCAACTGGTTCGCGAACGAACTCGCGAGGGGGGGCGACAAATCCCCGCCGCGCCGCCGCAGCTTCGCCGGCACGCTGCGCCAGCCCCTGCGCTACGGCGAGAACCCCCACCAGGAGGCGGCGTTCTACGTCACCGGCGATCCGCGCCCAGGCGTCGCCTCCGCGACCCAGCTCCAGGGCAAGGAGCTCTCCTACAACAACATCAACGACACCGACGCGGCCTATGAGCTCGTCGCCGAGTTCGCGCCCGAGGCGTCGGCGGCCTGCGCCATCATCAAGCACGCCAATCCCTGCGGCGTCGCGCTCGCGCCGACGCTCGCCGAGGCGTACCGGCGCGCGCTGGCCTGCGATCCGGTCAGCGCCTTCGGTGGCGTCCTCGCCTTCAACCGCGCGCTCGACGGCGAAACCGCGGAGGAGATCGCCAAGCTCTTCACCGAAGTGATCATCGCGCCCGAGGCCGACGCGGATGCGCGCAAGATTCTCGGCGCGAAAAAGAACCTCCGCCTGCTGATCGCCGGCGGCCTGCCCGATCCCGACAGCGCCGGCCTCACCTTCCGCTCGGTCTCCGGCGGCTTCCTCGTGCAGACGCGCGACAACGGCCGCGTCGGGCGCGAGCAGTTGAAGGTCGTCACCAAGCGCCAGCCGACCGAACGGGAAATCACCGACATGCTGCTCGCCTTCACCATCGGCAAGCATGTGAAGTCCAATGCGGTCGTCTATGTGAAGGACGGCGTCACCGCCGCGATCGGCGCCGGCCAGATGTCCAGGGTCGATTCCGCGCGCATCGCCGCGATCAAGGCGCGAGACGCGGCAAAGCAGGCGGGTTGGCCCGAGCCGATGACGAAAGGCTCCTCGGCCGCGTCGGAAGCGTTCTTCCCGTTTCCCGACGGATTGCTCGCCGTCGCCGAGGCGGGTGCCACGGCGGTGATTCAACCGGGCGGCTCGATCGGTGATCAAAAAGTAGTCGATGCTGCCGACGAAGCGGGCCTTGCCATGGTTTTCACGGGAATGCGCCACTTTCGGCACTGAGCGATTCGCGTTAACCGTAAAATATTCACAGCCCGAGGAACAAAAGTTGCAACCGGCGCTCTGTCGGAGCGTTCCAGTTAACGATAAGCTGTTCCCGTATCAAAACTATCAGCCATTCGTTGGGTCTTACGGTCGGGGGATATGGCCGTGTCAATGTCAGGCGTCCGCCGCGCGATTTGTCGTGCGGCCCTAGCGGTATTTCTCGCCGCGGGCATCGCGCCCGCCGCCCTTGCCGCCGACTATGCGGACGGCAATTACGCGTTCAATCACATCAGCCTGGAAGCTGCGGTGAAGGTCTGGCGCCAGGCTGCCTGGCAGTTCGACGATTTCCTCGCACAGGTCCGGCTCGGCGACGTCTATTCGAATTCCTCCGACAGCCGCTACTACGATCCGGTCGAGGCGTATGTCTGGTACTACCTCGCGAGCAAGAACCGCATGGGCCGCGGCCGCATGTGGGACGACGAAGTGGCCGACGTGGTCCGCGGCCGCCGCGGCATCGCGATCGCCAAGCAGCAGGAGCTCCTCCTCGAACTGTCGACCGACCAGCGCACCGAAGCGCGCGAGCGCATCACCTATATCCTCTCCTGCCACGGCGCCAACGGATACCTGCTGCTCGGCCGCATCAGCGAAACGCCGCATGCCCGCGACGACGACGAGGACGACGACTATGGCCGCCGCTATAACCGGCGCGGCGACAGGCGGGGCTACCGCCCGCCGGCCTATGGCCCCCCGCCCTCGGTGATGTCGCCCAACGATTCCGACGCGCTGGTCTATTTCCACATCGCCGACGCGATGGGCAATCCCCTGGGCCGCGGCTATCTCAACACCGTCGAAAGCTCGCTGCGCGGCAGCTATTTCGGCGCCCGCCTTGTCGAGAAGCAGGCCAAGGCCTTCCACTACTGGTTTCCGCCCTTCGAGTTCTATCCGACCGGCACCTCGGCCGGCGGCGTGCCGCTGACCGACGAATGCGTGCCGACGCTGGAGCGCCAGCGCGCCCTCGCCATGGCCGCCGCGATCCCGGCGGAGGCGGTGCGCCACGCGCTCTTCTTCCTCGGCTGGAAGGGCCCGCAGGCCGTCATCCAGTACCAGGCCTCGATCCCCGACGAGTCGACCGGCCGGCTCACCGCCGGCCAGCTCGTGCGGGCCATTCAGACCGCGGCGGTGAACGGCGACGCCGCCTCGCAGAACACCCTGGGCGTGATGTACGCCAAGGGGCTGGGCGTGGTGACGAACTACGCGCGCGCCGAGTACTGGTTCGCCAAGGCCGCCGACCAGCGCTTCCCGGCGGCGCTTTATCACCTGGGCGTGCTCTACAAGGTCGGCCCGCCCGGCATCGATCAGGACCTGCACAAATCCAACGACTACATCACGAGTTCGGCCATCGCCGGCTTCCGGCCGACGATGAACCAGCTCGGCTCGCTCCTGAATGCCGCGGCGAACGAGCCGTCGCATCCCGGCCAGAATTGAAAGGTGCTCCGATGAACGTCATCACCCTTGCACGCTCCACGCTCCTGGGCGCACTCGGCCTGGTCCTTGCGGCGATCGCCGCGCCCGCCCAGGCGGGCGTCGCGACCTCGGGCGCGGTGCTGCTCGATCCCTTCGATCCGGTGCCGGAGATCCAGTTCCACCATTTCGGCGGCTATGGCTGCACGTACGGCTGCGGCTATGGCTGCGACTATGGCTGCGGCGCGGGCTATCGCGGCTGCGGCGAGGTCTGCGGCCGCGGCTGTTACGACGGCTGTCGCCGTCACTATTACCGCCGCCATCGCGATTGCGACGACGGATGCCGGCGCTATGTCCGCGACGATTGCGACCGCGACTGCGGCCGTCGCGACGACTGCCGCGACGATTGCAGGCGTTATGTGCGCGACGACTGCGACCACGATTGCGACCGCCATGACGAGCACGACGGACATGACGGCCCGGTCGCGCCGCCCTGCACGAGCGATCATTGCTACAACGCGGAGCATTATGAGCGCCGCTGGCGCGACGGCGACCATGTCGGCCAGGAATGGCTCGATCGCGGCACGCGCGAGCGCACCATGCGGGACTCCGACTATGGCTGGTACGGCCGCGGCGATCCGGTCTGGCACGACGACGGCCCGCCCCCGTCGCCGCCGTCCGACCATGATCATGATCATGACCACGATCACGACCATCATTAACGGCGCAAACACCTCTCGGGAGGTGTAATCGATCCTTCATTTGCCCCTGGCGGGGCCGGCCACTAGGTTGCCGGCCTCGCGAAAGGGACCGCGCATGCGTTTTCGTCTTCCATTGTTGGCGCTGCTTGTCTGGACGGCATCGTTCGAACTCGCGCTCGCCTGGGGCCAGGAAGGCCATTCCGTCGTCGCCGAGATCGCCCAGCGCCGGCTGAGCCCCGCCGCGGCGGCGGCCGTGGAGGCCATTCTCGGCAAGGGTCATTCGCTCGCCTCGGTATCGAGTTGGGCCGACGACCAGCGCACCGCCCATCCCGACACCTACAACTGGCATTTCGTCGACATCCCGCTCGCCGACCAGACCTACGATCCGGCGACCGAGTGCAAGCCCGATCCCAAGGGCGATTGTTCCATCGCCGCGCTCGAACGCCTCAAGCAGCAGCTCCGCTGCGGCGACGCGGCCGCGCGGCTCGACGCGCTGCGTTTCGCGGTCCACATCGTCGGCGACATCCACCAGCCGCTGCACACGGTGGCCGAAGCGCGCGGCGGCAACGACATTCCCGTCAAGGTCACCTTCAAGGGCGCGGTCTGCTCCAAGAACTGCGACCTCGACACGAATTTCCACGCCGTGTGGGATTCGACCCTCATCCAGCGCACCGTGTGGAACTGGGGCTCTTATGTCGACCGGCTCGAAGCCGGCTGGCTGGCCACGCCCGAGGCCGCCGATCCCGCCGCCGTCGCCGGCACCCCGACCGACTGGGTGCTGCAGACCCACGCCGCGGCGCAGATCGTGTGGAACGACAAGCCGGCGAACGACGTGCTCGACGAAGCCTACTACCGGCAGGTGTCGCCCATCCTCGAAAAACAGCTCGGCCTCGGCGGCCTGCGCCTCGCGGCATGGCTGAACGACGCCTTCGCGTCGACGGAGTGCACGCCCGCCAGCTAGAGCGTGATGAAGTTAGGTTACTCATACCCCGAGTTCTCGAAGTAGTTTTTGCATTCTGTCGGCGTGACGGTGTCGAGGACGTGGCCGATGGCGTTGCAGACGGCATCTTGAGAACGGCGCGCGGCCTTTCGCAACCAGTGCTTGAGCTTTGAGAAGAACTGCTCGATGGGGTTCAGATCGGGGGAGTATTTGGGCAGGAAGAAGAGCTTTGCGCCTGCCGCTCGGATGGCGGCGCGTACGGCTTTGCTTCGGTGTGATCCGAGATTGTCCATGACGACGATATCGCCGGGCTTGAGAGTGGGGACGAGCACCTTCTCGACATAAAGCAGGAAGCGCACGCCGTTGATCGGCCCGTCGATGAGCCAGGGCGCATCGAGGCGATCCTGGCGCAAGGCGGCGAGGAAGGTCATGGTCTTCCAGCGCTTGTGCGGAACCTTGGCGCGCAGCCTTTCGCCGACCGGCGCCCAGCCCCGCAACGGCGCCATATTGGTCTTGGTCCAAGTCTCGTCGATGAACACCAGACGGGAGGGATCGACCCAGCCGCGGTACTTCGCCCACTGGGTACGCCGGCGCGCCACGTCCGGGCGATCCTGCTCGGCGGCGATCAGCGTCTTTTTTTGTGACTGAGCTTCTCGGCGTGGACGAACGCCCACACCGAGCGATAGTCCACCTTCAGGCCGCGCTCGCCCAGTTCCGCCACCAGCCCGCGCAGCGTGAAGTCGCCAGACCGGCAGCGCTGTACAAGCCAGTCCCGCCAAGCACCGGAAAGCGTCTTTGGCTTGTGGCCGCCCATCTGACCGGGAGCGAAGCTGCCCGTGGCATCAACCCGCTTCAGCCAGGCGATCACGGCACTGTAGCTGACGCCAAAGCGCGCCGCGGCCTGGCGCCGCGAAAGTCCCTCGCGCTCAACCGCCGCAACAACCCGTTCGCGAAGATCCATCGAATAAGGCTTGCCCATCCATGCCGGCCTCCTTCCCAGCCAGCATCTTGAATCAGACTCGCGACCCCGTGGGAATCCCAAATCCGACTCAGCCTGATGTCATCCCGCTCTAGCCTCTTCCGCCAATCCTACCACTGTCATGGCCCGCGAATGCGGGCCACCCAGTTGGAGCAGTGCTCGATGACGGACGAGTCGGCTGTTCTCAACCTGAAGCACGGACGCGAAGTGTCGCCTGGATGGCCCGCATCGCGGGCCATGACAATCGCTTTTGATGCAGCCGCCAATGCAGAACGCTTTCGAGAGATATTTTTCCCGCAACAAAATATCGTTCGCCGCACCGCACCGAAAAAACTTATCCACGCAGCAAATCCGAATTCCCCGCGTCCTCCGCGGCTCCGCGTGAATCCTTCGTCGGACAACCGCCTCTAAACGCGCCGCGAGAAAAATTTTCCGCGGGCCCTTGAACCGAGTCGGTCCACGCACCAAATCCCTCATATCCCCACAATTGCGAATAGAGGAATTCAAGCGGGTGCGCCGCGCGCGTCTCAGATCGCTTCCGCGCGTTCCTCACGCACGAAGCAGAGCCACACCAGCCCGCCGATCAGGAAGAGCGTGATCGCGACCATGCCGCCGCGCTGGCTCGCGGTCCAGGCGGTCATGAACGTCACCGAGACATTGGCGAGAAAGGTCGTCGACGTGCCCGACAGCGACATCAGTCCGAAGAACTCCGTCATCTTCTCCGGCGGCGCCAGCCGCGTCATCATCGTGCGCGCATTCGCGTAGCCGGCGGTGATGAACATCGCGACGCCGTTGACCGTCATCAGATAGATCACTTCCGGCCAGGTGTTGAAGAACGGCAGTCCGTTGATCCGCGCCGCGTGAAGATCGTAGGGAATGACCCAGAAGATCCGGTCGGGCGCCATCGTCAGGCCCAGGATGAAGAAGAACAGCGTGCCGCCGACGCTCACGAACAAGGCCCGCTTGGATCCGAAGCGGTTGTCGAGCCAGCCGCCGAAGAAGCCGCCCACGACCGCGAACACGCTGAGCTCCAGCCCGTATACGATCATCGTCAGCGCGCCCCAATGGAACGTGCCCGCCGCATAGATGCCGCCGAAGGTGAGGACCGCCGTCATGCCGTCGTTGAACAGCATCCGCGCTCCCAGATAGTGGCCGACATTGCGGTAGTGGCGGAGACTTTTGACCGTCCGCCACACCGAGCGCGCGCCGCTCTTCACGGCCTGGCCGACGCCGAGGCCGACGCTCGGCCGGTCGGGCGTGAACAGGAACAGGGGAATGCAGAACAAAAGCAGCCAGCCGCCCGAGATCGGCCCCGCGAGCCGCTCGGGCTCGTGCGCCGCCTGGTTCACGCCGAACAGCGTATGCGCCGGCACGAAGCTCCAGTCGACGAGGCCGGGCAGCGCGAAGAAGATCATCATGAAGCAGAGCATCAGGATGCCGGCGAGATTGCCCAGCGCGAGTCCGAGGCCCGACAAGGGGCCCACGCGTTCATGCGGCGCGATGGTCGGCAGCATGGCGCTGTGGAACACGGTGGAGAATTCATAGCCGAAATTGGCGACCGCGATCAGCACGCCGGTGAGCAGGATGCCGTTCCACGACGCGTGCGGCTCGGCGCTCCACATCGCGAACATCGCGCCCGCCATCAGGATCGTATAGAAAGCGATCCACGGCTTGCGCCGTCCGCCGACATCGGCGACCGCGCCCAGGAACGGCGCCGCGATCGCGACCGCGAAGCCGCCATAGGACGAGAACGCCGCCCACAATTCCTGGCCCTTCACCGCGTCGCCGACGACCTGCGTGGTGAAATAGGGCGCGAAGAGATAGATCGTGACGAGGAGCACATAGGGGATGCGGGCCCATTCGAACACCGCCCAGGCGATCTGGCCCAGCCGGCTCGCGATCGGCCCGCCGGTGGCGGATGTGCCGGCCGGCCGGTGCAGCCAGGCGGCGAGGCCGGTCGCGGCGATCGCCGCCGAAGATGCGGGATCGCCGGACTCACCCGCGGTCGCCGCTTCATCGTCCACCATACGCGACGCGGATTGCGCGTCATTGGAAGACTTCACTCGACTCCACTCCCCAGATGTTGCGCTTGTCGACCCAGCCTTCCGTTCCGGAGGCTTGCACTTCGCAGGCGGCAAGCTCGCATGCCTTGAGCCATGCGACAACGCCGGGCGCCGCATAGGCGACAATCTTGCTCTTCGGATCGCTGTCGGCGCGAAGCGCTGACTTTGTAAATCCAACGAACAGCACGCTGCGCCGGTCGCTCAATTGCGTGCGATGCATCCAGCCGACGGAACCGTCGACGTCCTTGACGCGGCGCCATGCATCGAAGCTCGCCAGGATCTTCACCGGATAGTCCTTGCGCTTGTAGATCCACAGGATGCGATGCGCATAGGACGGGCCCTGCCGCAGGAAGGCCTGGTCGCGGCGGATGCTGGCGAAATGCGGCTGCACCGCGATCGCCTCCGGCGCCGCGGCGGCCGACACGCACAACGCGCAGAGCAGCGCCAGGGCGGGAAGAAGGAACCGCGAATCGAACATCCCGCGCATCATACGAAGCGCGTCCGGCTTTTCGAGGGCGGATCGGCGCGCATTGACGCGGCGCAGCAAACCGACCTAGGTTCCCGGCACGCGCTTGGTTTTGGGAACGCGGTTCAATACCGCGGCTGCCCCCGCAACTGTAACCGGCGAGCGGACCGTCCAACGGCCACTGGGATTTCGATCCCGGGAAGGCGGACGGGAAGCGTTCGAGCCGGGAGCCAGGAGACCTGCCTCGCGCCGTCGTCCTGTTTCCGCACGGGGTGTTGGCGGGGACTGCGGGGGAAACCGCCGTGGCGACAGTTGGAGTCGCGCGGGGTCCCGTCTTATGGGGAATTGTATTTTCACGTCGGTACGCCGAGCGCGGCTCCTGAACCCTCAGGAGAACGCCATGACCAGATCCATTCTGCTTTCCACCGCGGCCTTTGCCGCATTGTGCCTTCCCGCATCCGTCAGGGCCGAAACCGCCATGACCTCGACCGAAACCGTTGTCGTCAGTGCAACCCGCACCGCGCAGCCGCTGGACGTCACCGGTGCGTCGGTCACCGTGATCGACGCCCAGGACCTTCAGGCGCAGCAGACCGTGGTGCTGACCGACATTCTCAGGCAGGTGCCGTCGCTCGTGGTGACCCGCACCGGCGGCGTCGGCCAGACCACGACCGTCTCGCTGCGCGGCGCCGAGCAGGGCCAGACCGTGGGACTGATCGACGGCATCCGCATCAACGACCCCTCCGACGTCTCGGAAGGCGCGATCTTCGGCGACGTGCTGGCCAACAACATCAACCGGGTCGAGGTCCTGCGCGGGCCGCAATCGACGCTCTATGGCAGCGATGCCATCGGCGGCGTGGTCGACATCATCACCAATCGCGGCGGCGACACGCCCATCGCGCTCAATGCGACGGCGGAAGGCGGCTCCTTCGGCACCTTTCACGTCAATGCCGCGGCGAACGGCACGACGGGCGATCTCGAATACGGCGCCGCGCTCAATCTCTTCACCGAAACCGGCACGCCGGCGGCCGATGTGCGCAACGGCAACCCGGAAAACGACGGCTACACCAATTTCGGCGCCAGCCTGAACACCCGCTACCACATCAGCGACACGGTCAGCGCCGATCTGCGCGGCTACTACACCCATGGCCATGCCGATTTCGACGACAATTTCGGCGGCCCGCCGCTGTTCGCCGTCGCCGATTCCGGCGCCAACAACACCAATGAGCTGAAGGCCGGCTATCTCGGCATCAACGCCGACTTTTTCGGCGGCATGTTCCACAACCGTCTGGCCGTGATCGCCACCGCCGGAGCGCGTCAGTTCTTCGACAGCGCCTTCGACACGATCCATCTGAACTCCGACGATTTCGGCAATGCCGTGCGTGTCGAATACCAGGGCATCGTCGACATCGACCCCGAGGATCAGGTCACCTTCGGCATCGAAAGCCAGCGCAGCTCGTTCCGCGGCGACAGTTTCTCGTCCTTTTCGCCGCCGTCGGTCACCACCGGTTCCGACACCATCACCGGCTATTACCTGCAGGGCCAGACCACGCTGTTCGAACAGCTCACCCTCACCGGCGGCGTCCGGCTGGACGACGACGACGCATTCGGCACGCACACGTCCTACAAGTTCAACGCGGCGTGGCAGATTCCATGGCTGGACGCGACGCTGCGCGGCAATGTCGGCAACGGCTTCAAGGCGCCGAGCCTGTTCCAGCTCTTCTCGGCCAATTCCAACCCCGTCGACACGCTCAAGCCCGAGACCGCGACCGGCTGGGAAGTCGGCTTCGACAAGGCGTTCTGGGACGGCCGCGCCAAGGGCTCGCTGACCTATTTCGAGCGCGACACCCACAACCAGATCGACTTCCAGAACTGCTTCTCGCCGACCGACGCGCCGGGCTGTCCGTTCCGCCTTGCCGCTTTCGGCTACTATATCAACCTCGACAAGACGCGCGCCCGCGGCGTCGAAGCCGCGTTCGAGGTCAAGCCGACCGACGATCTCGACATCAGCTTGAACTACACCAACATGTCCGCGATCAACACCGTCACCCGGCTCGCCCTGGCGCGCCGGCCGCAGGACCTCGCGAGCGCCGTGGTCACCTGGCTGCCTTTCGCGGGAACCAGCCTCGGCGCCTCCGTCACCTATGAAGGGCCGCGCTTCAACGACACCGGCAACTTCACCCGGCTGACCTCGAGCACGCTGGTCAACCTGTTCGGTTCCTACGACCTGACCGAGCGGTGGCAGCTCTTCGGCCGCGTCGACAACCTCTTCAACGATCGCACCGAGCAGGTTTCCGGCTATGGCGTGCCGGGCATCGGCGCCTTCGGCGGCGTCCGGGTCACTTTGTAAGCCTCGGACGGCCATGGCAGTGTTCGGGGATCGCCATCCCCGGACACCGCCCATGAGCTTCGACAGCATACTGATCGCCAATCGCGGCGAGATCGCCGTGCGCATTGCGCGCGCGGCGGGCGATCTGGGGCTGCGCAGCGTCGCGATCTATTCCGACGACGATGCGACGTCGGCACATGTGAAGGCTGCGGATGCGGCGCAGGCGCTGGGCGCCAGCGGACCCGCCGCCTATCTCGACATCGCCCGCGTCATCGCCACCGCCAAGGCCGCCAAATGCCAGGCGATCCATCCCGGCTACGGCTTCCTGAGCGAGAACGCCGAATTCGCCGCCGATTGCGAGAAGGTGGGGCTGGTCTTCATCGGCCCCTCGCCGCATGTGCTGTCGATCTTCGGCGACAAGGCGCGCGCCCGCGCCCTGGCCGAGCGCTTCGGCGTGCCGGTCCTTCCGGGCACGCCGGGGCCGGCGACGCTGGAACAGGTCCGCGAATTCCTCCGCGCGACGCGCGGCCCGATCGTCATCAAGGCCATCGCCGGCGGCGGCGGCCGCGGCATGCGCATCGTGGCGCGCGACGCCGAACTCGAAACCGCCTATCTGCGCTGCCGGTCCGAGGCCCGTGCCTCCTTCGGCAACGACGCGGTCTATGCCGAGGCCCTGATGCCCGATGCGCGCCATATCGAAGTCCAGGTCGCCGGTGACGGACGCTCGGCGAGCCATGTCTGGGAGCGCGATTGCACCTTGCAGCGCCGCCACCAGAAGATCGTGGAGATCGCGCCCGCGCCGCGGCTCGATCCGCAGCTTCGCCGCCAGCTCTGCGACGCCGCGGTCTGGCTTGCGGACGACGTGAACCTGAAAGGCCTCGCCACCTTCGAGTTCCTGATCGACCCGCATCCGGCGCGCCACGCCTCCGCCTTCGCCTTCATCGAGGCCAATCCGCGCCTGCAGGTCGAGCACACCGTTACGGAGGAAGTCACCGGCATCGATCTCGTCGGCGTGCAGATCGAGCTCGCGCGCGGCCGCACCCTGCGCGACATCGGCCTCACCCAGGACGTCGTGCCGGCGCCGCGCGGCTTCGCCGTGCAGCTGCGCATCAACATGGAGAAGATCGAGAGCGACGGCACGATCAAGCCCTCGGGCGGAACGCTCAGCGCCTTCGCTCCGCCGTCCGGCCCCGGCGTGCGCGTCGACACGTTCGGCTATGAGGGTTACGCGACCAATCCGGCCTTCGACCCGCTGCTCGCCAAGCTGATCGTGCACGGCCCCGACTACGCCACGGCGATGACCCGCGCGTCGCGCGCGCTGAACGAATTCGTCATCGGCGGCGTCGCCACCAATCTGGCCTTCCTGCACGAATTGATCGGGCGCGCCGATGTTCTCAAGGGGCGCGCCCATACGCGCTATGTCGAAGAGCACACCGCCGATCTCGTCGCCGCGGCGGCGGATTGGCACCCGCAACACGCCGGAGCGGTCGCCGCGCCGCAAACCGCAGACGCTGCGCCGACGACCGTCGTCGCGCCGGCCGGCACGGTCGCGGTGACCGCGCCCATGCAGGGCAAGATCGTCTCCGTCGACGTGAAACCGGGCGATGCCGTGCGCCGGGGTGCATCCGTCGCCGTGCTGGAAGCGATGAAGATGGAGCACCTTGTCGCCGCCCCCGTGTCGG
Organism: Rhizomicrobium sp.; assembly: GCA_037200985.1. NCBI lineage: Bacteria > Pseudomonadati > Pseudomonadota > Alphaproteobacteria > Micropepsales > Micropepsaceae > Rhizomicrobium > Rhizomicrobium sp. Next base: position 2,269,524 of record JBBCGJ010000001.1, read on the forward strand.
GCCGCATACATTCCCTGGCGCGGGCGCCGGGCACGGTGGTGTTCGAGGGCGATCCTCTGCTCTTCCTGGCGCCGCAGGAGGTCGCGGGCACCGAAGAAACGCGGGCGGTCGAAGCAGATCCGGATTTCATCCGGCCGGACCTGGCCGAATCCAATGCGCGCCACGCCTTCGGCTACGACGCCAGCCGCCCCGAGGCCGTGGCCCGGCGGCGCGGAACCAACCAGCGCACGGTGCGCGAAAATATCGCACAGCTCTGCGATCCCGGCAGTTTCATCGAATACGGCGCGCTCGCCTTTGCGGCCCAGCGCCGCCGCCGCGAGCTCGACGACCTGATCGCGAACACGCCCGGCGACGGGATCGTCACCGGGCTGGGCACCGTCAACGCGAAGCACTTCGGCGAGGCCAAGGCGCGCTGCGCCGTCATGGCCTATGACTACACCGTGCTCGCCGGTACCCAGGGCGCGATGAACCATCGCAAGAAGGACCGCCTGCTGACGGTCGCCGAGGAGTGGAAACTGCCTGTCGTCTGCTTCACCGAAGGCGGCGGCGGCCGGCCGGGCGATACGGATTTCCCCAGCGTCGCCGGCCTCGACACGCCGACCTTCCGCCAATACGCCAGGCTCTCCGGCCTGGTGCCGCGCATCGGCGTCAATTCGGGCCGCTGCTTCGCGGGCAATGCCGCACTGCTCGGCTGCTCCGACGTCGTCATCGCGACCGCGAATTCGAATATCGGCATGGGCGGCCCGGCGATGATCGAAGGCGGCGGGCTCGGCGTCTTCAGGCCCAGGGATGTCGGGCCGATGTCGGTTCAGGTGCCCAATGGCGTGGTCGACGTCGCGGTCGCGGACGAGATCGAGGCAATAGACGTGGCCAAGAAATATCTCGCCTATTTCCAGGGTCCGGTCGCGGCCTGGGACTGCGCCAACCAGAAGGAACTGCGCCATCTCATTCCGGAGAACCGGCTGCGCATCTATGAGAGCCGCAAGGTCATCGAGACGCTGGCCGACACGGGCTCGGTGCTCGAATTGCGCCGGGACTTCGCGCCGGGCCTGATCACCGCCCTGGTACGGATCGAGGGCGCGCCGTTCGGCCTCATCGCCAACAATCCGATGTTCATCGCCGGCGCGATCGACGCGCCTTGCGCCGACAAGGCAGCGCGCTTCCTGCAGCTCTGCGACGCCTTCGGCCTTCCCATCCTGTCGCTCTGCGACACGCCGGGTTTCATGGTAGGCCCGGACGCGGAAAAAACAGCGCTGGTGCGCCGCGTCAGCCGCATGTTCGTGGTCGGCGGCGCGCTCAGCGTGCCGATCTTCACGATCGTCCTGCGCAAGGGTTACGGCCTCGGCGCCCAGGCGATGGCGGGCGGCAGCTTCCACGCGCCGTTCTTCATCGTCTCCTGGCCGACCGGCGAATTCGGCGGCATGGGCCTGGAAGGCGCCGCCCGGCTCGGCTATCGCCGGGAGCTCGAAGCCGAACCGACGCCGGAGGCCCGCGAGGCGCTGCTCAAGAAGCTCGCGGCGCAGTCCTACGCCCGCGGCAAGGCCATCAACATGGCGGCCTATCTGGAGATCGACGACGTCATCGATCCGGCCGACACGCGCCGCTGGATCATGCGCGGCTACCGCTCGCTGCCGCCCTGGGACGCAAGCAAGCGGCGGACTTTTATCGATACCTGGTGATCAGCCCGTCGCGGCGAACCGCTGCGCCGCGGCCTTGCCTTTGACGAAGATGCCCGGCGCGTGGTCGACCGGCACGAAGACGCTCGACAGCCCGCGCACCGATTCGGCATGGCCCAGCACCAGCGCGCCGTCCGGCACCAGGACGTCGGCGATCTTGTCGAGCACGTCGATCTTGGTCTTGCGCTCGAAATAGATCAGCACGTTGCGGCAGAACACGATGTCGAGGTCGTCTAGCCAGCCATAGGAATCGAGCAGGTTGAAGGCACGGAACGTCACCATGCGGCGCAGGTTCTCGTGGATGCGCCAGCTCCCGCCCTCCTGGGCGAAATGCGAGACGAGGCGGCGGATCGCAAGCCCGCGCTGGACCTCGAAATGGGTGTAGAGGCCCTCCTCGGCGCGCGCGATCATCTCGGTGCTGAGGTCGGTGGCGATCAGGTCGATGTTCCAGCCTTTCGACACCAGCTTGGCGTCATCGAGCAGCATGGCGATGGAATAGGGTTCCTGGCCCGCGGCGCAGGCGGCGCACCAGATGCGCAGGCGCTTTGTCTGGGCGCGGTCCTCGATGAGGCGCGGCAGGATGAGGTCGCGGAAATGCTCGAACGCGGCCTTGTCGCGGAAAAAGGAGGATTCGTTGGTCGTCATTGCCTCGGTGACGGCGCGCGCCAGCGTATCGCGCCCGTGGCGGAGTTCCGCCATCAGGCCGTCGATCGAGCGGAAGCCGAAGCGGCGCATCACGGGGCTGAGCTGGCCCGCGACGAAGCGCGTCTTGGTCGGCGGCAGGATGAGACCCGACCGCCGGCGTACGATCCGCGAGAGAAAATCCAGGTCGTCTTCCGTCATCTTGCGTTACATCAAGCCCACTTCGGCGAGCTTGGCCTCGATGATGCCCCGGTCGAAAGGCTTCATGATGTATTCGTTGGCGCCGGCGCCCAGCGCCTCGGTGATGTGGGCCACGTCGTTCTCGGTGGTGCAGAACACGACGATGGGGCGGGCGCCGTCGCGCTCGCGGCGCAGCGTCTTGAGGAATTCGATGCCGTTCATGTTCGGCATGTTCCAGTCGAGCAGGATGAGTTCGGGCATCCGGGCGCGGCAGGCGACCAGCGCGGAGAGGCCGTCATCGGCCTCTCCGGTCTCGAACTGCAGATCCTGCAGGATGCGGCAGGCCACCTTGCGGATCACGCGGCTGTCGTCGACGACGAGGCAACTTCTCATGGCTCGGTTGTCCAAAAAGCGGCCGCAAGGACGCAGCGGCCCACACTCGATTCCGGACAGAGCCTAGGACGAACGTGTGAATGAGGGGTTTAGAGGGTTAACCCGCGACCAGTTCGACGGCGCCCTCGCGCGCGGTCAGCGTCAGCCCGGCGTTCAGATCGCGCGACAGCTTGTGGGCGAGATAAGGCTGGATGCCGCGGGCGTCGAGATGGGTTTCCTCGCCGCGCACCGCGTTCGCGACGTCGTCCAGCACGCGGGCATAGGGGCTGGTCGCGACGATCTTGAAGGCGGGCGCGGCCGGATCCGCACCGACCATGACGGAAAGCTGGCCGCCGCGCGGCAGGCAATCCGCGCCCAGAAGCGCCGCGTTCATCAGGAGTTTCGCCCAGTTCTTGGGCCAGTTCACATGACCGCCCTGCCAGTTGAGCTGGACCTTGCCGCCCTCCAGCAGGCCGGCGACCAGCCGCCCGATCTCGCCGACGTCGAGTTCCGCGCCGGCGGAACCCGCCGCGCCGAAGGCAATGCGCATGAATTGGAGCCGGGCCAGCGCCTGCAGGGCGCTCGACGTGACGATTTTCAGCGCGTCGGCGCGCATTGCCGCGTCGCGCTCGTCCTCCATCACTTCGAGGCCGTTGACGACCGCGCCGAGGGGGCCGACCAGGTCGTGGCAGACCCGGCTGACCAGGAATGCGGCAAATTCGATGTCATCCATGGCCGGGCGGTCTCCGCTGGGGACGAATGGTTTGCGAACGGTAACCATGCGGACCGCCTCTTAAGGAATGCTTAAGGGTGGCGCAACCGCAATCGCCGGAAGGCTCAGTTGCCCGAAGCAATGTTCGCGCGGAGCTGGTCCATATAGGCGGACAGCGCCGGAACGCCCCCGCCGTTGCGGCCGAGGAAGGCCACGAATTCGTCGTGCTCCGCCGGCGCCAGCCAGATGCCGGCGACGCTGAAATCCACGATGACCGGCTTGCCGATATCGGACCGCACGCGGAAATCGACCTCCAGCGGCCTGCCCGACTGTTCCTTGGGATCGACCAGCAGCGTCGTGACGATATCGTCGGCCGGCCCGTTCACGCGCGACCCGGTGACCTTGAGCGTCTGGCCGGAATAGCGCTGGAAATAGGACTGGTAGACCGTGACCGCGTAGCGCTGGAAGGCGGCGGCGAAGGCGTCGCGATCGGCCGGGGTCGCTTTGACGGCATAGTCGCCCAGGGTGAAGACGGCGACACGCTTGAGATCGGTGATGCCGAGCAGGAAGTCCTCGAACGCCGCGCGCCGCTGGTCCTGGGTCAGATGGACGTCGTTGAGAATCTCAAGGCCCTTGTGGATGTTGTTTGCGACAAGGTCTTCGGCGGGGGTCGCTGCGGCGGCGGGCGAGACGATGGCGAATGCGAGAACGGCGAGCGCCGCGGTCACAACGCGACGGATGGCTGCAAGGCGCATGGGGTTCCCTTCTGTCGAGCTTGTCCGCTCTCGCCCTTGCGGAATGGGCCGCGCCGTGACGCCGCATCGCGGCGCCGATAGGCTATGACACGGTTCTATCGCCGGAACGAGTTGAATCATGCGCAGTCGCTTTCGCGCCGTTTGTTGTGCTACGGGAACTTTGCCGCAAATCGCGGCTTTCCGCGGGGTTTGTCCGAGATGCCGTCACCCTCTCATCACCTGATCGCGCTCGCCGCTCTCGCGCACGAGGCCGGCGTCATCGTGATGCGCCATTACGAGGCGGGCACTGCGGCGCGCAAGAAGGCCGACCACTCGCCGGTGACCGACGCGGACGAAGAGGCGGAAGCCCATATCCTGCGGGGCCTGCGCGACGCGGCGCCCGACGTGCCGGTGATCGCGGAAGAAGAAGTTGCCGCCGGCCGGTTGCCGGCGATCGGGAACCATTTTTTCCTTGTCGATCCGCTCGACGGCACGAAGGAATTCATCAACCGCAACGGCGAGTTCACCGTGAACATCGCCGAAGTGCAGAACGGCATCGCGATCCGCGGCGTGGTCTATGCGCCGGCCAAGCATCGCCTGTTTCTCGGCGAGACGCCCGGCGGCGCCTTCGAAACCGAAACCGCGGTGGACGTGCCGCCGGACATCGCGCTGGCCAAGCCGATTCATGTCCGCAAGGCTCCGGCGGACGGCCTTATCGCCGTCGCCAGCCGCTCGCACCGCGACAAGAAGACGGAGGAATATCTCGCCGCCTATCCGGTGAAGGACTTCATCACCGCCGGCTCTTCGCTGAAATTCTGCCTGGTCGCCGCCGGCGAGGCAGACATTTATCCGCGCCACGGAACGACGATGGAATGGGACACCGCGGCCGGCCACGCGGTTCTCGTCGCGGCGGGTGGAACCGTCACGAAGCTCGACGGTTCGCCGTTTCTCTACGGTCGTGCAGCGGAAGGTTTTACCAACCCGCATTTCGTCGCGCGGGGCGGCCGTTAACTACCGGTCGTAGTCGTGCCGGCTGGAATAGAACATCAGGGCCATCAGCCCGCCGCCGACCGCGATGGTGAGCAGCGAACCCGCGACCAGCGCGAACCATCCGAAAGCGCTCATACGGACCGCGCCAAGCGTTCCCCAGGTGTAAGCTGCGTACCAGATCGAAACCCCGAGAAACCCGAGGAGAATCACCAAGGCAAGCCACCCCGCCCGCGAAAGGTGGGCGTGGTTGTCGTCGTCGCTGTTGCTCATGAAACCATCGCTCATGGATGCGATAACGCGAAAGGGCGCGGCTCGTTCATCTTTCGGTCGCGCCCTCGCGCCGCACCCTCGCAGAACCTAGGTCGCCGCCGCGCCGAGTATCGGGGAACCCGGGGGCAAGCTGGACCTTCAATTCCGCGCCATCCGCGCCGGAAACCCGCAGCATGTCACCCTTGATCGGAGACGAGCCGTCGACTGTGTTGGCGCACCAGCGGGTGTCGTCGACCCGCACCGCGCCGCGGCCATTGACGAAATTTTCCTCCGCCCTGACCATGCGCCCGACATACTGCGCGCTGCGGTCGTTGAGATTTGTGTGTGTGTTGCGTTCGGCGCGGCCCCAGGCCGACCGTTTCCAGACGGCGGTCGCCACCACCGCGATCACCGCGAACAGGAACACCGCCAGCCGCCCGTCGAGCGACGGCACCAGGAATTTCAGCACGCCGACCAGCAGCGCCGCGATCCCCGGCCACAGCAGATACTGAGTCGTGCTTGCGATCTCGAGCGCAAGCAGCACCGCGCCCAGCGCCCACCAATGCCAGGCGGCCTGGTTGTTCAGGAACTGAGTGATCGCATCCATGGCGTCCTCCTCAGGTACCGGCGGGCCGCGTCGGCGGCGCCACGTTCGGCACGGTGCCGGCGGCGTTCTGGCCGCGCGCCCGCGGCGCGGCGGCGGTGGCGACCTGGGTCGTGATCGCCTCGCGAGTCATCTCGGCGATACCGGCGATGGAGCCGAGCAGGCCCGCCGACTCCATCGGCACGACGACGAATTTCTGGTTCGGCGCATTGGCGAGCTGCGCGAAGGCGTCGACATATTTCTGGCCGAGGAAGTAGTTGAGGGCGTTGACGTTGCCGGCCTCGATCGAATCCGAGACCATCTGCGTCGCCTTGGCCTCCGCCTGCGCCAGCCGCTCGCGCGCCTCGGCATCGCGGAAGGCGGCTTCCTTGCGGCCTTCCGCCTGGAGAATGGCGGACTGCTTGGCGCCCTCGGCGCGCAGGATCGCGCCCTGCTTCTCGCCATCGGCCTGGGTGACTTCGGCCCGGCGGAAACGCTCTGCCTTCATCTGCCGCGCCATTGCTTCGGTAATATCGGTCGGCGGCGACAGATCCTTGATCTCGATGCGGGTGACTTTCACGCCCCAGGGACTGGTCGCCTGGTCGACGACGGAAAGCAGCCGCTGGTTGATCTCGTCGCGCTTGGACAGGACCTCGTCGAGGTCCATCGCACCGATCACGGTGCGCGCATTGGTGAGGCAAAGATTGGTGATACCGGCTTGCAGGTTGGCGACCTCATAGGCCGCCTTGGCTGCGTCGACCACCTGATAGAAGGCGATGGCGTCGGCGGTCACGGTGGCGTTGTCGCGCGTGATGACCACCTGGCTCGGGATCGTCAGGACCTCTTCCATCATCGAAAGCTTGCGCCCGATGCGGTCCACATAGGGGACGATCAGGTTGAGGCCCGGCTTGAGCACCTTGGTGAAACGGCCGAAGCGCTCGACCGTCCATTCGCGGCCCTGCGGCACGCTCTTGACGCCCGAGAAGATGGTGACGAGCGCGAGAACCAGCAGCGCGAGCACGAAAATCGTTGCGCCATCCATGGACGTTCTCCCCTTGCCGACCGTTGGCCGGCCGACGCTGCGAAACGTAATCCTCTTGGCCGGTCATCAAAAGGCCTTGAAAGGCCGAAAATGTCCCCTACGCCCCCTTTGTCGTGGCCGCTCCGATGGGGCATTGATGGCGCTCGCGGGGATGACGTGATTCGCTTGGGAGAATGACATGCGACATTTCCGGATTCTCGGCGCTCTGTTCGCCGCCCTTGCCGCGCTGGCGCTCTCGGTGGCCCCCACGGCCGCCGACGACCGCAATGCAAACGACGACACTTTCTCGCCGAACGAGATCGTACAGGCGGGATCGGACTTCTTCGGCGTCACCACAGAGGTGATGGCCAAGGCCGTGCAGCGCGTGACCGAGGATCTCGGCCTGCCCGACGGCTACATCAAGGGCGACGAAGGCTCAGGCGCCTTCATCCTCGGCGTGCGCTACGGCTCGGGCTGGCTGATCCGCAAGGGCATGGAGCCCACGAAGGTCTATTGGAAAGGCCCCTCGATCGGCTTCGATGTCGGCGGCAACGGCTCCAAGGTCTTCACCCTGGTCTACAATCTCAAGGAGGAGCGGCGCCTCTATCAGCGCTTTCCGGGCGTGGAGGGCAGCATCTATTTCATCGCCGGCATCGGCGTGAACTATCTGCGCTCGGGCGGCGTGACGCTGGCGCCGATGCGCACCGGCGTCGGCCTGCGCGCCGGCGTCAACGCGCATTACATGGTCTACAGCGACCGGCGGGACTGGTTCCCGCTCTAGGACCTAGGCGCTGGCGTCCGACGTCTCCGTCGCGATATTGCCGGCCGGCGCCGGCAGATAGAGCAGCAGCGCGGCCGCGACATAGATCGAAGAGAACGTGCCGACCACGATGCCGAACAGGATCGCGGCGGAGAAATCGAACAGCGACGGCCCGCCATAGAGCAGCAGCGGAATGATCGAGACCCCGGTCGCGACGCTGGTCAGGATGGTTCGCGTCAGCATCTGGTTGGTCGAAAGATTTATGAGGTCCGGCAGCGGCATGCGCTTGTATTTGCGGCGGTTCTCCCGAATCCGGTCGAACACGACGACGGTGTCGTTGATCGAATAGCCGGCAAGGGTAAGCAGCGCCGCGATGCTTGTCAGCGTGAAATCCAGATGCAGGATCGAGAACAGGCCGGCCGTCACCAGCACGTCATGGCCGGTCGCCAGCGCGGCGCTGACACCGTATTGCCATTCGAAGCGGAACGCGACCCACAACGCGATGGCGAGGACCGCCAGCAGCGTCGCCAGGATGCCGGCGTGGAACAGCTCCGCGCTGACCTGGGGCCCCACCACGTCGGTATTGCGGATCGTATAGGCGGTACCCAGCTTCGCCTTGATGGTCTGCGCCACGGCCTGGTTGGCTTCGTCGCTTTGCGGCTGCACGCGAATGAGGGCGCAGGAATTCGCGGGCGTATCGCACTGGCCGCCGCCGAAATAGGTGACCTGGACCTCCTTGAACCCCAGATTGCCGATGTCGGCGCGCATCTGGCCGATATCGATCGTCTGGGCGTACTTCACTTCGATCGCAACGCCGCCGGTGAAGTCGATGCCGAGGTTGAAACCGTGGACGGCGATTGAGATGATCGACGCCAGCAACAGCAGGCCGTCGATGGCAAAGGCGAAATAGCGCGCCCTGACGAAATTGATCTTGGTGGCTTCGGGCAGGAATCGCAAAAGGGGCATGGCGGGGTCCGAAAAGGCCCGGCAGACATATAGGTTGCGCCCGCGCCCGACAAGATAACCCGCCGATTTGCATAATTCCCTGTTTTTGCGACACTTTCATCCGAGAAAGGAGGACCCCGCCATGGCCGCCGCCCTGCATGGCCCGCCCGACGCGCCGAAAGTCGCGTCCGGCGAGACGGGTTTGCGCGAGACCGCCTATGCCTCGGTCGTCGCCGCCGTCGTGGTCTGCCTGATCTATTTCGGCCGGCCGCTGCTCGTGCCGCTGGCCCTGTCGATCCTGATGGCCTTCGCGCTGGCGCCGGTGGTCGAATTCCTGCGGCGGCTGCGGGTCGGCCGCATCGCCGGCGTGATCCTGACCGTGACGGCCGCGGTCCTGCTGATCAGCGGCATCGCCGCCTTCATCGGCACCCAGCTTGCCTGGCTCGCCGTCGGCATGCCGCAGTACCAGCAAAACATCGTCCACAAGATACAGTCGGTGGAGGGCTCGGCCGCAAACAACGGCATGGTGAAGAGCGCCGTTGCCTTCTTCGACAATCTGAACGAGCAGATCGCGAATGTGCCGCTCGCGCCGACAAACAACGAGCAGCTCCAGTCCAAGACCACGGCCCAGGTCAACACCGCCGCCGTGCCGGTCGTCATCCAGGAGCCGCCGGCCGATCCACTGACGCTGATGAAGAACGTCGCCGGACCGCTGCTGGAGCCACTCGCCAATCTGACGATCGTGATCATCTTCGTGATTTTCATCCTGCTGCAAAAGGAGGATCTTCGGGACCGCTTCATCATGCTGGCGGGGCCGCGCGACCTGCAGCGCACCACGCTGGCCATCGACGACGGCGCCGAGCGGCTGAGCCGCTACCTGCTGCTCCAGACCGCGGTCAACACGGCCTTCGGCCTCCTGGTCGGAGTCGGGCTATGGGCGGCGGGCGTGCCCAATCCGGCGTTGTGGGGATTGATCGCGGCGATGTTCCGCTTCGTCCCCTATATCGGCGTTCCGATCGCGGCGCTCTTTCCGCTGGCGCTTTCGATCGCCATCGATCCCGGCTGGACGGTGACGTTCTGGACGCTCGGCGTCTTCATCGTGCTGGAATCGATCACCGGGCAGGCAGTCGAGCCCTGGCTCTACGGCCGCAATATGGGACTGTCGGCGCTGGCCGTCGTCGTCGCGGCGGGCTTTTGGACTTTCGTGTGGGGTCCCGTCGGGCTCTTGCTGTCGACGCCGCTGACCATGATCCTGGTGGTGATCGGCCGCCACGTCGACCAGCTTCGCTTTCTCGACGTGATGCTAGGCGACGCGCCGCCCATGGCGCCGGAGGAAAGCTTCTACCTGCGCATGCTGGCTGGCAATTCCGATGAAGCGGCCGAGCAGGCCGAGTTGTTCCTCTCCGACCATTCGCTGCCGGCCTATTTCGACGAAGTCGCGGTGCGCGGCCTCGCCCTGGCGCAGCTCGACGTCAACCGCGGGGCGCTGACCGAGGAGGGACGCAAGCGCGTCGCCAGGACGGTCGAGGTCTTCGTCGACAATCTGGCGATGCATGAGGACCCGGAAGCCAGGGCGGCCGGCAACGTCTCCGCCGAGGTGCCGTCCGACTGGCATCGAAAGCCGGTCTTGTGCGTCGCCGGGCGCAGCGTGCTCGACCACGCCGCGGCGAACCTGCTCGCCCATCTGCTGGAGCGCCAGGGCATCGGCGCGCGGATCGCCTCCTTCGAAGAGGTTTCGCCGTCGAGCATCCACGACCTCACCGTCGATGGCGTTCGCGCGATCTGCGTGTCGTATCTGGAGCCGGGCAATCCGAAGAACGCCCGCTATCTCGCGCGCCGCTTACGCAAACGGATGCCCGGCCTGCCGCTCATCGCCGGCTTCTGGAGCGTCATCGAGGACGACACCCATTACCTCGACAGCTTCGAGGCGACGGAGTGCGACTTCCTCGCCAACAATCTGCGCCAGGCAGTCGAACAGATCATCACGCTGATGCGCCGGACCGACGGCCATTTCGTCAGCACGGTGGAACAGATCGAGGAAGAGGCAGTGACGGACTGACGGCGGTTAGCCGAAACCGCGCTGCGTAATCGTCACGCTATAGCCTTGCGCGCCGGTTTTGACCTGTACCGTCGCGTCCATCTGGCGGGCCAGCGACTCGACGATGCTCGTTCCCAGACCGGTGATTTGCTTTTGGCCGCCGGCCGAGGACGCGCCGCCGCCATTGTCCCGCACAGAGAGGCGCCAGCCCGCGGCGCCGGCCTCGTAGAGGACCTCGATTCGGCAATCCTCGTCGTCCGTCGCAAAGGCATGTTTGAGGGCGTTGATGACCAGTTCCGTCACGATCAGGCCTATGCTGGCCGCATGTTCCGCGCAAATCGCGCCGCGCTCGGCGCTGGCGCGCAGGGAAATGGGCCGCATGCCATCGATCAGCGTCGCATCGAGACTTTCGCAGAGGTCGGCGAGGTAAGGCCCGACGTCGACCTGCTCCCCGCTCTCCGAGACCTGAAGCCGTTTCTGGATCGCGGCGATCGACAACACCCGGCCATGCGCATCGCGCAGGTGACGGCGCGCCTCCTCCGACTGCACCATGCGCGCCTTCATAAGAAGGATGCTGGCCACGATCTGCAGGCTGTTTGCCACACGGTGCTGCATTTCCCGCAGCAAGATGTCTTTCTGGCGCAGCTGCTGAACCATGTCGCGTTCCGGAGGTGAAAGCGGGTCCATGGCCGCATGGGCGAGCCTTGCGCAATGACTGGCGCGGGCGAGACTGCTGTCCATTGAACCCCTCCAACGGTCGAACCAGATCGTGTGCGTCTACCAGTATTCGGGCGGCGAATTCTTCAAGGCGTGATTTTCGACCGACAATTGGGCGAGCACGTGCCGGAGCCGGTAGTTCTCCCGCGCGAGTTCCGATGCCGACTCGGCCGCCCGCCTTCGCTTGCCGTGGCCGGCGTTGCCCTTGCTGGCACGCCACATGAGCAGCCCGATCACAAGGAACCCGATGATCCAGAATATAGGAGCCATTTATTCACCCCGCACGCGTGTCGGATTGGGACACTTTGTCGGCTAACTGCGTTGTCTGTCCGCTAGCCGACATAGAACGCTACGCAGTATTCGGTCGAACGTCTGTTCAATATTGCTCATTACATGGGTTTTTTGGACTGTTCCGTCGAATGACCAATTTTCGTTTCTGGACGGTTGTTTGAAAGTCGAAGGGATCTGTGAAGAGAAAGAAAGCCGCCGCGAAAGCCGGCGGCAAGCAAGCGTTCGACCCCCGTGCCTTTCTCGCCGAGGCCGGCATCGGCCGCATGGTGTCGAAATATCGCAAGAACGAGATCCTGTTCTCGCAAGGCGATCCGGCGGACTCCGTCTTCTACATCCAAAAGGGCAAGGTGAAGCTTGCCGTCGTGTCCGCACAGGGCAAGGAGGCGGTCGTCTCGATCCTGGGTTCGGACGAGTTCTGCGGCGAAGCCTGCCTGACCGGACAGACGCGGCGCATGGCGACCGCTTCGGCCCTCACCGAGTGCGAGATCATGCGGCTGGAAAAAGCGGCCATCGTCCGCGTGATCCATCAAGAGCTGGCATTTTCGGAGATGTTCGTTTCGCACATCTTGATTCACTCGCTGCGCGTCGAGGAAGATCTGATCGACCAGCTTTTCAATTCGAGCGAGAAGCGTCTGGCGCGCGCGTTGCTGCTGCTCGCGAATTTCGGCAAGGAAGGAAAACCCGAGCCCATCATCGCCAAGGTCAGCCAGGCGACGCTGGCGGAAATGATCGGAACGACGCGCTCCCGCGTGAGCTTTTTCATGAACAAGTTCAGGAAGCTCGGATTCATCAAGTATAACGGCCATCTGGAGGTTCACAGTTCGCTGCTGAGCGTCGTGCTGAACGAGCACGCGCCGCGCGATCCCGGATAAGACCGGCCGGGTTCTACGGCGCGGTGCGCTTCAGCGGGACGGGCACGCCGCAGATGTCGAGCACCGGCGGCGGCTTGTGGAGATAGAACGGCGAGGTCGGATGTCGCCGCGCCTCAACCGCGTCCGCGAAGGATTGGGACTCGGTGCGCATGACCTGGAACGCCGGGCGCTCCGCCGCCGGCACGTCCACGGCCAGCCGGACACGGACGATCGGATCGCGCTTCGATGCATCGCCGATCACGCCGCTGTCGACATCGGGATCGCCGCGCTCCAGCTTCTGGATATATTGCAGACCGCTCAGCACCCGGCCGAAGGCGGTGAGATTGCGGTCGAGACGTCGCGGCGCCTGCCCGATCACGATGTAAAACTCCGTCGTCGCGGTGTCGGGATCGTTGGCGCGCGCGAAGGCAAAGGTTCCTGGACAATGGATCAGCCATTCGCGTCCGTCCTTGGGGTCGCGCGCGACCGGAAAGCCGTCCTCGAACCCGACCTCCGGTGCCACCGGATCGGCATTGCCGAGCGGGGTGAACGCCGGCGTCGCCGCCGAGACCCGGTCGAACTCCGCCTTGAGCGGCGGCCACTGTTTCTGATCTTTCGCACCCACGGCTTGGTCCTTTGTCGGACCCGTCTCCTCGCCGATGCCGCCCTGCGCCACGAAGCCGTCGATGACGCGATAGAAGGAAAGCCCGTCATAGAAATGGGCGCGGATCAGGGCGCGGACCCGTTCGGCGTGGTTCGGCGCGAATTCCGGCGCCAGTTCGACCGCCACCTGGCCGTAGCGGGTGTCGATCAGGACAAGGTTCTGCGGATCGACGTCGCGCCAGGCTTCGGGCGGCGGATCCGCCGCGGAAGCCGCCGTGACGGAAAGCAATGCAACCAGTGCCAGACGGGTTTTCATGAAATCTTCCCCCATGCGACCGGACGCACCTTGCCCGGCGCGGCGGTGTCACTATTAAGAGCCTACCGCCATGACCACCGACAAGCCCGACCGTTCCGCCGCGCAAGTCTCGCCGGCCGCCCTGCCGACGCTGCTTTCGGTGATGTTCATCAACCTCTTGGGCTTCGGCATCATCGTGCCGCTGCTGCCGTTCTACGCCAAGTCGTTCCAGGCATCGACCTGGCAGGTCGCCCTGATCTTCTCGGCCTATGCCATCGGTTCCTTCTTCGGCGAGCCGTTCTGGGGCCGGCTGTCGGATACGGTCGGCCGCAAGCCGATCCTGATCAGCACGGTGACCGGCAACTGCCTGTGCTATCTCGCGCTCGCCTTCGCGCCCAATATCTATGTCGCGTTCTTCGTGCGCCTGCTCGGCGGCATGGCCAGCGGCAACGGCGCGGTGATCCAGGGCTATATCGCCGATGTGACGCCGCCGGAGGAACGCTCCGGCAAGATGTCGTGGCTGGGCGCGGCCTACAATATCGGCTTCATCGTCGGGCCGGCGCTCGGCGGCCTGCTGGCGAACCCGGCCGCCGGCCATGCCGGCTTCCGCATTCCGCTCCTGATCGCGTCGAGCCTCTCGGCGATCTGTGTCGTCGGACTGGCGGTGTTCCTCAAGGAAAGCCGCGTGCGGCGACGCATCGGCCACAAGCCGAGTCGCTGGGTGGTCGTCGCCCATGCCGCCACCAATCCAGTGATCAGCCGTCTCATGCTGGTCACGCTGCTGGCCGGCTGCGCCTTCAACGGCATCGAATCGGTGTTCGGCCTGTGGACCCAGGCGCGCTTCGACTGGAACCCGTGGGATGTCGGCCTCGCCTTTGCCGTCACCGGCATCGTGGCCGCGTTTTGCCAGATATTCATCGCCGGCCCCGCCTCGAAGCGTTTCGGCGAAGCGCGAACGCTCGCCTTCGGCATGCTGCTCACCACGATCTGCGCCTCCCTGCAGCCATTCTCGTCGGGCGGGTTCATGATCGTGACGCTTTTGTCGATCTCCGCCTTCGGCCAGTCGGTGGCCTGGCCGAACGTCTCCGCGCTTCTGTCGCGCAGCGTCGATCTCGACCATCAGGGGCAGTATCTCGGACTGAACAATGCCGTCGCCGGCCTGGCGCGCCTGGTCGGCCCGCAAATCGCGGCCCTGACCTTCTCCAATATCGGCGTCGACGCGCCGTTCTATTCCGCGGGCCTGCTGGTCCTGCCGGCGATCTTCTTCGCCTGGTACGCCGCCACGCACAAGAGCCGCAGCACGTCGCCTCCCGAGGTCGAGGCGCCGGCCCTTCCCGAAAACTGACCGGGCGCGGGCTTATTTATGCACGGTCGCCTTGAGGTCGGCGGCCAGCCTCGCGTCCTTCAGATAGGGCGCGATTTCCGCCGGCGACAGCGTCAGCGGCGTCGCGCACGCCGCGATGACATGCGGAAAGTCCGGCTGCAGCACGACGCCGCCTTTGGCATCGAGCCAGACGATCGGCGCGCCGGAGAACGGGTCCTGGTCGTTGATCGCCTGGCGGCAGTCGGCATCGTCCTTGGCCTTGCTGTAGCGCGCCCGATAGAGCTTGGTGAGCGCGGACGGCGGCGTATGCTCGTCCGCGGTGTCCAGCGGCAGGAAGCCAGGCTTGAACATCGTGCTCCAGTCGATCTGGGCGCCGGCCGTCAGGTCGAAGGTCATCGGCGTTTCGGCGCCGTTGGTCGGATAGGCACCGGCGCAATAGTAGTTGGTGACGACTTCCACGCTGAAATAGTGCGCCGACAGATAGCGGACCGTGATGTCCTCAAAATAGCTGTCCTTGTCCGGCGTCATCTTCGCTTCTTTGAGCTGCGAAAGGCAGTCGGTATAGGACCCGCGATCCGTCTTCTCCTGCGCTGCGAGCAGGGCGTTGACGCGCGCCATCGCCCTGGCGTCGGCAAGGCCGGAAAGTCGCGGATACACCGCCTTCACGCCGGACGTGTGCAGCGGCGCGGCGGTCGGCGCGGCCGCCAGCCCCGAAATCCGCAGTCCCGCCAAAATCACGCCGAGCGCGGCGGACCCCAGGACTCTCGCGACCAGATTCATTTCAACGCTCCCTGCCACGTCATGTATCGACGCCCTTGTTTCTACGGCGCCGACATGGGTTCGTCCAGGAACCGTAGCGAAGGCGACGCGCCCTATGCCCTCGCCGTAACAATCCAGACGGCCGCGTTCAGCGCGACTTGGCCTTCGACGATCCTTGTTGCCAAAGCGGCGCGAAGGCGGCGCTCGACCGATTCCCGAATCTCCGGGTTCTCCCGGACGATTTTCCCGACGACTCCCACCTTCAGCAGAACCGTCACCATGGCCTCCAAGCCCCCGCTCGAAACGGTCCGGTCATAGGGCTGGACGACGATCTGCCCGAAACCGGCGGCGTTCAAGACGGTGCGTATGACCTTCGGATCTTCGAAGCTGAAGGGCGCCCGGTCGGCGCGTTCTTCCAATCCCGCTGCGCGAAGGGGCATGACATCCAATTCGTTCTCTTCCAACGAGCGCCAGCAGACGAACGCCAATCTGCCGGACGGCCGCATCAGCCGGTGGAAGTTGGAGAACGCGGCAACAGGGTCCGCAAATGCCATCACACCGAACCGGGAGAAGATCGCATCAACACTTCTGTCTGGAAGACGGAGCTGCGAAGCATCGCACGCGATAAAATTCGCCTGCCGCAGGCCGACGGCCCGCAATCGGGCACGGTCCAGCAGGAGCGGCGCGATATCGACGCCAACGACCTGCCCCTCGGGTCCAAGCCGTTCCGCGAGTTGCAGCACGGTCTGGCCGGCCCCGCAACCGACATCGACGATCACCTCCGATGGCCTGGGCGCGAGCGCATCCATGGCGCGCAGGCCAAGCGGAGAAAGCTGGAGGTCCACCAGATCGCAGACATCGAGCCAGGCCTCCGCCGCGAGCGCTCTCGCCTCCATCGAGGACCGGTCCGACACTGCCACCAAGCCCTTCCCAGACAACGCCGGCAACAGTGCATCACTTTCCAGTGCAAATTGGAAACCTTGCGGCGGTCCGGAAAGACCGGCGATCGAATCGTGACCACCAATATCGTCGTGACCCGGTCGAACGGTTCAGAGCACAGGCAGGAGACGCGGATGGGAAGACTGAGCGGAAAGGTCGCCGTGATAACGGGCGGCAGCAGCGGGATCGGGCTCGCCGCCGCAAGATCCTTCGTCCGGGAAGGCGCCTTTGTTTTCATCACCGGCCGCCGCCAGAACGAGCTGGATGCGGCGGTGGCCGCCATCGGCGCCAACACAATCGGCGTCCAAGGGGATATCGCGAACCTGGCCGACCTGGACCGGCTGTTCGCGCATGTAGAGGCCGTCAAGGGCCGCGTCGACATCCTGTTCGCGAACGCCGGACTGGGGGAATTCCTGCCTTTGGGCGCGATAACGGAGGCGCATTACGACAAGACCTTCGACGTCAATGTGAAAGGCACCCTATTCACGGTTCAGAAGGCGCTTGCACTGATGCCCAGGGGCGCGTCGATCATCCTCAACGGGTCCATCGCCTCCATCAAGGGACTTCCCGCTTTCAGCGTCTATAGCGGTACAAAGGCCGCGCTGCGATGTTTCGCCCGGGGATGGGCGGTGGACTTGAAGGATCGCGGAATCCGCGTGAATGTGCTCTGCCCCGGCACAGTCGTCACGCCCGCCTATGACAATCTCGGCCTCACGCCCGCGCAAATGGAGCGCTTCCTCGCCGAGCAGACCGCCGCGATACCGCTGGGCCGTTTGGGCACCACCGAAGATATCGCCCGGGCAGCCCTGTTCCTGGCATCCGACGACAGCGGCTATGTCAACGGCATCGAGCTCTTCGTCGACGGCGGACTGGCACAAATCTGACACGCGGGCTCACGCGCGGGGACGGCCTTTTCCCCTCGCCTGCGATAGCAGGAATGCATAGGTGTCGGCGGCTTCGCGATCCTGCTGGGCGCGCGTGGAGCCGATGCCGTGGCCGGCGTCGTAGTCCACGCGAAGAAGGACCGGCAGGCCCGAACTCGTCGCCGCCTGGAGACGCGCCGTCATCTTGGCCGCATGGAAGGGCGCGACCCGCGGATCGGTCACACCGGTCGTCAGGAGGACGGCGGGATAGGCCGTGCCGTCCTTCACCGCCTGATAGCTGTCGATGCTCTTGAGCGCGCGGTAACCCGCCTCGTCCGAGATCGCGCCCCATTCGGGCTCTTCGCCATAGCCGTTCTGCTCGACCACATAGCGCAGCGGATTGGACCAGCCGACGCCGTCAATGACAGCCGCGAAGAGATCAGGCCGCTCGGTCATGGCACGGCCGACCGTGATGCCGCCGGCGGAGCGTCCGCCGATGGCAAGATGCGCCGGGGACGTGACGCGCTTTGCGCGGAGGTCTTCGCAGACATCGATCAGATCGCGCCAGGTGTTCGGCTTGTTGGCGAGCTGGCCCGCCTTGTGCCATTCGCGGCCATACTCGCCGCCGCCGCGCACATTGGCGTAGCCGACGACGAAGCCCTGATCCATCAGCGCGAACAGCCGCTGCTGGAAACTGGGCGTGTAGGCCGCGGCGCCATAGGAGCCATAGGCGGAAATGAAGGCCGGTGCGGTGCCGTCGAGCTTAAGCCCCTTCCGGTAGATGAGGCTGTAGGGGACCTTGGTTCCGTCGCGCGCGGTCGCGAAAAACCGCTTGGCCTCATAAGCGCTCACATCGATGGCCGGTCGCGGCGTCAGCCCGGTATCGGCGACACGGCCGGCCGGATCGACAGACCACACCCCTGTCGGCGTCAGCCAGCCCGAGAGCTGCAACAAGACGCCCGAGGCGCGGGCATCGGCGAATACCGCGCCGATCGTGCCGTCGAAGGGGAGCGCGATCTCCGTCACCGTGCCGTCCGGCGCCAAGCGGCGAAGCCGGCTGATGCCGCCGTCCATGATCTGGAGATAAAGACCGTCCTTGGCGCGGTCGATGTCCTCGATCACCTGTTCGCCCTGCGGCACCACCACCGTGGCGGCGGCGATGCTGGGCGCGGCCAGCGGGGTCTGTACGATCCGGCCGCGCGGCGTGCCCTTGTTGACCAGAAGATAGAGGTCGCCGCCGTCGATATCGGCCCCCGTGACTTCGTCGGCGAAGTCGGCGACGGCGGTCCATGTCGCCTTGCCTGCGAGCACGTCGGCGACCGGAGCGACGAACATGCGCGATTCCGGGCGCACATCGGACAGCGCCAGCAACACATGATCGGCACCCTCGAATGTGAAGATGTAGGGCGCCTGGATCTTCTCGAAGGCGATTGCGGCCACGAGTCCCCGCTTCATCAGAACGGGATCGGCGGCCGGGTCGCTGCCCAGGCGGTGGAAACGTGCCTGGCTGTCGAGGAAGCGGTCGGGTGTATCGACGGCGCCCGTCAGCTGATTGTAGAAAAATCCGCTGCCGTCATCGAGCCATTGCGGATTGGCGCCCTGGGTATTGGGGATCGTCTCCGACAGGTTGCTGCCGTCCGCGACGACGAGAATGTGCAGGAGCGAATCCTCGCTGCCGTCTTTCGAAACCCCGTAGACGACGTGGCTGCCGTCGGGGGAAGCCCGCCACCAGTCGAGTGAATAGTGACCGATGCCGGCGGCGCTCATCGCCGTCGGATCGATAAGCACCCGATCGTGCCCGTCCTCGCGGACGAGGAGCTTGTAATTGTCCGCGCCCAGCGGCCGCTGCTGGTAGAAGGTACGATCACCGATCCTTTGGACCCGCGCGGTCAGGACGATGTCGCCCGAGAGCTGTTGGATGCGCGTCAGAAGTTCATCGCGATGCGGCAGATTATCGAGGATCGCGCGCGCATGCTCGTTCTGCGCCTTCAGGTAGGGCAGCCAGTCCGGGTCCTTGTCGTTTTCCATCCAGCGGTAGGGATCGCTCAGCGTCTCGCCGAAATAGGTGTCGTGAACGACGGCAACGCGCGCCACGGGCGCCGGCGGAATGGCCGTCGTCATGTCCGCCGCGCGCGCAATAGGAGAGAGAAAAGACAAACCAACGAGAGCGCCTCCATGGCCGAGCAACTGCCTTCGATCCACATTCTGCATCATAGCGCGCGCTTCCAGCATTCAGCGATCCCGAGCTTATTCGCGCCGGGCCAAACCGCCAACCGGAAGCGGCCGGCGGATGCGGGATTGAAGCGTCTGAAAATCGGCCGCACGTCGACGGAATGCGACCGGAATTGCCCTACATTTGGGAAATGGCGCTCCCACCGGGAATCGAACCCGGGTTTCAGCCTTGAGAGGGCCGCGTCCTAACCGCTAGACGATGGGAGCATGCGGTCGAGGCGGCGCTTATACCCTCAGGCCGCGCGTGGGATCAAGCGAGGCGCCGTCCGAAAACGCGAGCGGCACAAACGCATTCCCGTCAAAGATATAAGCCGCAATCGCGGCGCTGCCGCCGGCCGAAATAGCGGCGATGAGCCAGACGAAGCCGGTCTCGCCGGCGCCCGCGCGATCGTGCGCCGAGGGTTCGGACCGGCCACCGGGATGGGAGTGGTAGCAACCCACGACCTCGCTGCCCCGCCCCCGCGCCGCGCGCAGGATACGGAACTGATCGGCCGGATCGATCTCGAAGCGGTCGGGACAATCCGACAGGTTCCGCGCGGCATGGGCCGCCGCGACGACGACATGCGCGCCGTCCGTCGAGCCTTCGAGAAGGCCGCAACACTCGTTCGGATAGGCCAGGCGCGCTTCCCGCACGATCTGCTCCCGCAAGCCCCGAGGCAGGTGCAGCGCGGTCATTGCCGCGTTGCGATCCGCGCGATCAGGTGGCCGTCCTCGAGGCTGACGATGTCGACCTCCTCGCCCTTTTCCGTGCGCAGTTGGAGGACGAGGCGGTTGGGCGCGGTCTGGACGCTCAGGACCCGGGCGCCGGGCGGCAGCACGAACGCCGCGCCGCCCGCCGACGCGCTTCCGGGCGAATGTCCCGAGAACTTCAGGGCCATGCCGACGACTAGCCCCACGAGCGCCAGGATGATAAGCGCGGACAGCACGATGACGGCGAGCTTTGCCGCGCGATAGCTCATCGTGCTCTTGGGATCGACCGGCGCGTCTATGTCTGACACCAAATCCTCCGAGGAAGCTCCGCGCCGCGCCCTGGTCGGCGAGGATCAGGCGGGCTGGCGGCTGGACCGGTTCCTGGCCGCGTCGCTTGGCGATATCAGCCGCTCGCGCCTTCAGCAACTGATAGACGGCGGCGCCGTCACCCACACCCGGAAAACGATAAGAGACGCCAACCACAGGGTCAAACAGGGCGAGGCCTATACGGTTGCGGTGCCGCCGCCCCAGCCCGCGAAACCGCAGGGTCAGGACATCCCGCTCGACGTCGTCTACGAGGATCAGGACCTGATCGTGATCGACAAGCCGGCGGGCCTCGTGGTCCATCCGGCGGCCGGCAATCCCGACGGCACGCTGGTGAACGCTCTGATCGCGCATTGCGGCGCGTCACTGCAGGGCGTCGGCGGGGAGGCGCGGCCGGGCATCGTGCACCGCCTGGACAAGGATACGAGCGGGCTGCTGGTCGCGGCGAAGAACCAGCGCGCGATGACCAGCCTTGCCAAGCAATTCGCCAACCACACGATCGAGCGGGCCTATCATGCCGTCGTCTGGGGCGCGCCGCGGGCCGGCGAAGGCATGGTGGAAGGTCAGATCGGGCGCAACCCGTTCGACCGCAAACGCATGGCGGTGCTGCGCGGCGGCGGCAAGCTGGCGCGGACGCGCTATCGGGTAATCGAAACCTTCGGCGATCCGGCGCGGCCCTTCGCCAGCCTGATCGAGTGCCGGCTGGAAACCGGACGCACCCATCAAATCCGCGTGCATCTGACCCATCTCGGGCACCCGCTGATTGGCGACCCGTCCTATGGCAGGGCGCGGCTGGCGCCCCGGCCAAAAACCCCTGCCGAAGACGTGGCTTTCGCGGCAGCCGCGGGCTTTCCGCGCCAGGCGCTGCACGCCTATATTCTGGGTTTTCAGCATCCCAGCCTGCACAAGACCTTACGGTTCGAGTCGCCTTGGCCGCCCGACCTGGCGGCGCTGGTGGAGGCCCTGCGCGGCTTGAAAAAGTCTTAATCATTCCCATTTGTTTCGGGGGCGCGACCTTTCCAAAGGGTCGCATTGTCCAACTGCGGGCTCAGACGTTGTAGAGTGGGTCAGCAGCCGCCGAACGATGCGCTTGGGTATCGGGCTGGCGGAGGAAAGGGGTTCGTACATGAGCAGCCGCGGCCTGCCGGTCCTTCAAGGCGAAGGCGGCCTGTCCCGATATCTCTCCGAAATCCGGAAGTTCCCGCTTCTGGAGCCGGAAGAAGAATACATGCTGGCCAAGCGCTGGAAGGAACACGAGGATCCCAGCGCCGCGCGCAAGCTCGTCACCAGCCATCTGCGCCTCGTCGCCAAGATCGCCATGGGCTATCGCGGCTACGGCCTTCCCGTTTCCGAGATCGTCGCGGAGGGCAATGTCGGCTTGATGCAGGCGGTCAAGCGGTTCGAGCCCGACAAGGGCTTCCGCCTCGCCACCTATGCCATGTGGTGGATCCGCGCCGCGATCCAGGAATACATCCTGCGATCCTGGAGCCTGGTGAAGCTCGGCACAACGGCCAACCAGAAGAAGCTGTTCTTCAACCTGCGCAAGGCCAAGAACAAGATCGGCGCCATCGAGGAAGGCGATCTGACGAGCGAGCATATCGCGACTTTGTCCGACCAGCTCGGCGTATCGGCGCAGGAAGTGACGGACATGAACCGGCGCCTGTCGGGTCCGGATTCTTCGCTCAACGCGCCGCTGCGCTCGGATTCCGAGAGCGAGTGGCAGGACTGGCTGGCGGACGAGACGCTGGATCAGGAAACCCGCATGGCGGATCGCGAGGAGCTCGGCGAGCGGCACGCGCTGCTGACCGGCGCGCTGGGCGAACTAACCGAGCGCGAGCGCGACATCATCCAGGCGCGGCGCCTGCAGGACGAGCCGGCGACGCTGGAAGAGCTGTCGCAGAAATACGGCATCTCCCGCGAGCGGGTGCGCCAGATCGAGGTGCGCGCCTTCGAGAAGCTGCAGAAGCAAATGAAGAGCTCGCTCAACGACCGCCGGCCGGTGGTCGTCGAGGCCACGTCCTAGACATATCCGTTATGCGCCGCGATGCATTTCGCGGGGCGGCGTCGCGCGTCTAGCGTGGGCGCCTTCTCGAGGGGGCGTTCAATGACTCTCAAGCTCTGGCAGGTCGATGCGTTCTCGGACAAACCGTTCGGCGGAAATCCGGCGGCGATCGTGCCGCTCGACGCCTGGATCGACGATGCGCTGATGCAGAAGATCGCCAACGAGAACAACCTCGCCGAGACCGCGTTCTTCGCGCCGAAGGGCGAAGGCCGGTATCACCTGCGCTGGTTCACCCCGGAAGCCGAAGTAGAACTTTGCGGCCATGCGACGCTCGCCAGCGCCTGGCTGTTGTTCGACCGTCTTGCGCCGGACTTGAAGCGGATCGATTTCGAGACGCGCTCCGGCACGCTGACGGTGGAGCGCGGCCGCGATGGCCGGCATGTCATGTCGCTGCCCTCCGATGTCATTGCGCCGTTCGAGGTGCCCGGCCTGGCAAAGCAGATCGCCGAGGCGCTGGGCGTGCCCCA
Source organism: Rhizomicrobium sp. (assembly GCA_037200985.1). NCBI lineage: Bacteria > Pseudomonadati > Pseudomonadota > Alphaproteobacteria > Micropepsales > Micropepsaceae > Rhizomicrobium > Rhizomicrobium sp. The sequence continues at coordinate 2,292,843 of JBBCGJ010000001.1, forward strand.
GCCGTCGTCGATCCTGAAAGGCCGCTATGCCGTCGCGGTGTTCGACGATGCCGCGATTGTGCGGACCATCGCCGGACCGGGCGACATCCAGAGGGTGCTGCATGCGCTGGGGCTCTGGGGCCTGATCGTCACGGCGCCGGGCGATCAGGGCTATGACTTCGTCTCGCGCTTCTTCGCGCCGGAGAAGGGCGTCCCGGAGGACCCGGTGACCGGCTCGGCGCATTGCGCGCTGACGCCCTATTGGTCCAAACGGCTGGGCAAGACGACGCTGAAAGCGCGCCAGGTCAGCCCGCGCGGCGGCGATCTGGTTTGCACCGACGACGGTACGCGGACCATACTGTCCGGACCTTGCGCGCTCTACATGACGGCGGAGATCGAAGTCTGATCCGAATAAGACCCGGAACGCGCGGCGACGACGAGGCGATCTGGAGGATCCTGGAGCCGACCTTGCGGGCCGCCGAGACCTATCCCCAGCCGCGCGACATTACGCGCGAACAGGCGCTCGCCTATTGGTGGAAGCCCGAGCACGCGATCTTCGTCGCCGAAGACGAGAGCGGACAGCTGGTCGGCACCTACTATCTGAAGGCTAACTCTACGGGGCCGGCGGCGCATGTCGCCAATTGCGGATACTTGACGTTGCCGCAGGCCTGGGGCCACGGCGTCGGCCGCGCGTTGTGCCTGCATTCGCTGGACGAAGCGCGCCGGCGCGGCTATCGGGCGATGCAGTTCAATCTTGTGATCGCCACCAACGCCCGCGCGGTGCATCTGTGGCAGGCTTGCGGTTTCGCGATTGTCGGCCGGCTGCCCGGTGCGTTCGAGCACCCGACTTTGGGTTTCGTGGACGCACTGATCCTCTACCAGACGCTCTAAAAAGTTCCTCGCCACGCTCGCGTTAACCGCGTTCGAACGCTTCATTGGCGATGCTGGAATGCACCATGCAGAACATCTGTGTGGCCGAGCGTTGCGTTCCGGCTTCCGACGATGGGCCGAGCACGTGGCTAAGACCCGTCGTCGACTTTTCTTAAGCGTTGTCGGTGTCCGGCGTCGTATCCCGCGTGTCGTCCATGTCCACGACGGATTCGCCGAAGGCGTCGAGGCCTTCCTCGAGATAATCGCCGAGCAGCGGCATTTCCATCAGGTAGTGCGCGGGACGATGGCCGTGCTCCTGCTGCGCCGTATCGAGCGCTTCCTTCCATTCCGCGAGGTCGTAGGTGCCGCGGCCGACCCAGGCCAGCGCGATCAGCTCGATACGCTGGTCGGCGTTGAGCGAACGGATGGCGTCGTATAGTTCCTGCCGCGTCGAATCGCCGGCCCCGTCTTCCAGAACGTCCGCCGAACCGTCATCGGTCGGGTTCGATCCGGAATCCGGGTCGCTGTCGCCCTCCTTGACGTCGTATTCCCGCGCCTTCTCGATGATGAAGCCGAGCTTGTCGGTCGGAATGCTCAGCGAGGGCGGTGTCGGCACGTCAACGATCTTGTTCGTCATAGCAGAGCCCCTTTTGGTTCCCGGTGGAAACGCCTCGCGCACCCGCGCCGTTCCCAGCCCTATTGCTTGCCGTCCCACCCATATTTGAGCTGAATCGAGAGGACCCACGGGTCGCCCAGCAGCGAGCGGACGTCGTCCAGCTTCCAGCCCTTCGCCGTCTTCTCGAAGTAGAAATGGATTTCGTTGGGCGTCTGCTCGTTCTTGAATTTCGCAACGACGATCAGGCGGCCGGGCGCGTTGTCGACGTCGATCTTGGAGATCTTGACGCCGCTGACCGTGCCGTCCTGGCCGTTCATCCAGAAATCGAAATCGACGCGGCCGACCTCGCCATGCGCCTCCTTGTTGTCGAGGCCCCAGAGCGCCTTGAGCCGGTCGCTATAGATGTCGTCAGGCTCCGGCTTCCTGCCGACGGCCGTCGCATAGAGCTGCGTCACGAACTTCACCGGATCGTCGATCCGTGTCGCCGCCCGGGCGGGAGAAAGCGCGAACGCGAGGGAAAGCGAAAGAATTGCGAATAGCGTCGAACGCATGTCGTGGCCCCAATGTGTCGCAGGCGGATGCTACGGAATTGACGGACGCGATGCGAATCCGTACATAGGGACCGGGCCACGCCTCCCCAACGAGGTGCGATCATTCTGAAAGGAATGAACATGACCGGGAATATGCCGGCCGTGCGACCCGCACGGCCTTTTTTTTCGTCCGGACCCTGCGCCAAACGGCCGGGTTGGACACCTGAAGCGCTGAACGGCGCGTTGCTGGGACGGTCGCACCGTTCCAAGCCGGGCAAAGCCAAGCTCAAAAACGCCATCGACCGCACCAAATCGCTGCTGGGCATCCCGGCGGATTATCGCGTCGGCATCGTGCCGGCGTCGGATACCGGCGCCGTCGAGATGGCGCTGTGGTCGATGCTGGGGCCGCGCCCCGTCGACTGCTTTGCCTGGGAAAGCTTCGGCGAGGATTGGGTCACCGACACGATCAAGCAGCTCAAGATCAAGGACAGCCGCATCTTCAAGGCGGCCTATGGCGAATTGCCCGACCTGACGAAGGCCGATCCGACGCATGACGTCGTGTTCCTGTGGAACGGCACGACCAGCGGCGTGCGCGTGCCGGATGCGGATTGGATTTCGAACGACCGCGAAGGCCTGACGATCTGCGACGCGACCAGCGCCGCCTTCGCGATGGACCTGCCTTGGGACAAGCTCGATGTCGCGACGTTCTCCTGGCAGAAGGTGCTGGGCGGCGAGGCGGCGCATGGCATGCTGGTGCTGTCGCCGCGTGCGGTGACGCGGCTCGAAAGCTACACGCCGCCCTGGCCGATGCCGAAGATCTTCCGCATGACCAAGGGCGGCAAGATCGTCGACGGCATCTTCGAAGGCGAGACCATCAACACGCCGTCCATGCTGGCGCTCGAGGACTATCTCGACGCCCTGACCTGGGCGGAAGGCATCGGCGGGCTGAAGGCGCTGATCGGCCGCAGCCAAGCCAATCTCGGTGTGCTGGACCGCTGGACCCGCGAGACCGGCTGGGCGGATTTCCTCGCCCGCGAGCAGGGCGCGCGCTCGAACACCAGTGTGTGCCTGAAGATCGTCGATCCGTGGTTCCAAGCCTTGAGCGAAGACGCCCAGGCCGACGCGGCCAAGAAGATCGCTTCGCTGCTGGAGAAAGAAGGCGTCGCCTATGACATCGGCGGCTACCGCTCGGCACCGCCCGGCCTGCGCATCTGGTGCGGCGCGACCGTCGACAAATCCGATCTCGAGGCATTGACGCCCTGGCTCGACTGGGCCTGGGGCCAAGTGAAGAAAGTCTAAGGCCATGCCCAAAGTCCTTATCGCCGACAAGCTGTCGCCCGCCGCCGTCGCCATCTTCAAGGAACGCGGCGTCGAAGCCGATGTGAAGACCGGCCTTGCGAAAGACGAGCTGCTCAAGATCGTCGATCAATATGACGGCATCGCCATCCGCTCCGCGACCAAGGTCACGGCCGAGGTCATCAAGGCGGCCAAGAACCTGAAGGTCGTCGGCCGCGCCGGCATCGGCGTCGACAATGTCGACATCCCGGCCGCGACCGCCGCGGGCGTCATCGTGATGAACACGCCGTTCGGCAATTCGATCACCACCGCCGAACACGCCATCTCGCTGATGCTGGCGCTGGCGCGGGAGCTTCCCGCCGCCAACGCCTCCACCCAGGCGGGCAAGTGGGAGAAGAACCGCTTCATGGGCGTCGAGATCACCGGCAAGGTGCTCGGCCTGATCGGCGCCGGCAATATCGGCTCCATCGTCGCCGACCGGGCGCGCGGCCTGAAGATGCGTGTCGTCGCCTACGATCCCTATCTCTCGCCCGAGCGGGCGCAGGATCTGGACGTGGAGAAGGTCGAACTCGCGGACCTTCTGGCGCGCGCCGATTTCATCACGCTGCATGTGCCTTTGACGGCCGAGACCAGGAATATCCTGTCGGCGGACGCGATCAACAAGACGAAGAAGGGCGTGCGGATCATCAACTGCGCGCGCGGCGGGTTGATCGACGAGGCGGCGCTGAAGGTGGCGTTGGATTCCGGACATGTGGCGGGCGCGGCGCTCGACGTGTTCGAGGAGGAACCGGCCAAATCCAATATCCTGTTCGGCAACGAGAAGGTCATCGCGACGCCGCATCTCGGCGCCTCGACCAGCGAGGCGCAGGAAAATGTCGCGTTGCAGGTGGCAGAGCAGATTTCCGACTATCTGCTGACCGGTGCGATCACCAATGCGCTCAACATGCCGGCGATCACGGCGGCGGAGGCGCAGAAGGTGCGTCCGTGGATTTCGCTCGCCGAAAAGCTCGGCTCGTTCTGCGGCCAGGTGACGGAGACCAGCATCCTGGGCGTGGAAATCCTCTACGAAGGCATCGCCGCGGAGCTGAACCAGCGCGCGCTGACCCAGGCCGTGCTCGCCGGACTGCTCAAGCCGACCCTGTCGGGCGTGAACATGGTCAACGCGCCCGTGGTCGCGAAGGAACGCGGCATCGTGATCACCGAATCGCGCCGACCGCGACAGGGCATCTATGAAGGCTATATCCGGGTGGCGGTGGACCTGGGCGGCACGAAGCGGCGCGTCGCCGGCACGGTGTTCTCCGCCGGACAGCCGCGCTTCATCCAGATCAAGGACATCAATCTGGAAGCCGAGTTCGCACCGAACATGCTGTACGTCGTGAACGAGGACAAGCCGGGCTTCATCGGAAGGCTCGGCACGCTTCTGGGCGACGCCAAGGTCAATATCGCGAACTTCAACCTGGGGCGCGGCGAGCCCGGCGGCGAGTCGATCTGCCTGGTCGAGGTCGACGGGCCGGTCGACGAGAAAGTGCTGGCCGAGATCCGCAGGATTCCGCATGTGCGCCACGCCAAGGCCATTGCTTTCTGAGGTCGGACGCACCACCTCACGCAAAACGGAGGGGCGATGTCGATCAGGGTGCTGTTTTACGCCATCTGGGTCGCCTGGGCGGTGTCGTGGTTCGTCGCCGCGGCCTGGACGTCGCGCACGCAGAAGCGACCAGCCTTCAGCGTAACCTATCGCATCTTCACGCTGGTCGGCGCCATACTGCTGCTGGACATCGTACCCCTACCCCGGGTGACGCTGTGGCTCGCGCCCAACGGCGTCGTGCTGGCGCTCGCGGCGGTGACTGCGGCGGGGTTCGCCTTCTCCTGGTGGGCGCGAATCCATCTCGGCCGGCTGTGGTCCGGCGCCATCACGCGCAAGGAAAACCACCGGGTCGTCGACACGGGGCCTTATCGCATCGTGCGGCACCCGATCTACACAGGCATCATCGTCGCGAGCTACGCCACGGCCGCGGCGCAAGGCACGTTGGCGGTTTTCGCCGGCGCGACACTCATGGCGCTCGGCTGGTACATCAAGGCGCGGCTCGAAGAGCGATTCCTGCGCACGGAATTGGGCGCCGAGGCGTATGACGCCTATGCGCGCAAGACCGCGATGCTGGTGCCGTTCGCGAGATTCTAGACCGTCTCGAGAATCTGGATTTCGGGCCGGCCCGTCATGACGGGGCCCATGTTCACGCCGATCATCTTGAAGTGCTCGGAATTGCGGTGCGCTTCCACCGCCGCCTGGTCGGCATAGACCTCCATCACGACATAGGTCGTGGGATCGGCCTTGCAGAACTGGTAGAACAGGTTGCCCGGCTCCTTGGCGCGCACCGCAGCCATCAGGTCCTTCGCCACGGCCTCGAACGCCGCGTTCGTGCCTTCCTTGATCTTGATCGTCGCGATCACGCCGATAGCCATGCAATCCTCCAATGATTGACCGGGCAGGACGGTAAACCGGCCGTTAGCCAAGCGCAAAGCGCCTTTAGTCCAATTTAACCTGCCCTGCCCCATCTTTACCGCGTCACGCCTTCCGGGGAAGGGATGTCCGCGAGTCCGCCGAGCACGAGTACCGGCGCGCGCGAGCAAAAGCTCGCGCTGGATCAACTCGGCCTGGCGTTGCGCAATCTCCAACCCAATGCGTGGATGATGCCGGCGCTCGCCGCCGTGATCTGCATCCTGTTCCGTCAGTGGTTGCCGGCAGGGCAGCTTGTCCTATGGTTCGCCGTCGTGGCGGTGGCCGGAATCCCGATCGCGCTGGTGTCGCGGCGCTATGGCGCAGGGATGCCGGCCGAAGGCGGCCGGCCCCTGCTGATCGCCACGGCCGCCTATTTCGTGTTCGCCGTCGGATGGGCATCGCTCGGCTTCTTCCTCTGGGTGCCGCATAACGACCTCGCCTGCCTGATCGTCATCATGCTGCTGGCCTGCACGGTCGCGGGAAACGGAGCGCTGGTCGGCGCGAGCCGGGCGCTGACGATCGTGTCCTATGGCTGCTATGGCCTTTCGCTGGTGCTGGCGCCGCTGCAGAGCGGCGGCACGGTCTATAACGGGCTGGCGCTGCTGGCGGTGCTCTACATCGCTTATATGATCTACATGTCGCGTCAGATATTCCTGACGGCGCGCGACATGCTGCTGCTGCGGTACGAGAAGAACGATCTCATCGACGCGCTGGCGCGCTCCAAGGCGGAATCGGACGCCGCCCGCGAGCACGCGGAGGCCGCGAGCCGCGCCAAGTCCCAGTTCCTCGCCAATATGAGCCACGAGCTGCGCACGCCGCTCAACGCCATACTGGGCTTTTCCGAGATGATCACGTCGCGGGTGTTCGCGGAAAAGCCGAACAAGCACTATGAATATGCCGGCCTTATCCACGATTCCGGCCATCACCTGCTGACGCTGATCAACGACATCCTCGACCTCGCCAAGATCGAGGCGGGGAGCTGGACGTTGCGCGAATCCGAATTCGACCTGGCGGCGATCGCGGTCGAGACGACGGCGATGGTGCGGCCCCGCGCCGAAGCCAATGGCAGCAGCCTCGAAACCCGGATCGAGCAAGGCCTGCCGCGCCTGCGTTGCGACGAGCGCGCCCTCAAGCAGATCCTGCTGAACCTCATGTCCAACGCGATCAAATTCACCCCGCAAGGGGGCCGCGTGACCGTGTTCGCGCGAGCCGGCCGGGACGGCGGCGTCGTGTTCGGCGTGAGCGATACGGGCGTCGGCATCGCGCGCGAAGACCAGGAGCGCGTATTCCAGAATTTCGGTCAGGGCCGTCACGACGTCGTCATCGCCGACAAGGGCACCGGCCTCGGGCTTCCGATCGTCAAGGGCCTGGTCGAGGCACATGACGGCCGCATCGAGCTGTTGAGCACGGTCGGCGAAGGCACGACCGTGATCGTGCACCTGCCCGCCGCCCGCGTCGTCGCGGCCAAGGCGATGGCCGTCGCGGTTTAGGGCCTTACTGCCCCTTGTAGATGCCCTGGCGCTTTTCGAAGAAGGCGGAGACGGCCTCCTGATGATCCTCGGTCAGATGCGCCAGGGACTGATAGGCGGCGGACATCTCCATGATGATGTCGAAGCTGACGTTCTGCCCCTCGCGCATCATGCGCTTGGTCATGCGCAGGACATCCGGCGGCTGACGCACGATCCGGGCGGCCAGGGCGCGCGCCTCATCCATCAGCGTGGCCGCCGGCACGACACGGCTGACGAGGCCCCAGGCGAGCGCGGTCTGCGCGTCTACCGTGTCGCCGGTGAAGAACAGCTCGGCGGCGCGGGCATGGCCGATGGTGCGCGGCAGAATCCACGAGCCGCCATCACCCGGCACCAGGCCGATGCGCAGGAAGGTCGCGCCGAAGACCGCCGTGTCGGCGGCGAGCCGCATATCGGCAAGACAGGCGACGTCGTTGCCGAGGCCGATGGCGGGGCCGTTCACCGCCGCGATCAGGGGCACTTCGAGGTTCCACAGGCTCTTGACGATGCGATGGATACCGGTGCGGTAGCGCTCGCGAATGTGGATGCCGGCGCCGGCGAAGCTGCCGGAGCGCTCGCGCATCGCCTTCACATTGCCTCCGGCCGAGAAAGCGGAACCGGCGCCCGTCAGGATCGCGCAGCGCACTTCGCGGTCGTCATTGATCGCGGCGCAGGCCTCGGCGAAGAGCGGGCCATCGCCCTCCTCACCCAGGGGATTGCGGCTCTCCGGGCGGTTGATCGTGAGCGTGACGACGGTACCGTTCTTCTCGAGCAGCAAGGCGGGCATGAGTTTCTCTCCATATAGGGTAAAGACGAATTTACCATCCTTCAGGCGTGAGGGCGAAAAGCTCCATTAACGGGTGGCGGCGCATTCTGGCATCGAGAAGCATCGCGGAGCCGACGTTGATATCGATCGCCGCCTTGGGCGGGCAAGCCGTACGGACGATCGCGGATTTCCGCGCCGACATCCTGCGCTCGCTGTTCCCCTCGACGCCGACCGAACTGAGGCTGGTCGACGACCAGCTTGCCATGGCGCACAAGGGGACATGGGCCAACATGTTCGTCGCGCCCCTGGCGGCGGCCCTGCTCTCGCTCGCCGAATATCACCTGCTGCCGCTTCGGCATCTCGTCTTCTGGCCGTGCGCGCTCGCCCTCGGCTATACCGCCGGCACGCTTTACTATCGCAGGCTTCTGGCGACAGCGGACCATTCGCAGGCCGACATCCGGCGGCGTTCGCGCGCTTTCGCTCGTCTCACCATCGTCCTGGGCGGCCTCTGGTGCGGCATGTGCTACGACCTTCTGGTGCCGGGCAATATCGAGAGCGAAGCCATGATGTTCACGGCTCTCGCCTGTTCGCTGTCGGCCTGGAGCTCGATCGGGGCGTATCATCTGGCCTCGGCGGCGGGGGCGATGCCGGGATACTTCGCCACGCTGCTGGCCATTCCGCTGGCCGATAGCCGGACCGGCGGCTTCCTGCTCGCGGGCCTGGCGATCGGCTACTGGATATTGATGCGCGCCCATCTGATGATGAACTATACCACGCGCGAGCGCATGCTGCTTCTGGAGTATGAGCGTTCCGGGCTGATCGACAATCTGAAAGCGGCCAAGGATGAATCCGATGCTGCGCGCTACAAGGCCGAACAAGCGAGCATGGCGAAGTCCGCCTTTCTCGCCAATATGAGCCACGAGCTGCGCACGCCGCTGAACGCGATCCTCGGCTTTTCCGAAATCATCGCGACAAAGGCGATGGGACCGGGAGCGATCGCGCAATACGCGGAATACGGAGGCTATATCCACGGATCGGGCGAGCACCTGCTCTCGCTGATCAACGACATCCTGGACCTCGCCAAGATCGAAGCCGGCCGCCTCAGCCTGCGCGAGGCCGAACTCGACCTGCGCGTCTCGATGGACGAGGTCGCGCAGATGATGAGGGCGCGCGCGGTCGCCGGCGGCCTGACGCTGGCCGTGCATGTCGAGCGGGCTTTCCCGAACGTGTTCGCCGACGAGCGGGCGGTGCGTCAGATCCTCGTCAACTTGGCGTCCAACGCGATCAAGTTCACCCAGCCCGGCGGTCGCGTGACGGCGTTCGCGAACGTACTCCGGGACGGCACGCTGGCCTTCGGCATCGCCGACAACGGGGTCGGCATCCCGCCGGAGGAGCACGCCAAGGTGTTCGAGAGCTTCGGACAGGGCCGTCACGACGCCATCCTGGCGGACAAGGGCACGGGATTGGGCCTTCCCATCGTCAAGGGGCTGGCCGAGGCGCATGGCGGCCGCGTCACGCTGCAGAGCGCCCGGAACGAAGGCACGCGCGTCACCGTCGTCCTGCCGCGCGAGCGGGCGCGCATGAAGCTGCGGGCGGCGAGCTAGCCCAGCGCGGCGAAGCGCTTCAAGTGGTGGTCGGTGTTGCCGAACAGCGTGTCGATCAGGGTCAGCCGCTTGAAATAGTGGCCGACATTGAGCTCGTCGGTCATGCCGATGCCGCCATGGACCTGGACCGCCTGCTGGCCGACATAGCGACCGGCCTTGCCGACCGTCACCTTCGCCGCCGAAGCCGCCTTGGCGCGTTCCACCTCGCTCTCGCCGAGCTTGAGCGTGACCATGAGCGTGATCGAAACCGACTGCTCGTACTGCACGAACATGTCGACCATGCGATGCTGGAGCACCTGGAACTTGCCGATCGGCACGCCGAACTGCTTGCGGGTCTTCGAATATTCGACCGTGGTGTCGACCAGCACCTTCATCGCGCCGGTCGCCTCGGCGCAGATCGCGGCGATGGCCTCGTCGACTGCCTTCTCGACCAGCGGCAGGCCGCCATCGGCCGGGCCGATCAGCGCTGCGGCGGGCACCTCGACATTCTCGAAGGTGATCTCGGAGGCGCGATAGGAATCGACCGTCGGATAGTCCCGCGTGGTGATGCCCTTGGCCTTCTTGTCGACGACGAAGACGCTGACACCGCTACGTTCGCGCTGGCCGCCCGCGGTGCGCGCGGTAACGATCAAATGATCGGCCCAGGGCGCGCCGAGCACCACGGCCTTCTGGCCGTTCAGCACATAGCCCGAGCCCTGCTTCTTCGCCGTGGTCGTGAGATCGGCGAGATTGTAGCGGCCCTTGGGCTCGGCGAAGGCGAAGGCGAGCAGCGTCTCGCCGGCGGCGATCTTGCCCAGCCATTCGGACTTCTGCGCCTCGCTGCCGCCGGCATTCACGAGGCCGCCGCCGATCACGACCGTCGGCACATAGGGCTCGACCACCAGCGCCTTGCCGAACTCCTCCATGATCACGAGGTTGTCGACCGCGCCGCCGCCCAGTCCGCCATATGCCTCCGGCAGCGCCGCCGCGAACAGGCCGAGCTCGGCGAACTGCTTCCAGTGGTTGGGATCGCGGCCCGTTTCGCCGCGCGTGAACTTGCGCCACTGCTCGAATTTGTAGTTGTCGGCCAGGTATTTCGAGACCGAATTGCGCAGGAGCGTCTGCTCTTCGCTGAAGGAGAAATCCATTGTCGTTTCCTAACGTGTTTCCTCCCCCGCTGTTGCGGGGGAGGTGCCGAGCGGGGCGAGGCGGAGGGGGCCTCCTCCGTCACGGCTTCGCTGCGCTTCGCCGTGCCACCTCCCCCGCAACAGCGGGGGAGGAAATTCATCACAGTCCCAGCACCGCCTTGGCGATGATGTTGCGCTGGATCTCGTTCGAGCCGCCGTAGATCGAGGCCTTGCGCATGTTGAAGTAGTGGCCGGCCTCGCCCAGCGCATAGTCCGGGCCGATGAACTCGTTGCTGCCCAGCATGCGCTCATTGGGGTAGGCGAAGTAGCCGATCGCCTCCACCGTCAATTCCGTGATGCGCTGCTGGATCTCGGTGCCGCGGATCTTGAGGATCGAGCTTTCCGGACCCGCCATGTGGCCCTTGGCTTCCTGCGCGAGGGTGCGGAGCTCGGTGTATTCGAGCGCCGCGAGGTCAATCTCCAGATCGGCGATCTTGCGCGCGAAATCCTCGTCCTCGATCAGCGGCACGCCGTCCAGCGTCTCAGCGCGGGCGATGTCCTTCAGCCGCTGCGTCGCCTTCTTGGAGCGCGCGGTGCCGGCGATGCCGGAGCGCTCGTTGACGAGCAGGAATTTGGCGTAGGTCCAGCCCTTGTTCTCCTCGCCGACGCGGTTGGCGACCGGCACCTTGACGTTGTCGAAGAACACCTCGTTCACCTCATGCGCGCCGTCCAGCACGATGATCGGCTTGACGGTGATGCCGGGCGTCTTCATGTCGATGAGAAGGAAGGTGATGCCTTCCTGCTGTTTCACATTGGGATCGGTGCGCACGAGGCAGAAAATCCAGTCGGCATATTGCGCCAGCGTGGTCCAGGTCTTCTGGCCGTTGACGATGTAATAGTCGCCCTCGCGCACCGCCTTGGTGCGGAGCGAGGCGAGGTCGGAGCCCGAGCCCGGCTCGGAATAGCCCTGGCACCACCAATCCTCGCCGGAGAGGATGCGCGGCAGGTATTTCTGCTTCTGCTCGTCATTGCCGAAGGTGAAGATCACCGGCGCCACCATGTTGAGGCCGAAGGGCAGCGTGGTCGGCATCTCGGCGTTGGCGACTTCCTCGTTGAAAATGTAACGCTGCGTCACGTTCCAACCGGTTCCGCCATACTGCTTGGGCCAAAGCGGCGCGACCCAGCCCTTCTTGTAGAGAAGCTTGTGCCAGGCGAGGTAGTCGTCCTTGGAGCGCGTGCCGGCCTCCGGCGCGCCGATCGCGGCGGGCAGCTTGGGCTTGGCCTCGGCGATGAAGGCGCGGACCTCCTGGCGAAAGGCTTCTTCTTCGGGCGAAAAGGAAAGGTCCATAGGCGGCTCCCGCGGGGCTGGGCTTTTATTGTCGGGCCATGATAGCGACCGCGCGCCGCCCTTCAAGGGCGCGTCAGGAATGCTGCTGGCGGATCGCTTCGTGGTGGCGGATCACTTCGGTGACGATGAAATTGAGGAATTTCTCGGCGAAATCGGGATCGAGCTTGGCGCTATCGGCAAGCTGGCGCAGGCGCGCGATCTGCTGGGCTTCGCGCGCCGGGTCGGCCGGCGGAAGGCCGTGCGCCGCCTTGTATACGCCGACCGCCTGGGTGCAGCGGAAGCGTTCCGCCAGCATGTGGATCAGCGCGGCGTCGATATTGTCGATGCTGTCGCGCAGCCTGAGCAGTTCGGGATGTGGCGCGGCCATGGCGAAAGCCCTTAAATCCGGCCTTCCTCATAGCGACGGCAAGGTTTGACAGCAACTGCGCTTGTGTAAAACATCGCCGCCAACGCCATTTCGGAGAACCACGATGAAGGACCTTTTCTCGCTCGCCGGCAAGACGGCCCTGATCACCGGAGGCTCCCGCGGCATCGGCCGGATGATCGCCGAGGGCTTCCTGCACCAGGGGGCCAAGGTCTACATCTCGGCGCGCAAGGGCGGCCAGCTCGAGGAGACGGCCAAGGAGCTGTCGGCGATCGGGCCGTGCATCGCGATCACCTCGAACGCGTCCGGCGCGGACGGCGCCAAGGCGATGGCGGACGCCTATCTCAAATACGAGAACAAGCTCGACATCCTGGTGAACAATGCCGGCGCGGCCTGGGGCGCCGAGTTCGACGAATTCCCCGAGAGCGGCTGGGACAAGGTCATGGACCTGAACGTCAAGACGCCGTTCTTCCTGACGCAGGCGCTGCACCATGCGCTGCGCGCCGCCGGCGCCAGGGAACGGCTGGCCAAGGTGATCAACATCGCGTCCGTGGACGGCATCTCGGTGAACATGCAGGAGACCTATTCCTACGCGGCCTCGAAATCCGGCCTCATCCATCTCACCAAGCGCATGGCGATGCGGCTGATCCGCGACAATATCGCGGTGAGCGCGATCGCGCCGGGCGCCTTCGCCTCCGACATGAACCGCGAGGCGCGCGATCACGGCGACGCCGTCTCCAAGATGATCCCGGCGCGCCGCATCGGAACGACCGAGGACATGGCGGGCGCGGCGATCTTCCTCGCCAGCCGCGCCGGCGACTATGTCGTCGGCTCGACGATCATCGTCGACGGCGGCGTGACCTATACGCGGGGTTGAGATGTCCGCACCGGTTCGCGAGATCAGGCCGCATCCGCTCAACAAGGACTTCGCGTGGTCGATGCCGGCGCCGAAGGGTTTGCGGGCGCTGACGCCGGAGCAGTACGCGCAGTTCGACGACCAGGGCTTCGTCAGGCTCGAAGGTGTGTTCACGCCGGAAGAGGTCGCGGCCGTCGCCGCCGCGATCGATCCGCTGGAGGCCAAGGCGGAAGAGCAGCTCCGCAGCATGGGCGGGCGCATTTCGATCTCCGAGGCCGACGTCATCACCTTCACGATCCACATGGTGACCAAATCCGACGTGCTGAAGCGCTTCGCGGCGCATCCGAAAATCCAGGCGATCTGCCACGACCTGATCGGCGGCGCGGTGCGGCTCTATTGGGACCAGTCGGTCTACAAGAAGACCGGTAAGGCGCAGGAATTCCCCTGGCACCAGGACAACGGCTACACCTTTATCCAACCGCAGCAGTACCTGACGCTGTGGATTCCGCTGGTCGATGTCGACGCGGAGAACGGCTGTCCCTGGATCGCGCCGGGCGTGCACAAGCGCGGCACGCTGGCGCACTGGCTGACGCCGCTCGGATTCAAATGCCTGGAGACCGTACCGGACGCGGTGTGCGTGCCGGGCAAGGCGGGCGACGTGATCGCGTTCTCCTCGCTGGCGCCGCACCGCACGGGGCCCAATCTGGTCAAGGGGTCGGTGCGCAAGGCCTATATCCTGCAATACGCCCCCGACGGCGCCTATACGACGCGCAACGGCGTCAAGGCGCGGCAGGACGACGAGGCGCGGCAGTTCAGGATATCGTGATCACTCTTCGTCGAACTCGATCCACATCGCGTTCAGGACGGCGAAGGCGACCGCGAAACCCAGGCCCAGAATCCAGGCGAAGTACCACATTCCGGCGTCCTTCCGATTCAAATCCGATTGTCATTCCCGCGAAGGCAGGAATCCAAGGCAGCCGGCACGGCGTGTGGCCTGGATGCCCGCCTTCGCGGGCATGACAGTCTTATTGTTGAAAAAGCGATCATCTCAATACGCTCCGTGATCGCGGGCGATGTCCTCGGTGCGCACCGGACCGCGCATCACGCGGTAGACCCAGCCGCTGTAGGCCAGCACCAGGGGCAGGAAGAGCGCGACACAGCCGAGCATGATCGCAAGCGTCAACTTGCTGGACGACGCATCCCAGACGGTCAGGCTGGCGTTCGGCTCGCTCGACGAGGGCAACAGGAAGGGGAATAGCGCAAAACCGGCCGTGGCGACGGTCGCGGCGACGGCAAGACCCGACGACAGCAGGGCCAGCACCGGCCGCGGGCGCAGAACGATCGCGGCCAGCGCGCCGGCATTCGCCAGAAGCGGCGCCAGCCAGAGCGCGGGATGTGCCGCGTAATTGTCCAGCCAGTTCACCGGCGGATCGCGATAGACCAGCTTATGCAGCGGGTTCGATGGCCCGTCCGGCAGGACGACCGACGTGATCCGGTAACCGTCGATGACGCTGACCCACAGGCCCGACAGGTCGAACAGGACGATGAAGGCCAGCGCCGCGAACGGAACGATGCGGCGCGCTCGCAGTCCAACGGGACCATCAGCCTTCAGCGATAGCCAGGTCGCGCCGTGCAGCGTCAGCATGGCGAGGCTCACCAGTCCGAACGCCAGCGCGAAGGGCCTGAGCAGGCCGATAAGCGTTATCTCCGAATGAAACCGCAGCTCCGCGTCGAAGCCGAAGGGCACGCCGAGGAACAGATTGCCGAAGGCGACGCCGAAGATCAGCGCCGGCACTAAGCCGGTGACGAACAGCACGCCGTCCCACCAGGCACGCCAGCGGGTGTTCGCCAGCTTGCTGCGATAGACGATGGCGAGCGGCCGGAAGATCAGCGACGCCAGCACCGCGAACATCGCCAGATAGAGGCCGGAGAACGATGCCGCGTAGAGCGCGGGCCATGCGGCGAAGATCGCCCCGCCCCCGAGGACGAACCAGACCTGGTTGCCCTCCCAGAACGGGCCGATGGTGTTGATCACCTGGCGGCGTTCAAGATCGTTGCGCGCGACGAAAGGCGAAAGCATGGCGCTGCCGAGGTCGTAACCGTCGGTGACCGCGAAGCCGATCAGCAGAATGCCGAGCAGCGCCCACCAGATCAGGCGGAGAAGTTCGTACCTCATGCGACCACCTCCCCGCGCATGCCCGGCGCGGCGACGGGATGGCCGAGCGTCTCGTCGGGTCCGAGGCGGATGTATTTGACCATCAGATAGACGTCGGCGACGGCAAGACCGGAATAGAAGACGACGAAGCCCAGCAGGCTGAACAGCACGTTGTGCGCGTCGGTGCCCGAGACGCCGAGGAAGGTCGGCAGCACGCCCTCGATCACCCAGGGCTGGCGGCCATATTCCGCGACGATCCAGCCGAGCTCGGCGGCCAGCCAGGGCAGCGGCAGGCTGGCGAAGGCGGCGATGAGAAAGAGCCTATAGCGGTCGAGCCGGCGCGTCGCCGAGAGATAGAACGCACAGCCGAACAGGGCGATGAACCAGAAGCCGCAGGCGACCATCAGGCGGAAGGCCCAGAACAGCACCGGCACGTTGGGGATCGTCGTTTCCGCGGCGCGGGCGATGTCGGCGTCGGTTGCGTGTTCGATATCCGGGCGGAAGCGCTTGAGCAGCAGCGCATAGCCGAGATCGGCGACATGGGCGTCCAACTGCGCGCGCAATTGGACGTTGCCGCGGTCGGCGCGGAGCTTTGCCAGCGTGTCATAGGCGATCAGGCCATTTCGGATGCGTGTCGCCGCGAGCTTCACCAGATCGTTGATGCCGGGCACGACGGTGTCGGTCGACCTGGTGGTGATGAGGCCTAGGACCCAGGGGATTTTCACCGCGTAGTCGGTGCGCCTGCCGGCCAGATCTGGGATGCCGATCAGCGTGAAGGAGGCCGGCGCGGGCTCGGTCTCCCACATCGATTCGATGGCGGCGATCTTCATCTTCTGGTTGGCGGAGGCGGTATAGCCGCTCTCGTCCCCCAGCACGACGACGCAGAGGGCGCTCGCCAGGCCGAAGCTGGCGGCGACCGTCATCGAACGCAGCGCCAGGGCGCGGTGACGGTTCTGCAGGAGATACAGCGCCGAGATCGCCAGGACGAAGACCGATCCGGTGACGTAGCCGGCCGCGACGGCGTGCACGAATTTCGCCTGCGCCACGGGATTGAACAGAACCGCGGTGAAATCCGTGACTTCCATGCGCATCGTGTCGGGGTTGAATTTCGCGCCGACCGGGAACTGCATCCAGCCATTGGCGATCAGGATCCAGAGCGCCGACAAATTGCTGCCGAGCGCCACGCCGGCCGTCACCACCAGATGACCGACCTTCGACATCCGGTTCCAGCCGAAGAAGAAAAGCCCGACCAGCGTCGATTCGAGGAAGAAGGCCATCAGGCCCTCCAGCGCGAGCGGCGTGCCGAACACGTCGCCGACATAGTGCGCGTAATAGGCCCAGTTGGTGCCGAACTGGAATTCCATGGTGATGCCGGTCGCGACGCCCATGGCGAAGTTGATGCCGAACAGCGTGCCCCAAAATTTCGTCATGTCGCGCCAGATCGTGCGGCCGGTCATGACATAGACGCACTCGGTGATGACCAGGATCAGGGAAAGACCCAGCGTCAGCGGCACGAACAGGAAATGATAGAGCGCGGTGATCGCGAATTGCAGGCGCGAGAGCAGGACGATGTCCATGGCTTACCTCGCCGTTCCGAGGACGCGCGCCGAAACCTGCGGCGCGTCGTTCGCGGTGGGATGGCTGAAGAACAACAGGAACAGGGCGGTCAGCAGAACGAGCTTGCCGAGCAGAACGGCAACGATCTCCCGTCTCAGCACGCGGCGCACCATGAGGCACCCCCGAATCCGCGCGGCATTGTCTGCTTTGCGGTGCCGGATACAATACGGGCCGGCGCCGCGCGGCCTTTCGCCCGAATCCCAGCCGAACTTCCCGTTTCGCGGCCGCCTGTCCGAAACCGCCGGACGGCGAATTGACGTAGCGTTACCGCCTTCGCTTCGGCGTGGCGGGCGAGCCGGGCGGCAGGCTACACTTGCCGAAAATACCGGGAGACGATTCATGTCGGACACCGCACCGATCACGGAAAGCGACGACGTCCTCAAAACGGCGCTCGAACAGGCGCATCTGCCCAGCCTGATCGCGGCCTTGGTGCACATCACCGGCGACGAGAGCCTGGTCACGGGCGAGATCAAGCCGGTCTACGACTTCTTCGGCGACGGACAGGGCGGCCTCACGCCGGAGCAGCGCGCCGCCACCAAGGCGCGGGCGCTCGACGCGCTGAGGGCCCTGCGCGGGGACGCGACGCTGCCGCCGCAGCCGTCCTCCGACACGGTGCGCAAGCTGATGAACTTCGTCGCCGGGGCCGACATTCCCGAACGCTACATCCCGTTCCTGCGCGAGGAACTGGCGCTGGAGGGCGAGGACCTCAAAGCGGTCCACAGCCTCGAACAGCTTCCCGCCAGCGCCAAGCGCGACTTCCAGGTGCTGATCATCGGCGCCGGCATGTCGGGTCTGCTGGCAGCGATCCGCCTTCAGCAGGCGGGGATTGCCTATACGGTGGTCGAGAAGAACAGCGATGTCGGCGGAACCTGGATGGTCAATTCCTATCCCGGCTGCCGCGTCGACAATCCGAACCATCTCTATTCCTACTCGTTCGAGCCGAACCACGACTGGCCCTATCATTTCTCGACCCAGCCGCTGCTGTGGAAATACTTCCAGGGCGTCGCGGACAAATACGCGCTGCGGCCGCATATTCGTTTCAAGACCGAAGTGATCGAGTCGGCTTATGACGAAGCGCGCGCCGTATGGAACACGCGGGTGCGCGGCGCCGATGGCAAAGAGGAAATACTGGTCTCCAATGCGGTGATCACGGCGGTGGGGCAGCTGTCGCGGCCTCGGTTGCCGGATATCGAAGGCAGAGAGCGGTTCGAAGGCCGATCTTTCCACTCAGCGACTTGGAATCATTCGGTAAATCTCAAGGATAAGCGGGTCGCGGTGATCGGCACCGGCGCCTCGGCCTTCCAGTTCGTGCCGGAGATCGCGCCCGAGGTGGCGCAGCTCACCGTCTTCCAGCGCAATGCGCCCTGGCTGGGCCCGACGCCGAACTATCACGACAAGGTCGACGAGGGGAAAAAGTGGCTGCTCAAGCACGTTCCCTTCTATGCCAGATGGTACCGCTTCTGGCTGTGGTGGATGCTGACCGACGGCATCTATGAATTCGTCAAGGCCGATCCGGACTGGAAGACGCGCCCGGATTCGGTCGGGGCGATGAACGACATGCTGCGCGAGATGCTGACGCAGTACACAAGGAGCCAGCTCGAAGGCCGGCCCGAACTCCAGGAGGCCGCGACGCCGAACTATCCGCCGGGCGGCAAGCGCAGCGTGCGCGACAACGGCGTGTGGCTCGCGGCCCTCAAGCGGCCGAATGTCGAAACCGTGACCGCGCCGGTCGCCGAGATCACGCCGACGGGCATCAGGACCAGGGACGGCCGCGAATTTCCCGTCGACGTCATCATCTACGGCACCGGCTTCACCGCGAGCGAGTTCCTGGAGCCGATGCGGTTCACGGGCAAGGGCGGCGTCGATCTCCATGAACAGTGGAGCGGCGACGCGCGCGCCTATCTCGGCGTCACGGTGCCCAATTTCCCGAACCTTTTCATCATGTACGGACCCAACACCAATATCGTGGTCAACGGCTCGATCATCTTCTTCTCCGAATGCGAGATGCGCTACATCCAGGGCCTGCTCGAACTGCTGCTGCGCTCCAACGCCAGCGCCATCGAGGTGAAGGCGGACGTGCACGACGCCTTCAACGAGAAGGTCGACGCGATGAACCGGCAGATGGCCTGGGGCGTGCCGCAGGTCACGAGCTGGTACAAGAACAAAAAGGGCCGCGTGTCGCAGAACTGGCCGTGGCCGCTGGTCGATTACTGGAGCGCGACGCGGGCGCCCAATCCGGACGACTACGATCTTTCCGGTGCGCCGGACGCGCGGGCCGCGGCGGAATAGGAGTCTCCTTCCCCTTGCATGTCATCGATGCCCTTCATGCGCGCAAATCCGTGCGCGCGTTCCGCCCCGATCCCGTGCCGCGGGCGCTGATCGAGGAGCTGCTGACGCTCGCCAGCCGCGCGCCGTCGGGGACGAACATCCAGCCCTGGAAAGTGCATGTCGTGGCCGGCGAGGTGCGCCGGCGCCTCGAAGCCGAGGTGCTGGCGCATCGCGAGACAAGGCCGGACGACGACCGCGCCGAATTCCCGCGCGCCGGCAAACGCAAGGAGCCTTACATCGGACGCATGCGCAAGCTCGGCAAGGACATGTACTCCCTGATCGGAATCCCGAAGGGCGATCCGGCGGCGAACTGGGCGCAATGGGGACGCAACTACAAATTCTTCGACGCGCCGGTCGGGCTGATCTTCACCGTCGACAAGGACCTCGATGCGATGAGCTTCGTGGACATCGGCATGTTCCTGCAGAGCTTCATGCTGGCGGCCAAGGTGCGCGGGCTCGATACCTGCGCCCAGGGCGCCTGGAACAATTACTGGACCGTGACGCGCCGGGTGCTGAACGTGCCGGAGGACGAGTACATCGTCGTCGGACTGTCGCTCGGCTATGCCGACGACAGCCATCCGGTGAACACGCTGGTGAGCGAACGCGAGCCGGTGGAGCGCTTCGCGACCTTCCACGGGTTCTAGCGGCAGGGAACAAATCGCCCGTCGACACCGTTTACATGCCGGGTTCCACCAGGCCGCGCCATGTCCGCTTTCGTGCTCTACATCGCAGGGTTCTTCGTGCTGCTGGGCGGTCTTATCTACGGCGCGCTGCTGCTGCACATCCCGCAGACCTGGATCGTCGTCGGCACGCTCATCGTGCTCGGCCTGGGCATCATGGCCGCGGTTTCGCACACCAAGCAGCGCGATCCGCCGAGCGAAGCACCCAAGCCCTGACGATCACCAGGTCTCCCCATAGGGCCTGATCTCGACATTGAACGACCAGGCGCTTCGATCCTGGTGCGCGAGGTGAAACACCTCGTCGGCGATGGCGGCCGGCTTGATGAAGAAATCGTCGGGCCTGTCCTTGAAGCGCTCCCGCGTCCAGGAAACGTCGATCACCGCGTCGATCACGACATAAGCGACATGCACGCCCTTAGGGCCGGCATCGCGCGCGATCGACTCTGCCAGGATGCGCTGCGCCGCCTTGGTCGGCGCAAAGCCCGCGAAAGCGGCGCGGCCGCGCTGGGCCGCGGTGTTGCCGGTCGCGATCAGGGCGCCCTCCCCCTTCGCGATCATCGCCGGCACGAAGGCGCGGGCGAGATAGAGAAGACCCATCGCGTTCACCTGGAAGTTGCGGTTGAGGACCTCCGGCTCGATGTCGAGGAAGCCGCCGAAGGCGCCGCCGACCGCGTTGTGGATCACGACCGAGGGTTCGCCCAGATCGCGCCGGATGGCATCGGCGGCGTCCGCAACCTGTTCGGGCACGGAGACATCGCAGGGAAAGGCCTTGGCGCCCGCGACCTCTTTCTCCAGCGCGGCGAGGCGTTCGGCGTTGCGCGCCAGCATCGCGACGCGGTAGCCGCCGGCGGCGAAGCGCCGGGTCAGCGCCGCGCCCGTGCCCGGGCCGACGCCGGTGACGACGCAGATTTTGGAGGACATTCCGTTTGCTCCTTGCGTGGCGGTCCCGGCGGAACGGCTGCTCGGCCCGAAAAATCGCTGCGCGATTTTTCGACCTCCCCGCGCGCGGGGAGGTGATAGGTTACGCCATGTCGCGAGCGCTTCCCATCATCGACGTTTCGCCCCTGTTCGGCACCGATGCCGCCGCGCGCGGCGCGGTCGCCGATGCCATCGGACGGGCGTGCCGCGACAACGGCTTCTTCTATGCGACCGGACATGGCGTCGACCCCGCGAGCCTCGACCGCCTGGCGCGCGAGTTCTTCGCGCTGCCCGAGGACGAGAAGCTCAGGATCGCCATGGCGCGCGGCGGGCGGGCCTGGCGCGGGTTCTTTCCCGTGGGCGGCGAACTGACCTCGGGCAAGCCCGACCGCAAGGAAGGAATCTATTTCGGCAGCGAATTGCCGGAGCACGACAGCCGCATACGGGCCGGCGTGCCAATGCACGGCGCAAACCAATTTCCGGCGCGGCCCTCCGGGATGCGCGCGGCGGTGCTCGATTATCTCGACGCCAATACGCGCGCTGCGCATGCGATCCTGGAAGGGATCGCGCTCAGCCTCGGGCTGGGTGCGCAATATTTCCGCGACCATTACACCGCCGATCCGACCGTGCTGTTCCGCATCTTCCACTATCCGCCGGACGCGCCGGGATCGCTGCAATGGGGCGTCGGCGAGCACACGGACTACGGCCTGCTCACCCTCCTGGCGCAGGACGATTGCGGCGGCCTCCAGGTGCGCGCGCCCGGGGGCTGGATCGAGGCGCCGCCGATCGCGGGCACGCTGGTGTGCAATATCGGCGACATGCTCGACCGGCTGACCGGCGGGCTCTACCGCTCGACGCCGCATCGGGCGAAGAACACCAGCGGACGCGGCAGGCTATCGTTCCCGTTCTTCTTCGATCCGGCGTTCGAGGCGGAGATCCTGCCGCTGCCGGCGCACGCGGTCGCCGCCGACGACCGCGAGACGCGCTGGGACAAGGAAAGCGTGCACGAATTCACGGGGACCTATGGCGCGTATCTCCTCGGCAAGGTCGGCAAGGTGTTTCCGGACTTGAAGAAGGACGTGATCGCTTCGTAGCGGCGCCGTTCGCGGGCCGCGATGCAAGATGCAATTGTCGGGATGTGTGAGATTTGGTGCGTGGACCGACTCGGTTCAAGACGCGCGAGAAAATTTTTCCCGATGCCGCTTTCAAGGCGGTTATCCAACAGGGGATTCACGCGGAGCCGCGGAAGATGCGGAGATTTTCAATTTGCTGCGTGGATCGATTTTCCTGCCGCGTTGCGGTGGACGATATTTTCTTTCGCTAAATTTATTTCGATGCGTCGCCACCATCCCGTTTGTCATGCCCGCGCAGCCGGGCATCCAGAGTCGCTTGCGGCCACTGGATTCCCGCCTATGCGGGAATGACGGTCTGGAATGATTTCATAGAGCGGCCTCGCCTCACGTCGTCCAGCCGCCGTCGAGCACCAGGGTCTGGCCGGTGAGGAAGCCGGCCTCGTCGCTCGCCAGATAGACGGCCGCCGCCGCCACTTCCTCGGCCCGGCCGAAGCGGCCCATGGGCTGGCGGGCGAGGAAGGCCGTCAGCGCCGCGTCCGGATCGGGCTGCGCCGCGATGCGGCCGCGCAGCGACGGCGTATCCACCGTGCCGGGACAGATCGCGTTGCAGCGGATGCCGCGCCCGACGAAATCGGCGGCGACCGATTTGGTGAGGCCGATCACGGCGGCCTTGGTCGTGCCATAGGCGCTGCGGTTGGGAACGCCGGTGATGCTGGAGGCGACCGAGGCGACGTTGACGATCGCGCCGCCGCCCCGTGCCAGCATGCCGGGCAGCGCGGCGCGCAGGGTGCGCACCATCGAGAGCACGTTGAGGTCGAAAGCGGCGGCGAAGGTCGCTGGCTGCGAGTCGAGCACCGTACCGTCCGGCACCATGCCGGCGCAGTTGAACAGCACGTCGCAGCGCGGGAGCCTTTCGAAGAAGGCATCCACCGCCGCGTCGTCGCGCACGTCCAGCCGCGCGACGCGGACGGTTCCGGACGCCAGCGTTTCGAGCGCCGCCGTGTCGATATCCGTCGCCCAGACCGTCGCACCTTCCGCGGCGAAAGCCAGCGCGGTGGCGCGGCCGATGCCGGCGCCCGCCGCGGTGACGACGGCGGTCTTGTCCTTCAGACGCAAGGCGGCACCTCTCCTGTTCGGGAAAAGAGTCGGCGGGAAGGCCGGACGAGAGTCAACCGGCCCGCGCGGAAATCAGCCGCGGTTGGCCATCATGAACTGGGCGAGCTTGAAGCGAAGCTCCTTGCGCCCGTAGTCGATGGTGACGGACGAGGTTTGGCGCAGGAAGTTCATGCCGATGAACAGGGCCGGCTTGTCGGCCAGATTCCAGACGTCGAACACCGGAAGATCGGCGATCAGGAGCACGCTGTTGACGAAGCTGACCGGGCCGAGCTTGATCCGGTCGACGAAGGTCAGGCGCCCCGCGACCGAGCCGCCGGTGACGCCGAGGAGCTGCACGACCTCCTCGTTCATGTATTTGGCGCCGTTGCGCTGCAGCGCCTGGAACAGCCGGTTGTTGCCGATGGAAATCTCCGCGCCGGAATCCACGAAGGCGAAGGCCTGGCTGCCGTCGACGGTGCAATTGACCGCGGTCAGCTTGCCGTTGGAGCCGTTGACGCGCACCAGCGTCTGGCCGCTCGGCAGCCAGTCGCTGATGAGGTCGGACGGCCGGATCAGCAGCTTGTGGTTCTGGAAATCGAAGGTGACGGCCTGGCGGTCGATCACGTCGAGGCCGAGATAGCCGTCGGCGGCGAGCCAGCTGCGCGGCAGCACGGGCACGGGGAGCGTCTGGATCCCGACGCGGCCGACGCGGAGATTGTCGAGCCGCACCGACGGCGCCAGCAGCGCGCGGGCGATGCCCTGGACGTTGACGTCGCTGCCGATGCGAAGGCCGAGCTTCTGGGCGAGCTCGTCGGCGATGACGCTGCGGTCGGCGCCGGTGTCGACCACGAAGGCGAAGGGACCCTCGCCGTTGACGAAGGTGTCGACCGTCAGGCGGTTCTGCGCGTCGGGGGCGCCCTGGATGTTCTGGGTCTGGGGGACGGGCTCCGGCGCGAGGCGCGTGCCGGTGGCGGCGCGGGCCAGGGAGGGCGCGAGCGCGAAAGCGGCACCCTGGCCGAGAAGACCTCTGCGCGAAAAGCCGGACATGGGCGCCCCCCGTGCCGGACGTCCTGCTTGGGACGACCGTCTCGTTATTCTGCCACCGCGCGCGGGCGGCGGCCGATCACACTCGCGTCAATTAGCGTCCGCAATAAGGGCCGAATCGCGGCGAAGGCCGGATTTTCGGGCGCGAATATGCGGTCCGACTGGGCTAGGCTCGGCGCAAAAGACATCCGGAGGAACAGAATGCGCCTGACCACGCCCCGCATCGCGCCGCTCGCCGACGCGGACTTGGACGACGAGCAGAAGGCGGTGCTGAAGCCGTTCGGCAGCCCGGTGTTCAACATCTTCCGCACGCTGGCGCGGGCGCCCAAGGCGCTCGACCGCTTCAACCAATGGGGCGGCTATGTGCTGTCGCGGCGCAACGACCTGTCGCCTCGCGAGCGGGAGATCGTGATCCTGCGCACCGGGTTCCTGTGCAAGTCCGGCTATGAGTGGGCCCAGCATGTGCGCATCGGCAAGCGCGAGGGGCTGAGCGACGACGAGGTCGCGCGCATCAAGCAGGGCGCGGGCGCCGGCTGGGGCGCGGCCGACGCAGCGCTGATCCGCGCGAGCGACGAGCTGCACGCCGACCAGTTCATCGGCGATGCGACGTGGAAGGCGCTCGGCGAACACTTCAGCCAGAAGCAGTGCATGGACGTGGTGTTCACAGCGGCGCAGTACACCCAGGTCTCCATGCTGCTGAACACGTTCGGCGTGCAGCTCGATGCCGGGCTGACGCTCGATCCCGATCTCAAGGCCTTCTGATGCGGCTCGCGGGCAAGACGGCGGTGGTGGTGGGGGCCGGGCAGACGCCGGGCACGACCATCGGCAATGGCCGCGCCATGGCCGTGCTGTTCGCGCGGCAAGGCGCCGACGTGCTCTGCGTCGACCGCGACGGGGCGCGCGCCGAGGACACCGCGGCGGCCATCCGCGGCGAAGGCGGGATCGCCGGCGCGATGGCGGCGGACATCGCCCGGCCCGGCGCGGCCGATGCCATCGTCGCGGCGGCCCTGGCGCGCTTCGGGCGGATCGACATCCTGGTCAACAATGTCGGGATCGGCGGCGGCGGCGATGCACCGGCGCACAGGCTCGAGGAAGCGGCCTTCGACCGCATCATGGCGGTGAACCTGAAGGCGATGTGGCTGACCGTCAAGGCCGCCCTCCCGGCGATGCGCGCGGCCGGAAAGGGCGCGATCGTCAACATCTCCTCCCTCGCCTCGATCGCGGGCGGCAATATGCTGGCCTATGAGCTTTCCAAGGCCGGCGTGAACCGGCTGACCGCGCATGTCGCGCAGTCGAACGCGCGCCACGGCATCCGCTGCAACGCGGTGCTGCCCGGCCTGATGGACACGCCGATGGCGGTCGCCGGCGTCGCGATGGAGCGCGGCACCGACGAAGCCGCGGTGCGCGCGGCGCGCGACGCGCGCGTGCCGCTGGGGGCCAAGATGGGCACGGCCTGGGACACCGCCCATGCCGCGCTGTTCCTGGCGAGCGACGAGGCAAGGTTCATCACCGGCGTGCTGCTGCCGGTCGACGGCGGCATGTCGAGCCGGATCGGCTGACGGACCTCGAGCGGTTCCGGACGGCGCATATCGGGCAGTAGCGGAAGGTTCGCGGACGTTGCGGCGCCTTCGCGCGGCGGCCTAGCATGGCGCCATCCAGAGGGATCGACGTCATGGATTTCGAGCTTTCCGAAGAACACCGCATGCTGAAGGACCTGGTGCATCGCTTCGTCGCGGACGAGCTGATGCCGCTGGAGGCCGGCGTGCTGGAGCGCGAGGCGAAGGGCCAGGGGCTTTCCATCGGGGCGAAGGAGACGGCGCGGATCGACAAGGTGTCGAAAGAACTGGGGCTGTGGGGCCTGGACGCGCCGGAGGACATCGGCGGCTCCGACCTGCCGGCCGTGGCGCTGATCGGCGTCAACGAGGAGCTGGGGCGGACCGTGACGCCCTATACGCTGCCGCCGGACTCGCCGAATCTGCGCATGCTGATGGCGACGGTGACGCCGCGCCAGCGCGAGGCCTATCTGGCGCCCTATGTGCGCGGCGAGACGGTGTCGGCCATCGGCATCTCCGAGCCCGGCGCCGGCGCCGATCCGGCGGGGATGATCACCCGCGCGGTGCGCGACGGCGAGGACTGGGTGCTGAACGGTCGGAAGATCTGGATCTCCCGCGCCGACCACGCCGACTTCACCATCGTGATGGCGGTGACCGACAGGCAAAAGGGCGCGCGCGGCGGCATTTCCGCCTTTCTCGTGGACAAGGGAACGCCGGGCTTCAATGTGCTCAGGCGCATCCCGATGATCGGCGGCGCGGCGACCTACGAGATCGCGCTGGAGGATTGCCGGGTCGAGGGCTGGAAGCTGCTCGGCGCCGAGGGCGCGGGCTTCGCGCCGATGCAGATCAGGCTCGGCACAAGGCGGCTGGAGATGGCGGCGTGGTCGATCGGCATGGCGCAGCGCGCCCTCGACATGATCTGCGCCTTCGCGCCGACGCGGGTGACCTTCGGCCAGCCCCTGTCGGAGCGCCAGGCGATCCAATGGTGGGTGGCGGACGCGGCCACCAAGATTCATGCGGCGCGGCTGATGACCTATGATTGCGCCTGGAAGCTGGACCAGGGCCGCGACGTCAGGCTCGAAATCTCCATGATCAAGGCCTTCGCGACCGAGATGGCCTACGAGATCGTCGACCGCGCGATGCAGGCGCATGGCGCGATGGGCATGACCAAGGAATTGCCGCTGCAGTTGATGCAGGCCAAGCTGCGCACCATGCGCATCTATGACGGGCCGACCGAGGTGCACAAATGGGTCGTCGCGCGCAACCTTCTGGGGGCGAAACGATGAAGGACCGCTATGGCGAGATCGCGGTGGCGCGCGACTTGACCGATGCCGCGCATCCGCGCGGGGGGCACGTCGCGGTGCTCACCATCGACCGGCCGCCGCACAATCACGTCACGGTGGACCTGATGCGCGACCTGGCCGACGCGCTCGACCATATCGACGCGGAGCCGGAGCTGCGGGCCAGCGTGCTGACCTCGGCGGGCAAGAGCTTCTGCGCCGGCGCCGATCTGGTTTCGCCGTCCGGCCTCGCCAATCCCAACGCCAAGCAGGGCATCAACGCCTTGTATGTCGAGGCGGTCCGGCTGTTCTCGGTGCGCAAGCCCATCGTGGCCGCGGTGCAGGGCGCGGCGGTGGGCGCCGGGCTGGGGCTCGCCCTGGTCGCCGATTTCCGCGTCGCGGCGCCGGAGGCGCGGTTCAGCGCGAATTTCGTCAAGCTCGGCTTTCATCCCGGCTTCGGCATCACGCATACCCTGCCGCGCATCGTCGGGGCGCAGCGTGCCGCGCTGATGTGCCTGACGGGGCGGCGGATCAAGGCGGAAGAGGCGCTCGCCTGGGGCCTCGTGGACGAGGTCGTGCCGCTGGATGAGCTGCGCGCGGCGGCGCTCCGGCTGGCGCGCGAGATCGCGGAGGCGGCGCCGCTGGCGGTGCAGGCGACGCGCGCGACGCTGCGCCGCGAACTGGCGGAGCATGTGAAGGCGCAGACCGACCACGAATTCGCCGAGCAATCGGTGCTGCGCAGGACCGCCGACTTCGCCGAAGGGGTGCGCGCGGTGGCGGAGCGGCGGGCGGGGCGGTTCACGGGGACGTAGACAAACAGCGATGCAACTCGGCTATGGTCTTGTCATGCCCGCGAAGGCGGGCATCCAGCGACCGGGCGCGTTGCCAAACCTGGATTCCCGCTTCCGCGGGAATGACAGTCTGGAATTATACCGCCCTTATTCGGTGCAGCGATGAGCGAAACGGACGTCATCGTCGTCGGCGGCGGGCATAATGGGCTGGTGTGCGCCTTCTATCTCGCGCGGGCCGGGCTCAAGGTCACGGTGCTGGAGCGGCGCGGCGTCGTCGGCGGCGCCGCGGTCACGGAGGAATTCTTCCCCGGCTTCCGCAATTCGGTCGCGAGCTACACGGTCTCGCTGCTCAATCCCAAGGTCGTGCGCGACCTGGAGCTGGCGCGCCACGGATTGAGGATCGTCAACCGGCAGGTCTCCAATTTCCTGCCCGTGAACGACCGCGACTATCTCGCGGGCACGGGCGCGGCGGAGATCGCCAAGTTCTCGGCCAAGGATGCGGAGCGGTTCGGCGCTTACAGCGCGCGGCTGGAGGCCATCGCCGACATATTGCGCGAACTGGTGCTGACGACGCCGCCCAACCTGACCGCGGACGGATGGACGGCGGCGCTGCCGGAGCTTTTGAAGAGCGCCAGCCTCGGGCGGCGGCTCACCCGTCTCGACCTGACGGGGCGGCGCGACCTGCTGTCGCTGTTCACGCAGTCCGGCGGCGACTGGCTCGACGGCTGGTTCGAGAGCGATCCGATCAAGGCGGTGCTCGGCTTCGATGCCATCGTCGGCAATTATGCCAGCCCCTATACGCCGGGCTCGGCCTATGTGCTGCTGCACCATGTGTTCGGCGAAGTGAACGGCATCAAGGGCGCCTGGGGCCATGCGGTCGGCGGCATGGGCGCCATCACCCAGGCGATGGCGGCGGCCTGCCGCGAACAGGGCGTCGATCTCCGCGTCGATTGCGCGGTGCGCGAGATCGTCGTGAAGGCCGGACGCGCCGCCGGCGTGGTGACGGAGAACGGCGAGACGCTGGGCGCGGCGCGGATCGTGTCCAACCTCAACCCCAAGCTCCTGTTCGGCAAGATGATCGATCCGGCGGTCCTGCCGGCGGATTTCCGCGAACGGATCGGACGCTATCGCAACGGCTCGGGGACCTTCCGCATGAATGTCGCGCTGGCGGGACTGCCGCGCTTTACCTGCCTGCCGGAGAACGGGCCGCATCTGACGGCGGGGATCATCATGGCGCCGAGCCTCGGCTATATGGACCGGGCCTATGCGGATGCGCGGGCTTTCGGATGGTCGAAGGCGCCCATCGTCGAGATGCTGATCCCGTCGGTGGTGGACGACAGCCTCGCGCCGCCGGGGCGGCATGTCGCGAGCCTGTTCTGCCAGCATGTCGCGCCGGAGGTGCCCGGCGGCTGGGACGCCCAGCGCGACGCGGTCGCCAAGCTGATGATCGATACGGTCGACGGTTATGCGCCGGGTTTCGCGAATTCGGTTCTCGGTTTTTCGGCGCTGAGCCCGCTCGATCTCGAACGCGTTTTCGGGCTCGTCGGCGGCGATATCATGCATGGCAGGCTCGAACTCGATCAGATGTTCTCGGCGCGGCCGGTGCTGGGGCACGGCAATTATCGGAGCCCGGTTGGCGGGCTCTATATGTGCGGCTCCGGCACGCATCCGGGCGGCGGCGTGACCGGCGCGCCGGGACACAACGCGGCGCGGGAGATCCTGAAGGATATGGGCAAGCGCCGCTAGAATCCGGGCCGCATTGGAATTCAAAAAAAAATATTGTCATGGCCCGCGAATGCGGCCACCCAGCTGAAACACACACCATCGCGATAATTCTTGAGAGCCCTCAATCGGCGGGCTCGCGCCGTCGTCACCTGGATGGCTCGCATTCGCGGGCCATGACACCTATTTCAATTTATCGAGCACAGCCTAAACCGCGACGGAATGCATGCCGGCCTTGCCCAGATAGGCATCGAACGCGGCGCAGACGATGCGGATGGCGGCCGCGTCCGGCACGCGGACATGCCAGCCCTCGACCGTCACCAGACCGTCGCGGGCGAGATTTTGCAGCTCGGCCAGCGTATCGGCGAACAGCGCGGGGGCGCGGCCGTGGCGGCGCGCGATGGCCGCGAGGTCGGCTTCGAGATCGCACATCAGCCGCTCGATCGCCTCGCGGCGGATGCGGTCGTCGTCGGTCAGCGCGATGCCGCGCGCAGCGGGAAGCGCGCCCGTCAGGAGCGCGGCGCGCCAGGCGGGCACCTCGGCGTGGTTCTGGACATAGCCCTGGGGCAGCGAGCCGATGGCGGAGGCGCCGAAGCCGATCAGGGCCGGCGCGGTGTCGGTGGTGTAGCCCTGGAAATTGCGCGCCAGCGTGCCCTGGGCCTTGGCGATCGCCATCGGATCGCCGGGCTTGGCGAAATGGTCGAGGCCGATCGCGGCATAGCCGGCGGCGAGCAATTGCGCACGTGCGGCCGCCGCCTGCGCGAAGCGTTCGTCCAGGCCGGGCAGCGCGGATTGCGGGATCAGCGCCTGATGCTTCTTGAAGCCGGGCACATGGGCATAGCCGAAGATCGCCAGCCTTCCGGGATCGAGCGCGAGCACCTGGTCTATCGTGTTCGACAGGCCTTCGACCGTCTGGTGCGGCAGACCGTAGATCAGATCGACGCTGAGCTCTTCGATGCCGTCGCGGCGCAGCAGGCGCACGCATTCGGCGGTGGTGTCGAAATCCTGCAGGCGGTTGATGGCGCGCTGCACGGCCGGATCGAAATCCTGCACGCCGACGCTGGCACGCGTGACGCCGATCTCGGCCAGGGTGCGCGAGAGCTCCGGCGTGAAGCCGCGCGGGTCGATCTCGATGGCGAATTCGGCGCCGGGCACGATATCGAAACGCGCGCGCAAGGCGGCGGCCAGGCGGCGCATGTCGCCGGGGCGAAGCATGGTCGGCGAGCCGCCGCCCCAATGGATATGCGTGGCGCGGCGTCGCGGGCCCAGGACGTCCGAGACGAGATCGATCTCGCGCAGCAGCAGATCGAGATAGCCGGCCAGCGGCGAATAGGCGTTCACCACCTTGGTATGGCAGCCGCAGAACCAGCACAGCGTGTCGCAGAACGGGATGTGGACATAGAGCGACAGCGGCGCGTCCGGATCGAGCGCCCGAAGCCAGCCGCGATAGACCGCGGCGTCGATGCCGGCATGGAAATGCGGCGCGGTGGGATAGCTCGTGTAGCGCGGCACGCGGGCGGCGAAAATCTCTTCGGCGTTCCTCATGGGGCCGACTGTGGCCCGGCGCGCCGCGGCGACCTTGATCGAGCGCAACCGCGACATCGCGCCCCATCCACAATGTGCCCGCCGTGCAACGCGGCGATGCGAAGCGGTGCGAAGGCGCGCGCCTATTGATCGCGATCAACCGGGCGCGGGCGCCGGCGCCTACCAACGAGGCCGCTGTATCAAGGAGCTGTCCTCATGCGTATCACCCTCCGCCTCGCCGCGGCCCTGCTGGCCTGCGCCGCCGCCGTTTCGCCCGCCCTCGCCGACGACGATCTCGGCGTCGCCGGTCATTTCCAGGTCCGCCTGCGCGGCCTCGCCGTCCTTCCCGATGCGAGCGCCAAGGTCACGGTCGGCGGCGTGCCGCTCGCCAGCAAGACCGACGTCACCGATTCGTTCATCCCCGAGATCGACGGCACCTATTTCATCACCGATCACATCGGCGTCGAGCTGATCGCGGGGACGACCAAGCATTCCGTGCACAATTCGGTCGCGGGCAATGTCGGCAGCGTGTGGCTGCTGCCGCCGACGCTGACCGTGCAATATCACTTCGACCCGACGGGTCCGATCCGCCTCTATGTCGGGGCCGGCGTGAACTACACGTTCTTCTATTCGGCGCACAGCGCGGGCTTTCCGCCGATCAGCTTCTCCAACAATGCGGGCTTCGCGCTGCAGGCCGGCGTCGACGTGCCGATCGGCGACGGGCCGTATTTCGTGAATTTCGACGCCAAGAAGCTGTTCCTCTCGACGACCATGAAGGCCGCGGGCGGCGCGATCCGCGCCAGCGCGGACCTCGATCCGTGGATCGTGGGTACGGGAATCGGCATCCGCTTCTGATAGGATCGCCCGGCCATGCCCTGCTGCACGCTCATCGCCTTCGTCTTGAGCCAGTGCGGCATGGCGGCCGGCGCGGTGCGGACGAGACTGTTCGGCTGGACCGCGCCCATGGCGTCGGCCGGTCTCGCGCGATTCCGCTGGCCCATACTCGCAGTTGCGCTCGTCTTCGAGATGACGATCGGCGCCGCGGCGGCGCCCTACATCTTCACCGGTTCCGGCCGGGCGGAAGCCGCGCGCTCCATCGGCGCGACCTGGCATATCTGCAAGGCGATAATCGGCGCCGGCTAGCCCAGGGCGAAGCGGGCGGCGCCCACCGCCGCCCATACCGTGCTGCCGGTGACGGCGAGCGAGGCGATGCCGGATACCGCCGCGAGGGCGAGCAGGATGCCGCTGGTCTCCAGATAGGACACCGCGATCATCGCGATGGCGAGCGCCGGCGGCACGTTGCTGAACGGCAGCGGCACCAGGAGCGTGACGGCCAGGACGACGATGAGCAGCGCGCCCAAGGGACGGCTGAGGCCGACCAGACGCTGCGCGACAGGATGGATCATCCGCTCCTGCCAGCGCAGGACGGGAAGCACGCGCTCGACCAGGCGCACGAGGTGCGGCAGCGAGATCGAGCGCGCCGCGACGTAGCGCGGCAGCCAGACGCCTTCCTGGGCGAACAGCATGGGGACGGCGAGCAGGATGAGCATCAAGCCGGCCGGCAGCGAGGCCCCGGGGATGAGCGCCGTGAGGGCCAGCATCAGCATCAGCGTCTCGCGCGCCGCGACGGGGGATTGCTTGAGCAGCCATTCGACGGTGACGACCTCGTCCGTGCCGCCGCGCACGACGCCTTCGATGATGGCCGAGGCGGGCATTCTGCCCGCAGCGGCTTGGCGTATGGAGATCTGCGTCATGATGCGGAGCCTAGGCGGGGGGCGTTAGTGGAGCGTTGCGCAGTGTCAAGAAGTTCCATGCGTATCTTTACGGATGCCGAGAGCGGCCCGGGCGCGGTTTAACCATCGCGGCGGCGATAACACGCCGACAATCCGGGCTTTCCGGGACGGCGGTTCATCGTAAACGACCGGCCCCGCGCCGGCGTTGAATCTCGCTCCCGGCTCCCATAGGTTCCCGCGCGATGCGCGCGCCCGAACCCGACCACCGCTTCTGCGTGGCACCCCTGATGGAGTGCACGGACACGCATTGCCGCGTGCTCCACCGGACGCTGTCGAAGAGCGCCCTGCTCTATACCGAGATGGTGACGGCCGAGGCCGTGCTGCGCGGCAAGCGCGAGCGGCTTTTGGGCTTCGATCCGGCCGAGCATCCCGTCGCGCTGCAGCTCGGCGGGGCGGAGCCGGCGCGGCTGGCCGAAGCGGCGCGGATCGGCGCCGAGTTCGAGTATGACGAGATCAACCTCAATGTCGGCTGCCCGTCGGACCGCGTGCAGTCGGGGCGCTTCGGCGCCTGCCTGATGCGCGAGCCGGCGCTGGTGGGCGACTGCGTCGCGGCGATGCGCGCCGCCGTGGACGTTCCGGTGACGGTCAAGTGCCGCATCGGGGTCGACGAGCAGGAGCCGGAAGAGTCGCTGCGCGCGACCGTCGCGGCCTGCGCGGCGGCGGGCGTGACGACCTTCGCGGTACATGCGCGCAAGGCGTGGCTCGAAGGGCTGTCGCCGAAGGAGAACCGCGAGGTGCCGCCGCTCGACTACGATCTCGTCTACTGCGTGAAGCGGGAGAATCCGCACCTGACCATCGTCCTCAATGGCGGGATCGGGACGCTGGACGAGGCGGAGGCGCATCTGGCGCATGTCGACGGCGTGATGCTGGGGCGCGCGGCCTATCACGCGCCGGCGATCCTGGCCGAGGCCGATGCGCGACTGTTCGGCGGCGCGCCGCGCGATGTCGATGCCGCGGTCGAGGCCTATGTCGCCTATGTGGAGCGCAAGCTCGGCGAGGGCGTGCCGCTCAACGCCATGACGCGGCACATGCTGGGGCTGTTCCATGGCCGGCCCGGGGCGCGGCTGTTCCGCCGCCACTTGAGCGAGAACGCGACGAAGAAAGGCGCCGGGGTGCAGACGCTCCGCGATGCGCTGGGCTTCCTCGGCCGCGCCGAGCGGGTGGCGGCGTAACTTGCGCGCGCCGGCGAATGCCGGTTCACTCGCGCGAGACATCGGGGACAGCATGGATTTCTTCGTGGCCGCTTCGGGCGGCGAAGTGGGCACTTTCGCGCTCGGGCTGGTGATCGCGGGCGTGGTGGGCGGACTGCTCGCCGGCCTGCTCGGCGTCGGCGGCGGCATCGTGATCGTGCCGGTGCTCTATCACGTCCTGGACCTGATGGGCGTCGATCCCGATGTGCGGATGCACATCGCGGTCGGCACCTCGCTCGCCACCATCATCCCGACCTCGCTGTCCTCGCTGCGCTCGCACAACAAGAGGGGCGCGGTGGACTGGGCCTTGCTGCGCCGCTGGGTCGTGCCGATGCTGGCGGGCGTGGTGATCGGCAGCGTGCTCGCCGGCTGGGCCAAAGGCCAGTGGCTGGCGCTGTTCTTCGCCGCCGTCGCCCTGCCGGTCGCGGTGCATATGGCATTCTGGGGCGAGACGCGGAAGATCGCCGACGGGCTGCCGGCCGGGATCGGCGGATTCCTGCTGCCCGCCGGCATATCCGGCGTCTCCACCATGATGGGGATCGGCGGCGGCACGGTCGGCGTGCCGGCGATGACGCTGTTCGGCGTGCCGATCCACCGCGCGGTGGGGACCGCGAGCGCCTTCGGCGGGATCATCTCCATTCCCGGCACCATCGGCGCGATCATCGCGGGATGGGCCGCGCCGCACCTGCCGCCCTATTCGCTGGGCTATGTGAACCTTCTGGGCTTCATCCTGATCGCGCCGGCGAGCTATCTCGTGGCGCCGCTCGGCGCGCAGCTCGCGCATACGACCGACAAGCGCAGCCTGCGCATGGTGTTCGCGTTCTTCATCGCGATTACGGCGGCGCGCATGCTGTACGACGCGCTGGGGCTGCGCTGGATTTAGTCCAGTCGAAAACCGCCAGCATCGGGCTTGGACATACCGCCTGGGTCCCCTTCCCTTCGCGATGCTGACGCATCGCTCAGCCGGGGATGACAGGCGGGGTTCAGATCTTCTGATCGTATTCGCCGACTTCGGGGTGCTTCTTCAGGCGCGCGTCGATGTCGGCGAACATGCCGCGCATGTTGGCTTCCGACTTCGGGCTCTCCACCACCACCACGAGGCTCGGCTTGTTGGACGAGGCGCGGACCAGGCCCCAGGTGCCGTCCTCCAGCGTCACGCGCACGCCGTTCACCGTCACGAGCTTGGCGATCTTCTGGCCGAGGATCGTCTCGCCCTTCTCCTTCGCCGCCTCATACTCCTTCACCATCGCGTCGACGATGCCGTATTTCTTGTCGTCGGGGCAGAACGGGGCCATGGTCGGCGAGCCCCAGGTCACGGGCAGCGAGTGCACGAGGTCCGACATCTTCTTGCCCTTGGCGCGGTCGAGCATCTCCAGCACCGCGATGCCGGCGACGATGCCGTCGTCATAGCCGCGGCCGTAAGGCGCGCAGAGATAGTAGTGGCCGCTCTTCTCGAAGCCGGCCAGCGCGCCGATCTGCTGGCAGCGGCGCTTCATGTAGGAATGGCCGGTGATCCAGTAATCGGCGGTGGCGCCGTTCGCCTTCAGCACCGGATCGATGTCGAAGATGCCCGTCGACTTCACGTCGACGACGAATTTTGCGTTCTTGTGGGCCGAAGACATGTCGCGCGCGAGCAGGACGCCGATCTTGTCGGCGAAGGTCTCCTCGCCCTTGTCGTCCACCACGCCGCAGCGGTCGCCGTCGGCGTCGAAGCCGAGCGCGATCTCCGAGCCGTTCTCCTTCAGCGCCTTGGCCATGGCGTCCAGCATGTGGAGGTCTTCGGTGTTGGGATTGTAGTTGGGGAAATTGTAGTCGGGATCGCACTGCGCCTCGGTCACCTCGGCACCGATGCGGCGGAAGGCTTCCGGCGCGAACAGGCCGGCGGTGCCGTTGCCGCAGGCGATGGTCACCTTGATCGGGCGCGACAGCTTATGGCCCTTGGTCAGTTCGTCGAGATAGACGGCGCCGAAATTCTCCACCGCGCGGTAGCTGCCGCCGGGGCGCGGCTTGAATTCCTCGCCGAGCACGATGGCCTTCAGCCGGTTGATCTCGTCGGGGCCGAAGGTCAGCGGCCTCTGGGCGCCCATCTTCACGCCGGTCCAGCCGTTCTCGTTGTGGCTCGCCGTCACCATGGCCAGGCCCGGGCAATCCAGCGCGAACTGCGCGAAATAGCCCATCGGCGTGGTGCCCAGGCCGATGTCGACGACCTCGCACCCGGCCTGCATCAGGCCGATGATCAGCGCCTGCTTGATCGACATTTCATAGGAGCGGTAGTCGTGCCCGGTCACGACCTTGGGCTTTATGCCGACCTCGTGGAAATAGGTGCCGAGCCCCAGGCCGACCGCCTGCACGCCGAGCAGGTTGAGCTCCTTCCCGAACAGCCAGCGCGCGTCGTATTCGCGGAAGCCGTTGGGCGTGATCAGCCGCTGCATCTCGTATTCGAAGGTGTTGGGCTTGAGGTCGGTGCGGATGGTCATGGCTGCTCGCGGGGGCTGGACGTGGACGGGGCGGCGGAGGGCTTCGCGGTCAGGTGCCGTCCGGCTCCGGCTCGTGCGGGCCGAGGGTGCCGTCCTTGCGCTCGAAGCGCGGATTGGCGATGTCGAAAGTGTCGAAGCCGCAATGGGGGCAGAGGCCGAAAACGTCGTCGCGCACGAAATGCGTGGTCTTGTGGCAGCGCTCGCAGCGATAGTCGCCGTCGGCGCGCACGATTTCTCCGACTTTTTCGGTCATGGCCGGCCTTCCGTTGGGAGTTGCATGTCTAACGCCCTCTGGCGATAGGACGTTGCGTGACCGTTCGGCAATAGAATTGTTCCCGGCGCGACCGTGTGACTTGCGTCACGCCCGTCCTACTTATTTCCAGGAATGCACTGTGATAGGATAATTATTACAGAATTGTGATGTGAAATGCCGAGCCCGAAAGCCCTGCACAGCGAGACGACCGCCCTGGCGGCGGCGCTGAACCTGCCCCGGTTCGAGCGTGGCTGGGTGTGGCTGGCCGGCGCGGGGCCGGGCGATCCGGGGCTGGTCACGGTGCTGGGCGCCCATGCGATCCAGAGCGCCGACGTCATTCTTTATGACGCGCTGATCGACCAGGCGCTGCTCAAGCTGGCGCGGCCGGGCGCGGAGCTGGTCTATGCCGGCAAGCGGGCCGGGGTGAAGTCGTGCCGCCAGTCCGACATCTCGCGCACGCTGGTCAGCCTCGCGAAGAAGGCCAAGCGGGTGCTCCGCCTGAAAGGCGGCGATCCCTTCGTGTTCGGGCGCGGCGGCGAAGAAGCGCTGGCGCTGGTGCGGGCGGGCGTGCCGTTCCGTATCGTGCCGGGCGTGACGGCGGGGATCGGCGGGCTGGCCTATGCCGGCATTCCCGTGACCCACCGCGACACCAACCATGCGGTGACCTTCCTCACCGGGCATGGCGCGGACGGACGGCTTCCGAAGCACGACTGGGCGGCGCTGGCCAAGGGCTCGCCGACATTGGTCCTGTTCATGGCGCGCAAACATGCGGGCGCGATCGCGGATCGGCTGATCGCGGCGGGGCGGGCGGCGGACGAGCCGGCGGCGCTGGTGAGCGATGCGGCGCGGGACGGCCAGGCCGTCGCGGTCACGACGCTGGCTGGCCTCGGCGCCGCGGCGGCGGGCGGCACGGCGCCGGCGATCATCGTGATCGGCGAGAATGTGCGGCTGCGGGACGGCCTGGACTGGATCGGCGCCTTGGCCGGAAGGCGGCTCGAACCCTGGCCGCTGGGCCGCGCGGCGCTGCGCGACGCCGGTTAAGCATAGCGTGCGGTAGCCAAGCCGGAACGCGGGGTCCAGACTTGGCCGCGCGAGGGGGCGGCCATGAACATCGTCGAGGCGACGAAGCGCTACGAGGCGTGGCTCGAAGAGGCCGTGCCGCTGGTGCCGCGCGACCTGAAGCTCAAGCACGAGACGATGCGGGGGAGCGCGTTCGGATTTCTCCGCGCCACGTATTACCGCTGGGCGCAGCAATTCGCGGGCGTGTGTCCCGCGGCGGCCAAGGCGCCGTCGATCCTGATCATCGGCGACCTGCATCTGGAGAATTTCGGCACCTGGCGCGACGGCGAGGCGCGACTTTGCTGGGGCATCAACGATTTCGACGAGGCGCATCGCGGGCCTTACGCCAACGACCTGGTGCGGCTGGCCGCGAGCGCGCTGATCGCCATCGAGGAGGGCAAGCTCTATATCGGCGCGGAACGCGCGGCGGCGGAGATCCTGACCGGCTATGCGCAGGCGATGGCGCAGAAGCTCGCGCGGCCCTTCGTGCTCGAGGAGGACAACACCGCGCTGCGGGCGCTGGCGATGAGCGATGCGCGCAGCCCGAAGAAATTCTGGAAGAAGATCCTGGCCGAGAAGGACGCCGCGCCGCCCGCGGACGCCAAAGCGCTGCTGGAGGCGCATCTGCCCCAGGGCGAGCCGGACACCGTCTTCAAGCGGCGCACCGCCGGCGCCGGGAGCCTCGGCCTGCCGCGCTTCGTCGCGATCAGGCTGGCGAATGGCGGCCATGTGGCGCGCGAGGCCAAGGCGCGGGCGCCCTCGGCCCAGGCATGGGCGAGCGGCGGCGGCCACGATCCCAGCCATACGCCGGCGCTGCTGGCGCGTGCGATCCGGCCGCAGGATCCGTTCCTGCATGTCGGCGACGGATGGATCGTGCGCCGGCTGGCGCCGCATTGCGAGACCATCGCGCTTGCCGACATCGCCGACGCGGCGGAGCGGCGCGCGGTGCTGAACGCGATGGGCCGAGAGACGGCGAACATCCATCGCGGCACGCCGGGGGCGCGGGCGCGGATATTGAAGCATCTCGACAAGCAGAAGGACGGCTGGCTCTACGACGCGGCCGCCGCGATGGCGGAGAGCGTACGCAAGGATTGGAAGGTGTGGAAGAAGCGGGGATAGAGTTCGACCTGCTTCGATGGAAATCCACCTGTCATGCCCGCGCAGGCGGGCATCCAGAGCACCAGGCACCATGCCGTTTGCCCTGGATTCCCGCCTACGCGGGAATGACAGTCCGGAATTGTGGTCGCTACGACCAGCCGCTCTCTAAACCGCCGGCTTCGGCGGCACGATGCCCTTGACCTTCATCCGCTCCGGCAGCGTCGCCATGATGGCGAGGCGCTCCTCTTCGCTCAGCCGGCCCCACTTTGCGATCTCGGGCAGCGTGCGGCCGCAGCCGAAGCAGATGTCGGTGGCGCCATCGACGACGCAGACCTTGAGGCAGGGGGAAGATGTCATGGGGACGCGCTGCTCCTTACCTCTCCCGCTTGCGGGAGAAGTCGGCGAGCGACGCGAGCCGGGTGAGGGACCGGCCGCCGGCGGGCGGCCCCTCACCCGAAATGTCCTCGCTGCGCTCGAACATTTCGACCTCTCCCGCAAGCGGGAGAGGTTGTCTTCTACCGCCCCGTCGGGATCTTGTTGAAGGGGACGTCCTTGTCGACGCGGATGTCGCCGGGGAGGCCCAGGACGCGCTCGGCGATGATGTTGCGCAAAATCTCGTCCGTGCCGCCCGCGATGCGCAGGCCCGGCGCGGAGAGCCAGCCGCCCTGGAACAGGCCGTGCATCGGCGCCGCGGCGCCCTGCAGGACGCCCGCCTCGCCTTCGAGCTCCATCGCGAAGGCCGAAAGGTCCTGGAGCTTGGTGGCGACGACGATCTTGGCGATCGAGGCCTCCGGCCCCGGCTGCTTGCCCTGGCTGAGCGCCGTCATGGTGCGGAAGGTCGTGTAGCGCAGGCCGGCGGAGCGGACATACCAGTCGGCGATCTTCTCGCGCACCGCGGCGTTCCTGATCGCCGGGCCGTCCTCCAGCTCGAGCTCGCGCGCAAGCTGCATGAGCTGCGGCACGTCGAGGCCGCCGCCGGCGCCGCCGCCGACCGCGAGACGCTCATGCATCAGCGTGGTCAGCGCCACCGTCCAGCCCTGGCCGACCTCGCCCAGGCGCTGGCTGTCCTTCACCTTCACGTCGGTGAAGAAAATCTCGTTGAAGCCCGCCCCGCCGCTCGCCTGCTTGATCGGGCGGATGTCGACGCCGGGGTCCTTCATGTCGATGTAGAACATCGTCAGGCCCTTGTGCTTGGGCACGCCCGGATCGGTGCGGGTCAGGATTATTCCGTAGTCGGAGAATTGCGCGCCGGTGGTCCAGATCTTCGAGCCGTTGATCGTCCATGTGTCGCCGTCCTTCTCCGCCTTGGTGCGCAGGTTCGCGACGTCGGAGCCGCCGGCCGGCTCGGAGAAGAGCTGGCACCAGATCTCGTCGCCCTGCACCGCGGGCCACACGAAGCGCTTCTTGGCCGCCTCGTCGCCATAGGCCATCAGGGTCGGGATGCACATGCCGAGGCCGATGGCGAAGGGCGCGCCGCTCGCGACATCGTATTTGGATTCC
This sequence comes from Rhizomicrobium sp., assembly GCA_037200985.1. NCBI lineage: Bacteria > Pseudomonadati > Pseudomonadota > Alphaproteobacteria > Micropepsales > Micropepsaceae > Rhizomicrobium > Rhizomicrobium sp. The sequence continues at coordinate 2,333,330 of JBBCGJ010000001.1, forward strand.
TCCTGGCCGAAGATGATCGACTGCATCGGCGTGCCGCCGATGCCGCCCATGCCCTTGGGCCAGGTGATGCGGGCATAGCCGGCTTTCGCCTTGGTCTTCTGCCAGGCTTTCGACGCGACCATCTCGCCTTCGGCGCCGTTCTCCATGTCCTCGGCGCTGATCTCGCGCTTGCCGGCGCGCTTTTTCGCATTGGCGTCGAGCCAGGCGCGCACTTCGGTGCGGAACGCGGCTTCTTCGGGGCTGTCTTCGAAGTCCATTGTGTTCTCCCAGTTCTGTTGTGCGTCTATCCGTTCTTTCTTCTGTCATCCCCGCGAAGGCGGGGATCCAGTGCCGCTTGCTCTGGATGCCCGCCTCCGCGGGCATGACAATGGAGCGGACTTAAGCGTTCGAGGTTTCGAGTTCGGTGACGAGCTTGTCCTTCCAGGCGCGCTGGGGGCCGAGCACCAGGCCGGTCTCCTTCGCGCGCTTGTAATAGAAGTGGCAATCCATCGCCCAGGTGAAGCCGATACCGCCATGGGTCTGGATGTTCTCCTTCGACGCATAGTCGAAGGCTTGCGTCGCGGAAACACGGGCGGCGGCGGCGGCCAAGGGAAGCTCGCGCGCGCCGGTCGAGAGCGCCCAGGCGCCGTAATAGGCGTTGGAGCGGGCGAGCTCGTTGTTGACGTACATGTCGGCGAGCTTGTGCTTGATCGCCTGGAAGGAGGCGATGGGACGACCGAAGGCGTAACGGCCCAGCGCATAGTCCTTCGCCTGCGCGAGGCAGACATCGGCGCCGCCCACCTGCTCGAAGGCCAGCAGGATCGCTGCGCGGTCGAGCACGCGGCTCGCGTCGCTCCAGCCTTCGCCGATCTTGCCGAGCGGTTCGGCGCTCGCGTTCTCGAACACGATATCGGAATGGCCGCGGCTGGCGTCGAGCGTCTCGCAGGTCTTGCGCTTGACGCCCGCGCCCTTGAGATCGACCAGCGCAAGCTGAAGCCCGCGCTCGCCGGAGCCTTCGGATGTCTGCGCCAGCACGACGGCGTAGTCGGCGATCGGCCCGTCGATCACGGCGATCTTCTTGCCGTTCAGCTTGCCGCCCTTGAGCGTGGCGCGGATGTTCTTCGGCAGGACCGCGCCCGGGCCTTCGGCGCGCGCGAAGGTTCCGACGATCTCGCCGGACGCCACCTTCGGCAGCAGGCGCTTCTTCTGCTCGTCGGTTCCCGCGATCAGCAGCGCCTCGGCGAAGAGATAGACGGTCGAGGAGAACGGCACCGGCGCGAGCGCGCGGCCCAATTCCTCGGCGATGACGCAGAGTTCCAGATAGCCGAGGCCGAGGCCGCCGAATTCCTCGGGGATCGCGGTGCCGGTCCAGCCCATCTCCGCGACCTGCTTCCACAGCGCGGCGTCGTGATGCGCATCGCCTTCGAACACGGCGCGCACGGTTTTCGTCGTGCATTTCTCGGACAGGAACTTCCGCGCCTGGTCCTTCAGCATCTTCTGGTCGTCTGAGAAATCGAAATTCATTTTGTCCTGCAGGCTCCCTGCCTCGTTGTCACGTCGCGTTAACCGACGATAGAACACGGCGCGTACTCAAAGCGAGTCCATCGTCTTAACGTCGGTTTAATCGCGATGTGTCAGCCTTACCTTGGGTAAGCGCGGATCGATCATGGCAAAGGCACAATTTCACAAGAGCCAACGAGTCTATGTGAAGCCGGTCGGCACATGGGCGCTTATCGAACATGTCGTGCCGCATTGGGCGAAGGGGCTCGATGAGCCGATCCGCGTGCACTACGACGTCGGCCTCGGGCGCGAGTTCACCGCCGACGAATTGCAGGCCGAAGAGCCGGTGACCGGCCAGAAGAAGGCCGAAGGCGATTTCTGGCGCGTCGTGCGCGCGCGCAACAAGTGGCAGCCGTCGGAAGACTGCGCCCGCCATCCGGTGCCGGGCACCTATCCGGTGGTCGTGACCGGCCAGGCGGAATGGGGCGGCTGGCGCGTGCCGGGCGCCGAATACGATCTCGACCCCGCCCGCATCGAGCGCCAGGCGCGGATGATCGCGCTCTCGCCCAAGCTGATGTCCTTCGCGGAAGGGCTGATCGACTGGGCGCGCAAGTCCGGCGAGGACATGCCGAACGCGCTGGTGGAACTGGCGCATGAGGCGCAGGACGTGCTGGCGTCCATCGAAGGCCAGAATTAACGACGTTCCCTAACCTTGCTTCCAGAGCGGCGGTGGAAACCGCCGCACAACCCCCGCATAGTGCCGCCGAGTGGGGGAGCAAAGGCGATGTCGGATCTGCCCGCGCAGCCGGACGGCGCGCCGACAATCCATACTGTCGAATTTCGCGGCCGGGGCGGAGAGTATTTCCGCATCTGGATCGTGAACATCGCGCTGTCGGTGCTGACGCTCGGCATCTATACCGCCTGGGCGAAGGTGCGCACGCAGCGCTATTTCTACGGCAACACCTATCTCGCCGGACAGTCCTTCGAATACCACGCCAGCGCCTGGCGCATCCTGGTCGGACGCGCCATCGCGCTCGTCCTGTTCCTCGGCTATTCGCTGAGCGTGGTGTTCCTGCCGCTGACCTTCGGCATCTGGTTCCTGATCCTGGGCGCGGCGCTGCCCTGGCTCGCCAACGCCTCGATCCGCTTCAACGCGCGCAACACCTCGTGGCGCAATGTGCGGTTCAACTTCAACGCCACCTATTTCGAGGCCTTCATCGCCTATGTGGTGTGGAGCGCGGCGGCGCTCGCCTTCTTTCCGCTGATCCCCTATGCGCGGCGGGTCCACGACTATTTCTACATCAACCATCACCGCTTCGGCGGGCGCGGCTTTCAGACCGCGTTCCCGGCGCGGTGCATCTATTTCGTCTATCTCTCCGGTTTCGTGCTGATCGTCGTCCTTCTGCTCGGCGTGATCGCCATCGCCGGCGCGGCGGTCGAGATCGCGACCCATGCCCGCAACGTGTTCGGCAAATTCGCCATCCCGCTGGGGCCGGAGAATTTCTCCCTGATCGTGTTCGTGCTGTTCGGCATCGGGGCCGCGTTCGTCGCGAGCTTCGTCACCACGAAAGTGACCAATCTGTCGATCGGCAACACGACGCTGGAGGGCGGCTTCCGGTTGTCGTCCAAGGCCTCGGGCCTGCGCGTCGCCTGGATCGTGGTGACGAACGCGCTGCTGACCCTGGTCACGCTGGGCCTCTTCTATCCCTTCGGCCGCATAAGGCTGGCGCGCTACCGCATGCGCAAATACGCGCTGATCGCGGGCGGCGACCTCGACGACTTCACCTCCGAGGCGCTGGAGGCGCAGAGCGCCATCGGCCAGGAGATCGCCGGCTTCTTCGATTTCGGGTTCGGCCTATGAACTGGACGATCGAGGGGCGCTATTTCTATCCCGGCGCGGCGCGCCATGTGCCGGCGCGGGCCAGCGCGGAAGCGGACCGCACGCTGCGCATCGCCGACGAGGAGGGCCAGGTGCTGGCGGAGGCGCCGGCCAGGCGCGTCACGGTGACGTCGCGGCTGGCGCGGCTGATGCGCCGCTTCGACCTGCCCGACGGATCGCGCTTCGAGACCGACGACAATGACGGCGCCGACGCGCTGCTGCGGAGCCTGCGCAAGCGCCGCCGGGGCCGCTTCACCGACCGGCTGGAGCGCGCCTGGCCGGCGGTCGGCGTCTCGCTGATCGTGTCGCTGCTGTTCGGCTATTATGTCGTGGTGCAGGCGGTGCCCGTCGCGGCGGAATGGCTGGCGCTGAAGGCGCTGCCGACGGTCGGCCATGCGATGACCGAGCAGACCCTGCTGGCGCTCGACCGCTTCGCGCTGACGCCGAGCAAGCTGGCGCCGGCCGACCGGGCGAAGGCGACGGCGCTGTTCCACCGGGTCGCGGCGCATGCCAGGGGCGGAGCCAGCGGCTACCGCCTGATCTTCCGCGGCGGCGGCAGGATCGGTCCCAACGCCTTCGCCCTGCCCGACGGCACCATCGTGATGACCGATCCGCTCTGGGCGCTGGTCAAACAGGACGCGGAGATCGAGGGCGTGTTCGCGCATGAGATGAGCCATGTCGACCATGCCCATCAGCTCCAGCGCGTCTTCGAGGCCTCGCTCATCCCGGCGACGCTCGCGATCTTCACCGGCGACATGAGCCAGATGAGCCAGATCTCGGCGATCCTGCCCGGCATCGTCGTGCAGTCGGCCTATTCGCGCGGCTTCGAGAGCCAAGCCGACGACGACGGCGCGGCGACGCTGCGCCGCATGGGGGAGAAGCCGTCGCGCATGGCCGACCTGCTGGAGCGGATGGACAAGAAGCTGTGCGGCAAGCAGGGCTGCCCGCCGAGCTGGATCGGGGATCATCCCAACACCGCGATCCGCGCCGCGCGGCTCAGGGCCGAGGACAAGGGGCCGATCGCGGCGGCGCAAGATTGCCTGAGACCGTGGCAGAGCGGAATTTCGTTGCGCTGTCTGGGGTGGGATTGAACCAAGCACGGTGTCATGGCCCGCGAATGCGGGCCACCCAGTTGGTGCGCCACCGAAATCGCAGAACAATCCGCGCTCAAATCTTCGCGACAATGCCGTCGTCACCTGTCATGGCCCGCATTCGCGGGCCATGACAGGTGTGTTTGTGGTGGGTAAGGTGCCCTGCCCCTGTCAAGGAAACGTCATGCGCACCGAGGAACCGCGCGCGATCCGTCTCAAGGATTATCGCGCGCCGGACTATCACATCGCCGAGATTTCGCTCGACTTCCAGCTCGATCCGCCGGCGACGCGGGTGACCGCGACATCGAAAGTGACGCGCACCGGTACGGCCGGTGCGCCGCTGATGCTGGACGGCGAGGAATTGAAGCTGCTCTCGGTCGCGATCGACGGGCGCAAGCTCGGGGCGGACGAATATGTGCTGGGCGAGACGTCGCTGACGCTGTCGAAATTGCCCGACGCCTTCACGCTGGAGATCGTCACGGAGATTTCGCCGGAGCACAACACGACGCTGAACGGGCTTTATACGTCGAAGGGCATGTTCTGCACGCAATGCGAGGCGGAGGGCTTCCGCCGCATCACCTATTTCCTCGACCGGCCGGACAACCTCGCCGTCTATACGACGCGGATCGAGGCCGACAAGGCGGCTTATCCGATCCTTCTGTCGAACGGCAATCCGATCGGAAGCGGCGATCTTCCCGGCGGGCGGCACTTCGCGGTGTGGAACGATCCCTTCCCCAAGCCCTGCTATCTCTTCGCGCTGGTGGCGGGCGATCTGGGCGTCCTGAAGGACAGCTATACGCGCGGCTCGGGCAAGCCGGTCGATCTGCGCATCTATTGCGAGCACGGCAACGAGGACAAGGTCGCCTACGCGATGGACTCGCTCAAGCGCGCGATGCGCTGGGACGAGGAGAAATACGGCTGCGAATACGATCTCGACATCTTCATGATCGTCGCCGTCAGCGCCTTCAATTTCGGCGCGATGGAGAACAAGGGCCTCAACATCTTCAACGACAAGCTGCTGCTGGCCTCGCCGGAAACGGCGACCGACGACGATTATGCGCGGATCGAGAGCGTTGTCGCGCACGAGTATTTCCACAACTGGACCGGCGACCGCATCACCTGCCGCGACTGGTTCCAGCTTTCGCTGAAGGAGGGCCTGACCGTCTTCCGCGATCAGAGCTTCTCGGGCGACATGCGGTCCCACGGCGTGTGCCGCATCAACGACGTGAAGGCGCTGCGCATGCGCCAATTCGTGGAGGATGCCGGGCCGCTGGCCCATCCGGTGCAGCCGCAGAGCTACATCACCATCGACAATTTCTATACCGCGACGGTCTATGAGAAGGGCAGCGAGGTCATCCGCATGCTCCAGACGCTGGTCGGGCCGGAGGGCTATCGCAAGGCGACCGACCTTTATTTCAAGCGGCATGACGGGCAGGCGGCGACGGTCGAGGACTGGGTCAAGTGCTTCGAGGATTCGAGCGGCCGCGACCTGACGCAATTCCGCCGCTGGTACCGCCAGGCGGGCACGCCGACGATCACGACCGAGGGCGTCTATGACGCCGCGAAGAAGACCTTCGCGCTGACGCTGACGCAAGCGCTCGCGCCGACGCCCGGGCAACCGACCAAGGAGCCGATGCATATTCCGGTGCGGCTGGGCTTCATCGGCCAGAACGGCAATCCGATGCCGCTGACGCTGGAAGGCGAGAAGACCACCGGACCCGACGAGCGCGTGGTCGAATTGATGACGGCCGCGCATACGTTCCATTTCGTCGACGTGGCGCAGAAGCCGCTGGTGTCGGTCGGGCGGCACTTCTCGGCGCCGGCCAATTTCGTCACCGGCTATTCGGCGGACGAACTCGCCTTCCAGATGAAGGCCGATGCGGACGATTTCAACCGCTGGGAAGCGGCGCAGAAGCTGGCGACGCAGATCCTGCTGGCCGCGGCCGCGAAGGGCGGCGTGCTGGCGAACGAAAAGCCCTATGTCGACGCCATCGGCGCGGTGCTGGCGGATGCGGAGGCCGATCCGGCCTATGCCGCCTTCATGATGCTGCCGCCGCTCGACACCGAGCTGGCGCAGGCGATGAAGACGCCCGATCCCGACGGCATCTTCGCGGCGCGCGTGGCGATGGTGCGCGCGGTGGCGGCGGCGCATGGCGGGCGCATAAAGGCGCTCTACGACAAGATGACGACGCCCGGCGCCTTCGATCCCGGCGCGGGACCGGCCGGCCGGCGCGCGCTGCGCAATGCCTGCCTGCGCTACCTGACGGCGGCGGACGACGAGGCGGCGGCGGCGCTGGCCGAAGCGCATTACCGCGCCGCGACCAACATGACCGACATGATCGCCGGGCTCGGCGCCCTGACGCGGATGGAGTCGCCGCGGCGCGACGCGGCCTTCGCGCATTTCCACGACCGCTTCAAAGCCGACCCGCTGGTGCTCGACAAATGGATGAGCCTGCAGGCCGGCTCCTGCCTGCCGGGCACGGCCGACGCGGTGCGCCGGCTGATGACGAACCCGGCTTTCGACATCAAGAATCCCAACCGCGTGCGCTCCCTCGTCGGCGCCTTCGCCGGCAATCATCTGCGCTTCCATGCCAAGGACGGCGGCGGCTATCGCCTGGTCGGCGAGACCATCGCCACGCTGGACCGGATCAATCCGCAGGTCGCGGCGCGGATGGCCGGCGCGTTCGAGGCCTGGCGGCGCTACGATGCGGCGCGGCAGGGATTGATGAAGGCGCAGCTCCAGGCGCTGACCAAGCTGGACGGGCTGTCGGCCAACCTGTTCGAGGTCGCCACGAAGATGCTCGAGTAACCACTCGTTAACTTTCGTGACAGCGAGTCCCCGATTCGCATAATGACTTGAAGGCAAGTGATTCGCCTTCAGGGGTTCGCCATCCGATGGCGCAAGCGCGTACAGCCGAACATGTACCGTTGACGGTGGGCTTCGCCCGGTTGACCGGGAAGAACATCCGCGTGACGGTGCTCGTCTGCGTGGCGCTGATCTGCGGCTCCTTCGCGGCGGCCGCCGTGCTTCAAATGCGCAACGACCGCGTCCATGCCCTGGCGCAGGCACGCGTGTTCGAGGCCGAGCGCGCCGCCGACATCGCCGCGACCGCCGCCGCGACACTCGACCGGCTGGCGGCGGAAGGCCGCGCCTTCGCCGACGGCAAGCCGGTCGACGGCGCGGCGAACGGCATCGGCAACATCACCGTGTTCGACGCGAGCGGCCTGGCGCTGGCGACGCGGGACAGTCTCGCCGACCAGGCGCTGCCGGCCGACACCGTCACCGCCGGCGTGCCGCGCGTGCTGGCGCCGGGCACGCTGATCTTCCCCTATGGCATCAAGACCGTGGCGCTGAGCTTCGATCCCCATGTGCTGGTGCCGGCGCGGCTGCTGGCGCGCGCGGCGATCGTTTTGAAAGATGGAAAGGTGCTGCTGCGCGATGCGGCCTGGTCCGGCGGCGGGCCGGCGACCGCCATTGCCGGCTGGCCCGTGACGGTGCGCGCCTCGGTCGACGAGGACGCGGCGCTGGCGGCGTGGCAGGGATCGCTGCCGCTCTATCTGTTCGTGATCCTGGGGCCGGCGCTGGCGGGCGCCGCGCTGGCCGCGGTGTTCGTGCGGGAGTTCGAGCGCCGGGCGCGGGCATCGGAGGCGATCCGCACGCTGCGCGCGATGCGGCCGGTGGAGGCCAAGCTGCTCGTCCGCCTGGCGACGGCCGAGCGCGAGGCGGCGGAGGACGCGCGGGCCAAGTCGGAATTCATCGCCCATATGAGCCACGAGCTGCGCACGCCGCTGAACGCGATCATCGGTTTCTCGGAAGTCATCGAGCGCGGCTTCTACGGCACGGTCGGCCACGCGAAATATGTCGAATACGCGCACGACATCAACGAGGCGGGCCGCGCGCTGCACAACAAGATCGGCGACATATTGGAGTTCGCCAATGTCGAGGCCGGGCGCTATCCGATAAAGCTGCAAGGCGTCGATGCCTGCGCCGCCGCCAACGATTGCGTGAACGAGCATGCGGGGCGCGCCTTCTCGCGGCGCATCGCACTGGAGATAGGCTTCGCCCATGCGGCGCAGGCGCTGGCCGATCCCCTGGCGGTGAGCCGCATCCTGACCAGCCTGATCGGCAACGCGCTCGCCTATACGCAGGAGGGCGGCCTGGTGCGCGTCGACGTGCGCGACGAGGAGGCCGCGGTGGTGGTCCGCGTCATCGACAACGGCCATGGCTTCACGCGGGACGAGGTGGCGAAGGCGGGTGTGCCGTTCCGCCGCTTCGACCGGCCGGGCGCGGCGACCGGCGCGGGCATGGGGCTCGCCATCGCGATGTCGCTGGCGCGGCGGATGGGCGGCGCGATCCGCCTGGACGGCACGCCGGGCGGCGGCAGCGTGGCGGAGCTGCGGCTGCCGAAGGCGTGACGACCTCTCCCGCTCGCGGGAGAGGAAATTAACCCTTCGTTAACCTCGGTTAACCGACGATTAACCGACTGCTTCGGGTTGGGGACATGGTGGCGCTGGCGCCGCGGAAAATGGGTCGTTGGGCCGCGCTCGCGGCCGCAATCCTGTTTGGCGCCGGCGCGGCCCTCGCGCAGGACGCGCCGCCCGCAGGCTCCTCGCTCACCGTCGTGTCGCAAGGGCCCGAAGCGGAATTCCGCATCCGCGGCGTGTCGGTGAAATCGGTGCGCGCCGACGACGCGCAGAACACCGTCGCCTTCGACTTCAACGGGCCGGTGAGCGACGAGGCGTTCGCGCAGCTCGAGGCCGAACTGCCCGACTGGATCGAGATGGCCTATGCCGGCTACGACAACGCGGTGATCCGCGCCAGGCGGCCGGTCTCCTTCCTGACCAAGATCGAGAGCGACGGATTCTCGATGAAGATGGTGCCGCGCGACGCGGGCGAGAGCGCGCCGCTGCGCGGGCCGGACGATACGGACGCAGCGCCGCCGCAACCCGAGCCCTTCCGTTCGAACCGCGGCTGGCACGCCGTCGCCCCGGCCTATGGGCGCGCCGCCGCCGAGCGGCCGTTCGACGTCGCGCTGCGCGCCGGCTACGACACGCTGAGGCTGGGCGGCGCCAATGTCGTCATCGTCGCCGGCGACTGGCGGCACACCAAGGACGCCACGCTCTATGCCGCGAACGGCCATGCCGATGCCCAGGTCGCCGAGAACATCCGGCTGCTCGCCGATGTGCGCGACGTGGTGGTGAACGGCAAGGCGGTGCGGCTGCTCGGCGGCGCGGTGGCGCCGTTCAACGTCAACGACGTGTCGGGCTCGGCGGGGCTGAGCGTCGCGTTCGACGCGGCGAAGATTTCGTTCGAAGGGCTCTATGGCCGCTCCGGCTTCGGCGGGCGCGTCGGCGTCGCGGCGGATGCGGGCGACTGGCAGTTCGGCATGCGCGCCGCGTGGCACGAGCCTTATACCGATACGGCGGAGGCGATCGCGCTGAAGGGCTCGCGGGATTATTCCGCGCTGTTCGCGGCGGGGCAGATCTTCGACGGGCTGTGGGCGACCGGCGAGGCCTACGCCGCGCGCTACGGCATCAAGGGCGACCAGAACGTCGCGCGCACGGCGGGCTGGCATGCCGGGCTGCGCTACGACATCGACGGCTGGCCGCTCAGCATCAATTACGACGGCGACGGCGAGTACATCATCGATGCGCGCAAGGTGCCGGGGCCGGCGCCCTCGCCTTTCATTCCGCTGTCGATCCGCACGCGCGAGCTGCACCAGTTCGGCGGATCGTTCAGCGACGATCTCTCGCCGTCGCTGTGGTTCGATCTCTATGGCGGCTATGCGATCGACCGGTATGGCAAGGACGGGCCCTATGGCGGGGCGGCGCTGCGCTATGAGCCGGCGCCGGGATGGGATCTCGCGCTCGACGGGCGCTATTCGACGGCGGCGGAGCGGCAGGGCGAGACGGGCAATGTGCTGAGCGCGGGATTCCGGCTGACCTATGCCTGGGGCGCGGCGGACGCGCCGATATTCAAGAGCTTATAAGTCTATCCATTGCGCGAAGCGCTGTATGACTCACGCGGAGCCGCGGCTCCGCGTGAATCTATTTGCGCTTCGCGCGATGGGATGGGCGGGGTCGCAGCGACAGCGTCGCGACGCCCGCCCATGACGGGCGAGAGAGCGTCACAAATACCAGTCGTATTCCGCGGCGGAGACGATCTTGCGGAAGCGCTCGGCTTCCAGGCGCTTGGTCTCGCCGTAGAGCGCCACCGTCTCCTCGCCCAGATAGTTCGAGATCGTGATGCCGTCCTTCAGCCGCGCCAGCGCGTCGTCCAGCGTGAAGGGCAGCGCGCGGTCCGGCTCGCGCGAGACGTTGCGGGTGGCCGGCGGGCCGGGATCGAGCTTGCGTTCCAGTCCGTAGTGCAAGCCCGCCAGCACGGCGGCGGCGGCGAAATAGGGATTGGCGTCGGCGCCCGATGCGCGATGCTCGACCCGGCGCCCCGAACCCGGACCCACGGGAACGCGCAAGCCCGCCGAGCGGTTGTTGACGCCCCAGCGGCGGTTCACCGGCGCGAACATGTCGGGCTCGAAGCGGCGGTAGGAATTGATCGCGGGCGCGAACAGCGCCATCGATTCCGGCATCAGCGCCTGCAGGCCCGCGATGGCGTGACGCAGGCGCTCCGAGCCTTCGGCGCTGCCGTCGTCGAAAATGTTGCGGCCGTCGGCGTCCAGGACGCTGGCATGGATGTGCAGGCCGCTGCCGATGCGGTCGGGATAGGGCTTGGCCATGAAGGTGGCCTCGAAGCCGCTGGCGCGGGCGGCGGCCTTCACGATCTGCTTCAGGAACACCGCATGATCGGCGGCGCGGCGGGCATCGGCCTGGTGATGCAGGTTGATCTCGAACTGCCCGGGCGCGTATTCGGAACTGGCACCGCTGACGGGGATGCCCTGCAGCCGCGCCGCTTCGCCCAGCGCGGTGTGGAAGGCGGCATAGCGGTCGAGATCGTCGATCGAATAGACCGCGTTGTCCTTCTCGCGCCGGCCGCTGCGCGGGCAGAGCGGCGGCAGGGGTGCGCCGCTCGCGTCGCGGGCGCGGTCGATCAGGTAGAATTCGAGCTCGAGCGCGATCACCGGCGTCAGATGACGGTCGGCGAACTGCTCGAGCACGCGCTCCAGCGCGGCGCGCGGCTCGCCGCCGGTCGGCGCGCCGTCCTCGTTGCGCATGGTGGCGAGCAATTGAAGCCGCCTGGCGCCTTCGCCCCAGACGCGGGAGAGCGTGCCGGGCACCGGCCAGGCGGTGCCGTCCGGATCGCCGTCGCCGACGCCGCGGTCGAAGGGGTTCACCATCTCGCCCTTCACGTCCATCAGATAGACCGAGCGCGGGAGCTGCATGCCGGTGTCGAACAGCCGCGCGGCCTCGGCCAGGGGCAGGCGCTTGCCGCGCATCGTGCCGGCGATGTCGACCACCACGGCGTCGACGCATTCGATGTCCGGATGGGCGGCCACCGCCGCCGCGAATTCCGCCTTTGCGGGATCGACGAAGGCCGGCCGCGCGAAGGCGGGAAGGGGCGTTGCCTTGTTCATAGGCACATCATAGGCCGGCCCGGCGCGGCGACCAACTGACACGACCGCGCCTCACGTGATTGCGCGGAAGGGCCCGCCGCCCTAGCTTTCCTGTCGGCTTTACGGGGGGAGGGGACAATGAAATTTCCGGTCACGTTGGCGATCGCGGCGGCGCTGGCGCTGAGCGTCGCGGCGTGCGGCCCGAGCGGGAACAAGGGCGCCGGCGCCCCTTCGGGCAAGCCGGTGTCGCTGTTCCAGTGGGAAGACTACATGGACGCGCCGTTCCTCGCCGACTACCAGAAGACGTATAACGAGAAGCCGAACATCACGATCTTCGCCGACGAGGACGAGGCATTCGCCAAGATGCGCGCCGGCTACAAGCCGGACGTGATGGGGCCCTGCTATTACGAATTCCCGCGCTGGCAGGAAGCGGGGCTGCTGCAGCCGATCGACACGACCAAGCTCAAGAACTGGAACAAGATCTCGCCGACCCTGCGCGACCTGCCGGGCATCTGGGCGGACAAGACCCATGTCTGGTTCGTGCCGCACTATTGGGGCAACACCTCGATCACCTTCCGCACCGACCTCGCGCCGGAATACGTCAAGTCGCAGAGCTGGGACATCCTGTTCGATCCCAAATACAAGGGCCGCGTCTCGGTGCTCGACGGCGTGGACGACACCGTGCCGTTCATCGCCCATATGATCGGCGTCGACGCCTACAACATGACGCCGGCGCAGTACGAGCAGGTGAAGGCCAAGCTGCGCGCGCTGATCAAGCAGACGCGCGTCGTGTCGAGCGACAACACCACGCTGACGCAGGGGCTGGGCTCGGGCGAGCTCGTGGCGGCGATGTCGTGGCGCATCATCTACAAGACGCTGCACGACGAGGGTAAGCCGGTCGAATACATGAACCCGCCGGGCGGCATGTTCACCTATGTCTGCGGGCTGACGATGCACAAGGATCCGTCGGACGAGGCCAAGGCGCTGGCGCTGATCGATTCCTCGCTGTCGGACGGCGCGGCCGCCTACACGATCGAGAAGATCGGCGACGAGCCCGCGAACGAGGAGGCGCTGAAGAACGTGTCGAACGAGACCTTCGCCAAGCTCGGGCTGACGCGCGACGTGGAGACGTTCCTCAAGAGCGGCATCTTCCAGCGGCGGCTGAAGAACAAGGACCAGATCGTCAACGACTGGACGGAGATCCGCGCGGGGCTCTGATGAACGACCCTCCCTCAAGGGGAGGGCAGGACCTATCGTGCGCCTCGTCGGAACAGGCGGAAGAACCAGGAATGGCTGCGGGTCTCGATGCGGGCGACCAGCGCCTGGCGCTGGGCCGGCGACAGCGTCGCGAGACTCTCCGCCGCGAGATCGACCGCTTCGCGTTCGACGGCGGCGTCCGCCGCGGCGACGGATTGCAGGGCGGCCGCCGTCTTCTGCGGCGTGGCGTCCGGCGCGCCGAATTCGCGGAAGGCCGCGAGGCGGGCCTGCGCGGCATCGCGGCGCAGGGCGACGATGCGGCCGCGATGCGCCTCGACGATCGCCCGGATGGCGTCCCGGCGGTCGGGGAATTGCGCCATGACGGCGCGTGGCGACATCGGGCCGCCGCTTCCCACCGCGATGTCGAACTGGGCGATGCGCCAGGCGACGACGGCGACGCCGGCGATCAGCGCCACGTTCAGGCACAGCGACGCGATGAGCAGCCAGTTGCGGCGGGGCCGAGTCTCGTCCATCTCAGACGCCTGGCGCGCCGTCGATGTCGATGCCGGCGTCGAAGGTGAAGAGGCCGTCGTCCGGAGACGGTCCGAGCGGCGCGAAGGCGGCGACGCCGAGGCCGATCATCAGCGAGACGGCGAAGGCCATGGCCGGCTGCCACACCGGCGCGCCGGGCCACACCAGATCGGCGGCGCGGCGCAATGCCGTCGCGACACGCCCGCGCGCCGCGAGGCGGTCGAAATCGTCGAGGATGCGCCGCTCCAGCGCGGCGGGCACCGCCGGTGCCGGCACCATCGCCAGCAGCCGGTCGAGCCTGGCATCGTCCGCATCGTCTTCCATCTTCGTCATGCCGGAGCCGTCCTAATCGTCCTTCAAGTGTCCGAGCGTCGCGCGGAGCGCGCGGCGCCCGCGCGCCAGCAGCGATTCCAGGGCTTCAACGCTGATGCCGAGAATATCCGCCGCTTCAATATTGCCGCAGCCCTCGAAATGGCAAAGCTGGATGGCGGCGCGCTGGCGCTCCGGCAGGGCGGCCAGCGCCGCCTCGATCTGCACGGCAACCGCCGCGTTCTGCAGGCTGGCCTCGGGGCCGGGCGCCGGATCGACGACCTCCGCCGCCGCTTCCAGCCGCACCGTCGGGCGGCGGCGCAGCCGGTCGTAGCACTTGTTCAACGTCACCCGGTAAAGCCAGGTGCCGATCTTGGCGCGGCCGGGCTCCCAGCGCGACGCGTGGGTCCAGAGCTGGATGAAGGCATCCTGCACCGCGTCCTCGGCCTCGATGGGATCGGAGAGCATGCGGCGCGAGAGCGCCAGCATGCGAGGCAGATGCCGCGCCATCAGGACCGCAGCCGCGGCGCGATCGCCCCGGCCGACGCGGGCAACAAGGTCGGCGTCCGGATCGATCGTCATGCCGGAGCGGACTGTCGCGAACGCATGCACCGGTTTCAACGGGGCCTGGGCGGTTTTCCGTCGGCGAGTGCCTGGGCGGTCCGGCGGAGGATCGCCCTGTGCTGGGTTTTCGTCAGGGCCGGCAGGCGCTCGAAATCCTCGCCGAGGCCGATATCGGCATAGAGCTCGCCGTCGCCATGCTCGTGAAAGTGCAGGAAGCCCTTGCCGCCCAGATAGAAGCAGCCGCGCGATTTCTCCTTCAGCGCGCCGTGGCGGCGGAGCTGTTCGAGCAGGGGCTCGAGCCGGTCGAGCGCCAGGGGTCCGGCATGCTTCATGGCGCGATGGGATCGGGCGGCGCCAGGAAAGGCAAGTCCGCGATGCGCGCTGCTGCCACGGTTGGCAGGAGGAGGCGCGAAGCGGGCAGCATGACCTCGACGGCGGTGCCGGGCGCGGCGTGGGCTTCCTCGATCTGCGCGAGCGCGATGGCGCGGCGCAGCAGCGGCGAATAGCACGAGGACAAGGTGCGGCCGATCGCCTTGCCGCCGGCGATCACCGGCGTGAACGGCGCGGGCACGGCGCTGTCGATGACAAGACCGGTGAGAGTGAGCCGCGGCTTGGCCGCGAGCGCGCCCTTGGCGCCGTTGAAGCCGGCATGTCCGGCGTCGATCAGCTTGGCGAGGCGGAGCTCGCCGGCCAGCGGCTCGGCCGCGCTGGGGTCGGTCGCGCCGTCATAATCGCGGCCGGGCCGGGGCACGCCGCTTTCAATGTCGAGCACATCCATCGCGTCCAGGCCGGCGGGCAGGATCGCGAAGGGCTCGCCGGCGCGCGCGACGCGGTCCCAGACCAGCGGCGCATCCTCGGCGGCGCACCAGATCTCGTAGCCGCCCAATTCGCCGAAGCGCGACAGGGTGATGTCGAGGCCCTTCCAGGTCTCCTTGCGGAAGGCCGACAGGTCGAGCACGGGATCGAGGCCGAGCGCGGCGACCAGCCTGGCGGCATAGGGACCGGCGATGGCGAGACCGCCCTCCTCTTCCGTCACATCGCGGAACGCGACGCCGAAGCGCGCAGCGGCGTCGGCGATCCAGTCGGCGTCCTGCGCCGCGGAGACGAGAAGGTAGGACTGGCGGCCCTGGCGGGCGACGACGCCCGCGCCGCGCACGCCGCCGCCGTCGCTCAGCCACAGCGCCTTCAGCGCCTGGCCGGGTGCGAGGCCGGACGGATCGCGGGTGAAGAGCCGCTGCACCAGCTCGCGCGCCCGCGCGCCTTCGAGCAGCACGCGCCAGCGCCAGGAGATATCGGCCATCGCGACGCCGACGCGCGCGGCTGCGGCTTCGGCGTCGGCGCCCGAATAGGCCGCAGCGAGCGTGAAGCCGCCCCGCGGCATCCACAGATTGCCGGTGTTGGCGTCGGCGGCGCGGGCATGGAAGGGCGTGGCGCGGACGGGGCTCATGCGAGGCGCGCCCTGATGTGCCGTGCGACGGCCATGCCGGCCGCCTGGCGCGCGGCGCGGCCGGACAGCGCATGCGCGGGCTCGGCATCGATGCCGCAGAGCAGAAGGCCGCGCACCGGCGTCTCGATCCGCTCCGCCGCGCCGGCGAACAGGCGCGCGACGGCGAAGGGCTCGCCGTCCGGCGGCTCCAGCACATCGGTATTCGTTATCGCCTGGGCAAAGCCGGCCGCGTGGCGCTCGATCATCGCCGTCACCGTTCGCACCAAAGCGTTACGGTCGTAAGACGGCGCGACGGGCCAGGCGCGCACGGTGAGGGTGCGTCCGGCTGGAAACATCACGAGCTCCAGCACCGGTTCGCGCGGGACGAGGCCGAGGCGGATGGCGGCGAGCGCGGTCTCGTAGGTCTCGAGCCGCTCGGCGATGACCATGCGCGTGCCGGCGGCGAGGCCGGTGTCGAAGCCGGGCGACAGCGCGAAGACGAGCGTCGCCGCGCCGAAGGCTTCCGTCGGACGGCCGAGCGCGCGCGCCGCGCCGAGGCCGACCTCGCCCGACGGCAACAGGTCGAGCAGGGTGCGGCGGCGCGACAGCGCGGACAGCACCAGCGGCGCCGTCACGATCTCTCCGGTCGCCAGTTCGACACCGGTCGCCGCGCCGCCGGCAACCGTGAGGCGCGCGACGGCGGCGCCGGTGCGGATCGCCGCGCCCGAGGCCTGCGCCGCCTCGGACAGGGCGCGCAGCAGGCCGACCACGCCGCCCTCCGGGATGGCGACCGCGCCTTGCAGGCCGCTCATCTCCTGCGACGCGGCCCAGAGCAGCGCCAGCGCCGAGCCGGCTTCCGGCGGCGCGGCGCCGCAATCGGCCGCGGCGAAGACGAGCGCGCCACGCAGGGCATCCGACTCGAACGCGGCGGCGACGAAAGCGCAGGCGCTGGAGACGCTGAGGCGTTCGAACAGAGCGCGCGGACGCGGCTTGAGGCCGGCGAGCGTGTCCGCCACCGGCCTGTCCTCCCACCAGGAGGGGCGCAGCGCGCGGGCGAGCGCGAAGAGATCGCGGCGGAAGCCGGCATAGGCGAGCGCATCGGCCGGCGAGAGGGCGGCGAGGCTTCTGGCGGTGGCGTGGCGGTCGCGGCCGATCACCGCATTGGCGCCGCCCTGGCGCAGCGCGGTGAGGCTGAGATCGCGCATCGCGAACTTCAAGCCGTGCCGGGCGAGCCTGAGCTCCCGGACGACGAGCGGATCGAGCGCGCTCAGCGTCGCGGCGCCGGCATGGCCGTAGAGGATCGCGGAGCGCTCCAGCAATTGCGCGCGCAGGCCCGCCTTGGCGAGGAGCGAGACGGCGATCAGCCCCTCGACCCCGCCGCCGACCACCAGTGCGTCGAATTCCTCGCTCATGCGAGCCTGCCCGCGCGCAGATCGGCGATCAGGGCCGCGGCGGCGATGGCGCCGGCGCTGCCGGTCGCCAGCGGGCCGGCGGCGGAAGACGGACCGGCGAGATAGAGCCCGTCGACCGGCGTGTACGGACAGCCGCGCTCGAAGCCGGGCCGGAAGGCGAACATCTGGTCGGGCGCGATCTCGCCGCCCAAGGGATCGCCCGCGGTGGCGCTCAGCGCTTCTTCCAGGTCGGGCGGGACCAGCAGCTCGAATCCCAGGACGCTTTTCTGGACGCCGGGCAGGACCTCCTCGATGGCGGCGAAGACGCGCCTGGCGAGCAGGTCGCGCTTCTCCCGCGTCCAGGCGCCGTCGAACGGCGTAAAGGGGACGCAGCCGATCGTCGCCGTCAGCGTCGCCGCGCCGATCGGCGCCAGCGCCGGATCGGACGCCGAGCAGACGCGCAGCGTCGCCGGCAGGCGCTCCGCCAACACGCCGCCGCGCCAGGCGGCGTGTGCTTCGACCAGGCCGCGGATGTCCGGCGTGACGTGCACCGGACCGCGCGGCAGGCGCTCCGGCCGCTCGCCGAGCGCCAGGAGCAGGCGCGCGGTGGAGCCGGCGGTGCGGAAATGCGCGATCCGGCCGATCGCCGGCTTGGGCAGTTCGTTCCACGGAAACATGGAGAGGAAGGTGCGCTTGAGATCGAGGGTGGAGATCACCGCGCGGGCCGCGACCTCGCTGCCGTCGGCATGGCCGACGCCGGCGACGCGGCCCTTGTGACAGCGGATATCGCTGACCTCCAAGCCGCAGGCGATCTCGGCCCCCGCCTCGCGCGCCGCCGCCGCGAAGGCCGTGCCGAGCCCGCCGAGCGCGCCGCGCCACACGCCGCCCGCCGGGCGGACGAGCAGATGGAGCGCCGTGCCGGCGGCGAGCGGATCGGCGGCGCGGCCCTCCAGCGCGCCGGCGGCGGCGAGCGCCGCCTGCTCTTCGCTGGGCGCGAATTCGGACAGGAGATCGGCGAGCGCGCGATGGTTCCAGCTTTCGGCCGGCCAGTCCGCCCGCGCCTCTTTCGCGAACGGATTCCAGCGCGACGACGGCGGCGGCGCGGGCAGCCGCGCCCGCGCCAGCGCCGCGGCGCGGCGCGCGCCGACGGCGGCGTCCAGCTCCCGCAGCGGCACGGCGATCGCCCTCTTGTCCGGCCAGACCGCCATCGCCGGCGCGGGCGGCGTCGCCCAGGCGCCGTGGCGCGCCAGATCGAGCGACCAGAACAGCCCATCGTCGATCGGCGCGACGTCGTCGGCGAAGGGCGCGGCGAAGAAGCCGGGATGGAATTGCCGCGTGGCGAGCAGCCCGCCGGGATGCGGCTGGCGCTCGAGCACGACGGCGCGCAGGCCGGCGCGGCCGAGCAAGGCGGCCGCCGCCAGCCCATCCGCGCCGGCGCCGATGATCGCCGCGTCATACCGCTCCGCCACTCGCCACTCCCACGAGGGGCCCTTTGGGCCCCACGGATAGTAACCCTGAAACGGAACAATATCGGCGCAATGACAAAGGGCGGAAACAGATGTTTCCGCCCTTTGGTTAACGATATTCCGCGAAGCTTAGACGACGCCGCGCTTATGTTCGCCGATCACGATACGGCCGGGATTGAACGCCCGCTTGAAAACGCCCATCGCCTTGCGAGGCTCGGCGTCGCCGCACATGAATACGTCGAAGGCCGCATAACCCTTCTCCGGCCAGGTATGGACGGAGATGTGGCTTTCGGCCAGCACCGCGACGCCGGAGATCCCGCCGCCATCGGTGAAGGTGTGCAGGTGAATATGAAGCAGGGTTGCGCCCGCTTCCTTCACCGCGTCGATCAGCGCCTGTTCGATACGGTCGCGGTCGCCGAGGCCTTCCGCTTCCCACAGGTCGATGATCAGGTGCGAGCCCGCATAGGTCAGCCCATTGCGGGTAATGAAGTGATCCTTCTGCTGATCGTCGTTGTCCGCGACGGGCACAACGGGAGCAACATGGGGACGAACGGTCTTCGCGGAAGTGCGGACTCGGGGAGCCCTGGCTTCTTTGGTCGCCGCAACAAGTTCGAGTCTAGCCATTTCGGGCACCTACCCAGTTAAGAGTTGACACCTGCGCCTTGGCCTTACGGACTTCCGGACGCGTCTCAAGAAGAAAGCGGCGGACGGTAACGCCGTCGCGCCGCTTCAGTCCCCTTTCGGAGACTGAGGGGGAATATAGGTACGCCGTCCCCGCATGCAAGAACTTTTGTCACTCAAGTGTAAAGTTTTTGCCGGCGCGTGGCGCGCGCGACGCGCGGCGACGCGCTCTCGACTCCGTTTCCGGCGCGCCTTAGAAGGCACTCTCCTTCCCGTCACGCTGTCACATTTCCCGCGGAGCAGAGTCATGGCGAACAGTTTCAAGGAGCGTCTCCACAAGGGTTACGCGCAGTCCATCGAGCTGGCGGGCAAGCCGCTCGTCGAGGAAAAGAGCCAGTTCCAGCGCATCCGCATCTTCGACAGCGTCGCCAACGGACGCGTCATGACGCTCGACGACATCGTCCAGATCACCACGCGCGACGAAAGCGCCTACGCAGAAATGCTTACGCATCTGCCGATCTTCGAGCACGGCAAAGTCGAGCGGGTGATGATCGTGGGCGGCGGCGACCTCTCCATCGCCGACGAGGCGCTGAAGCACAAATCCGTGAAAGAGGTCGTTCTCGTGGACATCGACGGGCGCGTGGTGGAGCTCTGCCGGGAACATTTTGCGCAGATCAACGCTAAAGCGTTCAAGGACAGGCGGCTCAAGATCGAGATCGCCGACGCGTTCGAATATCTGGGGCGGCCTTCGAGCAAGGGCCGCTTCGACCTCGTCGTCGCCGACCGGCCCGATCCGGTCGGTCCCGGCAAGGCGCTGTTCGGCGAGACCTTCTACGACCGCGTGCTGGGCGCCCTGAAGCGGAACGGCTTCGCGACGTTCCAGACCGGCGTGCCGTTCTACCAGCCCTGGGAGATCACCGAGGCGCTGGAGGAGCTCGCCGAATTCTTTCCACAGTCGGGTCTCTATCTCAGCGTCGTGCCGACCTATATCGGCGGCTTCATGGCGCTCAGCTGGGCGTGCAAGGGCGCCAAGCGGCTCGGAACGCCCACCGGCATCCGCAAAGCGGCAGCCGCGTACAAGAAATCACGCATCAAGACGGACTATTACAACGATGCCATCCATGCCGCGTCCTTCGCGCTGCCGGAATGGATCCGGCGGCTGGTGCCGTGACTTACCCTCCCCTTGGGGGCGGGAAAGAAGACGCAAATGAGCGGACTACCATCACCCGACGAACGCGAGGCGGCGCTCTATGCGCGCTTCGAAGGCCTCGGCATCGCGTGGACGACTTACGCGCACGCGCCGGTGTTCACCGTCGAGGACGCGGCCGCGCTGTACGACAGCCAGCCGGGCGGGCACACCAAGAACCTGTTCCTCAAGGACAAGAAGGACGGGCTGTGGCTCGTAACGCTGCGCGACGATCTCAAGGTCGACCTCAACGCACTGGCGAAGGCGCTGGCGAGCCCGCGCTTCTCGTTCGGTTCGCCCGACCTTCTGATCGCGACGCTCGGGATCGAGCCCGGATCGGTGACTCCCTTCGCGGTGATGAACGATGCGCAAGGCAAAGTCCGGCTGGTGCTGGATGCGGGGATGCTGGCGCTCGCGCCCTTGAACTTCCATCCCCTGCGCAACGACCGCACGACGGCGGTGACGGCGGAGGATCTGCTGAAATTCGCGCGCGCGACGGGACACGCGCCGACGATCGTCGAGATACCGGTAAGAGCCTGACGACGTTCCGCGCCTGAACGACGAAGGGGGAGGTCCGTTGCAGCGGACGTCCCCCCTCGCGTCGCTTCGCGCCACCTTCCCCGCTTTGCGGGGAGGAAAACTAGTTCAGGTGCCCGGTCAGCTCGACGCCGATCACGCGGGGATCGTTGACGAAGCCGGTCAGGTTGTCGAAGTCGATGCCGCCCTGCAGGTTCGCCTTGTCGGTGATGTTGCGGGCGTAGACCGCGACCTCCCATTGCTTGTTCGGCTCGATATAGCCGATGCGCAGGCCGCCTTCGTAATTGCCGTTCGATTTGAACTCGGCCGAGCGGTACAGGAACAGGTTCGTGTAGCCCTGCAGGTACCAGTCGGTGAAGGCGTAGATCTGCGCGCCGCTGTCGAGCGGATAGGTGTAGCGCGCCGTCATGCTGCCGAAGAATTCCGGCGCGTTCGGGAACGGGTTGCCGTTGATGAAGGCGTTGCCGAGGCCGCTCATCGGATTGAGGATGGTGCACGCCGCGCAGACCCCGACGGTCAGCGACGGATCGTGGATCTCGGTGTGGTTCCAGCTTGCGCCGGCGGTGAACGCCCAGTTCTCGGTCGGGGTGTATTCGGCGTCCGCCTCGATGCCGTAGGCGAGACCGCCATGGGCGTTGAGCAGGATGGCCGAGTTGGACGCGCCGCCGATCGCGGTGAGCTGCATATGGGCGATCCAGTAGGTGAAGCCGTCGACGTTCAGCCGGAGCCGGTTGTCGTCCAGCACCGTTTTGACGCCGGCCTCGTAGGACGTGATCGTCTCGGACCGCGCCGTCGAGAAGCCCGTGCCGAAGGCCAGGTTGCGGCCCTGGATCGAGGGCGCCCGGAAGCCGGTGGCGATGCGGGCATAGAGATTGGTCGTGTCGGTCAGCTTGTAGAGGCCGCTGACGTCCCAGCTCACATTGCTGCCCGAGAGCTGCACCGGCGTCACGATCGGCGCGGTGAGCGGGCCGTTGGCGGTGAGGCCCTTGGAGTCCGAAGTCCAGCGCACGCCGGCGGTCAGCTTGAAGTCGTCGGTAATCTCGTAGCTCGACTGGCCGAACACCGCCCAGGAGGTGTTGGACTGGCGCACGAAGGTGGTCGGCACGAAGAACGGGTTGGTCGCGTCCTCGTACTTGGTGGAGAAGTAGAAGGCGCCGACCTGCCAGAACAGGGGACCGGAATCGGCGGTCGCCAGATGCAGCTCCTGGGTGAACTGGTGCAGATAGGTCAGGCCGTCCTGGGTGTCGGACTGGAACGGGATGAAGCCCGGGCCGCCGGGATTGCCGCCGTCGATGTCGCCGCGGCTGAAGCCGTGGGTCGATTCATAGGCGGTCGTGGAGGTCAGCTTCATGTCGTAGAAGTCGTATTCGATGTCGGTGCTGGCGCCGATGCCGTCGTATTTCTGCGGGTTCTCGTTCTTCGGATCGACGAAGCCGCCGTCGAAGAACACCGTGTCGGGGATGTAGTTGGCGTTCAGGTGGTCGCTGCCCTTGGTCAGGATATTGGCGCGGAACACCGCCGCCGTGCCGTCGAGCGAGCGGCCATGGACGTTGACCAGGATGGTCAGATCGTCGGTCGGCTTCCACAGCGCCTGGATGCGGCCGGCGCGTTCGTCATAGCCGCCGAGCGCGTCGTTGACGTGCAGGAAGGCGTTGCTGATGTAGTCGTCGCGATGCTGGTAGAGGCCGCTGGCGCGCACCGAGAAAGTGTCGGTGATGCCGCCGCCGATCGCCGCCTCGACATTGGCGGTGCCGAGCTCGCCATAGGAGGCCGAGGCGTCGGCGGTGAATTCGTCGGTCGGCTTGTTGGTCGTGAACTTCACGATGCCGGCCGTCGTGTTGCGGCCGAACAGCGTGCCCTGCGGGCCGCGGTCGACTTCGACGCTGGCGATGTCGTAGAGCGGCTGGCTCTTCAGCACGACGTTCTCTTCCACCACATTGTCCTCGATGATCGAGACGGGCTGCGAGGCGGCGAGATCGAAATCGGCATTGCCGAGGCCGCGGATGTAGAAGCGCGGCGCGACGCGGCCGTTCGAGGATTCGGCGTAGAGGCTCGGCACGCGGCCCGCGATGGCGCGGATGTCGGCGCCCGCCTCGAACAGCGAATGGAGCTGATCCTGCGGAATGGTCGCGACCGATTCGGGAACGTCCTGGAGGTTTTCGGCGTGGCGCTCGACCGTCACCACGACGGTCTCGATCTGCTGGGCGGCGGCGGGCACGGCGGCGGAACTGGCAAAGACAAGGGCGCCGATGGCGCTGGAGGCGCGGCAAACGGACTTCAGGCGAGTCGAAATCATGGATATTCCCCTTAGACGGCCAGAATCCCGGTGGCCGCAAACATGTTGCAAGCCCCCCGGTTGTTCCGTCCCAATGTTATTGTATTTGTCGCCATCGTGACGGCCCTGCGAAATTATTGTCAATAAGTTCACCGCGGAATGCCTGAGGATTAGTCAGGCCTGTGGTGCGCGGGTCACGCAAATTGTCACAAATCGTCGCGGACGCAGGGCTGGCATTCGCGCGCCGCGCTACCCCGCGCGGCGCGCGGCGGCGAGCATGACGCCTCGCCAATGACCGGAGAATCACCGTGCCAAGAGTCGAACCACTGGGCGGCGCCACGCTGACGGGACGCTTCATCGCGCTCGAGCCGCTGGGCGAGCGCCATCATGCGGGTTTGATCGCGGCGGCGGGCGCGCCGGACATCTTCACCTACATGCCGTTGGACACGCGCGGCGGGCTCGCCTCGCGGCTGCCGGGGGTCGCGGCGGAGAATGCGAGCGGCGCGATGATCAGCTATGCCGTGCGGCGCCTGGCCGACGACGCGATCGTCGGCTCGACGTCGTATCTGGCGATCGTGCCGGAGCACGCGCGGGTCGAGATCGGCTGGACCTGGTATGCGCCCGCGGCGCAGGCGAGCGCGGTCAACCCGGAAGCGAAATACCTGCTGCTGCAAAACGCCTTCGCGAAGGGATGGAACCGGGTCGAGTTCAAGACGGATTCCAGAAACGCACGATCGCGTGCGGCGCTGAAGAAGCTGGGCGCGGCGGAGGAAGGCATCTTCCGCGGACATATGTGGATGCCGCAAGGCTATTGGCGGGATTCAGTGTACTTCTCGATCCTGGCGAGCGACTGGCCGAGGGTGAAGGCAGGGCTGGAGGAGCGGCTGGCGGGCTTCGCGTAAATTAAATATTGCCATCCGCGGCGAGGCGCGCGTAAGCGCGCCGAGGTGGAAAATGCGCGCGCGATGTCGCCGGATTGGCGACGGTGCAAGATGCCGAGACCATACGCGATGCGGCGCCTGGGTCCCCTTCCCTCGCGCGCGCTGCGCGCGCGAGGGAAGGGGATGACAGCGGGGCTTAACTTCGCAACCACCCCGGCTTCTTCAATCCGAAATGCCTTTGCAGCATCGTCTCGGCGCGTTCCAGCGCGCCTTCGACCCAGCCTTGCGCCAGGGAATATGCCTCGCCGCAGACATAGAGTTCGCTGCCCGGCAGCGGCTTCAGCATCGCGGCGGAATCGGCCAGGCTGTCATGGCCGACCGCAAAATAATGCCAGCCGCCGCCATAGGGATCGACGCTCCAGTCCTGGAACACCGCGGCGAGCGGCAGCGCATCGGTCTTGCCGAGCACCAGCGCGGCCTCGCGGTGGACTTCGCGCGCCAGGGCGGCGTCGCCGGCGAGCTTGGTGAAGCCCGACGGATCGGGCCTGGCCACGAGATGGCGCCAGGTCGCGACATTGTGCATGTCGCTATAGGCCATCAGCACGCCATAGCCGTTGGTGTCCTCGCCCGGCAGCCGGGTCGTCTCGGAGCCCAGGCAGTAGAATTGCCGCGCCGGCATGTCGGTGATCGAGCGGCCTTCGACGATGCCGTGGTCGCGCCACCAGGGATGCTTGTAAAGCAGGAGACTCTTGCAGGCGGGGATCGGCGTCACCGCGGCGATGAGATCGGCGAAACGGCGGTCGGACCGCGCCTGCGGGAAATCCTCGATGCGCTCCAGCGCGCGGCGCGGCAGGGCGAGGATCACGCGGGCGGCGGTGAGCGCGGTCTGCCGGCCCGCGGCGTCGCGCAGCGTGAGGCGGTAGCGTCCGCCTTCCGGCGCAAGGCCGACGAGACGCGTCTTCGTCGCGATGCCGGCGCCGGCTTTCGCCGCCTGCTCGGCCAGCGTCAGCGGCAGGCGCTGATAGCCGCCGGCGACGGTGCGGTAGGGCTTGCTCTCGTCGTCATGGACGAAAAAATAATCGAGCTCGTCGAGCCCGCTCTCGCCGCTGGTCCAATCGTCATAGCCGGACCGATCGGTCGCGAGCGCCAGCTCCTCTGCTGTCATGCCCTGCAGCAGCAGGTCCCTGCCCCGCCAGTCGCGCAGCAGCCGGTTCTTGTAGCGAAAGCCGCCACGCAGCTTCCGCCACTCGGCCGGCGTCATGTGCGTCGCGTTCGGCACCACCTTGGCGATGGCGCGCGCGAAATAGTCGGCATGCGGCCCCTGGTCGGCGTCCGGCACGCGGTAGGCAAAGCGCGCGCGGCCGGCGGCGACCTCGGAGAGAGGAACGTTCTTGCCGCGCAGCATCATGCGGTTTGCCGGTTCGTCGATCGGATAACCGCGCGACGGCAGGCCGAGAGCGGCGACGAGTCCGACGACATGGGCATGCGCTTCGAGGAAGCGCATGCCGCCGGCCTCGGCGACGAGATGCGGCGCCTGCGGGAAGGCGACGGAGTGCAGGCGCCCACCGATGCGTTCCGATGCCTCGAACAGGCGGAGGCTGAGATGCGGGCGCTCCCGCCGCAGCCGCCAGGCGGCATAGGCGCCGGCCGCGCCGCCGCCGACGATGGCGACGTCGAGATCGGGCGCCGGCGCGGCGCGGGCCGCGAGCGGCGCGGCGGTGAGCGCGGCGGCGCCGCCCAGAATATCGCGGCGGGAAAGATGCATCAGCCGGGTGCCTTGTTCAGCGCGACCAGACGGCCGCGATAGAGCTTCGTCAGGCAGGGCACGAGAGCCCCGCCGGTGCAGAGCTTGCCGCGCGCGGCGAGCCAATCGCGCTGGTCCTGGCGCAGCCGGTCGTTGGCGCCGGCGTCCGAAGACGCATGCTTGCTGCGATAGAGATCCGCGACATCGCGGTCGAGCCGCGACAGGGCGAGGTCGGAACACAGCGCGTGCTCGACCGGCGTCGCCGCCTTCTTGCAGTCGAACGAGGGCTGCGGCGCGCGCCAGTCGGGGCGGATATAGCCCTTGAGCGCCGCGAGCGGGATCGAGACCTCCTGCGGGCCGGCGGCATAGGCCGCGACCTGATAGGGCGGGAAGTGGATGTGCAGCGCGGTCGGCAGCCACAGGAAATATTTCAGGCTGAGCGCGTCGGGGCCGGCGCCGCTTGCGATGTCCTCTTTCGTCGTGAGCGAATCCGGACCGCCGATGGTCCGGACGAGCTCGGCGATGGCGAGGTCGCTGACGCGCTTGAGGCCGCGCGCGCCGTCCACGATCTCCGGCAGGAAGACCTGCTCGCCCGACGGCAGCAGGAAGTCGAAGGCGGCGAAATCGGTGTTGGGATGCGCCCCGCCGGTATCGGCGAATTCGGTGAACAGGACGCCGAACATCGTCCTGTCATTGCGTTCGACGTCATAGGTGATGTCGAGCGTGAACGGGTGCTCGCCGGCGACGAGATCGGGCTCGAATTTCTTGAAGTCCGCAACCTGCGCGCGGGCATAGTCGGCCAGCACGGCATCGAGGGCCTTGTTGCCGGTTTGCGGATATTGCACCGAAATGTCGAGCGCCTTGCTCCGGAAGGCGAGGGTTTTCTTGGCCAGCGGCAGGCCGGCGGCCGAGGCGGCGCCCGCCGCCAGCGCCAGGCAGGCGGCAAGGTAAAGAGATATAAAGCGAATCGGCATCCGACGCTCCCTCGACGGTGCGATGGTGGAACCGGGACGCGACGGCTTCAAGGCGGCGCAGGGGCCTTTTCTTTCCCCACCCGAGCGCCCATCTTGAGCGGGACAGAGCGAGAAAGTCAGCATCATGGCATTGATCGGACCGAGCGGCAGGCCCGTGACCTCGGTGAAGCCCGCCAGCGCGGCGCCTTCGCCGGCAAGCCCCCATATCAAGGACAGCGGGCTCGAGACCTTCGCGGCCGACGTGATCGCGGCGAGCCGCGAAGTGCCGGTGATCGTCGATTTCTGGGCGCCGTGGTGCGGGCCGTGCAAGACGCTCGGCCCGATCCTGGAAAAGGTCGTCGCCGAGGCCAATGGCGCGGTGAAGCTCGTCAAGGTGAACATCGACGAGAACCAGGAGATCGCGCGGCAGCTTCGGATTCAGTCCATTCCAGCAGTCTTCGCGTTCAAGGACGGACAGCCGGTCGACGGCTTCATGGGCGCCATTCCCGAAAGCCAGGTGCGCCAGTTCATCGCCGGCCTCGCCGGCGACGGCCATGGCGGCCACGATCATGCCGAGGAAGTCCTCGCCATGGCGGAGGAAGCCTTCGCGGCGGGCGATGTCGGCCAGGCGGCGCAGGCTTACGCCCATGTGCTGCAGGACGAGCCGGGACATCCCAAGGCGGTGGCGGGGCTCGCGCGCTGCTATCTGAAAAGCGGCGATCTGGAGCGGGCGAAGCAGACCCTGCAGCTCGTGCGGCCCGACGGCACCGGCGACGAGGCGGTGCGCGCGGTCGAGGCCGAGCTCAAGCTGCGCGAGCAGGCGGCGGCCGCGGCCAGCGGCCTCGAAGCCGCCAAGGCGAAGATCGAGGCGGATCCCAAGGACCATCAGGCGCGCTTCGACTATGCGCTGGCGCTCGACGGCGCGGGCGACCGCGAGGGCGCGATCGACCAGCTTCTCGACATCGTGCGGCGCGACCGCAAATGGAACGAGGATGGGGCGCGCAAGCACCTCGTGACGCTGTTCGAGGCGATGGGCCCGACCGATCCGCGCACCATCGACGCGCGGCGCCGGCTTTCCTCCATTCTCTTCTCGTGAGGCCGACATGGCTGGGCGCTATCATTCGACCGACGACCTGCCGCGCACGCTGGGCATCTTTCCGCTGACCGGCGTGCTGCTTCTGCCGCGCGGGCATCTGCCGCTCAACGTATTCGAGCCGCGCTACCTGGCGCTGGTGGAATCGGCGATCTCGGGCAGCCGGCTGATCGGCCTGATCCAGCCGACCGAGCACGAGGACAAGGCACTGAAGCCCGCGCTGACGCAGATCGGCTGCGCCGGGCGCATCACCGCCTATCGCGAGACCGAGGACGGGCGCTATCTCATCACCCTGACCGGCATCTGCCGCTTCCGCGTGGCGGAGGAGCTGGACACGCCGGCCTCGTTCCGCGCCGTGAAGCCCGACTTCGCGCCCTTCGCCGGCGACCTTGCCGAGCGCGACGACCAGGACTTCCCGCGCGAGCGCCTGCTGGCGGCGCTCAACGAATATCTGTCGCGCCGCGAGCTGAAGGCGGATTGGAAAAGCGTGATGAACGCGCCGGCGGAAACGCTGGTCAACGCGCTCGCCATGCTCTGCCCGTTCGAGCCGAACGAGAAGCAGGCGCTGCTGGAAGCGCCGGAATGGACCGACCGGGTCAGCACGCTCCTGGCGCTGCTCGAAATGGCGGGGACCTCGACCGGTTCGAACACGGTCAATTGAGGCGATGCAGACCGATCCCAAGCTGCTCGAAATCCTGGTCTGTCCGGTGACCAAGGGGCCGCTAACCTATGACCGCGAACGCCAAGAGCTGGTGAGCCGGCAGGCGGGCCTCGCCTATCCGATCCGCGCGGGGGTGCCGATCATGCTGGCCTCCGAGGCGCGCGAGCTTTCCGACGCCGAGCGCGACGCGCGATGACGGCGGCGGCGACCAGGCCCTGGCCGGTCGAGCTTCGGCTCAATCCGGCGAAGACCCAGCTCACAGTCGAGTTCGACACCGGCGAGCGCTTCGTGCTGCCGGCGGAATATCTGCGGGTGGAATCGCCCAGCGCCGAGGTGCAGGGCCATGGCCAGGGGCAGAAGCAGATCGTGACCGGCAAGGCCGGCGTGACGATCCGGGCGCTGGAGCCGGTCGGCAATTACGCGGTGCGGATCGTGTTCGACGACGGCCACGACACCGGGCTGTTCTCCTGGGACTACCTGCACGAGCTGGGACGCGAGCAGCGCGCCAAATGGGTGGCGTATCTGAAGGCGAGCGGCAGGGCGTAGAGGCTTGCTCGCGCCTGGCGAGCCGGGTGTCCGCCAAGCCGGTACCCCTCACCTAGCAAAATCCAAGCGCTTAGCTTCGCTGTGCTACGCTAAGCGCAGGATTTTGCGTCCTCTCCCGCTCGCGGGAGAGGAAAACTCATCGTACCCGCGCGCCGGCTTTCGGGTCCCAGTGGAGCGGATGCGCGGATTTCGGCAGCGGTGCGTCGCCTCGTCCCGGCGTGTCGCCGTATTTCCACGAACTCGGACAGATCGCGATGTAGCGGGCGTAGCCGCCGGTGCCGCCCTTCAGCTTCGGAAAACCGAAGGCGAGGAGACAACCCGTCGCCGCCACCTTGTCGAGATTGGCCACGCCCTCCGCCTGCGCGTAGCCGTGATGCATCAGCCAGGATTCGCCTTCCAGCGTCGGCGTCGTGTCGGTGTCGAGCGCCTCATGGCCGTGGAACAGGATGTGCCGCTGCAGATGCAGGAACTGAAGCGCCGCCAGCGTCACGCCGGGGAATTGCGTCTCGGCGGCGAGCTTGGGGTCCGGCCAGCGCTTCGACCAGTCGGAGCGGATGAAGACCACCGAGCCGGCGGGAATGCGGCCATGCATCTTCTCCCAGGCCAGGACGTCGCCGACCTGCATCTGATAGCCGAAATTCTTCTTCACCTGCGGCACGATGGAGATCACGACCAGAGGGCGCAGCGAATAGCTCGCGGGCAATTCGTCGATCGCGGGATATTCCGGCGCCCAATGCGCCGGCGGATCGAGCTGGGTGCCGAGCTGGTCGGTCTGCAGATCGTAGTGCGAGGCCTCGAAGCCGTCCGCCTTGTAGGTGTAGGGCTTGCCGGTCAGGGGATCGACCGTCGGCGCGAAGGCCGAAGGCGCGAAACCGTGCCACACCGGAATGCCCGGCGCGATGGTATGGGTGAGATCGATGTATTTCGCGTGCGCGAAATTTTTCTCGTAAATGTCCCAGAGCCCCTCGGCGCGGGCGGAACCCGCCAGCAGGAGCAGGGTTGTTGCCGTCAGGACGGTAAACCGCATATCTCTCCCTCCAGGAACGGTTCAGCGTATGCCACAGGAACGGGCCGTAGCGTGAGCATAGAACGCGAAAATCCCGACGGCGGCGCGGGCGAGCCGATCGCGCCGTCGCGCTGGGCGCCCAACCTGATGTTCGCCCCGCCGGGCGCGCGCGTCGCCATCGTGAAGGGCCAGGACCATACGCGGTGGAAGGATTTCTACCACACGGCGCTGACCGCGCCGTGGTGGCTGTTCTTCCTGGGCCTGTTCGCGTTCTTCGTCGCCGTCACCGCGTTCTTCGCCCTGCTCTATCTCGCCGATCCGACGCCGCTGGCGCATGCCCGCCACGGCAATTTCTGGGACGTCTATCTGTTCGCGATCGAGACCATCACCTCGATCAACTATTCCGGCTTCGCGCCGCAGACCACCTATGCCCGGATCGTGGTGAGCGTGGAGGGTTTCTTCGGCCTGCTCATGACGGCGCTGTTCACCGGCTCGATGTTCGCGCGGTTCTCGCGGCCCTTCGCGCGGATCGTGTTCTCGCGCTGCGCCGTGGTCATGCCCTATGACGGCGTGCCGACGCTGATGTTCCGCGCCGCCAACCAGCGCGGCAATTCCATCGTCGACGCCGAGATCCGCGTGACGCTGGCGCGCCAGCAGGCGTCGCGCGAGGGGATCGTGATGCGGCGGTTCGAGGACCTGCGCCCGGCGCGGCCGCGCAGCTCGCTGTTCGCGCTGTCCTGGACCATCATGCACCGGGTGGACCGCCACAGCCCGCTCTACGGCGTCACGCGGGAGACGATGATCGAGCAGGACATGGAGATCATCGTGATGCTGAGCGGGCTGGACGAGGCGCTGGCCGACCGGGTCTATGCCCGCCATTCCTATTCCGCCATCGACATCGTGTGGGGGCACAAATTCGTCGACGTGCTGTCGTCGGACAAGCACGGCCGCCGGGTGGTGGACCTGACGCGGTTCCACGATACGCAGCCGGTGTAGAGCGCCGGAGTCAAATGCAAAGAAAAAGTCGTCATCGCCCGCTTTATGCGGGCGACCCAATTTTTCTTCATGCGGCCAAAATGGGTTGCCCGGACAAGCCGGGCAATGACGAATTTGGGGATAGTGGGCGAGTCCTGATCTAACTTCGCCCCATCGCCCGCTTCTCCATCGCGATGATCGGGCCGTCGGTGAAGAGGTATTCGCGCAGCTCCTTGTCGAAGCGCGCGTCGGCGCGGCGCAGCCATTCCAGGATCATCGAGGCGTGCTCGATCTCCTCGTCCGCGTTGTGCAGGAGGATCGCCTTCAACTCCTCGTCGTCGGTGTCCTCGGCGCGCTGGCGGTACCAGTCGACCGCCTCCAGCTCCTCGCGGATCGAGTTGATCGCGTAGTGCATGTGCAGCGTCTTCTGCGACAGCTTGGCGCGCGGGATGTGGAGGTCCCCGCCGCTCAGGGGCGGCGGCGCGGGCGGCGCGGGGGCGGGCTTGGGCGGCTCGGGCGCCGGAGCGGCTTCGATTTTCGGCGGTGCCGCAGCCTGACGCCTGCCACGCAAGAACCCGAACATGCCACCACCCCATCACTGCCCCGAGGTCAAGCCTAGCGCGTCGGCGGGCGGATTGGAACAATTCCAGCTTGAGGGCATGTGGTCGCATCGCTATGGTCGCGCCGCCATGGAACCATTCAAGAAACTCGAAGGCGTCGCGGCGCCCCTGCCGATGATCAATGTCGACACCGACATGATCATCCCCAAGCAATTCCTGAAAACCATCAAGCGCACCGGCCTCGGCTCGGCGCTGTTCCACGAAATGCGCACGCGTCCCGACGGGAGCCTGAACCCCGACTTCGTGCTGAACAAGCCGGCCAACAAGAAGGCGCAGATCCTCGTCACGGGCGAGAATTTCGGCTGCGGCTCGAGCCGCGAGCACGCGCCCTGGGCACTGCTCGACTACGGCATACGCTGCGTGCTGGCGCCGAGCTTCGCGGACATCTTCTACAACAACTGCTTCAAGAACGGCATCCTGCCGATCGCGCTGCCGCAAGCGGAGATCGACAAGCTGATGGACGACGCCGAGCGCGGCGCCAATGCGGTGCTCTCCATCGACCTGGAGAAACAGGAAATCCGCGGGCCGGACGGCGGCTGCATCAAATTCGACATCGACCCGTTCCGCAAGCAATGCCTGCTGAACGGCTGGGACGATATCGGGCTGACGCTGCGCGCCGAGCAGAAGATCTCCGACTTCGAGGCCAAGCGCGCCCGCGACATGCCGTGGGCGTGAGACCATGACCTATAAACTGCTGCTGACCCCCGGCGACGGCATCGGGCCGGAAGTGATCGCCGATACGCGCCGCGTGCTCGGCTGGTTCGAGCGGAACCGCAACGTCGCCTTCGAGACCGAAGAGGCGCCGATCGGCGGCATCGCCTATGAGACGCTGGGCACGCCGGAGCCGGACGCGACCATCGCGAAGGCGAAGGCGGCGGACGCCGTGCTGTTCGGCGCGGTCGGCGGACCCAAATGGGACACGCTGCCCTTCGACAAGAAGCCGGAGCGCGGGCTGCTCAGGCTGCGCAAGGATCTCGGCCTGTTCGCCAATCTGCGGCCGGCGATTTGCTTCGATGCGCTCAAGGATGCCTCGAGCCTGAAGCCCGAGCTTGTTGCCGGGCTCGATATTCTCATCGTGCGCGAGTTGACGGGCGGGGTCTATTTCGGCGAGCCGAAAGAGATCACGACGCTGCCGGACGGCCAGCAGCGCGCGGTGGATACGCAGGTCTACACCACGCACGAGATCGAGCGCATCGCACGGGTGGCGTTCGAGCTGGCGCGGCTGCGGGGCGGCAAGGTGTGCTCCGCCGAGAAGAACAATGTGATGGTGTCGGGCGTGCTGTGGAAGCAGGTCGTGCAGAAGGTGCATGACGCGGAATTCCCCGACGTGGCGTTGTCGCACATGCTGGCGGACGCGATGGCGATGCAACTGGTGCGCAATCCCAAGCAGTTCGACGTGATCGTGACCGACAATCTGTTCGGCGATATTCTTTCGGACGAGGCGGCGCAGCTCACCGGCTCGCTCGGCATGCTGCCGTCGGCCTCGCTGGGCGCGAAGGACGCGAACGGCAGGCAGCTCGCGCTCTACGAGCCGATCCACGGCAGCGCGCCGGACATCGCCGGCAAGGGCGTGGCCAATCCGATCGCCTGCATTTTGTCGTTCGCGATGGCGCTGCGCTATTCCTTCGGGCGCGGCGAGGACGCAACGCTGCTGGAGAAGGCGGTGGAGCGCGCGCTGGCGGAGGGCTACCGCACGCCGGATATCCTGCAGCCGGGCATGACCAAGGTCGGCACGAGCGAAATGACCGCGGCGATCCTGAAGGCGCTGGACAAGCTGGCGGGTTGAGCTTCCGTTCCAGAAATTGGAAGATGTGCTTCCATTTTTGGGAAATTCGGTCTATCTTGCTGTGACATGATCGGCGTCGGCACCGATCTGGTGGAGCGGTATTTCGCGAAGCGCGCGGGAAGCCGCGGCATCAAAGCGGCGCGCGCACAATATGATGCATGGCTGAGCATCGCGCGGGCCGCGGACTGGAAATTGCCCGCCGATGTGAAGGCGTCTCACCCGAAGGCGAGCATTCTCAAGGGCGGGCGCGTGGTGTTCAACATCAAGGCCAACGATTTTCGCCTGATCGCATTGGTTCAATACCGGGACGGCGTGCTGATGACCCGGTTTTTCGGAACGCATGCGGAGTATGACGAGATCGACGCGGAGACCGTGTGATGAAAGCGACATTGATCATCGTTCAGAACGATGCCGACCACCGCGAAGCGCTTGGCTTGATCGAGAAGCTGATGGCGTCGGACGATCCGGCCGATCGCGCCCGGATGGCGGCGCAGGCGCGGCTGGTCGAAGCCTATGAAAAATCGCGTTGGCCGCGCCGGGACGCGCGCTTGCCCGAACTCCTGACCTATCTGATGGACCAGCACGGCTTAACGCGCGCCGATCTGGTGCCGCTGCTCGGGACGCCCAGCCGCGTCAGCGAAGTCCTGGCCGGCAAGCGCGAGTTGAGCATGACGATGGTCAAGCGGCTGCGGGATCGGTTTCACGTACCGGCTGATCTGTTCATCTCAATCGGAACGCCTTCGGTCGCGGCGTAGTCGCGTGCGGCCGCGTTCCGTGACAGCGACATCGAGGGCACGCGACAAGCTGGCCACGGCCTGACCGAGGCCATAAGCTCGCGGGAACGCAACCGCGCGGGGCCCGTTGGCACGGCATGAATTGGGCGAACCTCGTAAACCCGTTCGACGGACAGCTCGTGCTGCGGCTGCTGGTCGCCGCCCTGCTGGGCAGCGTGATCGGCGCGGATCGCGAGCGCCTGGTCTGGGCCGCCGGCCTACGCACGCACATGCTGGTCTGCGTCGGCGCCTGCCTGTTCATGATCGTGTCGGCCTTCGGCTTCGCCGACATCCTGGGCACGCAGCACGTCATCCTCGATCCCTCGCGCATCGCGGCGCAGGTCGTGTCGGGCATCGGCTTTCTCGGGGCCGGCTCGATCCTCCTGCGCGGCGACGTCATCCGGGGCCTCACCACCGCGGCAAGCCTGTGGAGCGTCGCGGCCATCGGGCTGGCGGTCGGCGGCGGCCTCTATGTCGAGGCCGTGGCGGCCACGATCGTGATCCTGATCATCCTGACGGGGATCAAGCCGCTGGAGGAAAGGCTGCAGCGCCGCAATCGCAGCCACGAAATCCGCTTCACGGCCGAAGAAGGCACGATGTCGATGGCGGCGCTGGAGGCGGCGCTCGGCTATCGCGCGCGGCGCATTGCGCGCTATGTCGCGACGCCCGGCGACGAGCCCGGCAGCGAGAGCGTGACGATCACACTGATCCGGCTGACAGCGGACGACGTCGACGAGATCGTCCGCCAACTCGGCGCCCTGCCGCACATCAAGGACGTAAGCCGAAGGGGATGACAGTGGGGGTTACTGTTCGACCACGAGCTGTCCGAAGTGCTGGACGAAGCGGCGCTTGATGCGGCGGATCCAGCGGATCTCGTCTTCGGGGTCC
Source organism: Rhizomicrobium sp. (assembly GCA_037200985.1). Classification (NCBI taxonomy): domain Bacteria; kingdom Pseudomonadati; phylum Pseudomonadota; class Alphaproteobacteria; order Micropepsales; family Micropepsaceae; genus Rhizomicrobium; species Rhizomicrobium sp. The sequence continues at coordinate 2,368,716 of JBBCGJ010000001.1, forward strand.
TCGTAGCCGTCGGCCTTGAGCACGTCGAGCGCGAATTGCCTGGCGTCGATCCGCTTGGCCGTCACGATGGCGCGGACCTTGGCGTCCGAGAGATTGAACCCCCAGTCGTCGCACAGGCTGCGCAGCAGGAGCTCGAGCTGCGCCTCCACCGTCTCTTCCTGTTTCCAGCGCGCCATCTAGGGTTCGATCACCACTTTGCCGATCACGCTGCGGTCCTGGAGCGTGCGCATCGCATCGACGGCCTGCGCGAGCGGAAACCGCGCATGGATGTGCGGACGGATTTTCTTTTCGGCCAGAAGTTTCGTGATCGCGAACATGTTCTGGCGGCCCTTCTCGGGGAATTTGCGGCCGTATTCGCCGGCGCGCACGCCCAGGATCGAATAGCCCTTGATCAGCGGCATGTTCACGCCGATGGAGGGGATGCGGCCGCTGGTGAAGCCGATGATCAGGATACGGCCGTCGAAGGCGATGCAGCGCGTGCTCTCGTCGAACACGTCGCCGCCGACGGGATCGTAGATCACATTGGCGCCCTCGCCGCCGGTCAGCGCCTTCACCTGCTCGCGGAAGCCGGATGAGGGAAAGACATGGTCGGCGCCGTAGTCCTTGAGGAAGGCCCGCTTGGTCCCGGTCGAGGCGGTGGCGATGACCTTGGCGCCCAGATGCTTGCCGAGATCGACCGCCGCGAGGCCGACGCCGCCGGCGGCGCCGTGCACCAGAAGCCATTCGCCGGCCTCCAGCCGGGCGCGGCGGACCAGCGCGACGTAAGCCGTGAGATAGGCGACGGTGAAGCTCGCCGCCTCGGCATAGGCGATGCCCTTGGGGATCGGACGCAGGCCCACCGCCGGGACCTGGATCTCCTCGGCGTAGCAGCCGAGACCGCCGACGATCACGCGGTCACCGATCCCGACATTCGACACGCCCTCGCTCACCGCGACGACGTCGCCGGCGGCTTCGGTGCCGGGGATGAAGGGCAGGTCCGGCTTGTGCTGGTACTTGCCCTGGACGGTCAGGATATCGGGGAAGTTCACCGCCGCGGCGCGGATGCGCACCCGCGCCTGGCCCGGCCCAGAGGGCGGCAGGTCGACGTCTTCGAGCGTCAACGCGCCGATGTCGTCGCCGAGCGCGCGGCAGAGGATGGCCTTCACGCCGTGCCCGTCTCGGTCGCCGGGCGATCGGCGTTGGGCAGGGTGCGGATGCCGCCGATGAACAGCGCGGTGGCGAAATTGGCGGCCGCCACGGGATCGCGCTTCTCGCGCTGGACCATGCGCTCGCCGACCTCGAAGGCGACGCCGACGATGGCGGCCATCAGGTAGTCGGCGTCGATCGGCGGGAACAGGCCCTCCTGGATCGCCTTCTCGATGTCCTCGCGCAGCTCCTCGAAGCCGGCGACGATCTCGGGCGTGTGGACGCGGAACCTCGTGGTGTCGGCGCTGTGGCGGATGGTGCGGACGGCCATGTGGTCTTCGGCCATGAACTCCAGGAAGGTGCGGAAGGTCGAGGAGATGAACTCCTCCACCGTCCTGGCCTTGCGGCGCTCGTCGCGCAGGCGCGGCCGGATCGTCAGCGCCAGCTCGTCCTGGATCGCCTGGAACACTTCCTCCTTGGATTTGAAGTAGTTGTAGAAGGTCCCCGAGGCGAGCGGGGTGGCGCGGATGATGTCGCGCACCGTGGTGGCGCCGAAGCCGAGCTCGGCGAAGACCTTGCGGGCGGCGTCCAGGATCAGCTCCCGGTTCTGCACCTTGGTCTGCTCGCGCTTGCCGAGCGGCTCGGGACGGAGGACGGGCTTCAGGAGTGACGAATCCATGACGGTCTCGCTAAGTGACCGGCGGATTCTAACGATTAGTGACACCTCGTCAATTTTTCCGCGGAGGCGCCTGCCAGGGAACCACAAGATGTAGTAGGTTGAGCAGCCCGGACCACATCGTACTGTTTTCGCGATCTCGTGAGCGGATCCTTCCGCCCATTTGAACCGCGGAAATCCGAGGGGTACCCCCTCTCGGCCTCCCCGGCTTTGCACGACGGGGCCATCCGGCGAATCTAAGTTGGGGGCTTTCCGAAGGGTTGCAAGGCCGCGCGGTCGGACTTTCCCCCCAGTCGCTGGATGCCCGCCCGCGCGGGCATGACATAGTGGGATCGGTGATAGACGATCCGGGCATGAGCGATACCCCCAGCGAGCGGTTCCAGCAGGCGATCTCCGCGCAGGGCGGGACGGCTTTCCTGAACGCGCTGGGCGCGATCGTGGTCGAGGCGGTGCCGGGCCGCAGCGTCATGCGCCTGCCCTATGCGCCGCACCTTGTCGGCAATCCGGAGACCGGCGTGGTCCATGGCGGGGCGATCACCGGCCTGCTCGACCAGGCCTGCGGCATGGCGGTCGGCTCGGCGCTCAGCCTGCGCCCGCCGGAGGATGGCGGGATGCGGAGCATCGCGACGCTCGATCTTCGGATCGACTACCTCAAGGCGGCAAAGCCCGGCGCCGACATCACGGTGGAGGCCGAATGCGTGAAGATCACGCGCCAGATCGTGTTCGCGCGCGGCCGCGCCTTCCAGGAAAGCGAAGGCGAGCCCATCGCGCTCGCCACCGCGGCCTTCATGATCACCGACCTCAAGCCGGGCTGACGACGATGGAGCTTCTCGCCAAAGCGGCGCGCGAAGGCGTCGCCCCCGATGTGAGCGCCCTGATCGCGGCGGTGCCCTATTGCGCCTTCCTCGGCCTGGCCGCGCGACTCGACGGGACGCGGGTGATCCTGGAAATGCCGTTCGACGAGAAGCTGATCGGCAATCCGGTGCTGCCGGCGATCCATGGCGGGGTGATCGGCTCGCTCCTGGAGACCGCGGCCATCGTGCAGACGGTGTGGGCGACCAAGAGCGCGGCGCTGCCCAAGCCGGTGGACATCACCATCGACTATCTGCGGACCGGCCGGCCGGTCGCGAGCCATGCGAGCGCGACGCTGGCGCGCCAGGGGCGCCGCGTGGTGAACGTCCACGCCACGATGTGGCAGGAGGACGAGGCGAAGCCCATCGCGGGACTGCGGGGGCATTTCTTGCTGAAATGAGGACCTCCCCTCGAGGGCACGAAAAATCGCAGCGACGCGTCGCGACAGCGCATGTGCGCGCGCTTTTTCGGGGAGAGGTTGGCCGATCCGCCGGCCCCCTCCCCGAAATTCGCTTCGCGAATTTCGACCCTCTCGCAAGGGGAGGGTGGATTCTCAGTTCCAGTTGCCGCCGATGTTCAGGCCGATCCGGCCGGCACCGAGCAGCGCGACCGACAGGCCGCCGAGCAGGTAGAAGGTCTCCAGCTCCAGCGCATAGCCGCCATAGGCGTTGAGCTGAAAGAGCATCGCGGTGCCGGCCAGGACGATGGCGACGATCATGTTGGCCGTGATGAGCAGGCCGCCCAGCCGCGCGAACAGGCCGAGGATCACCAGGATCGGGCCGACGATCTCGCCCGCATAGACGCCATAGGCGACCGCGTCGGGCAGATGGTGCGCCACCACCATCGTCTTGATGTCCGCGATGCCGGTCAGAAGCTTGTGAATGCCGTGAAACAAAAGCAGCCCGCCGACGCCGAGCCGGACCACCAGTTTGCCGATGTCTTCCTGCATGCCGTTCCCCCTCAAGGTGCGTGGCGGGAACTATACGCCTTCATGTTGCAGGACGGTGTCTGCCGAAAAATGGGGCATTTCGCCGGCCGAAGCGAAGTCGAGCATCGGATGACGCCGGATTGTGGGGCGCGGACTGCGGAATTGGCGGGCCGCCACGGTTAACGGCTTGCGTTTTCGCGCGCTGGTTGCTGCGGCACGCGGGACACTGCGGACGGAAAAAGCGCGCGTGGCCGGCGCGTCCGCCGCGGCGGCGGGCGCGGCAAGCGCCACCGGCTCGTTCTTGACCGGCGCCGGGACCGGCGGCGCGCGATGGGCGCGCCAGATCGCGGCGAGGCTGGTGCGCAGGCCCTCCACCGCCATCACGGCGATAAAAACCACGCCTGTCGCGCACATGATCTGAACGAAGGGCGGCTGGCGCGACATGATCGCGACCACCAAATGCCACACATCCACCCACCCGGCCTTGTTCATCCGCCGTCTGCCCCAACACCACCCCTGTGGACCATTGTGCATGAAATGCGTCGCCTTTCCATGCGGCGATGACGGCGCGACGATGCGCCTTGGCGAACTGGTTGATGCACAGGGCGTAAGCAGCGCGGGCGGATTTTGTGCGTTCGACATGCCGCGGGCAATTGCGCGCCAATTCTGGCAACCTCGCGCCATGCACATCGTCGCGCATCTCTTCGGCCTGCTCGTCCTGCTCGCGGTTTTCCTCGGCGGGTTCGCGCTGTTCTGGATTGCCCGGCAGGACGACAGCCGCGCCGGACGGCTGATCGGCCTCATCGCCATGGCGGCGAGCGCGTTTACCATCGCCTGGCTCGGCCACCGCCTGTTCTGAGGTTGCCGGCGCGGCGTTTCCCTCTTGTCCTGCCAGTTAGCGCTCACATGGGCGGGAGGCCGTGATGGCGAAAGGCTATATTCTACTGCTCGCGCTGTTCGCGACCGCCGCCGTCGCGGCGCCGGTGCCCATCACGGCGGTGCCGTCGGCTATATCGTGCACGACCGCGACAGGGAGGATGCGTTCTATCGCACGCTGCTCGGCTTCCGGCCCTATTGGTGGGGCGGCGCGGAGGGCAAGGGCGCGGAGTGGATCTCGCTGCTGGTGCCGGACGGCACCGACTGGCTCGAATACATGGTGCAGCAGGGCCCGCCCGACCATGGCATCCCGGACGCGATGAGTGGGACGATCGCCGGCGTACTCGATCACTTCTCGCTCGGCGTGGCGAATATCCGCGATGCGGTGACGCTGCTGACGGCGACGGAGCGTCCGGGCCGGAATGACGGGCCGAAGACCGGGCGCGACGGCACGTGGCAATACAACCTCTACGACCCGGACGGCACCCGCGCCGAGATCATGGAGTTCCATGCGGTGGCCAAGCCGTGCTGCTCGCCGTTCACGGCGGGGGACCCGTAACGCCGGCGCGTTCGCGCCGATGATTCACGCGGAGCCGCGGCGTTCTCCGCGGCTCCGCGTGCGAATATGGGATGGCCGCCCAAGGGGCGGCCGGCAAGATGTTGGGAGTTGCGCGGTTTCGCCGTCCCGCCAGGGGTGAAATCGCCGCCCACAAGTTCTACATTGGTTCATGCTCTCAGAATCGCGTGCGACGCCATGAGCGGTTTCGGCAACCGCTACAACGATCCCCTGGACGACGCTTTCGGCGGCGACGACGACCGCGCGCCCGAAACCCAGCCGGTTCCGCGCGAGCCGCCTTATTTCGCGGGTCTCAACAAGGAACAGCGCGAAGCCGTCGAGGCGATCGACGGACCCGTGCTGGTGCTGGCCGGCGCCGGCACCGGCAAGACCCGGGTCCTGACCACGCGCCTCGCCCATATCCTCGCGACGCGCAAGGCATGGCCGGGGCAGATCCTCAGCGTGACCTTCACCAACAAGGCGGCGCGCGAGATGAAGGAGCGCATCGGTACCCTCATCGGCGGCGTGGTCGAGGGCATGCAATGGCTCGGCACCTTCCATTCCATCGGGGCGCGGATGCTGCGGCGGCATGCCGAGCTCGTGGGGCTCAAGTCCAACTTCACCATCCTCGACACCGACGACCAGCTCCGCCTGATGAAGCAGCTCATCGAGGCCGTCGGCATCGACGAGAAGCGCTGGCCGGCGCGGACGCTCGCCTCGACCATCGACGACTGGAAGAACCGCGGCCTGTCGCCCGGCGACGTGCCGGAGGGCGAAGGGCACGGCTATGCCTTCGGCAAGGGGCGCGAGCTCTATGCGCAATACCAGCAGCGGCTGAAGGACCTGAACGCGGCGGATTTCGGCGACCTCTTGCTGCACACGCTGAACATCCTGAAGGGCCATGCGGACATCCTGGCCGATTATCGCGAGCGCTTCCGCTACATGCTGGTCGACGAGTACCAGGACACCAACGCGGTGCAGTATCTTTGGCTGAAGATCCTCGCGACCGCGTCCGGCAATGTCTGCGTCGTGGGCGACGACGACCAGTCGATCTATGGCTGGCGCGGCGCGGAGGTCGAGAACATCCTGCGCTTCGAGCGCGACTTTCCGGGCGCGAAAGTGATCCGGCTGGAGCGCAATTACCGCTCGACCCCGGCGATCCTGGGCGCCGCCTCGGGGCTGATCGCGGCGAACAAGGGACGGCTCGGCAAGACGCTGTGGACCGAGGGCGATGCCGGGGAGAAGATCAAGGTCCAGGGCGTGTGGGACGCCGAGGAAGAGGCGCGGACCATCGCGAGCGACGCGGAGGACCTGCACCGCCAGGGCCAGGCCTTCGGGCAGATGGCCATCCTGGTGCGCGCCTCGTTCCAGATGCGCGAATTCGAGGACCGCTTCATCGCGCTCGGCCTGCCCTATCGGGTGATCGGCGGCCCGCGCTTCTATGAGCGCGCGGAAATCCGCGACGCGATGGCTTATCTGCGGCTGATCGCGCAGGGCGACGACGATCTCGCCTTCGAGCGCATCGTCAACAAGCCCAAGCGCGGCATCGGCGACGCCTCGGTGCAGGCGCTGCACACCTATGCGCGGGCGCGGGCGATGCCGCTGCTGTCGGCGGCGCGCGAGATCGCCGGCACCGACGAGCTGCCGCCCAAGGCACGCAAGGCGCTCGGCGAGCTGGCGGCGAATTTTTCGCGCTGGACCGACACGGCGCGGGTCATTCCGCATACGGAGCTTGCCGAGATGGTGCTCGACGAGTCGGGCTATACCGACATGCTGAAGGCCGACAAGTCGGCGGAGGCGCCGGGGCGGCTGGAGAATCTGAAGGAATTCGTCCGCTCGATGGAGAGTTTCGAGTCGCTGGCGGCGTTCCTGGAGCATGTCTCGCTGGTGATGGAGATCGCGCAGGACGAGACCGGCGACCGCATCAACCTGATGACGCTGCATGCGGCGAAGGGGCTGGAGTTCAACACCGTGTTCCTGCCGGGCTGGGAGGAAGGGCTGTTCCCTTCGCAGCGGACCATGGACGAGAACGGGCTGGCGGGGCTGGAGGAGGAGCGGCGGCTCGCCTATGTCGGGCTGACGCGGGCGCGCCAGCGCATCCGGGTGTCGTTCGCGGCGAACCGTCGGGTGCATGGGAGCTGGCAGAGCGCCCTGCCCTCGCGCTTCATCACCGAGCTGCCGGAGGAGCATGTCGAGACCACGGTGGACGAAGGTTTTTACGGCGGCAGCGTGGGCTTCCGCGACAACATGAATGCCGGCGGCTTCGCCTCGACCTATGACAGCCCGGGGTGGAAGCGGGCGCAGGCCAATCGCGCCGCGAGCGGCGGGGCGCGGACGCGGCCGCCGCTGATCGAGGCGCAGGCGCACACGATCCAGACCTCCGATCCGGAGTCGTCGCACTACGCGCGCGGCGACCGCATCTTCCACCAGAAATTCGGGTACGGCATCGTGAACGCGGTGGAAGGCAACAAGCTCACGGTGGATTTCGACAAGGCCGGCGAGAAGAAGGTGATCGATACGTTTGTGACAAGGGGATAGTGCGCCGCTCTTCCAACCAACAGGTGTCATCCGCCGCGAATGCGGCGGACCCAGGTAATACCGGTACGCGCTGGCAGTGCTACGAGAATGGGTTTGCAAAGTTGTAGGTTGCGTTCAGAACCCAACTGGGTCCGCCTTTCATACGCTGTCGCTACGAACTCGCGGCGGATGACAGTGGGGCTTATTAGAACAGCGTCTCGTATAGATCACACCACTCGACATTGCCTTGCTGGATCAGATTTATCTTCCATTCGCGCTTGTATCTCTTGAGACGCTTCTCGCGCGCGATCGCCTGAGCGATGTCGCCGTGCATTTCGAAGTAGACCAGCGTCTTCACGCCGTACGTCTTCGTAAACCCATCAACCAAACCTTCGCGGTGTTCCCAGACGCGGCGAACGAGATCGTTCGTCACGCCGACATAGAGCGTGCCGTTGCGCTGGCTCGCCAGGATGTAGATGTAATAGGTCTTCGACATCACGCAGGCGTCACCTGGGTCCGCCTCAGTCGCGGCGGATGACACCTCCTTTTTGCGCAATACTGCAGTGCATGTCGCCCCCACGAATGAGGGGACATGACAGCGCGCCCGCGCCGAGCCGGATAAATGCTGCTGCTGCGATAGCCGCAGCTTTCGCCGAGCGTGACTATTGTCCTCGACAGCGCCAGACCCGCCTGCTTTTAGCGGGAAGAGTGTCGCTATTTCGGCATCGCCAGTTCGCGCGGCCAGAAGCGCAGTTTGCGGCAGGCGTCCACGAACGACGCCGCGTCCTTCGGCTTGGCGAGCGGGATGCAGCCCTCGTCCAGCGCGGCGGCGATGCCGGCCTTCTCCAGCAGGGGGCCGGTGGCGGTGCCATAGGCGATGAATTTGCAATGCGCGAAGGCGTCCGCCACGAAATCGCGGGCCGGCGGCAGCGCCGCGAGCGCGGCGACGCCGTCTTCCGACGGCAACAGGACAACCGCATCGAACACCACGGAGGGGCCGCCGTCGATCTTCTCGTCGGCCGGCACGAGCTCGCCGGCGCTGTCGGTCACGCCGCCGATCTTGGGCGCCACGATCTTGAGCAGCGCGCCTTCCTTCTTCAAGACCACGCGCAGCGCCTTGAGCAGGCCGGCATCGACGCCATCGGTGACGAGCGCGCCGACCTTGCGGCCCTTGAAGGAGGGCGCACCGCGCTTGACGATGCTGAGCGCGTCGGAGGGTTCGAGATCGTCACGCGGCGCGACGGCGGCATCGGCGGCGTCGGGCAATTCGGCGAGGCCGAGGCCGTCCGCCACCGTCTGCGCCAGGCCTTCGTCGATATTGAGGAGATGCGCCACCATCCGCGCGCGGATCTCGACGCGGTCGACCTTGGACAGCTCGAACACCAGCGCCTTGCCGATATGGACCTGCTCGATCTCCGTCTGGCTGGCATAGAACTGGCGCGCCTGGCTGTAATGGTCGGCGAAGCTTTCGCTGCGCAGACGCTCCTTGGATCCGGTCATGGGTTCGCTCACGGTGCGAAAGCCGGTGGCGGGCGCTTCGCGCGGGCCGGCGCCCCAGGAATTCGGCTCATAGTTCACGCGGCCCACCGGATTGCGCATCGCCATGTGTCCGTCCTGCTGGAAATTGGCGAAGGGGCATTTGGGCGCGTTGATGGGCAGGTGGGTGAAGTTGGGGCTGCCCAGGCGCTTTATCTGGGTGTCGAGATAGGAGAAGTTGCGCCCCTGCAGCAGCGGATCGTTCGAGAAATCGACGCCCGGCACAATGTTCTGGGTGCAGAACGCGACCTGCTCGGTCTCGGCGAAGAAATTGTCGACGCAGCGGTTGAGCACGAGGCGGCCGACGATGCGCACCGGCACCTCCTCCTCCGGGATGAGCTTGGTGGCGTCGAGCACGTCGAAGCCGAATTTGTCCGTGAAATCCTCGTCGAACAGCTGCAGGCCGAGCTCCCATTCGGGGAAGTCGCGCATCTGGATCGCGTCCCACATGTCGCGGCGGTGGAAATCGGGATCGGCGCCGTTGATCTTGACCGCCTCGTTCCACACCACCGATTGCAGGCCGAGCTTCGGCTTCCAGTGGAATTTCACGAAGGTGGATTTTCCATCGGCGTCGACCAGCCGGAAAGTGTGCACGCCGAAGCCTTCCATGAAGCGGAAGGCGCGCGGGATGGTGCGGTCCGACATGATCCACATGACCATGTGCATGGACTCGGGGGATAGCGAGATAAAATCCCAGAAATTGTCATGCGCGGTCTGCGCCTGCGGGAAGCCGCGATCCGGCTCATCCTTGGCGGCGTGGATCAGGTCGGGGAATTTCATCGCGTCCTGGATGAAGAACACCGGGATGTTGTTGCCGACGATGTCCCAGTTTCCCTCCTTGGTGTAGAGCTTCACCGCGAAGCCGCGTACGTCGCGCGCCAGATCGGCCGAGCCCTTGTTGCCGGCGACAGTGGAGAAGCGCACAAAGGCCGGGGTCTTCTCGCCGGCGCGCTGGAAGATGTCGGCGCGGGTGATGTCGGCGAGCGATTCATAAGTCTCGAAGAAGCCATGGGCGCCGAAGCCGCGCGCGTGCACCACGCGCTCCGGAATGCGTTCGTGATCGAAATGGAATACTTTCTCGCGCAGGACGAAATCTTCGAGCAGCGCCGGGCCGCGCAAGCCGGCTTTCAGCGAATTCTGGTCGTCGGAGATCGGCGCGCCCTGCGCCGTGGTCAGGACCTCCCCGTCCTCGCCCGCCGTCTGGTGCGTCTCGCCGCCGGCGCCGCGTGCGACCTCGATCTCGCCATAGCGGGCCGTTCCGCCTGTCGCCTTCACTTTGGCCGTGCGCTTGGACGCCTTCGCCATGATCCGCTCCTGTCATTGAAACAGGCGCGAAAACGCGCGCCGTCAGCGTTGATGACGTGCGGGGTTCGGAATCGTTCCACGCAATGGCCAGCGGCGGACCGCAATAAATATTTCGGGTACGCTATCCCACCGGCGTCCGCTATACCGCCCGGATGAGCAATCCCCCGCTTTGGAAGGCCAGCGTCACGCTGGCGAAGGAATTGGCCGGCGACGTCTGCGCGGCGCTCGAACTCAGCCCGCCGACGCCGCAGGCGGTGCTGATCGCCGAAGAGCCTTTCGCGGCGGATGCCACGGTGGAGGCGCTCTATACCGAGGCGCCGGACGCGGCGCTGCTCTCGGCCATCACCGGCCACACGATCGCGGTGGCGCCGCTGCCGGACCAGGACTGGATCCGGCTGAGCCAGGAGGGCCTGCCGCCGGTCCGGGCGGGGCGGTTCTTCGTCTATGGCGCGCATGATGCGGGGACGGTGCCGCCGGGAGTCGTGGCGCTGAAGATCGAGGCCGGGATGGCGTTCGGCACCGGCCATCACGAGACCACGGCGCTGTGCCTCGCGGCGCTCAGCGATCTGGCCAAGCGGCGCCGGTTTGCGCGGGTGCTCGACCTCGGCTGCGGCACGGGGCTGCTCGCCATCGCGGCGGCCAAGTTGTGGCGGCGACGGGTGCTGGCGACCGATATCGATCCGGACGCCATCGCGGTGACGCGGGAGAATGCGGCGGCCAATGGCGCGGCACCGCTGGTCCGCGCGGCGCTGGCCGACGGACTGACCAATCCCACCATCGCGGCAGGGGCGCCTTACGACCTGATCGTCGCCAATATCCTGGCGAGCCCGCTGACCCAGCTCGCGCCCTCCATCGCCCGGGCGCTGGGCAAGGGCGGAACGCTGGTGCTGTCCGGATTGCTGAAATGGCAGGAGAATCTTGTGGTCTCGTTCTACCTGCCCCATGGCCTGGTCTTGCGCGCACGCCATCGCGACGGGCCGTGGAGCGCGCTGGTTTTGGAGCGGCCGCGCGCTTAATGTTCGGGGGCTAGCAGAGGCCGCCCCATGGACAAGACCGGACCCTTCCAGACTTACGAGAACGAAACCGATGCCGCGACCGTCGCGCCGCGGCTGGCCGCGCTGCGCGCCGAATTGAAGCGGCGCGGGCTGGACGGCTTCATCGTGCCGCGCTCCGATGCGCATCAGGGCGAATACGTTCCGAAGCGGGATGAAAGACTCGCCTGGCTGACCGCCTTCACCGGCTCGGCCGGCGCGGCGGTCGCGTTGGCGGACAAGGCGGCGGTGTTCGTCGACGGACGCTACACGCTGCAGATCCGCCAGCAGACGGACACCTCGCTGTTCGAGCCGCGCGATCTCGTGGAGGAAGGCCCCGCCGCCTGGATCGCCGCCAATCTGCCGAAAGGCGCCAGGCTCGGCTACGATCCGTGGCTGCACACCGCCGCCGCCGTGCAGGCGCTGCGCGCCGCCGCCGAGAAGGCCGGCGGCGCGCTGGTCGCGGTCGACGGCAATCCCATCGACGCGGTGTGGGAGGGCCAGCCCGAAGCGCCGACCGCCAAGGCCACCATCCAGGACATGAATCTCGCCGGCGAGGCCGCCGAGTCCAAGCGCATGCGCATCGCCGAGGACGTGAAGGCGCTGGGCGCCGACGCGGCGGTGATCACCATGCCGGATTCGATCTGCTGGCTGCTCAACATCCGCGGCGGCGACGTCCCCCATACGCCGTTTGCGCTGAGCTTCGCGATCCAGAACGCCGATGGCTCGACCGACCTGTTCATGGATGCGCGCAAATCCTCTCCCGAGCTGGAAAAGCATCTCGGCAATGCGGTGCGGCTGCGGCCGCCGTCGGAGTTCGCGCCGGCGCTGGACGCGCTGAAGGGCAAGACCGTGGTCGCCGACCCGATGACGGCGTCGGCGGCGATCTTCGACCGGCTGAACGCGGCGGGCGCCAAGATCCGCAACGCGGCCGATCCGGTGCAGCTGCCCAAGGCGTGCAAGAACCCGGTGGAGATCGAGGGCACGCGCAAGGCGCATATCCGCGACGGCGCGGCGCTGTCGAACTTCCTCGCCTGGCTGGCGCGCGAGGCGCCGGACGGCCACCTGACCGAGATCGATGCCTCCAAGGCGCTGGAGGGCTACCGCGCCCGCACCGGCTCGCTGCGCGACCTGTCGTTCGATTCGATCTCCGGCGCCGGCGCGAACGGCGCGGTGGTGCATTATCGCGTGACGCAATCGACCAACCGGCCGATCGCCAAGAACGAGATCTTCCTGATCGATTCCGGCGGGCAATATCCCGACGGCACGACCGACGTGACGCGCACCGTGATCGTCGGCGCCGCGACGGGCGAGATGAAGGACCGCTTCACCCGCGTGCTGAAGGGCCATATCGCGCTCGCCACGGCGCGGTTTCCGGCCGGCACGCCCGGCGCGGCGCTCGACGCCTTCGCGCGGCGCGCGCTGTGGGATGCGGGGCTGGATTACGATCACGGCACCGGGCACGGCGTCGGCAGCTTCCTGTCGGTGCATGAGGGACCGCAGAGCATCTCCAAGCGCTACACCGTCACCCAGCCGCTGATGCCGGGGATGATCTGCTCCAACGAGCCGGGCTACTACAAGGCCGGCGAGTACGGCATCCGCATCGAGAACCTGGTCGTGGTGAGCGACGCCGCGCCGGTGCCGGGCGGCGATCCGCAGCGAAAGTTCATGAGTTTCGAGACCATCACGCTGGCGCCGATCGACCTCGGACTGGTCGAGCCTTCGCTGCTGAACGCGGAGGAACGGGCGTGGCTCAACGCCTATCACACGCGTGTGCTCCAGACGGTCGGGCCGCTGGTCGACGAGGAGACCCGGCCCTGGCTGGAGACCGCGACCAGGGCGATCTGACCACCTTGTCATCCCCGGCCGAACATCGCGCAAGCGATGCGAGGGGAAGGGGACCCAGGCGGCGCAGCGCCACGGATGTTGGACCGCCTGGGTCCCCTTCCCTCCGCGATGCTTCGCATCGCTCAGCCGGGGATGACAGTTATTTTTGGATGAGATGACATGCGCAAAGACCCCAACACCCCGGCCGGGACGATCCATCGCCTGCATCTCGACAGCGCGGTCCTGAAGGACAACCTGCTCGGCGATCCGACGCTGCGCGAGATCGATGTCTATGTACCGCATGGGCATGACGGGCGCGGGCTGCCGCTGCTGGTCGACGTCGTCGGCTTCACCGCGGGCGGGCCGGTGCATGTGAACTGGAAGAATTTCGGCGAGAATGTGCCGGAGCGGCTGGACCGGCTGATCGCGAGCGGCGCGATGCCGCCGGTGGTGGTGGCGTTTCCCGATTGCTTCACGCGGCTGGGCGGCAACCAGTATGTGAACTCGGTCGCGATGGGGCGCTGGGACGATTTCCTGCGCGACGAGGCGGTGCCGTTCGTCGAGGCGAAATTCGGCTGCGGCGGCGCAGGGCGGCGCGGCATCTTCGGCAAGTCGAGCGGCGGCTACGGCGCGATGGTGCATGCCCTGCTGCATCCCGATTTCTGGTCGGCGGCGGCGGTGCATTCGGGCGACATGGGGATGGAACTGATGTACCGGCACGAATTCGTGCCCGTGCTGCGGGCGCTGGCGAAGCAGCCCGACATCGGCAAATGGGTCGACGATTTCTGGGCGGCGAAGAAGCCGAAGGACAGCGACGTCCATATCATCATGATCCTGGCGCAGGCGGCGAGCTTCGATCCCGACCCGGGCGCGCCTTACGGCGTGCGCCTGCCGGTGACGCTCGACACCTGCGAGATCATTCCGGAGCGCTGGGCCAACTGGATCAAATGGGATCCGCTGACGCTGGTGGAAGAATACGGGCCGGGGATGAAGCGGCTGAAGGCGCTGTACATCGATTGCGGCGACGTCGACCAGTACAATCTGGTCTATGGCGCGCGGCGGATGCACAAGCGCCTGACCGCGATGGAGGTGCCGCACATCTATGAGGAGTTTCCCGACAACCACTCGTCGGTGGACTACCGGATGGATGTGAGCTTGCCGGTGCTGGCGACGGCGTTGACGAGCTGATCAGGGCGTCAGCGGCTTGACGACGGCGTCAAACGCGGTGCCGCGTGTCTTCGCGAACAAGCGGCGGTCGGCGGTGACGAGCGGAACGCCTTCCCGCTCGGCGAGCGCGATGTAGAAACAGCCATAGGCGGGGTGATCGAGCGCAATGGCGATCTCGCCTGCACGCGCGGCGAGGTCGAGCATCGGCACGAACTGCGCAAATAGAATCGGCAATCTGGCGGCAACGACGGGCATGAAAGACGCCGCGACCCTTCCCGTCCGAACATTGCGCCAAATGGCGTTGATGACCTCTGGTACAATCAGTTCGGGCGCGATCAGGTCGTCTCGATGTTGCAGCGCCATACCGCTGCACGATCCGGCTCAACGAGAAACCATTTGGCCGCGACGCTGGCGTCTACGACCAGCATCAGCGCGCGTCGCGGTCTTCACGAATGAAATCTTCGCTGAAGGGCGGTTCGGTAATCGGAGGATTCATGGCCGCGATGCGATTGAGGTCGGCAATGATCTCGTCTCTCGACGGGCGCAAGGCATCGATCAGAAAACGCCGCGCCGACTCCTCGGGAGACAATCCCTGCTGCTGCGCACACTGCTTCAAACGCGAGACGAATACATCGTCCAGATTCTTGATGAGAATATCACCCATGGCATACTCCTATCCGGTTGGAGCATAGCACACGCCAAACGGGCGTCTAAAGCCCTTCGATCATCTTGAGCCAGGCGTCTTCGTCGATCACTTGGACATTGTGCTTCTGCGCGTCGGCGAGTTTTGAGCCGGCGCCGGGGCCGGCCACGACGAGATCGGTCTTCGCCGAAGCCGAGCCGGACACTTTGGCGCCCAGCGATTCCGCGCGGGCTTTCGCCTCTTGCCGCGTCATCTTTTCGAGCGTGCCGGTGAAGACCACCGTCTTGCCGGCGACGGGCGAACCCTCGACCTTGCGCGCCTCCAGCGGCACGACCGTCACCTCATCCAGGAGGTGATCGACCACCTTCCTGTTGTGCGGCTCGTCGAAGAAATCCTTGATCGCCTGCGCCAGGACCTCGCCGATGCCTTGGATCTCGTCCAGCTCGGCGACGGCGCCCTCGCCTTCCATCGCCGCGACGAACGCCTCGATGCTCGGATAGTTGCGGGCGATCAGCCGCGCGTTGGTTTCGCCGACATGGCGGATGCCGAGCGCGTTCAGGAAACGGTCCATCGCGATCGTCCGCCGCGCATCGATCGCGCCGACGAGGTTCTCGACCAGCTTGCTTTCCTCATCGTCGTCCTTTTTGGACTTCTTGACATCCTCCTTGCCTTCCTTGGCGCGGCGTTCGGCGGAGAGTTCGGCGCGGCGCTCGGCCAGGGCGCGGTTCAGCACGTCCGGTTTTCTGGCGAGGCGGAAGATGTCGGCCGGCTCTTTCAGCAGGCCCTTCTCGAACAGGGTTTCGATATAGATGCCGCCGAAGCCTTCGATGTCGAAGGCCTGGCGCGAGACGAAATGGCGGAGGCGCTCCACCGCCTGGGCCGGGCAGATCAGGCCGCCGGTGCAGCGGCGGTCGACGTCTTCCTTGCCGGTCTTCTCGTCCACCTCGCGCACCGCGTGGCTGCCGCAGGCCGGGCAGATGTGCGGGAATTCGTATTTCCTCGCGCCGCGCTTGCGCTTCTCCAGGACGACACGCACGATCTGCGGGATGACGTCGCCGGCGCGCTGGATCACCACCGTGTCGCCGATCCGCACATCGAGGCGGGCGATCTCGTCCTCGTTGTGCAGCGTCGCGTTCTGCACCACGACGCCGCCCACCGTGATCGGCCTCAGCCGCGCCACCGGCGCGAGCTTGCCGGTGCGGCCGACCTGGATGTCGATGCCTTCGAGGATGGTCTCGGCCTGCTCGGCGGGGAATTTGTGCGCGATGGCCCAGCGCGGGCTGCGCGAAACAAATCCGAGACGCTCCTGCAGGTCGAGGCGGTCGACCTTGTAGACCACGCCGTCGATGTCGTAGCCGAGCGCGGCGCGTTTCTCTTCGATGGTGCGGTAGAATTTGAGCACCGCGTCGACGGTCTGGACGCGCCTGGTGAGCTTGTTGATCTTGAAGCCATAGGCTTCGAACGCCTGCAGCATGCCCCATTGGGTGTCGGCGGGCAGCGCGCTGACCTCGCCCCAGGCATAGGCGAAGAAATTGAGCGCGCGCGACGCGGTGATGGCGGGATCGAGCTGGCGCACCGAGCCCGCGGCGGAGTTGCGCGGATTGGCGTAGGTGGGCTTGCCCTCCTTCTCCTGGCGCTTGTTCAACGCGGCGAACTCGCGGTGGCTCATATAGACCTCGCCGCGCACCTCGAACACTTTCGGCGCCTTGCCGTGCAAGCGCAGCGGAATGTCCTTGATGGTCTTGAGGTTGGCGGTGATGTCCTCGCCTTCGGTGCCGTCGCCGCGCGTCGCGCCCTGGACGAAGACGCCGTTCTCGTAGCGCAACGCGGCGGAGAGGCCGTCGATCTTCGGCTCGGCGGTGAAGGCGAGCGGGTCCTCCTCTTTCAGGCCGAGGAAGCGGCGGACGCGGACGGCGAACTCATGGACGTCCTCGTCGCCGAAGGCGTTGTCGAGCGACAGCATCGGCCTGGCGTGGACGACCTTGGCGAATTTCGCCGAGACGGCGGCGCCGACGCGGTGCGACGGCGAGTCGGCGCGCACCAGGAGGGGGAAGCGTTTCTCGATCGCGTCGTTGCGGCGGCGGAGCGCGTCGTAGTCGGCGTCGGATATCGTCGGCGCGTCCTCGGCGTGATAGCGCCGGTCGTTCTCGGCGATCGCTTCGGCGAGGCGGTCGAGTTCCTTTTCGGCCTCGGTCGAGGTGAGCTTTTCCACCGGCTTTTTCGGGAGGGCCGTGGTCACGGACGGACGATCCTTTCCTCCCCCGCTGTTGCGGGGGAGGTGCCGAGCAACGCGAGGCGGAGGGGGCTTGCGACGCAGCGGCGGGCCCCCTCCGTCACGCCTTCGCTTCGCTTCGGCGTGCCACCTCCCCCGCAACAGCGGGGGAGGAGAAGTGTAGCGCTCTCGCTCATGCGCGTTTGCGCTTCTTCGGCGGGGAGACACGCGCCTCGTCGAGCAGGCGGCGGGCGGCGGCGCGGGCTTCCTCGGTCACGGTCGCGCCGGAGAGCATCCGGGCCACTTCCTCCAGCCGCGCCGCGTCGTCCAGCAGCACCACCCTGGTCTTGTCGCCGGTTCGGACAATGCGGAAATGCCGTTCGGCGCGCGCGGCGACCTGCGGCGCGTGGGTCACGAGCAGGACCTGCGTGGTCTGGGCCAGGCGCTGGAGACGCTCGCCGACCGCGTCGGCCACGGCGCCGCCGACGCCGCGGTCGACTTCGTCGAACACCAGAGCGGCGGGCGGCGCGGCTTCGGCCAGCGCGACCTTCAGCGCCAGCGAGAACCGGGCGAGCTCGCCGCCGGATGCGATCTTCGCGAGCGAGCCGAACGCCGCGCCTTCGACGGTGGCGACTTCCAGCGCGACGCGTTCCAGGCCGTGGCCGCCGGCGGCGTCTTCGTCCAGGGTTTCGAGCGCGACGCGGAATTTCGCATGTCCCAGCTTCAGCGGCGCCAGTTCGCCGGCGACGGCGGTTTCGAGGCGGCGGGCGGCGTCGCTGCGCGATTTGGAGAGGGACTTCGCGGCGGTCCGATAGGCGGCGCGGGCGGCGGCGAGCGCGGCCTCCGCCGTCTTGATCCGGTTGCCGCCGCCGCCCAGCGCATCGCGCTTGAAGCGGAAATCGGCGGCGAGCTTGCCCAGCGCGTCGGTCGAGACGCCGTATTTGCGGGCGGCGGCGCGCAGATCGTGGATGCGATCCTCGACCTTTTCGAGCTGGCCGGGCTCGATATCGAGGCGGCTTTGCAGCGTTTCGAGCTCGCGGCGCGCGTCTTCCACCGCGTTGTAGGCCTGATCGAGCGCGGTCTCGGCCGACTGGGCGGCCTTGCGCGCCTCCTCGTTCATGCGCGACAGGCGCTTCAGAGCGCCGGAAATCGCGTTGGCGGCGCCGCGGTCGCCGGCCAGAAGGTCGGCGGCGGCGTTGACGTCCTCCGCGATGCGGGTCGCGTTCGTGAGAAGCGCGCGTTCGGAGGCCAGGCGCGGTTCCTCGCCCTCTTCGGGCGCGAGCGCGGTCAATTCCTCGGCGGCGTGGCGGATGAAATCGGCGTCGGCGGCGGCCGCGGCTGCTTCCGCCTTCAGGTCGGCGAGCGCCTTGCGGGCGCCGTCGAAGCCGGCGAAGGCGAGCGCGGTTTCGCGCAAGAGCCCGTCATGGCCGGCGAAGCCGTCGAGCAGGCCGCGATGGGTCGCGATGTCGAACAAGCCGCGGTCGTCGGCCTGGCCGTGCACTTCCAGGAGCGCGGCCCCGACGTCGCGCAGCAGCGCCACACCGACCGGCTCGTCATTGACGAAGGCGCGGGTGCGGCCGTCCTGCGACAGGGTCCGGCGCAGCACGATCTCGGTCTCGGCGGGGATGGCCTGCTCGGCGAGGAGCGCGAAGGCGGGATTGGATTTGGGCGGCTCGAACACCGCGGTGGCGGAGCCCTGGCCCGCGCCCGGGCGCACGCCGGCCCTGCCGCCGCCGCGTCCGCCGGCGGCGAGGCCCAAGGCATCGAGCAGGATGGATTTGCCCGCGCCGGTCTCGCCGGTGAGCACGTTGAGGCCCGGCGCGAATTCGAGCGCCGCGGTTTCGATCAGCACGATGTCCCGCACGGTGAGCGCCGCGAGCATCGCCGTCCTTTCAGAGAATCCGCCCGAAAGTCTTGCTCAACCAGGAGCGGTCGTCCACCTGCGGCCGCATGCCGTGCTCGGTCAGGAGCTTATAGGCGTCCTGGTACCACGGGCTGCCGGGATAGTTGGCGCCCAGCACGGCGGCGGCGTTCTGCGCCTCATTGTAGATGCCGAGCGCGTAATAGGCCTCGGTCAGGCGTTCCAGCGCCTCGGCGATCTGCGAGGTCTTCTGGTACTGCCCGACCACGACCTTGAAGCGGTTGATGGCGCCGATGTAGTCCTGCTGGCGCAGATAGTAGCGGCCGACCGCCATTTCCTTGCCGGCGAGATGGTCGAGGGTCAGGTCGATCTTCAGCGTGGCGTCGCGGGCATATTCGGTGTCGGGGAAGCGCTGGACGACGTCCTGCAGCGCGGTCAGCGCGTCTTCCGTGTTGGACTGGTCGCGGCCGACATCGACGATCTGCTCGTAGAGCGAGACCGCCTTCAGATAGAAGGCATAGGCGACTTCCCGGCTGCCGGGATGGAGCTGGATGTAGCTGTCGGCGGCGGCGATCGCGTCGGTGTAGTGGTTGGCCTTGTAGTAGCAATAGGCCGACATCAGCATCGCGCGGCGCGCCCAGATCGAATAGGGATGCTGGCGCTCGACCTCGTCGAACTGCTTGGCGGCGCCGACGAAATCGTCCTGGTTGATCTTCTTCCAGGCGTCGGCATAGATCTGGTCGACCGGGCGATCGACATATTCGACCGGCTTGTCGGCGTCGCGCCCCTTGCCCCCGATCAGATCGTTCAGCGACTCGCAGCCGGCGAGGCCCAAGCCGGCCACCAGAACGACCGCCGCCAGGCGCGCCGCGCGGGAAGGGTTCACAAATCCAAGCGCCATGAAAGCGTTCCGTGCCTGTCTGTTTTTCGTGTGGGGCCAAGCCCTTATGCCATCCCCGTCCCAGCCGGGTCCAGCCTATTCCGGGCCAAAGTTAAGGCCCGGAGCGGGCGTTTATAGCATGGCCGGCGGGCGATCAGCCTAAATCGATTGTCACGTAATTGGCGGGGTCGGCGAAGAGGGCGCGGAGCACGGCGTTGTTGGTTCCGTGGCCGGATTTGACGCCCTCGAACCGGGCGATCAGGGGAGCCCCCGCCAGCGCCATGTCGCCGATGGCGTCGAGGATCTTGTGGCGCACGAACTCGTCGGGGAAGCGCATCAGGTCCTTGTTGAGCACCTCGTCGCCCTGGATCGCCAGGGTGTTCTCCAGCGAGGCGCCATGGCCGCGGTCGATGCTTTTGAGATAGTCGAGCTCGTGGACGAAGCCGAAGGTGCGGGCCGGCGCGATCTCGCGCGCGAAGGCCTCGCGGGTCAGCGCCACGCGGTAGAACTGTTTGCCGATGGCCTTGGTGTTGGAATAGTCGAGCGCGTAGGAATAGTCCGGCGCGTCGGACGGGCTGAGCGTGACGCGGGCGTCCTTGATCGCGATTTCGACCGGGCGAGTCACCTTGATCGCGTGCTTCGCGCCCGGCTGCGTCGCCGTGCCGGCGGCGTCCAGCAGCCTCAGATAGCCGAGCGCGTCGCCGTCCAGGATCGGCGGCTCGCCGCCGTCCAGCGTGGCCAGCATGTCGTCGATGCCGGCGCCGGCCACGGCGGCCATCAGGTGCTCGATGACGCCGATCGTCACCCCGTTCGCGGCGATCACGGTGCCCAGATTGGTCTCGGCGACGGCGTCGTAGCGCGCCGGAACCTCGGCATTGTCCCGGTCGGAGCGGCGGAAGACGACGCCGCGGCCGGACGGCGCCGGCGACAGGGTCATGTGGACCTCGGCGCCGGAGTGCAGCGCGATGCCTTCGGCCCGGATTTCGCGGGCCAGCGTGGTGCGAGTGCTCATGGACGGCAATATAGAGCCTTCATGCCCAAATTGAATGCGCGGTTTTCCGCGCTTCCCATGGTCAACAAAAGGTTGCGTGGAACGCACACGGAATTTCGCACGTTCACATGCGCATGGGACGCCATGACACATCGAAGGCTGGGGAAATAAGGCTTCTGGCGGAGCGGCTGCGCCGCCGCGCCCGCGAAATGAAGCTGCCCAACTATGTCGAGATGATGGAGCGCGCCGCGCAGGACCTGGACGCCGAGGCGCGGAGCCTCGAGGAAGCCGGCCAGCAGCGGCCGCGGCTGGGGCGGCACCTGGACATCATCGTTTAGCGGCGAGCGCGGCCTTCTGCGGGACGGTGAGGCCGGCACAGATGAGGTTGTAGGACTGCTTCGCCAGCCGCGCGACGTCGCGGGCCGGCACATCGGAATCGAGCGCGACGGCGATCCAGTGGCGCGGATCGAGATGCGAGCGGTGGCCGATGCCGTCGCAGCGCTCGCGCAGCAGGGGCACGCGATCGGGATCGGCTTTCAGGATCACGAACGCGTCGGCGCGGACGGAGAGGATCGCGAAGGTCTTGTTCATCACCTTATAGATGAGGACGAGCGGCGTGGTGCCGCGCGACGCGGCCATCGGGCCGGCGACCGCGCCGGGAAAGGCGTCGAGGCGGGTTTTCAGCGCGGCGGTTTTCTTGGGCAGAGTCGGCGTGGGTGCGCGCGGCATGGCACGACGGCTCTGCTTCGCCGCACCGGATTGGGGCACGCGGCCCGAGCGAACGTTCACCACGGAACGATCTGCCCTTCCCGATCCAGATATTGCAGACCGGGCTTTCCCTGCTGCGCGAGAAGCACATTCACGACCTTCGGGATGGCATCCTCCAGGCTGGCCGGCGCGTTGGGGCCGCCCAACTCGGTGCGGATCCAGCCGGGAGCCATCAACACCAATGCGCGGGCCTCCCCCGCATGACGGGCGGCGTAGCTTCGCATGTACATATTCAGGGCGGCTTTGGAGCCGCGATAGACGTCGTGGCGTCCGTTCGTGTTGTTGCTCACGCTGCCCTGTCCCGACGACATGACACCGATCAAGCCTGTCGGCGATACGAGGTCCCGCAACCCTTCAATCACGCGCATCGGGCTCAGCGCATTGGTGACCATCACGCGTACGAACTCCTCCGTCGATACCTCCCCGGCGGGCTCGTCTTGGGCGTTGGCGGTGCCCGCGTTCACGAACAGAATATCGAAGCCGCGGCCGGAGAGGCGGCCGTGCAGCGCCGCGATCCGATCCGGTTCGGTTATGTCGAGGGACTCGATCTCGACACGGCCGCCATATTCGTCCGCCAGGTCGTGCAGCCCGGTTCGGGCGGTGCCGCGCACCGTGCCGACAACGCTCCATCCCCTCTTCAGGAACTCGGCGGCCATGGCGAGGCCAAGACCGCGCGATGCGCCGACGAGAAGCAGATTCTTGCCAGTCATGGAACGCTCCCTTCGCCCCGCGCGGGCACGAAACAGCGGAGCCATGAAGCACCCGCCCGCGAACAGACTACAGCAATTGTTCGCGGCCGGGCCCGCTGGGCGCGGAGGCGCCCCAGAAACAAAAGAGCCCCGCCGGGGGCGAGGCTCTTTGATGTCCAGCAAGGGGGGATTCCCGGAACCAGCGAGGCTCGATCCCGCGGCCCCCCTCCACCATTCGCGGGTTCGCTGTCGCTCGCCCGGCCTTTGTACGCTGCCGTTACAAAGCCCCCGCAACAGCGGGAGGGAAACCGCGCCTCAGTTCGACTGGCGCCTCAGGAACGCCGGGATCTCGAACTGCTCGTCGCGCTTGTGGTCCGGGAACAGATCGTCGGCCAGCGTCGTCGGCTTGGGGGGCTCGGCGGCCGGCTGCCGCGCGATCGGCTGCGCCGTCGCGCGCGGCGCCGGACGCTGCTGCACCGGCTCGATGCGCGGCTCGTCCTTCTTCTTCGCACGCCCCAGGAAGCCCCAGCCGCGACGCTCTTCCCTCGGCGCCGCGGGCGGCGCGCGCAGCGGCTCGATCCGCTGCACCGGCGGAGCGGCCGGCGCGATGTTGCGCAGCGAGGCCGGCATCGGCGGGATGTCGTCGTCCTCCGCGACGATCGGCGCATCGGCGCCGCCGAGGATCATCTCCTCGGCCGGCGAGGCGACGCGCGCCGCCATCTGGGCGCCGAGCTCGTCCGCCAGCGCTTCGTGCTGGCGGTGCACGGCGTTGGTGACGCCCATGGCGACGGCCGGACGCAGCGGCTCGACCTTCGGCTCGGGCCGGGCCGGATCGGCCTTCACCACCATCGGCTTGATGCCCGGGCGGATCGGCTGGACCTTGGGCTCGGGCATGCGCAGCTGCTCGGCGTCGATGCCGGTCGCCACCACGCTGACGCGGATGCGGCCTTCCATGTTGTCGAGGATGGTGTTGCCGAAGATGATGTTGGCGTCGGGATCGACCTCGGCGCGGATGCGGTTGGCCGCCTGCTCCACCTCGAACAGCATCAGGTCGGGGCCGCCGGTGATGTTGATGAGCACGCCGCGGGCGCCCTTCATCGACACGTCGTCGAGCAAGGGGTTGGAGATCGCCATGTCGGCGGCCTTGGCGGCGCGGTCCTCGCCCTCCGCCTCGCCGGTGCCCATCATCGCCTTGCCCATCTCGGTGATCACCGACTTGATGTCGGCGAAGTCGAGATTGATCAGGCCCGGCATCACGATCAGGTCGGTGACGCCGCGCACGCCGGCATGCAGCACCTCGTCCGCCATGGCGAAGGCCTGGGCGAAGGTGGTGCGGTCGTTGGCGACGCGGAACAGGTTCTGGTTCGGGATGACGATCAGCGTGTGGACGTATTGCTG
This sequence comes from Rhizomicrobium sp., assembly GCA_037200985.1. Taxonomy (NCBI): domain Bacteria; kingdom Pseudomonadati; phylum Pseudomonadota; class Alphaproteobacteria; order Micropepsales; family Micropepsaceae; genus Rhizomicrobium; species Rhizomicrobium sp. Next base: position 2,392,554 of record JBBCGJ010000001.1, read on the forward strand.
AAGCTCCACGATGCCGCGCTCGGCGGCGCGCATGCGCTTGTCACCCTCGAAGGCGAAGGGCTTGGTGACGACGCCGACGGTCAGGATGCCCATCTCGCGCACCGCGCGGGCGATGACCGGCGCGGCGCCGGTGCCGGTGCCGCCGCCCATGCCGGCGGTGATGAACACCATGTGGGAGCCGGCAAGCTCTTCCATGACGCGGTCGAGCGTATCTTCGGCGCAGGTCTTGCCGACATCGGGCATGGCGCCGGCGCCATGGCCCTGCTCGCCGAGCTGGATGCGCCGCTCCGCCCTGGACTGCGCCAGCGCCTGGGCGTCGGTGTTGGCCACGACGAATTCGACGCCTTCGAGCTTGGCGGCGATCATGTTGTTGACCGCGTTGCCGCCGGCGCCGCCGACGCCGAGCACGGTGATTCGCGGACGCAACACCGTCAGTTCGGGTGCCTTGAGGTTGATCGCCATATTTATTCTCCTTGGCCTTTTTCCTTCATCACCATGTCACCCACGCAAGCCCAACTGATTCGTGTTGTTATTGTTGAATCACTCGAACAGCCCGGCGGTCAACCGGGCGAGCCATCCTTTGCCCTGTCCCGACGGCGCTTCGCGGCCGATTTCGGGATTGAGAACCTCGGGCGGCAGGGTCGCGCCGGCCATCAGAAGGCCGATGGCCGTCGCGTAGTCCGGGCCCGTCGACGCGGCGGGAAGACCCGGGAAGCTTTGCGGGCGGCCGATGCGCACCTGCTTGTTGAGGACGCGGCCGGCGAGCTCGCGCACCCCGGCGAGCTGGCAGGCGCCGCCGGTGAGCACCGCGCGGCGGCCCGCCGCCACGTCGAAGCCGCTCGCGCGCAGCCGCGACTGGACGAGGCCGAAAGTCTCCTCCAGCCGGGCCTGGATGATGCGGGTGAGCATGGAGCGCGGCACGCGGATGGATGCGTCCTCGCCCTCCTCGCCCATCTGGGCGAGCGGGATGACGTCGGCGCCGGCCTCCATGTCGCCCAGGGCGGCGCCATACAAGGTCTTGGCGCGCTCGGCGGCCGAGATCGGCGCCGCCAGCATGCGGGCGAGGTCGGTGGTGACGTGCTGGCCGCCCATCGGCACGACATCGGCATGCACCAGATGGCCTTCCAGGAAGACCGCGATGGAGGTGACGCCGCCGCCCATGTCGATGACGGTGACGCCGAGCTGCTTCTCGTCGTCGGTCAGGGTGGCAAGGCCGCTGGCATAGGGGGCGAACTGGGTGCCGACGACGTTCAGGTGGCAGCGCTCGACCGCGAGCTTGAGATTGTTGAGCGGCGACGGCTTGACCGCGACGGCGTGCATGGCGACGCCGATGCGCTGGCAGAACATGCCGAGCGGATTGCGCACGCCCCGCGCCTCGTCCACGACATAGGTGGTGGGGGCGCTCTGGATCAGCTCATGGCCTTCGGCCACGCAGCGCGAGCGGCCGTCCTGCAGCAGGGCGCGCAGATGGGCGTCGCTGACGAGGGCGCCGTCCAGCGCCATGGCGGCGCGGCTGGTGACGCTGACGGGCTGGCCGCAATTGACCGAGATGATGACGTTCTGGATGCGCAGATCGGCGTGGTTCTCGGCCGCGGCGACGGCGTCGCGGATGGATTCCTCGGCATGCTCCATGCCGACCACGGTGCCGGCGCGGATGCCCTGGCTCTCGCGCAGCGCGGCGCCGACGACGCGCAAGCTGCCCGGCTCGGCGCGGCCGATCAGGCACACCGTCTTCGACGAGCCGACGTCGAGGACGGCGACGAGGCCCGCGCGGTAGGCCGGCATTTCGTTGCCCGTTCGCAATTTCACGGTCTCACCCATCAGGCGGCGTTCCCCCTCGTCTCGGTCTTCTTCTCGCCGCTCTTCAGCACGAAGAAGTATTGCGTCGGCGAGCGCAGATCGATCTCGACCAGGTCGCGCTCCAGGATGCCCTTGTCGATGATAAGGTGCTCGAGGGCGTCGAGTTCCTTCGGCCAGCCGAGCTCGGGCAGCTTGACCGTCACGCCGTCGTCCAGGATCAGATTCCAGCGGCGCTGCGAGACGCGCTGATAGGCGCGGACGCGGGCGGAGATCGCGCGGTGCTGCGAGACCGCGTCGACGACGTCGGAGGCGGCCGCGCCGCCGGCGCCGGCGAGCAGCGGCAGGCCGCGGAATTGCTCGATGCCGTCGGTGGTGATGAGGCCGCCGTCGCGCTCGACCACCCAGAGCTTGCCGTCGTCGGCCTGCCACAGCGCGAAGGGCAGCTTCTCCACGATGCGGACCGAGATGTCGTCGGGATAGCGGCGGCGGACATCGGCCTCGGCGACCCAGTCGAGCTTCTTGAGCTTGAGGCGCGCGGTGGCGATGTCGGCGCCGAAGATCGACTGGCCGGGCGCGAAGCCCAGCGCGGCGACGATCTGCTCGCCGGGGGTGCGGGCATTGCCGGTGATGTGGACCTGGGAGATGCCGAAGCCGGCGTCGTCGAGGGTCGCCGCGGTGGCGGTGTCGATCGCCTGGACGCTGCGCGAGACATAGCCGCCGGCGAACAGGGCGCCGATGAAGGCGAGGCCGAGCAGGACCGCGGCAAGCGTCAGCATCGGGCGGCGGAAGGCGATGAAGCCGGTGACGGCGCGCCAGGCGCGGGCGATGGCGTTCGGCTGCTTGCGGCGGCCGAAGGGCTTGGCCGCCGCCGGGGCGCCGCGCGGCGCGCGCGCCGAGCCGCGCCCTTTGCGCGGACGCGGCTGCGAGGCCTTGCGGTCGATCTTCACCTGTCGCAAGACGCGTCCTCCACGATCCAGCGGCAGAGCTTGGGATAGGACATGCCGTTGAAGGCCGCCTGTTCGGGCACCAGCGAGGTCGGCGTCATGCCGGGCTGGGTGTTGGTCTCCAGCAGCACGAGACGGTGCCTGCCCTTGGCCGTGTCGTCGTAGCGGATGTCGGTGCGCGACACGCCGCGGCAGCCCAGCGCCGCATGGGCGCGCTCGGCCAGCGCGAGGGCTTCCTTCGCGACCGCGTCGGGGATCTTGGCCGGCAGGACGTGGAGCGAGCCGCCTTCGGAATATTTCGCCTCGAAATCGTAGAATTCGAGAGCGGTCGTGATCTCGGTGACGCCGAGGCCCTTGCCGCCCATCACCGCGACGGTGAGCTCGCGGCCGGGGACGAACTCCTCGACCATCATCTCGCTGGAGAGAGTCCAGGTGTCGCTGCCGAGCGCTTCCGGCGGGCGGTTGTCGCCCTTCCTGATGATGAAGACGCCGACGGAGGAGCCTTCGTTGACCGGTTTCACCACATAAGGCGGCTCCATCAAATGCCGCTCGGCCGCTTCGCGGCGGTCGACCACGAGGGAGTTCACCACGGGAAGGCCGGCGGCGCGGTAGACGTCTTTGGTGCGCTGCTTGTGCATGGCGAGCGCCGAGGCGAGCACGCCGGAATGGGTGTAGGGGATGCCGTAGAGCTCCAGCAGGCCCTGGACCGTGCCGTCCTCGCCGAAGCGGCCGTGCAGCGCGTTGAACACCGCGTCGGGCTTGGCGCCCAGAAGCTGGCGCGCCAGGTCTTCGCCGGGATCGATCTCGACGACGTCGAAACCCTCCTCGCGCAAGGCGGCGGCGCAGCCCTTGCCGGACGAGAGGCTCACAGGGCGTTCGGCGGAACGCCCGCCGAGCAGGACGGCCACTCTCTTATATGCGGTCATGCGATGCCCACCCGCTTGATTTCCCATTCGAGTTCGATGCCGGAGGTCTGCTTGACGCGGGCGCGGACCTCTTCGCCAAGTGCTTCGATATCCGCGGCGGTTGCGTCGCCGGTATTGATCAGGAAGTTGCAATGGAGCGGGCTGACCTGCGCCGGGCCGTGCATCAGGCCGCGGCAGCCGGCCTCGTCGATCAGCCTCCAGGCGTTCTTGCCGGGCGGGTTCTTGAAGGTCGAGCCGCCGGTCCTGGTCTTCACGGGCTGCGACGCTTCGCGGTCGGCCATCAGCTTGTCCATGCGGGCGCGGACGGCGGCGGGATCGTCGGCCAGGCCTTCGAAGACGGCGGACACGAAGATCAGATCGTCGGGCGCGGCGGTGTGGCGATAGGTGAAGCCCATGTCGGCGGGCGAGAGCCGGATGACATGGCCTCGCGCATCGATGGCGGTGGCTTCGACGAGGATGTCCTTGATCTCGCGGCCGTAGCAGCCGGCGTTCATGCGCAGGGCACCGCCGACCGTGCCCGGGATACCGCGCAGGAATTCGAGGCCGGCGATGCCGGCATCGGCGGCGGTCTTGGCGACATTGGCATCCAGCGCCGCGGCCCCGGCGGTGAGGCGGGTGCCGTCGACCGTCACCTTGCCCATCGTGCCGGGCAGCCGCACGACGACTCCGGGGATGCCGCCGTCGCGGATGAGGAGATTCGAGCCGACGCCGATCACGCTGACACGGGTGTCGGCGGGCTTGGCGGCGAGGAAGGTCGCGAGGTCGTCGGCATCGGCGGGGCGGAACAGGATCTCCGCCGGGCCACCGGCGCGGAACCAGACGAGGTCCTTCAGCGGGGCACCCATCGTATAGGTGCCGCGCACGGGAGGAAGGGCGTCGCAGGGACGGGTCATCATCACGTTCGACCCTCCGTCGCTTCCATCACGACTTCGAGACCGTTCGCCCATTGCGTGATCGAGCCGGCGCCGAGGAAAACGATGGCGCCGTTCTCCAGCGTGCTTTCGAGCGAGCGCAACATCGCCGGCAGATCCTCGGCGCCGTCAATCACGCGGACGTCGCGATGGCCGTGGGCGCGCAGGGCCTCGGCGTAGGAGTCGCGGCTGATGCCTTCGATAGGCTGTTCGCCGGCGGCGTAGACCGGCGCGACGATGGCGACGTCCGCGTCGTTCAGGCATTTGGCGAACTGCTCGAAGGTGTCGCGCAGGCGGGTGTAGCGGTGCGGCTGGACGATGGCGATCACCGGGCCGGCATAGGCCTGGCGCGCGGCCTTGAGCGCGGCGGCGATCTTGAAGGGGTTGTGGGCGTAGTCGTCGATGATCGCGGCGCCGGCCCATTCGCCGACCTTGGTGAAACGGCGTCCGACGCCGCCGAACTTCGCCAGCGCGGTGCGGATCGTGTCGTCGGCGACGCCGAGCTCGCGCGCCACGGTGATCGCGGCCAGGGCGTTCTGGACGTTGTGCTCGCCCGGCATGGGCAGGCACATATCCTCGAGCCGGATCTGGCCGCTGGTGCGGCGGTCGGTGATGACGACGTCGAAATGCGACACACCCTTCTCGAAGCGCACGCCGGTGGCGCGGACATCGGCCTGGGGGCTGAAGCCATAGGTGATGAGGCGGCGGTCCTCGATCCGGCCGACCATGGCCTGGACCTCGGGATGATCGAGACAGAGCACGGCGAAACCGTAGAACGGAATGTTCTCGATGAAGCGCTGGAACGCATCGCGCATCCTGTCGAAGGTGCCGTAGAAATCGAGATGATCGGGATCGGCGTTGGTGACGACGGCGACGGTGGCGGGGAGCTTCAGGAAGGTGCCGTCGCTCTCGTCGGCCTCGACCACGACCCATTCGCCGGCGCCGAGCCGCGCATTGGTGCCATAGGCGTTGATGATGCCGCCGTTGACCACGGTGGGGTCGAGCCCGCCGGCGTCGAGCAGGGCGGCGATCATCGTCGTGGTCGTGGTCTTGCCGTTGGTGCCGGCGACGGCGACGCAGGAGCGCAGGCGCATGATCTCGGCCAGCATCTCGGCGCGGCGGACGAGCGGCAGGCTCTGGGCGCGGGCGGCGTCGAACTCCGGATTGCCGGGCTTGACGGCGGAGGAATAGACCACGGCGTGGGCGTCGGCCAGGTTCGCCGGATCGTGGCCGAGCATCACGGGGATGCCCATCTTCTTCAGGCGCCGGACATTGGCGTTGTCGGCGACGTCGCTGCCCTGAACCTTGTAACCCAGATTGTGCATGATCTCGGCGATGCCGCTCATGCCGATACCGCCGATCCCGATGAAATGGATGGTGCCGACGTCGAGGGGGACGCGGGTGTGCGCGGGGACGCTCATGCGGCCCTCGCGATTTTGAGAACCGCGTCGGCGAAGCGCTGGGTGCCGTCGGATTTGGCGATGGCGCGGGCGGCCGCGGCACGCTGGGCGAGATCGCCCGGCGTCGCGAACGCCTCGGTCAGCATGTCGGCGAGTTTCTTCGGCGTGAGTTCGGACTGGCGCACCCGCCAGCCGCCGCCGGCCTTGGCCAGCGCGTCGGCATTGGGCGTCTGGTTGTCGTCGAGGGCGTGCGGCAGCGGGACCATGATGGCGGGGCGGCCGATGACGGCGAGCTCGCTGACCGTGCCGGCGCCGGAGCGGCAGATGACGAGATGGGCGGCGGCCATGCGCTGCGGCAGATCGCCGAAGAACGGCGCAAGCTCGGCCTTCACGCCGGCCTTGGCGTAGACGGCTTTGACGCCGTCGAGGTCTTCAGGGCGGCATTGCTGCACGATGTCGAGACGGGTGCGGAGCGCGTCGGGCAGGAGCGTGACGGCGGCGGGGACAATCTCGCTGAAGACGCGGGCGCCCTGGCTGCCGCCGAAGACCAGCAGCTTGAGCGGGCCGGCCGCGCTCGGCGTTTCATAGGTCGCGCCGGCCAGCGCCACGACTTCGGGGCGCAGCGTGTTGCCGGTGTAGACGACCTTGGCCATGTCCTTCGGGACGAAGCGCACCAGCGGGAAATTCGCGGCGATCAGGTTCACGCTGTTCATCACGAGGCGGTTGGCGCGGCCCATCAGGGCGTCCGGCGTGAGGATGGCGGTGGGCACGCGCGTGACGATGGCGGCCAGCATCACCGGCACGCTCGGATAGCCGCCGAAGCCGACCACGGCCGCGGGCCGAAGGCGCGCCAGCTTGATCAGCGACATCACGATGCCGCCGACGATCTCGAAGGGCGATGCCATCAGGCCCAGGATCGAGCGGTCGGAGAAGGCGGCCGAGGGCACGGTCTCGATCCGGGCGCCGGGGAAGGCGGTGGCGTAGTTCTTGAAGCGGGCATCGGTCATCACGACGATGGCATTGCCGCGCTTCTGGAGCTCGCCGGCGAGCGCCTGCGCCGGGAAAAGATGGCCGCCGGTACCGCCGGCCGAGAGCACGATCAGGCTCATGCGCGCGCCCCGAACAGTTCGAACAGCGAGGGATCGCGGGTGGGAAGCTGCGGGCGCTGGCGCGTCACCGCGAGCGCGAAGCCCATGGTCAGCGCCACCGCGAACAGCGAGGAGCCGCCATAGGAGATGAACGGCAGCGTCATGCCCTTGGCCGGCAACAGGCTGACCGCGACGCCCATGTTGATGAAGGCCTGGAGCGCCGTGACGGTGGCGAGCGCGGCGCCGGCGAGCTGGGAGAAGCGGTCGCGCTGGTCGGCGGAGCGGAGCAGGAGACGCACCGTCAACAGGCAGAACAGGAGCGCGATGACGCCGCAGAGGATCAGGCCGAACTCCTCCCCCGCGACGGCGAAGACGAAA